>OZ245046.1:4800000-6451234 GCA_965224245.1 Candidatus Eiseniibacteriota bacterium | reverse complement strand
AACTGAGTGCCGATCCAGACCGTGTTCGGATCGTGTGGATCGATCGTCGCACAGAAGACGAGTATCCCCGTGTCCGGGGTCGATTCGATGCCTTCGTTGATCGGCTCCCAGCTCTGCCCCCCATCGGTGCTCCGGAAAATGCCGGCGCCGCTGTCCGTGACGTACATCGTGTCCGGCCCGTCTGGCTGCATGCGGATGTCGTACCCGATACCGCCGGGGGGACCCCCGAGTCGGACCCACGGCTCCAGCAGGTAGGCGGGATCGTCCGGTTGAGCTCCTGCGAGCCGGAAGCTCGACGACACGAGAAGCGATGCATACAGTGTGGTCGCGCTGCCCGCAAACAGACGGTTCATCTCGCGCCCTCCTCGATCAAGACCGGATCATGTCGTACCGGCCGTCCCGATCCCCCTCTTTGATGGACAGCACCCGACGGGCCATCACCACGTCCGGAACGTCCCAGCTCTTCCAATCCACGAGCTCTATGAATGCGCGACGGTAGACGAGTCGTACGGACACGACGACGGCGGTTTCGGCGCCCTGGGCGTCGAAGTCAAACCGGGTCACATCGCGTCCCAGGGCCGGGATGCGATCGTCACGGACGATGTGCGTCCGGTTCCAGTATGCGCCTGTCGGAGAGCTTCCAGTCCACGAGTCCCGGAGGATCTTCGCGTAGGCCGTACCTGGAAGGCCGGCATAGTAGCCCTCGTCGGGGTCTCCCACGCCGCACCAGTCGGGTATCGTCGGGCCGTCGAGCTGATCCAAAGGACCGCCGTCGGAGTCGGTGGCGCTCACGATGAGAATCATGTGACGCAGCGGCGAGTCCGTCGGCACATGGTGGCCGGCTCCGTCGTTGATGATCTCGACTTCCACGGAGAGTCTGGGGCCCTGGATCTCGACCACGGAGGTCAAGGTGACCGCACCGCGCAGGAAAGCCTCATCACCGGCACCGAGCATGCGGTGACCGGACAGGGTGGCGGGATCTCGACGCCGACCGCCCTTGTCGAGCCTCGCGAAGTGGTCGCCCCATCCTCGCGGCATGTGGCAGTCCTGGCAGGTTCGACCCGAGTCGGGATGACTGTACGGACTCTCGAGCCACTCGCCAAAGGAGTCGTAGATCGGCGTGCCCCAGAAGCTGCCGGCGTGGCACGGCGCACAGTAGCGGCTCTCCCTCTGAAGCGGCCGATACACGTCCTCTCCGGGTGCTACGTCGTCGAGGGGACCGACGAAGAGCTGATGACCGTCCGGCGGACGGCGGAACTCGTAGGAGAGGACTCCTGGCATGTTCGGATACGGTCGTCTGGTGTCCGGGTCCAACCGGACGTCCCACACCTTGTGGCAGAAGTCACAGCTGACGCCCTCGGCCTCTAGCCCCTCGAGCGTCGTCGGGTCCGTTCCGTATGGGGCGTCCGCCGCAGCGACCGGTGCGTGACAGCTCGCGCAGTTGCCGGACGTGGCCGGGAAGTCGAGCTTGTATCCGGGACCGAAGTACGCCACACGGCTGTCGACGGGGAGGGGAAACGTCCCGTAGTCACGCATCGCTCCGTGCCGTGTGTCAGGGCTCTTGTTTCCGTGGACGTCGGTTCCCGCGTACATCGTCAGGAACCGGATGTTCCGGGCCGCATTCGCGTGGGCGTCGTGCGTCCACTGATCGAAGAGAAGCGGGGGATCGCGGGCGTCCGCCCGCGCATGACAGTTCTCGCAGCTCTCCTCATCACCGTCTCTGGAGAACGCACCGATCCACCGGTAGTCCGGATTGTCCTCGGCGGGATGTGGCGTGAGGGTCAGTTCGACGGGGTCGACTCCCGCAACGTGGTCGGTGCCCCCGCCGATGTAGTATCCGGGGGCCCAGGCCGTGAGCGTGATCGGTCGGCTCGGCTCCAGATCATGCAGCGCGAACCAGCCGTGCTCGTTCGAGACCGCTCTCCGGGTCGTGGCCTGCACACACACGATGGCTCCGGACACCGGGCCGCTGGAATCGCGGACAGTCCCCTCCAGGCTGGTCATGGGCTCGAAGGAGCCGACCTCGGCGCACACGGGTTCGACGATTGCCACCGCGAGCGGCGCGACGACGACGGAGAGGGCGGCGAGGCGGTTCAACGTGGAACCTCCATCGCATGGGCTCGATCTCGACGATCTGGGGGCGCGAGGAAGCTCGGAGGCCCTCAACTCACCATGTCATCTTACACTCGGGAGCCCGTGGATCACCAGGTGGCAGCCCCTGCATGCCCAAAACTCAAAGCCCAGCATGGGCTTCGTAGGCTGACATTCCGGAAACGCATTCCTATTCTCGGCCACTAGCCATCGTCGAGCTCGCGCCTGACTTGAACCGTCGGATGAAGCGGAGCGTGACGAAGCTGGTTATCGCGAGGACCAGCGCGATCTCGATCCGACTGAAGGCGACGGCAATCCCGATCGCGCCCGTGTTCCAGATACTCGCGGCGGTGGCGGTGCCGGTCACGCTGCCACGATGTTTGAGAATGGCACCTCCGCCAATGAAACCGATCCCGGTGATGAGTCCGTACATGACCCGGGCGTGAGACTCGGGATCCGGTAGTACGTCCCGTGCGATCAGCATGTATGCACAGCAACCGATCGCGACGAGCGGAAACGTGCGGAGGCCGGCGCTGCGTGCGGCCGCTTCTCGATCCCAACCAATCGGGTACGCGAGACCGTACGCCACGAGGAGACGGACCAGGTGCGAGAGAACCTGCGAGAAGCTGATCTCTAGCATGCTGTCCCTCTCGCCGTTCGCAGCACGTGCTGGACGCACTCCCCACCGACACCTGGACCGGATGGGACCTCGTGGGGTCGGGTCACTGCCCCGACCCCGTACCCGTGGCAGTCTCGCATGATTGAGCTGGGCAGGAAAGCCGGCGTTCGTCCGCCCGCTTGGCCGGTCCGGTGCCTTGGTGTCCGGGGCTCGCTAGAACCGGACGCCTGCGGTGACGAGCGCCATGTTCGAATCGGCGAAGGTCACTTTCGTCTGAAGATAAGGGTATGCACCACTCCGCGTGGCCCACGCCACACCGAAGACGCCATTGATGCCGACATCGGCATCGTCACCTCCGGGACTATCGGCCATGAGCACCGCGAGTCCGGGCCCCGCCCACACCGACGTTCGAGTGCTCGTCGCGAAGTCATAGTGGAAGTCGGCGTTCAAGCCCAGCACATCGGCGCCGAGGGTGTATTCCACGTTGGGGTTCGACCACCACCCACCACCCATTGCGGCAAGCAGCTCACCGCCGAGCACCGGATCGTCATGGTCGAGGTTCACGCCGCCGCGGATGCCGAGCAAGGGGTCGGATGCGGCGGGCATGGCGATCACGCCGGTGAGCAACATCGCCATGCCCCATGTACGGATGTCTGTCCTGGTCAGCATTGTCGTTCCTCCTCGTGAGTGCAGGTCGAGTCGAGCTCACGTGTGGACGGTCAGCGCGTCGGTGAGATGGATCGCGATGCTCTGACCGGCAGGGACGTTCACGTGATTGCCCGCGATGACCACCGCGATGGTTCCGGCGGTTGCGCCGGCAACACCGCCGATGGCGGCGCCGTCACCACCGTCGATCAGGGCCCCGAGGGGCGCCCGCCGCGCCACCCCCGAGAATCTTCAGGGCGTTGGCGCCGGCGTCCGGCCTGGCCACGAGCTCGATCGGTCGTGCGTCGATCCCCCGCGAGCCCTCCTGCGGGAGGTGGATCTCCTCGAAGCGGAGCGTGACGATGGTCGCGTCGTCCCGCTCGGTCCGCGTGGCCGAGCCCCGAACGGTGGCACCGACGGGGATGATCGCGGCGCCGTCCACCGTGATGGGCTGGGAGAGCCGGGCCTGAATCGCCACGCTCCCATCCATCTCACGCGAGTCCAGTTCGCCCAGGAGCTCGGCGGTCATCGTGGTCCCGGCCGGGACCTCGAGGGGGGTCGAGCTCGCTTCGTCGTGGGGCGTGCCTTCGGCCGAGTCGCCCGCCGTGCAGCCGGCGGACAGAATGAGCGGCACCACGAGTGCCGCGATCCACGTGGACGTGAGTCGCATCTCGTCGCCTCCTTCGAGAGGGCCGGCGCGCTCGGCGCGGCCGTGATAGTCGAGCCCGGACCCGAGACCTTCGGGTCGCGTTTCTAGATGGGAATGGCAAGCCGCATGCCATTTGGTGAGTTGATCGGCGTGGCGGCGCATCGTCTTGTGAAACAACGAGATACAGATCCAGCGAGGCGCGCGGATGAGGAAGTCGCGCGGAGAACGCCGTGGCGACCGTCTCGATCTCACACGGTCGAGTAGAAACTACGTTGTGCTTCCCGATCCCTGCCCGAGCGGTCCATCTCCGGTCACTACCGTACGACGACCAGCTTGCGCTTCCGGACGTCGGTCCCGGCGCGAAGGCGATACACGTACGTCCCACTGGCGAGGGAGGTCGCGTCCCACTTGGTCTCTTTGAAGCCAGCCGACCGGAATCCGCTCTCGATCACCGCTACCCTGCGTCCGTCCGCGCCGAACACCTCGAGCGACACGAAGGCGTCCTCGGGTAGCGCATAGCGGAAGGTTACTCCGGACCGGACCGGGTTGGGTCGATTCCGTGACAGTGCCAAGGCGATCGGCATCGGAGTCGATGGCGGAGTGACCGCCAGTGGGTCCTCGTCGTACGCCAGCTCGTGTTCGGCGTCGGTCCAGGGGCTGTAGTCGACGAGACCCAGCGAACCGTCGTCCGGTTCATGATGGATCCGCTCCTCGATCTGAGCCTCGAGGACCACACCCCAGTTCACGTACTCCGCGGTGATGTCCAGGGTCCCGTTCCGGAGGTCGCGACCCGGGTTTCCGGAGCCGTTCCCGTAGATGTCGTTCCACTCCGCCAATCCGGAGCCGAACGACGGGGCGCATGCACCGTCGAGATGGACGCCGTACTCCGAGTTGCCGGTGACCACGGTGTTCAGGAAGCTCGGCGAGCAGCCGCCGGCGTAGACGCCGGTGTCGTTGGCCTGGATCAAGCAGCCGTCGAAGCTGATCGCGTCCGCGTCGACCGCGTGGACTCCGAAGGCGCCGGTGTAGGTGGCGTACTCGATCGTGCACCGCTTGAAGCTCCCGGTCGAGCCGCTTCCGAACCAGATCCCCCGCCAATCGTCGGTGGGATCGCGGCGGCTGAAGAGGATGCCCGACGACGGCATCCCCGTGGCCGTCAACGCTCCCTCGACCTGGATCGACAGTCCGTGATCGAAGCGAGCCTGCACACCGTCTTCGATGCTCAGCGTGTGCCCGGCCAGAATCGTGGGGCTGACGCCGGAGACGACGAAGTCTTCACCCAGATCGTGCCAGACGATGTCCCCCGCGGTGTAGCCACCCCGCACCTGCATCCCGTCGTCGTTGGTGTTCCCGGCGACGGGCAGATTGGGCGCGGACGCGAGATCCGGATAGGAGCCGATCGACATCGACAGCCCCCAGGTGTTACCGGTGATCGTGTTGCCGGCACCGATGTGGAACTCCCCGGTCGTGTCCATGAAGAGTGCACCGTAGTCCCCGTTGCTCCCGGTGATCGTCTGGTTCGAGACGTCAGGATTCACACATGACTCGAATCTGATGCCGGTGTCGTTGTCCTGGAACACGTTTGCGTCGACGAGCGTTGCTCCGGTGGCGTTCTGGATGTGAAGACCCGTTTTGTTCCGCTCGATCATGCAGCCTCGAACGAGGGGCATTCCGGCGTGCGCTCGGATCGCGCCGGCGGCGTTGTCGTGGAACCAGGAGTTCTGGATGCCAACCGACGACACGTGCGACGTGTAGACCCCCGTGTCGTTGTCGCGGAACTCACAGCCCTCGATGTCGATGAACTCCGCCGAGGCAGCATGAATGCCGTAGGCCGAGCCGTAGGTCGCGTGCTCGAACGTACACCGCTCGAACGTGGCGGAGGATGCGGCGCTGAACCAGATCCCCCACCACTCGTCCTCAGGGTCACGGCGGGTGAAGAGGACACCCGGAGACGCGCTGCCCACGGCCACGACCGTTCCACCGACGTTCAGCGACATTCCGTGGTCGAACGCCGCCCGCACGCCGTCCTCGATGAGCAACGCATGGTTCATCGCGGGGCTGACGCCGGAGACGACGAAGTCCTCGTCGAGGTCGTGCCAGAAGATGTCTCCCGCGGTGGAACCACCCCGAACCTGCATTCCGTCGTCGTTGGTGTTGCCGGCGATGGGCAGATTGGGAGCGGACGCGAGATCCGGATAGGACCCGATCGACATCGACAGCCCCCAGCTGTTGCCGGTGATGGTGTTGCCGGTGCCGATGTGGAACTGGCCGGTCGTGTCCATGAAGAGCGCTCCGTAGTCCCCGTTGCTTCCGGTGATCGTCTGGTTCGACACGTCGGGGCCGGTACACGAGCGAAAGATGACGCCCGTGACGTTGTTCTGAAAGACGTTGGGACTCGACAGCGTGGCCGGGGAGGCCGACTCGACGTGGAGACCGGTAGTGTTGTTCTCGATCGTACAGCTGCCGACCTCGGGCATGACGCCCTCGGAACGGATCGCGACGTCACCGTTGTCGTGCAGCCAGGATGCATCCACGCTCGACGAGGCAACGTTGGCAAGGTAGATGCCCGTGTCGTTGAAACGGCACTCGCAGTTCTGCACGTCGATCGAGCGGGCGAAGGCGCCGTTGATGGCGCGACTCTCGTCGTACGTCGCATGCTCGAACGTGCAGTGGTCGAACGATCCCACCGACATGCCGAAGAACCACAACCCCCACCACTCGTCCATGATGTCGCGACGCGTGAAGAGAACGCCCGGCGACGCGGTACCGGTGGCCACGATGGTGCCCCAGATGCGCAGGTACATCCCATCATCGAACGCTGCCTGAACCCCGTCCTCGATCGAGAACGTGTCGCCCGCACTGACGGTGGCGCTCGTGCCGGTCAGGACGAACCGCTCCCCGACATCGTGCCACACGATGTCGCCCGCGGTGTCGCCGCCCCGCACTTGCATCCCGTCGTCGTTGGTGTTCCCGGCCACCGGGAGGTTCGGGGCGGAGGCCGCATCGGGATAGGAGCCGATCGACATCGACAGCCCCCAGCTGTTCCCGGTGATGGTGTTGCCGGTGCCGATGTGAAACTGGCCGGTCGTGTCCATGAAGAGCGCCCCGTAGACTCCATTGCTACCGGTGATCGTCTGGTTCGAGATGGCGGGATTCGTGCACGACTCGAACCTGACGCCTATGTCGTTGTCCTGAAACAGGTTGGGAGACGACAGGCTCGCCTCTGGAACGGACCTGGCGTGGAGACCGATCGCGTTGCGCTCGATCGTGGTGCCGGCCAGCTCCGGCATGCGTCCGACGGCCTCGATGGCGGTGCCACTGTTGTCGTGAAACCAGGAGTCCTGGATGCTCACCGCTGCCATGGCCACCATGTCGATGCCGGTGTCGTTCTCCCGAAACTCGCAGTCCTGGAAGTCCACGGTCGCGCTCGAGGCGTAGATGGCAAAGCCGGCCTCGTATGTGGCGTGCTCGAACGTGCAGTGGGTCAGTGTCCCGGTGGACCCGGGGTAGAACCGGATGCCCCACCACTCGTCGCTGGGATCCTCGCGCGTGAACAGGATCTCCTCTGGGTCCCCGGTCGCGATCACCGATCCGTACACACCGACATTCGCGCCGTGATCGAACCGGACGACGCACCCGTCCTCGATCGTGAGATCGGAGTTGACGGTGACCACACCGACGACGACGTGGTCGTTCCCATCGGCCTCCCAGGTCACCGGCACGTCGATGGTCTCGTTGTCGTGGATCGTGTCGGCAGCCGCGCCGAAGGTGAGAACCGCGCTGAGCAACACGATCAGGGACACTACTGCCCACGTGTGGAGGTAGTCGCGATCGGGGTCAGTCCGCGGCATGTGTCCTCTTCAGATACAACACGGCGGCCTCGAGTACCTCGTCCCTGCCGGCTCGAACTGCCTCGATGGTCGGATCGACCTCGACGTCGGGGACCAGTCCGAGGCGTTGCAGCTGGCGACCGTCGGCGTGACGGACCGCCTGACCGCTGAATCCAAGCCGGATTCCGCCCGGCACGAAGAAGCTCGTGACGTCGCCGTTCGCTCCGTTGCTGTGGCTGCCGATGAAGACGGTGCCGTTGGCCGCTTCGAAGAACAGCCCGGTGTGCTCCGCCTGGCTGATGGTGCGCTCGTCGATGAGCATCACCGTTTTTCCCGTGTAGTGCATGACCTGGGGTCCGGGTTCGGGGATGCGTTGCGTGAACGTGACGACCTGTCGTCCCGACTCGTCGGGACCCAGGAGCATCGGACGCTCGAACCGCGCCGCACCTTTTGCCGGCTCGTCAGCCAGGTACGGAGCGATCGTCCACGCCGTGCCGTTCGGGTAGCCCCGCATGTCGAAGATGATCGCATCGGTGTCCCGGAATCGATCGAACATCTCGTCCACCTGGGAGCTCGTGAGGCGGTCGAGGTCGGCGTAGCCGATGCTCTCGTTCAGCAGTCGGACGACATCTCCGGTCCGATAGGTGAACCCCTGACGGTAGTCCCGGCTTCGGGGCAGATCGACGGTCTTCGTGTTGCCGTCCCGGCCTCGCACCTTCAGCGTCGCGGCATGGCCTTCGGGGCCCGACAGGATGCGTCCGACGGCGCGGCTCATGAGTGCCTGCGGCGTCGAGGCCGCGAAGTACTTGCTGAGGCGTTTCGCGCGCTGGAGGGCGTCATCCCCGTCGACTTCGAGAATGACGTCCCCTATCTCCACACCGGCGGCGTGCGCGGTTTCCGCGTCGTAGAAGCCCGCCACGACCGGCGCGTCCTCGATCCAGCGGAGATAGAGCGGCGTCGAGGCCGTGCCCAGGTACTTCGACAGAACGCTACTGCTGACGAACCCGTGCGTGTCGCGGATGTGAGCGTACATCTCGGCAACAGCCAGGTGATAGGCGAGTGAGTCCTCAGCAGCCATGAATCGCGGGAGGTAGCTGCGCAGCACACCCTCCCAGTCCTCGTCCATCAGATCTCGATACGGAAAGAAGTACTCGATCACGACCCAGATCTGAAAGCTCGCCAGCATCCGGTACTCGCGAGACGGGTATGCCGTGTCGTCATGCGTGCTGTCCGGTTTACGCGCGCTCGCCGGGGGCAGCCGCGGGCGTGGCGCCGGCGCGACCTCGAAGTCCCGGAGCAAGGCGAGGCACCGCTGCCGCGCGGCATCGCCGGTGTCCGCACTGGAGAGCTGCAGGTTCGGGGCAAAGCCGCCCGTACCGTCGGCATGCACCAGCTCACCGAGGCGCAGCCGAGCCTCGATCCCGTCGCTCAGCGTCATCCGATGCGTCTCGACGAGAGCCGCATCACCGACCGGCCCCTCGCTCACGATGGCCGCCCGGCCCGCGCTCTGCATCGCCAGAGCAACCGATGGGACGTCGGAGTTCTCGTTGACGAGAAACACCACCGGCACGTCCGCACCGGAAACGCTCGGCGCGATCTGTGTACCGTCCTGGAGAACGAACCCGGAGAAGTAGCCGCCCGACGTCGGGCCCTGCTGGGGAACGTAGCCCATGTGCGTTCGCGAGCGATGGCCTGGTGTAGTCACGGGAGCCCGGATCAGGGCCGCCTCCAGACGGGCTGCCGAGAAGTAGTAGTCGAGCGTACCAAGATCTCCTCGAGGCGCGTCGGAGCGAAGATCGAACAGAATGCCACGAGCCCTCACGATCTCGGATTCCAGCTCACGAAACCGCCCGACGGTCGACCAGAAGTCGTCTCCCATGGTCTCCCGTCTGATCGTCACCACTAGCACGCTGTCGGGGGTACAGTGCGAGAGCGAGTCGAGCTCGTCGACGGGTAGCGGCGGCGGTGCTGGAGACTCACGGACGACGACCGCGGTGGCCGGGTCATCGAGAGCGTCGAGCATGAGCTGGACGGCGGCGCCGAAGGAGGTGGAATCGGTTGCGGCTTCGACGGCGGGTATCGCCGCGACCAGGGCCGAGTCCCAGTCCACTGGCCTGTAGGCCAGATACGGATGGAAGAACTTGACCGTCCCCCAGAGCTTGCCCAGATCCACGAGGCGATCCAGGCGCGCGGAATCAGTCGGAGGATTCGCCTGCACGGTGGGAGGCGCTGCGGCGAGAACGAGCACGACGAGCATGCATCGCAGACTGCCGGCCCGGAGCCGCCTGCGCGCGGCTCCCTGTCCAGCCCGAGAGCTCATGAACGTCGTCCCGGTTGACCCTGTGCCGGTTCTCGGTAGGGCCGGCACCCGGCTTCCGACCCTACCGAGCCCGTACTACCGCGCCTGGAGCAGCCGGAAGATCCCCTGCTCCATCTCTTCCAGCCGGGCGTCGTCGTCATCCGGCGCCGCACGACGGCCACCGTTCAAGAACGAGCCGTTTCGTGTGAGACCCATCTCCGCCCAGGCGGGGGCCGAGCTGGCGTACGCGTTCTCGAACGAGTAGGGCTCACCTCCGGGCTCCGTCAGCGAGCTGGCCGAGAAGTAGCCCTCCGCCAGCACATCTCGGACCGCACCCGCCACGTAAGTCGGCTGCAGCGAGTCCCCGGAAGGATGAAGGACGCGCAGCCGCCCGTTGGGCGTGAACGTGATGTCGAAGCTCACGGTGGCCGGAACCTCGACGCCGCTGAAGATCTGGAACGTGTCCACGACATCCAGATCTTCGATCACGATGCTCACCGAACGGGGTCCGAAATGAACCGCGCTCTCAGGAACTCGCACCGTCCAGAAGAGACCGTTTGGCGCGATGCCCGGGGTGTAGTCATGTACCTGATCCCCTGACCGGGGATCGAAGAGGTCGATTCATATGAACGCGAACGTACCGTAGTTCAACGCTCGGTCCTCGCCGCGATAGAAGCCGCGAAAGACCCTGATGTCGTGGAACTGATCGTACGTCACGCCATCGGACCCCGTGACCTCCCCCGCCATGAACGCCACGGCGGAGAAGCCCCGGTAGTTCGTGATCGTGTTCGGATCGACATCCGTGCCCTGCAAGCCCAGGTGGGTCGGACCGGGGAGCCACACGTGAACACCCTCGGCCAGCCCGCCGGGGATCGGCAGTGGGTCCTGGTCTCCGACGCGATCGAGGTCGACCTGGTAGATGGCGGAGTTGTCTCGATGCTTCTGAAGATGCGCGGCGATACGCGCTCTCCACTTCGCATCCTGACTCACGTCCCGGATCGCGGCGTCCCGTTCCGGTGCCGCCACGGAATCTCTCGTTTCACCCCCTCGAGAACAGCCGACCAGCGATCCCACGATGCACAGGAGCAACGCGCGAGATACAGCACTGCCAAGGTTCATGCCGCCTCCCATGAAAGAGCCACGATGCCACGGTCGTCTAGTCGCGAGTCCCAAGGTGAGTAATGAGAATTATAGACCAATTCAGTGGAGCACGTCTTGTAGTGCGCTTCCCGAGCATCGAGCCACGGCGATACCGGGCCCCGCGCACCATCGCGTCGGCGCTATGTCCGTGACCCGACACCGAGAACCGTCGGTATCGTCATCGGTTCTCGGGATCACGGCGCGACCGGCGGGAAGCTACCGAGATGCGACCGAGGACGGGACGAAGACCGGGCCTCCGTCGAACCCCGGCGAGTCGGTGAGCCGGCGAAGATCCCCGGTCGTGACGGTCACGCTCCAGAGCTCCCAGTTGCCGTCGCCGGAGTCGGCGCCGAACGCGAGGTGCGTCCCGTCGAGCGACCAGGCCGGCACGAGATCGTTGCCCGGGCGGTCCGTGAGACGTCGGATCGATCTCGTCTCGAGATCGAGGATCGCGATCTCGGTCTGATCGTCGACCTGGGTATCGAACGCGATCGATCGACCATCGGGAGACCAGTCGGGATGGCCGACATACGCACCCTCCTCCGTGAGCCTGTGCACCCGGGGGGACTTCTCATCGACGGTGATGGTGTGGAGGTCCCACCCCGACTCGAGCTGGCGGGCGAACACCAGGCGGCGGCTGTCGGGCGACCACGCCGGATACCGGTCGGGCTCGTCGTCGGTGGTGACCGCGGTCACGCCCGATCCGTCCGCACGAGCCAGGTAGAGATCCTCGCGACCGTCGCGCCGGGACGCGAAGGCGATCCAGCGGCCATCCGGTGACCAGACCGGAGGAACGTCCCCGCTCGGGTCGGGGAACAGGACCTCGTCGCCGGCCATCAAGAGCGCGCGGTCGTCCTCGTACCGCACGTGGATCAACCGCCGTCGGAATGCGTCGTAGCGTGCGCCCCCCTCGCCGAACGCGCTGCTCACCAGGAGCTCCGGCTCCGCGGCCACGAGATCGAGTCGGTAGAGGTCGCCGTCGCCGCTCCGGGCCGAGGAGAAGACGATCCAGCCGGGGCTCGCGTTCTCGGTGACGGCGCCGGGTGCGCTGGACACCATCAGAGCGGCGGGAAGGGCAAGCTGAATCGCACGACGGATCACGTGTACTCCTTCGGCGGCGGTCGAGCGGAGGGTACCGGATCGCTCGGACTCGATCACCGTCTCTTCTGCTCGCGTGGCCCGAAGGCGCATCCACGTTGTCCCCTTGCACAACATGCCGCGGCATCCAGCATCCCGTCGGTACGCTTCCAGTGAGGGATGAGTAGGGGAAGTCCCCTATGGACAGGCTGGGCGCCCTGTCCTCGATCATGAATGTCCTCGTGTGGTCGGTCGACTCTGGGGCGTTCCTTCAACTTCGAGGACTCCGTCATGCACTCACCCAGACCGGTCCTGCTCGTCACCGCGCTCGGTGTTCTCGCGTCCGGCACCGACGCCGCCGTTCCACTCGAGACGTCACCGGCGTACACATCCACCCCACTCGGTCACGTCGCCACCGGCGGTGCGTGGGCCGACGTGGACGGAGACGGCTGGCTGGACATGGTGGTCGCCAACGGCAACGACATCGAGCGACAGTCCGTCGTCATCTATCACAACCAGGGGGACGGCACCTTGCCCCTCACGCCGACGTGGTCGTCATCCGACGTCGACTACCACGGTCACCTCGACCTCGGCGACATCAACGGCGACGGACTCGTCGACGTGGCGGTGTCGGTCTACATCGGGCCGGCCGGCTTCTCCGAGCCCGGCAGGCTCAAGGTCTACTACAACGATGGGGCCGGTGCGTTCTCGTCCACGCCCGACTGGGTCTCAGGCGAGAGCTTCTACACCTTCTCCTGCGCCCTCGGCGACGTGGATGGAGATGGCGACCTCGATCTCGCCGCGACCTCGGGCGAATCGTACTTCGGTGATCCCGACCACCACCGCGTGTACCTGAACGACGCGGGCACCCTCGAGGCGATGCCGTCCTGGGTCGCCGCCGACCTCGGCTTCGCGCTCGACGCCTTCTGGGACGACGTCGATGCCGACGGGGACCTCGATCTCGCGTTCTGCGGCATCCTCTCACCCAATCGCGTGTACCGGAACGACCAGACCACGGGTGGAGGCCTTCTCACCACTCCGACGTGGGAGTCGACCGACTCGCCGCAGAACGGCAACACGACCGCGTTCGGTGACTGGAACGGAGACGGCTACCCCGAGCTCGCCGTCGCCGACAACGACCAGCTGGGCGGGCCGGGACGCTTCAAGGTCTACCCCAACACCAGCGGCGACCTCGCGACGACTCCCTCGTGGCAGTCCGCCACCGGTGGCTACGGCTCGCACGTCTCCTGGCAGGACCTCGACCTGGACGGCGACTCCGACCTCACCACCGGTCGCTGGTTCGACGCGGCCCGGATCTACGAGAACACGGGCGGTGACCTCAGCCCGAGTGCGGTCTGGACGTCGGCCACGTCGTCGGTCATCGAGAACATGTTCTGGGGCGACGTCGACAACGACGGGCTTCAGGCCGACGGCCTCACGATGGCGATCGGCACCGGCACCCGCACGTTCTTCCACACGGGGCACGCGCCCGTCCGATCGATCGACGCGGTGCGCGTCGACGGCATCACGCAGCCGGCCACGGCCTACGTCGCACACCTCGTGAACGGCTGGATCTCCTTCGCCAGCCAGCCGGGAAACGGCCTCTCGGTCGAAATCGACTACACCTACTCCGAGGATCTGGACCTCGGAGTGACCAACTGGGACTCGAACGTCGGCAACTACGTGTTCCTCAACACCCCGACGATCGCAGTTCCCGATGCGGACCTGATCGTCGATCTCATCCAGGCCCGACCGAACCCCGTGCGACACCTCACGCGCGTCCGCTACCGCGGCGAGGGCGCGGACGTCGCCCGGGTGTCCGTGCACGACGTCTCGGGACGCCACGTGCGCATGCTCCATGACGGTGCGCTCGCGGGCGGTCTGGTCAACTGGGAGTGGGATCGCCGCGACGATCGTGGCGGGCTGGTGACGAGCGGCGTCTACTTCGTGAAGATCGATCTGGGTCGATCGTCGGACATGGTCCGTCTCGTGGTGCTGTAGGTACCCCGGTCGCTCGCGAATGGGGACACGTCGTGACGACACACGTGTTACTGGCCGTCGCCCATCTGATTGATCTCGCGCTGGCCGTCTGTTCTGCGACGTGAAGGGAGTCCTGCTGCTCGGGTGCAGAGGCGACATCGCGTTCAGCGCTCTCGACGTTCAGGTATCCGGACCGTCTCCCGATCGACCTTCACCCGGCCATTCGTTGCATCGCGGTGCGGAGACCCCACCGTTTCGACGTTCCTTTCGCACGACACCCGCAGAGACCGTCGGCGAGAACGATCGCGAGCTCCGTCTAGTAGAGCTGCCCTTCGACGAGCCGTGCTGTCTCCTCGAGCCGGGCGTGGTTTCCGTGTCCCGAGGAGTCCGGAACATCGTTCGTCTCCCCATCTCCGTCGAGGTCCCGAACCTCGTCGAAGCGCCAGTAGCCAACGAGGCCGCTCCGAGCTCCGAGGTTCTGCGTGCGCGTCGCCGCGATCTCGGACGCCGAGCGCGCGACGTCCCAGATCCGAACGTCGTCGATGCCGCCGGACAGGAAGAAGTCGCCTCCGGTCTCGACGGAATGAAGGTCGCCGATCTGGAGGTCGCGCGTCGGCTCGCCGTCACCGCTCCCTGTGTACTCATCGATCGTCGGGATGATGATGTTTGCATCGACGTAGAACAGGACGTGGCCGGTGCCGTCCGAGACGACGGCCACGTGATGCCACTCGCCGTCAGCGAGATCGGAGCCGTCTCCGAACGCCTGAATCGCGTATTGCGTGCCCGTGCCCCGGACCACACCCAGTCGCAGGAGCTGATTGCCCACAGCGGGGCGGTTCTCGTATCCGAAGAAGAAGCCTCGCTCGAGCCTCCTTGGCGTGCTTCCCGCAATGGTGAAGAAGGCATCGTCCTCGGGATCATCGAGGCGCACCCACGCTTCGATCGTGAACTCGAGGGTGCCGTGGATGAAGCCGAAGTCTGCCCGGTCGGCCACGATCGTGGCGGCGCCAACGTCACCGTCGAGAAGCAACGTGTGCGGAGTGGTGGTCGACGCTGGAGCCGTGGGGGCCGAGGAGTCCTCCCCGCAGCCGACGAGGCCGATGGCGCTGACGAGCATCGCGGCGAGAGGTCGCGCGATGCGGAATCGAGTCTGCGTCCTCATGGTATGTACTCCGTCCTTTCACCCTGTCGGAGGGGCGGGTGCGTCTCGCCCCGTCACCGGGTAGAGCGCAAGCCGATCGGAGAACACGCAGAGAAAGCCACGATCTCACCCGTGAGAAGCACACGCGCGGAGCTGGGGCGTCACGTGTCGAGCGAAGTCAGCACATCCGTAAATCTCGCAGCCATAGTTCGTTAGCGTCCTCGGACACCTCGTGATCCGATCGAAGTGGGGTATCCGGGAGTGTGGGATCCGGAGGCGTTCCGCCGCTCTCGCCGTGGTGCGCTTCTCGACCTGCGGCTTCGGAAACGCCGGAGGACGCGCGCACAGGCTCCTCGGGGCAGGCCGGCGAGCCTCTCGTCACCGATTGACGATCACTGGACGACCACCAGGCGTCGGACCGCGCGTCCGACCGCCGAGTTGGCCCGTACATAGTAGAGGCCCGACGCCACCACGCTCCCGCGCTCGTCGCGGAGATCCCACGTGATCGTGTGACGTCCCGGCGAGAGCGCCGCCGCGCTCGCGAGCGCCATGACCCGTCGGCCTCGAACGTCGTGCACGGTCACGTCGATCGCCGCATCTCGACCGACGTCGATCGAGATGGTCGCCACCCCCGAACGGATCGGGTTGGGCCGCACCGGTGGCAGAGAGAGCGCCGGTCGACCGGACGTCACGCCTACCGCGAGCGCGTCGGGTGTCGATGCGGGATCGGCCGGATCCGAGCCGGCATCGATCTCGTCCCGGTCGCGATAGCCGTCGGCGTCCCGATCGATGCCGAGCCGAAACTCGGTGCCGGCGAGCACGGCGGTGAACGTGATCTCGCGCCCCGCCCCGGCCATGTCCACCAGCGCCTGGGTCGTCAGCGGGGCCTCGACCTCGCGGTCCGACGTCCACCCGTCGCTTCCCTCGTACAGCCAGCCGCGCGCCTGGCCCGATGCATCGGGGCCCTTGGCAATGAGCCCGATCACGCCGGTGTCGGCGACGTCGCGCAATGTGGTCACGCGGGGGAGGCCCACTACTTCGTTCGCCCCGTCCATCGTCCACTGGGCGCCGACCGCTGCCGGCGTCTCGAACCCGAATGCCAGGAGAAATGCCGCGACGTCTTCTCGCTGGGCGTCCCCCGAGAACGTGAACCCGGGGAACCGGAGGAACTCGAGGAGGTCGTCCACCGCACCGTCGTGCGTGTACCCGAAGCCGCGGACCGTGGTCGGGGACTCGCGATCGAACCGGGTCTTCTCGTGCATGTTGCGTAGCTGGGGGATCACCATGTCCTGCGGCTCCTGCAGGAGCTGCGCGGGAATCACGAGTCCCTGCTCGCCGGTAGGCAGCGTGTGACAATCGACGCACTCGATCCCGCCGACGAGACTGCCCGTGGTGTACGCGTCGAAGCCGCGCGTCGGGTTCGGACCCGAGGGCGGATCCGGCAACGTGCCGTCGAGGTTCTGGTTCGGATTCGGTGGATACCGCACCGTCGCCAGGAAGTCCTCGAACGCCTGGAACTCCGTGGCCGACAGCTCGCTCGAGCGCCCGAGGAGCGAGACGAACGCGGGATTGAAGTCCGCGAGGGTGGTCCGATCCCCGCGCCAGTGGAACGGGTCGGTCTCGGCGAGCCCCTTCAGCGACTGGGTGGTCATCGGGCCCTTCATCGGGTGGTTGCCGTTGAAGCCGTTCGGCACGAACTCACCCTCGGGGTCCCCGAGATCCCACGCGATGTTGTCCATGCCCGCGAAGACGTGGCAGGTCCCGCAGGCGAGGTCGCCGTGCGCAGACGAGAGCCGACCCTCGTACAGCAGTCGCCGCCCGGCGGTCACCGCGGGATCCGAGGGGTCGAAGCCGATCGCCACCTCGACCGACGTGTCCGTGCCCAGGTCCACCACCGAGATCGTGCTCTCGAACCGGCCGACGACGTACAGTCGATTGCGGGGTTCGTCCAGCACGACGCCCGTGGGGCCGGCTCCGACGTCGATGCGACGGAGCACGGCTCCGGCCGGATCCAGCACGGCCACCGCGTCGGAGCCGAGCGCGCTCACGTAGATCTCGGTTCCCGCCGCTGAGACCGCGATGCCGGTCGGTGTGGAGAGGCTCAGCGCACGCTCCGCCTCACTTCCGGCGGGATTCGTGTAGTCGATGTGTGGATTGAGCGAGGTCGTGGTCGCGACCAGCGTCGTCGCGTCGATCGACGCGAGACGTGTCTCGGCGAACTTCCCCTTGAGGTTGGGCTCGAAACGGACCTCGTTGAACGCCTCCTGACCGGTCACGTAGATCGTGTCGTCGTCGGGATTCACCGCGATGGCGAAGAGCGTCGTCCCGACGTCGGATACCGTTCCCGCAATCGTACGCGACGCGGTGTCGATCTCCAGCACGTCGTGATCGAGGAGCGTGAAGGGAAGATCCGAGTCCCACTGCCGTCCGATCTCGTCGACCCAGTGCGTACCGTCATGCTTCACGATCAACGACGTGGAAGGCGCCGGCGGTAGACCGGGCGCCATCGGCGGCGACGGCGGCGGGAGTCCGCCCCCCGCCTCGACCACGTCGAACGGCACGATGGTCGTCCGGTTCTGCGAATCGAGTACACACACGTAGACCGATGCCCCGTTCTTGCCCACGGCGAGCGCGAACGGATCACTCGCATCCAGTGGGATGTCGACCGGCGGTGCGTCGAGGTCGGTGGGATCGTAGACGCGGATCACGTCCTCCTGTGAGACGCACACGTACGCGCGCTCGGGCGAGCCCGCGAACACGACGTCGGTGGGCTCATCGCCGACGAGCAACGTGCGCACCACGTTCCCGGTCGTGAGATCGACGACGGAGACGTCGTCGGAGACGTGATTGACGACCCAGGCCTCATCGTTCGTACGGGCCCGCACCGTCACGGGCTCGATCCCGACGGGGATCTCGATCGATCGGGCCGGAAGCGAGGTGCCGTCCAGGTCGAACACGCTCAGCCGCATGTCGGCGGTGTGACAGACGAGCAGGGTGTGTCCGTCGGGCGTCATGTCGATGGGATGCACGTGGGGGCTCTCGAAGTGATCCGGCTGCCCGAACGCGAGCGAACAGGCGGTGATCGACGCGGCCAGTGCGAGCGCCGTGCTGCGGCATGGGTTAGCTGAAGTCATGTTGGCCCCCCGGGATGATGTTGGTCGCGTGAGAATGGCCAGATCATACCCTACTTTGCCGACCCGTGCAGGCGACGATGTGTGTCAGGCGCGGGACGAGAACGGCGCGATCCAGGATCGGATGGATGTGGGACTCGGCCGCGTAGCCGGTCTCCGGCCAGGACAGATCGCGCTTTCTCGCGACGGATCAGGGTGCGCGAGTGATCTGCCGCGTGAGGACCTCCCGTCCGATCAGGGTGCGCAGGAAGTAGATGCCGGGCGACACGGTGGTGGCATTCCACGTGATCACCTCTCGTGGACCCCGCATGTGCCCAATGTGGATGCGTGACACCCGCCGGCCTGCGGCATCGAACAGCTCGATGCGCACCGGGTCACCTTCAGCCCCGGCGATGGCTACGGCCGCCGTCGTCCGGACCGGATGCGGTGCGACGTGGACCCGGCCCTGAAGCGACGCGGGGACGCCATCGGCGACATCCGCCGCCTCCGCGGGCTCCCCTCTGACACGGACCGCGGTCTGTGGGAACGGGGTCGTGGTGTCGTCCGGAAAGACGTGTAGCGAATCCGTCTCTGCTCCGCCTCCGTCGATGAAGGAGTACGAGAGCTCGCCGAGCGCAGATGCGCTCCCTTCTCCCATGAGCGCGACGCTGCCGCCAGCGGAGGGCAGGACGAGGCCGAGACCCGTGAGGTCGAAGCTGAGGAGCGCCGTCTCGATGAGGTCTCCGCCGCCGTAGCGTGTGTAGCCCGTCCCCCGGACGAGCGTGAGTCGGCTGGTCACGTCCACGTGAAAGAGCTTCCCGGGAGCCTCGGGGTCGGTGGGATCCCCCTCGATTGCGCCCGCGTCCCACCCCATGATGAAGAACGTCATCTGTTCCAGGCACGGCGTCGGACCCCGGCCGAGATCACAGGGACCGACTCCGGTCGCGGTTGCCTCGAAGAACGTGAGGAGCGTCGGTCCGGCGACGTCGAGCGGATGCAGGATCACGTTCGACGTTCCGGTGTCGGTGTCGTGGTACGACGAGTAGCCCACCCAGTGCTCGCCACGCTCGGGTGGCCCGAGCCCGTTCTGGAGCATGCCGCCGTCGGCGACGCAGAGCCGGGCGACCGTCCCGTCGTCGGTCGCCACGAGCATCTCCACCTGCTCACCGTCCTCGAGCGGCCAGTCGAGCTGTACGGCAGTCGGCAAGCCTCCAGTACTGTCGGCGGCGAACGAGGTCACGATCGCGCCATCCGCGGCATCGATCTGGTAGATGAGTCCCGAATCGTCCGGGGCGTAGATGGCGCCCGCGACCGGGTCGAACGTCAGGAGGCCCCGGGGCGGCTGGCCGTCGCCCGGGATGATCGCCGACCACTCCCAGCTTCCTGAAGAGCCTTCATCGCGGGCGAGATGCACGTCGCCGAAGAAGTCCTGGACGATGAGGGCGTCGTGATACGGCGGGGTCAGCGGAGCCAGGAAATTCGACTGGACGGGGATGAACCCGGGCGTCGTGATCGACCAGATCACCGTACCGTCCGCGGGGTCTCGCGCGGACACGCCGTCGACGAGGCTGACGGTATAGAGGCGTCCGCTGCGCAGGACGGGGGCCGCCCGGATGCGCCCGGCGTTCACGCTGAAGCGCTCCGAGGGCGAGATGGTTCTCACGTCGAGCGCCCACAGGCTGTTCTGCAAGGCGTCCGACTGTTCCGTGGTGACGTACAGCACATCCTCGATGGGATCGAGGACCATGCCCTGGATGTCGTCCACCTCTCCGTCGGTGCCGTCCCAGTTGAAGGCATCGAGCTTCACGCCGTCGTCCAGCCTCACCGAGTAGACCTTGTTTCCCGTGTCGTGGGGCGCGCACTCGGGCCCGTGCCGCGTTCCGACGTACAGGATCCCGGTTAGACCGTCGTTGAGCGCGCGCCATGCGTCGGAGGTATGTTCGTATCGATGCAAGAAGGCGGGTGCGATGTCGTCGACGCAGGAGCCGCCTCTGCCCAGATAGACGCCGCTGAACCCGGCTCCGAAGGTGCCGAACTGATCGATGCCCACCAGATCCAGATACGCGTTCTCGTGAGAGAGAACGACCACGGCCTCCCAGGAGGACGTCGCGCGCCACGGCGCCAGCGTCATCGAGTGCGGGATGCCGGTCATGTCGTGGTACTCCCACGGGTCGAAGGTGTCGGGGTCTCTGGTTTGAACGCGTGAGTCGCCCCCCCACACCAGGTAGTCGACGGCGTCGATGCGATCGAGCGTCCGAGCGTGGTCGATGCCGGAGAACTGGTAGGAGGCGATCCGACTTCCGATCGGGCAGTCCTGCGCCAGCGCCCCGGTGTGTGTCAGGGCCAGAGCGCAGACCGGAATCGAGATCGAGAGCGCTCGCGCCGGATACGGAATCTCCAGCGACTTCATGTGCCTGTCGGTACCGGGTCCCGCATACCGCCTCGCTTCAGGTTGCTGTTCGCCGTCCGGACCACCGGAACACGTCGGGTCTCATCTGCATGGGCACCCACGTCGGCTGGCTGGATGACGCCCCTTTCGGGTGATCGGCATGCCTGGATTGTAGCGTCTTTTGGGCTCCACAGGATCTCTCGCTCACCTGTGCTCCAGACGGCGCCCGTGACCCATGCCGGGAGTCCACGGTGTCCGGTTGAAGCCGCCCGACACGGCAAACCCTCTCCAGCTCCCTGGACCCCCGGCCGACGGCCTTGCTAGGCTGGCGACCATCGACGACGACCCCGAGGCAAGAGGCGCGAGATGGCTTCGACACGACCCTACCGGATCGCCATCGTCGGCGCGGGACCCGCCGGCTTCTACGCGGCCAGCGCGCTTCGCCGGCTCCCCGACCTCGACATGGACGTCGATCTGATCGAGCGACTTCCCACGCCGTTCGGTCTCGTCCGCTACGGTGTGGCACCCGACCATCCGAAGATCAAGAACGTCACGCGCGTCTACGAGAAGGTCGCGGCCGACCCGCGCGTCCGGTTGATCGCCAACGTGACCGTCGGTCGCGACGTCACGGCGGCGGATCTACATCGGTTCTACGATGCGGTGATCTACGCCGTCGGAGCGGAAGCGGACCGGCAGCTCGGCATCCCCGGCGAAGAGCTCGCGGGATGTCTGGCATCCACGACGTTCGTGGCGTGGTACAACGGTCATCCGGATTACGGCGACTTCGCGCTAGATCTGCACGATCGTCAGATTGCGATCGTCGGCATCGGAAACGTGGCCATCGACGTGGCGCGAATCCTCGCCACCTCCACGCATACGCTGGGGCGCACCGACATCGCCGATCCGGCCCTCGAGCGGCTGCGCGAGAGCGACGTGACCGACATCCACGTGCTCGCGCGTCGTGGGGTGCTCGAGGCCAAGTGCACGCCGTCCGAGCTCGCCGAGCTGGGAGCGATCGATGACGTCGACGTGCTCGTCGACGAGCGCGACCTCGTGCTCAGCCGGCGCCAGGAGCACATGAGAGACGCCGACCCGGTCGCTGCGAAGAACCTCGAGATCCTCCGGGGCTTTCGCACGCGACCGCGCCGGAACGCGCGTTGCATCCGCTTTCGCTTTCTGACCTCGCCGATCGAGGTGCTGGGCCGGAATGGGTGCGTGTCTTCACTTCGCGTGTGCCGGAACGAGATCCTCTACGCCGAGGACGGCACGAGCACCGTGCGGGCGACCGACGAGGAGTCGATCCTCGAGGTGACGAAGGTGGTTCGCGCGATCGGGTATCGGTCGGTCCCGATCCCGGGCGTGCCGTTCGACACCGATCGGGCGGCGATCCGAAACCACGCCGGACGGGTCGTGTCGGCAGACGGAGATCCTGTTCCCCGCGAGTTCGTCGTCGGCTGGGCGAAGCGGGGCCCACGCGGGCTGATCGGGACGAACAAGGCCGACGCGGCCGAGACCGTCGAGGCGGTGCGCGAGGACCTTCTGAGGGACGGGCTCGTGCCGTCGCTCCCCGCGGACGCCGATGCCTTTCTGGACATGCTCGAGGCGCGCGGCGTCCGCGTCGTGCACTACGCCGACTGGCAGCTTCTCGACCGGCGTGAGATCGCACGGGGCGCGCGCGAAGGGCGTCCACGCGTGAAGTTCACGCGCCACGACGACATGATGCGCGCGCTGGACGCAACCGATGACGACGACCAGTAACGAGCCTTGATCTGGCTTTACCCGTACCCACTCGGCTGAGGTACGTCCTGGCTTCTCCTGGCGGACCGTTCATGCGAGGATCCGGGAGTGTCGCATCGCGATAAGGTCCGGGAACGAGATCGCAAGGCCTGCCGGAAGCGCGAGTCGCGTTCGCCGCTAGCGCTTAGCATGGATAGTACCAAGTGAAACGAATCGGGTTGGCGCTCGGTGGGGGCGGGGCGCGCGGCTTCGCACACATCAGATACCTCGAAGCGCTGGACGAGCTCGGAATCCAGCCGTCAACGATCGCCGGCTGCAGCATGGGCGCAATCATGGGCGCCCTCTATGCCGCGGGGCGATCCGGCGCGGAGATCAGGCGGCTCGTGGAGCAGTACGACTTCATCGAACCGGCATCGCTGCGCCGGGCGTTCCGCAAGATCCTCACGATACTCGAGATCCTCACACGGTCGAGGCTCCGGCTCGGGCGAAGTGGCCTCGTCGATGTCGACCGCCTCTTGCAGCATCTGCTCGAGCCACTCGCCGGGAAGACTTTCGCCGACCTGAAGATCCCACTATCGATCGTGGCGACGGATTTCTGGCGAGCGGAAGAGGTCGTCATCGAAGAGGGGGATCTGCTGACCGCGATCCGGGCGAGTATCTCGATCCCGGGGCTCGTCTCCCCCTGCAAGCTCGACGGGCGGATCCTCGTCGACGGCGGTCTCGTCAACGAGCTGCCTTACGACCACTTGCTCGATCACTGTGACGTCACGATCGCGATCAATGCGGCCGGAGCACGCACTCCCGAGAGCGAGGAGGCGCCGTCGAGCCTCGAGGCCTCGGCCGGCGCCATCGACATCCTGCAGAAGACGCTCCTCGATCAGAGATTGCGCCAACGGTCGCCCGACCTTCTGGTGTGCCCCACCCTTCACAACGTGGAGCTGCTCGATTTCGCCAGAGTCCAGGACATCTTCGCCCAGTGTGATTCCTCGCTCGCCGAGTTCAGATCCAGGGTCAATTCCCTGGCGAATGGTCACGCGTAGCGCGCGAACGGGCTTACCGGAAGGTGCCTGGTGGATGGACCGAGCCCGCTCGGAGACCCTCACCTGCCCCTGGGCGGTCGCATGGTCGCCGCCGACCACTGTGCCGCTGTGCGCTGCACGGCATGCGCGTCTCAGTGGTGCTCCAATCCGCGAGCAACCGCATCGTGGAGGGCTTCCACGAAGTGCACGAACTCCACGTACGCCTCCACGTACGCGCGCCCCGCCTCAACCGATTCGTCCTCGTGCTCGCGTGCCTCCATCAGACTCTCGAAGCGCTCTCGAACACCGTGCTCGGCCGCCTGCCCGATTCTCTCAGCGAGATCATCCACGCCGCCGGCATCGATGGCCTCGTCGGCGGCAGCCACGATCGGCTCTATCCCGCCCGCGTGCTTCAGGCCGGTGTAAGGCGCACCTTCACCTTCTCGATGCAGTCTCACCAGAGTTTCGAACAAGTACATGTCGGCCAGTTCGGCCGGCTCCGCGCCCATAGACCTCACGGCGACGCACTTCTCAAAGGCGATGCGGACCTCAGCTTCGTGCTCCTCCTTCACCCATTTCAGGATGGGCGTGACGTCGCCCGAGACGAGAGCTGCCTTGGCCTCCAGGACCACGGGACCATCCAGCGAATCACAGTGCGCGACCACCTCACCTGGCCGAACCATCCAGATTCCGAACGCCAGAATCCCCGCGACTGCCTTCACGCCGGTCGCTGTTTGCATCCTCTTCATTGCGCCTCCTCTCCGAAAGCCCCTGCACGCCGCGAACGTCGCGTGACGGGCGCCAGTCCGCACCGGCGTACGTGTCCCAGCACCTCCGGCGATCGCGAGAAGCCGGGGGCAGCAAGGTGCCATATCGAGGAAACTCGATGCTACTTGGGTCGGGACATCAGCGGTGTAGGTGATTCCCCCGATTATCCGGCAATCACTACATTCGTCAATCGTCGCTGCTGAGCTTCCCGAGGTACTCATGCATGCCTCTGCCAGGAGGCGTTCCCTCAAGATCCGTCGCCCTTCACGTCGCTCGTTTCGCCGCCCGTACGGTACGTGATCTCCACGATGGCGATTGCTCACGAACCCGCTAGCATCATGTGGGGTGAGTAGAGGAATGCCCGGGTCGCTGAACGAGGGGGACTGGCATGAACACATCGTGGGGCTCGCTGATCCTGTCCGGATTGGTCGCCGTTCCGATGGTCGCGGCCGACGCCGAGACAGATCCGCTCGTCGAGGAGATGGTGACCGCGGTGTCCGAGGCGCGCGTGACGGGCTGGGTTCAGGCGCTTCAGGACTTCGATACCCGACACACGTATACCCAGGGAAACACCGACGCAGGGGACTGGCTCGTCGACTACTTCACCGACATCGGTGTGATGGTCGAGCGCCATGCGTTCAGCTTCAGCGGGCACACCGAGGAGAACATCATCGCGCGCATTCCGGGAACGACGTACCCGGACGAGATCGTGATCATCTCCGGTCACTTCGATTCCACGTCCGAGCAGCCCACCACGCTCGCACCGGGCGCCGACGACGACGCAAGCGCGATCGCCGCCGTAATGGAAGCCGCGTTCATCTCGAGGGACTACCCCCTGCAGCGCACGGTGGAGTTCATCTGCTACAACGCCGAGGAGCAGGGCCGAAGGGGCAGCATCGCCGTCGCGCAGGACTACCTGGCCGCGGACAAAGACATCGTGGCCGTCCTGAACGCCGACATGATCGGTTACTGGCCCACCGGCTGGGGACGAGACCTGGATGTCGCATACGAGCCCGTATCCGAGTGGCTGGCCGATGCCGTCATCTCGGCCTGTGACCGCTACGTGGGCATTCCGATCTCCAAGAAGCTGAGCGGCGTCTGTCGTGACGACCACGTGTCGTTCACTGCACTCGGCATCCCGGCGGTCACCGCCATGGATTGCTGGGAAGCTCACAACGGCGGGATCGGAGGGGAGTCCACCCCCTTCTACCATCGCAGCACGGACACGATCGAGACGCTGAACCTGCCGTGCATGACCCAGGCCATACAGGTCAGCATCGCGGCGCTGGCAGAGCTGGCCGGCACGGGGTCGGTCGTGAGCGCCGGCGAGCACGCCGGGAGCGAGACGCCGCCGATGTTGCAGCTCATCGCCAGTCGACCCAACCCCTTCAGCCCGTTCACGGACGTCTCGTTCCAGGTGTCCGGCGGCGATGAAGTCACCTTGAACGTGTTCGACGCCCGGGGGCGCCGCGTGCGTTCTCTCGCCTCCGGAACGTTCGAGGACGGAGTGCATCACCTTCGCTGGAGCGGCACGGACGACGGCGGCCGCCGGCTGCCGAGCGGGGTGTACTTCTACGAGCTCGCGAGCGCGGGGCGTGTGACGTCCCAGAGAGTGGTGCTGGCGCAGTAGCGAGAATCGCCGTGTGAGCGTCTGTGCCCGGGAACGCGGACCAGATGCTCGCTGGGGCAAGAGAGCGCCTCGCATCGTCGACGCTCTCGGTCGTCCCGACGGGTGCGCCATGCACGCCGTCACCTAGGGCAGGACGGTCTTCGGCAACTTGCACACCATGGTGTAGGCCGGGTCGAACACGTTCCCGAGGTCGTAGCGGACACACTGCGAGAGCAACAGGTTTGCCCCGAGTGCATCGAGGCCGTAGTCCTGCTGCAGCCATCGCAGCATCTCCGTCGTCGCATGCTGCGTTGCCTGATCGAGCGGCCGGGCGTTTCCGACGGTGAAGATCCAGTCGTCGTTCTCGCCGCGCGGCCAGCGGATCCTGTGCTTCTCGAGTACCGACACGGTCACGCGAACGTCCATGGAGATCTCGACGCCCGCACCGACGATCTCACCATCGCCCTGGAGCGCATGCCCGTCACCGATGAAGAGCAACGCCCCCGGCTGGAAGACCGGGAAGTACGCAGTGGTTCCCTGAGTGAAGCCGCGATAGTCCATGTTGCCGCCGTGCTCCGCCGATGTCGCCGTCGAGATGGCCTGACCGCCCCAGGGCGCCACACCGAAGCAGCCCAGCATCGGCTCGAGCGGCAGCGTGAGGGTTCCCAGGGACGACTCCGGCCCCACCAGCGTCGCCGTGCCGGCCTCGACATCGACCTCCCATTCGGCACCCGGCGCGTCCGGCAGGTCGGGGACGTAGTCGGGATCGACGACGTTCTCCGCGACCGAGGACCCGGAGAACCCGTAGACGCGATTCGGGGTGATCCTCTCGAGGCGCACGACCAGCGTGTCACCTCGTTCGGCGCCCTCTACGTGGAAAGGCCCTGTCTGTGGGTTCCCCCCCGGGGTCACCTGCTCGCGAAGATGATCGCGGCCACCGGCATCGACGGTCGTCGTGACGATGGTGTCTCCGTCAGAGACTCGCAGAACAGGCTCATGCGGGCCGAGCGTTCGATGGTAGTGCTCCGGTACGAACCGATGTTCCATCTCCTCCTCCGGTCACGGGAAGACGATCGCCCCTCTTATCTCTCCGGTACCCGCTCCCCGTCCAGCGTGTAGAACGCGTCATCGTCGCGCGCATACACCTGCATTCGCTTCGCGTCGTCGTTCCAGAACAGCATCACGACCTCGTGCGGGTCGAGGTCCTTTGCGTATTCGCGGATCGTCCGGTGGCTCTCCGCGCTGAACGAGATGTACGGCGGATCGACGCCGCCGGTGAACGTCGCTTTCCCGATGACGTGTAGCTTGCTCGTCGGCGTTCGCGTGCCGATCCCGACATTGCCCGTCTCCGCCTGCACGGTGAGGTACGCCTGGGACGTGTTCATGGGTCCGACGCGCAGGTCCTTCGACGTGGTTCCCGAGTAGCTCGTCCCGGACTGGATGTAGTTGGCGTTGCCGTCGGTGGTGATCCGAAGGCGCCCGCGCTCGGCCGCGTACTCGTTGATCATGAGGTGGATCGACGACTCCGCGCCCAGATAGAGGTTCCCAGCGCCGAAGAGGTCGAAGTCGTAGTCGCCGTCGCCGTCGCCGTCGCGGAAGAACATCAGCTGGTCCTCGATGTTGATCCGGCCGGTGGTCGGCTGCTGATAGAGATCGTCGCTCGCGAGGTGAAGGGCGCCGTCCATCGTGATGCGCGCATCGCCGCCGGTGCCGTGATAGGCATCGATCTGGATCTTCGCGGAGCCGTCGGTGTCGTAGAACGTGATGTCGCCGAGGGCGCTCCCCTCCTCGGCATCGAGCTCGATGGTGGTGCGATCGGCGGAGTCGCGCAGGTAGAGGCTGCCCAGGTCGAGTGCGGCGCTGCCTCGCACGTGAAGCTTCTCGAGCGGGGTCTCCACGCCGATCCCGACGTTGCCGGCGAGTCCCGACGTCATGTCGTCGCCGGAGACCTCCCACGGGCCGTCCCCACCGGACAGCGCGACGTCGGCCACCGACGCGCGCATGGCGTAGGGTGCGTTCAGGAACTGTCGCCGGGGCGTGATGGTCTCTCCATCGACCGTCAGCTCGAGCCAGCGCTCCACTCCGTCGAAGAGCGAGGCGTCCAGGGGACTGAGCGAGCCGAGCACCAGGTGGAAGACACCCGCGGTGACCACGACGTCGGCGTGCGCCTCCAACCAGAGCGCCTCGCCGCCGATGCCGGCGGCGTAGAGGGCGACGGAGATGTCGACGATCCCGTCCACGGGCGTCCCGCTGTCGCTCAGGGATCCCTGGTAGTTGATGCGGTCGGGACCAGCGGCGTGGCCCGATAGACTGACGAGCACGCCCAGGATCAGCGACGCGAGCGTCCTTCGAACGCGTACGGCATCACGTAGCATGTCGATCACTCCGGTTCGAGGAAGACCGCCGGCCTCATTCGGCGACGACCAGTCGTCTCCGATCCACGAGGTCACCTGCCAGCAGTCTGAGGAAGTAGACGCCGGCCGATACGGTCGAGGAGGCGTCCCACCGAACATCATGCGATCCGGGCGGCAAGGTGCCGTCGACGAGCACCGCCACGCGGCGCCCGCGCACGTCGAACACCTCGAGCGACACGGACGCGTCCGTGTCACCGGCGATTCGCACTTCGAGATGAGCGCTTGCACGCACCGGGTTCGCGTTGCACACGCGCAGCTCGGTGAGCACGGGCACGGACGACATCGGATCGGTGGTGATGTCCAGCGCGCTCGGTGGCGGGTAGGCTGCGAGATGGCCGGATAGAAGGACGAGCGAGCCACCCTGTCCCGGGCCCATGAGCGGGAGCCCGGCGGCGCCGATCTCCGAGCGATCGCCGATCGCGCCTCCGCCCGCCACCGGTGCGATGGCGTCGGCGACCAGCTCGAGCGCACCGGCGTCAGCGGGTGCGGAGGCTACGAGCACGACGACGGCGAGCAGTGGATGGTTCACGGAGTCCTCCTGGGCGCCGGACTGCCAGGATAACCCCGCGTACGTCGAAATCGCACACGAGCCCGCCCATCGATCCGAGCGGGCCGACGCCCTCCATCGGGACGTCGTCCTCCGGGCAGACAAGCCGATACTACCATCTGGCTGCAACGCAGACCCGTCATCATGGCCAGGAGCTCCGTTGTGGCCCGAGGATCGATGGTCGGCGTCTATCAGCTTCGAGCGAGTCCCCGCCTCACGGCGCATCGACGCAGGGTCTAGCCGGCACCGTCGAGCACGAGAGCTCCACCGTCGACCAGCGTCTCGGATCCCGCTCGGAGAGACATCTTCCTGGACGGGAGATTGAGTTTCAGCGTGGACCGACCGATGCCGCCCGCGCGTTCATCGTCTCCAAAGCTGGCGTTGACCACACCCTCGTGGCACGCATCCAGCGATGGCTTGCCCGTGGACGCGCGGCCGCCGGGATTGAGACCGATCGTGATGTGACCGAGCACTTCGGGATCCCCGCTCTCGCGATCGATCAGCTGCCGAAGCGTGTCCTCGTCTTCGCGGGACCGGATCGAGACGATGCGGCCTTCTTCGAGCTCGACCCGGATGTCGCGGAAATGACGACCCATGCTGTGCGTGTAGTCGGCGATCAGCACACCCTCGGCCGACCCTTCGCGCGGTACGACGGAGAGGAGTCCGGAGGGAAGACGGTCGCTCGTGTGCCCGTCCCGGACATCTTCGGTGGAGATCACACCGTCATGCACTCGGGTCAGCGCGGGCTCCGACTGGAACCGCAGATCCGTTCCCTCGGGGCAGGACACCCGAATCTCCGGGCGGCCCTGCATCCGGTCCTGAAGCTGACGTCCTCGTGCGCAATGCAGCCCCGGATCTCCTTCGACACATCGCCAGAACGTGTCGATGGCTTCCTCCGCGGTGAGCTCACCCTCCGCGAACTCGCCGCGATGAGGCAGCGCGACCTCCATGTTGCGGATCCCACGTTCCTTCACCGATCGATCCCACCGGGAGAGCATCTCCAGAAAGTGCGGGAGTTTCTCGCGCTGCGCGGTGGTGGGCGGCGTGCCTTGTACGAGACTGCTGGTCACCAGGATGACCGCTCCGAGCTCGCGGTCGATGGACTCGGGCACGAAGCGTAGCTGATCGAGCTCGGCGGGAGAGTGACTGTCGAGCGTCCTGACGAGCACGTTTCGGGACCAGGGCTTGGCGTGACCGATGGCGCCCACGGTATCGATCTCCACCAGTATCGCTTCGGCGAGCTCGAGGACGAACGGACCGTGCGCGACCAGGACGTGTTCCCCGGGCCGCACCTGCAGCGACTCCCGGACCAGACGTCGAACCAGGGGCGTCCAGTCGAGAGACAGGACCTCGGCCCGACGCCAGTCCATGAAGGCCGTCTCGATCGCCCGGCGCAGGGTGGCGGTCGTTCCAGCGTCCCGGCACCCCAGCTGCGGATCGACCACGAAATGGCGGGCTACCGAGACGAAGTACCGCTCGTCGCGCCATCGTTTGCGCCCCGTTCGCACCTGTTGCACGAGCCCCACCGAGAGCAGCCGCTGCAGATGGTAATGGGCGCGGTTTGCAGGGATCCCGATCTCGCGAGCGATCATGGTACCGGTCATCGCCGTCCGGCTAAGGAGCCTCATGATCTCCAGTCGAGTGACGTCGGCCATGACACGGAGTTCCTTGACCGAGTCGAGAATCCGGACGTCCTGAATGGGGTCGGGCGGTTTTCCGTCCACGGTCATCGTGCGAGGTCCGATGGTATGATCGCCCCGGATGGGCACCGGCTGGTACCGGGGTCATGGGTTGCCGCGGCCGGCCCGCTTCCGGCTCCGGCCGCGACGTGAGCTGCAATCGAGCATCACCTTACTACCACTGTCTTGTGAGACGCGCGAGCTCGATCGGCCTCGAACGAGATGTAGTAGACCCCACTGGGCACCGGCTCTCCGTCATCCGCCGTCGCGTCCCATTCCACGACGTGATGCCCGGCATCCTGCCGTCCGTTCCACAGAGCCCGGACCCGCTGCCCCATCGAGCTGTACACCGACACCTCGACGACCGCGGATCGGGGGAGCTCGTAGCCGATGAAGCCCGCGGCTCCCACCGGATTGGGGTAGACCCGATGCACGATGGGCATCGCGGGATCACCAGGTGAGGCGGGTTCCACATCCACGGGGTTCTCGACCTCGAGTCCGGGAAGCACGATCACCCCACCGCCGACATTCGGCCGGCTCACGAGTACGCAGAGGTCATCGAGCGCATCACCGTCCATGTCGGCCACCATCGTCTCGACAGGGGTCAGATTGGCCCCGTACCGCGCGTGCGAGCGGAGGTGACCGGATCCATCGTTGAGAAAAGCCGAGATGTCGTTGGAGGCGTAGTTGGTGATCACGACGTCCCGGTCTCCATCCTGATCGATGTCCGGCAGGTCCACGTCCAGTCCGATGCGCAGGGCTTCCAGCGCGCTGGACCCCGGCGCGACGTTCACCGGGAGCGGATCGAAGAAGCCGTTGCCCTGGCCGAGCAACACACCCACGACGTCGGTTCCGAACGAGCGATCTTCGAACAGCGAGACCACGTCCAGGTGGCCGTCCAGATCGAGGTCTCCGACGTCGAACAGCCCGAGATACGTACGTGTGGGGCCGATCGGCCCCGGGCTCACGAGGGCGGGGCCGAAAGTCATGTCGCCGTTTCCGGGAAACACGGTGTAGGTGATGTCGATCGCGACCTGGGCCGTGATCAGATCCAGGTTTCCGTCCTCGTTGAAGTCGGCGGTGGAGAGACCGAAGTGGCCGCCTACCTGATCGGTGGCGATGGATGAAACCCAGCTTCCACCGCCCAGATTCTCGAACAGGAAGATCCGTCGATCCACCGATCCGAAACACCCCTGCTCCTCGCTCAAGGCGATGTCGACGTCACCGTCGTTGTCGAAGTCTCCGGTCGCCAGCGTGCCTGTGCCACAGCTCGGATCGAGGGGCCACAGGATGTAGCCCGGGAGAAACGATCCGGCCCCGTCGTTGTGGGCCACGCCGACCACGTAAGGCGGGTACTGCTCGTCGGGACCGAGGATCATGTCCGGATACATGTCCCCGTTGACGTCCTTCAGGTGGACGTCTTTTCCGTTCGTCGGGGTGAAGAAGCGAAGTGCATCGGGGACCAGCAGCCCGTCGCCGGGATTGCGCAGGATGGTCGCATCGTCGGCGATCGTGATCGCGTCGACGTCTCCGTCGAGGTCGAGATCCGCGACCGCGATCTGCTGGCTCAGGGGCTGCACCGGAGCCGGGTCGGCGATCGCACGGAACCCCTGACTGCCCCGGTTCAGGTGTACGGTGAGCGCGCTCGAGAAGTGGGCCAGCGTCAGCACGTCGAGATCACCATCCTCGTCGACGTCCACGGCACCGATGTCCTGCGTGTTCTGCGAGCAATGAAACGCCAGCGGATCCAGGAATCCACCCGCGCCGTCGCCGAGCACCAGGTTCCAGCTCTCCCCCGAACGCCCGTTGGAGTTCGCGGTGAGGAGGTCCACCCAGCCGTCGAGATTCACGTCCTCGGCGCGGATCCGGTAGGCGTTCACACCCGAGAACGTGACGCCGTCGTCCAGCGGCACGGGCGATGCGAACGGGAGTGCTTCTGTGCCGCCCTCTCCGGACAGAGCCCCCGAGCCGTCGTTGCGCCAGATCAGGAGATGGCCGTTCGACGACGTGGCCACGTCCACGTCACCATCCGCATCGAAGTCGCCGGCCGCCAGGCAGCTGGCGGTGTAGCTGCTCAGGTAGTTCAGGTTGTACTCGACCTCAGGGGCGTCGAACACGCCGCCGCCGGCATTGATGCCCACGCCCATCCGGCGTCCGTCTCCGGCCACGACGACATCCCGCAGGCCGTCTCCGTTCATGTCCACCACCGCCAGCCCGTTGGCTCCAGTCACGGTCGGGGAGTCGACCCGGGGCAGGAAGCCGGCCGCCGGTCCGGTCAGGCCGTTGTGCTCGAGCATGGAGACGGTGTTCCCGGAGATGGATCCGTGGTTGGTGCTGATCAGGTCCGCGATCCCGTCTCCGGTGACGTCGGCCAGTGCGATTTCGCGTGGACCGGTGCCGACCGTCAGATCCTGCCGGGTGGCCAGAGTGCCGTCGCCGTTGTTGCGCCACAGGCCGACCGCCTGACCATTGCCGGATCCACCGTGCAGCGCCGCGAACACGTCGAGGTCGCCATCGGCATCGAAGTCGTGCAGCTCGACCTCGAACACCGTCAAGTTCCCCGGGGTGCCGAGGTAGGTAGGCTGGGCGAACGCTCCCCCGCCAAGACCCTGCAGAACCGAGATGCCAGGGAAGCCATGGTACGAGTGGGAGATCACCACGTCCGGTGTCCCGTCTCCGTTCAGGTCTCCGACTGCGAGCGCCTCCGGACCGAATCCTCCGTCGTCTATTCCGGAGAAGTCCGCGAAGTAGCCGCAATCCCAGCCACGCCACGGGGCCAGGAAGTACGATGCATCCGCGCCGACCCGGTCACCCGACGCGTGCGCCGTCTGCTCGGTTGCCGTGATGCCCAGGCACAGCAACGTCCCGATGATCATGCTCTTGCTCATTCCTCACCTCCTCACCGTGCTCACCCGCCGATCATGGATCAGCGATGCACCGATATCGGCATCGCCATGGACTCCGCGCCGGCCTCGACACGCACGAAGTAGGTTCCTGATGCCAGACCGGTGGCATCGAGCTCGACCGCATGAGTGCCGGCCGGATGGCGTCGGCCCGCACGCGTCAGAACCTGCCTCCCGCTCGCGTCGAACACGTTCATGCTGACCACTGCGTTCTCGGTCAGATCGAAGCCGATGACGGCACGCGCCCGGAGCGGGTTGGGGCGGGCGATCAGCCCGGAGATGATCGACGGTGCGGTCACGGTCCCGGGCACCGAGACGACGCCCGCCTGGAAGTGCTGCGCGAGCGTGCGTGCGTACGGTGCACCCTCGGGCTGGTAGCTCCCGGCCGCCCACAGCTCGCACGCGCCGATCCGTGCGAGCTGGCCAAGGGCAATGCCGGAGGCTCCGGGCACTTCGGCCGGGAGCACGACCTGCCAGTCCGCGCCGTTCCAGTGCAGAAACTCCCGGCCGGTCGTAGCCCAGATGTCGTGGGGTGCGAGCACGGTCAGGCCGCCACCGAAGCTGCTCGAGGTGGCGGGGGCGGGGACGATCGACCAGCCCGAACCATCCCAGTGCATGAACAGCACTCCGTCGGGACCGTAGCCCGCGGCCCACACGTCGTCGGTCGCGACGGCCGCCACGCTCATGAGGTGGGTCCCCTCCGCGATGGAGTAACCCGGGTTCACGATCTCGCTCCATGTGGAGCCATCCCAGTGAAGCGTCGTGGCGTGGAAGCCGAGTGGCGACTGGACGATGTTCTGGTGATCCCCCACCGCCCACACGTCGTCGGTCGCGACCATCGAGACTGACTCGAGGTGGTTCTGGCGATCACCGACGGCCGGGGCCGGGAACTCGGTCCACGAGGAACCGTCCCAGTGCATGGCGAGAACGGGACTCCCGCCGACACCGCCACCATCCCCACCTTTCGCACCGACCGCCCACGCATCGTCGTCGGCGAGCGCATGAACGGCCACGGCGCCGCCGGTGCGTGCACCATCTAGCGAGACGACCTCGACGAGATCCCAGTCCGTGCCGTCGTGACGCATGGCCAGTGGGGCAGAATCGAACGAGCTCAGGAACACAGCTCCGACCGCCCACACGTCGCCGGCGGGGGTGCTTCCACAACCCTCGACGATGTACGTACCGCCGACCTCGGCCGTGGAGGGAATCGCGATCTCGGACCATGTCGTCCGGTTCCACCTCAACGCGAACGCTCCCTGGCCGTCTCGCCCCATGGCCAGAGCATCCCCGGCGCCCAGCCGCGCGACGCCGTTGATGAAGTTGAACGTCGTGCCGGGATTCGGTGTGTCGACCAGCTCCCAGTCCGCGCACGGCTCCGCGGCGAACGAGGGGGGCGCCGCCAGCATCGCGACCATCCAGACGGCGCCTCGTCGCAGGGATCTCTCTCGCCTCATCGTCCTCTCCTCGTGTGGATGCGCGCCGCTCGGGGGCTGGATGCGGCGTGCGGGCCTCCCACTCGTCGTGCAGGGATCTGGAAGATGGTCTCGGTCCGCGACGATCGGACAGGAGGCCATCGAACGTCCGTAACGGGTCTCCGATGCCAGCTCCGCCGGCCGACATCCGGTCGGGATGGGTGTCAGGGGCCCATTTTCAGGAAATCCTGAAAAGTATCAGAAAAAAACCCTCGACCGTCCATGGTCCTGACATGTGGTTTCGGGTAACGGGCGAAAGATACACCCGATGCTCGCATTCCTGAGTCGTCGTCCATCCCCGAGAACGCTTAGGCGTTGCTTCAGTTGACGTTACGCTCTTGACGGCTCGGTTGCCGTCACCGCCGACATCCATTCCACGCTGGGGCCCGCCCAAGCCTGCGATCGTCGTTTCCCTGACCCGAGGCGGCTCGGATCCGGATCCCCGGTTCACAGGCGAACGGCCCGCACCACGGACTCCGAGGCTGGCGTCGCCGCCCGCACGAAGTACGTCCCCGGGGCAACCTCTCGTCCCCGCGCGTCGCGCCCGTCCCAGGTGAGGCGCAGCACCCCGTGCGCACGCCCCTCGAACAGCGTGTACACGAGGCGTCCGGCTGCATCGAAGACGCTCACCGTCACGGGAGCCGAGTTGCTCGGGGTGAGCACGATCGACATCGGTCCCGGCGTGGGATTCCGAGTCAAGGTCAGCAACGGCGGCCGGATGTCGTCCCCCACGCCCGGAGTTCCCACGACCGGTGACGAGCTTCGTACGGCAATCCGGTAGTTCGCGTATCCGTCGTCCGGCCGGAAGATCGATCCTCCGATCACGAACTCCCCGCCGGAGCCGGTCACCGCCGAGAACATCTCGGGAATGCTGTCGTTCACCACCACGAAGCCCCCGGGGTCGAGAACCGCTCCGTCCCCGCCGACACGCGCTCCGTAGAGATCGCTACGAAACGTGTCGTCGCGGAAATCGCTGAACGTGGTGACGAACTCGCTTCCGTCCCACGCCACCGCGGTGTCGAACTGTTCCTCGGCCACCTCGGCCACGACGATCTCGCGGTAGTCGTCGAGGAGCGTTCCATCGGAAAGGATGCGGCGGGCGTAGACATCCTGGTTGAGGGGCCAGTTGCGACCATCCACCACGAGGAGAGCCTGATCACCGCTACCGGCTACGACCGGCTTCCTGGCGTCGAGATCGACGTAGAACCAAGCTCCCGGCGCGCCCGTTTGATCGACGAAGTTGCCCTTGGCGGTCGAGCTAGGGGTGTCGTGTGTCGCGTGGCTCTCCCACACGGTGATCCACCGATCACCGAGTGTAGCCACGCGCGGATGGACTGTGTATCCGCTGGAGAAGAGCCTGGGGGTCGCGTCGAGGACGGCCCCGTCGGATCCACGAACGCGCACGCCGTAGCCGCCGCGCACCTCGTGCGGCTCCTCCCACGACGTGACGACCAGGAAGAGATCGTCGAGCGCGGCCACGTCGGTCATGTTGCCGGGCATGATGCTGATCGGCAGCACGTCGAGGGGGGTGAGATCGGCGGTGAAGCGACGCCCGAAAGCCTGGTTGATGGCGCCGTCCTCCCAGACCACGAGGTGCACCGATCCGTTCCACGCGGCAGCCGGGCTGGAGATGCCGGCGCCGCCGGCGACAACGACCACCGGCTCGGCGTCGATCGCGGTTCCTCCGGCGTCGAGGCGCTGGGCCAGGATCCGGGTTTCACTCGAGGTCTCACTCCGATACACGGCGAGATGTCCGGTGTCATTCGGGATCAGTCGTAACAGCGTCTGACGCGGCGCACCGAGGGCGACGCAGTGCTCCGATCCCACGGAGCCATCCGCTTCGATCGTCGCGGCGAAGATGTCACCGATCGACGCAAACACCGACGGGCTGTGGCGATCGTCTCTCCAGATCGCCAGCGAGCGATCCATGCCGGGCAGGCGATCGACAGCCGACATCCACTGTGGCTCGGGGGCCGAGGAGACCGGGATTGCATCGATGTCGTAGTCGAGGATCACGCCGGCCGGCGTGACGCGGGTCGCGTAGAGATCACGGTCGCTCCGGTCGTAGACGACGACGTAGTTCACACCATCGAAGGTGACCGAGGGAAAGTAGTTCTGCGTGCCGTAAGCTTCGGTGAGAAAGAGACCGTCCGGATCGAGAACGGTGCCGTCATGGGTAACACGCGCGCCGACCAGCGCCGAGTAGTAGTCGTACCGATGCTCCCACCACGTGACGAAGTAGTCCGTGCCGTCGGTGGCCACCCGACCGTTCCAGCCGAGCGACGGCGTGTAGAGATTGACGCGAATCGGGCCACCAATTCGCGTCAGGTCTGGCTGCAAACGCTGTCCGAGGATGTCGCCGCCGCTGGTCATGCCCCCGCTCGACCACGTGACGAAGTACTCGCCCCCGGCGAACGCTACGTCGAAGTCTCCGGGAGAGCTGCCGGCCGCGATCTCGACACCGCCGGGGTCGAGGACGGTGCCGTCCGGCGCAACCCGCGTCGCATTCACGCGGAACGACGTCGACGTGCCACGGGTCATCCAGACCACGAGCCAGTTCGTTCCGTCACTCCCGACCGCCGCCGGCCACAATGCCTCCGCCTCCGGGTATCTCGCGATCGCGATCGGCGTCTCGTCGAGCACCACGCCGTCCGGTGACACGCGAGCCGCATACCGATCCTCGTTGGCGCAGCACTGGAGACCGACCTGTCCGGTCCAGATCACGAGCCAGTTCTCGCCGTTCCATGCCACGTCGGGAATACCCTGGTTCATCACCTGCTGTGCGACGATGATCGGTGTCGAGTCGATCGGGTCTCCGTTTGCGTTCAACCGCACCGCGTAGATGTCCCACATGCTTCCGGTGTGTTCGTCGTACGTGGGTCCACCCGAGAAGGTGCCGATGTGGGTGATCGACGCCCGGCTGTCCACCCACACCGCGAGATAGGATTCGTCGCCCGCACAGATCTGGGGGTTGCTCTGCATGCCGATGGCCGCCGCTGGCGTGTCATCGCCGGGCAGGAACCGAGTCTCCGTGAGCGACGGCGGGGCACTTGCGACGACGCTGACCGAGCCTGGGAGGAGAGTTGCCACGAGAATCGCAAGTCGGCGGAACCGGGCAGCCGGGCACATCGTGCACTCCATTTCACTCTCGACGATCGGCAAGAGCGGCTCCGAGCCCCTTCCGGGCGGATGCAGATCTCGCCGCGCCAGTTCATCAACACCGCCCGGCCGGCGGAGTCGAACGACTCGCCAAGTCCTCTCGCCCAGCTGATTGCCCTCGGGCGCGAAAAATACCTGCGCTCGGGGAATCACGTTCTCCGGCGCCAATGACACCGCGAAGGAGCTTCCGGAGCCCCGCGATGTCATCGAGCTGTCGGTTGCGAGCTCACGGTGCGGACGACCGTGCCCGTCACTGCCGGAACGCCCCATGGTTGCAGTCGTATAGCCCGGGTCCGACCGGCGATTCGACACGAGCGAGTGCCCAGCAGCTCATCCCGTTGCTGGGCATCGTGTCGAGTTCAGAGGACGTCAGCGAGGATCGTAGCGCTCCTTCAGCGCGCCCCAGGTGGAGGGTCGAGCCGGCACGATCGCATCGACGATCTCGAGCTCGACGTCATCGAAGGCGAAGTCGTCGAGGCCCTGGCCACCCATCTCGAACCCGATCCGATCGATCGGTTCCGGCGCGGCGGAGAGCGAGAAGGGGAGCGGGATCTGGACGCCGTCGACATAGAGCAGCGTCAGCTCCTTGTCGAGATCGACGGCGAGCACGAACTCCTGCGGGATGCCCTGCTGCCAGGTCACGTCGAGGGTGTTGTCCGCGGAGCCGAAGGTGATCTCGCCCTCGCGGCGAAACTGGACGGAGCCCATCAGATACGCACCCGCCCGGATGGTCACGCTCAGCAGGAACTGCTGAGTCAGGGCCACCGACCGCCAGCGCAGCTCGAACACCCTCGCCTCGCCCGCTTCGGGTGCGGGAAGACAGTCGACGGCGAAAGTCCCGGTGCCCACCGAACGGTCCATGAGCACGGCGTTGCCACTCATCCCGGCGATGCCGTCGGCAACCGTGATCGACCCCGGCGCCGAGTCACGGACGACGATCGTATCGCCGACGGGCTCCCCGGCCGGCGACGAGGGAGGCGCCATGCCGACGACACCGTCCTCGAAGTCGGCCCGGAACAGGAACTGTGCGAAGGCGGGCGTGCTCAGAGCCGAGAGGACCGTCAGGGCCGAGACGCCGGTCAGAACCGAGAGACGGATGCGCATGATGGACGTTCTCCTGGGTGCGATGTAACAGGGTCGCGAGTGTAGCACGGCGACCTCCTGGCAGTTACTCAGCGCAGGCAACAGGGTCTCGGAAACGGGAACCGGCGGGCCGCTCGGCCGAGCAGCGCGCCGGTGGTGCCTCCTCCCCCGCCGGGTCCGATCGCTCCGGTCCTCTGGTCGCATGTCTGGCGAGATCAGTGGGTCACGACGAGGCCGTCCGAGCGGATACCCGCCGGAGTATCGAGAACGTACTGATAAACGCCACTGGCGACCCTGCGTCCTGAATCGTCGCGGCCGTCCCAGCCGATCGGGTGGAGGCCGGCATCGAGGCTCTCGTCGCGAAGGAGCGTGCGGACGAGCCGTCCATCGACTCCATGGATTCTGAGACTGACCACCGCTGCCTCCGGCAGCGACAGCCGGAACCGGGCGTTGCCCGCGGCGAACGGATGCGGTGTCATGCTCACGTGGATCACGGCCCCACCGGGCGGTGCATCGGCAGCGAGAGCATCCGGATCGACCATTCCGATCAGCGTCCCGGCCTCGACTCGGCCACCCTCGAACGTGATCTCGAACGGCTGCAACCCACCCTGAGGATCGTAGCGCACGAGACGCGATTCGCCCGGGAGGATGGGGTCCTCTCGAAAGTCACTGTGATGCTCGCCATAGCGGAACTCCACGATCGTGCACGCCGACTCCTCCAGACGAATGACCTGCTCCAGCGGATCGAACTCGGTCCACTGCTCGAAGGTCGTGCTGATCGCTCCGCATGACGGCCCCTCGCACACGCCTGCCAGCGCGCGTCGCTCGCTGACGCTCTCGATCGTCGAGATCCAGTCGTCCCCGTAGTACGTGCTGATCCGATTCCAGGTCTTCTGGATCGTGACCTGGAAGCGGCCATCCCCTCGCTCGACCCACTGCGCGGGCTCGATGCACGCGATCTTCCGTCCAAGCTCATCGTCCCAGTCGACGTCGTCTTCCCACAGCGTGACGAGATAGTGCTGGGTCTCGGACGGACGGGCGTCCACGATGACCGTCCAGGATGCCGTGACGTTGTATTGCGACCAGCCGAACCAGCCGCCGTCGTTGTCGTACTCGGATGTCGTGCCATTGTTCTCGAACACCTGGGCCACCCCTGACGAGCAGAAGACACCCAGCATGGCGAGTCCTAATGCACAGCGAATCAGCGCTCCCGTTCCGCGACGCGGAGTCCGGAGCTCCATCGCCGCGTGCGGGCTTCGACTGCCGGTCGTCTCGTTCCATTCACTCGTGACGTTTGACGCGCTCACCTCCGACTCCTTCCTTCCTCTCGATGAGGAAACGACGGACACGTGCGGGGCGCGGGCGGGGTTGACTCGTGGATCGCTTCGCTCCGGCGAAGCGGCTGGCTCGGCGCGAGCGCGCCGATGACAGTCAGCAAAGACGCACGAGCCGTGCCATGTACGAGCATGCGCGAGTCCCGTTCGGGGACCTGGACATAACGCCTTTCGGGAGGGCGTGATGAAGGCGTGGTCGCAATGTGACGGGATCTTCGGAGCGAGCCGGACGGACTCGAAGGAGCGCTCGATTCGACCGCAGCGACGTCGGTCGTCGTGACGACCGGGCTCGATGTCGACGAAGCGGTCGAACCTCTGGCGCGTCGGGTCGAGCGACTCGTCCGAGCCCGGAGAACGGCTCCAGGGCACCTCTCTCCATGGCGTTACTGGTCCGGCCCGGCGGAGCTGGCAGCTCGAGGTCGAGGTGCGGCGGTGCTGGACACGGCTACCCTGCGGGGCCTCAGGGTCGCGGAGCTCGCGGGACGAGGAAACCTCGCGTAAATCGTTGTCAAGATTGACACTACAGGCTACACACTCGGACTCGTGGCGACTGCCCGACCGCCATCCGTGCGCCGATTGTCCATCCCCGCGGGGCGGTTGCGTGATCCGGAGCCGGCTTGCGCTTCTCCGGATGATCGGGGTCGATTCTCATCCACTTCCTGGAGGACGTCATGCGTTTGTGTTGTCTCGTTCCGCTCGGGCTCGTGCTTCTCGTCGGCTGCGGGAGCGACTCGAGCTCCCCAACCGAGCCCACTGGACCCGCCGAGCCGATCTTCGACGACGTCACGATCTCGCTCGACCGGATCGCCATCATCCGCGACTGCGACGAGGGGACCGCCGGTGACGGCGAGTTCGCCTACAAGTTCTACGTGACCGAGGTGGTCGATGGAGCCGACGGCCGGGTCTACCTCGACCCCGACTACGGCAGCTTCACCGCCGGCGACGACACCGCGTGGGATCCCGGCCAGCACGTCACCCTTCGTCTCGAGCGCCGGGAAGGCATCTCGTTCCGGGTCCGCCTCGCGATGCGGGAGCTGGACTCCGTGGCGGACTTCGAAATGGGCAGGCACGTCGTACACGACGCGACGATGCCCGGAATGCCATGGGGCACGAGCGAGTACGACCTGTACGACGCGGACCGACAGGTGGGCGTGATCACGTTCGTGATCGATCAGCGGAGCACGTGCCGGGCGGAGATGACGTACTCGGTCACCGTCGTGCGGGCGGACGACTGATCCGATACCACCTGGAGGCTACCACCAGGTCAGTTGCCGCCGTAGGGTCCCCGCCTTACCCAGGCGGTGACGCGGGAAGCTCGACTCGTGGCAGTGAGCGTTTGCTGCCAGGCAAACGGTGTCCGGCATCCCGATCGTCGGGCTGGCTTCGGCCTCATCGGATCACCGTGAGACGACGCTCAGCCTCGTACGTCCCCGCCGTGATCCGCGCGTAATAGACACCCGGTCCCACGAGCCGGCCGCCGTCGTCGCAAACGTTCCAGGCCGCACGATGGACGGCTGCCGCGTACGTTCCGTCCGCCAGTGTACGCACCGCGCGACCACTCGTGTCGTAGATCACCAGCCTTACCTTGTCCGCTTCGGGCAGTGAGAACGTCAACGACGTTCCGCTGCGGAGCGGGTTTGGACCCGGCGGAGACAGCACGTACGCCGCCGGGACCGGTGCGTCCGGCGACGAGAGGAGGTCTCCCTCCACGCTAGCCGCCTCTCCCTCGTTGCCCGCGTGATCCGTCGTCGTCACGTGGTAGTAGCCGTACGAGGCACTGCTCACGTCGTAGGTGGGATCGACCGTGTAGCCGATGAGCGTGGCCGACGGATCGAACGTGGCCTCCGCCGAGCCGTAGATGCTGTGGTACTCGAAGTCGGACTCCGGTGCGACATCCCAGGAGAGGTCCGTGCCGACCAGCGCCAGACCCGTCGGGATGCCGGGCGGGAGGTTGTCGATGGAGTACCCGCTGTCGGGCTCACAGGCGAACCAGATCGATGGTGTCGTCGTGTGTGTGGTGACGAGATTGACCGACCAGTCGACGCCGGTTGCGCTCGAATCCCCGAGGGTTGGGACCGCGACCACGTACTCGTCCTGCTGCAGGGCCGAGACCGTCGTCAGAACCTCCCATACGCCGGGGGGCATCCCACCTCGGGCACTCTCCTCCTCACCCAGCACATACAGACGGTCATCGAGGCTCCGAATGGCTGATGGGTCGAAGGAGGACAGCGGCGCGCGCTCGAGCGACCTGGGATCTATGACGTGCCCGCCCGTGCGAACCCGCAGGCGAAGGGACTCGTCATCCAGGCGTCGATAGATCTGGTACGTCGCCACCGGTAGGCTGCTCTCGTCGGCGAAGTCGTAGCCCGAGCGGCCGAAGCTGAGATGCACCCAGCCACCTTGATCATCGGGAACGTCGGTGATCGACACGACCGGGCCGAACTCGTTCAGCCATTCCACGGTGAGCTCCGACACGGTGGGATGATTCACTCCATCGAGAACGAGCAGCGATCGCCACTGAAGGTCGACACCCGGCGATGCGATCCGCGTCCATGCATCGGGCGTGGCGAAGGCGGTCCAGCTGGCGCCCGCGTCGGCACTCACCTCCCAGGAGACCGTACCGGTACCTACTTCCGAGAGCCGGGCACGCGGGATCGCGCCGGCGCCTCCACTGACCGTGAGAGATCGACCCGTGTCGTTGATGGTATCCAGCTCGTTCTGATAGATGCGGAGGATGTGCAGGCCGCCCGTCACGTCTGCGATGAACGCGAACTCACCGTCGACCACGACCCGCCAAGCGCGATCCGGTGTATCGTAGACATCTGTGAGGACTGGATTGACCGGGTCGGTGATGTCGAAGACGTGCAGCCCCCAGTTGTAGTCCGTGACGAGGGCCAGGTTACCGCTGACCGCGATGTCGCTGGCATCCTCCTCGGTCCAGGTGTATGAAACGGTCGCGGGCGCAGTAGGGTCACTGATGTCGACGACCGCGAGGCCCCAGATTCCATTGGCGAGATAGGCCAGGTCGCCCGCGACTTCCACGCCGAAACCAGCGTTCCCGAACAGCGAGGCCGACCCGATCAGTGCTGGAACCGACGGATCGCTGATGTCGAGAGTCCGAAAAGGGTTACCCCCCAGATAGGCGCGATTACCGGAGATGGTGGTGCCGCCGCCTCGGTTACCGTTATAGATGCTGACCAGCACGGGATTGGCTGGATCACTGACGTCGAGTATCTCGACTCCGGAGAACGAGACCTGCATGAGCAACAGATCACCGGCAGCAGAGAGGCTGTTGATCCAGTCGGTCGCGGCGTACGAGCTGATGAGCACGGGATTCGAAGGGTCCGCGACGTCGAAGACCAGCAATCTGTACTGGTAGGTGGAGTAGTCCTCCTCCGCCAGGAAAGCGACGTCGCCGGAGATCGCAACGTGATCGACGGGCGCCGGCGTGACGTAGCTGCCGATGACGACCGGAGCCGTCGGGTCAGTGATGTCGATGACCTGCAACCCCAGAAGGCCGGCGGCCACGAATGCAAGGTCTCCGGACACCGAGACATCGATGATCGACTCGCCGTTCGTGAAGATGCTCTCCAGCCCAGGCTTCCTGGGATGTCCGATCCTGACGACATGGAGACCGGCCGTCGTGTCGGTCACGAAGGCCAGATCACCGGAGACCGCGACGCCCGTCGCGACGCTGGGCGTATCGAACGAATGTACGATGACCGGGTTCGATGGATTGCCGACGTCGAAGACCAGGAGGCCATCCGACTCGTCCGCAACATACGCGAGATTGCCGGATACGGTGACGCCCACGGCGTTGCTCGGTGTGGCAACAGTGCCGACGAGCAGGGGGTTTGCCGGATCGGAGACGTCGATGACCTGAAGGCCGCCGCTTTCGTCCGACACGAATGCCAGATCTCCGGCCGCGGCGACATCCCTGGCGGCTCCTGGCGTGTCGTATGTGCCGAGAATCGTCGGGCTCGTCAGATCGGAAACGTCCATCACCACGAGTCCCGCCACGTCATCGGCGACGAACGCGAGGTCCCCTGACACCTCTACGTCCCACGCACTTCCCGCGGTATCCCGAAGACCCAGCAGAACGGGGTTCGACGGGTCGGAGCAATCGAACACGAGGAGTCCGGTCACACCATCGGCCACGAACACATGAGCGCCATCCATCGTCACACCCAGTGCCAGGTCTGGTGTGTCGTATGCACCCGCGAAGGTGGGACTGCTTGGATCGGTGATGTCGATGATCTGCAAGCCGCTCAGCGCATCGGCCACGAATGCATGATCCGCGGCTACGACCACGTCAGCGGCCTTGTGAGGAGTGCCGTACGTGCCGAGCAGGGCCGGGTTCGCCGGATCCGTGACGTCGATGATGTGAAGACCGTCCGTATAGTCCGCGACAAAGGCATGATCGCCGGAAACCGAGACGGAATAGGCCGACCCCGGTGTGTCGTGGATTCCGACCAGGGAAGGGGCAAAGGCATGTAGCCTGAGCTCCCCTGCCTCGGTATCCCACCAGGCCGTCGTACTCAGGGTGTCGCAGTACGTCTTGGTCGTGAAGTCCTCGGAGTACGTTCGAGATGCTGCAGACGCTGGTTGGGCGAGTGGAGTCAAGACGAATGCCAAAGCAGACGAGGCAATCGTCATCCGAAGCGTGAGCATGCTGCGGCCTCCTGGCTGGATCGTGGGGATTGAGGTGGCCGCATTCCGCAGGGCGCGCGTCCACCTGAGCATTCCCCGCCCGTGCCCTGAGGTCTCCAATTCTACACCAGCGGGGCCGACGGCTTCAGCGTGTCAGCCAAGACCCATCACCATTGCGCCAGTCGATGTTGCACCCCGATGTGCCACCTCTCCGGAGGTCACCTCACCTCCGTTCTGCGCCTGGACAGATGCTTGGGGTCTCGTCGCCTCGGGCCAGGAGCCCTCACCTCCGAGTTCCGCCACGGAGGCTGGCGGACCCGAGCTGGTCCCACGGGACGCGTCGGGCTACCGCGTGTGCGGGCTGCCACGACTGGATGCGACGGCCGGCACGAGTTCGTAGGTCCCGGTCCGGTCCGGCTTCGGGACTCTCACTCACCCGGCAGTCCCCTGCTTGCGCGACGCACCTCTTCCGAGCCAGACGTCGCTCGACGCCTCAATCTCGTAATGGCCTGATAGATATGCTGTTTCGATATTTCGGCGGACTCCCCGCAAAATGCTGGAGCGGTCCGATGGCAGAAAGTGATATTGGGATATACCTTCGGCGATCCAACTCTTGCGCTATTGCTCTATACAAATTCAAAATCTGAAGATATAGTTTAACTATTGAAGGAAATAACGCACTCGCGTCCGTGGTGGTAGAGCAGCTGCGGTCGCTCACTATGATCCCCGCGAACAGGACCGATTGGGTTACCGACCGAAGATCCCACACAAGGAGCGTCCCCCATGCCTTCGGTAGCTGTGACTCGCAATGCCCGAATCCGTACCCGTACGCCTCGCGCAGCTCGGTGGCTGGCTCTGGGTGTCCTCACCGCCTGGCTCACGTCACCGCAGCCATGCAGCGCGCAGGCGTGGGAGCCGTCCTCGACACAAAAGGCGCGTCTCCTCGAGCTGGCGACGACATTCAATCAGTGGCTGAGTGACCACCAACCTGCGGTCTATCAGCGAATCCTCGATCGTGAGGACCCACGCTCACGACTGCTGGACGAGCCCGGCGTCATGCTCGCGTACATCGACGATCGCGGCCAGCCGGTCTGGTTCGAGACCACGAATCTCAACGCGGCCCGTACGATCAGCACCGACGAGGTGTGGCCTGGCGGCGGTTCCGGCTACGGCCTCGATGGGGCTGGTACGGCGGCGGCCGCGCTCGGGATCTGGGAAGCCGGCGGGGCGGTCCGCGTGAGTCATCAGGAGTTCGGCGGCCGCATCACCCAGATCGATGGCGGAACACTGAGCGATCACGCGACACACGTTGCGGGGACCATGCTCGCGGCAGGCATGGATGCTGCGGCGCAGGGAATGTCGTTCGCCGCCAGTATGAATGCCTACGATGCCGCCGGCGACACCGGTGAAATGACCGCAGCTGCGGCCGCGGGGTTGCTGATCTCGAACCACTCCTACGGCCGTATCTGCGGATGGCGAGTGGATGATGGCAACTGGTACGGAGACACGTCGATCGATCAGAACGAGGACTGGAAGTTCGGCTTCTACAACGCGCAAGCCCAGCAATGGGACCAGCTCGCAGTTGCGGCACCGAACTATCTCATCTTCAAGTCCGCGGGCAATGATCGAAACGATTTCGCTCCTCCGCCCGGAACGGCCCACATGCATGGCAGCGACGGAGCGACCTTCACCGACACGCACGACTCCGACGGGGATCCGCTCGGCTACGACACGATACCCACATACGGGACGGCGAAGAACATCATGACGGTCGGCGCCGTCGACGACATCCCCGGCGGCTATACGGGTGCGGGCGACGTCGTACAGTCTGCGTTCAGCGGCTGGGGGCCTGCCGACGACGGACGAATCAAGCCCGACATCGTTGCCAATGGAGTCTCACTCTACTCGACCGGAGCAGACAGCGATACTGACTACTACACGACGAGCGGGACGTCGATGTCCACGCCCAACGCCTCTGGCTCGGCGAATCTGCTGCGGGAGCAGTTCCAGGACCTGAACGGTGTCCTGCCGCGATCGGCCACATTGAAGGCCCTGATCATCCACACCGCAGACGAAGCCGGTCCTGCCGATGGCCCGGACTACATGAATGGCTGGGGCCTCATGAACACTGAGAGCGCCGCAGACGTGATTGCAGCGGGCCAGTTCGACGACCGAGGCATCGTAGAAGACGATCTCGCCGACACCGCAACCGACTCCTGGACACTCAACGTGAACTCGGTCGGTGATGCCCGTGTGACGATCGTGTGGACCGATCCCGCGGGTACGCCCCCGGCGGACGCACTCGACCCCACGGACGTCATGCTGGTCAACGACCTGGACCTCCGGATCACACACGTGGACTCCGGAACGACCTACCGGCCGTGGGTCCTGAATCCTGCGAGTCCGGCCAACGCGGCCACCACCGGAGACAACGTCCTGGACAACGTCGAGCAGGTGCACATTGCGAACGCAGCGCTCGGACAGTACACGATCTCGGTCACACACAAGGGATCGTTGGTCGATGCGCCGCAGCAGTACTCACTGATCTACTCCGGAATGTCCCGCAACGCGGCACCCGTCGCGATGTGTCAGGACGTCACTGTTCCTGCGGATGACGCATGCCTTGCCGAGGTCGCGCCCGAGGATGTCGACGACGGCTCGTTCGACCCCGACGGCGATCCGATCACGTTGTCGTTGTCTCCTGAGGGACCCTATGGTCTTGGTGAGACCGAAGTCACGCTGACGGTGAGCGATGACAAAGGGGCGAGCGGAACGTGCACCGCCACGATTACCGTGGAGGACGAGACGCCCCCGGTGGTCGAGTGCCCACCGGACGTCGTCGTGGAGTGCTCGGTCGCAGGCGGTGTCCCGATCGACGACCCGCAGCTCACGGACTTCTTCGATGGGTTCTCCGCGAGCGACAACTGCGACTCCGACCTCACCATCGTCGACAACGCGCCGCCTCTGTTCGAAGGACCATGCTCCGCCAGCGGTGGCGTCACGGTGGTAACCTGGACTGCCACTGATGACGCAGGAAACAGCTCGCAATGCTCGGCGACCGTGACTGTGGTCGACACGGTTGCACCTACGTTCGATGTACTCCTGCCGAGCCGTGATGTCCTGTGGCCGCCAAATCACAAGATGGTCGACATCTCGATGGAGATCGAGGTCTCCGACGTTTGTGACGATGACGTGATTGTAACGCTGGACTCGATCACCAGTAGCGAGCCGGACGACGGACAGGGTGACGGCAGCACAGAGGACGACATCCAGGACGCGACCTATGGCACGGACGACAGGGCGTTCGCCCTCCGCGCGGAGCGATCAGGGCTCAGTGACGAGGGTCGCACGTACACGATAACCTACACGGTAGCGGACTGTTCGGGCAACTCGACCACGGAGTCCGTCGAGGTCCTCGTCCCCCACGACCAGGGCGCCGCCGTTGCCCGGGGAGTCAGCGGGCTCAGCGAGGACGGCACGACCGTCGACGAGACGGCCGCCTTCGTCTCGTTCGTGATTCCCTCGATCCCGTTCGAGAACCCACCTGCCGAGACCGTGCCGGGGGGTGCCCGGTTGATCGATCGCCTCGCATTCGATGCGACGCGCGTGCTGGCGGCGAGGGCCCGGCTAGGTAACACAGCCGGCGTGGCTGCCCCGGTACGCACCGCACTGGTTGACATCGATGGGGATCACAACGAGGACTTGCTGATCGTATTCGACGCGACACACGTGGGAGCGCTTGCACAGACAACGACGGAGCATGGCTCTGTCGGCCTGCAGTTCCGCATGCGGGACACCGGTCAAGACTTTCTCGTGACGGATGTCTTCCAGCTGGGCGCTCCGGTAGGGGGTGCGCTGTCTCAGTTCATCCGATCGTCGGATGAGCCGACTGAGGAGATCCCGCAGAACGTCGAAAGCGCGCCGGCGAACGAGCGTCTCCGCATCAGTCCGAACCCGTTCAATCCGCACACTGCGATCGCGTTCGATCTCGCTCGCCCCGACGACGTGCGGTTGTGTGTCTACAACCCTCGCGGTGAGCGCGTCGCGACGCTCGTGGACGGTTCGCTGGCCGCCGGCCGATACGAGATCAGCTGGACGGGCCGAGATGATCGCGGTGCGCAGGTGGTGAGTGGGTTCTACATCGTCCGCTTGCAGGTAGGTTCGGTCGTCCAGACCGCTAAGATCGCGTTGTTGAAGTAGCGATCGACGACTTGCGGGGCTCGGCTACGCGCCGAGTCCCGTGGACGTTCGCTGGAAGGAGGTTGTCGTGATGCCCCGTCGACCCTGTGGGTTTGTGCTTTCGATGATCCTGCTCGTCGGGGCTTGCTCGGGCGGCAGCGATCCGAATGACGAGAGCGACGCCAGGCTCGGCGACATGCACGTGAATCCGGAGTTCGAGTGTCCGACCGCGGAGGTCGTCGAGACGGACATGGGATACCCGCATCCCGTTCTCCAGTATCCGCACAGCGAACCCCCTGAGCGGTCTGTCGCGGAGCTCCAGGCGTTCTGCCGCCGTGTTCAGGAGCTGTTCGCCGACTCGGGGCTGACGGAGTCGGAGGCTCGGCGGGTGTATGCTGCGATTCCGACCGTACTGGCGATCACGGATGATCCGGTCGGGATGCCATCGTCAGACGATCCACCACAGCCGCCGGTCGATCTCACGTCTCGGGTCATGCTCAGGAAGATCGACGAGGACATTTACGAGATCTTCTACTATACGTTCGGCTGTGGTCGAAACTACTTCGTTTACGAGATCGATCTGAGCGGCCAGGGAGCCCGAGCACGCCCGGTCGAGGCATGGTCGGAATCTCAGCCATGCTGACGCCGCTCGGTTAGAACACTCGGCCGAGCTCACGGACGTGGAGTCAAGCAGCTCCCGCGAGCCGAGCAACGGCCCCACACGCTGCCTCCCGCTGGTCGTATCTCCGCAACCCCGGAGAAGGTCGTCAGTCCTCGCGGCGTCCACACCTCGACCGTGGTGAGGTCGATCGCGGTGAGTACGTCCTCGACCCGATCACGAGATGACGCCGTGGCTCAGCGATAGACCATCTTCAGGCGTGTCCACGACGACCTGGCGACCGGCACATCGGGTGCCCGCTCGAAGTAGTGCGTGAACCCATCCGCACATACGTCCTCGCCGGCAAACCGGTCGGAACCCAGGTCGATGTGCCAGGGGAGACAGAACAAGTCGAGATCCGTGTAGAGCCGGCATCCCCAGTCGCCTTCGACGAACTCGAACGTGCCGCTACCCTGCACGACCCAGCCGAGGTAGCTCTGAACATGCCCCGATGGCAGGAAATCGAGTCGATCGAACCCGAGTTGCTCCACGTCGAGCCAGTAGTCTCCGGTGTAGCCGCCCACACTTCCGGTCCAGCTCCAGCTCCCGTAGATCCCGGCGGGTGTCTCACACTCCGCGCCCGGCGCTGAGGTCGACGACGAGCCGATGAGTGCCGCCGACGAGAGGAGCGCCGCGGCCATGCTCGGCAACCGCATCCGTGCCTCCTTCCTTGGGAGGAGTGCGACGTCTGGGAAGGTGCTTCGAGCATAGTACACGGACCGCGATCTCGTCGATTCCTTCGACCCCGAGCCGCTCGCGATGGGCGATCAGCCGCACCCAGGGCGTGGCGCCGGCAGAATGGACCGTGCCGCCCTGAAGCCCCATAACCGTTGCGTTGCTTGATCTTACGTCACCGCCGGGCCGACTCTTCGTCGTATGCACCACGGTGTCGCGCTCCGGTGCCAGGTCGCATACCTCCATTCCACGCCCGGAGCGCCTTCAGGCCCGCAGTCGTCATCGCCCCGGCCGGATCTCTCTCCTGCCCGTCCCACCTCCTAGTGCGTTCCTCCGGAGTCGACGTCGATTCTCGCGGTGAAGCCGTTCGTCCCGGTGTACTCGTAGGACTGATCGTCGCTCGTGTGCTGCAGGAGAATGGTCTTGTACTGCGTGTGATCGATGTACGGTGGCGCGGGAAAGGTGGGCCCGGGAAGATTGGCGATCTTGATCGCCTCGCCGTTCTTGCCCACCATCATCTCGATGTGGGCGGTCGTGTTCGGGGTCGAGACCTTGATCGTGCGTTCCGTTCTCTCGACGGAAATCGGAACGTTCTCGACCTCGACGACATTCTCGACGGCGAAGAAGCCCTCGAAGGTCGGCAGAAACTCGACCACCGCCTCCGTCTGCTCCGCGGTTGCGGTATCGTCGACATAGAACTTGATCCACGTGCCTCCACGATAGACAGCCAGGACCTTCACTCCGTCGAGACCGACGCCGCCAAAGTGGGCCTCGTCGATGTCGATCAGTGTGACCCCTTCACAGTAACCGAGCGTCGGCGCAGATCCGAACAGGCAGGGGCATGAGGGCGCACAGCAGCATGCGTCCAGGTACGAGGCTTCGATCGACCACTCCGCACTACCCTCACCCGACTCACCACGTGCTTGCTCCGACGGAGCAACCAGCACGGCCACACAGAGCGCGGACACCAGGATCGACTGCTTCATCTCGACCTCCTCGTAGGCGGCAACGCCGCGGCACGATACAGGCAACCTCAGCGCGAATCCTGGCGTTTCCAGGCGTCCTTCGGCGGTAGGTCCTTCGCTTGCGGTATCAGCTCCTCCGGTGACGCCGCACAGTCCTTCCGGATCAGCTCGTCGAGCGTCTCGGCTCCGGCCTGCTCCAGTCGTGCGTGCAGCTGCTCGGGTGTGTAGAGAATCCGGTAGCGCCTCGCCAGCTCCGCCTTGAACGCCGGTGTGTATATGGCGTCAGTCCTGGCCGAGTTGTGTAACGCTTCCAGCGGGGCGAGAAAGATGATCGCATCGTATGCGTCATACATCGTCTGGTCCGCCGCGGCGCGGTGCATGTGGTTTCCGACGTACGCCTCGCGTCCGAAGACGTTGCCCTCGAGCGGGACGGCGATCGGGGCGTTCCCCACCGCTTCGAACGCCGTGTCCCAGAGTCCGTTCGCCATGCGAACCCACGAGTAGTGATACCGCTCCAGACCGGCGGTCGTCTCGACCGTGCCCTCATCGCGCCTTTCCTCGGCAATGGACAGCGCGAGGTTGTGGAAACGAATGGAGTAGGTCCGCCCGGGGTGACGCTGGTGCAGGAACGTCCCGGCGTTCCAGAACAGACGGCCCTCGCGGTCGCGGATGCCTTTGTACGCGTGTCGCGTGTTGGTCAGAAAGATCCCTTTCGCGACGCCGTCGAAGCCGTCGAGCGTCGATAGTATCGTCCGGTACATCGTGTAATCGTTTCCAGCGAGCGTCGCCCGAAAGAGCTCGACGTCTCGCGCCGTCACAATCTCCGACCAGTACGTGGCCGCGTTGACCGCCATGACCGAGAGTGGCCGCTCGGTGCCACTCGATCGGTTCGTCACATAGATCGCGTGGAGAAGATCCAGGTAGCTGACCAGGGGCCAGCCGGTTCCGCTGAAGTCGTCCTGAAACGCCGGATACAGCAGGGTGGCGTCTTCCGGCTCGGTGGCGAAGTAGGCATCGAGGTGCTGCTGCTTGTTGATGGGCACCACCTCGAGGAAGACGTGCGTGGCTCGGCTCCGGAACGAGGGAGACACGACGAGCTCCCGATAGAGGTCGAACGGCTCCCGGGCCGGGTGCCACGCGTCGTCGAAGACGATCAGGTCCACGTCGTCGAGCAGAGCGATCACGAACTCGTGCGGAGGGCGACCTTCACGCTCGAGCGTCTCGACGTACGGCAAGAGCAGTGAGTCGGCCTGCATCGCGCCGAGCGCCGCCAGCACAGGAAACAGCAGATCGGTCATCGGGCGGCCTTCGGTAGCGGGAGCGCCGCACATTGCGCGTGTGGCGTTGGAGACTCTCGAGTCGCTCGGGGGCGAAGTGTAGCAGCTCGGAGTTCCGGCTTGCGGCTGGTTTGCCCCGTCGCCCTACGGGGTCACGATCACTCGTCGGGTGGCCTCGATCGACCCCGCCTCGAGGCGAACGAAATACACGCCCGGCGGCAGCCTGTCCCGGCGCGCGTCCGCGGCCGAGAGCTCGATTTCGTGGGCGCCGGCCGGCCACTCCTCGTGGGTCAACGATCGAACGAATCGCCCCGAGACATCGAACACGTCCACGGCAACGCGTGCGCGCACCGGGAGCAGGAACGAGATCCGGGTCCTGGATCGGAACGGGTTCGGACGAGCGTGCCCGAGGAAGGCGCCCGCGGGTGTCGAGTTCGTGCCCCCCGCGTGGAGGAGTGGCGCATCGAGCCTGGCGATGTCCCGGATCTGATCGGTCCACACGGTACGAGCGTTCATCGTCCTTCCGGTTTCCTTGTCCACGTCGACCAGATACGCACTCTCGAAAGGGAAACCTCCGATCGCGACGAGCTTACCCAGGGAATCGAACTCCAGATCGTGCAGACCCAGACGAAATGCGGGGCCGACGGGGTCGACGGTCCCCGCGTCCAGATCCACCGTGTAGATGTAGTCGTCCGAGCATGCCCAGACGCGGCCATCCAGAGGATCGAAGGCGAAGCCGGTGAGCACGGGGTCCACGATCTGCGTGACGTAGTGCACCACGTCTGTGGGGAAGTCGTACGTCACGAAGATCCCAAACCAAAGCCCGTACAGCGTGCCGTCGGGTGAGTAGTCCATCGCATCGAAGAGCGAAGGGTTCGGAACGCACGTCCGCTGCGGCACCTCGGCATCCAGCCAGCACGTCTCCACGTCGTAGTCCTGGGTTGCGATCAGCCCACCGAGAGGACTGACGGCGAGCGCGGTCCAGGTGGCATCGTACGTCGCCACGAGCGATCCCTCTCCGGTGACCGGGTCGATGCGTACGAGATCGCCCGACACCGCGGCGCCGTACAGAGCGTCGACCGGGGCGGAGTGCAACACAACGAACGAGCTCGTCATGGAGTCGTTGATCGACCGCGGATCCGCCTGATCCGACGCCACGATCACGGCGGTGTTGTCGATGGTGGTGCCGGCCGTGCCGGGGTTCACCGTGGCCTGGAGCTTCATCTCGAACGATGCGCCGACGTCCACGTCTCCGACGTCCCAGTCACCGGTCGTGGAGTCGTACGTCCCCTGGTCCGGGAACGCTTCGAGAAACGTGAGAGACGATGGGAGCGGGTCGGACACCCGGACGCCGGTCGCGGCGTCAGGACCGAGGTTGCGCACCCTGAGTACGTACGTGATCGTCTCCCCTTCGAATCCGGGGAGCCCGGCGAGCCCCACGAAGATCTCGAGATCTGCTTCGGGCGAACCGGGGATCAGAAGGCCGAGCCGTACGTTGTCGATGTAGGGAGAGTCGTTCGAACCTTCCGGACCGCAGGGCGTGCCGTAACCCATCCAGCCACACTCTCCGATGACGAGCAGCTCCACACGAACTGAATCGACACCGTCAGGGGGAAGAAACGCCGAGCTGTCGACGATGTGCCTCGAGCAACCCTCGGCGGTCTCCAGGACCAGGGGACCGACCCCGATGGGTGTCCAGCCGACGGTTCCGTTCTCCGGGCACGTCCACGGGTAGTACTGGGTGCGGACGAGATAGCCGACCCCCGACTCCGTGTGACCCTCCAGAAAGCCGTCGAACTCGACGACCACGCCCTCGACGTCCGCGACGTCGCTCACGGCGATCGCATTTGAGATCACGGACTCCGCCTGCCAACGGGGGTGTGCGGGAGAGGATCCGCCGGTCGCGGAGACATGCAAGACATACTCGGAGAGCTCACATCCAGCAGGATCGGGAACGGGATCCAGCCCCGAGAGGTGCGACACCGCAGCCAGCGGGCCGGGAGCGATCACGGCCGGCGTCCATCCATCGTACTCTTCTCCCGGAATCTCCGTGGGCTCGAAGTCGGACAGGTCGTCGATCCCGCCACCCTCGACGTCGACGTTGTCCACGCCGAACGCGCCGTAGGACGTATCCAGGTAGATCCCGAGCTCGTCGAGTGCGTCCGAGTAGATCGGATCGGTGACGGCGACGATCTCGATCGTGATCTCGTCCGCGAACGGCCAGTCCAGAATGGTCATGCTCGCCGACATCGGCGACGCGGGACTGCCCAGCGCGAGGCCTTCCGGCACGGAGCCCGAGTAGCCGCGGTTTTGGAGGTCGAAGCAAGGTTGGCTGCCCGGAGATGGATTGTAAGGTCCGGATCGGTATCCCGTGGGTTCGTGGTAGGCGAAGACGTACCCGAAGTCGAACATGCACTCGAGATCGACGAAGTAATCCAGCGAGATGGAGATGCTCGACGGGAAGAACAAGAACGTGAACGTCTTGCGCAGCGCCTGCGACCAGTAGTTGCCATACCCCTGGCCTCCTGGCCAGCACATGTCCAGTGCCTCGTCCGCATGCACGCCACACCACATGGACCCCACCGATCCGGCGGCCGTGATCGTCGGATCCACGGGGTCCGCGTGAGTCGACGCGGAGTCAGCGGTGACGTGACGAAAGTACGGTCGAGGATTGAACGACTCCGCCGACGACCACCCCTGCATCGTGCCGTCATCGAACGTCCAGGTCCCGCCCTCGAGCGGCAGGCCCGTCGTCGCGTCTTTCCCGCCGAACCACAGCGTGTCGGGGACCGGTACGCGCGCGGTCTGTGCCACGAGAGGCACGACGCTGCTGGACGAGGATTCCGATCGTGTGGCGGGTGACGCCGCGCGCGATGGAACGAGCCAGGCGGAGAGGACCGGACCAACCGCGATTCCCGCCAGGAGCAGGGACGCCCACGACCGACTGCTGGAGCTCCGCATCGTCCGCACCTTTCGTCGAGGTTTTCGGCACGGACGGACAGGCACCTGCTCCGGCCGGCACTCTGTAGCCAAACAGGACGACGACGTCGCTATTCTGGCGTCGACCTCAGCAGCTCCATGCTCCTCGTCTCCGTGAACGAGCCGGCCTCCAGGTGATAGAAGTAGACGCCGGGCGCCACCGGCACTCCCCGGCGATCGACACCATCCCACGTGACCGAGTGTGGACCCGAACCATCCGTGGCGCCGTCTCGTAGCACACGAACCAGACGTCCTCTTGCGTCGTAGATGCGCAGCGTCACAGTGGACGGTGTTCCGAGTGCGTACGTGATCGTGGTCGACGAGGTGAACGGATTGGGTGCGCACGGGTACAGCACGAAGCCAGGTACTGGCACGTCACCATCGACCGCGGCGATCGGATCCATCTCGAGAATCCAGATACCGTCCTGCCAGTCGACTGCGACGACGAGGTCTCCCAGCATGACGAGCCAACGCGCCTCGTCCCCGGTGTCATACCTGCCCACCTCGACCGGGCTGGTTACATCCGTCACGTCGAACACGCGAACGCCGTACTCCTCGTTCGCCACATACGCGTAGTCGCCACTCACCGCCGTTCCCCAGGCGGCCCCGAGCATGCCTGCGGTGCCGACCTCGACCGGTGCCGCTGGATTGGACACATCGATGATGCTCATCGTGTTGCCACCGGCGCCCACGTACGCGTAGTCACCCTGGATCGCGACTCCGATCGCGATACGTGAAGTCTCGGCGCCGACTTCGGCGATCGATGCCGGGTTGGAGACATCGACGATGCGGAGCCCCTCCCCGAAGCTCGCAACGTACGCGTGGGTGCCATGAACCACCACGTCGCGCGGGGTGGTCCCCGGCAGGTCCAGGGAGTCGGCTCTGATCGGCGCCGCGGGATTGCTCACGTCGAGGACGTAGAGCTCCTCGCCCGAGCTGCGCTGACCCGTCACATATGCGTAACCGCCGGACACGTCGATGGCGTCTGCTGACGTGGGAAGGTCTTCTGCCCCGACCTCGGTGGGCGTGGTCGGAGTCGACACGTCCACGATGCGCAGCCCACGGGCCGCACACGCCAGGTAGGCGTAGTCACCGACCACCCGGACATCCCTCACGTCGAACCCCGGCCGGTAGGAACCCACTTCCTCGGGTGCAGACGGATCGGAAACGTCCAGCACACGAAGTCCGCCGACGTAGTTCGCGACGTAGACGTACCCCTCCTGTGCATCGGCACCGTACGTGATGTCCAGACCGTCGACGTGACCCACATCCGTCGGTTCCGTCGGAACGGCGACGTCGATCGCCCGAAAGCCCGCCCGGACGTCCGCCACGTATGCAACGCCCGCGTCGTAGACGATCTTTCCGTGAAGCGGAAGACCGGTGGGATCGTACGACCCCACCGTCGTCGGACTGGTCGGATCACCGACGTCGACCACGTCGAGAAAGACCTGGCCGGACGTGTAGACGAAGCCGCCACCCATCTCGACCGAGATGGCGTACCCCGTGTACAGAGAACCGACCTCCGCCGGCGCTGCGGGCATGGACACGTCGACGACACGAAGGCCACCGAATCGGTCGGCGACGTAGGCATAGGCGCCACTGACGACCACGTCGTAGGTCGTGTCATCCGTTGCGAGGGAGCCCTCCTCGGTAGGGGCGTCGGGGTTGGACACGTCGAGGATCCGTAGGCCGCCGGAGGTGTCGGCCACGTAGGCGTAGGAGCCGCTGATCGCAACATCGTAGGCCTGCCCAGCGGTGTCGAATACGCTGCGTTCGGACGGAGCGGCCGGATTGGAGACATCGATGATGTGAAGTCCGCTCAGGCCGTCAGCCAGGTATGCAAGCGTCCCGACGACGGCGACGCCCCTCGCGTCTCCCGGTGTATCGAGATACCCGATCTCCGAAGGCGTGGCGGGATTCGAGACATCCACGATACGCAATCCGTCTTGCCAGTCGGCGAGGTAGGCGTAACCGCCCTCGACGTCGATGCCCTGGATCGGGCCCGGTGCAAGATGGCTTCCCAGGAGCACCGGCGATGCGGGATCCGCGAAGTCGTAGATCCTGAGGTAAGCCCCGTCGCCGAAGTATGCGACGGTTCCGTTCACATCTCCGTCCCCGCACGGTCCGCGCCCCCATCTCCCCACGAGCGCCATGTTCTCGCTGTAGCCGGTCTCCCCGTGCGAGGCGGTGACGCACACTGCCACCCACAGGACGGCACTCATCCATCTCGATGCTCCCATGACGACTCCCCTCGGACGGACCACCGTTGCTTCTGTACGACTGCTCCACAATTATCGTTGGTGAATACCGGCTTGGCAGTAGGTAGAAACCGAACGAGGTGAATGCGTAGTGATTTCACTAACTCGCAGGAACGAGCTCGACCGAGTCCATGAACGGCGCCTTCACGTCGTCTCCTGGTCAGCAACCCACCGCTCCGCTCACGACGGGCGACGTCGCTCTCGAGGACGCGATGACTTCCGCGAGCGCAGCTAGAAGCGAAACCCGACCGTCGCGATGAACGTGGGGATCACCGACGATGCCTCACCGGGAGCCGAGAACGTCACGATGATCGGGAGCTCTGCACGCACGTCGACGCCGCTCTCGAATGCCATCCCGCCACCCACGGTGAACACGGTTCCGCCTGCGGAGCCGTCCTCCGCCTGCTTGCTCCCGCCGCCCGGCAGTGGTGTTCCCAGTGACGAGTCGGTGTCACTGCGCTCCTCCCACTCCACGTTGATCGCACCGAGCCCGAACCCTGCGAGCACGTACGGGGCGGTACGGTTCGGCTCGTGGTTGTGCAGGTAGGTCGCGAGGAGTCCGAACACGAACAGGTCCGTGGTCTCCTCGTAGGTGTGGAACTCCTCGGTTGTCTCCTCGAAGCTCCCACCGAACAGCAGCACGCCGAGCTCCGCCGATCCCTTCCCGGCCGCCACGAGGTAGTTCACGCCGGCTCCGAGGGCGAGACCACCTTCGATGTCGGTACCCAGGCCTCCACGGATCCCGATCCCCTCGGCGGCAGAAGTTGCCCAGGTGATCGATGCCGTGACGGCGATCATCGAAAGGGTCCGGATCCATCGACGTGCATGCATGAGACACCTCCTCGGCCAGTCGTCTCGTGGGGGACGTTTGGGGTGCACCGCCGCCGTCCATCGTCGCGGTGATGGCGGCTTCCGGCAATCAGGGGTTTCCACACACAGGCTCTTGCCTGGTTGCGTCCCCGCTTTGGACTCGGAGCGCCGAGGCTCGCCGGAGACGCGGTGGCAGCCACCAGCCGCAGTGGCCTACCGGCGTCTCCGCCACATAGCGCTTCCCCTACGGACTGACGGCCTACAGCTTCGCGTCCTGGATGTTCCAGGTGATGTGGCCGGGCGGAATCGCCGCGATCTTCACCTCGTCGAACCCGTGTCCGTTCCAGGTGTGGCACCGCAGCTCGCGCTGGTCGTCGGCGGCGACGTAGATCTCGAGCTCGCCGTCGTCGTTCAGGTCCGCGAGGTGGGTCGCGTGCTCGAAGCCGCCGGAGTCCTCGTCGATGAGCAGGTTCTCGAAGGTCCCGTCGGGCTGCTGGCGCAGGAGCCACAGCCCGCTCTTGTAACCCGCCGCAACCAGGTCGGTGCGCCCGTCGCCGTCGACGTCGCCCGGGACCAGGAATCGGCACAGATGGTCCTGGAGCTGGGTGATGCCGGTTGACTCCCAGGCGCCATCGACGGGGTCCATGCGCGCGATACGCACGGGATCCCTGAGCTCCGTCGCGCCGGCGCCCGAGCTGGTGACGTGCCCCTCCCGGACGACGTACAGCTCGTCGCGGCCATCGCCATCCAGGTCAGTGACCAGAATCTCCTTGGCGTGCGACACATCCCAGGTCACCACGTCGCTGCGGGCCCACAGGCCGCCCTTCATGTCGTAACGCACTACCTTGCCTGGCTGGGACTCGCCGCTGGACTGGTTCCGCTCGGAGGGCGTGGCGTAGAACTCGTTCCGTCCGTCGCCGTCCACATCGCCGATCTCGATCTCGTGTACGAAGGTGTCCGGCGTCTCGTCGAGCTCGACGAAGGTCCAGGTTCCGTCCGCGTTCTCGGTGCCGACCGCCACCACGCCCATGTCGTGGGTGGCGAGGACGATGTCCTCCTTGCCGTCGCCATCGACGTCGCCGATCTCGAGATCGCGCAGCCGCTGGAACTTGCCCTCCCACCGCTGCTCCCACAGGGTCGTGGGCTTCCAACCGCCCTGCGAAGGCTTCCAGACACGCAGCTGCGCCGGCAACGGCGGGTCGTGACCGAATTGCGCTCCGGCGATCGTGAGGATGCCGCCGCGCCAGCCGATCGCCTTGTGGAACACGTTGGAGCCCTCGTCCTCGATGACCTCCTCGTACCAGTCCGCTCCGTCGGTGCGCCAGATCACGAGCTTCGCGGGCCCGGCCGCGGGTTTGCCGTCGGGGCCGGTCTCGAACTGGGCCTGGGAGACGAGCAGCGCCGGCAGCGCCCCCTCGGGTGACTTGCTCGGTGATGCCTTCTGCTTCACCTCGGTGGCCTTGCCGTGCCTGGGAGGAGCCGCGGATCCGGGGACGGGCGTCGCCTCGGGCTGATCGCCGCCGCGGGTGTACAGGCCGGCAAGCCCCGCGATCGACAGCGCGATCGTGATCCCGATGAGCGTTCCCGCCCGGCGCGATGTCATGCCTGACCTCCTGTCTCCGAGATCCCATGCATGACCGATCGGCGGGGCTGCGTCAACGGATAAGGGGCCGGACCGGGAGACCAGGGGTCGGTCGACGCTGGCGCTCTCCGGCGCTGGTCAGACTCGTCGCGTAGGGCTCATAGGCTACAATCTGGCAGCGCGATCGATTCTCGGATACCACGGAATTGGAGCGCCTTGGCTTGCAGACCGCAGAGGAGCGGAATCGAGGACGCATGCGTGTCGCATCGACGCTGACGGCTACGGTGACTTCCCTCCTACTCGCTTCGGCCATTCAGATGGTCCGGGCGGGAGATTGTATCGACCAGAACCCACTCGCCCATGCGGATCTGGACTTCACTCCGTCCGGCGTCATCCTGGAAGCCGATGGGTTCGACTTCCTCCTCGTCGGGACCGAGATGTTTCTGCACACCCGACATCCGAGCACGTTGAGCCACATCGACAACTCGTCGACCATCGGGGGACGCGAGGGCGTGCTCGTTCCCTGGGACGACGGGTCGTCCCACGCCTTCACGGTGTGGGGAACGGCGTACGTCAGTGAGTCCGTCATCGAGCCCGACGGCAGCTTGCTCGCCGATCCGCTGTGGACGCACAACCTCGCTTCGTGTCCCGAGGACCGGATGGAAGCGACTCCGGTGGTCCACATGTATGACCGGGCGTCGGACTCGTTTCGGACAGCGTACGCTGACGGTCTCGTGTTCGTGGCCTCGTCGATCCCACAGGAATGCTCCGGTCCGCCCAACTTCGTTCTCGGGATCGAGGTGGAGACGGCGACGCCCCGCTTCCAGTTCGAGTCGAATGCATCCGAGATCCTGGGGGCGGTGCGGGGGTTGAGCATTGATCCCTTCCTCGATCTGCTGTTCGTGGGAGCGGACAACTCGATCACGCCGAGCGCCAGCCTGTTTGCACTCGACCTGATCACGGCCACGTCGACCTGGGCGGTGGACGCGGGCAGGCTCTGGGGACCGGCGGTCATCCGCAACGACGTTCTGTACACCGCAGGGGGTACCCAGCTCTCAGCCTGGAACCCGGCGGACGGCTCGCCTCGCTGGTCGGTTTCCGTGCCCAGCGGGGCTCCGATACGTGCAGACGTGATCGCGCCGTTCGTCCCGCCGTATCACGACGCGATCATCGTCCGCGATTTCCTCGGGAGGGTGCACCTGGCCCGTGACGACGGAGCGTCGGCCACCTGGGAGTGGACCGCGGTCGTCCCGGACGGCGTGGGGGGACCCTACTTGCTGGCGTTCGATCCGGTCGCCGGCGCCGTCTACGCGCCCGATCAGGTCGGCCGGGTTCACGTGATCGATGCAGAGGCGGGCGCGATCGTCTCCGCCACCGGGATCGACAGCACCGGCAGCAACGCCTCGGCTCTGGCCGTCCGGTGGCCGCTGGCCGACGGCGAGGACGTGGAACTGCTCGTCGGGACCGAAGAGGGGGACGTGTCGCGGCTTTGCGTCGCGCAGACCGACATCCTCCGAAACGGACTCGGGCCTCTATCGCGCGGCGAGTCCGAGATCGGGGTTTCGTCCTACCACGACACGGATACCGACGACGTGAGCCTGGTGGTGCATCTGCTGGACCAGGTGACGGAGTCGACGGTACTGACCCGTTTCGAGGTCGTGGCGACCGGTCTGGGTCCCTGCGATCAGGGACGGGGGCCGACGCCGTGCTTCGAGATGATGGAGTTCGATCTGATGGCGTGGCCACCTGGGGTGCCGGTCAGCGGCGACGTTTCGAGCCCCTCCAGTCCTGGCAAGCTCTTCCACGTGGACGTGACGGATCGACTCACGATCGTGCGAGGCCACGGCGTGGTGCGCGTCACGGACGTACTCACGAGCCCCACGCTGCTGAGCTTCGACCTGAGCGGACTCGACCTCGAGATACCGCCCGCGATCCCTCCCGAAGGTCCGCGGATCGCGCTGCTGGGTCGTGGCAGCGCGTCGGGGGCAGGACGCCTGATGTTCGGGTTCGGCGCGGGACCGGAGGCTGACGAGCAGTACGACCCGGGTCCGCCGGAGAACCACGTTCCGATTCCCCAGACCACGGTCCGAGTGCGTGGCGAAGCAACCCCCGCGCTCGGCGTACCGGGAGCTGCGCCGGGAAGCCCCCTGCTGATCGCCACGCCGAGCCCGTTCCGAACCGACACCACGGTCCGATTCCAATCCCGCGCGGACGTGGAGATCCGCATGACCGTCTACGATGTGACCGGCCGCCGCATCGCTACACTGTTCGAGGGCAGGGGAACCGGGCACGAACGGCAGGTCGCCTGGGACGCGGCCGAGCTGGCGCCCGGTCACTACTTCGTGGAGCTGGTCGCGGGCAACGACGTGACCGTGCGCGAGGTGGTCCGACTCGAGTGAGACCGACGCGAGGCGACCTCCAGCTTGGCGGCGCGATCGTGTTTTCGGACATTGCGATCGGATTCCTGGACACCGCGGTAGGGAGCGGCGCAAGCGACTAGGCAGCCAACCCGATTGTGCGCCATAATGGAGACCCTGATCGGGACAGTCCGTGGCCGACGTGCCGCACGCCCAGAACGGAGGTCATGGATCTTGCCGCGTTTCTCCAGTCATCGCTCTGTCGTGACGCGAACGGCGCTGCTCCTGGCGCTTGCGACGCTCACCGCATCCTTTGCGGGTGCCTATACGCTCGGTCGCGTCGCGTTCTCCGGAGGCGCCACCGACGCCACCGGCGGTGGAGTCCGACTCCAGGCGACCCTGGCCGAGGCCGGTCCCGTGGGGTTTGCCTCGGGCGGCGGCTTGCAGCTCGTCCAGGGATTCTGGGTTCCCTATCCGGGTCTCCTCGATGCCGACACGCCGGAGACACCGCTCCCCGGCGTGCACGCGATGCGTAGCGCGCACCCGAACCCGTTCCGTGCCATCACGCAGGTTCCCTTCGCGGTGTCGGAGCAAGCGAGGGTCCGGCTCGTCGTGCACGACGTGGCCGGACGACAGGTCCGCGAGCTCGTCGATCGGGCCTACGCTCCGGGCTGGTACGAGGTCGCGTGGGATGGTCGCGACGATCGTGATCGCCCGGTGCGGCCGGGCGTCTACTACCTGTCCGCACAGATCGGAAGCTTCACGGACCGGCGCAAGCTGCTTCGCGTGTGGTGATGCGTGGCATGCCATTCCAGAGCGTGGCGCGCTGCGCCGGAACCCCGGGAACGGATCCTCCTGAAATCGCATAGACACGAACCGGCATTCATCACGTGATCGGGATCCTCGATCATCGATCTCGTGCACCGAAAGGGACCGACCCAATGAACAGTCTCCGCCTCGTCCTCACCGCGGTCGTGCTGGTCTCGTCCGGTCTACCGGCTCCGACGACTGCCTCCGATCACGACAACCTCGCACCGGGTGCGCCGAGCTTCGAGCTTCCGACCTCCGGTGAGATCTCCGGCGCACGTGTCGTCCCGAGCGTGCTCGCGTTTCAGGGCTACCTGACCGACGACCTCGGAACGCCCGTGGATGGCACCGTCGGGCTCGACGTCGGCATCTACACCGATTCTGGAGGTGGCACCGCCGTGTGGATGGAGTCACACGCCGCCGTCGGTGTGGGCCAGGGCGTGTTCTCGATCGAGCTCGGCTCGATCAACCCCATCCCGGCCTCGATCTTCAGTGGCGCGACGCTCTACCTCGGCATCTCCGTGGACGGCGCGCCCGAGCTGACCCCGCGAACGCCGTTACAGAGCAGCCCCTACGCGTTCCGCGCCTTCGACGCCGACAACCTCGGCGGCGTGGGGGCGGACGGCTACGTCGAGCGCGCCGGCGACGACATGAGTGGGCCGCTGGGACTCCAGGGCGGCGTCGTCGGGCTGACGTCCGGCGCCCTGAGCGAGATCGTCGACAGCGAGACCGACGTCACCCTTCGTCACTTCTACTACGACTTCGCATCCGAGACGGCGAGCTGGAGCGGTCGAGACTCGCGGATCATCCTGTCGTTCAACGGCGGTGGCGTGCCGCCGGCGGGAGGAACGGGCACGGCGACCGTGGAGGTCGACGGCAGTGTGATCTCCACCATCGATGTCCGGGCCGGCGGCATTCGCCCGTGGACATACATCGTGGAGACGGGATCCCTCGCATCGGCCGGTACGATCGACGTCAAGGTGCGGGCCGACGCTTCCAGCTCCCCGGTGGTGGTTCGCTCCATCGTCTTCGAGACCGACAACACCGGCGGACCTTCGGCGGGTAACACGCTCGACGAGGCCTACGACCAGGGCGGCCCCGGCCTCGGGCGCACCATCAACACCGACGCGGGCGCCGTACAGATCAACGGCGTGGGCGGGCTCAACGTGGGCTGGCGGCTCGGCATCCAGACCTCGACGCCCGATGCGCCGCTAGAGATCCTGGGCCTCGACGAGCGCTCCCTCCTCATGAACGGGGATCTCGAGGTCACCAACGACGACGGGTACGTGGGGGCATACCTCGACAACACGGGGCTGCTCCAGCTCGGCGAGACGGCCGATCCGAACGCGCAGGGCAGGATCGAGCTGTACGCAAATGGAGGCGGGTCCCCCGGCATTCGTCTGGATGCGGCGACCCAGACGATGCACGTCACCGCCATCGAGCCCACCGGGGGCGCCTCCCAGGGGATCTTCACCAAGGGGGACATCAACCTTCTCCGGACCAGCGGGATCCCATCGGTGATCGTCGATTCCGACGTCGGTCTCGTGCAGGCGTTCGACGCCGCGGGCAACGTGCGGGTGCAGCTCAACGGCACCAGCGGCGAGACCACCACCGACGTTCTCCACATCACCGGCGGCGCCGATCTCGCCGAGCCGTTCCCCATCGAGGCGCCCGCACCTCTCGACCCGGGCACCGTGGTGGTGATCGATCCCCGTACCCCGGGCTCGCTCGTGGAGAGCGCGATCGCCTACGACCGCCGCGTGGCCGGCGTGATCTCGGGAGCGGGCGGTGTCAACGCGGGGCTCACGCTGGGACAGCGCGACCGCCTCGGCGAGGGGCAGGACGTCGCGCTCACCGGGCGCGTCTACGTGAAGGCCACCGCCGGCCCGCACCCGATCGTGCCGGGCGACCTTCTCACGACCTCCGACCTCCCGGGACATGCCATGGCCGCGGTCGACCATGACCGCTCGCACGGGGCGATCATCGGCAAGGCCATGACCGGGCTGGAGACCGGAACCGGGCTCGTGCTCGTCCTGGTGAACTTGCAATGAGGGGGACGACGACGACACGGGCCGGGTCGGCGATCCTCGTCGGCGTCGCGATGCTCGCCGCGATCGTGCTCGTGGTGCCGCGGCCCACCGACACCGGCCCCGCATCGGACGACGAGGGCCGGGTCCCCGGCCTGATGGTGAACGCCGAGAGCATGGCCCGGAGCATCGCGGAGAAGGAGGCCCGTCACCGCGAGCGGGCGGCGCGGATCCGGCGCGGGGAGCCGGTCTCCGCGACCCACGCGGACGCGGCCCTCGAGTGGCGACGCCGGATGCGGACCGATGCGGACGGGACGATCCCCCGCAACGCTCTCATCGAGGCCAGGGAGACGGTGCGTTCACGAGGTGTCGAGTACCGGGATGCCGGCATCTGGAGCTGGGAATGGATCGGACCGGGCAACATCGGCGGACGGATCCGGGCCATCCTCCCCGACTGGTCGGACGACGGGAAGATTCTGGTGGGCGGGGTCTCCGGAGGGCTCTGGGAGACCGACGATCACGGCGGAAGCTGGTACCCCATCGACGACTTCATGGCGAACCTGAACGTGACCTCGCTCGCGCGGGATGCCGTGGATCCGAACGTGATCTACGTTGCCACCGGCGAGGGATACACGCTGCGCGCGCCGCCCGGGAACGGCGTGTTCCTCTCCACCACGGGGACGGCCGGGCCCTACACGCAGCTCACATCCACACTCGGCTTCGAGCACGTGAACCGGGTGGTGGCCCACCCCACCGACGAGGGGCGGGTGCTGATCGGACTCGGCACGCCCCACCTCGAGGTGCGCGAGTCGTTCGACCAGGGCCAGTCCTGGACTCCCATCTTCTCGTCGACGAGATCGGTCACCGATGTCGAGCTCCAGCCCGGCAATCCGTCCATCATGCTGGTGGGAACCTTCGGCGGCGGCTACCGCAGCGTGAACGGCGGCGCGACCTGGGACAGCCTCTCGGTGGGCGGCCTCGGCAAGCTCCCCGCCATCGAGGGGCGGGTGGAGTTCACGATGCACGCCGACGGGACCGCCTACGCGCTGGTCAACGATGGCTCCGGCCGCATCTACCAGTCGCTCGACGCGGGCTGGTCCTGGGCCTTCCAGTACTCCGGCACGGATCTCTTCAACGGCCAGGGAAATTACGACAACATCATCTGGGTGGATCCGTCGAACTCGAGCCGGATCCTGCTCGGCGGAATCGATCTCTGGCGCTCGGTGGACGGCGGCCTGAACATCACCCGGATCAGCAACTGGACTCAGTATCACGTCGGGAACTCCGCCCACGCCGATCAGCACGCGATCGTGCCGGCCATCGGGTACGACGGCACGACCAGCACCACCGTGTACTTCGGCAACGACGGCGGCATCCAGCGGAACGCGGATCCGTGGACCACGACCCAGACATCGAACTGGGAGAACCTGGCCTCGAATCTGGGTGTGACCCAGTTCTACCACGGCGCGGCGAGCCCGGATGGGTCGGTCATCGTGGGGGGAACGCAGGACAACGACCACCTCCGCTACAGCCCTCTTGACGGATTCAACGACTGGTACCAGGCGGAGACCGGGGATGGGGGCGACTGCGTGGTCAACCCCGACAACCCCAACATCATCTACGCGGAGTACGTCTACGCCACGCTCGAGAAGAGCACCAACGGCGGGGACACGTACTCCAACATCTGGTCCGGGATCGGTCACGCGAATGGAGACAGCACCGCGCTGTTCATCGCCCCCTTCGACATGAACCCAGACGATTCCGACGAGCTCATGGTGGGCTGCCTGTCCCTGTGGCGGACCCAGACCGCGGGATCGTCGTGGGCTCCGCTCACCGCGGTCTATCCCGACTCCGAGCTCGTCAGCGCGGTGACCTACGCGCCTTCGGATGGCAGCCGGGTGTGGATCGGCTACGACAACGGACGGGTGATGGCCACCGCGAACGGCGGGAGCACCTGGATCCGCTGGGACAACACCAATCCCTCGTTGCCGGATCGGTACGTCACCGACATCGCCATCCACCCCACCAATCCGTCGGAGGTGTGGGTCACGTTCGGCGGATACCACGGCGAGCAGGTGTGGCGAACCACCGACGCCGGCCTCCACTGGGAGGACCGCACCGGACTCTGGCCCACCGCGCTACCGGTCATCCACGTGAACACGATCACACTCCACCCCGACCAGCCGTCGTGGGTGTACGTGGGAACCGACCTCGGCATCTTCGCGTCCGAGGACGGGGGCGAGAACTGGAACGTGACGCCCGAGTTCGCCGGTCACGACGGACCCGCGAACGTCGAGGTGTCCGACCTCTTCTGGTACGACCCGGGGATGCTGGTGGCGGCCACCTACGGTCGCGGCATGTTCGTGAGCCAGCCGCTTCCGTATGTCTACGTGGACGGGGACTACGCCGGCTCCGGAGACGGCACCGCGTCGGCGCCCTTCGACAACGTGTCCGACGCGTTGGACGTGGCCGGCAACGGCACCACCATCTCCGTGGAGGCGGGGGACTACGACGAGGCAGGGCCGGTCTCCATCACGCGACGGGTCACCATCGACCCCCAGGGGGGAACGGTCACGATCCGCTGACTCCTCCTGCCCGAGCGCGGGGTCACGTCTCGCGAGCTGGGGACGTCGATCGTGCTCGGTGGGGTAGGGGTTCACGACGACCGGCGGCTCGAGGTCTCGATGCCGTGACGTCGATGGATGATCGGCCCGGGCGACGAGAGTCAGCCATCGAGCCCTATAGGCAGCGTGAACGTTCCATCGTCGCCGCACGGAAACGGGTGGACCGATACGATGGCCGACCATGGCAGCGGTCCGTAGACGTGCGGGAAGAGCTCATCGCCGCCTTCGCAGTTCTCCTCGCGAACCTCACTCGTCAGTGCCGCCCGATCGATCGTCAACAGGACGAGATCCTTCCGGCCGGCGAACAGGAAGTTCGCGACCCGGATCACCTGGTCGCGCGTCGAACAGTGGACGAAGCCGTCAGCGTCGAACGCTTCGGGCACGTAGCGTCCGGTGCGCGCCGCTTCCTCGGCCTCCGTCGAGGTCGTGATGTGATGAATGTACACTCGCTCCTGCTCCTTCCTCGGCTTACCCTGACGCATCGCGCGACGTGAGCGTGCGCGCCACGCGAAAGCCGATTCGGTTGCTACGGACGTGCGTGCCCCCGGCGTCGCGTACGGCGGAGCGGCTGTACCGCGCACTCTTGTACCAGTCTCCGCCCCGCAGGGTGCGAGCCTCGTCCCCGACGGCTCGCTGGATCGGGTCCACCGCCACCGGACCTCGGCCCGAGTAGGCATCCGGGACATACGCGTCAGCGGTCCACTCCGACACGTTGCCGTGCATCTCGTGCAACCCCCAGGCATTCGGAGGCAGCGATCCAGCGGGCGCGGTCGTCATGCGACACTCGGGTGAGGGGGGCGTCTTCCATTCCACCTCCAGCCTGCCGTTCACGACCTTCAGCTTGCCGTCCACATACGCGCTCTCGACGTCGCCGTCATTGAAGTTCACCCGGGCATGACTGATCGGCCCCTCGAAGCTGAATGGCCCGGTCGTTCCTGCCCGGCACGCATACTCCCATTCCGCCTCGGTCGGCGCACGAAGTGGCTCCACACCTTCCGGGATGTCTGCGTTCGCCCTGGAGAGGAAGGCTCGCAGATCGTGCCAGGACCCGTCGGCGGGCTTGCTGTCGCCCCTGAAGAAGCCCTGGCTCGACCCCATCATGCGCCGCCATTGCGCCTGGGTCACCTCCGTCACTCCCAGGTAGAACGCCGTGGTCAACCGCACGCGGTGCTGGGGTCCCTCATCCGCGTTTCGGCCCGGTTCCGTTCCCGGCGATCCCATCAGGAACTCGCCTGGCATCACCAGAACCAACTCTATTCCGGTCGCTCGATCGCGCACCTTCCACGGGTGCCCGCTCTCCTCGATCCGCCGGCGCATCGTCGCGTCGGTGACCTCGGGCCCCGGCGACTGCGACACGATCTCGTACCATTGCTCCGGCGCGCGGGGCCTGCACGCCTGAAGCGACACTCCGAGTGCCATCAGCAGCACTGCCGCGACCATTCTCGTCCGTGGACGCCAGCCGACGGGCATGTCAGTCGCCCGGCCCGAACTCGTCACGCTCGAGCGCGGCCCGATCCCAGCGCGCACGATCGGCTGCGGCCTCATAGGTCGACTGCAGGAACTCCATGAGGGTCGCCTCGGGATCCGAGGCCGTGCGCACCGCCTCGTATGGCAGCACGAACTCCCCGAGGTCGGCGAACCAGTGCGCGGCGTCGGGCCTTACCGGGGCCTCCGCGAAACCCTCGGGCCCGGGATAGGCATAGGAGTAGAAGGCCGGCTGCCCATAGCCCGCTCCTGTCCAGAAGCCGGCGCTCGACACCTCGTGCGAGTAGGCCTCACGCATCACCCAGTCCGGGCAGTTCGGGGCACCTCCGGGGTGCTCCGGCGCGGTCCGCCCGGAGAAGCGCGTCACGGCCAGGTCGAACGCGCCCCAGAAGACGTGCACGGGACTGACCTTGCCGATGAACCGCGCACGAAACTGCATGAACACCCGCTGGATGTCCAGGAGCGCCTGCCACAGTGCCGTGACCACTTCCACGTCGTAGCCCGCCCGCGTGTCGTCGGGAAAGCGCTCGACGTCACCCGGGATCTCGACCGGTGTCGTCCAGATCCTCGTCTCGATCCCGAGGTCGGCCAGCGCACCCATCGTCTTGCCGTAGAAGTCGGCGACCGAGGTGCCCTGAAGACGGAAGCTCCGCTTCGGACCGTCTGCCGTGGTGATGCGCAGGCAGTGCTCCTGCAGATCCATGTGGATCTCGAAGGCGCGTCTGCCGTGGTAGATCGTCGACGTGGTCAGGCCGTGCGTCGTGAGATACAGCGGGACGTGCCACGAGTGATTCGTCCACGGGGTATGGGCCAGGCGAATCTTGCCGACGATCTGCGACCATCGGTGAAGCGTCTCGAAAGTCTCCTGCCACTGCTCCAGCGGTGGCAAGGTGGGCCAGGAATCGGGCGTACGGGCGCTCATCGGGACATCCTCCGAGTCGGGCACGAGCGGTTCGGGCACGGGAGGTAGCAAGGTACACTCGAGCATGCCACCTACTCAAACCGGCCGCCGGGTTCCGGAGTACGACTGAGCACCGGTGGCAGCAGAGATCTGGACATCTCGACGACCCCCGCCGGTCCTGACCCGGGTGTGCACGTTCATTCGACGATGGCATCAGGTCAGTCGGACGCTTCCCGGGACCGGATCCAACCCGCCACGACGTCGAGCTGATCCCGCGGGACGGTGTGGCCACCATCGAACACATGGAGTGTGGCTTCGTAGCCCGCCTCCAGGAAGAAGGCCTGAGCCTCTTCCGAGATCGAGGCGGAAGCCCGCTCGTCTTCCTGGCCATGCAGGAATAACAGGCGGACGTTCCTTCCTGCCGGTAGAGTTTGCTCCGGCAGCCAGTCGGTCGAGAACAGCGGCAGGCCGAACTGGATGGAGCCGGCGAAGTCCTCGTGGTTGAAGATGGCGGTACCCATTGCGGCCACGGCACCCTCGGAGAAACCGAGGGTGTAGGCCCGATCGATCGAGTAGCGAGCCTTCAGGTCCGCGAGCATGCCCGGCATGTGGTCGAAGAACAGGAGATGCGCGACGCGCTGGCTGCTCTCGTCGCCCTCCATGCTGGGGAACCACTGGAAACCCAGCTCGCCGCCCGCGATGAGCGGATAGGCAGATTCCGGCAGGGCGACGAGGAAGCCCATGTCGGCGATTGCCCGGGCCGTCTCGCTGAAGCTCCGAGCAGACGCCCCGTAGCCGTGAAAACCCACGATCAGCGTATGCTCGCGTTCCGGATCGAAGTCCGGTGGATGGAACACACGCGTCGGGAGCAGCACCGTTGCTTCGTGTGTGAGGACGACTGGAGTCGATTGGCCGTCGGCTGGGTTCTGAGCCAGACCGCTCCGAGGAACGACGCTCAGCGCCGCCAGGGTCAGCAGCAAGGCGACGGTGCGCAGCATGCTCGCCTCCTCCGTTGTCGACGGACTGACCGTGCCGAGAACCTACCCCACACGTCGCACCGGACCCCTGACTACCGATGGCGGTTCTTGACGCCACCCCAGGACAGGCGCTCGACCGGCGTCGTGCCCAGCGTGTACAGGCCGAATGCATCGAAGAACGCGGACTGAGGATTGCTCGGCGATATCTGCCCGTCGACCATCTGGGCAAACACGCGGACGATCGCGGTTCCCGCGGGTGCGACCGCTGACGTGCCATATGCGGACCACGTGCCGTTGCCGGGATCCGCGAGGGCCACGTCGATCTGCTCGGTTCCCAGCAGATCGAAACCGGCCGAGTAGAACCGCATTCCGAGGAGTGTGGCCTTCGCGGTGTAGAAGGACTCCTCCTTGTACATGGCGGTGACCTCGTACTCGACCCCCGCCGTCGCGGGCACATCCTGGTAGAGGATGGCGTCCGCGAGGGGCTCTCCGGGCTCCTGCCCTCCTTCGAACGAACGGAGCCACAGCCCGATGCCCTCTTCGCCGGATGGGAAGCTCGCCCACGACGCATCCTGGAACTGCGCGGCGCCGCCCGAGCCGTCGGGGAAGTTCACGTCGAGAACCCAGGCCGAGTTGCTGGTCTGGCCACCCGGCGTGGCCAGCTCGAGACTGGGATCCTCGAGCAGGTTCCCGGCACGGACGGAGCCCGCGACGATGATCGTGAGCGCGGCGGCGAGAGCGAGGGTGCGCATGTTGGATCTCCCAGTGAGGTGGAATGGCGCGTCGTCGAAACGGAGTCGGACCGTCGCTGCAAGAGAGTATCGCACATCGGGGCGGCGGCACGGGTGACGTCAGTAGAGCGCCCTGAGCGCCCCCCAGCTGGTCTCCCGGGCCGGTTCACGGACAAGGCAGGCATCCCCGCACGCGGTGTAATGCCCGACTCCGTCGGTCCCGCCGTATCCGAGGAGCTCCCGGCAGAGAGCCCCCTGACTACCATCGCACTCGACCACCAGAGCGTAGCCGATTCGCGGATCCCCGGTGACCCGGATCATGGCCTCGTCCAGCGCCTGCAGGACGAGGAAGCCGACTCGTGTCAGTCCGTCCCCATTGTCAGTGACGAGTCGGCAACCGCCGCTCCAGGTGACGGCGTTTCCGCGGCCGGACTTCGGCCAGCCGACCTCGGGGATCTCATCCCCTCCCGTGCAGAGCGTCCAGCCACGGATGACGAAGCCGGGGTCGATGTCGATCCCGAACTGAAGCCCTCCGATGCCGCCCGGCGCACCCGGCCCGGTGCCGTCCTCGACCCCGCCGACCACCACCCAGGCGAAGTTGGGGGTGCTCGGGCCGTGGTCGCGGTACGTGTCGTCCAGGGTGCCGCACGAGAGCGCCGCATCACTGACGGCGGCCTCCGAGCAGCCGATGTAGCTGGGGGGCTGAAAGTGAATGTCGATGGTCTGATTGGGTCGCAAGCCCACGTCGGCAACAACGGGGCCGGGGAACGAGAGCAGCGCGGTGGCGATCGCGGCGGTAGCCGTCGCGGCGGATCCGGTCGGTGACATGGCAACGAACCTCCTGTTGGTTGGCCCGGCGGGACACAGGGGCCGACTGCGTCGTGGACTCAGCGATCCGTCCCCGGGCGCGTACGCTGCTCCCCCTCCGCCGGAAGGCCCCGCATCGCGGCGATCAGCCAGGTCTCGCCGTTCTTCACCAGCACCCACGTCCCCCGCGCGAGCCGGGGTTCGAGCAGCTCACCCTGCGCGTTCGTGCCGGACGTCTTCGTGTCGACGTTCACGAGTCGAACGCCCGGGGCGAGGTCTCGAATCGTGACCAGATCGAACGTGCCCTCCCGGCCCTCGTCGACCCGGGAGAAGTACGTGCTCCACCACTGCCCGATGGCCTCTCGACCGACGACGCGCGGCAGGCTCCGCATGATGAAGTCGGCGTCGGGGGCGAACAGCGCGGCCAGCGTCTGACCGTCGTGAGTGTTCCAGGCCACCGTGTAGGCATTCAGGAACGGGTCGAACTCGGGATTCGCATCCGCGGCTACGGACGCCACCGGATGGACCAGCAGGGCCAGGAGCATCAGCCCGTGCGTCACGCGATGATTCACGAGATCTCCTAACCGGCTGATTGTGCTCGACCCAGCGTGCATGCCCCCTCCACCTGGTCCTCGTAGCCGCCGGGTGCCTCAGTCGAGGCCGCTGAACGGAGGATCGACGATCAGCCCGAGCATGGCCCGCTCGCGAGGACTCTCGAGCTGACTGCGCAGCGAGGCCAGCACCCGGCCCATCTCGGTGCTGCCGCGAACCTCGTACTCGTCGAGAAGACCGAGAAGCAGATCCAGCTCGACCGCGGACATCGCGCCACGTCCAAGTCGAAGCAGATTCTGGAACGTGGGTTCGAGCCGGACGATCAGGTCCTGGGATCTTCGCATGAGCGCCGAGTCCGCCATGGCGATCTGGATGCCCTCGTCGGAGACCCGCGAGATGCGCTGGATGACCGCCTCCAGCGGTGCGGTGTTCGGCAGCTCCTCCTCGAGCGCCACCTGGTCTCCCGGCCATGACGCCGCCGCCGAACAGCCACCGGCCGTGTAGGTGCGTCCCTGGTACATCACGCTCAGTCCATCTCGATGACAGACGATCGGGGTGATCTCGGGTCTCTCTCCGGTCACGTCGACGTGATTCTCGTAGTCCCCATTGACGCTGGGACCGACGTACGACGGAAGCACGGCTACCATCCAGTGCAGATGCACGCCGATGTCGACGCACCCGACGTCGCTCTCCAGGCCGATGAAGTCACCCGCATCCACCCATTCGTCAATGCTGAGCTTGGCATCGCCACGGACCGAGTCCTTGACCAGATGCGCGTAGACGGTCCACTCGCTGCAGGTCCCCTGATCGCAGGATCGCCGGTAGTCGACGTGCTCGATCCAGACGAAGTTGTTGCGACAGATGGGTGGATCCGACATGCAGTTGCCCAGCTCCATCATGCAGTCGCAGCTGTGTTTGTCGTAGCAATCCTGGATGTAGCGAACTCGTCCGGGGGCAGCGGCCACGACCCGGGCCGGCGTGCGCGGAGACGCATTCACAGCGGCTAGGTCGTACATCTTGGCCCGTGGCGAGTCATGTGTGAGGTGATCGTAGACGACCCTGACCAGCGTGCCGTCCTCGTACGGCATCCGATACGATCCGACGGAACATCCCGTGAGCACCAGACCAAGAGCGACGGCAGCCACCCGCGTGCACGGTGAGCATGCTCCACTTCTGATGCGGCTGATCATAGGTCCCCCAGATTCGTTGATCGCCTCGCGGTCGCGAGCTACTCGAGTACGACGACTCTACTGGTGCCGATCTTCGAGCCGTCGACCGTCAGCTCATAGAAGTACGTACCCGACGCGACTTCGAGGTCTCGATCGTCCCGCGCGTTCCACCGAACGCGATGCGAGCCCTGCCGGTGCCGACCTTCCACGAGTCGCCGGACGAGACGACCCGTGGTGTCGTAGACGCGTAGACTCACCTCGCCGTCCGCCGCCAGCTCGAAGCGAACCGTGCTCATCGGGTTGAACGGATTTGGCGCGCACACACCCAGGTGCGACGCAGCGGCGGCCGGCACTCCCCCGTGGGCGGCGCGTGGCATCACGTCGAGTCCGTAGAGCGTCCAGCCCTGCTCTCGAGACGACGTCGAGCTCCAGTGAACCAGTATCTCGCTGATGCCGTCGGACTCCGCATCGATCAGGAGCACCGAGTCGAGGCGAGGTTCGGTCGACACTCCCCCGTAGGATATGACAGCCTCGACTGCCCCGGTTCGACTGTCCCAGACGACGAGCTCGCGCTTCGACTGATCCGGGTCGAGACTGACGAACTCCGCGAACCCGTCTCCATCGCAGTCGCCGTACAGCGCATTCGTGTCGGGCATCCACGACCCCTCTTCCCAGCCGTCAGCCTCGGGTGGGGTGAAAGGTCCCGGGTAGATCGTGGGAACACCGGCCTTGACGCAGCGATGGACGGCCACGATGTCGTGGGCCTGCTCGAGGTCGACATGATCCGATGAACCATCGCCCTGTATCGTCCAGAGCTCTCCGTACTGCGCCCGCGTGCTCATCGCTACCGGGACCGTCAGCAAGACCCAGATGAGAGCCGCACGTCGCGCCGTCAGCGGTACTGGCATCGCGGACCACCTTTCCCGGGTCATCGCGGCCGACCACGTTGCGGTCGCCGCGCAGGGCGGCCGAAGCCGTCACCCCACATGACAGACTATAGCAAATACTGCCGATTGTGGTGCCCGGCACATCGGGACTCAGATTGGCGGGCGCACCCTGGATGCGATCGTAGCCGCGTGTCCGGTGGTCAACGAAGGTAGAGCAGCTTCGTCGTCCGGTCGCGATCGCCGAGTCGCGTCCGCGCAACGTACACGCCCGGGCCGATCCGCCGTCCCGCAACCGCCCCGGCCACGCGATGCGACGGCTTCCGAGTGCGGTCGCCGACCTCGGCGTCGGTCCTGATCTCCCGGTTCTTGCTCTGCATCACCGAGGACGCGGGGCACTCGGCGGCGACCGTGTTGATCAACATCCCGGATCGAGAGCGGGCCATGAGGGAGCCTGGAGAGCGCACCTAACCGGGCAACGCTCTGCCAGGGAGGGTCTGACAACGCGACCGAGTCTTCGGATACGACCACGGCGTCAGTCGTACAGCTGCTTCAGCTGGCCCCACGTGGTCGCCCGGACCGGGACGCCCGGGTAGCACGTGTCCTCGGGTGGATCATAGGGTCCCCCGTCACAGTGCAGATCGCTGGTCCCACACCCGTGGACACCGGCGGTGCCGCCGGGGGTGGTGTCCCCCTCCCCGAAGAAGAACGAGCAGATCGTACGCACCGTGGTCGCGCAGTCCGCGCCCTGCGCGATCCCGATCCGGGGATCGCACAGGGTGCGCACCACGCCGACACTCTCCTGAGGAACGACAAAGACCCCCACGCGCGTCATTCCATCGGGTCCGCCGTCGGGCTCGTAACACCCACCTGCCCACGTGATCGCGTTTCCCGTGAACGGCTCGGGCCACGTGCGCTCGTCGCCCTGCGGAATCTCCGAGCCACCGGTACAGACCGCCCACGACATGAGGATGACGCCCGGGGGATAGTCGATGCCGAACTGGATGCCGCCGATGCCGCCGTCGGCACCGACCCGATCGGGGATGCCGTCGACGAGGATCCACATGAGGTTGACCTCGTATCCGGTCACGTAGTTCGGCTGGATCGTCTCGCAGGAGAGAGCCGCGTCGGCCACCGCGGCGTCCGTGCACATCGCGTAGCTGGGGGCGGTGAAATGAACGTCCAGCCCGTACGGGAAGATGCGCTCGCCCGCCGCAACCGCACCAGGGAATACGACGGCGATCAGCAACGGGGCGTACCACGTCCTGGATCCCATGGAATCACCTCCTCGGGACTTACGTGGCGTCTGGAGACAGAAGCGTATCACACTCGCCGGAGGATCACCCTCCCCGATCCCGGTGGATCGGGGCGACTCGTGTTGCGGCGCTTCTCGAGCCTACGGGATCGGCTCGACGATCTCGTGGCCACGACTACCTCACCACCACGAGCTTCTCGGTGACACCTCCCGGTCCGAACCGGGCGCGAACGAGATAGACCCCTGATGGTGCTCTCCGGCCACCTTCCACGGCGCCATCCCACGTGACGTCGAACGTGCCCGCGGGATGATCGGTGTCGTCCAGTGTCGTGAGCAGCCGCCCCTGAACGTCGTGGACCGTCACCCGGACATGCCCGCCACGTGGCACGTGAAGTCGGGCGGTGATGCCGTTTGCGGATGGATGCGCGGACACCAGCCTCATCGTGAGGTATCCCGGGCTCACACCCGCATCCGCTACCTGGACCACCTCGGAATCGACGACGAGCGACGGGTCACCGAAGAGGTTGAAGTTGTACAGGTTCATGTACTCGTAGACCCGATCCCATCCGTATGCGGTCGTGGCCTCGAACTTCCCGACGTAGAGCGCATCCCCCACGCGGTCGGACTCCACGAGCAGACAGCGGTTGAAGCAGTAGCAGATCTCCTCCGTGCCGCCGCGATCGGTGAGCCAGTCAGCCGAGATCGCCGCGGGGCGAGCCGAGCTGACGATGCCCGCCGACGCCCCCCAGCCGGGACGGGTGAGGAGATCGATCCCGAGGTTGCCATAGGGATTGGGGTCGGGGTATCCGACGTTGCACGAGATGGCGAACACGATGGAGGGGTAGTCGTCCTCGAGACCGTACGTGGACGTCCCGATGAAGCGGTGGGACTGCAGCTCCCCGTTCGTGCTCTCGGGAACGCCGTCTCCGTCGTCCCACTCCCAGACCGTACGGGCCGCTGCATCGGTCCAGCCATGCCCGGACCAGTTCACGATCGCGTACTGGCCGTCGCGCCAGGCGCCGCGGAACGCCGACTCGGAGATCGCCGGCCAGTCGAAGTACGAGGTGACGATGCCGGCCTGCTCGGTGAAGTGATCGATGGCACACCCGGGCATCAGGTCCCGTTCCACGGCGTCGAGCAACACCGATCCGTCGATGAAGGGAACGTCGCCGAAGTCCTGGTTCTCGAAGAAGAGGATCGAGCCGGCGTGAAGCACGTTGCGCTTCCACGCGCCGCCGTTCTGCTCGAAGGCCACGAGCTTGTCCAGCGTGTACGTGATCCTCCCGGGGTCGCTGACCGGGATGCGCCCCACGGCGACCTCGGCCAGGAAGTCCGGGAGGTCGTCCCCGTACTCGCCGGGGAAGCCATCACCGTCGGCGTCCCATGAGACGTGATCGGCGTATGAGAGGTCGGCATAGTAGTAGTCGGTCGGCGTGCCCGGTGCGACGAGTCCGGGATTCGATGGATTGTAGACGTGGAAGTCGGGATCGGGATAACAGATCCGCATGGGCACGGTCGCGTAGTCACCGACCAGGATCACGTACTCGATGCCCCAGCTCACGTAGTGGGCGCGCAGGAAGGTGCGGATCTGCTCGGCGAGATCTCGGCCCGGCTGGGTGGCGATCTCGGGGTCGGTGGTGAGGACGGTGCGCACGGTGTGCCCGAGTGCGGACTTCCACCCCAGGAAGGCTGAAGCGTCCACCGCATCGCGCAGCGCATCCACGGTGATGACGACGAAGTCGTACGTCTGGGAGGAACGCGAGGCGGTCGAGTCGACGCGATGATGGGGTGCGAGGGCTTCGAAGTTCGCAAAGAGCCGGAACGCGCGCTCGTATCCGACCGGATCGCGCCCCGTCTCTCCCGGGACCGACGTGCCGTCGGAGACCTGCGAGCAGGTGACCGACACGTCGACCGATCTGTGGTGGCTCAGGGTCCCGGACACGGGATGATAGGTGAACGGACAGAACGCCACCGACACATAGGGGACCGTGCGGAACGTGCCGCGCCCCGCGATCCAGACCGGACGGGCCGGAAACGCGGCGTCGGAGCCGTAGATCGCCGCGCGATCGTCGCGCCACGCCTGCAGCATGGTCCGCAGGGCCTGCTCATGGTCGGATGTGCCGGTCGCGAGCGCGACCGGACCTGCAGCCGCGATCGCGTGGCTGCCAGGCACCGGCACCGTCTCCAGCCCGGTGACCTCGACGGCCTCGGCCCGACATCCCGGGGGAAGCGCGATGAGAAAGCGTCTCATGGGGAGCGCAGGGCTCCCGGGTGTCGTGATCCGGTCGAAGCCGCCGATGTCGAGACGGACTTCGCCATCCGCCGTCGAGATCGTGTACGAACCGGCCTCCATCGTCACGTCAATCCGGTCACGCGTGATGACACGGGTGATGACGTCATCGGCACGCACGGCGGATCCGGCAATGAACGCGACGAGTACCGGTCCCATCGAGAGCAGCGCGAGAAAGGGGCGTCCCATGGCTCGGCCTACCTGTTGGGTGTGTGCAGCCGTCTCGCCCCGATCGGAACGAGACAATCGATCAGGATACCGACCGTCGGCGACATGACCATCGTGGACTTCCCGTATGGCCAGCGCCCGGTGGGGGTCCGTTTTCTGGCCCCTGGGCACGACCGGTCACCACGCCGGAGACCCACCACCCGAAGTCGGCCCGGGCAGTTCCTGGTCCGCCACGTCCCTACCAGGGGCCGTGCGACTGACCCGGATGCCGGAACGAGCCGGGGCCGGCTCGTGGCCCGGCTCACCTCCAGCCGGCTCGGCGTCTAACGAATCCAGGCGACCTTGGTCACCCGCTCGAACCCGGTAGTCGACATCTTCACATAGTAGACACCCGTGGAGACCTTCAGCCCGCGGTCGTCCGAGCCGTCCCATCTCCTCTCGTGATACCCCTGCTCGATCGGTCCATCCTGGAGTCGGCGCACCAGACGCCCCGCCAGGTCGAAGACCTCGATCCGGACGTTCGACGCGACGGGCAACCCGAATGTGATGACCGTCTCGCCGCGAAACGGGTTCGGACGGCAAGCCAGGAGCTGGTACGACTCCGGCGTCCCGCCGGGCTGAACGGGAACGTCGATTTCGGCCTCGTACGCGATGATCGTGGAGATCGGGTGCTCGTGGCCCAGATCATTCACCACCGCCACGTGGACGTACCACGCTCCGTAGTCCGGGATGTTGATCGGGATCGCGTAGGGTCCTTCACCATCGGGGACGAAGTCCTCTTGAACCTCACCCGGCAGCCCGAACCTCGTCTCGTCCTGCCTCGGACAGATGATGATCGATGTTGCCACCTGGGCGATGGCCCCACCCGGTCCCCCGACGTCGAAGAGCTCCCCGGTGACGGGATCGATCTCCGCTGGAGTCTGTGCACCCGTCCAGGGATCGGAGAACCCGATGGCGATCCGGCCGCCGGGAAGGGGCTCGTCGACGATGGAGTTGAGCGTCATGGCATGTCCGCCGCCGGTGAGCCAGTAGACACCCATGAGGACGTCCTGGCACTTCTCGAGCTCGTCGCGGACGAACTTCCAGTCTCTGGGCCCCCAGATCGGATTGGGCCACGAGTAGTGCCACCGATATCGAACGGTGTAGTCGTTGCCGTGCGAGTGAATCCACGAGTTGATACCTGCGAGCCAGGGTCCCAGCGTGGTGCCGATCACCGGCGTGGTCTCCATGAGTGTGCCCAGTGCACCCACCAGCTCGTAGTCGCTGAGTCCGCCGATGATGTCGGCGTCCCCCTGGTTCTCGAAGTAACGGAAGCACTGGGCCGTGGCCGTCGGTGCGCAGTGATAGTCCGAGTGGAGATGCTGGTCGATGGCGGGCACCCCCTTGATGAACTCGACCGGCTTGGGCTCGAGAAGGACGAGAATCCTCTCCAGGTCGGCCCCGTTCGGATCCACCACGAACTCGACCAGCGGCTCCTCGAACACGGTCCAGTCCTCGATGTTCGTCTGCGCGAGCGACGGAGGAGCAGGGTCGAATCTCCTCGAGCTCTCGAGAATCAGCGGCTCCCCCACCTCCGGGTACGCGATGGCACGGAAGTACACGTTCGGGTCCGGGATCGGGATCGGCACGGGTACGCCGGACACGCTCCACCCGTCTCCGATCGGCTCGGCGTTCCCGAACGAATCGAATCTCGGATCGGTTCCGTCCGAGTCCAGTCCGACGAAGTCCCAGCTCGACCCTCCGTCGGTGGATAGCGAGAACTCCACCTGCACGATCGGTGTCTCACTCTCGTGCTGTGGGATGTCGGCTCTCAGCGTGATCTCCGTTCCCTCGGGGCCGACCCAGCTGTTCCACGGCTCGGCGTTGTAGGTCCCGGCGACGGAAAGGAAGCGGGTCGGAGTGCAAGGGCTCGGATCACAGCTGTCCAGCTCGGGGAGCCAGGATCCCCCCATCTCCAGGCAGGCCGGCTCGCTCAGGAGATCGCAGGATCCATCCGGAAGACAGCAGGCGCGCAGCTCCACCGCCGGGCCACCCACGCGGATGCGTGCGACGTACCATCCAGGGGCGGTCACGCTCTCGTCGGATCCAAAGTCCAGCTCGACGGCGATGGTCTGACCGAGCAGAGGGGTGAGGTCGAAGCAGTCGGTCCGCCAGTGGGCATCAGGACCGCTCCAGCCGGGCTCGTCATCCACGCAGTAGGCGTAGTAGCTGGGGCTGCTGCTGATCGCGCCGGTGGTGTAGCCACCGATCGGCTCGATGATCACACCCGACGGCCAGACCCCGGCCATGACGTTGCCGCCATCGAACCCACCTTCGGTATCCACGTAGTGGACGATCTCGAGCAACTGGGTCCCGCTGTCGACGAAGAACTCCGGCGAGACCAGCCCCTCACCCGCGCCACTCGGGTAGTCCCCCTGGAGAACGGCACCCCAGACTCGTGACGGCGCGTCCGGAACGTAGTCGGTCGGGCCGTACTCCCAGACCGGCAGGCCGCCGTCGTCGCAGTCGACCAGATAGAAGTCGTGGGGCCCCACGGAGAAGTCCCAGTCGATGGCGACGGTACCCATCTCGCAGGGTACTCGGGTCGTGCTCCGGAGCGGCTCGACAGGCGCTTTCTCCGCGGCACCGACGCCGACCGAGAGGTGGAGAGCCAGGGCGACCGAGGCGAGGACCGAGGGAAGCGCGAGATCAGCGGGCGGGATGGGACAGGATTGAGATCTCATGATCATCCTCGCGGATCCCGGCCCCGCGTCTCGGCGTGCGGTGTCGATCGACGAGGCCGGAAGAGGGTTGTCGGCCGGACGTGGACGGAGGCCGCCGAATCCGCACGGCTCGGGCGACCGATCGGTCCGGGCTCGTCGTTACCCGGACCGTAGCGCTCCCCGACCACGACGGGCGTCGCGTGCGACGTACGCGTACCACCGGTCGCGCATCGCAGATGTCTCTGGCACAAATGAGACCGCACGCCGGCACGGCGGCGCCATGATGCATCGGCATCATCGAGGATCGACGATCGGGCCCGATTCCGTCAGTGAGGGAGCCCGCCTCCTGCCGTATCTTCCATCAGGAGCGGGTTCTCCGTGGGTAGGTAGTCGATCGCGCCCTGTTGCTCCGGTTGATCCACCCGGCAAGGATCCCGATGATGCGCTCACTGACTTCCCATGAGCAGCAAGACGAACCTCGTGAACGTACGAGAGCGCGAAGGTGCCAGGACAGCGATCCTGTTCGTGCATGGGTTCTCCGGCGACGAGTCGGGAACGTGGGGTGAGTTCCCGCGCTTTCTGGTCGACGAACCGACGCTCGACGGCTGGGACATCCACAACGTCGGCTACAGCACGAGCCTCGCACCGGACATCCTCCGCAGCGTGACGACGAGCAGCCGTGAGCATGACGACGACCCACCGACGTCAGACTGCCACGACCCGTCACATCCACCCGCGCAGTAGACGCGCGTCGTGGCAGCGTTCGGATCGATCCACGTCTCGGGTGGCCACGACGTAACAGTGTGACAGTACGCGGATCTCGGGTGCGCAGCTGGCATTCGGCATCGACAGTGTTTGATTGCCGAGAACGAGCATCTACCCGTACCATCACAGGAAGACGGGGCCTAGACACCCCACTTCAGACGCTCGTTTCGAGCGACCTTCCCCGCCGGCCCGCTCATCGAGCGCCGAACCATCAGCTTTGCCATGTCCTCCAACAAGGGGCGGTGACATGCCCAGCGTTTGCACGACTGATGGGACCGTTTCTTCTCCGACGATGCCTCCGATTCACCGACGATCGACCCCTGTGAGCGGCGCGTGTTGCGTGCTTGCTTCGAGCCTGACGTTTCTGCTGATGGGAGCCACATCGCCCGCGCGATCGACCCCTCCATTCGTTCATGAGACGGTCGATGCCCCCGGGGGCTCGGTATCGTACGGATCGCTCGGGCTCGACGCCCAGGGGAACCCTCACATCAGCTACTACGATACCGGTAGCGGTGATCTCGAGTATGCGGTGAAGAGCGCGGGAGCCTGGACGATCGAGACCGTCGATGCGGCGGGCACCGTGGGCCGATACACGTCGCTGGAGGTCGACGCCCGGGGGAACCCGCACATCAGCTACTACGACGTCAGCAACGGGGATCTCAAGTATGCGGTGCGGAATGCCGGGAGCTGGTTCGTGGAGACCGTCGACGCGACGGGTGACGTGGGGCAGTACACATCAATCGGCATCGACGTGCAGGGGAATCCCCACATCAGCTACTACGACAACACCAACGACGATCTCAAGTATGCGGTGAAGAGTACCGGGAGCTGGTCCGTGGAGACCGTCGACGCGACGGGTAACGTGGGCCGGGAGACGTCTCTGGACCTCGATGTCGGGGGACGTCCTCACATCAGCTACAACGACGTCACCAACGGCGATCTCAAGTACGCCGTGAAGACCGGCGGCAGCTGGACCCTGGAGACGGTCGATGCCACGGGTGACGTGGGCGAGCACACGTCGATCGCGCTGGATGCGCAGGGGAATCCGCACATCGGTCACTACGACTTCACCAACGGCGATCTCAGGTATGCCGTGAAGATGGCCGGCGCCTGGACCCTGGAGACGGTCGACTCGACGGGATCGGTAGGCACGTACACCTCTCTCGCAGTCGATCACGCGGGCACCCCTCACCTCAGCTACTACGACATCACCAACGACGATCTCAGGTATGCCGTGAGGACGGACGGTAGCTGGACGCTCGAGACCGTGGCTGCTGCCGGCTTCGTCGGCCGGTCGACGTCGATCGAGCTGGACGCCCAGGGCAACCCCCACATCAGCTACGACGAGTCCCTCAACGGCGAGGTCAGATTCGCGGATTCGGCGATCCATGTGACCTCGCCGGTGGGTGGAGAGACGTGGCTTCGTGGCGGTCTGGGGACCGTCACCTGGGACGGAGCGGGCTCGGTAGACGTGCTCGTCAGCGTCGATGGAGGGGTCACCTACAGCTGGATGCTCACGCGTGTCAGTGGCGGCATCGTACGAGTCGAAGTGCCGGGTGTTTCGACGACCGATGCGCGGGTGAAGATCCTGCGAGACACCCCGTTCTCGAGCTCCGTCTCTCCGGAGGCGTTTTCGATCGACTACAACCGGGTCTCGCCGTGGTGGACGGCGACGGTCGATGCGGCGGGCGACGTGGGCTTTGACGCGTCGTTCGAGCTCGACTCCCGGGGCGTTCCCCACTTCGCCTACTACGACGGCACGAACGCGGATCTCAGGTACGGGGTCAAGTCCGGAAGCGACTGGGCGACGGAGACGGTGGACTCGGCGGGCGTCGTCGGGAACTATACGTCGATCGGCATCGACAGTCGGGGGAGACCGCACATCAGCTACCGCGATGTCACGAACTTCGATCTCAAGTACGCGACCAGGTCGGATGGGAGCTGGACGACGGAGACGGTCGACGTGACGGGCGTCATGGGTGAGTTCTCATCGATTGCCGTCGACGGACGGGACGTACCGCACATCAGCCACTACGACTGGTCGAACGGAGACCTCCGGTACGCGGTCAGGACGGGACTCGGTTGGACGGCGGAAACGGTGGACGCAACGGGGACGGTGGGCACGTTCACGTCGATCGCAGTCGACGGCGAGGGCACCCCGCACATCGCCTACCGGGACGAGACGAACACCGCTCTCAAGTACGCGGTGAAGTCCGGGGGCAGCTGGGCGACGGAAACGGTGGATGCGACGGCAGACGTGGGCTTCCACACGTCGATTGCGATCGATGACGAGGGTCGGCCACACATCAGCTACTACGATGCCACGAACGCGGATCTCAAGTATGCGGTCAAACTGGAAGGCGGCTGGAGCGTCGAGACCGTGAGCGGTCCCGGGGAGAGCGGAGGCGAGTTCTCCTCGATCAGGCTGGACACCGAGGGCAGGCCGCACATCAGCTACTACGTCTGGGACACCGCGGATCTCAAGTATGCGGCCAAGCTGTCGGGAGATTGGAGGATCGAAACGGTCGCGACGGAGGGAACCGTCGGCTGGTTCACGTCGCTCGACCTGGATGCCCAGGGTAACCCACACATCGGCTACCGCGACCAGACGAACCTGGACATGAAGTACGCCTCGGGCGCGGTCGAGCTGACCAGTCCTGCAGGCGGAAAGGCGTGGCCGGTGGGCGCGATGCGCACGATCACCTGGGACGGGGTGGGTGCCGTGGACATCTCGCTCTCGGTCGACGGCGGCAACTCGTTCACACCGCTGGCGACGAGCGTGTCGGGTGGCAGCCACGACCTTCTGGTTCCGGACACTCCGTCGACGCTCTGCCTCATCCGGATCGAGCGCCACGAACGAGCAAACACCTTCGATACGTTCGTCTACCGGCGGTCGATCTCCGAGAGTCAGACCTTTTTTGCCATCGAGACGTCCGTCGTATCGCCATGGTGGACGGCAACGGCAGATGCGGCAGCGGTCGTCGGTTCCTACACGTCGCTTGCCGTCGATGCCCAGGGAAGCCCCCACATCACCTACCGCGATTTCTCCAATGCCGACCTGAAGTACGTCACGAGGGCGAGTGGAAGCTGGGAAGCCGAGACCGTCGATGCGGCGGGAACGGTGGGCCTGTACACGTCACTGGAGCTCGGTGCTGACGGGTCTCCGCACGTGAGCTACTGGGACGCGACCAACGCCGATCTCAAGTACGCAGCGAAGACCGGAGGCGGCTGGACGACGGTGACCGTGGACGCCACGGGAGATGTCGGCTCGCACACGTCGCTGGGTCTGGACGCACAGGGCAACCCCCACATCAGCTACTACGACGCCACGAACGACCAGCTGAAGTACGCGGTCGATACCGGGGGCGGCTGGACGACGCAGACCGTGGATGCCACGGGCTCCGTCGGCGGCTTCACGTCGCTGGACCTGGACGCACAGGGCACCCCGCACATCGGCTACTACGACTGGGGAAACGCGGACCTCAAGTACGCGGTCAAGGTCGGGGGAAGCTGGAACACGGAGATCGTCGATGCGGCGGGAGGCGTGGGTCGGCACACGTCGCTTGCGCTCGATCGTGACGGTCGCCCGCACGTGAGCTACTGGGGCGCATCCACCCTGGCCCTCAAGTACGCGGTCAAAACCGGCGGAAGCTGGGCGATCGAGACCGTCGTCGAAGCCGGATCGGTGGGGGAATACACGTCGATACAGCTGGACGCCGAGGGCAATCCTCACATCAGCTACTACGACCAGGCCAACGGCGACCTCGCGTACGCGGTCAAGACCAATGGAGACTGGAGGACGGAGACGGTCGATGCGATGGGCATCGTGGGCCTGTACACGTCGCTGCGCCTCGATTCCGAGGGGAATCCCCGGATCAGCTACTACGACCAGACCAACACGGATCTCAGGTACGCATCGGGGGCGATAGAGCTGACCACTCCGGCCGGTGGCGACACATGGCCGGTAGGCGCCACCCGGGAAGTGACGTGGGACGGAGTGGGCGCCGTGGACGTCTCACTATCGGTCGACGGCGGCAACTCGTACACGCTGCTCGCCGCCAGCATTTCGGGTGGCAGCCACGACCTCGTCGTGCCCCACACCCCATCGCGATTCTCACTGCTCCGTCTCGAGCGTCGCGAGGCCGCCAATGACCACGGCACCTTCGTGTACCGGCACTCGATCGCCGAGCCCGGGTCGCTCTTCACCATCGAAACGTCGGTGTCACTGCTGAGGCTGGCCGTCACGCCGCCTTCGGAAGGACCCGGTCTGGTCGTATCGTGGGACACGGATCCGGGGCCGGAGGATCTGGGTGGATACCGACTGGAGAAGTCGCCGGACGGCGGCGCATACGTCACTCTCGTGTCCAGCACGACGGAGACGTCATACCACGATACCGAGGGCCAGGACGGAGACTCGTATCGGCTGTTCGCGATCAACGGGCTGGGTAGCGAGATCCTCCTCGGCGAGGCGGTCACCGAGGCATCTCCCCCGATCGTGTACGGCCTCCACGTGTATCCCTTGCCTTTCCGCGGGGACGCGCTCACGATCGAGTTCGGATCCTCGATCGTGGGCGGTCAGGTACCCGACACCGAGGTGGCGATCTACGATGTGCTGGGGCGAAAGGTGCGAACGGTCGTCACCGGTCGCTTCGAGATGGCCTCGCATCGGGTCACGTGGGATGGACGTGACGCCAATCGGGATCCCGTGGCGAACGGAATCTACTTCGTGCGGCTCGACAGCGGACCGATCGAGTACGTGAAGAAATTCGTGGTCGTGAGATGACATGGATCATGCCGCGGGACTATTCGGGGAGAGGACATGGCGAAATACTGGTATCACCCGCTGTACACGTCCGAGGAAGCGCTCAAGGCGTCGGCCGACCCGCGTGGCATCGCGGATCGCAAGGTCTACAAGCGCAAGTACGGTCAGGGCAACCTGCTCTACTCCGGGAGTGGAGGATGCTGCTGCGCGAGCACGGAGAAGCAGCTCCTCGTGGTTGGAGATGGCGACGTCCTGACCGTCAGTGGTCATGGCGAGAGCGTCGGGCGCGGCCCCGGTGCACCCGCGGCCGCACGGGCTCGACTCGGCACCAGCCCCGAGCCGGGCAAGGTGACGTTCATTTCCCCGAACACGCTCGCGCGGCGGATGAAGCGGGATGGTCTCCGCAATCGACGGATCCTCGTGCGGCTCCTGGCCTGCTGGGGCGGTGGTCGGATGGACCCGGAGCTGCCCTACATCTCGAACCGACAGGGTGACTGCATGGCCAAGATCCTGGCCCGGGCCATCGGGTTCGCGAACGTCGTCGTCGAGGGGTACCGCGGATCGGTGAGCGTCACCGAGCAGGGCAAGACCGTGAAGGACGCGTTCGCGCCCTACAACCCCACGAACGTCATGCACGCGAAGATGATGACGCAGCAAGAAGAGTGGATCCACGACTACTTCGACCGCGACGAGGCCGAGCAGTTCGACCTGAGTACCGGCAACTACAGACGCCCCGCACGGGAGTTCCGTCTGTACTACGATCACCGGGGAGCCGAGCTGAATCACGGGCAGGCGATGGAACGACTCGGTCGCGCCTAGTGTGAGCGGTGGCCTGTGGGGAGGTAGTCGGCGGAAGAGTCGGCAGCCCGATCGAGTCTAGAAACTGCCCATCACGCCGACCTCTGGTGGTAGTACCTCGCCGACTCACCGAGCCCGCTGTCACGGGCGACGTCTCCTCGCCCCGACATCATGGCGTGGGACGGATGTCCTCGAGCTGGGCCTCCGCTTGCTGCCGACCATAATCCGGCACGCGTGGTTGTCGAAGATAGCGCTGCAACGTCGCAATGGCCCGATCCGTCTGATCCGTGGCCACATAGCACTCGACGAGGCTCTTGGTGATGGGGTAGTAGAACGGAGTGAGGAGATACGCTCTTTCATACCACTCGAGCGCTTTGGAGTAATCGCCGTCCAGCCACTGAGCGCAGAGACCGGCGTAGAGATAGCCGTTGCGTTCGTCCGGAAACTCGTCGATGAACTGCTGGATTTTCTCGCGGTAGAGGTCACCGTTGTAGGTTCTCAGCCAGACTCCATTCGACTCGACCCACAAGCGCTCCTTGCGCGTCATCTCATCGGTCCACTTCTCGGCCTCCCACTGAGACGCCTCGGCCATGGCTTGATCGCCCGCGAAGCTGTAAGCGCATCCCATCTCGGACCAGGCGACACCCATTTCGGGATCGATCTCGGTTGCTTTCTCGAGCTCGGTGACCGCCTCGTTCCATCGACCCTCGTCGATGAGGCTGATGCCACGAATGTAGTGTGCGTATGCCGTGACCGATCGCGTTGCGACCGTTCCTGAGGGCGAGGCCGGAGATGTGACGCCGCCAAATCGCTCACCAATGGCGCTCTGCATCTCGTCACTCAGCTCCGGGAGCGAGAAGTCCGGATCCTCGCTGTCCGCTCGGAACGTTCCCAGGTGTTCGCCACCACCGACGCGTGTCATCGTGGCCGCCAGCGTATGTGTCCTCCCGAGATTGGAGAAGTCGACGGACAGGACCGCATTAGCCTGGCTTCGCTTCCCCACCTCGAGTGCGAAGTCGAGATCGTCCCGCGCCTCCGACCATGTCCGGCCGAGCTCGCGAGCGACGTTCTCCAGTCGCCATGGGGAGATGACGTAGAGTCCATCCACTTCCGACAGGATGTGCATCATCATGTCGCCGAGCACGCGCTCGAGCTCGATGTCCTCGAATCGTGGATCGTTCGTTCGGCTCGTCGCGGGTATCACGGCGACCGCGAGCTTCTCGGCCGGTAGCGCGATCTCCTGCTCCGTCACGACTTCCGCAGTGGCCGCCGGCTGGTGTCGAGTGGTGCGGACCGTCCAGATACCGGCCGCCACGAGAACCGCGGCCAGCCCCACGACGACCAGAGGCCGGCGCCAGCGGCCGGCGTGTCGAGTCACGTCCGTCATCGGCGGACGATCCCGCCCCGCCAGTACGTTCATCCGGAGACCGTCCGGAGTGCGGTCGGCCGAGGCGGACACGGCGTCCAGCTCGTGAAGCAGCTCGGTCGCGCTCGGGTACCGCCGACCCGGTTCCTTCTCGAGGCAGCGAGCGATGATGTGCGCGAGCGGTTCGGGAACCGACGGGTTGAGATCCGTCACCGAACGAGGAGGATGATTGAGAAGCGCGTCGTAGAAGGCGGCCGCGGTGCTCTCCTCGACCGGCCGCTTTCCGGTCGCCATCTCGAAGAGGATGACTCCCATCGAGAAGACGTCCGTCCGCGCGTCGATCCTGGAGCCTCTCGCTTGCTCCGGTGACATGTACAGCGGCGTCCCGGCCACCAGGCCGAACGCGGTAAGAGAGCCGAGCGACCGATCATCGGGTACGGTGGACTTCGCCAATCCGAAGTCGAGGATCTTGACGAGCCCGCCATCGGTCACGAAGACGTTCGCGGGTTTCAGATCCCGATGCACAATCCCTGCGCGATGGGCCGCCGCGAGCCCACTCGCGATCTGACGCGCCAGACCGAGCAACGTTTCGAGATTCATCGACCGCGCGTTCAGCCTCGCCTGCAGGGTCTCCCCCTCCAGGTACTCGAGCACGAGGAACGGGTGCTCCTCGTGTTCCCCGATGTCGTGCACCGTGCAGATGTTGGGGTGGTTCAACGCGGACGCCGCCCGCGCTTCCCGCTGAAAGCGTTGCACCCTCTGGCGATCCGGGCTCGACCCCGGATGAAGGACCTTGACCGCTACGGTCCGCTGGAGACGCGGATCGCGCGCTCGGTAGACGACACCCACTCCCCCCTCTCCGATCATCTCCTGGATCTCGTAGTGACCCAGTCGATCACCGTGCTCGAGAGAAGGCATGATCGGGCTCGACGATCCGAACGCACGGCCGGGGAAGCTCATGCCGGCCGCGTCGAAGTGACCGAGAAGGCCCTCCACTTCGCGCTGTAGCTCGGAATCCCCCTGACACAGCTCATCGAGGGCCGTCTCCCGCTCGGAGATGGACATCTCGCATACGAGCTGGAAGATTTGCTCTGCTCGTCGTGCCCGGTGATCGCTCACCGCATTCCCCTTGAAGATTGCACGTGATCTCGAATGTCTGCAGCTCGAACAGCACGTCTTAGCCTGTGGGGAGCGCTGACTCACGATGCCGGCGTTGCTCAACGATATGGCATCGACGACACATCCTTCCTCACTCGCCCTCAGTCGTCAACTCCACCCGGACGTCGCCCATCGACCTGAGTCCGTCAGTCGGTCCAGTTCGAGCTGATCGTGCCGGGACTCGGTCCACGCCGAGTCTCGGTTCCTTCCGACTGTGATCCGCCAACGACCCGATCGCTTCGGGCACCGCCGGTACGGAGATCACTGCGGAACGGGTTGATTGTACCCCTTCTCCAGCCCGCGATCAGAAACCGCGCCTCTGGCAGCCTGGCGATGATCGGCAGGCGGCCGCTTCCACTTGGACATCCATCTGCTCGACGGCCGACGACTGTCGACAGGGAGCGAAGCTACAGCTCGGTCGGCATCTTTGATATCCTACGGTACCCATGACGAGCCGAGGATCCCAGCAGCACCGCGCTCGATCGAGGGCGCATGCGTCCGGTCCCACCCGGGGAACCCCCCCGGGGTGGATCGCGCTCCTCGTCGCGGCCGTCGTCTTCGCGGCGTTCTGGCCGGCCCTCGGAAGCACGTTCAATTACGACGACGAGGCGAACATCCTGTTGAACCCGCACTTCCGCGGGCTCTCGGGCGAGCACCTCCGCTGGATGTTCACGACGTTCCACTCCGGCCACTACCAGCCCCTCTCCTGGATCACGCTCGCGATGGACCACGCCGTCTGGGGGCTGGATCCGAAGGGCTACCACCTGACGAACCTCCTCTTCCACTCGGCCAACTCGGCGCTCGTGCTCTTCCTGAGCCTGGCGCTGTACCGGCTGGCGCGGGGAGGACGCGAGGACTCGACCGGCGCCGTCTTCGGAGCCGCCGTGGCGGCGCTCTTCTTCGGTCTCCATCCGCTACGGGTGGAGTCGGTGGCGTGGGTCACCGAGCGACGGGACGTCCAGAGCTCCTTCTTCCTCCTTGCCGCCACCCTCGCCTACGTGCGCGCGCGTGCGCCAGGCCGATCGCCCGCGTCCGGCGACCCGGCCCGTAGACGCCTCTACCTGACGTCGTTGGCGCTCTATGCCCTGTCGCTCGGCAGCCGCGCGATCGGGGTGACGTTGCCCCTGATGCTGCTCGTGCTGGACGCGTATCCGCTCCGACGCTTCGCGGGCGACGCAGCCGAGCGCCGGCGTGCGTGGCTCGACAAGCTGCCCTACGTCGTGCTGGCGATTCCGATCGCCGTGATCGCGCCGCTGGCCCAGGCCGAGACCGGTGCCTCGGTGTCACTGCAGGCACTGGGACTGGGGGCGCGCGTCGCACAGGCGTTCTACGGGCTCGTCTTCTATCTCTGGAAGACGATCCTGCCATCGGGGCTCTCGCCGATCTACGACATCGTGCTACCTCTCGATCTCTCCTCGGTGAAGTACGTGGGGTCGGCGGTGGTGGTCCTGGTGAGCGCGGGTGGGCTCCTCGTGCTCGGGCGTCGGGCTCGGGCGCTCCGCGCGGCCGCCGCGTGTCACGTGCTGCTACTCCTGCCCGTCCTCGGCTTGTTTCAGAGCGGACAGCAGGAGGTCGCCGATCGCTACAGCTACCTTCCGGCCATCGCATGGGCAATCCTGCTCGGCGCGGCGCTGGCGGCGCTCCGAGCGCGCTGGGGCTCGACCGGGGCTCGCGCTCGACTTCTGACGACGTCGGTCATGGCGGTCTTGCTCGTGCTGTCGGCCCTCACGTGGCGGCAGACGCTCGTGTGGCGGACGCCGATGTCGCTATGGACCCACGCGGTCGCGGCCCGGCCATGTGCGACGGCGCACCACAACCTGGCCGGGGTGCTGGCGCTCGACGGGCGGATCGACGAGGCGATGTCGCATCTGACCGAGGCTCTGCGACGGAACCCCCGTCACTGGGAGGCCCTCGTGAACCTCGGGAATCTCCACGCGGGCGAGGGACGCCTGGACGAGGCAATGAGTACCTACCGGCAGGCCATCGGGATTCGCGACGACATCGCGTCACCTCACCTCCAGCTCGCGAACGCGCTCGCCGCCAGCGGGCGGCTCGCCGAGGCGATCACGCACTACCACCATGCGGTGGAGCTGGATCCCGAGGACGTCACGATCCGCTTCAATCTGGGCAATGCGTACATCCAGCACGAACGCTGGAACGAGGCGATCACGGTGCTGCGCGGCGCCACGCGGTTGGCACCGGGGAACGTGCAGGTGCACTGGAATCTGGCGGGCGCGCTGGGGCGCGCAGGTCGTCAAGCCGAGGCGGTGATCGAGCTGCGTGAGGTGTTGCGGTTGAATCCGGGGCACGCGCAAGCTCGGGCCATGATGGCGGCTCTGACGAATGCGGCGCGACAGGCCGCCAGCGAGACCGGCACTGGACGTTAGGGCCGAGCTCTCGATCCCGAGCCGTCCCCCGGACACATCGCCACCTTCCAGACGTGCTCGGCACGTACGCCATCGACAGGAACCGATCGCACAGGTGCATTCCCGTACGAACGGGCCCTGGCCGGCGCCATGCATCGTCAGTGAAGCACGAAGCTCGGGTCGGAGCCCTCGCCCTCGCGCCGGTTGCACATGACGACACCAGGTGGCCAGCTTCCCCGACATGCACCGCGTTACCGATCCAGCACCACCACCTTGCGCGAGGCGGCGTGCGTCCCCACTCGTGCGTGAAGGAAGTACATGCCTGCCGGCGCCCGGATCCCGGTGCTCGTGACACCGTCCCAGCGCAGAACGTGGTCACCCACGTCCAGCGTCGTCGCCAGCAGGCTTCTCACGAGACGGCCCCTCGCGTCGAAGATCCCGGCCGTCACGCGGCCCGCCTGGCCGAGTACGAGCTTCCATTGCATCAGCCCGTTCCCCGGGTTCGTCGAGAGCGGGACGAGGATGAGCGGCCGTCCTGCAGGGGATCCCGGCTGCTCCACGTCGACGAGCCACCGGGTCTCGATGACCACGTCATCGAGGTAGAAGCCTTCCGCGGTGTCGGCGTCGTCGGTAGCGAACCGGAACCGGACCCAGATCGTGCTCCCCGGAGCCCACGCGTCGAGATCGTACGCGTGCCGCGTCCAGTCGCACGCGAAGAGCGTGGAGTCGAGGGCCCCCCCGCTCCCGATGAACTCGAGGGTCTCCCAGTCCCCGTCGTTCCAGACCTCGACGTAGAGCCCATCGCTTCCGTAGACCGTGACGTCGAAGTAGAGCCAGAACGACAGGCGCGCGTCCTCGGGGACGACGAACCCGGGGCTCTGGAGCACGGCGTTCATGTCGTTCAGGTACTCGTGGGCCTCGGTACCGCAGTACCAGCTGTGGGTGCCGGAATGCTGCCGGTGCTCGGTGAGGTGCCACAGGTCGCCCGTGCCGGCATGGGTCCAGCCGCCTTCGCCCGACTCCATGTCGTCGGAGAATCCGGGCGTTCCCACGGCAAGCAGAAACGCGTCGGTGTCCACGCCCTCGTCGTGGGTCAGGGCGATGTCCAGCATGCCGTAGGTCGTTCCCGGGCACCCCTCCCCGACCTGCACCTCGAAGGGTGGCGCGAGCGCGGCGATCTCTCCCGGTGCGAGCTCCGATGCGGTGGATGCCGACCCCTCGACCACGGTCAGGTTCACATCCGTGGTCGTCAGGAGCGCGGTTAGGGGGCTCGCGTCACCGCTGCCCTCGTTCACGACGTGAACGGTCAGCGCGACGGTTTCCCCGGGCTCGATGACCTCGTCGCCGTCGCCCACGAGCTCGGACGCGGTGTAGTACGCGAAGCGTGGTCCCGGCGCCACCACCGGGAGCGTGACCCGCGCGCTCCAGCGGGTCTCAGCATCGTCCTCGAAGAGCACCGTGAACTCGACCACCTCATCGACCGGACAGTCGGGGTGGACGGTGAACACGAACGGCGTCGCGTTCGTTGCCTCCCCGTCGGGGGCAATGGTGCCGTAGCCGGCCTCTCCCTCGATGACCGTGACGTCGGCGCACGACTCGGAGACCGTTCCCGAGACCCCCGTACACGGCGAGTCCCCGTCGTTGCGAACGGTGACGAAGAGCTCGATCGTCTCACCCACCCCGACCTCGCCGTCACCGTTCCCGAGCGAGGGGGGCACGGCATCGTCGTCGACGGCGTGCGAGACGACGGTGAGGAAGGGATCGTTCCCGGCGGCCACGATCGACATCTGCTGGAACGGGTGGTTGGCCGCGGTGGCGGTCAACGTGAGAAGATCGGCGTCGGGAAGATCGGTGGAGAAGACGATCTGCCCCATGTCATCGGTGAACCCGGCCATGTACGTGTCGGTCCCGGCGAGGCAGACGCGTGCGCCCGCCACCGGGCCGCTCGGATCGGTGAGGGTGGCGGTGAACCGGGCCATGCCGAGGGGGATGGCCTCCGGGCCGTGGAGTGTCATCGGTGCAACCGCGGCGGTGTGGCAGGCCATCTCCGGGTCGCCGAGCAGATTCACCTGGTACTCGTGCCAGCGGAACACGTTCTCATCCTGAGAGAACGGAACCCTGACGATCTTCGGCCACGCGACGGCGGCTCCGAACTGGGTCAGCCCACCTGAGAGAATGGCGCCGTAGAAGTCGCGATCGAACGTCTCCGAGTAGCCCCATCCCGGATTGTCCGGTGATCCCCAGCCGTAGCGGGAATTCCCCACGAAGGCGATGGTGCCGCCGTTTCCGTTCGTCGCGAAGTGCTCACCGATGCAGTTCCGGTCGAAGGCCGCCGACCAGCAGCCGATCGAGTAGAGCACGAAGTAGCGCGGTCCGTTGGCCAACGCATCGACGTCCGGCCAGCTGATGTATCCCGTGCCCGCGCCCATGACCTGATCGCTCGCATGTCCACCGTGATTCGTGAGATGCGGACCCTGATCGAGATAGGCGAGAACGGAGGCCGGGCTCTCGTTGCCGAGCGTCTCGTACTGACGTTCGATGGGCTCGTACGCGGCTCCGAAGTGCGCATCGGCGATCATGTCCTTGCCGATGCCAGAGTCCGTGAACGGGTCACTCCAGAGAACCTCGGCGAAGAAAAAGGCCTCCATCCCGAAGTCGATGGGGGGCGTCCTCTCGTAGGTGAGGAACTTGCCCACCATGGCTTGTGCCTGGAGGAGATCGTCGGTCGGGGCCCGTCCCACGAGAATGTCCGGGTAGAGATCCACGTCGTCGTCGACCTCGCCGAACACGTCGTTGCCGTTGGCATCCCACGTGCCGTCGAGATCCGAGTAGTAGAGATCGGCGTAGAGGTCGTTCTCGTCGTCGTAGAAGCCGGCCTCGCAGTCGAACGCCCACGCGACGCGGCTGGGAACCACGTCCTGGTCGCCGGCCAGGAGCACGTAGGACGTTCCCCACGTGTCCACGGCGTCGAGAATGAAGTTTCGTATGATTTCGGGCACGTCCCGTCCGCTGTACGAGCCGATGATCCAGTCGACGGTGACCACGGTGGATGGAACGCCCTTCGCCGTCTTCCACTCGGCGTAGGTTTCCCAGGCCGGATGCTGATCGGCGGTGGTCACGATGACGTACTGGAAGTCGGTGGGATCGAGCCTGCGCCCCTCGCCCGGCGGCCATTTCGGAGTCAGATGCGCCGCGCCGTGCATCCGTGTCCGCGCGAGATCGGTGGCGATCCGAGTCATGTCTCGCGGTGCATCGTGCGAGACGACGGGACTCGGATCGGCTTCGAGCACCAGGTGGAGCGCGAGCTCGGTATGGAGGATGATCTCCCTCGTGACCGGATCGTACTGAACGGGATGGACCTCGCATGCCGCGATGGAGAGCTCACCGAAGTGGCCGTTCCGTCTCAGGACCACGAGCTCGTCGGGGTAGAGGGTCGTGCCGCGATAGATCGCAGGGTTCCTGGCAACCGGGGCCGGAGGCGTCATCTCGGTGCCGACCGGACCCAGAATCGCCGGGGGCTGGAAGGGTCGAACCGCGGCGCACGGGATTCGCACCGAGGAGAGGCTGGTCGCCTCCACCCGCACCGCGCGCGTGCCCGCGGGAAGCACGACCGGCTCCGATCGCATGGGGATCGCCGGCGCGCCCGCGACGGGCAGCAGCTCACAGCCGGGGAGGCGGAGATCGACTTGCTCGTCTCGAGCGGTAATGGACAGGGTGACCTCTGGGTACTGGAGTAGAACGTCCAGGGTCTCCGCCCGGACCCGGCGGACGCCGAGGCCGGAAGTGAGCAACCCGAGCAGAGCCGAGACCACCAACCAGAGGCGCAACCGGTCCGAAAGCATGACGAGCCTCCCACGGTGACCGCGTGCTCTCGTCGGAGAGGTCGAAGGGCGAGCTGGCATCCGTCACGTCGCGTTGGGACGTGTAGACGGTCAGTCAACCCCCTCCGAAACACATCCTCAATGATGCAAGTGCATCATCGAGCGTGCGTCGCGGAGGCGCCGGTAGAGTGGCATGGGGATGAGAGCCGTCTCTGCCCGTTCAGCTCACTGCCGAGAAATCGTGCACGTTGCCCCAGTTATCGTGCACGTTGCCCCAGTTGAGGTTGCGGCCCCGTCGTTTGGGCTTTCCCGCGTCGCCGACGCCGGAGCGACTCCCGAACGTCAGTGTGACGCGTCGTCGAGATCTCGGAGGCATCCGCTGCTCGACCTCACGGTCGCGGATGGGGTTCGGGTGGACTTCGAGGCGCCCGTGCGCAACCGCAGAGCGACATGCCCCTCGACCCCGACGGTCGTGCAGTGCAGGGGCACTTCGAGAGAGCGTCATCCACCCGGAGGAGGTACCCGATCGCGAGCGTGATGGTGGAGTCCGGCTACTCCCGGTTGCTCCGCTCACGCCTGGCTTGCACCACGAGATGCGCGCCGAGCGCAACGAGGCCGAGCGGCCACCACTCCTCGAGCCAGACGAGTGACATGTCGAAACGAAGATGGGCAAAGAGCAACACACCCGCCACGATGAGGATCGTACCGCCCATCAGCGATCCCCGGTTCCCCATCATGTCCTCGGGTAGCGGCTCCAGGCTCAGACCATCGAGCGCGAGGTTGTAGAGAGCCGCTCGCCGGCCCGCGTCCACGATGTTGTAGAGGACCAGAAACGCCAGCGAGATCCCGAGGAACGGCTGGAGCCCGGCGACCTGCCCGGAGGCGAGCAGCGCGATGATCGACGCGAACGCGAGGACGTGCAGGAATCCGCGCTGGTAGTATCCCACGTAGATCTGTCCAAGACCCGGCATCGCCGAGAGGATGCAGGCCAGTACCACCGACTTTCTCTGGCTCTGTTTTCTGATCGTTCGGTACGGCTCCTGGTGACCGAGGTCATCCTGTCGCTGCATCGTATGCACGTCGTCTTGACTCATCTGTTTCTCCTCCTGCCCCACCGCTTCAGTCAGGGCGCCATCGATCGTGTTCAATGTTCATGCTCTCCATGAGTGGATCGGGGGTCGCTGGGAACACCGCGCCCGATCGCTTGCAGCAGTCGCTCCAGATCGTCCCCGACCTCGTCGAGCTGCACGGCCACGGCCCCGATGTCACCGGACGTCGTCGCCTTCACGAGTGGTCCGGCGTGCAACGAGAGATCATCCACCACGCGTGCCGTCGCAAAGCCGCGACTGGCCGTCTGCTCGTACGTGAAGTGCGCCGCCGACACGGCCGCGTCGACCACGCCCGCCGCCTCCGCACCGGCGACGACGACCTCGACGAGGTTCGTACTGGCCAGCCGAGCCGTCTCGGGCAGCAGCGGACGCAACGGCGCGTTCGGCGTGCCGACGAGAAGCGCGGCGATCAATGCGCCCGCATAGGCGAGCTCGACGGCAAACCTGGGGCGGGTGACCGCGCCGAGCCACGCTCGGCGGATGCGTCTGACGAAGACACGCGGCGATCGCACTGCACCGGTGAGCCGAACGACGCCGGCCGTGAAGCCGGGCGGCGGCTCGACGAACGCCATTTCCCGGCACACGCGCGGAGACCAGCTCAGTATCATTGCCAGGTCGCGGCAGCCCGCGCAGGTACTCAAGTGCATCGCGACCAGCTCTGCCTCGTCGGCATCCAGCTCGGCCTTCACGAACGCCGGGAGCCGGGCTTCCGCGGACCCGCAGACCGAGCCGCTCGTGCGAGCGATCACGCCGGCGACGATGTGCTCTCCCGCCACCTCGGCGTCGTCGGGCGCGGGGTAGGTAGCCGCGACCACGAGCGCTCTGCACGCCTCGCACTCGTCGAGGTGCGCCCTGAGGCCCTCGAGCCGCTCACCGGTGACCTTGCCCTCGACATACATGGCGAGCAGCCGCTCGAGGTCGTGACAGCTCACGAGGTACCCCCAGCCTGCGCCGAGCCGTCACCGATCGCGCGGATGTGCTTCGCGAGCTCCGTTCGGGCTCTGTTCATCCGGGACTTCACGGTTCCGACGGGGATCTTCAGCACGCGAGCCGTTTCCTCTTCGCTCAGCCCTTGCATCTCCCGCAGTACGATGACGTCGCGACCCTTCTCGCTCATCACTGCCAGCGCTCGATGAACCAGCGTCTTGCGACGATCGCCCTCCCACACCGAGTCCGGAAGGGGTGCGTCGGAGGCGAGGTCGTGGAGCTCTTCGACGGGAACGTCCGCGCTCGGCCTGGCCCTCAGTCGCCTCAGCCGGTCCAGCGACGCGTTGCGCGCGATGCGGATCAGCCAGGGGAGGAACCGCCCAGGGTCGGTCACGGAGTCGAGATGCAGGTAGACGCGCACGAAGACCTCCTGCGCGATGTCACGCGCCTCCTCGCGATCGCCGAGATAGTGGAAGCAGAGCCCGTAGACGCGTGACTGGTGGCGTCGCACGAGCGCTTCCCAGGCGAGCTCGTCACCCTGGCGGCAACGAGTCAGGAGCTTGGCGGTGTCCATCACCCCCCGGAAGGTGACCGGCGGGCTCCGTCGCCCGACCGGCTGAATGTCTTCACAGGACCAGACGCAGCGAGGGCGGGTCGGGTTCGGTCTCGCCGTCAGGAGAATCCGCGGCGTGGAGATGGATGAATTCGCTCATGGACGGAAGTCTAGCACGGAGCTCGTAAGCTACAGTATGACAACGTGATCGAGCCCTCACACAACGCGCGCTCGGCCGACGACAGACTCGCCCCGGTGCTTGGCACGACCGAGGCGGGGCGGGGAGAGGCGCTCACCTCGCCCGCGCCCGCAGCGACGGACGAGGTGAGCGCACGAGGATTACTGAAGCAGGGTCAGCGTCCGGGTACGAACCTGTCCGCCCACCTCCAGCCGCAGGTAGTACTGTCCGCTCGCCAGCTCGGGCTGGTACCGCACCGCGTACACGTTCGGCTCTCGGTACTCTCCGGCCACCAGCGTGTCGAGCCGGCGACCGCGGATGTCGTACACGGCCAGCGTCACGCGGCCCGCCTCGGGTACCGCGTAGCGGATCGTCGTCGTGGGATTGAAGGGGTTCGGTCGTACCCCGAGGGACATGACGATCGGCGCCTCCGGCGCCTCGACGCCCGCCGACGGGCCGTCGGTCGCCGCTGCCCGACCCTCGTTACCCGAGAAGTCCGTGCCGGTGACGAGATAGAACGAGAAGCTCGATGCGCCCACCTCCAAGCTCGTTTCCGACGTGTGGCCGATCAGGACCTCGCTCCCGTCGCGCGCGTCGGACTCCGATCCGTACACCGTGAAGTAGTCGAAGTCCGCGTCGATCGGATCGTCCCACTCGAGGAGACCGGGGCTCGCCATGCGCGGGCTTCCCGGAGGCGCCGGCGCCAGGTTGTCCACGGAGTATCCGGAGTCCGGCTTCGAGTCGAAGAACGTCACGGGATCGTCGGTCGCCGCGCGGATGAAGAACGTCGTCCAGTGCATGCCCTGAGAGAGCGTCGAGTCCGCGAGCGTGGGCACCACCATGAGGTACTCCGACTCGCCGTGTGCGGGGATCGAGCCCACGAACTCCCACCCGGGAATGCGGGCGTCGGGATCCGGGAGGTCGTCGTTCCGGCGGTACGCCTCGTAGGCGACGATGGGTGTGAGCGACCCGGCCTCGTCGCGGAACGAGCTCTCGAACTGAATGCGCACGTTGCGCCCCTGGTCGTTCGCGACATCCTCGATGGCCAGGACATCCAGGCCGAGGTCCAGCTCGTATGCACCGAGGTCGAGGCCGTCACCGGACATGCGGGCGTTGCCGTCGAGGTCGTCCGCAGGAAGTCCGACCACCGTCGCGTCGCCGACGTCGGTCGCCGGCGAACCGTAGGTGAGGCGTGGGTCGTCGTTGGCGAGGTCGACGAAGAGCGGGTCGGCGTCGAGATTGCTGCCGCCGTCGATACCGATCGAAGCGTCCCAGAAGGCGCCGCTGCCTCCCGATCCGGCGATGAGACAGTGGGAGAACGTCGGTGTCCCGTCGACGTAGACCTCGGTTCCGAACGGCGCGAAGTTCTCCCACAGGATGCTGTTGGTGAGCATCGGGCTGTAGCCCGAGCCCACATAGAGCGCTCCCCCCTCGGTACCCGCGATGTTGCTGGCGAAGGTGCAGTTCAGAATCTCCGTGGCGCCTCGCAAAACCACCGCGCCGCCCTCTTCGAGCGCGAGGTTGTCGAGGAACAGGGAGTTCACCACGGTGGTCGATCCGTAGGCGACGTCGTAGAGACCTCCGGCTTCACCCTCGGAGCTGTTGTTCGCGAGCTCCGCGCCACTGAGCACGACGACCCCGTTTCCGGACACGTACACGCCGCCGCCGACACACACGGCCCCGCCACCCCAGGCGAGGTTGTTCTGGATCAGCGCGCCCTCGACCGTGGTGTCCGACGAGTGGATCTTCACCCCGCCACCGCTCTCGACGGCGACGTTGTGCGTGAGCGAGAGGTCCGTGAAGGTCTGTGTCCCCGAGAGGATCTCGATGCCGCCGCCACTGCTCGTGGCGTCGTTGGAGGTGACCGTCACCCCATCGAAGGAGTTGTTACCCGAGGTGATGTAGAGGCCGCCGCCGACCGCCGCCGAGTTCGCGATGACCACCACGTTCGTCACCGTGGCGTCGCTGTCGTCGAAGAGAATCCCGCCGCCCGTGCCCGTGGCGTCGTTCGAGAGGATGATGAGGTTCTCGAGCACCGTGCTCCCGGCGACGCGGATGCCGGCGCCGTCGTTGACCACGGCGTCGTCGGCGTAGCCGCCGGTGATGGTGAAGCCGTCGAGGGTGGCGGTCGAGCCGACGCCCGCGTCATCGACCACGCGGTAGCTGTTGTCGGTCTCGTCGCCGGGGTCACCGATCTTGCCGCTGAGAACCGTGCTGTGGGCGGTGACCTCGCGCTCGTCGCGGAGGACCTCGGTGCCGTCGAAGCCGCCGTAGATGCCGATCCCGTCGACCATCACGAACGAGCGCGACCGGTCGGTGGTCGAGGTCGTCAGGTAGGTCCCTTCGGCCACCCAGATCTCCTCCACGAGCGCACAGTGCGGGGCGATCGCGAGCGCGTCCTGGAGGTCCGTGAACGCGTCGGACCAGGAGTCACCGGTCCCGGCGCCGGTGGCGTCCGCGTCTACGTAGAGGATCTCGCTCGACGGGCACAGGATCACCATCTCGTAGGCTCCCATGTCGACCTGAGCGCCGGCGAAACGCGGGTTGCCGTCGCGATCGGTGGCCGGAAGCGCGATCCCCGCCGGTGCGCCCGTGCCAGACTCGAACGCCGGCGAGGACGGTACCGTCCTCAGGTCGCCGCTGGTGGCGTCCACGAAGAGCGGATCGGTGTCGATGTTGTTGCCACCGTCCGTGCCGAGCGCCGCGTCCCAGCCGGTGCCGCTCCCGCCCGAGCCGGCGATCAGGGAGTACGCGAACACGGGGTCCGAGCCGATCGACTCGACCTCCGAATACGTGGGAGCGCTGTTCCCCCACATCACCGCGTTCGTCACCAGCGGGTCGCTGGAGCTGAGCCGCATGGCGCCGCCGGTGTTGACGGCGCTGTTGTCGTGGAAGGTCACGTTGCACATGGCTACGTCCGTGCTCGTCAAATGCATGCCACCGCCGTAGTCGGCCGAGTTGCCCACGAAGACCAGGTTCGACATCTTCGGAGTGCCCGAAGTGAGCGAGGCGTTGAGACCTCCACCGTAGGCGGCGCTGTTGCTCTCGAACGTGATCCGATCGAGCGTCACGGTGCCGGTTCCCGTCCGCAGCCCGCCGCCGTCGTTGCCGGCCGAGTTCCCGTCGAAGTCGACGTCACTCAGCGTGGCATCGCCTCCGGACTTCGAGATCCCGCCTCCGTTGCTCGTCGCCTCGTTGTCCACGAACCGCGCGCCGTCCAGAAGGAAGTTGCTCCCGGAGGAGTACATCCCTGCGCCGTCGTCGGCGAGGTTTGCGACGAACCGCACGTTCGACAAGGAGACGGTCGCGCCCTGGGCGTAGAGGCCACCGCCGTTGCCGGCGGCCTCGTTGTCGAGGAAGGCGACGTTGACGATGGTGGCCGCTCCGCGCACGTGCATGCCGGCGCCGTCGGCGTCGAGGACGCCGCCGTCGGCCATGCCGTCGACGATGCGGAAGCCGTCGAGCACGGTGGCCGTGATCGTCCCGAAGGGGATGGTGACCACGTGGTAGCTGTTGTCGGCTGCGTCGTCGAGGACGCCCAGGTCGCCGCTGAGCACGGTCAGGTTGGCCTCGATGTCGCGCTCACCGACGGTGGTCTCGGTTCCGGCGAAGCCTCCGTACAAGGCCACGGCGTCGACCAGCTCGAAGGTGGCGGTCCGGTCCGATCCGGAGGTCGGGGTGTACGTCCCCCCCGCGACCCAGATCTCGTCGCCGGCGACGGCGGCGCCGAGCGCCGACTGGAGATCCACGTAAGCGTCCGCCCAGGAAGAGCCGTCGTCGGCGCCGGTGGCCGAGCCGTCCACGTGGAGCGTGGCCGCCCATCCGGCAGTCGAAGTCGTTAACAGAAGCGGGGTTACCGCGATTGCCAGTGCGATTCTGCAGTTCATGAGATCTCCCTCGTCGTCGTCTGGTGGTGGTCGTCGGTGGGAACCTCGGCCTGGGGCCGGGCTCGCTCGAACCACTCACGCGTCGGACGCGGGGAAAACCCGAAGCAAAAAGTGCGAAAAGTCGGGAAGCGCGCGGTCAGCGCCCGGCCGCGGCGATCGCGCGATCGCATCGCGAAACGTCCGCGGCGAGCTCGCGGCCGGCGGACGTGAGCGCCGGGCTGGCGTGTCCACGTGACGCGGCGGAGTCCGCCAGCGCGCGGCCGACGTCGAACCAGCGCCGGGCCTCGACCAGTGCGGCAGCGCGCGCGGCGCCTGCGGCGGTCTCGTGCGAGCGTCGCTCGTGCAGTCGGCCGAGGTCCCGCCCGGCGGCCATCGCCAGCTCGAACGGCCACGTCGCGTCCGGCCAGCGATCGATGAGATCCACGGCAAGCGCGTGCGACGCGCGCAGGGCGTCGTCGGCGCCATCCAGGTCGCCCAGGTCGCGACGCGCGCGTCCGAGGCCATGGTATCCCTCCACGAGCGCGCGGGCAGCGCGGACGCTCGTCGAGTCCTCCGCGGTCAGCCGCTGCCCCATGGCCACCGCCTCGACGAAGAGATCGTGTCCGTCGCGTGGCCGGCCCGCGCGCGTCTGGAGGTCGGCGAGCTTCTGCTGCACCAGCACGAGGTCCAGCCGGCCGGCGAAGGCGGCATCCGGTCCCCCGATCGCGCGACGCAGCTCGAACGAGCGTCCGTAGGCTCGCGCCGCGGCCAGCGTGTCGCCGAGGGCGACGTGAATGTCGCCCACCGTCTCGTGGCCCGAGCTCACGTAGGATCGGAACAGACGATTCTCCGGGTCGGCCTCGAAGATCGCCTCGTCGATGGCCAGGGATCCACGGATGTAGACGAGCGCGGAGTCCAGCTCGCCGGCCTGTCGCTGGATCTCCGACATCGACCAGTACACCTGGCTGAGGTCGCTCCTGAACTGCGCGTTGCTCGGGTCGGCCTCCATGAGACGCGCGACGATAACGTGGGCGTCGCGCAGATTGGCCACGGCCTCGGGGAACTCGCCACGCGCCGCGCGCAGGAGCCCGATTCGGTCGTGGATGATGTAGCGATCGCGGTCGAACTCGGTGAAGTCGGGATCCCGCGTCCGGAGTGTGTCCAGGATCCTGGAGGCGGCGCTGTAGGCGGCGAGCGAGGCGTCCGGACGTCCCATCTCGTTGAGCACCTTGCCCAGCTGCATGCGTCCCACGTACCGGAGACGCTGGCTGGGGCGGCTGTCCTGCCTGGACAGCCCGAGCTCGTCGGCGATACGGATCTGCTTCTCGTAGGTCTCCACCGCCAGCGCCTGGTGGCCGAGCTTCGCCTCGACGTCGGCCATGCCACGGTAGATTCCGATGAGCGACTGCCTGGTCTCGAAGGGATCGACGTCGTTCTCCAGCCGCCGCATGAGCAGGCGTTCGGCCTTGCGGTAGCTCGTGAGCGCGCCGGCGAAGTCACCGAGGTTTCCGATCGTCCAGATGCCCTGGAGCGCCGCGAGCCGCTTGTAGCCCTCGGCGAGATCGAACAGGAGCTCCGGATCGTCGCTCGCGTCGTTCGACAGGCTGTCGAGGTACGCGAGTCCGTTCTCGATGAGGAGCTTCCGGGCCGGGGTCGCGCCCTCCAGCTTCTCGATCGCGTCGTGGATGTCGAACAGCATCACGTTGGCCATCCGGCGGACCTGATCGAACCGACGCTCCGCATTCGCCCTGGCCATCTCGGCACGCTCGCGTTCGCGCTCGGCGCGCATGAACGCGGCGGTGCTGACCACGACGGCGATGGCGAGCGCCAGGAACACCACGACCAGCGATCCCACGAGCACGCGATTGCGCCGCACGAACTTCTCCGCGCGATAGCGCAGCGTGTCCGGGCGGGCCAGGACCGGGAACCCGTCCTCGTGCCGGCGGATGTCGTCGGCGAGCTCGCGGGCGGATCCGTAGCGGCGCTCGGGCTCCTTGCGCAGCGACATGAGGAGGATGGTGTCGAGGTCGCCGCTGAGTCGGCTGGCGAGGACGGCCTGCTCCTCGGGGAGCCCGGCGGCGTCGCGGTCGGCGTCGCGGGCCGCGGTGCTGGGTCGCGTGGGCTCGTCCTCGCAGATCGCGCGCTCGAGATCGCGGGGAGATGTGGTCGCGGGGCGGTACGGCAGCTCCCCGGTCAGGAGCTGAAACAGCACGACGCCGAGCGAGTACACGTCGCTCGCGGTCGAGACCGGCTCGCCGCGCACCTGCTCGGGGCTGGCATATCGCGGTGTGAGGACGCGCTGCCCGGTCAGCGTGACGTCGTGCATCTCGGCGCCGCCTGCGTCGCCATCGTCGGTGCCGATCATCTTGGCCACGCCGAAGTCGAGCAGCTTCACCCGTCCCGACGTGTCCACCAGGATGTTGCTTGGCTTGAGATCGCGGTGAACGATGAGGTTCTGGTGGGCATAGTGCACCGCGGAGCAGACCGTGCGAAACAGATCGAGCCGATCGCGAAGCGAGAGCCGCCGGTTCTTGCAGTGGCGATCGATCGGCTCGCCGTCGACGTACTCCATGACGAGGTAGGGCTGTCCATCGTCGGTGGCTCCGCCGTCGATCAGACGGGCGATGTTCGGGTGCTCGAGGCGCGCGAGCACCTGACGCTCGTTGCGGAACCGCTGCAGGATGTCCTCGGTGCCGAGCCCGGGCCGGATGAGCTTGATTGCCACCCGGTGCTCGAACTCCGCATCCGCGCGCTCGGCGAGATAGACCGTCCCCATCCCGCCGGCGCCGAGCACCCGCTCCAGGCGATAGGCACCGATGGTCCGCCCGAGGTGACCCGCGGCATCGGCCTTCCCGGGCGAGGAAGGCGACGCGAGGTTCTCCTCCAGCGCCGGCGCCTCGAGGAATCCGCCGGCCGACGCGTGCGCGGCGAGGAGCGACTCGATGTCCGATCGGAGGGAGGGTTTGCCGGCGCAGGCCTCGTCGAGCAGGCGGGCGCGGTCGGCCGGCGCGGCCTCGAGGAGTCGGAAGAAGAGCGCATTGACGAGGTCGGTCTTGTCGTCGGACGAGTCGATGCCGTACTCCTGGGATCCCGGGTGTCCCCGATCGGACGGCCGGATCCGACCGATCGACGCGTCCGAGTATAGCGGACTCACCGGATCGCGCGGCGCTCAGTCCTCGCCGCGGGAGAGCTCCCGGTAGAGCCATGCGCGCCCGAACTGCCAGTAGCTCTCCACCGTACGCGTGGTCACGCCCATGACCTCGGCCACCTCCTGGTTCGTGAGCCCGCCGAAAAACCGCATCACCACGGCCTGTGCCTGCTTCGGCTTCTCGGCGGAGAATCGCGCGAGCGCCTCGTCCAGCGCGACGAGGTCCGTGTAGGTGACGTCGCCGCCGAGAGTGGGCACGTCGTCGAGCGACAGCTTCCGGAGATCGCCGCCGCGCTTCTTCCGGCCGCGCGATCGGGCGTGGTCGACGAGGATGCGACGGATGGCCTGCGAGGCGACCGCGAAGAAGTGGGCCCGGCCCTGCCACTCGACGCGTGACTGGTCGATGAGGCGAAGGTACGCCTCGTGCACGAGCGCCGTGGCCTGGAGCGTGTGATCGGCACGCTCGCGGTGGAGGAAGCTCTGGGCAAGCCGTCGCAGCTCCCCGTACACGATGGGCATCAGCCGGTCGACCGCCTTGCCGTCGCCTTGCGAGGCCTCGCGCAGAACGCTCGTGACCTCCTGTGGATCCGCGGCGGGAGGGAGATCTCTCCAGTCGGACGTGTCGCCGCCGGGCAGCGAACCGTCGCCGGCGCGTGCATCGTCGTTCGCGTGTCGATCACCACTCACGTCTCGCTCCAGGTCCGGGCGCCTGATCGCGTGTATCCGAGGACTCGAGCGACGTCACGGCGCCCTCCGATGGCAGTGCTTCGGCAACTGTCCCTCCCGAGAACTCGTGTGCGGATCTACTCGAAGTCGTGGATCAGCACCGCGTCCTGCTCCAAGTCCCCGGCGGTGAAGTACACGCTCCGACTGTCGGGCGCCCAGTCCCAGTGGTAGATGAGACCGGCGCTGAAGTTCGTGATCGGCCGGGGTTCTCCGCCGGAAGAAGGGACGACCCTGAGATTGTTCACGCCATTCTCCCAGAACCTCAGACAGAGCTGCTCTCCATCGGGAGACCAGCGGAAGGAGTGCCACACATTGTCCCCCAGGACACCCAGGTGGGGTGGGCTGATTCTCACGAGAGTGCGCCTCTGGCCCCCGTCCAGTGGCTGGAGGACGATTTGCTGACTCTCTCCGACACGGATGACGTGAGCAACCGCATCGCTCTCCGGCGTCCACGCGATGCCGGATGGGCGGGCCAGGTCGAACTCGAGCTGTGGCTCCAGCGTGTCCATCGCTCGGACCACGAGGCGCCGTGGGCCTGACGGATCCTCGTAGAGGGCGTTGAACACCCACCTGCCATCCGGGGAGATGGCGCAAGGCGAGGTACCCGGGATCCTGCGAGGCCCCTGCCCCGTCACGGACCCGATGAACAGCTCGTCGGCGATTCTCTCCACGCGATAGATGTATCCGTGCGGCGAGCTGAACAGGATGTGCTCTTCGGGGCCCGAGGTGAGCCGACTCGGCGTGCCGCTGGCGAGATCGACGCGCCATATGTGATGCGCCTCCTCCTCCAGCGTGAATCGCTCGAACAGGATCCCACCCGGCGACGCCCACGGGCTGAAACTGCGAGTGCCGGGTGTATCGGTGACCGAGCGAAACAACCGGCCCTGTCCGTCCAGCAGCTGCAGCTGTCCGTCCCAGGTGGCCACGATGTGTCCGTCATCCACGAAGTCGAAGAACATCTCCATGCCACCGGTGCCTCCCGCACTCCTCAACAGCCGTCGCGGGTCCGGCTCTCCCGCCACGGGCGCCGACCAGAGGCTGACGGGCCACACCACCCTGCGTGCAGCCAAGACGCGTCCATCGGCGGTCACGCTGACGTCGCCGTAGGAGTCCTGGTCTGCGGTGAGTCGCCGCACGACGCCGTCCGGATGGTTGACGCTCCAGATCTGGGCGTGCTCGTCCGGAGCCCCCTGCGCGGTCACGATCACCCCACGCTCGTTCGGCAACCACGCGCATGACGACGCCTCGTACCAGACACGACCCAGCGGCTCGTACTCTCCGGTCACGGCGTCGATGACGAGGAGGGTGTCCGGATCTCCGTGGAATGCCGCGATCCTCTCCCCGGAGGGGGACCACGCCGGACTGCGGAAGGTGAACCCCGGGCCATGCAGAAGCACCTCCTCTTCACCTGTCTCCAGATCGACGAGGATCAGATCCGTGGCGACGACGGCTGACTTGTCCAGCTTCCCCCGCCGAAAGCACGCCTGCCTCCCGTCCGGCGAGAAGCTCAACCGACTATCGACGTCGGCGAGGATACTCTGCGGCGACCCCCCGAGGGACGGGACCCGGTAGACCGTCACGAGGTCACTATCGAGGCTCTGGCCCCCGAAGTAGACGTAGCTCCCGTCCGGTGAGAAGCTGATGGACTCGCTGACGTCCTGAACCGCAGCAGACAGCTGCACGCTGCTCCCGGTGGCCAGCTGGCGGATCCAGAGCCCCTCGCGCCCCATGAACCCTTCCGTGTAGGCCAGGTACTTCCCGTCGGGGGACAGCGCGCACGCCGCGACATCGCTCTGGATTCCCGTGACGCGAGGAGGAGCCGGCGACATCTCGCCGGGCGATAGCGATTCCGATCCGCGCAGCAAGGCGTCGAGACCGAGGACGATCGTGACCAGGGCCACGACGGCGACGATACCTGCGAGCACCGCTGGGAAGCGACCGCTCCCGATCACCGGCCGAGTCCCGGATCTCGGCGCGGCGGAGGATCCGCCGGGCGATAGGAGTGCCTCGTACTCGTCGACGATTTCATGGAGCTCGATGGCCAGGTCCTTCATCGACTGCAGTCGCCGGTCCGGGTCTCGCACGAGGCAGCGCCGGATCAGCCGCTGCAGCGCACGAGGCACGTCCGGGCTTCGCTCCTCGATCGGAGCCGGCGCCTGGTGCAGGATCTGATGCAAGGTCCCCACGTCGGTGTCCGCTCGAAAGGCACGCTCCCCGGTGACGCACTCGTAGAGGACACAGCCGAAGGAGAAGATGTCTGACCGATGATCGACCGCTTTCCCCTGAATCTGCTCGGGCGACATGTACCCCACGGTTCCCAGCAGAGCGCCGCTCCCCGTCATCTGTAGCGAAGCGGTGGTGGCATTGGACAGGTCTCCCGGGAGCAACTCGGGCTCGAGGAGCTTGGCCAGCCCGAAGTCGAGCACCTTTGCGTACCCGTCGTCCGAGATCATGATGTTCGAAGGCTTGAGATCGCGATGAACGATGCCCGCACCGTGCGCCTTCGCGAGTCCCTCCGCGGCTTGCACGAGGCACTCGAGCAGGGTCGGGAGTGGGGTCTCGCGCGAGCGAATCCGGTCGCCCAGGGTGTCTCCGGTCACGAGCTCCATGGAGATGAAGTGGATCGGATCGGACGCGGACTCGCCGTCTTCCCCGGCGATCACACGCTCGTTCCCGATCTCATAGATCGCCACGATGTTGGGATGATTGAGCGAGGACGTGGACTTGGCCTCGCGAACGAACCGGCGAACACGTTCCTGGTTCCGCACCATGTCGGTCGGGAGGACCTTGAGGGCGACGTCTCGCTCCAGATCCTCATCGTGCGCCAGGTACACCTCTCCCATCCCGCCGGAGCCAAGCGGTCGCACCACGCGGTAGTGGGAGATCCGGTCGTCCGGCCGAAGCCCTCTACTCACGTCTTCAGAGCCTCCACGCGTGTTGGGACCATACGGTGGGAGCGTCGGGTCGTGACGGACGCGTCTCGAGATCGAGTCGCCTCACAACGCACGTCGTATCGCTTCGGTGAAGTCGCCGATGACGATCGCCTGGCCGCCGGCAACCCGGACCGGCGACCGCGGTCAGTGAGAGCTTGGGATGGATGACTTCGTACAGCCCCCCGACCTTACCACACTCCTGTCGGGCCACGACTCTCGTACGTTGCCAAAGTCGGGACGTGGCGGGGACTCCCGCTGGCCGAGCCGGACGTGGGGGTTCCCACATCCGGCTCCCGGTCGAGGACTCACGCGGTCGCCCACGGGACGTTGCATGGGCGATGGTCTTCGCTTCCTGCGGGTGTCAGTCTCCCAGGAACACCACGTTCGTCGTCTGCTCGAGGCCGCCGGCAACGAGCTTCACGAGATACATGCCGCTGGCGACACGTGATCCACGATCATCACGGCCGTCCCATCTGGCCGTGTGGACTCCTTGACCACGGCGATCGTCGACGAGCACACGCACGACCCGACCGGCGACATCGTAGACCGTGAGAGTCGCGTCGGACGGCGTCGGCAGCGTGAAGTTCAGCAGAGTGGTGCCTCGGAATGGGCTCGGTTGCGCCCACTGGAGCGTTCCGGGCTCCACGCCGGTCTGGGGCATCACGGAGGTCGTGGTTGAGTCCACGGTCGCCACGAAGTACCGCGACGCGGCACGCCTGAACGTCGGGACGTCGACCTCTGGTAGACCCGGTCCCCAGCTCGCCCAGGAGTCTCCGTTCTGTACCCAGCAACCCACGCGAACCTCGTAGAGGCCGGGAAGCGCGATGTCCGCAGGATCGACGAACCCGAGGTACGACTCTCCGGGCAGTACCCCACCCTCCATGTCCAGGGGACCTACGACACTCCCGTCCGGTCGCACGAGCGTCGCGAAGATGTGGGCGTTGCCGATCGGCATGCTCTGGAAGCGCGGCACGACGGAGAGCTCGACTCCTTCCGTTTCCTCCTCCACGACACCCTTATCCAGGCTGGCGAACACGCGCTGCTCTCCGGCGCGTGACATCACCGTGATGTAGCCGGTGTGAACGGTCTCGTCGGGCATCTCCGGATTCGCCTCCACCGCAATCCGCCACGTCCCCGGATTTGGATCCTGAATCTCGAACAGCAGGTAGTAGGAACGGCTGAACACCGACATGAGGGGATCGGGCACCTCCGTGTCATAGTGCGTGGGGTTGGGTCCGGGTGGTCCATCCAGAAGCGCCCGGACCGCGAACTTGGACATGTCGTCCATCGTTCCGGCCAGCGAGACGATGAGCTTTTCGGTGCCTTCCTCCACGTGAGCATTGAACGTGTTCGAGCGATACGGGAACTCCGGGTCGCCGGGAGGATCGTCATCACCGGCAAGCCAGTGCTCGATGCCTCGGGCCTCGCTCGGCGGCTCCGTGGTGCCGAAGGGCCATACCGCATAGGGTAGTTGCGGAATGACGAGGCCGGCATTCACGAGCGCGGCCCACTGACGGCTGAAGGCCGGCCCCAGCTCGCGCGCGATCGGAACGCTCATGTAGTTTCCGCGGGTTGCCTCGGCGGCCTTCATCATCTGGGTACTCGCGAAGGAAGCGCCGAACGAGATGGCGTAGATGTTCACGCCCAGGTCTTTCAGCTCCAGAATTGCCGTATCGACATCGCTCTCGCTGCAGTTCTCGAATCCGTCCGTGACCAGGAACACGGCCTTTCCAGAGCCTCCACCGAGGCTCTGGCCGGCCGCATGAAGGGCGTCGGCGATCGAGGTTCGGCCGCCCGGTGTCAGGTCGTTGATGGCAGGCACGAACACGTCGTCATAGGAATCATCGGTCACGGGCCGAAGTTCTACTTCCGACGTGACATCGCAATCGAAGGACATGACACCGACCTCGATGCCCTCGAGGGGCACCTCGCGGACGAGCTCGAGGTAGTTCGTCACGGTCCTCTTGAGCTTCTTCATTCGCGATTCCCAGCTGGCCGGGCATTGACCACAGCAAGCGGGAGTGTCGCAGTCCGGGCCGCAGGGCATGCCCTCGCAGCATGTCTGCTCACACGGGCCTTCGGGCCAGTACATGCTTCCGGATCGGTCGAGGAGGAGCATCACCTGGTTGGGGAGGTCGATCTCATCGACGATGTTGGGATAGTCGGGATCGGTGCAGAACGCCTCCCGCCCCGGCGGGACCCATGGATCCGGGACTCCCGTCTCGATGGTCGTGAAGAAGGGGACGCCGCCGTTCAGCTTCTGCATCGTCTTGGCCGCGAACTCGAGCTCCGACACGACCTCGCCAAGGTGGTAGTAGCTCCACCAGGCATGGGCGGGCCAGACGTACTCACAGGAGCTGGGATCAAAGGCCTTGCATCGCGGGTGGCCCCTCTCGTCTACGTGCTCGTTGTGATAGCCGTCATAGCAGATCGTGTAGTCGCAGGCGAGATCGGGATCACACAGTGGGGGCGGACCGAAGACATCATCCTCGTCCGCACATGGAAGCTCGTCCAAACATGGAAACCCCAGCCCGGACAATGGCGGGAACGTCGCGTCCGTCGTCAGCTCGGTGTAGTCGGCCGAGCCTCCACACTCGAAAGCGAGCATGATGCTCGTGGTGGTCTGATCGATGTCGGAACATGGAAGCAGCGGGGCGTATGGCGGCCGCTCGATTTCGCCGGAGCTACCGACTCTGCAATCGCCAGCCGGATAGGCGTCGTTGAGATTGAACACGTAGTGCCCTAGCTCGTGTGCCCAGCTGACGGGATTGGAGAGGTGGCACCGACTCAGGAACACTCCCGTTCCGGACTTTCCGAGGGCGCTGCACATTTCGTCGAACTTCGCACAGCCACTGCCATTGGCGGCGGCACAGTTCTCACTGGGAGAGAGATGTATGTCCCCGTTGGCGACGTTGAATCCACAGTCGTCGCAGGCGCTGCTGCGAAGCTTGATCGTTCCCAGTCTCACTTGCCCTTCGGTGATGTCACAGAGAATCCGACTGGTCTCCTCGATAGAGGTCTTGGCCTCCTCGACATCGGCCAGTGTCGGTGGATACCGAAACAGCACCGTGAGGTTGATCGTCTGCAGATCTCCATCAACGGTGCCGTCGCCGGCATGGGTACTGCTGGCAAAGAGGGCAGTTGCGGCAATGAGCGACCAACCCCTGCGAGAACCTGACGTCCTGGCGAACATGTAGACCCCTTTCATTGACGAGCGCTTTCCATTCGGCCGGTCGACTGGCGGCGCCACTGGCGAGGATGTCGCTGTGCGGCGATGTACTGGAGAGCATCCGCTTCACCGCCACGCTCGGGTCGTCTCTGATGGCCAGTCACATCTCCGGACTGATTTGCTTCGAGGCGGCAGGGTCTCGGGGTGCGCGGGCGTCTCCGACACGATGCTCGCCTCGCCAGAGAAACCGAAACTCGCGCCGGAGAACCTTCACCGGGCCGGCCATGATTCGCCAACGACGCCCCGGACCGCTGGAGGGACTGGCGGCCGGAGACCGGCTCTCCCCCGTGGCGATCGGATCGTAACGCTAAGCCATATGGTCGTTTATGTGCCGGGCTGGCGACCCTGAGGGGCCTGGCCGAGGAGTCGGACGTCTCCCGCTCCGTCCTAGACGATCGTCGTCTCCGTCGGCGCCACCCGGCCCGCGCCATGTACACAGATGGCAGGAAAGATCAGCAGGCCGAGAATCGCCCCCTCGGTCACCGCCCCCCAGCTCCAGTGCGGGATACCATACGGGTCGGGCAGCAGTGCCCGGGTGGCGAGCTCGGCAACCACGCCACCGGTCGCCATACTCCACCACCGTATGCCGACCAGTCGCGTGACGGCGTGCAACGCGGGCAGCAGCAGCGCGCCATCGAGCAGCGTGCCGACAGCGTACTCGATGACGTATCCCCCAACGGTGAACTGCCCGCCGCGGAGTAGCGGCAAGAACACGTACGCAAACGCATTCACACACACCACAGCTCCTCCCCACGTCGCATGTGCACGCCAGGCGCTCCAGTGTCGCGTCACGACCCATGCCAGGCTCACTCCAACGCAGAGCCGCAGCACGATCCACGTGGGGTCGATCACCGGACCTCTCACCCATCCCGACGCCAGTGATCCGAACCAGCCACCGAGCCAGCTCCCGAGTACGTAGGAGACGGCGATCCACCCCGGGATCGCCGTGCCGAACGATCGGGCAACGCCGAAGAGGTCTCCCCTCCTGGCCAGAAGCCGCACGGTCGGCATTCGCCCCGGGGCAGAAGCGACTCGAGTCGCCGGTCGTGCATCTTCGGTGCGCAGTCCCTTCAGGATCCTCTTCCGGACGGCGATGAGGAAGCTGAGCGTGTCGAGCGGATCGTATCGCAAGACAGACACGGGCACGGCGGACTCCCGGTCACCCGCGTCCCGCAGCTGATAGAACGTCTCGAATGTGCGTGCATCCACCGATTGCTCGGCGAAGAGGAGAATCTGCTCCGGTGGAATCCGGATCCTCGCTTGCTCGAGCTCCCAGAGGACGTTGCTGGACGGAACGGATACGTCGATCGCAACGAAGTCGGTGACCGCGAGCCGCTCCTCGATGGCACCCTGCCAGACCGAGTCGTCCTCCGAGACGAACTCGTCGCCCTCCGCCTCGAACCGGAGTGACTCTCCTTCAGTCCTCTTCATGCCCTTTCCGTAGTCCGGACCGAACACGGTCCAGACGCGTCCGAGGCGGTCCAGCGTCGGCACGAGCACCCGGTAGGTGGGGTGCCACTTCTCCGGGCGTCGGAACGGACGGAACAGCGTGATGTCGACGGCGGCGCGTACCCGCGCCTGGGCCCAGTGTGCCGGTGCCTCGAGCAAACGCGTCAGGGGTCGATGGAAGAACGGAAGCACGAGCCAGACCAGGATGATCAGCGCAAGAATGGGCCCTCCCGACGCGTCGAGGTCTCGCCCATTCAGAAGCAGGTCGGCGATGAGGAGCAGCGGGAACATCAACGGTGTGAGGATCACGGTCGTCTCGGGCGACATCTGATACCAGAGGAGAAGGCGCGTGTCCCGTCGATAGACAGCGAGCGCGGTTCGTCCTCCAGGGCCGTCCCGACGACTCTCGCCGCTGATGGAACGAACGGGCCCCGGTCGCTCGCGCGACTGCCGGTGCCGACCGAGGCGCCAGCGTGCGTACAGACCGACGGACAGATCCCATACGATCACCACACCGAGCGCGAGGACCCTGGACCACACGTCCGGATCGGCGAACAGACCGTGCACGACCAGGAGACCTGCCAGGGTCGCGGCGGCGAACGTGCCCAGCCAGGGCGCGGTGATCGCGAGCGCGAGAAGCGCCATGCCGGGGTGATCACTTGCCACCAGGTCGACGGCAAGACCGAGGGCGACAACGAGCTTCAGCGCCGTATGGAGGACCAGGTGGATCATGTCGGCCTGCACGTGGTGGAGTTCTCGACCGACAGTACGCGGAAGAGCCATCCGATAGAAGACCGTTTTCGGCATGGACAGCGGCGCACCGGATGCCGGTGCGACACCAGAGCGCAGGCTGTAGACGGTCAGATGCCGTGCCGGGCTGGAGAGTGATCGACGGTGCACAAGATGGAACCAACACACCCTTCGACCTGGTTCGTCGATACGGGACGGTAACTGCGCGTCGATCCCAGCGGCTCAGCTTCGTGTCCACCTCGATGGACTCCGAGAGGCTCTCGACGACGCCCGAAGGCTCATCGACGACGGAAGACGTAGATCGCCCAGCCCAGGGTGTCTCGGCCCCACCGCAGATAGGCGGCTCTGTTCCTCGCCACACGTTCGAGCAGCTCCGGCACGTCGGGGTCGTCCGGGTTGCTGCGGGCATAGTCGGTCGAGGCGTACCACTGCAATCCCTCGTACGTATCCCAGTCGTCCTCACTGCTCACGCTGGTGTACACGAGATCCAGCCCGCGGGCCTCGCCGGCTTCGACGTTGGTCGCGTGGGTGCCGAAGTCCTCTCTCTCGTCTCCCGACGCCTCGAGGTACTCCGCTGACGGCTCCCGCCGCCAGAAGGGCTCGCCGGCGACGACCCAGCCGCCGGGCCTCACCATCTCGATCAGCGCATCGAGGGTGCCCGCATGTCCTCCGTATATCCAGCTGGCGCCGATACACGAGGCCAGGGAGTAGCTGTGCGACGGGTCGGCTCGAAAGTCGGCACCATTCATCCGGGTGAACGTGATGCCCGAACCCGGAAGTCGAGCGGCGAGCCGCTTCTCCGCATCAGCGATGCAGAACCGGGAGATGTCGATCCCCGTGCCGACCACGCCATGGGTCTCGGCGAGGCGGATGAGGAACTCGGCCTTTCCGCACGCGATGTCCACCACGCGATCGCCCCTCTCCAGGCGCAGGAGAGCGACGAGCCGCGCGAGCTTCTCCACGCTCGTGGGGTTGCAGACCAGGTGCTCGCGGTGGGTGATGTCGTAGTACTTCCAGGTGTCCACGGGTCCTCCTCGGCTCGATCGTGTCGCCCGGGGCCGGTATTCCTCGACCCTGCGCGTATCAACGCACGAGCAGGACCTTCTGGGTTCGGCTACCGGACGGGGTCTCCACGCGGGTGAAGTACACACCTGAGGATACCGGATGGCCGACGTCGTCCGTCCCGTCCCAGGAGACCTCGAGTCGACCCGCTTCGTGTGCACCGTGATTCAGCAGTGTCCGGACGCGCCGTCCATCCGAGGAGACGACGATCACCCGCACTGGACCCGCGGAGGGCAGCGCGATGGCCAGGGCCGTGTGGTGTGTGAACGGGTTCGGTGCCGGTGGGGCGAGGGTCAGTACGGCCGGAGGGGAGATCGGCGGTGGGCTGTCCAGCAGCGCGTCGTAACCCGCGACGTAGATGTCGCCGTAGATCGACCCCGTGGCCACGAGGACCGCCGGGGTCCCGCGCCCGATGAGTGGTGGTGGAATGGGCATGATTGCGGTCACGTCGGTGGCGAGCTCCAGTCCTCCCCCGAGTGGCTCCCACGAGGTGAGGGACGCATCGGCAACGTAGACGGCCGATCCGGCCGGGCCCCAACCGCTCGAGGCGCCGGCGATGAGCCGTCCGTCGATCCCGACGCCGAGGCTCGTCACGGCCCGGATGTTCGAGGGATCGGTGAACTCGGTAGTGCGAGACCACGACGTGCCGGCATCTGCCGACGCGTAGACCCAGCCTGCGTCGCCCGTCTCGGCGACGCCGGCATACACGATACCCCCGATCGCGACGAGGTCGTGGGCGGCCACCACGGATCCGAGTCCCGCAGCCTGGGTCCACGAGATGCCCTCATCGTCGGAGTACATGATCGCCGCGACTTCGCCGGGTACTTCGAGTGCCGCAAGCAGACGATCGCCGACCTGCAGCAGTGCGCCCACCCGCGACTCCCCACCGATCGTGCTCACCAGGCCGAACGACACACCGTCATCATCGGATCTCCACACACCCGCCTCCGGCGCGCTGGCGGCGTAGATCACGCCGGACTCGCCGACGATCAGGTTGGTCAGGATCCCCCCGGGAAGATCGAGGCTGGTGATCCACGTCCCGCCCTCGTCCTCCGAGCGATAGATCCGCCCCTCGTAGCCACCGTCCTCTGCCAGTCCGCAGGCGATGAGCGCCCCGGATGCGGCCTCGGCGAGGTCGCGGATCGACCAGGCGGCCGGTAGCGGGATGGGAGTCGGTATGACGCTGATGGCGTCTTCCCACCGGTATACGACGCCCGCGTTCCGATCCTCGTCCGCCGAGATCATCCCGGCCGCGAAGAGCTTGCCCCCCGAATGAACCATCAGGCTGGAGATCGTGGTCGCGCCGGCCAGGTCGGGGAGCGGTGACCACTGGTCGGGGTTCTCCAGGAGCGCACAGGCCACCGCGTCCCGCGCCTCGCGCTCCGCCGACTCGAGACGAGGACGAGCCGCGACGTATCGAGCCGCGGCCTCGCGCGTCGCCGCGGGTACGTCGACGGTCTCGAACGAGAGCGCGGGGTCTCCGTAGAAGTTGAACACCCGGATTCCGCGCTGGTACCCATGGGTGTTCACGTAGTCGAACATGGCACGGTGGAAGGCGTCTCCCGCTCGCAGCCGTCCGCTGACGAGGTGAGAGGAGATCGATACGGCCAGCGACTGACCGCCGTTCCCGGCAGGAGAGGTCCAGGCGTAGCCGTAGTCAGAGCCAGCGCTCGATGCCACGACCGCGGCGGCGCCGTGGCGCAGATACTCCTTGAGCATGGTGCCATCGAGGGTGGTCCCCGAGAGCCAGCCGGATCCCAGGGGGTCGTCCCAGCAACCGCGATCATCGCCCCACAGAACGCCGGTCGAGCAACCGGTGAGGAGTACGAGTCCCGTGGCCGGCGACGCGGCGATGTCGCCTGCTCTCACGAACTCGTTGTAGATCCACTCCTCCCGGAGGTCCGCAAACCCGTTCCCGTTGACGTCGCTCACCCAGCGGATCCCGCTGAGGCCCCAGGGATTGCCATGGGCCATCGCGCTCACCAGGCCGAAGGCTCCCACGTAGGATCGGTAGTCCATGCGCGTGAGCGAATCTTCGCTCGCGAACCCGGAGGGGCCGACGCCATTCCGCTCGTAGAGACGGAGGGCGGACCACCCCGTGGGAAGCAGATCGTTGTTGCGGGTGTGCTCGCCGGCGTAGGCCGCGTCGGTGATCTGATCGGAGGCCTTGCCCCGGTAGTTGAGAAACCCGTGGGCGAGGAGCGCGGCACGCTTGCCGGCCGGTTCACTGCTTTCGAACGCGACCGCACTCGCGCACGCAGCCGTCGCGTTCGTGACGTCGCTGAAGGGGATCCGTCCCACCAGGAGGTCGGGCTCGGGATCGAGTGCATCGTCGACGAACTCGCCCCACCGACCGTCGAGGTCGAGGTCCCAGCTCGTGACATCCACCTTCGCGTAGTAGTAATCGCTGCCGTAGGGCAGCCCGTTGTCGTGCCGCGGGTCCGTGGGTGGATACGCCGGGTTTCCCGAGGGGAACAGGGGCCGCATGGGGATGGTGTCGACGTCCCCGACCAGGAGCACGTACCGCAGCTCGGTCCGGCGATCGCGCAGGTAGGACCAGAACCGCTCGGCGTCGTCGCCGCTGCCGGAGGCCGCGAACACCTGCGCGCGGGTCACGATCTCGACGTCGAAGCCGATCGATGCCTTCCATTCGGCGAAGCTCTCCACGGCGGTGGCGAGCGGATCGGATCCAGCGACGATCAGGTACTTGCCGAGCGGATAGGCCGCCCCCACGTATACACGGCTCCCGTCCGGGGCCGGAGCGGTCCAGGCCACGATCGCCTCCTGGGGCCGCGACGCGTTGCGGCAGATCGCGGGGGCATAGCCCGCGGTGGCGGTGCTGAGGTCGGTCAGCACTCGCTCGGTAGACCAGGCCCCCGGCGTCGCCACCGCGCAGTACGTGTAGACGATCTCATCGTCGCGGCGGAAGGCGGCGTGGATCCGCCCGCCGCTGGCGCTGACGTCGAGATCCGCCGTTCGCTCGTCGTCGGAGTTCCACGGGAGGTAGTTCGGGAACCAGGTGCTGCCGCCGTTGGTCGAGATCGCGGCCTCGATGTCCGACTGGGCGCCGTAGGTCTTGCTGAACGCCACGACCACGGCATCACCACCGTTCGAGGCGACGACGCTGGGCTCGAACTCGTCCTGTACGGCCGTTGCGACGTCCACTGCCGGATCCCACGTCGCGCCGAAGTCGGTGCTCTGTCGCACCTGGATGTCTCGTGACCCGGACGTTCCGGTGGCAAGGGCGACGAACAGGCGGCTGGCACCGAAGTCGACGTCGGGCTCGGTCGGGCCTCCACCGGTTCCCAGCGACTGCGGAGTCTCGAAGGTGTCTCCGTAGTCGGTGGAGCGGGAGAACCGCACCTGCTGGCCGGCGCCGCGTCCGACCACCGGGCGCTCCCACACGATGTAGGGATACCAGAACGCATACTCCGGGCTGTCCACGCAGAGCCTCGGCGAGGCCAGGGACGCATACGGCGATGCATCGAGCTCCGCGAGGCTGATGTCCGCCGGGTTGTCGAGGTCTCGAGTGAGGACGACGAGCCGTGCCGATGGCGTCTCCGATCCCTCCACGTACGCCAGCACCAGCCGGTTGACGTTGCCCTCGCCGACGATGATGGCGGGGTGACTCACCGCGTCGGCAGCCGTGGCGCGGAACCAGAGCGTCCACGTGTATCCGTCGTCGTCCGACTGGTAGACATCGATGGCGGGGGGAGTGGCCACGACGGCAGCGAAGAGGGTGCCGTCCGCCCGTGACGCGATCGCCGGCTCGTGGGAGGGGATGGCCAGGTCGGAGAGGAGCACGTCCGTGCCGAAGACGGGTGACCCGGCGCTTCGGATCGCAATCCCTTCGCGCACGATCGCCCGGGCGGCAGGATCGACACCGACTCGGGGGCTCGGGGCCGGGGGCTTGGACGCCTGCTCGGCGACACCCGGGCTCGCCCCCAGGATGAGCAGGATTCCGAGAATCGAGGGGGACCAGGTCATGCCGAGCCTCCACGCGTCGGGTGGGACGGACTTTCTACGATTATGATCCGGTGAATACCGACTTGCAGTACGTAGAAACCGAAGGACTCCATACGTATCGGTTGTTGCCTGTCCCTGCCCAAAGCCCGGTGGAGGGTCAGTCGACCGACCCACTACCGTCCGACGTCGGAGCAGGGGCATGGTCGATGACCGAGCATCCGTCGCTCCTCCCGTCACGTAGATGATTCGCGCACGGAGCTGGAGTGTGACGGGTCGATCGCGAATGACCCGCGTGTCAAGGCATCAGCACGAACTTCCCCGACATTCTCTCCGCCCCCACCTCGACCTCGATGAAGTACACCCCCGGCGAGAGGCGATCGGCGCGGACGTCCCATCGAACCGCGTGCGGTCCGGCATCGAGCTCACCCAGCTCGCGGCGTGCCGTCTCGCGCCCCGAAGCGTCGATCAGCCGGGCGGTGGCGTGTCCCGCGCTCCCGGTCCGGACCCGGATCGTGGCGACGTCGTGGACCGGGTTCGGTCCCACCCGGATCTGACCCGGCGCGAGCACCGGAAACGGACTCGAGACCGCGCTCATCTCTCCCTCGACGTCCAGGATGCCGGCGTCCTCGAGGTACCAGATCTCCCGTCCCTGGTGACTCGTCGTTGCCGCGTACACCACCCAGTCGCGAAAGTGCGTGAGCTCGCCGGGACGAAGCGACCACGGTCCCGGGGATGCGTCGTCACTGACCACCTCGTAGAGGTCCCCGTTGGTCCGCCAGATCTCTCGTCCGAAAGTGGCGTTCTCGGCCACGAAGTAGCAGAGGTAGTTGTGCTCGAGGAACTCGCCGCACTCGGAGCTGGTCGGGCCCGATGAGATGTCGGCCAGCATTCGCATCGAGACGTCGTCGTAAAGCCACGGCTCGCGGCCGGTGCCATCCCCCGGATCGGCGGTGAAGTAGAGGTCGCCGGCGACGGCGGCGAGTCCCCGGGGATCGGCCGAGCCCGGCCCGATCACGAGCTCGCCGAGCGCCACGACGCTGCCGCCGGTAGCGTAGTAGAGCTCACGACCACCATCGGTGGTGGTGGCGGTGAAGAACACCCGACTCCCGCTGGCCACGAGCTCCTCCGGTTCGGATCCCGCCGGCCCGGGCTCGAGGTCGGCGAGGAGCATCGTACCCGCGGGCGTGCCGTCGCTGGTCCAGAGCTCGCGTCCCACGTCGGAGCGGAAGGCGGTGAAGAACACGCGGTTCCCCGCGCGGACGAGCTGCTGAGGATCGGAGGAGCCCACGCCCGGCTCGATGTCCACGAAGAGAACGGCATCAACGTTGTCAGTGGCCCAGAGCTCCCACCCCGTCGCGGGCTGGTGGCCCGTGAACAGGGCGACGTCGAGCCCGGTTGGACGGTCGTCGAGTGCCACGATGCCACGAGGGCGCTCGGGACCGAACGAGCGAATGAGCGTCGGTCCCCATCGGCCCATCCGGTACAGCCCGAAGTCGTCGGGACTGGTGGAGCCACGGGCGGTGAAGAGACACTCTCCATCGAAGATGGTCAGCCCGGCCGGCTGGGATCCCGTCGGCCCCGGGATGATCGTCTGACTGTACTCATCGAAGTCGGACGAGATGTACCAGACCATCCTCGCCTCCGACCCCTCCGTTTCGCCCCACACGGTGTAGTAGAGGTACTCGCCGTTCACGACGAACTCGGCGCCGGGGATTGCACCGGTCAGAGACCGACTGCCCCATCCCTGAGGCATGACCTCGGGGTCTGAGTACACGATCGGATTCAGCATCAGGCAGAGCTCCCGGCCGTCCCCCGGCAGATCGGCATACGTGAGCAGGTAATCGGGGGAGAGAAAGGTCGGCTGCCAGGGGCGGAAGTCCGTCGGGTTGGATCCGAGCACGGAGTAGGCGTCCCACGCGAACTCGGCGATGCCGGTGCTCTCATCGGTGCGCCAGAGCTCGCGGCCAACGTCGGTTCCGTTGTCCGCGGCGAAGTAGAGCTCGCCGCCGTGAGCGGTCAGCCCGTCCGGCTCGTTCGGTCCGTTCCCCCACGTGTCCAAGATCTCGTAGGTTCCGCTTGCGGTTCCATCCGAGCGCCAGAGGTCCGTCACGCCGTCGATGTACACTTCGAAGTGAAGTGTGCCGACGACGTCCGTGGGGGTACGTATGTGACTGGTGCCCGGCCCGGCGTTGATGTCTTTCACCATGGCCGCTCCTCCCGGGGTCCCGTCGGTGGACCACAGCTCACGCCCATGGGTGGCATCTTCTCCGGTGAAGTACAGTCGCGTGCCCGAGCTGGTCAGGAGTGAGGGCGAGACCGACCCCGGTCCCACGATGGTCTCTAGTGCCTCGACGCCGAAGCCACCGGTGCGGAAGAGATCGTCCCCGTGGGCCGAGGTAGCCGCGACGAAGTATACCCATCCCGCATGCCGGGTCAGGCCGACCGGCTCGGAGTCACCGGGGCCGGGCTCCAGGTCGGAGACGAGCACGGTGGTCGTCCCGTTCGACTTCCACATCTCCCTTCCGTTCAAGCCGTCATCGGCGGAGAAGAAGAGCGTGTTCCCGAGCCGCTCGAACTGACGTGGATTGGACGAGTAGATCGGATCGATGTCGGTGACCATCATCGTCCCCGAGCTGCTTCCGTCGGTCTTCCAGAGCTCACGGCCGAAGTAGTCGCTGGTGGCGGCGAAGAAGATCAGACCATTGGCTTCCTCGAAGAACGCTGGGATCGAATCCCCGGCGAGGCTGATGTCCTCGAGCATGTACGTGCCGGCCTGGGTGCCGTTCGACCGCCAGGCCTCGCGACCGTGCACACCGTCGTCCGCAGTGAAGATCAGAAGTCCGTCGTAGGCCGTGAAGCTCCCCAGCGCCGGGTTCAGGGTGCTCCCCGGGCGAATGTCGATCCGGGTGGCGACACCGCTCTCCGCCACCCACAGCTCCACCCCCTCGCGCTCGCCGGCCGCCTCGCCGGAGAAAAAGAGCTTGTTTCCCACCACCGTCAGCTGCGCCGGGGGATCCAGGAACGGTGGAGAATCGATGACGGTCCCCACCCCGGTGATCGTGTCGTACTCGTGGACTGCATACCCCGTTCCGGTGTAGGCCGAGAAGTGAACCGTCGCTGCGCCGGCCTCGAGCCAGGTGGGGTCGGAGTCACCCCGCCCGATGTTCAGGGTGAGCTCCTGCGCATCGGCGAGAAACGGGGCCAGCGCGCCGACAAGCAAAGCCCACCTGCAGAAGCACGGAAGTGCCTGCAGAAACGTGAGTTGCACGGTTGGTTTCCTTTCGGTGCCGGAAACCCGGGAGAGCACGTGTGAGCAATGGGCACGTCCCGGGACGACCTGTTGGAAGGAAACGCGTTTTCCGTCGCCGCGACACGACATCGGGTGCGTTGCGGCTCGGTGACTTGCTGACCATCCCTGTAGCCCTGCGGCCGCGCCTGTCCTGGATGGACGGCTTAAGCTCATACCGGACAAGCTGTTGCACGTCGGCGGCACTCCGGCCGGAGCTGCCGGACGGGAGGTCGGATGGAGGTGGGCTCGGGTGTCCGGTTGGTCCTCGCCATGACGGTAGGTCTGCAGCAGAACGAGAGGCGATCGGTATCAGCCGGTAGCTTGAAGGTGCGCACGGCGCCGATCCCCGATCGATCGACGCCGTGCGCGTGGCTGTCTGCTCTATTGCGGCGTGACCGCGAACAGACAGTCGAATGCGATCCGGCCCTCACTGTCCAGGCGGGAGAGGTTCACCGCACCGGAGAGTCGCACCTCGGCGTCGAGCCCCGCGAAGGCGCCGTCGCCCGCGATGATTCCGTTGGAGCCCGGCATCGGAATGGCACCGGTCGCATGCGTGGCCGGTGTGGGGTCGGTGGTCGTCACCGGCTGGACCGTGGTGCTGCCACGCGACACGAAGGTGCCGTTCCGGAGGTGGAAGTACGTGGTCCCCACCAGCGCCATGCCGTCGCCGACGCCGACGATGTTCGACAGGCAGTCGGTCGCGGTGCCGATCTTGTTTCCGGCGGCGTCCAGGATGTCGATGTCGAAGCAGAGAGCGTCATCGTCGACGCCGTCGCCATCGATGTCCGGAACCGTACCCGGGCGGGCGACGGCACTCCCGAACAGTCGAAGGACCATTGCCCGGCCCGGAAGTCCCGTGCGGGTGTGCTCCTCGAACGAGGAGATCTCCGCCGCGGGCTCGCTGGCGGTGATCACCGACGTGTCTTCTCCACATCCGTTCGTCAGGCCGATGAGGCCGATCAGCGCGAGTGCAAATACGTAGCGTGACATGGTTCTCTCCTGAAGCTCTCGTTGAGTGTCGTTCTCGACTCGTGAAGCCGGGTCGGGTTCAGCGAAGTGCGGCATGCTCCCGGGCTGCGGACTCGATCGCATCGACGGCCTCGACCGTGGTCCAGACCTTGCTGGCCAGGAACCGGAAGTTCATGAGCGCCGCGGCGTATCCGTCGAGCTCGCCCGCCTGTGCGGCGGCGGTGGCGTCGCGCACCACGGCGACCTCGAACCCCTGCTCGAGGAGCTCCCGGAGATGCGCCTCGACGCAGAGGTTCGCCGACATGCCGGCGAGGATGACCTTGTCGATGCCCCGCTTGCGGAGCTGGAGAGCGAGGTCGTTCGTCTCCGGCCCGTAGACCTTGTGCGGACTGGCGACCACCGTGTGGCCATCCTCGATGAGCGGTCGGTACCGCTCGAGCCAGTCCGCGCCGGAGCCCTCGAGTCCCTCGATCGTGAGAGCCCCGGTGCGATCGAACATCCCGACGGCGTGCATCATCTGCTCGACCGCGCCCCCGAACATCCACCCTTCGTCGGTGGGGTAGTAGTAGTGGGGCGAGATGAAGACAGGCAGGCCGTTGGCCTTTGCCGTCTGCATCAGCTTCTCGATGTTCTCGACCGTGCCGTTGGCGGTGACGCTGGGACCGACCAGCCCCCAGGTGACCCCTTCCGGACTCAGAAAGTCGTTCTGCGGGTCGGTGATCACGACCGCCGTCCGTTCCGGAACGATGGTCAGGCCGGGATCCGGCAGCTGAGCGCCGGCCACGCCGACGGTCAGACTGGTGCCGATCAGCACGGTGATCAGCGCCTCGTTCAGCTTGGACATGAGACTACTCCCTCGATTCGAGCCACGGCTCCGAGCGGTCCTTCGAGCAAGGCTTTCCGTTTCCGCTCGAACTCGGGCATCGGGATTGGCGAACCTGATCGGGATGGGAACCTGATCGGGATCGGTTGGAAAGCCGTCGCCCGCTGACATCGCAAGCGCCATGCCGCGACCCGGGTGCTGATGGTGGCTCCGGCTAATCGTTGCCAGACAACCGGTTATGGGTGGGCGAGCTTCTGGAGCGATGCGGCGGTTGGCCGTTGGCCTGGAGAGCGCGTGCTCGCCGGCATCCTCGCGGCACCGGGGCGTCGGGCGCGGAGCATCCTGTCGTGCAAGGTGTTGCCGCGGGCGAGAGCAATGGAGAGGAATGGAGAGCGCCCGCTCTCCGGCGTGAAGAGTGGAGCGCGGCTCGGGGGATTCGGAGAGGAGTCAGCTCGGGTCGAGGGCGATCCGGAAGCCGACGACGTCGGTGCACGTCTCGGCCGCGTAGTCGAACCGGGAAGCACACCGGACGTAGGAGCGAACGCCGCTCCACGCACCGCCGCACACCACACGCCCGACACGTGCGCGCTCCCCCTGCCCCTCCACCAGCGTCGTCGCCGTCCACTCCTCCACGTTTCCCGCACACCCGCGAACCCCGTAGATCGAGACGTCGGTGGGAAACTCGTGCACGGGGACCGGTGCGGGCCGCTCCTGGCGGGATTCCTCCATGTTGCACAGGCTCGGATCGAACCGCCATCCCCACGGGTACCAGCGGCCATCGACGCCGCGGGCACTCTTCTCCCATTCCACTTCGGTGGGCAGCCGGTAGCGGCGGCCGTCACGTCTCCCGCGCCACTCGCAGTAGGCGACGGCATCGTTCCAGCTCACGCCCACGACGGGCAGCCGCGGATCCCACGAGTCACCTTCGTGATCGGTATCCGGAAGGCACAGTACGCCGGCGTCATCCACCTCCATGTAGGAGGTCACCGGATCCCGAGCGCTCCGCCGTGGTGAGCGAGCGAGTGCCGCGTCGATCCCATCGGACTGCGCGAGATCGTTGAGGAACTCGACGTACTCGGCCATCGTCACCGGGTGCTTGCCGATGAAGACATCGTCGAGCAGCTGCTCTCCGGCCGCACGCCCGCGCCGCGCCACGGGGTCGCCGCCGTACAGGAAAGGGCCGGCGGGGACGTGAATGAACTCGTCTCCGATCTCATCGTCGCGTCTGAGGTGGACCCGTCCGATCCAGCTCCGGTTTCGCGCGATGTGGACCGGGTATCGAACATCGCGGAATCCGTCCTTGTGCAAGATCACCAGGTAGCTCCCCATGGACAGCTCCGTCGCGCGAACGGGCGTCTCTCCCAGCACGCGCGAACGTCTCGGAGTGTGTACGAACCCGTCGGCCTCCACGCGGTACAGGGTGGCAGTGGCTCCCGCCGGCTCCGAGTCCAGGGTGAGGGAGCCCGATCCCTCGAGCTCGTCGGTGTACTTTCCATCGTCGTACTCACTCACGCGGCGCGTGAAGAAGATCCGGTCCTCGTCGCGTCCGGTGCGCTCGGCTTCCTGAAAGCGACTCCAGTAGTAGTCGGCAAGGGCCTCGCGAGCGGTCGCGTTGTCGGCCTCGAACCCCAGCGCCTTCTCGAGCGTCGCCACCAGGTCGGATCGAGCCGCCACGAGCTCGCTGCGAGCCGCCGCCGCCCGGTCCTCCGCCTCGATGATCGGTGCCTTCTTCTCCGCGGGCTCCCATCCCTCGAACCGGCCGGTCACCTCGAGAACCTCGGCTTCGAGTGCCGCCACCTCCTGCTTCAGCTGGAAGTAGTGGGTCAGGAGCGCGGCGCCCTTCTCCGCGATGTCCTGTGCGACCTGACGACGGCGGTCACGGTCAGCGTCTGCCTCGAGCCACGTCTGCACCTCGTCCATGAACTCCCGGACCGATTGCGGGCGATCATCAGGCCGCTTGCGGACCGCCCGAAGACAGGCGGTCTCGAGGGCCGCGGGAATGGTGTACTCGGGTGCGGCGAGCCGCGGTCGTGGTGGTGTCGCACTCCTCACGATCTCGAGGAGTGCATCGCGAGTGTCCGCCTCGAACATCGGACGCAGTGTGAGCAGCTCGTACAGGATCGCCCCGAGCGCGTAGATGTCGGTTCGATGGTCGACCGGCTCGCCGCTCGCCTGCTCGGGGGACATGTAGCGTGGGGTCCCCGCCACGCGTTTGGGACGCGGCGCCGACGGCGACTCCTCGATGCTCGCCGGATCGGTCAGCCTGGAGAGGCCCCAGTCCAGCACCAGGACCTCTCCATGAAGCCCGATCATCACGTTCGATGGCTTGATGTCGCGGTGTACGACCCCCTTGGAGTGTGCATGGGCCACGCCCTGGCCCATCTGGAGGAAGAGCTGAACCAGACGCGCGAGCGAGCAGCCGGGGCCCCCGTGTCCGGAGCGACGACACCGTTCCAGGACCTCGGCGAACGTCTGCCCCCTCACCACTCGCATCGTGTAGAAGATCCGCCCCCCCTCGGCGACTCCGACGTCGTAGACGGGAACGATGTTCGGATGATCGAGCTGCGCCATGACTCGCGCTTCCTCGATGAACCTCCGGGTCCCGGCGTCGCTCCGCGCCCGCATCATCTTGAGTGCGACCTCGCGCCCGAGATCCTGATCGAACGCGAGGTACACCTGCCCCATTCCCCCGCGACCCAGCTCACCGAGGATCCGGTACTTGTGCGAGCCCAGCTGGAGCACTGGCGGCGCTGACTCACCCTCCGGCGCTCGGAGCACCACGGGGGGCGTCTCGTCGGGTCCGACCAGGTCGTGCACGATGCTGGCCTCGGTGATTCCGAGAACCGTCTCGTCCTCGGACGAGGGCCGCCTCGAAGCGGGGGGCTGGTCGTCGTTCCGCGTCATGATGGGCACAGATCCGGGTTCTCGCGCCGACGGTGCTGCCGGCCGCCGCCGATCGTCGACGGTCGCGTCGCGGCTCTCATCCGTCCTCCGGACGAAGTCGGTTGTGACGGAGGAAGTCCACGAACTTGCGGTACTCGCCGCTCACGCCGAGAAGCCGCGCGGCCCCGGAATAAGAGCCACCCCCCTCGGACAGCGCCCGCGCCACCAGCGCCTGGATCGGCTGTCGGCTCAGCTCTCGGCTCAGAAACGGACCGCGCACCACGCTCCAGAAGTCTGCACCCTCGACGACCACGCGATCGTAGAGCGAGTCGGCCACGTCACCACCCGCACGTCGTGTGGGTGTCGGGGAAGAGGAGGCTGTCGGTCTCCGGATCCGCTCGGGGAGATCATCCGGCTCGACCTCTCCGCCCCGGGAGAGAATCGCCGTCTTGCGGACGAGAAGCTCGAGCTCACGGACGTTTCCCGGAAAGTCGTGTTCCTGAAGTACCGCGACCGCTTCGGCCGTCATGCGCGACGGGATGCCGTTGCGGGAGAGGAAGTGACGCACCAGGTCGGGAATGTCTTCCCGGCGCTCGCGGAGTGGCGGTAGAACGATCTCGAACGCGGCGAGGCGATGATACAGATCGGAGCGGAACCGTCCCTCCGCGATCGACTCCTCGAGATCGACGTTCGTAGCCGCCACGACCCGGACATCGACGGCGATCGGGGCCTTGCCACCGACGCGATCCACCTTCTTGTCCTGCAGGAACCGAAGCAGCTTGGCCTGGGACGGGGCAGAGAGATCCCCGATCTCGTCGAGTAGCACGGTACCGCCGTCGGCTTGCGCGAGCCGCCCTGGGCGCGGGTCGACACCGGTGGCCACGCCCTTCTCGACACCAAACAGCTCACTCTCGAACAGGGATTCGGAAAGCCCCGGACAGTTCACCACCACGAGGGGGCCGGCGGACCTGGGCGACATCTCGTGAATGAGCCGAGCGAACACCTCCTTGCCGGTTCCCGTCTCGCCGCGTACCAGCACGGTCTCGTCCGTCGCGGCGACCCGCCGGGCGAGGTCGATGGCATCGCGAAACGCCGGGGATGTCGTGGTGAGGTGGATCTCCTCCCTCGACTCCGAGACCGCGTGCCCGGACCACGTCTCTCCCCCGGTCAGGCTGGATCCGGTCGGCTCCGTCGTGTCGACCAGCTCGAGCAGGCTTCCGCCGAACGAGACCTCGTCATCGCGGGAGAGCCGCGTCGGCCGATCGAGGCGGAGACCGTTCAGCTTCGTGCCGCCGCGACCGCCCGCGTCCTCGGCCTTCCAGATGCTCCCTGCGCGACGAATCACGAGCTGACGGCGGGACGAGCGTGGATCATGGATCTGGATGACGTTTTCCGATCCGCGTCCAACGGTGATCACACGCGTGGAGGCGGGGAATACGTGGACCCATCGCCGATGATCGGGGTCGGTGACGATCACGCGTATCATGTTCTATCCCATCGGAAACGCGATCCGGGCGGGTGAATCTCCTGATCTCGTTCTCGGGTTGCCGACGACGTTCATCTTAGCGAACTCGAGGTGCGGCGGCTAGCGGGCCGCGCCGCTCCAGTCTCCGACGCCGGCCTTCGGAGAAGCCGGAGCTCTCGATCGTCGGCTTCGAGCTATTCATTGAGGACGCGGTCTCGCAAGCCACAACTTGCCAACTCGATCCTCTGGACACTACGCCCTTCGCGCTTTCCTCGCGGCGCAGATGACGCCGCTTCGGCTCGTTGACTCATCTGACATCGCTTCGGGCTCTTGGTTGCCACGAGCTTCGTGTGCATGGAGACCCACGACTACCGATCAACCCCATGTCATCTCGCTCGCACGATCTTTCGAACCCGTGCATCCGGCCCTGCACGTGCCCGAACGAAGTACACGCCGGCTGGCGCCTCGGCGTCGATCCACTCGAAGCGCCGCTCTCGGCCTCTCGTCTCAGACCGGTCGAGCCGTGCTACTCGCCGGCCACTTACGTCGAAAATGTCGACTACGGTGGGCACTCCAGCGTTCGCCTCGACCAGAATCGTCGCGGACACGCCAGTCGGATTGGGCATGACGTCGATCGCGACGCGGGGCGGTGTCGAGTCGTGGGGGGTCGAGAGAGCCTGTGTCTCCCCGCGAAGGCGAACCGCGAACTGCCCGACGACCGGGGGTGCCGATGGATGGCTGTAGATGGTATCCGGCAGGGATGGGCCAGTCTCCGGAACCAGGAACCATCCGTCGACCGACGCACTTCCTCTCGCCATCACTCCGATCCGAGTCCCGGCACCGGGCAGGACGAGGTCGAGCCCCGTGAGATCAAAGCCAACGAGAGCTGGCTCGACCACGAAGTCGCCGAGCGCCGCAGCCCCATACCCGCGTCCCAGCTCGAGCCGGTCGGTCACGTCCACGTGAAAGATCTTTCCTGGGTTTGCAGGGTCTGCGATGTCGCCGCCGATGGGCACACCTGGCTCCCAGGCCATGAGGAGGTAGGCCATCTGCTCGAGACATGGCGTCGGACCACGTCCCAGATCGCATGGCCCGTTACCGGTAGCGACGGCTTCGAAACGGCTGAGCGTCGTGGGCCCGGATAGCATATCGAGCGTGTGCACGATGATCGACGCCTCGCCGGTATCCGTGTTCAGGAACGAGGGAAACCCGATCGGCAACTCGGTGCGCTCGACCGGGTCCAGCCCCGACCGAATCACATCCCCTTGATCCACACAGAGCCGCGAAAGCACGCCGGCCTCCGAAGACGCATACATTTCCGTCTCATCCGCGAAGTCCAGGGGCCAGCTCAATCGCATCGCTGTGACGGGACTCTCGACGCTGTCCACGGCCGTTGCGGCGCCGACCGTCCCGGTTTGTGCGTCGATCCGGTGAATGGACCCTTCTGGATCCGGCGCATAGATGATGCTCGTCGCCGGGTCGAAGGCAAGAAGGTATGAACTCGCGTCGGTCCCGTTCGGAACGTCCGATGTCCACACCTGGGTTGCCATGTCACCCTCGTCCCGGATCAGATGCACGCGGTGTAGCAGGTCGCGAACGAAGATCGCGTCCTGGAATGGTGGGACGACCGGAACGACCAGCTCGGTGACGATGGGAAACGCGAGATCGATCGACCAGAGCTTGGAGCCACTCGCCGAATCCCATGCGCTGAGCTCGCCCGCACTGTTGCCGACGTACACGTGGTCCCCGCGGCGCGCCGGTGCGATCGTGGTGGTCCCCGCATGAGCCTGCCACGTACCGAGACCTTGATGCACATCGATGGCCCAGAGCGTGTTCAACACGCCTTCACCATCTTCGCTCGTGACGAAGAGAAGGTCTCGAACGGGATCCAGCGCCATCCCGCGGACGACGTACAGCGGTCCCAGCCCACTGGTGGGTTGATAGAGCCACTTGGCGGCGCCGGTCGCCAGGTCATGAGCAACGACCCAGCCCCAGGGGTCGCAGTCCGTGGCGGTTCCCGTTCCCATGTAGAGCAGGCCGTTCGGCGCAATCGCACGAAGCGCACCCGTGCTTCTGGAGGGTGGGTGGAGGATCGGCCTCGCGAGAATGGAATCCCCGTCGCAGGGAGAATTCAGCTCCCAAGAGGCACCCTCCCAGCTGCCAAACGCGTCGACCTCGTGCATCTCGATGAACGCGTCGGCGACATAGAGTCGTGCCGTACCGTCCTGCCAGGGCAACAGTGTCCCGAGCCTGCCGCCACCGAGGAGCTCGACGGCGACTGGCGCGAGAGTGGACGGATCGAGAGTATGGCCGCGTGGGAACGGGAGCCCGACCGTGGTGGCAACGACGAAGTCGAGGCCATCGATCCGATGGATGGACGCGATCGGTTCACCGAGATCCGTGGTCGCGAAGGGAGCAACATCGCTGCACTCCTGGCCAGTTGCTGGTGCACCTCCCGTCGTTACGATCAGCAGCATCGCGACCCACGAGCAGTTCCCTCGGGGAACACCCGCAACGAAACCGCACCGCTCTGACCATCGCGCCATGCTACCTGCCTTGGATTCTCCAATCCGGGAACGTCATTCTACCCTGGAGCTTCGCAGAAGGGGAGCCACGCTCGTCGTCAGAGCCTTTGGGATACATCGCGGGCCATCGTTATGGACACTTCCCTCTGCTCGCCGCCGTCATCGCCCGGTGGGCGCTGAAGCTGCCCGTCGCCGCTTCCGCCGCTCGACTGCTTCCGGACGGACGACCCGTCGCCGGACGGGATTCTCACCCACTGGCCCCAGACACCTTCTGCGGCGCAGTGGTTCCTGATCGTACGCGGTGCTAGAATCGCAGTCCAGGTCTGACGACATGCCACCATGGGAGGATTGATGCTTCTCCTCCGTGCGCCCGGCTCTTCTTCACTCCGTTCATCCCGCTTCGATCATTCATGGGCGTCGGTCGCGCTCGCCGCCATGATCTCGCTGATCACGTCCGCGCCCGCGAGCGCGACGTGGTGGTTCGAGCATCTTGGCCATCACCGTGGTGATATCTCGCGGGACGTGGAGATTGCCCCAAACGGAACCGTCCACCTGACCGCCGGTCGGACGTCTCTCATGAAGACCGTCACCGGTTGGCAGGAGACCGACCTCCCGTCGTTCCTGAACGCATGCGTGCGAATCGAGATCACCGACAGCGGCGTCGTCCACGCGATCGCACCCGACCACGACACCACCGCGCATCGCCTGTTCGTGTTCGACGGTCTCTCCTGGACCGAATGGTCGAGCGTCGACTTCGGGCCGACCCATGGATGCATCGGCCTCGACTTCGTTCTCGACTCCGATGGAGAGCCTCACGTGCTCTTCGTCGGGCTCAACACCGAAGACGTGTTCGTGGCGCATCATGCGGCTGGGGAGTGGGTCGTGGAGCCGGTCGACAACCTGGGCGAGCACTCCGGTGCCTCCATCGCGATCGACGTCGAGGATGGGCTCCACGTTGCATACGTGGATCGCCCCCTCGGTCAGCTACGGTACGCGTACCGGGAGGCGTCGGGTTGGATGCGCGAGAACGTGGCCGCGATGTCCGACGGGTTGACGTCCATTGCGGTAGGATCGGACGGACGACCCCGGATCACATGTGCAGCGCAGCTCGGTTCCGAGGGCGACGACGAGCGCACCCTGACCTTTCACGCTCGCGGCGACGCGGGCTGGGACTCGGAGACGATCTACACGCCGGTCGAGGTGACGTTCTTCGACGGTCCGGTGCTCCTGCTCGACTCGACCGGCGAACCCCGGATTCTGGCTCGCCGGCCCCAGGGCGGGCCGCTGGATGGAAACGCTGACCTGCTGCTGTTCTGGCTGCGGGACGAGGAGTGGCGTCGGGACGTGCTCGATCGCGAGACCATCGCCGTCGCGGCCACGCTGCCCCCCACTACCGATCAGCTCCACATCGTGGCCGTCCGCGAGGACGGCATCCTGGACACCTGGTACGGGTCCGGACAGGTGCCCGTGGCGGTCGAGGCGATGCCGGCGCCGCCGGTCACCCGCTGGCGGACCTGGCCGGTGCCCGCCTCACGGCACGTCCGCATCCGGACCGACGCAACCGCGGCCACGTCCCTGGAGATCTTCGATGCGACAGGACGTCACGTGATCACCGTGCCCGACCAGGATCCCGGCGTGGGTTTCAGCGCGGTGTGGGACGGCGCGGACACCGCGGGACGACCGCTCCCCACCGGCGTCTACTTCGCGCGCCCGCCGGGCGAGGCCGACACGATGCACCTCGTCCTGGATCGGTAGACGTATCGTTGACCATCCCCCGCTGGCCGCGCGAGCGGTGCTGACGACCGATCAGCCCCCGAGAGGTTCGTGGAGCGGCGAAGCCGAAAGCTGTGTTGCAGGCTCGGGGCCCGCGCTCGTCGACCCACGTTCTCGACCTGGACATCGTCACCGGGCGGAGAAGCGGTCCTTGAGGCGCCCCCAGCTCACCGCCCGGGCGGGCGTGGCCTCACACGCGACATCCTCGGCGCCGATCCGCGCCTCGCACGGGCTGTTCTCCGCGGCGCAGGGCGAGGAGGTGTGGAGGCCGAAGTCTCCCCAGCTCGGCGGCGTGGTGCCGCACGGCGTCGGGTCGCAGAACTGAGGGTCGCCGCCGGTCCAGGCCGCGTCGAAGGTCGCATCGCCGGGACCGTAGTAGTCCACGGGCGGAATGGCCGAGCACGTGACATGCGTCACCGCCTCCGCCAGAAACAGGTCGTCGCTCTGCGCGGCCGCACAGTTCCCCCAGACGATGGCCCGCCCGATGACGGCACCGCCACTCTCGACGAAGATGCCTCCGCCTGTCTTTGCGCCGTTCGACGCGATCGTCGAGGAAAGGATCACGACGTCCGCCGCGGAGCCGGGGTCGTTCCTCACGTAGACCCCGCCGCCGTGAATCGCGTCGTTGTTGGTCACCGTACAGCCGTCGATCACACCGGCGAGCCCCGGACCGGGCCAGATGAAGATCCACACGCCGCCGCCGGTCTCCTGGGCGACGTTTCCGTGGATGATGGAGCTCTCGAGCCGTGCGCCTTCCTCGAGGACGACCCCGGCGCCGTCCCGCGCGATGTTCTCCTCCACGAGGCAGTCGGACATCACCGACCCCGCGTGGAGCGACGCGCCTCCACCGCGAATGATCCCCTCGTTCTCCCTGATCGTACAGCGAAGCAAGGTGCCCCCCTCGGCGAGCACACCGCCGCCGACACCTCCGACATTGCCGATGATCTCCGTGTCTCGAACCGTGGGATTCGCGTCCTGGATCCTGATGCCGCCGGACGCCGCATTGCTCGAGTTGTCGATGATCGAGCAGTCCGCGATGAGCGGGGAGCCCTCCCGGACGTAGATGCCGCCACCGCCACCGAACGCGGAGTAGCAGCGCGTCACGAGGCACCCCAGGACCTGTCCGCCTGCGTAGGTGATCGAGATTCCGTGGTCGGATGTGTCCATGACGACACAGTCCCGGATGGTCACGTCGCTCGTCGACTTGATGCCGTCGTCCGCCGCGCGCGTCACCGTGATGGACTCGATCGCGGCGCCGTCCGAGGCCCCGAAGAAGCTCACACCCCAGACGTCGCTCTCGTCTCTCCCGTCGATCACACAGGCGTCGCGATCTCCGCTTCGCGACCGCAGCGTGATCGGATGGTCGTAGATCCGGATGGACACGTTGCCGGCACCGGTGAACGTCCCGTCGTCGAGCTCTACGACGTCACCCTCGACGGTCGCATCGACCGCCTGCTGGATCGTGGGAAAATCCCCCGTCCCGTCCGGCTTCACGAGGTAGGTCGCGGCTCCGGCGCCGCCTATCGGGATGAGCGCGGCGATCGAGCACATCATCAGCCGGTGGCTCATGGAGGAGAGAACGAACATTCGCGGCCTCCTCGATCAGTTCAGAACGGCGAGGCGTGCGGCGTGCACGCCCTGCGCCGTCTCGAGCCGTATGAAGTAGACACCGCTCGCGTGCACACCGATGTCCAGGACGCCCAGATGACCGTGCTCGTCGGGGTACAACTCGACCTCGCCCACGATGCGACCCCGGACGTCGATCACGCGCCCGGTCAGAATCTCGCGCGACGTGCTACCCGCGAGGCGAACGAGGGCGCTGGACCTGGCGGGCGACGGGTTCACGGTGAGCTCGCCTCGAAGCGGCGCCGCGGCGACGGGCGTCTGATCGTCGACCCCGACGCCGCTGCACTGCCGGCGGAAGACGGTGAGGTCGTCCTCACCGGCCGCGAGAAGGAGGCCGCCCTGACCGGCCAATGCGATCGCGACGCCCGTCGTGGCCGTGTATCGACCGATCTGCGATGGTGCGAAGGGATCGACGACGTCCCACACCGTGAAGCCGTTTCCCTCCGCCGCGTAGAAGATGGTGTCGATGATCGTCGCGTCGTCCGGCCCGCCGATCGCGTTCGGAACGAAGATGGGATGGTCGGGGTCCGAGAGATCCACCGTGCCGCCGTTGATGATCGCGGCCTCGCCGATGACCTCGATGTGCCACACCGCCGCCGGAACGTTCACCGTCTCGAGCGCAAGGGGATTCGCCGGGCTGCTCACGTCGATGACGATGAGCTCGTCGTACGTCCCGACGAGGAGCAGGTCGCCGGCCAGCGCCAGGCTCAACGCAGGGAATGGGCTGTCCGGCGGCCAGAGCCCGTAGACACGGGACAGCTCGGCCGGCGCCGACGGGTCGCCGAGATCCACCATCCGGACGTGGTGCTCCACCGTCGTGTAGGCGATCCCGGCGCGCATCGCGACCTGGTTCGTGCCTTCGGTGGGATCGATCCCGACGATCGCGGGTGCCGTCGGGGTCGAGACGTCGACGACGACGAGTCCGTCGTCACGAGAGACGACGCAGATCAGCTCGTCTGCGCGGGCGTGCGCGCCGTACCCTGCCACGGCGGAGACGGCACCCACGATGACGGGCGACTCCGGATCGGTGAGGTCCAGGACGTGGAGCGTACCATCGCGATCGAGCGCCGTGGCCTCGGTGCCGGCCACGTCGATCTCGTGCACGATCGCGGGCGTCGGGAGCGTCGAGATGATCGCGTCGTCCGGTGGCGAGAGGTTCTCGTACACGTGCACCTCCCCGTCGTCCCGGATCTCCGGATTGCTGTAGTGGATGCCTGCGTACAGTCGCGGCTCGTCCACGACGAGGGCGAGGTGCCGGGGAGCCTGACCGCCCCACCAGCCGTTGCGCGGACCTTCGACGGCACCGATCGCCCGCGGCACGTCCGGATCGGAGGCGTCGACCAGGATGAGATGAAGGATGGTGCCGACGACCACGTGGTCGCCCTGGATGGCGATGTCGTAGCCGGGTACGCTCAGCGACCCGCGCTCGGTGGGCGTCGACGGGTCGGCGACGTCGATCACGGTCAGGAGCCCCGCGCCCGCCGCGTACGCGCGGTCGCCCGCCTGGGTGATGTTCTCGATCTCGTGTGAGAGCGTGACCGTGCCGCTGATTGCACCTTGCGCGGCATCACCGTCAGGCGAGGCGCCGAGCATCGCACCCAGCTCCATCGTCCAGAAGGTCATGCCCCCACCCGCGTACAGCACGTCGCCGTTCACGACGATCTCGGCTGCATCCAGGCCCGTCGTCACGCGCCCGACCTCGGTCGGTGACGTGGGATCGGAGACGTCGACGACGACGAGCTTCGGATCCGAGCCGCTGCTGGCGAGGTAGAGGAGCCCACCGTCGACCGTCGTGGCGCTCGTGCCGCTCATGTCCGAGATCGTCATCGTGACGAACGAGATGGCGGCGGGGTTGCTGGCGTCTCCGACGTGAAGCTCGTCCTCCGCACCGCCGGTCACGAGCCCGCACACGACACCGCTGCCGGCCGTGACGTGCTCGAGCGCTACGGGCGGAGACGTGCCGGGCTGGTCGAACGTGTCGAGATGCATCGGGGCGGTGGGATCGGTGACGTCGATCGCCAGCGTCCGTGAGGCGGGATCGTAGCCGCCCGAGAGATAGGCGTACGTTGCGTAGAGCACGGAGTTCGCCACGTCGAGCGAGATGGCATAGACGCTGTCGCCGACCTCGTCCACCCCGATGAGCTCGTACGGCTCGTCGTAGTCCACACATGCTCGTGCAGGCAGCGAAGCGGGACCGAGGCCGATCCCGAGCCCGAGCGCGATGATGAGGTGGGTACCACGGAGGCCTCGCATCTCCAACCTCCCGTTCGACCAGCGTCAGCTACGTCAGGAGATGATAGCACTCCTCGAGCCGGCGTGGCCGGTCGGGTCGGGGCCAGTGGGCCGTCACGGTGGGCTCGAACAGGAGTAACATGGAAGCGATCCACTAGCGCTTGCTGCGGAGCCGCCGGAGCGTGGCGAGGGAAGTCACGGCGACGAGCGCCGCGAGGCCATTCGTCAAGACATCGCGTACGTCGTAGACGCGACCCGGCACCAATGCCTGAATCGCCTCGTCCAGCCAACCGAAGAGCAGCGTGGTGACGATGGCCACGAGCCCTGGAAATCGGATGCGGCCACCGCTCGCTCCCCGCTCGGCCAGCGCCTCGTACATGAGGCCGGCCAGCAGGCCGTACTCGAAGAGGTGAGTTCGCTCCAGGGACGAGGCTCCCGAGCGAACGGGGATCATGAGGAACGCGGACGCCACTCCGAGCGCGACCCAGACTTCGGCTCGCGACCGGCGGGCCAGCGCCATGCCGATCACGGCGGCAACGGCGAGGCCGAACCCGGCGCCGAAGGCGATCCCGAGGAGCGTCTCGGACCCGATCGCATCGACGAGGGATCCGGCCAGAACCGCCGCCATGTTGATGGCGGCGAGCACCGCCACCGTCCACAGCCAGAGCCGGCGCTCTTTCGGAGACGTGAACCAAGCCATGTCGGACGATAGCACACGGCTGTCTCCGCGACCTGGCTGGTCGCGCTCGACCACGTACCGTTCACGCTCCCCACGCGGTTCGACTCGCTCGACTCACGAATGTCTCCGGCTACTTCACCAGCACGCAGCATCGGGGTTGGGTGTGCGGTGCGTTCCCGGCATGAGCGCTCAACGAAGCAGTACCGGTTCAACGGAGACCTCCGTGATCGCCGCGGTCGACAGGATCTCGAGGGTTGCCACCGAGCTGAACGGGTTGGGCCAAAGCGCCAGCCTCGGTGTGAGCCCGGCCGCGTCCGGCACGACGGGCAAGGCCGCCCGCCAGAGGATCTCGAACGGAGTGGAAAGTCGGGTCTACGGCTCGCGATACGTCTCCCTCAGCTGTCCCCAGGTTCGAGACACGATCGGGGTGGCGTCGCCACAGCCCTCGTCGCGCGCGCCGATGAGCTGGCCGCACGGGCTCCGTGCGGGGAGACATGGCGACGAGGCGGCTAGCGTGTAGTCTCCACCGGTCGTGGGTGCAGCGTCGCAGTCCAGCGGACCACAGAAGAGCGGATCGTCGGTCAGCACGTCCTCGAGAAGGAACTCGCCCCCGGAGTAGTGCATCCCACCCGGCGCAACCACCGAGCACCGCAGCTCGGGCGTCCACAGCTCGGGTTGCCAGGCGATGAAGAGGATGTCGGCCCCATCACCATCTCGGCAGTTTTCATGGAACACCGACCGCTCCGCAACGAACGTGTGTTTGCGAGCCGAGATCCCCCCGCCGGCGTTGCCAGCGAACGTGGACCCCTCGATGGTCACCGGGACGTCGTTGGTGTGGAGAGCTTCGCCGAGCTGGCCGGCCAGCAGACTGTCGCGCACGAGTACGTCTCGCTCCCGGCGGCCGGGGTCCTCGACGTAGACACCCCCCACGACATGGTCGAGCATCTCGTTTCCGACGAGGGTGCATCCATCCAGGGTCAGCCGCGTGGAGTACGCCGCGATCGCCCCACCCCACCAGCCGACGTTCTCCTCGAACGTGCAGTCGACCGCATCGAGATAGGAGTCCCAGCCGCCGATCGCGCCGCCTCCGATGAGGACGGTGCCCTCCTGCCGGGTGTTCTCGTTCCGCTCGAAACGGGTCCGCTCGAGATGCGCTGCGGCAAACCCCGAAATGGCGATCGCCCCGCCGAACACCTCGCCGACGTTGTCGACGAACTCCGAGTCGACGACGTCGAGCCCCCCATCCGAGGCGATCACGGCGCCTCCAAACTCGAGCGCGTGGTTGGCGTCGAACCGGCATCCGTTCACCTGGACCGTCGATCGGTACGACGACAACGCACCCCCGAGCCGACCGACGTTGCCGTGGAAGACGCATGCCCGAAGCGTGAGCGCGTCCCCCTCGGACCGGATCGAGCCGCCATGCTCGTGGTACCCACCGCGTAACGTGAGCTCGCCGATCAGCAGGTCGGCGGTGGCGCCGGATACGACGACGTGGCGATGCTCGTCGCCACTGGCACCCTCCGCGTCGAGCACACATGCCGATGCATTTCCGCTCTGAGACCGGATCGTGAGCACGTCGTCGCCCGTCACGAGATCACGATTGCCCTCGCCGCGAAACGTCCCATCGGTGAGCAGGATCTCGTCTCCATCGGTCGCCGCATCGATGGCCGCCTGGATCGTCGGGTAGTCGCCGCTGCCATCGGCGTGGACGATGATCGACGCGGCACGAGATGAGGCCGGTGGGAGCATCCCGCCGACGATGAGCAGCGGGACGAGGGGTCGGAGCTTGTTCATGCGGTCATCCTCGGCTGGAGGACATCGATCCCATCGTGTCGGGCGCGCCCGAGCCACTCCGCCGGTGTCCTGAGAGCCCGATTCTACCCGAACGAGGCCTGGAATGCCCATGCCTGCAGGCATCGTCTCCCCGGTCGCCACCGGAGCAGCTCGTCGGTACCGGTACGTTGGTGTAGAATTCTCCTTGGTGCGGCTTTTCCGGAGATGGCTCGACAGACTCCACCCATGAGCGTGGGGCGTCGCCGATCGGAGGAGGCCGGAATGCGAGTATCTCGTGTTGCCACGCTCCCCGTGCTCGGCTGGCTGGTCGCCACCGCGAGCCCAGCAGCCGAATGCATCGACTACACCGAGCACCTTCATTTCATCACCAGCACCTTCGAGGACGACGGAGGTCGCGAGCTGGTGCTTCGGGGCAACTACGCCTTCGGAGCCAGCGGCACCGACGGTCTCGCCATCTTCGACGTCTCCGATCCGGCGGATCCACGCCTCGTCCGGCACGCATACACGGGCGGCGAAGATGCGGTGGCCATCGACGTCGACGGAGACATGGCCTGGATCGCCGCCTCCTACGCCGGGCTGGTGCTCTTCGACATCTCCGATCCGGAGTGGCCGAGTCTGGTTCACTGGACGAACGACTACGGATACATGGTCGACGTCGTGACCCATGGCGACGCCGTCTACGTGGTACGCAGCCAGACCGACGTGATGGTGTTCGACACCCGCTGGCTACCGGGAGCGCTCATCCACTGGGGCATGCTCGACATGCCGGGGCGTCCGACGCGAGTGCTCGTGAACGGCGATCTTCTCTACGTCGCCGCCGAGACGCACGTCAACCTCTACGACGTATCGTTCGAGTTCGAGCCGATCCTGCTCGCGAGCATCGAGACCACGACGACGGCGCATGACGTGGTCGTCGATGGCGACCATCTCTACGTGGTCGAGGTCGGGATGCTCGAGATCTTCGACGTGAGCGACCCATCGGTTCCCATTTCGGTGACGACGATCGAGCCGTTCTGGGGGACGCACCTACGGATTCAGGAGGGACGGATGTATGCATCGGGCCCCGGGCTCGCCGTGCACGATCTGTCGGATCCGCTGGCCCCCGTTCTCATCGGAGACCTGGACCTCTGGGCACGGATGGAGGACGTGCAGGTTCGCGACGGTGTGGCGTACCTGTACGGCTTCGGTCTGGCCACGGTGGATGTCTCGTCGCCGACGTCGCCGCCTGTCTCGGCCGCGTTCGACACACCCGGCGATGCGGTGCAGATCGTCGTCCAGGACCAGCTCGGCTACGTGGCCGACGCCGAGGCCGGGCTCACGATCCTGGACGTGAGCGATCCGACGGCGCCCGTGATCGTGGGGAGCTTCCCGACCGCGGAGCCGGCGGTGGCGGTCGCGGTGAATGGAGCCACGGCCTTCGTGTGGGACGCGACTCCGGATCTGTATGTGGTCGATGTGTCTGACCCGACGGCACCGGCCATGGTCACCACGGTACCGACCTATGCCCAGGACCTGGCCACCGCCGGAGATCGACTGTATATCTCGAACGGCTTCGGATTGGAGATCTACGACGTGTCCATTCCGAGCCGCCCGACGCGGATCGGTAGCTTTGCGACGACGGGACCCGCATGGGAGACCGAGCCGGTGGGATCCCTCGCCTACGTCGCCGAGGGCTGGGCTGGGCTACGCATTCTCGACGTCTCCGACGCGAGTGCAATCGCCGAGGTCGGGTGGGTCGATACGTGGGCCGACGGAGTAGCGGTGGCCGGAGATCGAGCGTACGTGGCCGGTGGCGTCGAGGGCTTCAAGGTCGTCGACGTCTCCAACCCGTTCGCTCCCGAGTTGCTCCACGTGTCGAGCACGCCGGGCGCCACACAGGGCCTCGCGGCCGATCTCGCCAACGGTCTGGTGTACGCGCTCGAGCACGACTCGGGAGCTATCGTGTTCGACGTCACCTCCGATTCGAGCCCGATCTTCCTCGGGAGCTCTCCGCGTCTTCAGCGGCAGCGACCGGGTCTCTGGATCGACACGCCCGTTCTCGTCGGCGACGTGGTCCTCGTCGCGAGAGAGCTCCTGTACGCGTTGCCTCGCCAGTGCCCCACGATCGTCGGCACCGGAATGACGGCGCCGCTGCCCGGATTCCGACTGGGTCGCCCCGTGCCGCTACCGGCCTCGACCTCGGTCTCGATCCCGCTCGTCGACGCCGGTGTGCGCACGCTTCGCGTCGAGATCTTCGACGTCGCGGGGCGCGCCGTGCGATCGCTCGTCGAGCCGACGACCGCCGTGAGACCGGCAGCGCTGACCTGGGATGCTCGGGGCGACGACGGACGCGTGGTGCCACCCGGCGTGTACTACGTCAAGGCGTCTGCCGTCGTCGACCGAAGGGCAGTCACGTCGGTGCGACGGGTCGTCGTCGCACGCTGACGGTCCGCGCCCGCCGAGACCGCGCCTGGGCGGCCCACTCATCCATACAGACACGTATTACCCGCGATGGAAGCTCCCCCAGCTCCGAGAGCCCACCACTCCCGGCCGCCAGGCCGTCCGGCGCAGATCGTTGATGGGTTTTGCGCCCGTTCTGCGGTTCCTGGGTGGGAGGTGAGTGTGTTCGCGGGCCATCGATCCCCGCCCGCTCCGCAGGCGTAGAGCACCCGAGCCCGCCGCTTTCGGGTCCGCTGCGCGTTCACGCGTCCTCCCATCGATCGAACGCGAACCCGAACAAGGAGCTCGAGGTGTATCTGAGATTCAACGTCGACGACGGTCCCGTTCGGTCACCGGACGCGTACCGCGTCTGTATCGCGAGCACGCTCGCCGGCGTATGGCTGCTCGCAGGGGCGACCGGTGCCGTCGGGTCGGAGGTCGTCTTCGAGGACCGCCCGGCGTACGGGTCACTCTCGGTGTGGGTGCGGGCCTGCGAGACGCAGGAGAACCACTCGATCCCCTTCACCAGCGACCTACCGATCTCCTACTTCCTCGGGGTCGACAGCGACTGCCCGGCGTACACCGGACCCGAGTGTCCGGTGGCTCCGACCGCGGAGACCTTCGGTCGCGCCGGTGTGTCCCGGGACTCACTCGGAGTGGTCGCGACATCCGAGCTCACGTCCGGTGAGGGATCGGACTGCCCGGGATCCGGCGCGGCAGAGGTGGTCGCCCGTCTGGCCGTTCCGTTTCGGGTCCAGGGAGGTACGGGCTCGGCATTCGTGGCGCTCCCGGTCGATCTCCGCGGCTACATATCCGAGCGCGGCGGCGGGTTCTGGAGGCTCCGCGTCTCGCGTGACGAGGTGTTGGTCGGGGAGGATGTCACGGGAACGCAGGTCGGACTGGGCTCCGTCGTCGATACGACCGCCACGTGGACGGGTGAGCTCGACTACGACGTGACGTACTACCTCTCGATCATGCTGGACGCCGAGATTCTCAACCACGCGAGCGAGTCGGATTCGACGACCTACCAGGTGGTCGGCCCCTTTCGCGGTGTGGTTCGCGACCTTCCACCGCCCCCGGGGCCGGCGCTGTCGATCGACATCGGTTACGAGGTGGATGCCGTCTGCCCCATCGAGCTCGCTGACTGCTCGATGATCCATCAGGTGTACGACGGCATCGGCCCGGTGGACGCGCGTATTGTCTTGCAGGAAGCAGCCGAACAGGTGGATGACCTGTACGTCGTCGCCTATTCCCTGCGGTTCGATCCATCGCTCGACGCGACGTTCATCGCGGACTGTGCGGATCGCGCGACCGTCGTCGAGCGCGAGCCGGGATGGCTCGACATCGCCGAGATCTGGGACACGTGCCCGGTCCCTTCCGAGCGACCGTCTCTCGTCGGGATCCTGCGGTTCACGGCGACCGGTCCCGGTCGCATCGACATCGGCCCGCCCGGGTTTGAAGGTGAGGCCACGGCGCCGCTGATCCTGGACTGCGATCGCAACCGTTTCCGTGTACCGGTCACGCACTCGGCCTTCTATGGCGGCGCAGATCCCGGACCGGACGACCCCGCTCCCTGCGAGCTGGATCCCGCGTGCGAGAGTCCGCTCACCCGGCCCACCGACGTCTCGGGGCGGACCGGGGACGAAGTTGCCGTAGAGATCCTCCTGGACGGCAACCCGGACCCGGTGGACGCCTTCGGACTCGACCTCGGCTACGACCCCACGATGCTTTCGTTCGCGCGAGTGGAGCCGGGTGATCTGACCGGAGACTTCGTGGTCGTCGAAGGCATGGAGCAATGGCCCGGAGTGCTGACGGTGGGGGGATTCGGAACCACCTCGGTTCCCGTCGGCAGCTCCGGCTCGCTGGCGACGGTGGTGTTCGAGGTCACCTGTGGGGGATGCGCGGAGGGCCAGGAGTCCGCCCTCACGATCACGAGCCCGGTCGATGACCTCCAGGGACTCAATCTGTGCCGCGGAACGTTCTCGTATCGTTCCTGTTCACTCGGCGACGTCACGGCGGACGAGGACATCACGCCGGAGGACGCCCTATGTGCGTTCGACATCTACGTGCATGGAGGGACACCGGTGTCCGGATCGGAGTGCGACACCGAGTGCGCCACGATCGCCGCGGATGCGACGTGCAACGGCGACGTCACTCCGGCCGACGGGCTCACGATCTTCCTCGCCTACCTGGACGGTGCCGTGCCTCCGCTGGATTGCGCACCAGCCGGACGTTCGTCCGCCGAGCCGACCGTCCTCGCGATCGACGAGGTCAGCGGCGCTCCTTCGGACGCGATCGGGGTGGCCATCCGGGCCGAGCATCCGACGGACCTCGATGCCTTCGGGCTCGAACTCACCTATCCGGAGGACCTGCTGCAGTTCACGGGTGTCCGCCGCGCCGACGCCACGCAGGCGTGGACGGTGATCGACGGACGTGAGAACGATCCGGGCGTGGTGACCATCGGAGGGTTCACGCTGTCATCGGTGCGGGTCGTGGACTCCGATCCTCTACTGTGGGTGGACTTCCTCGTGCGAGACGAAGCCGCCGGGTCGGGTCCAATCACCGCCGGTGCATTCCGGGACGATCTCGACGGGGCGACGGTCGAAGCGGGTGCGTTCCGTTCCAGCGGGCCGGGCGAGCCCGGATCACTGCCGCCGGTCTTCGGCCTCGAGGCGATCGGTGCGAGTCCGTTCGTCGGCGGCACCACGATCGAGTATCGGCTGCCCCGGGAGAGCTACGTCGAACTCGTGGTGTTCGACGCACGAGGGCGTGTCGTTCGAACGCTCGTATCCTCGATCCGGATCGCGGGGCCCCACGTCGCGCACTGGGATGGACGGAACGACGCACACGCCGAAGTATCTCCCGGCGTGTACTTCTGCCGCCTCCGAAGTGACGGCCGCGAGGCCGTGCGAAAGCTGATGAGATCGCCGTGACAGGTGATGACCCTGTCACGAGGCGACCCGGTACGAGCCGAGAGCTCGGTAGTGGGACAGTCAGAACGGAGGATTCTCGAAGTGTCCACAGACGAAGCAACCTCACGCGGGCCCTTCGGTCGTGGAACGCGAGCAGCCCGCCGGGCTGCTCATCCCCGGACCTGCAAGTTCCCCGTCGTGAGTTCCCGGAGAGGGATGTCAGGCTCGGTCGTGCAGTCGTAGTCCTGGAACCGTGCGACCCCGACTTCATCCGGCATCGAGCCCTCCCCCTCGCCCCGGTCGTGGAAGCGGAAGGAGTATGGCCGACCGATGTGGTCCGGGTTGACCGCGTCGAACACGGTCCCCGTTGCCCAGGCCTGGTCGCCCACGACGTGCAAACACTCTACTCTCACCCGGATGTTGGCGCCCCCCGGTCCACGACGCAAGGCGTGATACCAGCCGGCGACGCGTCCGTCGGCGTACTTGCGAATCTCGAACGTCGCCGTTCTCTCGATCTCCCCGCCAGCGAGATGTGCGTTTCCACAGACGGACTCGACCACGTCCCCATCGGTCATCCGTCGCTCCGATGTCATGGCGTTGCCGAGCGGACGCGTGGGAGCATCCCCACAGGCCATGATGCTCGAGGCGACGATGCTCACCGGAAGCATCAGTCTGACCAGGCGTGCTCTGTTCATGGCCGCCCTCCTCCGAGTTGCCTCAGTCTCGCGGGGCCGCAGGCCGTCCTACCGGTACGCTCGCGACCCGCGATCCGCTCTCTGAGGTGACATGTTGAGAGGGTGGAGAGACTTCGCGCCATGATGCATGTGCACCATTCGCGTCGCCATGTGTGGAGGGCTGGCATGTGGGTACCAGATCGCGGCCGGCCCGAAGAGCGGCTCCTCTCGCAGTGTCCACGACAGGCTGTAACCTACAGCCATATCATCGTTTCCGACACGACCTACGAGGGTCCATCCCTGACCCGTCACCCTCGCCGTCCGGCGTCAGCGACCGAGGATACCGATGGCCGTTCGACGTCACTTCAACAGCACCATCCGGCGCGTTGCCGTGAAGTGCGGGGCGCTGAGCCGATAGAAGTAGACCCCGGACGCGGCGCGCGTGCCATCGAACTCCCGGCCGTTCCACGTCACGTCATATGTGCCCGGGGCCGCGACGTCGTCGAACACGTCGGTGACGCGCCGGCCCGACACGTCGTAGATCGTCAGTCGCGCTCGTGCCGTCACCGGAACGTCGAACGCGATCCGGGTGCGTGGATTGAACGGATTGGGTCGGTTCCCGTGGAGCGCAAACGCCTTCGGCACGTCCGGCGCTTGCCCGACGGGTGAGGACGCCGACATGGTCACACACGCATCCCGATCGCAGGCGTTGCCCACGCCATCTCCATCGCAGTCCAACTGATCGGGATTGAAGCGCGCGACACAGTTGTCGCATGCGTCGCCGACGCCGTCCGCGTTCGGGGACGTCTCGACCGTCTCGACCACATCGAGCCACACGTCGGCGGTACGAGTCCCATCTCCGTCCTCCGCGTAGTCCGCCTCGCTCCGGAACAGAAGCCGCACGATGAATGGTGCCGTCCCGTACTTCTCGGCGAACTCTCCGGCGACGTCGATCGCGTAGTCGAACTCCTGGCCCGCGGCTACCGGGACCTGAACGTCGCCGCCGAAGTCGGCCGTCGTCGAGAACACGTGACGGATGCTCTTCGTAGGCACGCCGTCGTCCATCAGAACAATCTCGAAATGCGACCGACCCGTGCCGCCGCTGCCCTGGATGTCGTCGAATCGCAGCCGGACGTCGAGCGCGCTCATGCCGTCGACCACGCGATCGATGGCAGCCGTCAGGTACCATGGCGACGCGCTATGGGTAGACTGCGCGAAGACACGAGCGCTGTAAGCGCCCTCGATTCCCCCGGGCTCGACCGTGGAGCTCCACGAACCGATGGTGTGCGTGCCCGACTGCGCGCCATTTGTCGAGTAGCCGAAGCCCCACTCGGGGTCGAAGTCTCCGGCCTCGAAGCGGTCGACCAGCGTCAGACGCCGCGCAAACACCTCGTCGACGCGAACGTCGATCGTCTCCGGCAAGAGGCGACCCGTGCCGGCGCGCGCCGAGCCGGGAGGTAGCGCAGCCGCCACGAATCGGACCGAGACGAGATCGGGAACCGCTCCGTACTTCGCGGCGAACACGTCGCCGATCTCCGCGACGTAGTCGAGCTCGTCGCCCTCCATGACGACGACGTTCACATCGCCCAGCCCGAGATCCGACGTCGCGAAGACGTGTACGACCTCCTCGCTCGGAGTCGCGACGTTCGTGGCCGTGACCTCCAGGTACGTGTTCGGATCGAGGCGATCCACCGCGAGATGGAACGCCAACCGCGTTGCACCGTCGATGCGAGCGTCGATGGCCGCCTGGACGGTCTCGCCGCAGTCGGTCACGACCTCGGCGGAGAGCCTCGCGCTCGCGGTTCCCTGAAGCGGCACGTCCGTGATTGCCTCGGCGATCCAGGAACCCGCGCAGGACGACCCACTCTGCTGCCCGTCGGTCGCGTGGTCGAAGGTCCAACCGGCGAGGTCCGCGCTCTCGAAGTCGTCCTCGAACGCATCCATCCGGTCCGAGTCCTCTTGGAGCGGATTCGGATCCTCGGGACAGTTGTCCACCATGTCGAGAAGGCCGTCGGCGTCGGTGTCGACGTCGAGCGTCACGTCGGCCGTGTCGACACCCAGGAGTCCGCCCGAGTCGGTCACCGTGACCGTCACGGTGTACGTGGTTCCCGCCGCACCCGGGTAATCATGGCCGGCCACGATCGATCCCGACCCGATCGGTGGATCGTGCTCCTCGGATACCGGTGGCGTCTCGATCGTGCCGTCGCCCCAATCGATCTCGACCGTATGCGTCTCCAGGTAGTCCGAGTCGCTGAACGCCGCATCGAGTTCGAACGTCGTTCCCGGAGGAATGAACTCGTCCGGCCCGGCAAACACGACGGGCGGGTGCGTCGTGACGGTGATACCGACGGTATCGAACGCGATGTTGCCCCCGGCGTCCTCCCCCTCGACGCGGATCTCGTGTACCCCGACATCCGCGAGGAGTGGCGTCCAGTCGAACGGGACCACCGTTGCGACGAGCACGTCGTCGAGAAAGACGCGTGTCTCGACGATGGGAGGCGCCAGGCTGTCGACCATCACCGCGCTGACCGAGACCTCGTGACCGGGCGCGAGCTCGATGTCGGTGATCGGGTTCGTGATGGAAACGACGAAGACCGCATCCGGGATCGTCTCGGCGGCCGTGGTCTCGTGCTGATCACCGACCGCTTGCTCGGCGGCATCGAGATCCGGGTCGACGAGGGCAGCGTCAACCACTCCCTGTGGATCCAGCGCGACGATCTGGGCTTCGAGATCCGCGATGTCGTCAGCGGTCCAGCCCAGCGCCACAAACACGGCCAGCTCTTCCTCGGGAAGTCCGTTGGCGGCGACGTCCGCCTGGAAGTCGGTCACCTCCTCCAGCGTGAACTCGACGCCGGCAAGGTCCATCTCGTCCTGGAGGCTCACGCGGTCGGCACCGAGGACGCCGAGGTGCTCGGAGACGAAGTCGCCGTAGGCCAGAAGTCGCTCGCCCTGGATCAGGATGTACGCATCGGCTTCGGGATCCCCCGCCTCCGACGCGTCGATCGCGCCGAGGAGCTTCGCGTGGGTTCCCGTGTACGCCTCCATTCCGGCGTATACGTCGAGCTCGTGCTGGACGAGCTCGACGCCCTCCCGGGAGAGATCGTCGTGCCACTCGGGGATGTCGACGTCCGGGTAGTCGAGCTCGACCAGTTCGGTATAGTCGGGATCCGATCGGTGCAGCCATCCGCCGGCGATCCGACCCGCACCGTCGGGAGGATCGGATGCCTTGTCGCAGTAGTAACCCCAGAGGCCGAGGCGCACGGCCTGAATCGCGAGGAAGGTGCCTCCAACCGCATAGCAGGGAGCGCAGAACCCGACGCAGTAGCTGCAAAAAAACCAGTCGACCGCGTCCGCGCTGAATCCGATCCCGATCCAGAACGCACCGCTTGCCATCGCGTGGTAGTTCTTGTTCTCGTCGTCGACGGTGACGTCAACGGGATACGCGTCCGAGGACACGTCCTGGAACGTGTAGGAGCCGGAGGACACGTCACCGGAGACCTGGTAGGTGAACCTGTCGGTGAGATCGGCGTCGTCGTAGGACAAGACGCAGTTTCCATGCCAGTCCCAGGTCTTGTTGTACGACCGCATCGAAAAAGGCCCGGCCGCCACGCCGCCAGGGATGGAAAACGTAAGCGGATCGACGGAGGCGGGAACGCCGTTCTCGGTGATCGTGAACGTCGCGCCCGTGAGCGCAAACCAGTTCGTCGAAGGATTGGTGATCATCAGCGCGATCTCGTATGGATCGTTCCACCGCTCGTCCGGGTTGGCCACGATCATCAGCTGTGGTGGTGCCCGTACGCCGATCTGCTGCTGGCACGTCGCCGTGTTGCCGGCGGTGTCGGTCGCCTGCCAGGTGATGATGTGAAGCCCGGCATCGGAGATGCCACCGGGCGGGAAGTCGTTCGAGAACGCGATCGGTGACCCGGGATCGTCCGAGCTTCCCGATCCGTCGCAGTTGTCGGTTGCCGTCGCGATACCAGGTGATGCCACCACGTCGCCGACGTCGACGTAGATGGCCGCGGGGCAAGACAGCGTGGGCTTCGAGTCGTCCACGATCGTGAGCTGCTGCGTGTCCACCGTCGAGTTGCCGGCCAGATCGGTTGCCGTCCATGTGAGGGTATGGCTTCCGAGCGGGAACAGGTGATCGACGTCGGGTGATCGCGCGATCACGATGTCCGCTCGAAGCGTGCAGTCATCGAGCGCCGGGAGCTCGGACCCATCGTTCGTATACTGGGTCAGGCAGGTCGCGCTCGCCGAGAGGGTCTCGTCGGGCGGCGCCTCGAACACCGGGGGCGTCGTATCGCTACCCGCGGTGCAGGACGAGAAGATCCCCACGAACGCATCGTCGTATCCGTTCGGGGTCTCATCGAATCCACCCGGAGGAAGGGTGAGATCGGACGACATCGTGGCCCCGCACCCGTAGATCAGCTCTCCCAGCTCTGCGTCGGTGTACGTGGCGAGATCGGTGACTCCGTCGTCACTGGACCCGGATAGCGTATCGATCGAGAGAAGATCGGTCGCGCCGTTCCCCGCCGGATCCATTCTCACGACGAAGGCATCGAACGTGCCGGCCGATCCGAAGGGAACGTAGGAGCGTGATTGACCGGCGAGCACGAGAACCCCGTCCGCGTCGAACGTCAACGCCTCGATCCGATCTTTCATCTCGCCGCCGAGCAACGATGAGTACAGAACCTCTCCGGTCGCCGAGACGAGACCGGTGACGAAGCCGTCCTCGTTACCGGAATGAACCGAGGAGTAGGCGCCGTCGGTGGTGATGATGCGACCGCCACAGTTACCGGCGACGAACGCGCCGCGCACCGGATCGACGGCGACGTCGTGTGCTTCAGACCCGCCCTCGGACGGAATCGCTACCGCTCCGACTAGATCACCGATCTCGCCACCGGGTGGAGCCGTCCCGGACAGCTCCGCGTAGATCGCCTGGCGCGCGCCGCGGTAGCCGGCGAGCGTCCTATGCGCGTCGATCTCGTCAACGCGAACATGGACGAGCATCGGCCACGGGTACTCCAACCAGCTCGCAACGGTGCGAATGCGAAAGATGACCTCATCGGGAGCCGCGCCCCACTGAGCCTCGAACTCCTCGGCATATGGTATGTGTACGTCGTACATCGTGGGATCGCCCGGACCAACGTACGTTACGTTCGGCACCGGCACCGCTCCCCCATCACATTCGTGGGCGAAGCCGCGCGCGACGCGGTGCGTCGGGTTGGCCGGATCGAGCAATGCGATTTCGACGTAGCAGGCCCCGTCACCCTCGCTGCAGGGAAGGCTGAGAAGCTCGATCCGAAGCGAGAGATCGGTCGAGCCGACGATCGTGCGATTCACCGATCCGACTGCCTCGAGTTCGCAAGGTTCAGCCGCAGACGCACCGATCTCCAGACTGAAAGCCCCTTCCAGAGGGGACTCTGCCGTGACTCCCGCGCCCCAGCTGATCGCGCCTCCGCATGCCCATCCCTGATCCTCTCCATTGGTCGAGTAGTCGTGCGCCCAGCCTTCCCCGAGTTCGTAGCCGCTCTCGAACCGCTCCTGGAAGCCCGATATGTGAGCCTCCGTCGCCGGGAAGTCATCCGATTGTGTTGCAGCGGCAACGTGGTAGTTACCCCCGTCGTCCGCCGTGATCGCGAACGCCTCGTCGCGATCGGTGCCACCGAGATAGCGGGAGAACCGAACTGCCGAGCCGTCGGCTTCGAGCTCCGCCACGAAGGCGTCCTCGCCCCCGGCGTGGACTCCCTCATCGCGACCGACCGGCACGAGGGGGACCCCTGAGAACGCGTGACCGGTGATGCATGCGCGGCCGTCGACGACGGTCAGGTCGGTGATCTCCCCCCCACCGGTCGTGCCGAAGAGCGTGGAGTAGCTCAGGCTCGAGCCATCCGGTGAGAGCTTCGTGACGAAGCCGAACTGCGGACCGCTGGTCTGATAGGCGCCCATGGTGGTCGGAAAGTCGGTCCCGTACGTACGCCCTGCAACGTAGGCGTGGCCGACATCGTCCACGTCCACACCCACGCCTTGCTCGTCTGCCGTACCGCCGAGGTACGTGACGTAGACGACGTCGTCGAGCTCGGGCGTCAGCTTGGCGACGAAGGCATCGCCGGAGTCGATCGTCTCGTCGAACGCACCAGGCGTGGCCGGAAAGTCCACGGATCCGGTCGTGCCGACGACGTACGCGAAACCCTCATCGTCGACCGCGACGGCGTTCGCGACGTCGCTGTTGCCACCCCCGAGGTACGTGGCATGCAGCAGTGGGTCGATTACCAGAGGCTGCGTTCGATCCCACGCATCCAGTATGAACCCGCAGGTGTTCGAGTCGAGCAGAACATAGCGACAGGAGAGGGTATCGCCTGTCTGGAACGCCACCGGAGCGGCATCTCGAATCGTTCCGAGGGGAGTTTGCAGGACCAGCTCGTCGTCGTCGAGCCGCAATCCGATGATGCCGTCGTAGCGAATCTCGATGCGCGTCGGATCCGCGCCCGGATCGAGGTGGAATGCGTACTTCACGCCGTTCGCTGACGGCCGGCAGACGAGATCGATCCCCTGGTAGAGATCCTCGTAAATCAGCTCGTCGAAACTCCGCACGTTCGTCCACAAACCGCGGCTACCATGGAAATAGTGTGCGCGGCCTGGGCGCTCTCCGCGGCCAATGGGAACCGCCGACCTCGCGCCGTCGAATCGAACGTGCACGTCCTGCCCCCGGCCGACAGCCCGTTCCTCGCCGTCCGGGCGGCCACGCATGCGAATGGTCATACCACCGGGTTCGAATGCGATGGCCATGTTCGACCATCGACACGTGAACAGGACATCCCGGCGTGCGATCTGGCCACGGTTCTCGGTGAGGCGGGGCTGGTACAGCGCGGCGAGGGCGTTTGACGGACCCTTCGTACCAGAGGGCGCGGCCACCGCGGAGATCGCGGCAAACGTCGTGAAGCCGAGTGCGGCCCACTGTGCTGGCGAAACGCGACACATGTTCTGACCCTCCCGTCGCGAGGAGCGTCGATCGTGGGGCTGTCTTCTCCTCCTGTAGGACGGAGCGACTCGTGCGCGTAATGATCAAACGACCAGACATTCAGGATACGCCAAATCGATGGTGTGATGCCACTGAAATGGCATGTCGTGGAGCGCCCGCTCCTTCTCAACGAAGGGAGAGATCGATCGTCGGCGACCACCGAACCTCGAGCAAGGAGACGGGTTGTGGCCCGGCCGGGTCTTGGCCCTACGGGCTCAAGGTGGCTCTGCCGATCCTTCATCGGGCTGCAGCGCGAGCGCGACCGCCTCATCGACCGACATCGAGCGGCCGCGCTCCCACTCTGTCGAGAACACGGCAGGGCTCAGCACGTTGCGGCACGAGGCGATCGCCGCCTCGAAGTTGCTGAGGGCGCTGCCCGCCAGCGCTTGGTCGTGGGCGAGCTTCGAGAATCTGCCGTGTCATCGTAGTCACCCAGTGCCACCAGTGTGTCGGCCAGAAACGCGAGATCTTCGATCTGCGAGGTGCACGCGTCACGGTTCTGGCTGACCATGTGATGGCCGCCGGTGTGCACGACGTCGAGTGGCTCGCCGACTCGGCGCCGAGTGGAATGTACATCTGCCGGCTCAAGGCGGGGGACGTCGTCCAGTCACGTCCACTGACACTCGTGAAGTGACCGCTCCCGGTGCGGGCGTCGTCGTGAGAGGACGCCCGCCCGGTTCACTCCACCCGGATCAACTTGGTGCTCCGAGCTTGCCCGGCCACGGAGACGCGAGCAAAGTAGATTCCCGGGGGTGCGGCATGTCCCGAAGACTCCTGTCCATCCCAGGCGACCACGTGCATGCCGGCGGTCAGCCTTCCATCCACGAGGGTCCGCCGGAGACGTCCCGAGACGTCATAGATCCCCAGGGAGACGCGCGAAGCCAGGGGCAAGTCGAATGCAACTTCCGTCCGACGTCGAAACGGATTCGGAGAACCCGATGAGAGGACCAGCCCGGGGAGATCGACCCCAGGAGACGACTCGACGTCGACGACGGAGGGTCCGAACCTGGCGAGAAAGAAGTCGATGTCCGTCCCGGTCGAGAGCGGTGCCCCACCGAGGTCGATGATGTCGTCGAAGACCCCGCCAAACAGGACCTCACCACCGGAATCGATCCCCAGTGCGGAGCCTCCGGCCCGGCCCGCGCCGCCGTATTGCTGGCTCCAGAGATGGACACCGCTGGCGCTGAACTCGGCGAGGTACGCGTCGCGCTCTCCGTTGCTGACCATCGTACCTCCACCGAAGTCGACGGCACCCTCGAAGTAGCCCGTGGCCAGGAACCCTCCACCGGGGATGGGACACACCTCGCTTCCACCGTCGGGTTCCGGGCCCCCGAACGCTGCGGACCAGATGTGGTCGCCGCCGTTGTCGAAGTGGCCGATGAAGGCGTCCTGATTCCCGGTGGCGGTGAGAACCCCGCCGCCGAGATCGACCCAGTTCCAGAAGCTTCCGGTCATGGTGAGGTTCCCGGTCGGTCCGCCCACCACATCATGGATGAAGGTCGAGCCACCTTCGAACACCCGGTTCCACACGTGGGATCCGGCCGAGCTGAACTTCACCAGGAAGTCCGCGGTGGGATCAACCGTGATGACGCCTCCGCCGAAGTCGATGGAGTCCGCGAAATGACCGCCGACGAGGATCTTGTCGACGTCCAGACCCAGTGCGGTCGCGTAGTCGACGTTCCAGTCTCCGTATTGCTGGCTCCAGAGGTGTGCGCCGTCCGAATCGTACTTGGCCACGAAGACATCGAGGCTTCCGGCACTGGTCAGGATCCCGCCCCCGAAGTCGACGGAGGCCTGAAACCCGCCGGCGATGATGACGTCTCCGGCGTCGTCGACACCGATGCCGCCCAGCTGGTCTGCGAGAGCGCCGCCGAGTCCCTTCGACCACAGGTGGACGCCGCCCGAATCGTACTTGACGAGGAACACGTCGACGTCGCCCGAGCCGGACACGAGCCCGCCCCCGAAGTCGATGTCCAGGCCGAACTCCCCGGCGACGTAGATGTCGCCCACGGTGTCGACGGTGACGCGAATGGCGGTCTCGTTTCCGAGGGTTCCGATACCCTTGCTCCACAGATGGACGCCCGCCGGATCGAACTTGGCGACGAAGATGTCGTCGTTGCCCGCGAATCCGAGCGGGCCGCCTCCGAAGTCGACGCTGCCATGCTTGGCGCCGACGATGATCACGTTCCCGGATCCGTCGATCGCGAGATCCCGCACGGTGTCGAAACCTCGACCTCCAAAGGCATCCCCCCAGATTTGGGTCCCGTTCGTGTCGTAGCCGGACGCGAACGCGTCGGGGCTGTTGTAGTCACCGTGGACACCATCGCCCCCGAGCCAGACGAGTCCCTGGAGAAAGCCGGACAGGATCACATTGGACGCCGCATCGGCCGCAATCGCTGATCCGCAATCCGGGTCATCGCTTCCGAAGTGCTGACTCCAGAGGTGGCTTCCAGTTGCCTTGAACTTGGCCAGGAAGATGTCCGAGCTCCCGTTCGATTCCAGCGCGCCGCCACCAAAGTCGACCTGGTCGTGGTACGAGCCCGTGAGGAAGACTTCCTGCATCGCGTTCGAGACCAGGGCGGTTCCCCGATCCTCGCCCGGGCCTCCAAAGCTCCGAGACCAGATGTGACCGCCACCGGAGTCGTAACGGGCCAGGAAGACATCCTCGAGGCCATTGCTGGTCAGGCTCCCACCACCGAGATGGGCGACGTCGACGAAGTACCCGGTCAGCAGGATGTCGTCGGAGTCATCGACCTCGACGTCGAGCCCCCGGTCCTCCTCCGGTCCCCCGAGCAACCGACTCCACTCGTGGGCGCCGGACACGTCGTACTCGGCCATGAAGATGTCACTGCCCCCGGGGCCACTCAGCGGACCTCCGCCGAGATCGATCGGGCCCTTGCAGGTCCCGGTCACGACGACGTGGCCCGCCGAGTCCACGGACAGGCCCTGCCCCGAATCGAGTCCGCCGGCCCCGAAGCTCCGACTCCAGGTGTGAGTGCCGTAGGCCGTCTTGAACTGGGCCAGGAAGATGTCATCGTCCCCGCTGCTGGTCAGATCTCCGCCTCCGAGGTCGAGTCGGGCGCGGAAGCTGCCCGTGAGGAAGATGTACCCGGTTGAGCTGTCCACCGCGATCGCCTCGGCGACGTCGTGGTCGGGATCTCCGTAGCTCTGGCTCCAGAGGTGGCTTCCGCCGGCGTCCAGCTTGACTAGGAAGATGTCCGTGTCGCCGGCGCTCGTGACGGGGCCGGAGCCGAAATCGATCGTTCCCTCGTACGAACCGGTGACGTAGATGTTGTTTGCCTCGTCGACATCCACGGCCAGGGCGGACGCGGGTCCGTCACCGCCGAAGGACCTGGTCCAGAGGTGGTTTCCAGAGAGGTCGTACTTCGCGATGAATGCATCCTGCGGGCCCTGACTCAGAACCGGGCCGGAGTCGAAGTACACCAGGTCGGTGAACCACCCCACGACGATCGAGTTGCCGGCTCCATCCACGGCGCAGCCCCGGCCGTGGTCATAGCCGGAGGCGCCGAAGGACTGGCTCCAGTAGTGGGGCGGGGATTCGGCCCCCGCCGTGGCGGCCGTGAGGAGCCCGGTAACCAGCAGAAAAACCACCGATGCTGACTTGGAATGCATGATGCCCCCCTGGCGAGGCGATACGCCCGGTTGAACGTACGAGGTCCCCGTCCGGTGGACCGCGTCTCACCTGGGGAGGCGCCCGGGGGAAGCGAGAATCACAGGAAAATGCATCAGAATCCCGGCCTCTCAGGCCGGAGCGTCTCCCGCGGTCGAGACGCAGCATGCCCTGCCGTCGGGCGAAGCAACGCCCTCGCACACGAGTCTCCAGACCCGTGCACGGGGGAGGGTCCTCATGTCCGCGGTGGGTGCCATCAAGAGGTCGTCTACTGCACCCTGACGAGCCTCAGCGTTCCGCTCACCCCCGTCGTCGTGCGCAGTCGCAGGAACCAGACACCGGGATCGAGCTGCTTTGCGACCCGGTCAACTTCGAGCTCACACTCGACGCCGCGACCCCGTGCGGACCGGAGAACCCCTGCGGGCTGATCGGGGCGCTCCCCGTGGCCTGCGGCGGCACGCTGGCTTGGACGGTTTCCTGGTCACGGGACGAGAACGACACGTTGCCGGTGGCTCTCGACGCCCGACGGTCCCGCGACGCTTTCGACCTGGACGAAGTAGACGCCCGGCGCCGCGACTCGTTCCGCGTCGTTCCGGCCATCCCAGGACATCGTGTGCGTGCCGGCCGTGAGCTCCGCATCGAAGAGCTCGCGCACGAGTCGTCCGGCGGCGTCGTGAACGGTGACCACCGTGCGTGCCCGCTGATTCTGCTCGAACGTCAACGTGAACGAGCTCCGACCCGGGTTGGGCCGGATTCGCAGCGGGTCGAGCACGGTGGCCGTCACACCCTCCGGCACCGAAACCACCGCGCCACAGTGTCCGGGGAGGATGCGGAGACCGTTGACTCCGTTGGCGACCGCGAGGTGTTCACCCGCCACCGCGATCCCGACCAGCTCGCCGGTCGTCCCGATGTTCGCCACGAGCTCGAGGTTGAACGGATCGGCCACGTTCACGACCTGCACCCCCGAGCCGTTCGTCGTCACGAAGGCGTACTCGTCCATCACCACCACGTCCTCGACGGACTGGGTCGTGAGACTTCCGAGCCACGTCGGACTCGCGGGACTGGAGATGTCGACCACATGTAGCCGCGACGATCCGGACACGTACGCGCGATCACCGGAGATCGCGATCCCCTCGCCGATCGTGGGAGTCGTTTCGGTGACGAGAAACGCGCTCGAGGGTGTCGAGATGTCGACGACGGCCAGGTATCGGCCCGCCACGTAGGCGTAGTCGCCGTTCACGGCGACGTCCCAGGAGTACAGCGTCGTGGCCACGGCTCTGACCAGCGTGGGGTCGTGCGGGTCGGAGATGTCGAAGATCAGAAGACCGGCTTCGTCCGCCGCGACCAGAAGGGACGTCTCGTGGACCGCCATACCCCATACGAAGTCCGGCGTCGCGACGCTGGTCACGAGCACGAGTGCGGACGGGTCGGAGATGTCGACGACGTGAACCGCATCCAGATCGCCCACATACGCCACGTTCCCGTGGAGAGCCACCTGGCGCGCATAGGGAAGACTCAGCGATCCCTCGAAGACGGGCGTCGTCGGATCGGAGATGTCGACCGAGAAGAGCCCCCCGTTCCCGTCTCCGATGTACGCGAGGTCCCCGGCAATCGCGACGCCGCGGGTGCTGCCCGGAGTGTCGAGCGTGCCCACGACTTCGGGGCTCACTGGGCTGGCCACGTCATAGAGGAAGAGCGCTCCGTCATACTCGGCGTACGTCAAGTAGCCGACTCCGCTCCAGACCCCCACGTCCATGAACCACCCGGGGCCGGCGATCGCGGCGCTGACGTCCGCGGCGGCCGGATCCGACACGTCGAGGACGGTGAGGCCGAACCAGCGGTCACACACGTACAGGTCCGTGCCGTCGAGCTGAAAGCGCCGCGGCCTTCCCTGCGTGTCCACGGTCGTGAGCAGCGCGGGAGCGGATGGCGTCGACACGTCGACGATCTGCACGCCGGCCACGGCAGCGCTCACGTAGGCGATGTCGTCCGCCACGAGCACACCCCAGCACTCGTCGGGCGTGGGCACGTTGCCGATGACGACCGGGCTGGTTCCGTCCGAGGCGTCCACGACGACGAGACCGCCGAGACGATCGGCAACGAACGCGTAGTCGCCGGACCCGTCGACGTGATACGCCTCCGACGGCATCGCCACGCTCCCGAGGTGAGCGGGCGCGCTCGGATCAGTGAGGTCGACGACGTGGAGGCCGCTGTCGCGATCCGATACGTACGCGATCGATCCCTCGACGGAAACACCGCTCGCGGCGAGCATCGAGGTCTCCGAGCCGAGGAGGACGGGCGTGGCCGGATTCGTGACGTCGAATACCTCGAGCCCCCCATCGCTCACGACGCACATGAGTGCGCCGGTCACATCGATCTCGGATGGCGGACCGGCGATGGAGACCGACCCGATCGAGGCCGGTGCCTCCGGAGACGTGAGGTCGTACACCGACACGAAGCCGTTGCCTTCCCAGCGCGAGCCCACGTAGGCCAATCCGTCTTCCGTCACGTGGAACGCCGTCAGCTGAGAGCCGAACCAAATGGTGTCGATGAGATGCGGGTAGTCGCCGCCGTAGTCCAGACAATCCGCGTGGGTCGAGACCGGAGCGGTCGACGCGAGCGCGAAGACGGCGATCGTCGATTTCCAGTTCGAGAGGCGAGCCGCGCGCTTCGGACATCCAAGTAGAGGCACCTCGTCCTCCTACCGTGACGCGTGATGGGTTTTCCTGTGGTCGTCCGCACAATGATACACCAGGCGAGGTCCAGGGATCATCCGAGTCCGACGATGGAGCGGGGCGATGGCGCCTCAGAGCGCGAGGCTCATGCCCTCGTGGGCGGCCTCGACGCGAGGGTGCGCGCTGCGTGCCGCCTCGACGATCGCGTCCAGCTCATCGTCGGTGCGATCGGGATCGTGATGAAACAACACGAGTCGTCGCGCTCCGCACTCGCGTGCGATCCGGGTCGCGTGCTCCCACGTCCCGTGTCCGCGGCCTCGGCGTTCTCCGTACTCGTCGGGCGTGTACTGGGCGTCGACGACGAGCACGTCAACGTCGCGGGCGAGCGATCGAAGTGCGTCGTCGTGGTCGGGATCCCCCCCCTCGGTGTCGGTGGCCACGACGATCGAGCGCGGGCCGCGATCGAGTCGGTACGCCGTGGCCCCCTGGGGATGTCGAAGCGGCGCGGTCGAGATCCGGATCCCGCCGATCTCGATCCCGGCCCCGTCCAGGTCCCGGTAGACCTTCTCCGATCGGGTCTCCTCGAGCGCGACCGACGCCCACGGCGGCCGCAGGATCCCGATCAGCGCCTCCCGAACCCCGACATCCCCCCATCGGTGACCGTAGAACGTGAACCGACACGCCGACTCGTAGAGGGGATCGAAGAGCATGAGGCCCTCGATGTGGTCGCGGTGGTAGTGGGTGAAGAGAACGTGGAAGTGGAGTGTACCGGCCGGGCTCGGCGGGAGATCGGCGTGCAGCGTCCGGAGCCCGCTCCCGCCGTCCAGCACGAGCCAGGACTCGGGCGCCAGCCGAGCCGTGAGGCACGCAGTGTGGCCGCCGTAGCGAAGCGTCGATTTGCCGGGGCTGCCGATCGATCCCCGTACACCCCGGAAGACCAGCCGAAGCGGTCCGTCACGCTCGGTCGCGCGCTCCATCGGACGTTCCCTCACGTCGGGTCGCCGATGGACGGCGAGATCGGCAGCTCGCCGGCGCCGAGGAGCGCGAACAGCGGGGTCGGCTCGTCGAACCCCTTGGCTTGCACATCGCCGAGATCCCGAAACGAGAAGTCGGTCCCGACCATGGCCCTGGTGAACCCGCAGGCGAGGATCGGCCCGGTCGTGTCGTCGGCGAGCTTCTCGATCCGAAACGCGAGAACCGCCGCTTCGCCGACCATCGTCAGCCCGGACGGCCGGTCACCGCCGGCGCTCGAGATGTTCACACATCCCGTGGCCAGTGCCCAGTCCATGCGGAGCTCGTAGCCGGGTACGTCCCACACGTCACGATCCACGGCCAGCCGGTGCACGGCACGATCGAGGACCAGCGCGGCCCGGCACGCCGATGCTGCGTGATTGCGGCTCGCACACTCTTCCCAGAACGCGACGATGGCGTCGCCCGGGTACTCCTTCACCGTGCCCCCGCAGCGGGTGACCTCCTCCTCGAGTCTCCGGAAGACCCGTGAGACCGAACGCTGCAGCACCTCGGAGGCGACGCTTCGCACGAGGACCGTGTAGTCGCGAATGTCGCCGACGAGCACGGTCACCATGCTCAACCCGGATCCGGTGACCGTGGGGTTCCACTCCCCCGTCGGGACCGCCGGACGGGCCGTCCCCTGAAGCGTGAGATCCACGAGGTTGGCGATCCGGATCACCTGCCCGATCTCGATCTCCATCTCCACGCTGGGGACGAGCCGGCGGCCGTCGATCCACGTGCCGTTCCGGCTCGTGTCCCGGATCCGGCACCGTCCGTCTCGCGACCGCTCGATGACGCAGTGCTCCCGGGAGACACGCGGCTCGTCGATCAGAAGAACCCCGTGATCGCGCTCGCGGTCGGGCAGGAACCGTCCGATCTCGATCCGATCGCCGAAGGCATACCGTCGCTCCTCGGCGGTCCCAGCTCCGGAGACGAGGAAGAGCCCTCCGGTGCCGTCCTCGGATCGATTCCGATAGTGGATGGTCACTCGCGACGCTTCGCTCATGGCGTTCACTGGTGGCCGAGGCGTGCGACCTCCTCGCTGAGGTCCCGGATCCGCGCGGACATCGTCCGAACGACCCGAAACGCGAGCGAGGGATCCTCGTGAATACGAGTCAGGAAGTTTCGCCTGTCGACGGTGAGGATTCGTGTACGCCCCAGCGCCTTGACCGTGGCCGAGCGGACTTCGCGGTCGCAGATCGCCATCTCACCGATCATGTCGCCGGCCTCGAGCACCCGCAACGGCACCTCGTGCCCGTCCTGCTCGATGAACACCTGCGCCCGACCCTCCTGGATGACGTACATGCACTCGCCCTCGTCGCCCTGGCGCACGATGACCTGACCGTCCTCGTAGACGGCGCCCACCGCACCGGTACTCATGGTTGCCCCCTCGGCGGCATTCGCGCCGTTCGCCGAAAACACGGAGCCGGCCAGATGCCATCCGAACCGTCCCAGAAACGCCGGATGCAGCGTGCGCATGAAGATGCCGCGGTACGGGGCGCTTCCGGTGAAGACGTCCCACAACACCTGGCTCATCCGCCGGTCCCGTCCCTCCTTCCGCTGCTCGCGCGCGGTCATCGACCGAACCGCACGGGCCGCGAAGGGTCGTCTCTGAATCTGGCGGGTGATGGAGAACATGAAGCGACCGATCGAGTTGTCGGCCTCGATCGACTTGCAGATCGGCCAGTAGTGGCGCCGAAAGCTCTCCCGGCTCACTCCCTGGAAGACGGCCGTCGTGGCCGCGGCCTTCGCGGCGCGATAGGCGGCTCCGATTCCGTCCTTGTAGAGCCGGGTGATCCCGCAGTCGCCGATGAAGACGACCCGATCGTCGAATGGCTGGACCGCCGGCTGCACGTTCATGCGCGGCCCACACTGACAGGATCTCTTCTCCGCGTCCCAGTCCACGGGCATGATCGCTCTGACCTGTGGGGAGTCCAGAAAGGACCGGACCAGATCCCCGTCGATGTCCTCTCCGAGCATGCAGACGGTCGCGTACTCCCCCTTGGGCACGATGGCCGCGAACTCGAGCCGCGGGATGTTCAGGAGGAAGACGTGCATCGAGCTTCCGAGCAACCGATCGACGCCTTCCTCCCCGAGGTGGTACTCGCGGATGAAGGTCTTCGTCGTTCCCGGCGCCCGATACCCGAACGTGGGCCCGAGGTCGAACTCGATCCCCGCGGTGTTCACCCCCACCGTGACCGCGACCAGGTCGTAGGGTCGCGTCTCCACGCCCTTGGCCTCCACCTCGATCCGATCGACGGTGCGGCCGATGCGCCCGACACGGTGGGGCTCGATCCGCGCGCCCCGTTCGGCGGCCAGCTTCTGCAGATGACCGTCGAAGCTGGTCCACTTCGGGCTCGAGAGATCCCGGGGCCCGGGCCCGCGATAGACCGCGGCGATGCGCTTCTCGTGAAGCGGCGTGTCGATGCGCACGCTCCCCGATTCCAGGTGAAGCACGTAGGCGTCGATTCCGCGCTGCACGACCTCGGTCGGGAGATTGATGCCCTCCGAGGCGAGGTTCTGCACGAGGGACTCGGAGATGATCCCGCCGCACATGTTGCAGCCGCGAGGGGCGCGGAGGGAGAAGTCGCGCGGCTCGAAGACGTCGACCCGGAGCTGAATCCCGGCCCGTTCCGCCATCTCGATCAGGAAATAGGCGAAGAAAGACCCTGCGGGTCCCCCGCCCACGACCGCGACCGAGGACCCGTCTTGCAGGCTCATCGCCGAGCTCGATTCCGAGTCGCCGATGCTTTGCCCGGGCCAAACCGCCATGTCGCACCCGCACCCGAATCGTGCGATGCCTCAACTGCACGTTCCGGGGCATCGAGGTAACGCGAACGCCACGACACCCGATCCGGCCCGTTGCCGGAGCCCGAAAGCGTCGTGCGCGCCGGAACCAATCATTGTGGTCGCAAACTGGCATTCCTGTCAAGTCGCGCGATGCTGCACCACCAAGGGGAGTGGGCATTTGCGGCACGTCGGAGCATCAACGACGGGCGGCCGTCACCGATGATGCACGAACTGGCCACGGAGTCGTGGCTGTCCCGCCGAGGATCCATGCGGGTCGCGTGCGCACATCACTCGATCACGACAAACCGGCGACATTCGGACCCGTGGTCGAAGGCCATCCGCATGAAGTACAAACCGGGTGCGACGCGCCGTCCGCTGTCATCGAATCCGTCCCATCGAACCGTGTGCGGACCGCCCTCCTGCTGAGCTACTCGTAGATCGGCGAGGTGTCGGCCCGCGACATCGTGCACGGTCAGCTGAACGCCTCCCCGGTGAGGGAGCACGTAGCGAACGCGGACGGGAAGCCGGGTCGGGCTCCGTATTGCCCGGAGTATCGTCGGATGATGCCTGTCCGCATCCGCAACGTCGAGCATCGACGGAGCCGTGCGCAGGTCGGCCTCCTCCCAGCCGCCGTCGGGGATGTGTCGCCATGGACCGTGGCCCTGGAACGGCGGTCGTGTCGGATCGAAGTGGCATCGTACGCGCCAGTGATGGGGTGTGGACGACGCGAGTCCGGACACCACTACGGCGAACGTGGCCTGTCCGGCAGTCCCCGTGTCGACGACGTCGCCGAGCCAGGTCCCCGTGCCATCGAGGGGCAAGCCATGCGGCTTCACCTCAACCTCGATCTGGAGAACGGTTCGTCCCACGAACGATGGCAGCGTAGCGTGGAGATGGAACTCGGTGTCACTGTCCGACGGTGAGCCCGGCGGGATCGGCGTCACGCCATCGGTACGTAGCTGTCGAAGGCCAAGGTCGCGTCCGGGGCCGTAGTTACCGGGGAAGAGCAGCGCCCGACCCTCGTCCACGTAGGTGCCGTCGCGGTAGGGCGCCGAGGCGACGAGGTCGGCGAATCCGTCGCCATCGACATCGCCGACGCCGGCGAGGTGCGTGCCGAGCTCTTCCCCCACCTGCGTACCGCTGCGTAGCCACACGGCCGCGGACTCCGGACCGCCCGGAGAGCCCAGATGAATCTGCACGGAGCCGCCGTTCGTGGCGTAGCTGTCGTCGTCGCGGGTTCCCACGGCGATGTCCGCGAAGCCGTCGCCGTTGATGTCCCCGATGCCGTCGACCGAATCCCCGAGGCGATCCTCGGTGGCGTCGCCGCTCGTGGTCCACACGGGCTCGGTCTCGAGTCCGGTCGGTGTCCCGAGGTAAACGTAAGCACGCCCGTCGTCGGTGTACGCGTCGTTGTACCGGAACGCACCGACGATCACGTCCGACAGACCGTCCCCATTCACGTCACCCGCCGACGCGAGCGCGCGGGAGTACCATGCGTACGCCTGGTCACCTTCCGCGCTCCACGCGGAGGTCGTCGACAAGCCGGATGCCGAGCCGAGGTAGAGGAACGCAGCGCCCTCCTCGGGAAAGTCCCCGGTATGGGTGTACGCGCCAACCAGCACGTCGTCGAAGCCATCGCCGTTGACGTCGCCCGCGCCCGCGACCCGGTAACCCAGCCGGGCGTTGGCCTGACCTCCTTCCACGATCCACGAGGCCGTGCTCTCGAGCCCCGAGCTCGAGCCGAGGTACACGAGGGCCCGCCCGCCGTCGACGTGCGCGCCGTCATGGAGGTACGCTCCTACGATGACGTCGTCGTGACCGTCCCCGTTAACGTCACCGGCGGAGCTGACCCCGACGCCGAAGGCAGCATCGACCTGGTCGCCCTCGGCGGTCCAGTCCGGGGTCGTGGACAGCCCTTCCGGCGATCCGTGAAAGACATACGCACGACCGACGTCGGCCTCGGCGCCGTCGTATCCGAGCGCGCCCACGATGACGTCCGCGTAGCCGTCCCCGTTCACGTCGCCGGCGCCGGCGATGTCGGATCCGAGGTATGCCTCGACTTGATCGCCGTCGGCCGTCCAGGACGGTAGCGGCGCGAGTCCGGCCCACGTTCCTCGGAACAGCAAGGCGCGGCCCTCGTCGAGCTCCCCGTCGTCGAACGCGTGGGCGCCGAGGATGACGTCTCCGAAACCGTCGCCGTCGATGTCGCCCGCCGGGGCCACCCTCAGCCCGATTCCTCCCCCGGTCTGTCCGGTCTGCCAGGACCAGGCGTCGTCGGAGCGGGGAAGCAGTGGGCCGCCGTGGAATACCTGCACCTGGCCATCATCCACGCCGGATCCATCGTGAAGAGGGGCACCGACGATCACGTCCGAGTATCCGTCGCCGTTCACGTCTCCAGCGGAGGCCACGGCTGATCCGAACGCAGCGTCAGTCTGTCCTCCGGCGTACGTCGACCACGGCGGGTGCGGGCCGGACGCGTCGCCGCGATACACACGAGCGATGCCGGCACCGTAGCCGGGCGCCCCCAACACGAGGTCCGCGAAGCCGTCACCGTCGACGTCTCCCGCGGAGCCGACGGACGATCCGAGGTTGTTCCAGTCGCCGCGCTCCGTCCAGGCCGTGACCTCGTCGACGCCCGAGGGATCGCCCTCGTACAGGAACGCCAACCCGTCCAGGAACCCGCCGGATAGTCCCATGTCCGGTGCCCCGACGATCACGTCGGCGTATCCATCCCCGTTCACGTCGCCGACGCCCGCGACGGAGCTGCCATATCCGCCGTCCGCCACCAGGAGCGGGTCGTAGCTCGTCTCCACCCACGACTCCCGGATCCAGGGAGGTCCGGTCACGCCGGCAACCGAACCGAAGAAGACGAGCACCCGCCCTAGCACCCACCCGCTCACGGAATACGTCGGCGAGCCGATGATCACGTCCGAGTAGCCGTCGCCGTTGACGTCGCCGGCACACGCGACCGAGAAACCGAGCTGGTCACCGGCGGAGACGTCGTACGAGCCGCTGGCGATTGACCAGTCGGCCACGTCGGAGAGGCCGGCGGACGAGCCGTGGAAGACCGCGACGAAACCGGCGCTATCAGAAGCACCGGGCTCCCCGATGATGACATCGGAGTAGCCGTCACCGTTCACGTCTCCGGCACACGCGACGGCTCTCGCCGCCGATCCGCCGGTCCAGTCGGGAGAGGGAGACAGACCACACGGCGAGCCATGAAAGACCTGAGCCCCGGCGTCCAATGCGCCGACGATGAGGTCCGCGTAGCCATCTCCGTTGACATCACCGGCTGTGTTCACCGAGAAGCCGAGCTGGGACCCACCTTCTTGCGACCATGCGGCGGCGATGTCCACACCGTCCTTAGATCCGTGGTAGACCGCGACGCGGCCGGTCCCGCCCAGCTCGCTGTCGAAGAGCGGTGCGGCCACGACGACGTCAGAGTAGCCATCCCCGTTGACGTCACCGGCCGACGCGACAGACCGACCGAGGTTCTCTCCGTCCTGGACACCCGTCAGCGTCCACACCGCCGGACCGAGCCGGTCGCCGGTGGACGACAGCCGAGCCTCCTCCGTTTCAGCCGCGTGCGGGCCGACCGTCACGGAAGCGATCGCGCCGATCAGCCACACCGCCGACGTCACTCGCGGAGCCAAGTCCTTCTGTCCATGCATGCACGCTACCCCAGCTGGACGTTACGACCCCGCCGTGCCGACTTGCCGGCATCGCCATCACATCCATTCTACCCCTGGAACGCCCACGCCAGCCGCCATCATCGCCCTGGTCCGAGGGCTCTTCGTCCCCACTCTCGCCCTCGGGCCGAGAATGCGGTCCTTCGTTGACCCTTCCGGCTGAGGACACCTCGACGTTGCGGCATGCCAGGTGGAGCTGGCGCGTGACGCTCCCCCACTCGCCTCAAAAGGTGTCGATTCTACTCGGACCACGGCGATGCTTGCAGCACCCTTCGCCGGCGTCTCGATGAAGTAGACGACACCGGTAGCCTGATCGTGCTCGATAGATCTGCAAGATCGACTGTGGAGCAGTCGTGATTGGCCAGCGAAGCTGAACGAGACCGCCAGGTTACGCCTCGGTCGACTCCATCGACCCTACGGGTCCCGGCCCGCGTGTCCCAGGCTGACTTCTCGTCGAAGCGCCCGGTCCCGCTTCGTTCCTCAGACAGCTGATCCGCGAGCGGACTTGACGGGGTCGTTCCATATCAGCGCAGAATCAGCAGCTTTCGCACCACCACCTCGCCCCCGGTCTCGAGGTGGCAGAAGTACGTTCCGCTCGGCGTACGACGTCCCCGAGCGTCGCGACCGTCCCACACGGCCTCCGCGTAGCCGCCGTCCAGCACGCCGTCGATGAGCGTACGGACGAGTCGCCCCTCGACGCCGTAGATCCGGAGACGAACGTGCGCGCGACCCGGCAGACCGAAGCGAATCGTGGCCCGATCGTTCGACGGGTTGGGCGTGCTCGCGTCCAGACGAAGCGTCGGCGGCGGAACCTCCCCGGGAGGGGAGCCGATCGTGCTCGGCGGCGTGTCGTGCTGGGACGTGTGCGAGGGGTCGTGCGCGTACTGTCCCCAGTGAATGGTGTCGGGGTCGTAGGGGACGTCGAAGTCGAACGCGTGCACCCAGTCGTCCCGCCCGCGGACCACGACGTCCAGGCTGCCGTCGCCGTCGATGTCGCCGAGCGCGGGCGTGCCCTCGATCTCGCCGCCCAGGAGGAGTGGCCACCCGTCCTCGGCGTCGCACGCGCCCGCGGTGTCGAACAGGTAGAGCCCGAACGTGTTCGATCCGACGAGGACCTCGAGCGTCGCATCGCCGTCCATCTCCGCGACGATCGGCTGGGCGTTCACGTCCTGTCCGGTCATGCCGAGCTGGGATTCGGGCATCTCGTCCTGGCAGATCGCCCGGTGCGTGGCGGCGTCGTGGTCGAAGATCACGACGGTCGCGCCGTCCTCCGACAGGGGCGGTACGTCGCCCTCTGTGCCGACGAGGATCTCGAGATCCGCGTTGCCGTCGATGTCGGCCAGCGCGGGTGCGTGAATGATGTTGCCCGCCGAGTGGAGCCCGCCGGGAATGTGCGTCGCGCCCGACCACGACTTCTCGATCTGACCGGTGACCGCGTTCAGGACGAGAAGCTGGTTGGCCCCGCCGTCGGGAACGCCGGAGCTTCCCTGCGCCACGACCGCCTCGAGTACGCCGTCGCGATCCACGTCTCCGAAGGCCGGCGTCGAGAGGGGCCTCGATGCTCCGGTGAACCGGCTCCAGAGCGACGCGCCGTCGCCTCGCCACGCGTACACGTTGCCCTTGTGCGAGGTGAACACGACCTCCTTCGTCGTGGCGTCGCCGTCGAGATCGACGAGCGCCGGCGTCGAGTAGTTGTAGACCGCGCCGTCTCCCAGCACCGCGAACAGACCGCCGGTGCCCCCGCCGACCACCGAGCTCCCGTCGTGGTGCCACGCATAGACGTTCGGGAGGTGGGATCCCACGACGACCTCGAGATCGCCGTCGCCGTCCAGATCGCCCAGCGCCGGGGAGGAGTACTTGGCCGTGCACTCGCGGCCCCACAGCACCTCGCCGTCCTCGTGTACGACCCACAGCGAGTCGTCCCAGGCCGACACGACGATCTCCATCACACCGTCGCCGTCGAGGTCGGCGACGGCGGGCGTCGACGAGAACGCACCGATGGCCGGCTGGTCCAGGATGTCGTAAGGCCGGGGCGTCCGGAACACCGTGCCGTCGCTGCCCGGCACCAGGGGCGTGCCGTCGCCGTGCCAGCCGTAGAGCGCGTTCCCCAGCACCAGCACCTCGTGACGGCCGTCGTCGTCGAGATCGACGAGCGTCGGAGAGCCGAACGTTCCCGCATCGACCTGACGGGGCCAGCCGGGTAGCTCGGGCAGCCACGTCTGATTCGCCGCCGCCGCGCTCGGCGAGCTCGCGTTCCGGGCCGAGTCGACCGCCGTCACGACGTACTCGACCATCGTGTTCGCCGGCAACCCCCCGTCCGTGAACGAGCGCGTGCTGTCGGCATCGGCGGCGTAGACGCGCACGAACTCGACCTCGCCCGCGAGCCGCCGGTAGACGTGATAGCCGGCGAGGTCGGGCGCGCATCCGCCGTCGGGCGCTTGCCACTTGCACCGCGCACCGTGACTTCCGATGAGATCGACCCACAGTCCGGTCGGTGCGCACGGCGGGATCAGGTCGCCCTCCTCGTGCACCCGGGAGAGCGTCGTCCCGTCCGGTCGCGCACTGCTCGCGACGACCGAGTACCGCACGTTCGACGGATCGGCCGTGTTGAGCACGAATCCGCCGGCTGCTTCGACCTCGGCGCCCGGCACCAGTGAACCGATCGCGAGGACGGAATCGACCACCGTGGGCGCTCCCGCGGTCGCGACGAGGCGGAGCTCGACGCCATCGGCGTTGCCTCGCCCGGTGTTGCGCACGGTGGGCGTGATCGTGAACGTCTCCCCGTCCGCCAGGACCGACTGCGACACGTACGTGAGTACCGGGGCCACGATCGGCATCTCGAACGAGGATCGTCCGGCCGGCTCTCCCACGCCATCCACGACCGCGAGCTCGAGTCGCGGCACGTGGCCGTCGGGACTCTCGGCGAGGGGATGCACGAGGAACGAGACCGACGCGGACTCGTCGGACAGTAGCGTCCCCACGGCCACGGGATCCGATCCGACGACGACCCACGCATCCTCGCGAGCCGTGAAGCTCAGGCTGTCGTAGTCAGCGGTCGCATCGACCGAGAAGTCGAACTCGAGTCCGTCGGTCGTGAGGCTCCACCCATCGCCGGCCTCGAGCCCGCCGGCCTCGGCATCGGTCACGCCGCCGGGGACGCGGACGATCCCGTGCACCGCCGTGCTCGGGGGCGACACGTCGTCCGCACCGCGGCTCGACACGGTCCAGCGCGCCCCGTCGCGCCACAAGAAGAGGCCCGGGTCGGACGTCTCGGCCAGTCGGAGCGGCCGTCCGTGCGGATCGACTCCGGCGAACTCGATCGTGGGGAACGAGGGCTCGCAATTGCCCGGCGCCGAGCCGGCGCGGCCGATGACGACGTAGCTCGGATCGCAGGCTCCGTCGATCGCGACGTTGAAGGAGACGGCACCGATCGGCTCGATCGTGACGCTGCCGGCCGTGAGGTCGGCACCCTCGTTCCGGATCGTCGTCACGACCTCGACGACCTCGCCGGCATCGACGATGCCATCGCCGTTCGCGACGGCGAGCGAGTCGTCGAGGGCCTCGTGCAGCGAGTAGACGACGTGCGGCGCCGAGGAGGCGCCGACCTGGAACACCTTCCGGGTCGGGACGTGATTGCGCGCGGTGGCGGTCACCGTGAGCGGCGCCTCCGCGGAGAGCGAGACCGCCAGATCCACCGTCCCATCGGACGCCGTTCGCCCACATGCGTACACGTCGTCGCCGCTGACGAGCGCGACGCGCGCACCGTCCACCATCACGCCGGTCCCGAGCTCCGAGACCGTCACGCGGATCGTCTGATCGCCGACGACCGGATCGGGAGGCGTCAGCGAGACGTTGATCCCGGTCGGCGAGGTCGTGAACGGCAGGAGTTCCGGGTCTCCCAGGAGCGCGAAGGACGCCACGGCGCGGTCGACGCTGAACAGAAGCGACTGCGTCGCGAACGCGAGCGTCTGTCCCATGTCGGTGCCGTTCTGGAAGATCGACAGGAAGCTCAGGGTGTCGGCATCGCCGGTCACGTAGGTGGTGCCGCTTCGTGTCTTCCCGATGTAGGCGACGGCGCCGCCTTCGGGGTTCAGGATCCAGTGCTCGGACACCGAGTCGTAGTCGTACGCGTTCACGCCGGCGCCGGTGGAGTAGACGATGCTCCAGTTGGGTGCGTTCGTCAGCAGATCGACGTGCTCGCGACCGATGGCGCCTCCCATGCTCGCCGAGCAGCCGAACCCGCCGCTGGCGCCGCCTTCGAGATAGGGGTTCGAGTGCTCGAAGTGGTGGACGAACCCGACGCCGGCATTGAGCGCCCCCATCGCGGCGCTCACCGTCCAGGATTCGTCGGGCACGCCGAGGAGCTCGTTGTACGTCTCGTGGTACGAGCAGCTCGCGCTCGAGTCCCAGAGCTGCTGGTAGAGGCGCTGACGGCTCATCGTCGGCGGAACGAGGCGGCGCGCGATCGTCTCGGCCACGAAGAGCCCGTTACAGGTGCGCCCCCAGTCGGCACAGTTGCCGAGCCCGGCCATGAGGAGCATGCGATCGTAGTAGGTCGGGTCGTATCCGCCGGCGCCGGGGCCGCCCGACTCGCGCACGTAGCTCAACGACTTCGACACGAACACCTCGGCCTCGGCCTGGGTCTCGACCGGCGCCCGGCCCACGAAGAGGTCCCAGAACGGATCGCTCGCGCCGGCATCGCGGGTCCGCTCGCCGTAGCGACCGTCGTCGTCGAGATCCCAGTCGTTGTCGAGGCCGCCGTAGTAGACGTCGGCCGGTGCGTCGCCGAGCCCGAGATTGAGCCCGTTGAAGCGCCGGGCGGGAACGACGCTCAGGTCGCCGCCGAGGAGCAGGTAGTCGGTGCCCCAGAGCTCGTAGGCGTCGATGAGGAAGTTGCGGAGCCTGTCCGGGTCGTCGTGTCCGGGGTAGGTCGCCCGCACCCAGCTCAACGTTCGCACGACGGCCGGCATGCCCTTCGAGGTCTTCCAGTCGGCCAGCTCCTGGAAGATCGCCGTCAGCGAGCCGATCGAATGTCCGTCGAGCGCGACGTCGTCGGTGACGATGACGTATCGCACCGGAGATCCGTCGGTCGACGGGCGCTCGGTCGGATGGAACCCGCCGAACACCTCCCGCGACGGCGTTCGCGCACCGGCGCGGCTCCGGGTCGCATCCACCGCCTCGGGGTTCGCCACCGTGCGCCGGAGCCACTCGATCGTCGCCTCGTCGTCGGCCCACGACCGGGACGGGTGTCGTCGCAGCCGCGCGAGGCCCGGGTCCTCGGGGACGAGCTCGACGTCGACCACGATGTCTCGGTAGACCTCGAGCGTTCGCGCGGCGCCGACGTAGCGCAGCGGCGCGATCGCCAGGGTTCCGACGGCGAGCCCGCGGCACCAGCCGGTCCGAACCGACCTCACGACCGATGCGGGATGGGGAGCCCATCCCGAGTAGATCGCCGGATCCGGCGCCGCCGGCTCGTCCGGGAGGTCGGGGTCGGGCGCAGGCCGAGGGACCACCGACCCCGCGACGCGCTCCGGCTCGCCGGTGCCGGCGTGTGCGGCTCCGAGCGTCATGCCCGCGGGGAGCGCGAGAGCGATCGGGATCTCCGGCAAGAGAGGGTACCCGGCCGGTGTGTCGGCAGAGAGATGCCCCCCGTCGAGGTCGACGATGTCGAACGGCTCCCCGCGCGCCACCTCCACGGCGGCCTCGGTGAGGTCGACGTGAATGCGAAGGCTCGATCCTTCGTCGACCACGGTGACGGTCGTGCCCTGAGCGGACGTCGTCGCGAGGAAAGCGAGAAGAGCGGCCGTCACGGTGAAGCGCATGAAGTCCCCCGAGGGTTTCGTCGTGTCCCGAATGCGTCTCGTCTCGCGGCTACCCAGGTCCCGGGGTCGATGTCGCCGCCGCGGTCGACTCGGCGGTTGCTCGCACGTCGATCATTCGAGGCGAACGACACGTTCGGTGACCGCCCGGTCGCCGTCCCGCAATCGCACGAAGTAGGTTCCCGGGGCCACGCGCCGTCCATCGTCGTCGCGACCGTCCCATCGGATGCGGAACGCCTCCGCGCCGCGTTGCCCCGCGTCGAGCGAACGGATCCGCGCCCCGCGCGCATCGAAGACACCGAGCGTCAACGGCCCGCCTGCCGGCGCATCGGCCCCGATGCGCGTCGAGACGGAGAACGGGTTCGGCGCAACCGTGAGACCGAGTGCGCGAGGCGCCGCCGCCGTCGCCACATCGACCGGCGGGTCGTTCCACCCGTCCGGCAGGTTCACCTCCATGACCTGGTGCCGCTCGGGCCACGTGCCGCCCATCCAGCAGACGAAGAAGCGGTCGTCGCTGCCGCCCCACTCGAGCCCGGTGACCTCGCCGATGGTGTCCAGACCGACCATGATCACCATCATCGACGTGTTGAGGCGAACCAGGATCAGGCGGTTCGGTCCGGTCTCCGCGACGACGCGGCTGTACTTGTCCTCGTGCACGAGCAGGTTGCCCTGCGAGTCGATCTCGACGTTGTCCGGGTTCGCGAAGGTCGACAGGCTGCCGTCGAGCCAGCGGACCATCTCGTTCGTACGGGGGTCGAAGCGCATGAGATAGCCGAGCCCGGAGTCCGCGTCGCCGTCGATGCCGGTGACGCTGAGATAGATCTTGTCGTCGATCGCGTTGTACGCCAGGCCCTCGGGGCGTGGCCGCGCCGTGGCCCCGAGGGCGAGCGCCTGATCGCGGGGATTGAGCATGTCGGTCACGAGCACCCAGTCGCGGGTCGGCTCACGAAGTGCGTAGAGCGAGCCGCTGGTCAGGTCCCCGGGGGTGTCGGCGATGAACTTGAAGAAGACGCCGTCGTTCTGATCGTCGGTCATGTAGATGTCGCCGGTCAGCGGGTCCTCGATGATCGACTCGTGGGAGAAGCGGCCCATGGCGTGTCGCCGAGCCCACACGTGCGGGGTGGTCGGATCGACCTCGACGATGTACCCGACCGTGAAGGCGCCGGCGGGCGGAAACTCCTCGCACGAGAGAATCGTGCCCCAGGACGAGATGTTGCCCGAGCAGTTGTTGTGCGTTCCGATGACCCAGTTCTCGATCGACGTCACCGATCCGTCCACGTAGGTGAGGCGGGAGAGTCCGCCGTCGGGCGAGTCGAGCTCGTGGTTCATGAAGAGGTGACCCTGGTCCTGCGATGCGTCGGGGAACCAGAAGAGCTTGTCGAAGTCGCCGCGGATCGTCTCGCCCGTGACGAGCGTGTCGGTGGCGGTCGCGAGGATCGTCCGGCTGCCGCCGGGGATCAGCACCTCCATGTCGGCGAGGGCTCTCGTGGCGGAGGCGGCGCACGCGACGGCGAGACCGAGCGCGAGCGAGCGGATGCGTTCCCGAAGCGGCATGGCGGCAGCTCCCGAATGAGGAGTCCGGAGCACCACGATTGTATCGAGACACGTGCATGTCGCGCAACGGCGTCGCCGTAGGCGGGCTCGGGGTGGACCGAGCCCGCTCACTCGGCCACGCGCGTGTGATCGAACGCGGCACCGGGTGGCCCGCCTTCCCCCGCGTCGATGGCCTCAGTCGATGCGGACCATCTTGCCCATCGCCGCGACCTCACCATCGACGGTCACGTGGTAGAGGTACGTCCCTGCCGCAACGGGGAGCCCCGCCTCCGCGCGGCCGTCCCAGCGCACGCCCCAGGCACCGGGCGTCATGGCGACGGGGTCGTAGCTCCGGACGAGTCGCCCGGACACGTCGTAGATCTCGACGCCGACCGCGCCGGCCGAATGCAGGTCGAAGCCGATGCGGCTACCACTGCGGAACGGGTTCGGATGCGCGGCCCGGAGCCGTACGAGAGGTACGTCACCCACCGTGGCGTCGCCCACGTCCTCGGAAACGTCGACCACGGCACCGGGCGCGTGCCCGACGAGCGAGTACAGGTTGGCCTCGGCGTCGTGTCCGAGCGTGCGCACCTCGATCGCGTCCTGGGGGATCGCGACGTCGCGAAGGAGCGTGGCCTGGAACACGGGATCTCCGTGGGGCGGCCCGGTGCTCGACACGTCGAAGCAGTAGGGAATGACGACGTCGACCTCGAGGTAATCATCCCCGAAGGTGCGGATCTCGATGGGGAAGCTCGCCCAGCCGTCGGATCGCTCGGGGAGCGTGAGCGTCTCCCCGGGCTCGAGCACGATGTCCTCCACACCATACGGCAAGGTGATCTGCCCGATCGCGGTGAGAGGATGCCGGTTGGTGATGGTGATCGGTCCGTGAGCGGTCAGGTTCGTCGCCCCGAGGTCGTGCGCGACGGCGCCCGCGATCTCGACCCGGTGGGTGATGCAGAGGTCCATCGACGAGGGATCGCTCCCTCCCCAGGCAGTGCGGAACGCCGAGAACTCCATGTCGCCCTCCCACATGGCTGGGATGGCCGAGCTCGCCCCGGTCCGGACCCCGTCGCCCGAGGAGATGTCCCCCAGGTCGAAGGGCTCGTTGACGGGGTAGTCGTCGGGGAGCGCGTAGAAGTATCCGCACCCCTGAAGGCCGAGCTGCACGAGCCGCGCCGCGTCGGACACGTAGTCGTCGGGTGGGTTCGGGGTCGTGAACGACGTGGCGATGGCGCGACCACCGGTGGGCGACTCCGCGGCGAAGCAGCCCGTGGTCCCGGCCAGGTTCGTGTAGCCGCCCTTGATCCCGCTCATCGGCTCGATGCCGTTCATGAGCACGCCGTTGAAGATGTTGTTGAACTCCCAGTAGTGGGGGAACTCGATGAACTGTCGCACCATCTCCCAGCGCGTGGTGCCCGCGACGTCCCGGAACGCGCCGGTGCCCATGGCCCAGCTGCTCAACGTAGCCATGTCCTGCGGCGTCGAGTAGTGCTCGCCGAGGTCCGGTCCCACCGGCTCGACCTCGAGCCCGGCCGGGTTGTTGAAGTGCGTGTCGTTCATCCCGATGAGCCCGGCCTTGTGGTTCATGAGCGTGATGAAGTTGGGCACCCCCATGGGATCGTCCGGCCCCTTGCCGTCCATGATGTGGTCGGCGATCGCGTAGGCGGCATCGTTGCCGGAGAGCATGAGGCAGGTGTAGATGAGGTCTCTCAGCGTGATCGACTCGCCCTCCTCCAGCGGCACCTTCGAGCCCGGGATGTTGTCGTTTGCCACCCAGCCGGGCACCACGTAGACGTCGTCCAGGGAGACCTCCCCCATGGCGGCCCACTCGAGGGCCAGGGCGACGGTCATGATCTTCGTGGTCGACGCGATCAGCACCTGGTCGAAGGGCTTCTGCGAGAAGTAGAGGTTCTGGTCACAGTCGAGCACCACCGAGCGCTCGCAGGAGAGGTTGTAGACCTGCCGCCAGGGCGCGATCACGTGCACCATGCCGGCACCGTCGTCCTCGCCCGGTGCTCCTACCGCGAGGTTGCCGTTGCCGCTGATGTCGAAGTATCCGAACGCGAGCGACGCACCGAGCTGGTCGATGTCCTCGGCGTACTCGTTCAGGGTGCCCTGATTGAACGCGCTCCAGCCGTGGGCGCCCGTCGGCCCTCCCGGGCCGCCGTTCAGAATCTGCACGGTGCCGGCGGAGGCGATGGAGGTGAAGTCCTGGCCCGGCGCGCCGACCGCGAGATCCTCGTAGCCGTCGGCCGGATCCCAGAAGTACCCGACCTCGACCGCGAGCCCGAAGTTGTCGCCGTTCTCGGCCACGCCGCCGGTGGCCGCGTCGGTGACCGCGATCGCACCCGACACATCGAGCCCTCCCGCCGAGCCCGGAACCACCACGACCTGGCCGGCGTCGGTGGTCCCACCCACGTTGTGGAAGGGCGCACCGACTGCCACCGCGTCGTACCCACCACCCATGAGGCGGCCGGCGGCGACGGACCGGCCGAACTGACTGAATCGCTGCGAACCGCCCGGGCTCACCTGATCCTGTCGGTACAGGATCGACGCGGAGCGATCGGGTCCGGAGGGGGATCCCGGTGTGACCACGATCGCGCCGTACTCGAAGCCGGCGTCGTCCATGTAGGGGACCCCGATGATGACCTCGTCCTCCGGTCCGCCCATCACGTCGCCGGCGGCCAGCGAGAAGCCGAGCTGCTCGCCCGCGCTGGGCGTGACGCCCGCGTGCCCGAGGTCGATGTGGGTGGACGATCCGACCGGGCCCGAGGCCGTCGAGAGCACCCAGATCACGGCGCCCTTGAGGTCGTTCTCGCCGGGCGCGCCGACGGCGACGTCGGGGTAGGCGTCGCCGTTCCAGTTGCCGGCGACCACGCTCCACCCGAAGCGGTCGTTGTACTCGGTCCCGGACCCGAAGTCGGCCTGGTCGCGGCGAAGCCAGGGCTGGAGCCCGAGCGCCGAGCCGCGCAGGACGTAGAAGGCGCCGGCGGCGAAGTTGCCGCCGATCGTCTCGTAGGGAGCGCCCACGATGAGATCCTCGAAGCCGTCCTGGTCGAGGTCGGCGGCGGCCAGGGAGTACCCCAGAAACGCGTTCTGCTGTACGGGCCCGGTCATCTCCGCGGCGGTCCAGATCTGCGCATCCTCATGGCTCACGCCCAGGCCGTCGGCGTAGTTCACGGCCACCGCTCCGGCATTGGCGGTCGTGCCGACGTCCTCGTAGGGGGCGCCCATGGCGAGGTCGTCGAAGCCGTTGCCGTCGAAGTCACCCACGGCGACGGCTCCCCCGAGACCGTCTCCTGCCTCGTTGGCACCCGCCGTCTCCGCTCCCTGACGGATGATGGAGAGGTGGGCCTCGGGAGCACCGGAGAGCAGGACGAGTCCGATTGCTGCCACGGTGACATGAAGCCCGGGGCGACGAGTCCAGGATCGGGGCATGAAGGGTCTCCTTTGGACGGGGTTTGGTCTACCCGAGGACAACACCGGGCGGAGTGGAAGCGCACGCGTTCAGCGACCCATCGGTGCAATAGCAGCCCGCGATCCGCTCCGCGAGGGGACGTGATCGCCACATCGTTTGCACCGTCGCGACTTACTTCATCTCTGGATCACTCGTGGACTCTGCGGTTCGATCGTGGTCGGGGAGCGGCCACTGAGGGTGACGATCGAGCCACAGCTCGCGGGTGCGATCCGGCTGAACGGCGTGACGGCCCTCGCGCGGTCGAGGAAGTCGCTCCAGTCCGCGTGGGTCGGGCTCGAGGTCGAGCCAGCGCGTCGGCTTCCGGGGCCCCGAGGACGAGGCGACGTTCGCAAGGGCGTTCAGTCCCCTGTGGGATGGGCTGGAGCCGGACTACCGATCGGGGGACAATGATGCGGCTCATCTGGCGACCGCGTGGACGATGGGCGGCCACAGCCTGGAGAACCGCAATGAAACGGCTGGCATTCCTGGGACTCCTTCTCACGACCGCGAGTCATGCGGAGATCGTCGAGATCCGTCTCGAGCCGAGTCGGCCCATCGCCGGAGAGGCGTTCGACGTCGTCGTCTCCGGCGAGCTGGGCGATCACTGCTGGAAGCTCACGGGCTCCACTTGCGGGGGCTTCACCGATGGCACAGCCGTGATCGACTGCGAACTCCTGGACACGAGGGAACCCGGTGAGGGATGTGGACTGACGATCTTCGAGTACGACGTGACCTGCTCCTACGATGGTCTGGCCGCCGGTACGTACGTCGTCACGGGTGTCGAGCGCCGCGACTCCATGGAGTTTGGCGGCGAACACAGCCTGACGCTGGAGTTCACGATCGCGGACGCGACTCCAACGGTCGAAAGAACCTGGGCACAGATCAAGTCGTTGTTCGGCAAGAGGTGAGCTGGCGCTTGCCTCTCATCGATCAGGTACACGATGAGCGATGCCTGCCGACGTCCATTCCTACGACATCAGCGTCGTCGAAGGGCCGACTCGATCAGGCCATCACGGAAGTCCGATCCCCGCGCGAAAAACACGCCCTCGAGCAATCGAACCGCATCCTCACCGGTGATGAGGAAGTCCACCTCAGGCTCACCCTCGGCATCGACCGACAAGACTCGTACGTGATCCGCATGGACACGGTACGAGATCTGACCACCTTTGCGGAAAGACCCGTCCGTTCTCTTGCGCATCTCGTCGAGAAACGCTGGCCACACGGACCTGTATTCATCCCTGGAGACGATACCGGCCTTCACGGCCTCGTCGATGTTGTCCTCGGTGATCGACACGTACTTGTTGAGCGACACGTCCCGCAGAAACGTGACCCCGATCAGCAGGTTCTCGAGCGCCATGACCGTGGACACGACCCTCTTGCGATCCTCGTCGGTCTCAAACCCCCGGCGAACGACCTCGAACTGCGGATGGTCGTCGGGTAGGAAGACCTCGACCGTGACCGCCTTGACGTTGAGGAACGTGTAGCCCTTGGTCATGCGCATCGCCGGAGTCCGGGACAGGCGCAAGAACAAGGCATCGATCGGCGAGATGTCGCCGGCAGTGAAGCCGGCACAGGAGACCAGCACCGCGGTCAGCCCCTGCGTCAAGGTGATCATGGCTCACCTCGAGGCCGGATCACGATCTCGGCCGTCTTCTCGGTCGTGGACTCGGTATCACGCACGCTCAGTGTGATCGTGGCCATTGTCATCGTCTGCACGTCGGGCAACGTGAGCTCTCGCTGAATCCATCCGTCATCCGGGACCGCGCCGTCGTAGTCGATCGGTGAGTCGTCGAAGGCGATGCCATAGGTGAGGGGACCTGCCGAGTTCTCGACCCGAGCGACCACGGTGATGGAATCGCCACTCATTGCCGTCGACTCACTCAGGAGAAGATCCGATACCGTGTACTGAAGGGGTGCCGTGGTCGACTTCTCCGCGCCGAAGTAGAAACCCACGATTGTGCCGAAGACGCCGAGCATCAGCGCGAGAACTTCCTTCCCCCGGTTGAACCCCTCGAACCTGCCCGGGTGGACGATGGCCGCGACGATCAGCAGGATCGCGATGAGAATCGTGGTGAGCGTGAAGAGGTACGTGATGAGACCGCGTGCGAAGTTGTGGCGGCCCAGGTTCTGGACGACCTCACCCTTGTCGAGACCGACCACGGCGGCCGCGATCAAGAGCACGACCGTCCCGGTGAACCCGAACACCAGCCATTGAACGGACCGAGTCAGCACACGCGTCTGTTCGCTAGACTGGCGCTCATCGGATCGATGGTCTTCGCCCGACGGCTCGTCATGTGTGTTCATGTTTCTCCACCAGTCTTTCGAGGCCCATTAGAACCGGAACGTGCAGAAGGCGGTCGTGAGTCCTGCACTTCCAGCGATCAATAGAACTCGTGCACCACGTTCGAGCCTGCCTTCCTCGAGCGCCACGGACATCGCGAGCGGGATGGAAGCCGAGACGGTGTTGCCGAACCGGGGGAAGATCTCGAAGTGCTTGGCCATGTCGAGACCGAGGGCTTTCGCCACGCGGCGTGTGGTGGGAAGGCTGGTCGCGTGACCGAACGTCATGTCGTAGGTCAACGAATGGAAGCGGGGATCGGCCGCGTACTGATCGCGCAGAGCCCTGATGGCGGCCACGTTCAACGTCTGTGACTTGGCGACGAAACGAAGCGGTGACCGGTGGGGGTTGGGGCTCATCCGGAACTGATCGCTGCTCGGAAGCGGGATCTCGCAGAGGTCCGACTTGGATCCGTCGTTGCGGAAGGACGCACAGTAGTCCCGGTCGCTCGACGACCTCGAGACGATGGTGGCGGTCGCCGCTTCTCCGATCGTGTAGCCGGCGACGACGTCGTCGAGCTCCTCGTGTGCTTCCAGAGCCTTGGTGTGGTACTCGTCGAAGTTGAACTCGCAGTTCAGGATCATGACGTGACGATAGACGTCCGCACGAAGCATGTGGTGGGCGACGTCGATGCCCCGAAGCCAGCTTGCACACGCATCGATGAGGTCGAAGCAGGTTGCGTTGTGCATCTCGAGTGCGGTCTGGAAGACGTTCGCGGAGGCCGGCTCGAGAAAGCCCCGGCCCACACCGACGAATATCAGCAGGTCGATCTCGTCGGGGCGCAGGCCGGCATTGGCCAGTGCGCGGCGGGCGGCGACGATGCCAAACTCGATCGCCCGCTCACCGACCTCGCGATGGAACCGAGTCCGGGCACCGGTTCTCTCGAGGTATCGGTGAATGAACATCCGCACTCGGTCGACTTCTCGTGGATCTGCGGAGCCGTTCCGGGGTGCGACACGATCCAGGAGATCGTCGTTCGTGACCTTGCGAGTCGGCAGGGCATGTGCGATGGCTTTGATTTGCACGGTTCTCTCCGCGTCCGTCGATTGGCCGTTTCTGCGATCGACCGATGACGCCCGGACGCGCCGGGAAGCGCAGGGGCTTTGCCATCACCGGAACGGCGACGGGTATTCTACAAGATCGAGAACATAGTCAGAACCTCGTCTTTGGGTACGATGAACGCGGTTGAAAAAGACCCTGCTCGGGTGCCTCACATCCCTCCATCCGAGTGGGGGGAGCAGGGCTCCGTGGCGTGGAAGTTCGGGGGAGTCGACCTCGGTCCTCGATCCGCGACCTCCGGACGATCGACTGCGATCGAATGAGCGTTAGGGTCCTGGCACGCGCCGAGACTACCCCATGCCGAGAACCTCGTCGTATCATCCGACCCGTCACGATCGGCTGGAGCATCTTGCGGCCGTCACGATCAGGTACACGATGACCGCGCCTCGCGACGTCCAGTTCGGGCCGAGAACGCCGCGAGCGAGAGCGGAAGATGGATGATCTCGCTCATGCGACGAGTCGAGCAGCACCCCACGGAGACTCGACGATGAGAGAGAGCCCCGCCGTATACGCAGCCGTCGGCCTCGTCTTCGCTCAGAGCTCCCTGGCCGGCGACTGCATCCCCGTTGCGTTCGACGGCGACCACACCACTGCCGCCGTACGCGATCCCTACGCATGCCTGGGGGAGGTCTTCTACGAGCAGCTCCCCAACGCCAACGGGCTCTCGTCTCAGGATGACGTCTGCTACCCCTTCTTCACCGAATCGGCCGACGACATCGTGGGGTCCGGCGGTACGATCAGCGCCATCGGCTTCTGGGGCACCGAGCAGTGCGGAGCGTTCGTCCCCCCCGACGAGTTCCACGTCCGCCTGTTCGCCGACGCCGGGGGCTTCCCCGGTGCTCTGATTCTCGAGCAGTCCACCGCCGAGTACGAAGAGACGTACGACGACGATGCGGCGCAGTTCGGCTACTGCCTCGACCTGCCGATCCCCATCGACACCGAGGTCGGCACGCGATACTGGATCTCGGTACAGGCCGAGCTCTGCGTCTCGCCTCAGTGGTTCTGGCAGATGACCGACGTCATCTCCCACAACCCAGGGACGTTTCGCTCGGCGTTCTTCGGCTTCGACGATTGGGTTTCGGCCGAAGAGGTGGTCGGCGTCGAGCGGGATCTTGCGATCGTCCTGTACCGATTCCCCTCGACACCCACACGAGAGGTGACCTGGGCCGCCATCAAGCAGCGTTACGGCGTGACTCGCATGCGCAGGACGTCGCGGCCTCTTCACGGCGCAACGTCCCGCCGACGTGGGCGGAACAAGATGTTGGCGATTCTCCAGCCGGCGGTGGTCTCGACGAGCTGGAGATAGTCCAAGTACTCGTTCGAATGAAGCCGAGCACTCGCCATACCGTCGGACACATGATGAACCACGATCTCGTAGGCCGCTCCCGGCGTCCTTCCGCCGCCGGACGTCGTCAACTCCAGCATGCGTGCCTTCGTGACGCTGCGGAGTCGGAGGGGCGTGGTCTCACCATCGGCTGTCGGCATTCGCTTGGCCAGATCATCGTGCAGTGCCCGGTCCATCCGTGACGCGTCCCCCTCGTACCAGCCCTCGATGTAGTCGCGAATCGTCGCCTCGATCGCCGATCTGACGGAAGCGTCGGCTTTCTCCAATTGAGCCTCCCTGGGTGTTTCACACGGGACCTCTTTGGTACGCAGACATCAGGCGAGTCTCGCTTCGCCTCCCAGCGAAGCTGGAGAACGGAGTCACGTTGCAGCTCGCGTTCACTCTCCTGATCCTACGGGGAAGTCGACTCCCCGAGTGCTCGCCGCACTCGGGCGGTAACGCCCCTTGAGCCCCGACCAGCTCGATGTCTCGGTCGGCGTGCGGCCACAGCCCATGCCGAGCGCGCCCACGCGGCCACAGTCGGCCCCGTCGGGGTGCTGCCCCGGCAGGCATGGCGACGAACCAAACAGGTCGTACTCGCCGGCCTCGGCATCGCAAAACTCGGGATCCGCGGAGAAGTTGTCCCCACCGTCCGTTCCGCAGAACGCATCGCCGGCCGTGTTCGCGAAGAGGTTCGAGCATGTCACGGTCACATTCGACTGGAATGAGCAGCTCATCGGGCGACCGGTGTTGAAGGCGAGAATCGTACGTTCGAGTCGAAGGCGGCCGGAGAAGACCTCGATGATGCTGTCCTCCGGGTCCCAGAGTCCCTCGTTTCCCGCGATCGTGCACCCCGACACGACTGCATCGCCGGAGACCCCAAGCGCGGCTCCTGCACCGTAGTAGCCGGTCCGGTTGCCAGCCAGCACGCAGTCGAGAAGCTGGACCTCGCCGATGGCGAGGACGCCACCCCCCGAGGCGCAACAGAGCCCCGGAAACGCGTCGTTCGCGAGCACCTCGCAGCGCCGCATGACGAGGCGCGAGAAACCCGTGTCGTATGGAGACGCGAGCACCCCGCCTCCCACGCCGGCTTCGTTGCTCTCGATCCGACAGTCCTCGAGTAGAACCGAGGAGTCGAACGCGACGAGACCTCCGCCGTCCGAAGCCTCGCAATCGACGATCGTGCAGGCGCGCATCGTGAACGTGGCGTTGCGGACGTACACACCTCCACCGTATCCGTAGCTTGCACTCCCGGCGCGGCCGAGGCGAATCCCGAGCCCTTCGATGATGCACGTGCCGTCGATGTCCTCGACGAGGAAGCCGCTGCCAGCCCGCCCCGCGTCTACCAGCGTGACGCCGGCCCCGTCGACGGAACGGACGTGGATGGCCTTGTCCACGGCAATGTCGTGCTCGTCGTACTCGCCGTGCCGGATTCGGACCTCGTCCCCTGCCTGGGCGGAGTCCACCCCGGCCTGGATGGTCGGCGCGTCTCCCGGCACGTCCCAGACGCGGGCGACGCCCGCGCCGGGCCAAGCCGCCAGCGCCAAGATCAGAAGTGTCACCCCGGCCGTGTGTGATCGCATGTAACACGACCTCTTCTGCGCGTGTGGTCAGCAGACTCCTTCGAGCCCGAACGGGCCATCGCGTCGACGTCCGGCAATGGTACCTCAGCAGCCCATGGAGTCCCCGAAGGAGAAGGCCACGGCACGGGTCACGTCTCCCGTCCCACCCGAGCACCCGGTCCGAACGCGTGCGAACTCGGGCAAGCTGCTGTACCCGCTCACCTTGGCGCGCCGCTCGGCTCTCGTTGCCTGGCGCGACCCTCACCCCGTGGAGATCAGATGTGCGGTTCCGGTCCGAGGCCCCGTCTTCTCGGTTACGGAACGTGAACCCGGCGCCAACTGGAAAGAGGTGAAGGAACATGAAGCTCTCTGGTCCGAATGCCGCGTGCGCGAGCGTCCTGCTGATCCTCGTTGGATGCGAAGCGGTCGAGAACGTGTACTACCACGAGCCCGAGCCGGCCGAACCGGTCGACATTCGCATCGGAACGACCGACCCCGCGATCCTGGGCACCTGGGTGCTCGACAAGGGATACGTGCTACCCGGGCTCGAGCTCGACGTGGAGGTCACCGCGTTCGAGTTCCCCGAGGACGGTCGCGGGCACGTCTTCGTGCGCGATCGGCTTCTCGGCGCCGTCAACCGGCTGCGCGCGTTCTGTGTCTACGATGGGAGCCAGATGGTTCTCGATCTCGCGCGTGAGCCCCAGCTCGTGGCGGATGCCGGACGCGCCGGCGTCTTCCCGATGGTGATCATCGAGCGCGACGAGCTCACGATCGCGGACGAAGCCGGAAACGTCGCGCTCCTCTCGCGGCACAACGTCATCCCGCCGGAGCTCGATACACCGCCGCTGCCGGTCGTCCGGCGGTTCGACGGGCTCCCCGAACCGGAGGCGATCGAGGACGTTCTCGTCTTCTTCGACGGTGATCTGCTCTATCCCTCCCGAGGCAATCGCATCGAGCGCTTCGACCTGGAGACGGAGACACTCCTGGACCCGATCCCCGGGATGGAGCCCACCTACATCATGGCCGTGCAGAACGCACCCGCACCACAGTCGTTCTGGTTGCGGCTGCGCGCCGGAGCCGCAACCAGGGGGAGTCGAAGCGATCTGGTCTCGACGTTCGACGAGTTCGATCTGGCCGACCTCGGCTTCCCGATGGCCATCTTGGGAGGCGGCGCGTGGCAGGAGGACGCCGAGCGGCTGTGGCTGCAAGGACTCCGGAACGAGCGGCGCTTTCTGCTGAGTCTGGACACCGAGTCCGAGCCTGATCAGATCGACCGGATCCTGCCATTCGATCGGGGTGTCCTGGGCCTCGCGTACGACGGCACGCACCTGTGGGCGGCCATGTTCCTCGCCACGCAGATCCTCTGCCAGATCGACCCGAGCACCGGGAAGGTCGTGGCGACGTACGACGTCCCCGACGATGCCGTGTTCTGGCGAGGTCTCACGTTCGGGGATGACGGCCGGATGTACGTACTCTCCGGCGCCCCGGAGGCGGCCATGGTGCTGGAGCTCGATCCCGAGCCGCAGCTCCCATAGGGGTGCAGGTGCGTGGCGATCTCGCGATCTGACGCGTCGAGCACATCACGGACGAAGCGTTGCATCAGGAATCGATGACCGTGGGCGATCCGCCGCAACCACTGCGATCGAGGCGCCCCCCGGGCGCCTCGACGCTCGCCGAGACAGCGGCCGTGCGGTGTCATTCGATCGGGATGCGAGCCGCATTGGCGGCGAGCCAGGCATCCAGATCCAGTATACGGGGGTTGAGGGACCGCGCGACCTCGGGATCCCGGCTGCGAAGAAACTCGTCGCCGAGAATGGCCTGGAACTGAAACATGTTGCCGAGGTCCTCGGCCCCCGGGAAGCCGAGGCCCCGGTACACGTCGAAGGGCACGTCCTGAAACCGGACCGTTCGCCCGAGCACGCGCGTCATCTTCTCCGCCATCTCCTCGCCGGACAGGACGTCTCCGGCAACGCCGAACCGCTGGCCGACCGTGTCCGTGCCACGACGGAACACACCGTGGGCGCAACGACCGATGTCCTCGGACGCGATCCCCGGAAGCTTCGCGCCCCCCAGCGGCAAGGACAGGGTCAGCTCATCCCCGGAACCTTTCCGCGGTCCCATGCCGAAGTAGATGAAGTTCTCCCAGTAGAAGGCTGCGAGCAGGTACGTCGTCGGCGCCGCCTCCTCGGCGAAGACGTGATCCACGGACCCCTTGGAGTCGAAGTGCGGCACGTTGTACGTACCCTGCAACGTGGGCATCCGTGCGTCGTCGAGGGGCACCCGGCTGCGTGTGTCCTCGAGCGTGGACCAGACGACGTGTTGCACGCCGGCCTTCCGCGTGGCGCGAGCCATCGCCGTCGCCTGTGCGCCTTCCCGCTCGGCGGAGAAGTGCTCCCAGAAGTTCGTGACGCAGAACGCCCCGTAGGCTCCCGCCAGGGCACGCTCGAGACTCTCCGGGTCGTCGGCGTCGCCCGCCACGACCTCCACCCCCAGGCCGGCGAGTGCGGCGGCCTTCTCGGAGTCGACCTTGCGCGTGATGGCCCGGGCGACGAAGGGGCCGTCGGGGTCTGCGGCGATGGCGCGTGCGAGGCCCCCACCCTGGGCGCCCGTGGCTCCGAAAACGGCGATGATCTTCTTGTCGGACACAGCGATCCTCCGATCCTTCCCTGGACGTCGTCGTTTCTGCGGGGACTCGGCGCCGAGTCCTCTCGAAGCCCCCGCCCGATGGTCGCCCGCCCGGCGCCGTGCATCACCACGACGAGGGCCTCGTCCGAATGACGAGGGCCTCGTCCGGATGCGAGTGGCATCGGGGTGCTCCCTCCGCTCACCTCGCGTGCTCCGCGGAGTGAGGCGACCGGATAGCATGCTGGCATGAATCCGTCGGCCTGGCTACGGGCCAGGAGATGGATGAACTCGTTCATCCGGCGGCCGGGCGCGAGCCTCGTAAGTCATGCAGTTTGGGCTCGTTCCGCTTCTCGGACAGGACGGGAGTAGTCCCGTGCTGGTCGACTCTCCGGACCCTGCGCCGTGAACCTCGCGATACAGGGCGAGAAAGTACCCCCACGTGAGCACTCGGTGTCGCCGCCCGAGACGTTTGTCGTCGCTGCCCAGGTCCTTCCAGACCTGGAGTCGGTACCGTCGAATCGGGTTGCCCTCCGCGTCCGTATCCGCCTCCTCGCGCACGTAGAACGACTGGCGCCCTTCGACGAAGTCGAAGTCCAGGTCCGTGTAGCTTGCGGTCATCACGCTCAGGTAGTCGCGCCGGAGCATCCCATCCAGACCCGGTCCCTCGACGGGAGTCCACTCGCGACGATCGGGAACCAGCGTGAGTCCGAAGAAGGACAGCGTGTCGACCGACGGCTGGGGAGTGCCATCCGGACGTACACCCGTCTCCCCCGCGAAGATGTTGCCCACGGCGCGGAGGTGAGTGCTGCGCGCCCAGCTTCGCGGAACGTCGGCGGTGTCGATGTCGGTGGGCGAAAGGTGAAAGATGAAGCCATCGCCGAGGACCGATGCCACGGCCGACGCATCCCGGCCGTTCCAGGCCTGGCGGAACGCGCTGACGACGTCGTCTGGTGTGTTGACCGCGGGTGGGTCAGTCGCGGGCGCCTCGGTGCTCGTGGGAGGCACGTCGTCGCTGCACCCGTCGAGCGCCACCGCTGCCATCGTGGCACCAAGGATGATGAACACACGATGGAGTTCACGGCTCGCGGAAACGCGCGGACCCGTCCGTCCATGCCAGCAACTCATTCACGTTGCCCCGGTTGACGTCTTGCCGGTCTACTGACCCGACGCCGTAGACGACCCGACTCGGTGGCTCTCCGCCAAAGGACCTCGCGAGACACGAGCTCTCGCCACGATACACCGTTCACGGGCCCGTCGCGTGCACCTCTTTGAGCCTCCCCCACGACGTCCGCTGAACCGGCGTGGAATCGGCGCACCCGACCCGGAGCGCGCCCATCCACTCGCCACACGGACTCCGCTCGGGAGTGCACGGCGAGTCGACGGCGACAGAGAAGTCTCCATCGGTGGAAGGCGTGGCGCACTCTGCGATGGGGCCACAGAACTTCGGATCGAGCGCGACGACATCCTCGAAGTGGTACGCGCCGCCTGGCTCGATGCCGCCGGCGTCGGCGATCGAGCATGAGATCTCCGGAACGCCGCTCGTCGGCATCACGTAGATCTCCGATCCCACCGGAGCGCAGTTCTGCCAGAGCACCGAGCGCTCGAGCTCGGCGCGACGATCGAGCGCCAGTGCGCCCCCCCTCTCCCCTGCTTCGTTGAACGCGATCGTGCATCCGGACGCGAACAGCGGGAGCCCCGAAACCCGCGCAGCGCCTCCATCGGATGCGGCGTGGTTGCCGGTGACGATGCAGTCGACCATCGTCGCCTCGCCACCTCTCAGGTAGAGGTCTTGAACCAACAGCGCTCCGCCGTCGTCGCGATCGGCGCGATTGCCCTGGATCCGGCACGCTTCGAGCACGACGCCCGGACCGATGAGCGAGACACCGCCACCGAGACCGGCGCTCGTGTTCGAGGAGATGTCGCAGCGTTCGAATCGCACGCCCGCTCCGACGGCCACGACGCCGGCGCCGCCCAGGAAGTCCTTCCAGTCGACGGTCGTGTTGCGCTCGATTCGAGAGTCCTGAACGAGCACCGTCCCCAGGGAGTACGACAGCACCGCTACTCCCCCACCCCAGCTCTCGGCCACGTTTTCGATGATGTCGCAGTCCACGACGTCCAGATCCGCATCGGTGGAGAGGATCCCGGCACCGGTCAACGCGTGGTTGCCACGAACGACGCACCGGACGAGGCGACAATGACCACCATCGATCCACAGGCCACCGCCGTGGTTGTCGGCGACGATGCAGTCCTCGACGACCGTGCTGGAGCTGGTGAACCGGAGCGCCTGGTTGACCTCGTTGCCGGCGAAGATCGACCCGCGCAGCGTGATGCCCGCGCTCATACAGTCGACGGCACTGCCACCCCCGACGTGATGGCCGCCCCGGATCGTGATGTCGGCGATCAGCGAGGCGGTCGTCTCTCCCTCGTCGATCAAGAATCCGGCGTGTGGTTGGCCCGCACTTCCCTGGACGTCGAGGATGCAAGCGGTTGGATCACCGGACACCGATCGAACCGTCAGGACCTTCCCGCGAAGTCCGACGTCACGATTGCCGTCGCCGGTGAACACGCCGTCCGTGAGCAGGATCTCGTCGCCGTCGGTGGCGAGATCGATCGCGGCTTGAACCGTCGGTGCATTGCCGGAACCATCCGGCGCGACGATCCAGACCTCGCCCTTCACGGCGGGTGCGCAGGCCCCGGCGCACACCATCGCGAGGGCGATCCGCGCAAGAGGGGCTCGGGCCGCGTGCACGGACGCTCGCGTCGACTGCCACATGGTTTGCGCCTCCAGCGTGCGGTGTCATGCCGAGTCGGCCACCCATCTCACAGGAAGCGGTGAGCTCGCGGCTACCACCTGGGCGCGCCGATGTCGCGGACCGGGGTTGAACCAGGCATTGGCAGCCTCCCGGCTTGCGTCAATGTGCATTCTACACCTGGAGGCCCGTCGTGTCCGAAGACCAGAGCGACGTCACCCCGCCCGCCGATGGTCGTACTCGGTCGCCGCTTCCGTTTCGCGGCGATGTGCTCCAGATCACGTTCGCGGCCTCGAGCGTGCTGGGCGGTGGACCCGGACAGACGGAGCTCGGCGTCTACGACGTGACAGGGCGACGGGTGACGATGCTCGTGCGCGGACCGTACGAGGCGGGGCACCACGAGGTCGCGTGGGATGGTCGAGACGAGCGCGGGTACCGACTACCCCCGGGGACCTACTTCCTTCGCCTGCGGAGCGAGGGGGCGTCACGGGTTCTCAAGGTCGTGATGTTCTGACGGTGCCTTCCGAGAGTCCATGTACGTTGCCCTGGTTGACGCTGCGTTCCCGTAGGTCGGCGCGGTCGAGCGATTGGTGCCGTTCTCCCGATGGCCTCGATCACTCCTCACGGCCCTTGCAGGAGCCCCGGACGCGAGCACTCATTCGGTAACGATGGGCGTGGCGGACTTGCGTCGGTGGATCGAACAGGGGAAACTTGGCCCCCCACACCAACCGGAGAGGTTTGATGAAACGTTTCATGCTCGTGCTCGCGGTCCTCGGCCTGCAAGCAACCGTGTCCTCCGCTCAGATCCCCGACACGTTCGAGAACCTTCAGGTGCTCCCCAAGGACATCGGGAAGCAGGAGCTCATCGGGACCATGCGGTCGTTCTCGGCGGCGCTCGGCCTGCGGTGCGATGGCTGTCACGAGCAGAAGGTCCCCGGCGATTTCGAGAGCACGGACTGGGCCAGTGACGCCAAGCCGCGCAAGGAGGTGGCGCGAGGCATGATGCGCATGGTGTCCGAGATCAACCAGACGCTGCTACCCACCGCCACGGGCGAGCACGACTTCGCGGTCCGGTGCATCACCTGTCACCGCGGTGTCCAGACGCCGGAGCAGCTCGGGGACCTCCTGCTCCACGTCATCGCCGACGAGGGAGTCGACGCCGGCGTGGCGCGCTATCGCGAGCTTCGTGAGGAGTACTACGGCTCCGGGTCCTACGACTTCGGTCCCCTCACGCTCCCCGGCGTGGCCGATGCCCTGGCGCGCGACCACGACGATGCCGACGGCGCCCGACGCATGCTGCAGCTGAACCTCGAGATGATCCCCGATCACGCGGACAGCTATCTCATGCTGGCCCGTCTCGACCTTGCAGCCGAGGACCCGGACGCCGCGCGCGCCAACGTCCAGAAGGCGCTCCAGCTCGACCCGGAGAACCGGCGGGCGCAGCGGATGCTCCAGGAGCTCGGTCAGTAGCGCATGGCGAGCCTCGTCCGGGGCCGGGCACGATGGGCCGTCATCGCGTCCGGGGTGCTCCTGGCCGCCATCCAGCTCGTGCCGGTCGACCGGTCGACCCCGGAGACGCATTCCGAACTCTGGGCTCCCGAGCCCGTGGCCACGATCCTGACCACGTCGTGTTACGACTGTCACTCGTACCGGACACGCTGGCCCTGGTACGGGTACGTGGCGCCTGCGTCCTGGTGGCTGTCCCGGCACGTCCATCGCGGGCGGCGCGATCTGAACTTCTCCGACTGGCCATCGCTCGATCTCGAGATCGAGGGGCTCCTGCTTCGGACGATGAAGGAGCAGATCACGGCCGGTCACATGCCACTTCGCAGCTACACGCTCGTCCATCGTGACGCCGTGCTGGATGACGACGAGCGATCGACGGTCCTCGCGTGGATCGCAGGCCGGCTCGACGATGCGGACGACGTGTATCCCTGACCCGGTCCGGAGCGCCTATTCCGTACGAGGCACGCGCAGTGCAAGAAACTCGAAAGGACGACTTCGCTCACGCGAGGAGTCCGGCACGAGGCTCGTAAGCTTCAATCTGGCGATGCGATCGCATTTCTGACAGCACGCGCTGGACCTCGCCGCCTCTTCGCGGCGCACCTGTTCTCGGACGCCACGGGATCTGACCCCGAACAGGGAGGATTGACCTTCGACTCAGGTCGTCATCGGCGGCTGAACCGCTTCAGCCAGCCCCAGTTCTCCTCGGCGCCATAGCGCGGGTGGTTGACGGTGTTCGGATAGCTGTGATCGAGCCCCTTGATCAACGTGAAGGTGAACTCGCGGCTGGCCCCCGACACGCCTGGGAACGTGGCGGTCAGGGCCATGGTCGAATCGCCGCTCACGGTATAGGTTTGCTCGAAACCGAACGCCCTGACGTGGTCGCTGACTACTTCGAAGAACGGACCAACGGACATCGCGGTCTCGAAGTCCGCCATCGGCACTTCGTTGCCTTCACCAACCCACCTGGTATCCACGGATCCTGCTTCGAACGCGATCGGCAATCGCTCCAGCGGTTCGCTCGTGTCGGGGATGGCTGCGCCACCGGACTGCACGACGGCCGCAAGCAAGTCACTCATCTCCAGCGCACAGCGAGAAACCATCTGCCCGCCACTCGAGAAGCCCACCATGTAGATGCGCTTGGCGGCGATGTTGAAGTTCATCTCGAGCTCGTCGATCACCCGGCGAAGAAAGGCAACGTCGTCTTTCAGCGTCTGCCCCTCGCAGAACACGCCCGTGTTCAGGCTGTGCCACCTGGGCGCGACTCTCGTCTTGCCTTGCGAGTTCGTGTAGCAGTACTCGAGCGCGGTGGGGAAGACGGTCAGGATGGTCTCGGACTCTCCGAGCTCCTTCCAGCCCGAGCTGTTGTAGGTACCTTCGCCGGTCCCGCCGGCGCCATGGAGCATCAATACGACCGCCGTCGAGCTCCGGGGGTTGCAACCGGCGGGAACATGCACGATGTACTCCCTCGTGTCCCCATCCACCGTCATAGTGTAGAGATTCTTGCCCTGTTGGTATTCGGGGGAGACCACCGTGTCACTCGAGGAGCAGCAAAGAAAGAGCACGGCGGCGAAGATGAGTGCATTGCCTGGAACATGGTGGCGAGGGTCGAACATGTCTCCATCTCCTCCTTACATGAGCCTGCAAGGTACCCGATGCGTCGCGATGATGTATCCATGCCGAAAACCCACGCACGTTCCCGCGGTTGACCTCATGCCCCCACCGTGCCAGCTTCCCGACAGCGCCCTCACATCCATTCTACGCCTGGAACGCCGGCGCTTGCGGTCATCGTTTCCCTGATCCGAGGAGCCCTCCCCTCCCGGTCCTACCTCCAGCTCGAGAACGTCGCCCTTCGCGACCAGCTCGCCCGGCTTTTCCGACCTGAGCTGCGTTCCTCCAGGCTCATCCGCGCGAGGTGATCTCCGTCGACTTCCCAGTCATGCCCAAACGGGAGCGAACGCGCGTTCGATCCAGGTGCCGGTCGGTTGCTGAGGTATCATCCTGGACTGTCGGCATGAGTCGAGCGTGGGCGTCTAGCCTTCCTCCGGGACGGCTCCGGACGCCCCTACCGTAGCCCGCATTCCCGCGAACCGGCGTCGACCAGGGCGTCGTGTGGAGGACTCGGTGCGTGGCTGATCTGTCTCAATCCGACATCACGCGGATCCTGACCTCGATGGAGGAAGAGGGCGGCGACCGGCGTGCCGCGGTGGATCTTCTCTTCGACGCGACGTACGCCGAGCTTCGTCGCCTCGCCGCCCGACTCATGCACCACGAGCGATCCGGACACACCCTCCAGCCGACCGCGCTCGTCCACGAGGCCTACGTGCGCCTGGCCGATGCCTCCGCGATCGATTGGAAGAGCCGAGCTCAGTTCTTGGCCATCGCGGCGCGCGCAATGCGACAGCTCCTCATCGATCATGCGCGCCGGCGCGCCGCGGCCAGACGTGAGGGCGGGTGGAAGCGTGTGACGCTCGACCCCGAGCTTGCTCTCACCGCCGGTCACGACGTCGACCTTCTCCGCTTCGAGGACGTCCTCACACAGCTCACGGAGAAGGACGAGCGCATGGCCCGGGTCGTCGAGCTGCGTGTCTTCGGCGGGCTCAAGATCGCCGAGGTATCCCAGGTACTCGACGTCTCTCCACGAACGGTGAACAAGGACTGGTGCGTCGCTAAGATGTGGTTCACACGTGCACTGGCCGATAGCGAGACCTGAGCGTGGATCGCTTCGAACGGATGAAGGACATTCTGTTCGAGGCCGCGAGCCTGTCCGACGAGGCGAGACGACCATTCCTCGACGAGGCATGTCGGGATGATCCGGAGCTTCGACGGGAGGTGGAATCGCTGCTGGCACACCATGACGTTCGCCAGCCGATCATGGAGACGGGGGCGGTCGTTCCGCCCGGAGCGTTGAGCCCAGAGAGCGAGCCGTTGTCCCCGGAGTCGCCGCCGCTGACCGGCCACGTCGGCGGCTATCGCATCCTGCGCAAGCTCGGCCAGGGGGGCATGGGCACCGTGTACCTCGCCGAGGATACGAAGCTCCACCGGTCGGTCGCTCTCAAGTTCCTGCTACCTCAGTCCGCCGCAGGTGACGAAGCCAGGACGCGACTCGTGCACGAGGCCCGGGCCGCCGCGGCACTCGACCACCCGAACGTGTGCACGATCTACGAGATAAACGAGTCCGAAGGCCGAACGTTCATCGCGATGGCGTATGTCGAGGGGACGACCCTCCGGGAGCGCATCGCCTCCGGTCCGCTGTCGGTCGAGGAGGCGGTGAGCATCGGCGCACAGATCGCGGCCGGACTCCGGCAGGCGCACGAGAGGGGGATCGTCCACCGGGACCTCAAGCCGTCGAACATCATGCTCTCGTCGAGCGGGCCAGCGAAGATCATGGACTTTGGCCTGGCGCGCTCCCGCGGGCGATCGGAGATCACGAAGACGGGGGCGCGCATCGGGACCATCGGCTACATGTCGCCCGAGCAGATGCGAGGGGAGAAGGTCGACCACCGGACGGACATCTGGGCGCTGGGTGTGGTTCTTCATGAGATGCTCACGGGACGCCTGCCCTTCAAGGGCGACTCGGATCATGCGCTGGGCTACAACATCGTCCACGAGAAGCAGAAGCGCGTTGGCGAGGCTCGTGAAGACGTCCCATCGGTGCTCGAGACCCTCATCGCACGGTGTCTCGAGAAGAAGCCGGATGATCGCCTGGATGCGGCCGAGGCGCTGGAGGTGCTGGACGCGCTTCAGCGGGCGTCCGGCGAGGCCGATGCGGCGCGTGTGCTCCGCCGCCGGCGACATCGGGTCGCCTGGTCGCTGTCCGTCACAGGGCTGACGTTACTCGCCGTCGTGGCGGGTGTGTGGCTGTGGCGGGTCAGTGACGGGGCACCCCTGCAACCGCGTTTGACGAGGCTCACCGTTCTCCCGGACGATGTGAAGACGTCCCTCTTGCAGGTAGCGATCTCCCCGGATGGGCGCTATCTCGCGCTTCCGCTCAGACACATGAGTGGCGACTGGTCGGCACTCAACGTGATGTCGGTGGAGACCGGGCGCATGCGTGTGATCGACGGGCCCGCGGGCGAAGTGTACGCCATCGGCTGGATGCCCGACAGCGAGACGCTGCTGACATACGAGTATGCGGGCGGTGTCCCGTGGCGCTTGAGAAACTTCGTCGACGGCTCTCGCGAGCAGATCTGGCTGCGAAACATCGTCCTCAACACGAGCCGGAAGATCTACGAGTCCGAGCACACGACGTCGTTGTGGCCGGCGGCATCACCCGACGGCGAGAAGATCGCCCTGTTCCGGGAGCATCGCAGGGCATTGTGGGTCATGAACTCTTCGGGAGAGAACCTGCGCATGATCCGGGAGGTGCCTCGCGGCCCGCTCGGCAATCCCGTCTGGTCGCCCAGCGCTTCCCGGGTCGCGTATACCCGGACGGACAAGAGCGCCGGACGGGGTGCCATCGTGACCATCGAGACCTGTGATCTCCGTGGCGACACCACGGTGGTCCTCGAAGGAGGCCTGAACATCGATCGCGGAAGTGAGGGTAACAGCCTGTGCTGGCTTCCCGATGGCCGCCTGATCTTCGCGCGTCTGACGAACCGAACGGGAACGACGTCGGCTCTCTGGTCCGTGTCGGTCGACCCGATGACGGGACATCGCACGGGGAATCCCCAGCCAGTTCTCGAGCAGGATGGGTCCCTTCTCAGTCAGCTCACGGCCTCCGCCGACGGCCGGCGGCTGTCCTTCATCCGGTGGGACCTCGTCAACCGGACCGGTCTCCTCGAGCTGAGCGAGCACGGAGACGGGATCGAAGCGGGACGGTGGACCTCGCAGGACTGGCCGGCGTACCCCGGCGCCTGGACGAGAGACGGGCGGCGGCTCTTCTTCATGAACCAGATGGGGAACGCGGACTGCGACATCTACGTCACCGACATGGAGACGCGCCTCGAGGAGCCGATCGTGAGGACACCGGAGCTCGAGTGGGTTCAGTGCCTGACCCCCGATGGCTCCGCCGTTCTCTACTGGCAGGGCGACCGCATAATGCGGATGCCCGTCGACGGCGGTCCCGCCACGGAGATCTTCCGCGACACCGAACGCGTCACACGCCACCTGCAGGCCATCGAAAGGGTGCTCTGCGCCAAGCAGCCCGGGGCCCCGTGCCTGCTCAAGCGGATCGAAGGAGACACGACCGTCTTCTACGGGTTGGATCCCGAGGACGGCACCGTGCAGGAGGAGATCGCTCGCGTGGACCTCCGCCTGACTGGGATTGGCTGGTGGGATCTATCCCCGGACGGCACGCGCGTGGCGCTCGTCGCAGGGCAGCTGTGGGTGCTGGAGCTCACCGATGGCTCGCTACGAGAGATCGAAGGAAGCTGGCGCGGATATCCCCGAAGTGTGTACTGGTCGGCAGATGGCACGTGGCTCGTGGCGATCGGTACGCACGGTGACGCCACGAACTGGATGAGACGTGTCGAGCTCGATGGCAGCTCCCGGCTCTTGTGGGCGTCGGACGACGAGTGGATGGGATTCGCCGCAAGCCCGTCTCCGGACGGATCGCACATCGCGTACACGACGAGCCACTCGGAGGGCGACGTCTGGATGCTGGAAGACTTCTGATGGCCAGGGGCTACGTTCAGTGGCCATGCCGACCCGCGAATCACTCGATTCGAACGAGTCGTACCGCGCGCCGCCCATCCCCGGCTTCGAGTCTGACGAAGTAGACGCCCGGTACGACGGGCGAGCCGGAGCCGTTCAGCCCGTCCCACGTGAGCCGATGCGTGCCGGCGGGAAGGCGCTCCGGGACCTCGAGCATCCGGACCAGCCGGCCGACCACATCGTGCACCGTCACGCGAACCGTTCCGGCCGCCGGCAGCTCGTAGCTGATCGTGGCGACGCCACGGAACGGGTTCGGGGAAGCGGTCAGACGCGGATGGCTCGTCACCACGAGCTCGGGTACCCCTATGGTGGAGGAATACGCCATCCTGAGCACGACCGCGTCCCGGGCACCCTCCAGGGTCGCGTCCCAGATTCCTCCCGAGGGGCAGGTCGGGAAATCGTTTGACCCCGTGAGACCCACCATGTAGACCGCGTCGCCACGCACGACCACGGGCTTGCCGAAGTCGTCCGTGAACCCTTCGTAAGCGTCCGGCTGCGTCTCGCAGCTCCGCTGGCAGATGCTAAAGCCACCGGCTACTTCAACGCAGTCGAAGCCATCCGGGCAATGATAAGGGTACCCGGGCGACTCGCAGAGTTCCGGAAGGCACACCGGGTCGCCGTCGCAGTTCAGTGCACAGTCCCAATAATCCGGGCAGCCCCAGCTGAAGCACGGATCCTCTGGGCTGCCCCCACCCATGAACGTGCTCCAGACGAGATCGGTGCCATCGTTCTGAACGATGCTGATGAACCCATCGTATGCCCCGTTGTACGTGCCGTCGAAGGCGTAGCCCGTCGTCGGGAAGTTCCAGGACGCCGTGGCGCCGATCACGAACAGATGCCCTTCGGGGCCGATCGCGAGTCCCCCCACCCAGTCGTCACTCCAGCCGCCGAGAAAGGTGCTCCAGTCGAGCGCACTCCCATCCGCGCTCATCTGCAGAACGGCGACGTCGATCATGCCATTGTGGTCTTCATCGAACGCGCCGGGGGTCGTAGGAAAGTCACCGCCGTAGGTTCTGATCGCCGCGATCACATGCCCCGTCGAGGGGTCGATCACGATGGCTTCCACCTGGTCTGTGGTGCTTCCTCCCACGAAGGTGCTCCATTCGAGGTCCGAGCCGTCTGCCTCGAGCTTCGTGATGAAGCCGTCGCCGACGCCGCTGTAGGTCGAACCGTAAACGCCAAGTGTGGTGGGGAACTCCACCGAACGGGTGAGACCGCCGACCACGGGGTTCCCGGCGGCATCGAGGTCGATCTCCTTGATGAACTCGGCCGCCTCGTCCCCGCCGAGCAGCGTCGACCAGACGAGGCTGGCACCGTCCGCTGCGACCTTCGTGACGTACGCGTCCCGGTCTCCATCGGGGTGGACCCGCTTGTGGGCCCCCGCGGTGGTGGGGAAATCGCCGGAAACGGTATCTCCGCAGACCAGGACGTTGCCTGCCGCGTCCATCACCACGCCGGCCCCCCGCGCGGCCTCATCCGCATCCCCTCCGAGATAGGTACTCCAGAGGATGGAGTCTCCCCCGCTCGAGAGCTTCGTCACGAACGTGTCCAGGTCATCGACCGGGAGCGAGGCGGTGGTGTCGTAGGCACCGGGTGTCGTCGGGTAGTCGGCCGATCTCGTGAGACCCGCGATCACGACGTCGTCGAGGGCATCCAGCGTCAGCGCCGTGGCCCAGTCGAGGAGCTCACCGCCGATGTACGTCGACCAGACGAGGTCACTCCCGGTGTCATCGAGCTTGGTGACGAAGCTGTCCCAGTCGCCTTCGGACGAACCGGCGTACGCACCGGGCGTGGTGGGGAAGTCGGTCGAGGTCGTCTGTCCGGTCACCACGGGCTGTCCCGATGCGTCGAGCGCGATGGCCGAGCCGATGTCGTCACCGGTTCCACCGAGAAGCGTGATCCAGTCGAAGAACGCGTCGCAGTGCCCGCCGAGCGGGCTACCGTCTCCGGCGTCCTCGCGACGGATGCTACCGCTCGTATCCCCGGCGATCGCCGACCGGTGGATCAGATCCCCGACCGAGGTCTCGATCCGAGCTGTGCCATCCGACTCCTGCACGTGATCCGCTCCCTCGTACGCGAAGCGAACCTGCGAGGGATCCGCACCGGAGCCCACGAGTACGTCGTACTCGAGGCCCAGGGGGGTCAGTCGAAAGACGAGGTCGATGCCGGGCCAGATCTCGCGGTAGGTGATCTCGGCGTACCGTCGCGCGCCCGTGTGCCAGGATGCCGGGTCGGCGCCCTTGAAGAAGTTGAACGCGCCGGGCAGAGCCGTGCGGCCCGTCACGCGGGGAGCCGGGCTCGCGTCCTGGAAGCGAACCCGTATCACGTGTCCGCTTCGGACAGATGTCGTGATCCGTAGCGACGCCTCGAGGTCGCCGGACAGGTCCTCCGGCAACCGTTCCGTGCCCTCGCCCGGCGCTGGGTCGTGCGCGTCGATGACGAGCTCGTCCGGCGTAAAGAAGACCGTCATGCCCGGTGCGGATGTGCTGAAACGCACCCGCTCGTCGAGCTGTCCGATGTTCTCCAGGAACCCACCACGCCCGGGCGTCGTGGCCAGGCCGTCTTCAGGCAGCGACATGCCCGACAGCGCGATCACCAGCAGCAGACGCCCTGGACCGGCCCCGATCCCGCCGCTCCACGCATGTCCTCTCGTGTTCATGGCCGCCCCTTCCCATTGAACGAGGCCCCGGAGCCGGAATCGCGCTCACGATCCGATCTGCGGGGTCGGGAGTCCTCCTGTAGGAAGTGCGAGATTCCCTGCGGAATGCGAACAGGAAAGTGTGCGGCTCGGTCATCACACGGGCCACGTCTGGTCAGTCGGACGCCTGGGGCGGCGCGTGGAGTTTCCGGAGACAAGGCGCTCCTACCCCTCACCGAGGAACACGATTCTCTGCGTGTCCGTACCTCCTGCTGATTCCATCCGGATGAAGTACGTGCCCGGAGCGATTGTCGAGCCCAGCCCGTCACGCCCTTCCCACGTGACCGCATGGAGACCCACCTGCAATCCGCTGTGGAGCGTCCGAACCAGTCGACCCTGAACGTCGTAGATGCCAAGTTCGACCACCGAGGGCTGGGTGACCTCGTACCGAATCGTCGTGAAACGACGGAATGGACTGGGTGTGCCGGCCGAGAGCCGGAACGTGCTCGTGGTGCCGCTGGGCGTCGCCACTCCGGCGCGTGCTCCGTCGACGACGCGATCCACGAAGAGCACCCACACCGCACCCCGGTCCACGCCACCGTCGTCGTCCCCCAATGCGCCCACGGCGAGGTCCTGCACCCCGTCGCCATCGAGATCGCCCAGAAGAGCCGGAGCGATGCCGAAGGAGTCGTCGTCATCCAGCACGCCGTAGAATCCACCGGCCGTGTCGCTGAGCTTGTGATGGTCCTTCACGGTGCCGTCCGGGTTCAAGAAGAGGAGCCACAACGCCCCACGGTCGGTGCATGGCTCGAGGTAGTCGCACACCGCATCGCCGCCGTCGTCGTCCCCCGACGCACCGACGGCCAGATCGACGACGCCGTCGCCGTCGAGATCGCCCAGCGCGGTGGCCGTCCGACCGAAGGTGTCATGGTCGTCCAGGATGCCTTCGAAGCCACCGGCGGTGTCGCTGATCTTCTGGTACTCCCTGACCGTGCCGTCCGTGTTCAGGAACAGGACATACATCGCACCACGGTCCCTGCCGCCGTCGTCGTCCCCCGATGCGCCGACCGCCAGATCCACGATGCCGTCTCCATCGAGATCCCCGAGTGTCGTGACCGAAGAGCCAAAGTCGTCATGCACGCCCAAAGGCATGTAGGAGTCGGCGCCCCCGACCCCACAAATCCATCTGTACTGCACGCCGACCCACGAGTCATGCTTCCAGGTTCCATCCCTGTTCAGGAACAAGATCCGGACCGCACCGAAAAACCCGTGGTTCTCCCAACCTTCCCCGGGCGAACCCACGGCCAGATCGACGACACCGTCCCCGTCGAGGTCTCCCAGTGAGCTGAGGGCAAACCCGTGCTCGCCATCCGAGCAATAATCGAGACCGCCGCTGGCGTCCCGAAACGGATGGTGGATCTCCTCGTATCCGAGGACGGTGCCATCCCCGGCCATGAACAGAACCCAGACCGACTCGTCCGACCGTCCGTAAACGTTCCTTTGGTCGAGGCCAATCGCGCCCACCGCCAGGGCCCACTCGGCAGGTCCTTCCCCGTCGAGATCACCCAGGGGCGCCACGGCGAAACCGAAGTGGTCCTGGTCACGCAGCGTGCCGTCGAAGCCGCCCGCCGTGTCGCTGATCTTCCGGTGATCCTTCACGGTGCCGTCGGCATTGAGGTAGAGAATCCACACCGCGCCGCGGTCCGTGCCGCCGTCGTCATCGAAGGGGGATCCGACCGCGAGGTCGGGGATCCCGTCACCGTCGACGTCTCCGATCCCGCACGCCGCTGAGAACCGGTCGCCGTCGTCCAGAACACCCTCGAAGCCGCCCTCGGTGTCGCTGATCTTCTGGTGGGTCTCGAGCGCAGAAGCCTCGCAGGGTCCGCAATGGTCACCTTCATGGTCTCTCATGTGGGCAGCAGCCGCATCGGGACTCAGGCAGAGCGTGCGCGCGTGTGCCGTTTTTCCTGGAACAACGTGAACGTGACAGAGCAAGACGTTGTCATCGTCGGGACCGCACGGAAAGTCGCCGCATTCCGTCGCGGGCTCACATCGATTCAGCAGTACGGAGATGCTGTCGTCGCCGTTGCTCGCCGTGACGACGTCCGTCTTGAAGTCGCCGTCGAGGTCACCGATCGCAAGCCCTGCAGGTCTGTCGCCCGTGCCGTAGAACACACGGGCCGCAAACGTCCCGTCCCCGTTGTTCAGCAACATCGATACGTTGTCGCCGTCCAGATTGCTGGAGACCAGATCCAGGCTGCCGTTTCCATCAAAGTCGGCCATGGCCACCTGGACGCCTTCGTTCCCAGCGCCGTACACGGCAGCGGACGGGAAGACCCCGTTGCCGTCATTTGCGAATACCGAGATCCTGTCCACGTCCTCGTTCACGATCGCTACATCGAGGTCGAGGTCCCCATCCAGATCACCAATGGCCACGCCATTCGGGCCCTTCTGCGCATCGAAGCGCACGCCGGGTGCCATCGTTCCGTCACCGTGGTTGAAGAGCACCGAGAAATCGTCGTCCTCATTGTTGGCGACGACCAGGTCGAGATCCTCGTCCCCGTCCAGGTCTCCCAATGCTAGACCGTTCGGTCGGTCACCCACGTCGTAGCGGACACCAGCCGCGAAGATCCCGTTCCCGTCGTTCAACAGAACGGACACGTCGTCGTCCGCCCTGTTCGAAACGACGAGATCCAGATCGAGGTCACCGTCCAGGTCGCCGAGCGCGACGGGGGCGGGCTCATCACCCACAGCGAAGCGGGTGCCCAGCGCGAAGGTGCCGTCGCCGTTGCCGAGCAGAACCGCAACGACGTCATCTCTGGAGATCGTGACGACCAGGTCGAGGTCGAGGTCACCGTCCAGGTCGCCGAGCGCGACGCCGCCCGGTCGAGCACCCACGACGACGCGGGTGTCGGCGGCGAAGGTGCCGTCACCGTTGCCGAGCAGAACCGAAACGTCGCCATGTGAGGAGTTCGTGACGACCAGGTCGAGATCGAGGTCACCGTCCAGGTCACCTGTTGCCACGCGCTCTGCGCCTCGGCCCGCAGGGTAGACCACCTCTTCGTCGAAGAGCGGGTGCGTGCAGTCGCCCCGATTCCCGGGCCTAGTGGCAGTACGAGACACCTGGTCCGCCGAGACGGCTACGTCTTCCGCCGCGGCCAGCGCCAGAACGATCACCGCCGTGCAAGCGGCCACGCCGGAACGTTCGAGCCGTCCCATCGTTCGCTCGTAGAACATGGTCACGCCACCCTTGATTGTCGTAACTGTGCCTCCGGAAGGCCCGGACTTGAATGCACTATCTCAGCAGCGCCGCCTTCCGGGTTCCGACGACCTCGCCATCGACACTCAGCACGTAGACATACACGCTGCTGGGCATCGGTGACCCGGTCGCATCGCGACCATCCCAGGTGACCGAGTGCTCACCGGCGGGAAGGTGGTCATCCACGAGCCGCCGCACGAAGCGACCGCTGACGTCGTACACCAGAATCCGGCTCGAGCCGGCCGTCCCGAGCGTGAACGGAAGGGTCGCCGTCGGGTTGAGCGGGTTCGGATACGGGGCGAGGATCATGCTCCGGGCCAGTGGCGCGGAGGTGCCGACGGAGATCGTGCCGGGTATGATCCAGATGTCCCTGTCGTCGATACCATCGCCATCGTCACGGTCGGACGAAAAGGCGATCTGACTGCCGTCGGGTGACCAGGCGGGTTCACGGTCATCCGCCAGGTTGGCGGTCAACCGCTGCTGCGTGCCGTCCGCCGTCGCCGGGACCTTCCAGATGTCGATGATCTCGTCGGCTTGCTTGAAGAAGACGATCTCGTCGTTGATCGACCAGCCGGGAAAGACGTCCCTGTCGCCGGTGGTGGTGATCTGGGTCAGCGCGCCGTCCGACAGCCGGATCACCCAGATGTCCTGATTGCCGCTACGGAGCGACGGGAAGGCGATCTGGCTACCGTCGGGTGACCACGTGGGATGGGTGTCGCTGGCGGGGTGGTCGGTGATGTTGACCAGCTCGCCGTCTGACAGCCGGATCCTCCAGACGTCATTGTTGCCACTCCAGTCCGCCCAGAAGGCAATCTGGCTGCCGTCAGGCGACCAGGCGGGCATTTGCTCGTCAAGTGGGTGATCGGTGATCTGGGTCAGGTCGCCGTCCGACAGCCGGATCACCCAGATGTCGTTGCTGCCGCCTCGGTCCGACACGAAGGCGATCTGACTGCCGTCGGGCGACCAGTGGGGTCGGATGTCCGAACCCAGGTCGGTGGTGATCTGGGTCAGGTCGCCGTCCGACAGCCGGATCACCCAGATGTCGTCATTGCCGCCACGGTCCGAGTGGAATGCGATGTGGGTGCCCTCGGGCGACCACGCGGGATACGAGTCGTCGGCCGGGTCGGTGGTGATCTGAGTGTGCGACAGAGCCCCCTGCGAGCCCAGGGCGAGCGCCACACTGGCGGACAGAACGGAGACGAGGATGGATCTCATCGGACACCTCCAGGATGGAAGTCGCTTTAGGGCGCGCTACCGGAAGAGAGCGCCCCCGACTTCTGGCGCTTCGGGCGCAACCCTCTCGTCGTGTGGCCGCCAGCCTGCAAAGCCCGCAGGGGCAGGAAGACACTGCCCGTGTACGTCATGAGGAAAGAGGAATGGGCTCGGCGCGAGTACGACGATGAGGAGGAGAGCTCGTATCGGCGCAACGTCCAGCCTTGAAGAGGATCTCGCGGATGAGCTCTGCATGACGGATCTCCTGACGCGGGGGGATGAGCTGCACGCCGCACACATCGGCCGTTGCCTCGCGTCGTGTCGCCGACCTCACCCGGAGGTGCGCAGCAGCGCGCGAAACGCGCACAAGAAAGCACGGAAAACGTAACGGAGAGTCTGAACACCGGTTCGGTCGAGTGAGGTGGATGATCGGAAGACGAAACGCGCGTGCAGTCGGGGTTACAGTGCGGGAACCCTGATCATGCCTGGGAGGTCAGCTCGCCTGGACGGCCCGCGCCCGCAGCCCATGCCGTAGCCGCAAGCCACACAGTGGCTTCCATGGCGACTCACGCACTGCTGGCTGGTGCAGGTCACATCCGATGTCGGTCAAGCAACTCGACAGGACCCAGAAGCGCACCGATCACGCCGTCTCCCGATGGTAGTGCCTCAGCAGCCCACCTAGCCGCTCAACGACAAGTGTTGGTCGTACGACGGCGTTGGCTGGACCGACACCGAGGGTGCGGTTCGGGGAGGCTGGGAGATCTGGGGCAGCTCGGGAACCGACGTCTTCGTCCCCAACGATTGGGGCAGAGTCTACCACTATGATGGTGTTGCGTGGTCGGAGCACGTTGATCTGACCCCGAGCACTGCCACGCTGCGGATCGGGGAGTACAACGGGATCGCGATCGTCGACGACGTGCCCGGTGCGCTCGACATTCTCTCGGTCTGGTGCGGCAACGAGTTCAACGTCGACGGCGATCCGATCGCACAGCAGACGTTCTTCGACAGGTGCACGGCGGAGATCGTCAGCGTCGGCTCCGACGCGAGCGGTTCACCGGACTCCCACGCGCTGCTCCACCGCGTCCATCCCAATCCATCCCGCGGGACGACGTCGATCGAGTTCGTGCTTCCGGCTCAGGGGCGGGTCACCCTCCGTGTACTCGATGTGAGCGGTCGCGTCGTGCGGGAGCTTCTCGACGCAGAGCTCGTCGCGGGTACGCATCACCTGGACTGGGATGGACACGATGATCACGGTGAAGTGGCGCCATCCGGCATCTACTGGCAGCGACTGGAGGTTGGCGAGGCCTCGGAGACTCGTCGATTCGTCCTGGTTCGATAGTGTTCCCGTTGTGTCCGAATACTCGAACGAGCTCACGCGGCCCGCCAATCGTAGAACTCGAGCAGCCCGCCGAGGCGCTGCTCTACATGGATCGCGCCGTCGGATCGTGGATCTGTGCCGTTGACCAGCGTGTCGCCGATGCCCTGGCTTCGCTCCCCGTGAGAGTGGGCGTGTACTCCGAGATCGCCCGCTCCACTGAGGCCGGACCGAGGAGGATCATCTGATCCAGGCACTGCGTCTTGATCGATCGCACGAGCCACTCGGCGCCGGCACTCATGTTCGGCGCCTGGTACGACGTCCGTGGGATCTGAACTCCCGAGGCTTCGAGGGGTCGTTCCCTCACTTCACCACCGTGACCCGCCTCGCGGCCTCGCGTCCCCCGGCTCGCAATCGCAGGAGATACACCCCGGCCGGGACCGAGTCCGTCCTCCAGATCGCCTCGTGGACCTCGCCGTCCCCGGTCGCCAGCTCCGTCACCCGGGTGACCCGCCTTCCGTTCACGTCGAAGACGTCGAGCGTCACGGGCGAGGAGGCGTGCGCCGCATAGCGGATGCGGGCTTCCCCCTCGACCGGGTTCGGAGCCGGCGGTGCCAGGAGGAGATTGCCGGCAGAGGTCACGACGTCCGGATCCACGGCCAGCATGGACATCAGCGTGGTCACCCACGCCCCGCGCCCGTACGTCGCCGCCACCAGGGTGCCGGAGGCCTCGTGTATCTCCAGATCGGTCACGACCGTGAACGGCAGGTCGCTGCCGTACTCCGCCCAGGTCACACCATCGGTCGTGGCATGCACGCCGACATCCGTCCCCACGTAGATCGCGTGGACGTCCGAGGGAATCGCGATCGTGTTGACGGGAGCGTCGGGAAGGTTCCCGGTCATGTCCAACCAGGTCGTCCCGCCGTCCGGAGAGCGGACCACGTGGGCGCCGGTCCCGTACCCGGAGAACGTCGCGAAGACGACGGCGGCGCTCGACGGATGGGCCGCGATGCAGGTGGGCTCCCCCGACGCCGTCGGGGTCGTCACCGGCGCGAACGAGCTCCCCCCGTCGGCGGACTTGCGGACGGTCCCGTCCTGCATCAAGGCCCAGACCACGTTGCCGTCGGCCGGGCTCACCGATAGCGACACCGCCGGCCGACCGGAGTTGTCGACCGGGCTCCAGCAGTCGGCGTCGCACGTCGAGGCGGCGGTGGACCGGTACAGCTCCGTCGTCGTGGTCGTGAACAGCACCTCCGGGTTGCTCGGATCCGCCACCTTCGGCGTGACGAAGGGGCCCGCATCGCCGCCGGGCAACCCGCCGTACATGAAGTCGAAGCTGCTGCCGCCATCGAGGCTCCGCAGGTGGAGTCCCCGCTGCTTCGTGGCGAAGACGATATCGGGATCCGTCGAGTGGACGACCGTGATCGTGCCGTCGCCCGCGAAGACGACGTCCCAGGTGGTGTCCCCGGGATCGCGTCTCTCCACTCCGTTGTCCTGGGCCCCTCCGAAGAGAACGTCCACCGTGGCCGAGGCGACGCTCGTCCCGACGTCGTAGAGCTGGATGTTGCGCAGGTCCGTGCTCTTCTCGACCCAGGTGTCGCCGTTGTCCGGAGACTGCCAGACCCCGCCATCGCCCCAGATCCAGAGCAGATCCGGAGTGACCGGATCCCAGATCGCCCCGAGATAGTCGACGTGCGGCCCGATCGCATCGTTGAGCCGCTCGAAGTCCACGCCGCCGTTGCTCGAGCGCATGAGATTGACGCCGCCCACGATGATCAGGTCCGGATCGTCGGGGTGAATGGCGAGCGCCTGGTGCATCGAGCTCTGGCCCCCGCTCGTGAGGCTGTAGTCGGCGTTGACCGGGGCCCACGTCGCACCGCCATCGTCGGACCGGAAGACCCCGCGGAGGCCGTCACCATCGGAGTGCCCGAGGAGCGCGTAGGCGATGGTCGGGTCGGATGGTGCGAACGCGACCCGCCCGCGCCCGCAGGACGAGGGGTTGTGCACGGCCGTCCAGCTCGTTCCGCCGTCCGTCGAGCGGTAGATCCCGGCACCGGTCGCGGGCCGCCCCTGGATCGCGAGAGCGACCGGCGAGCCGGGCAGCAGAGCGATGTCCGTGCAGCCCACGCCCAGGACGGTCGTCCAGGTCGCTCCGTCGTCCACGGATCGGGACAGCGCCGACTGCGAGCCGGCGAAGACGACACTGGCGTTCGGGTGGTACTTCACGAAGTAGAAGCCGTTCGTGGTGTCACGGTCGTGGTGGAGCGACGTCGACTGCCAGGAGCTCCCGCCGTTCAGCGACCGCCAGACTCCGATGCCGTCGACGGCGTTGCCTCCGGGCTGACCCTGCCCCGTCCCGACGATGATCCGGGTCGGATCGCCCGGCTTCACGGCCACGCCGCCGATGGCGATGAACGGATACGTGTCCGTCAGCGGCTCCCAGGACGCGCCGGCGTCGTCGGTCCGCCAGAGCCCTCCGCCGGCCGCCCCCGCGTAGATTCTCTGCGAGTTGCCGGGGTCGAACGTCATGCTGAGGAGCCTGCCCCCGAAGTTGCTCGGACCGACGGAGAACCAGCTGTCCCCGGTCCTCGCGACGCGGCCGCGCTCGTCTTCCCACACCTTCAGCCGGGCGTCGCCCTCGGGGAGGGCACCGTCGACCATTCGCTGCTCGAGGAACCACCTCGCCCGCGCGTAGGGGTTGTAGCCCGTCCCGGACTTTCCCACGAGCTCGGGATGCTCGGCGAAGTGCTGATCCCGGCCCCGGAGCCACTCCAGCACGGGATCCGGATCGCCGAGGGCCGATCCGGCGATTCCGACCAGGAGAACGAGCGCGAATAGAGAAACCACTGTGCCTCCAGAAGCTCCCACACGTTGTTACAGGCTGAGATTGCGGATGACGGATCGGCGCGACGGCGTCGCACGCACCATTCTATGATCTCGGGGCCGAAGCACGGGAGTGAATCTTCTCGACTGCCCATCCCGAATGCGAGTCGACTCACCGCTCGCCTCGGTTGAACGATCGATCGACTCGCTGCTCCAATCCGGAGAGTCTTTCGACGATCCAGCACTGAGACCGGAGCGTCACGTGAAGGAGATCGTGGGCGAAGCCGGGATGATACGGCACGGGTTCACGTCGTCGTCCCGTTCCTCAGGTGGTCCCCCAGACGGATCGCCAGAGCGACGATCGTCAGCGTCGGATTCGCATAGCCGCCACTGGGAAAGACCGAGCTGCCGGCCACGTACAGGTTCGAGACACCGTGCACCCGGCAGTCCGCGTCGACGACGCCGGACCGGGGCGAGACGTGCATGCGTGTCGTGCCCATGTGGTGCTTCCCGCCCTCCGCCAGGCTGCGCCACCCATCCGCCGTGTCCTGGCACGCGAACTCGATCCATCCGATGCCGGTCGAACGGAGGGCGCGGTCGAAGCGGCCCATGATCGATCGCATGTTCAGCAGATCGAGTTCACTCAGATGCCAGTCGACATGGGCGAGGGGACGATCCAATGCATCGCGTCGCACGCCCAGCGTCACCCGGTTCTCGGCGCGCGACTCCGTCTCGAACATGGCGCGGCAGCGCCACGTCCGACCCGGTCCGGCACCGATCAGTAGCTTTCGGGCCCCGGCGACGACGAGTCGGTGCGGAGCCCTGACCGCTCTCTGTAGGTATGGACGCAGCCCGCCCGGCACGGCCTTGCCCCGTAGCTTGTTCCAGACCTCCAGCAGCGCCGCGACCTCGGGGTGGTCGAACACCTCGTGCGCTTCATATCGGGGGTGAAAGAACAGCGCCGCGTTCAGCGACCCCTCCTGCTCGAGCACGTGGCGCGGCAGACTGAGCGTGGTCCGTACCTGCGGGGCCACCCCCGGTCCCGCGGTGTCCCCGGCCGGCCGGCGCGGAAAGTACGCGGTGAGCGCACGGGGCGCGTTCAGATGCATCGTGCCCACGTTCGCGAACGGATGATCCGTGAAGTACCGACCGAGAACATCGGCGGAGTTGCCCGGTGCCGACTCGGGCGACTCGGCTGAGAGCAGCAACAGCCGTGCGTTCTCGATGCCGCCCGCCGCCAGCACGTAGCGCCGTGCGCGTATCCGGAGATCGCGACCGTCGGGCCCGCGTACGCAGGCACCATCGCAATCACCTCCGGGGTTCATGCGCAACCGCATCACCGGTGAGTGCAGCACCAGGTGCACGTTCTGCGCGACCTCGAGCCGGCCGCGGTAGCGGGCGCCGAGCTGCCGCGGCACCACCCGGAACACCGCGTGCGCGACATCGGCCGGGCGGATCGGCAGCAGATCGTCTCGAAGCGCGTCGCCGGGAGCGTCGTAGTCGAACGCGCCGAGGCCGAGATACTCGTGCGCCCGACGGTAGTACGGCTCGAGATCGGAGGCACCGAGAGGCCAGCCGCATCCGTCCCGTCCCGGTCGCGGGTCGAAGTCGATTGGATCCAGCGGCCGGCACCAGCCCGCCCAGACATGGCTGGTGCCCCCCAGCGCGGAGAGGCGGGTGTCGCGCAGCGGAGGATAGCGGTCACCCTCCATCGTCCCCTCCAGCAGCCGTTGCGCCCGCGGCTCGTAGGTTTCTCCCCCCGCCTCGAGCAAGCAGATGCCCATGCCGGTTGGCTCGAGCTCCAGCGCGAGCGTGATCCCGGCGGGGCCGGCCCCGATCACACACACGTCGTAGACGTCGGACGCCAGTTCCGGCGGAGTCAGGATCATGGGTCACCCTGCAGATCGATGGGCCTGCCCTGAACGCTGGGGTCGGGCGCGAGGCCGAGGTGCGCGAGCACCGTGGGGGCCAGATCCACGACGTGGTGCTCGCGTCCGAAGGCTCCCGGCGTCACACCGGCTCCCCGCGCGATGAGCCACCCCCGATCGGTGTGGTTGCCCGAGCGACCGGACGGCAGCCGCCGCGGGACCCGATACCGAAACCCCGGGATCACCGTCGAGGTCACCGATCGCGTCTCCGCCGCGGCGGGCCCATGCCAGGGGACCACCAGGTCCGGCAGCAGATGACGATACGTCGCGTCCTCGTCGGCTCGTGCGTAGGCACGTTCGACGCGATCGGTCAGTGCGCGTCCAGTGGCCTCGTCACGCAGGCTGAGCATCCACCGTTCCAGCTGCGTGCACACGGCGTCATAGTCGGCGCCCCGATCCACGACTCCGGCGGCCTCCCTGCCGCGCAGGTTCACGCGCAGGTAGCCCGCCTGATCCATCGGCATCGGAAAGAACCGGGTTCGTGACCAGTCGAACATGCCCCTGGACCACAGCGGCACGAGGCGTCCGGCGGCAGCGGCCGGGAGACGCGTCAGGAGTGGCCGGACCCAGTGATGCGGGACCCGTCGCTTCACCGCATGGAGCAAGCCACGCCTGGGGCGCGTGCCGAGCGCGGCGTGCTCCAGCGCGGCCAGGAGATCGGGGAGCAGATCAGACCAGCCCCGGTTCGCCGCCATGCCATGCACGGCAAAGCAGAGAACGAGTGTCTCCTCGCCGGTCCGATCGAGAATCGCCCCGAGCGCCCGATCGACCGCTGCGTAGACCGCGCCGAGACCCGACCGGACCCGATCGGCCGCCGCACCGTCCGGCGCGTCTTCAACCTGGGAAGCATCCCACAGGTAGTGTCCCGCGCGATGCATAGCACCAAACACGACACAGGCAAGGTCCCACCGCTCACGCTGGAGCACGTCCAGGACGACGTCCTGAAACTGCCGTGTCGAGGCCTCCAGCGCCGAGGCCAGCGTGATCAGCGACGCCCGCGACTGGGCCCCGAAGTGCTCGGCCGGCATCGCCGGCGCACCGTACCGGCGGACGAGATCTCCCCAGAGGCCCCGCGGCCAGGAGCCCTGATGCATCACGTCGTGAGTGCCCCAGCCGCCGAGGTAGACTCCGTTGAGTCGCTTCGGAGCACCGAGCACCATCGGAGCGTCTACGATGCAGACGCGCAGGTGTGGATCGATCCCCTCCCAGAACGGCCGACTTCGGATCCAGTGCTCCGCCGCGACCTCGACGCGCATGGAGTCCGGTCGCCACAGCTTGTTGTGGAACGCGCCATGCCAGGGGACGTGCATCCCCGTGTAGAACGTCGGCCACACGGCGCCGGCGTAGTGATCGGCCGGGGTGGCGAGGCGCCCGTATCGACCCGTCTCACGCAGCCGCGCCAGGTTGGGAAGCTCCCCGGCGGCGATCAACGTCGTGATGAGGTCGGCATCGGCCGCGTCGAGCCCGAGGAGCAGGATCGGCGACGTCGTCATGAGCGCCCCTCCCCGGTTCCAACGCAGCTCCGGCAAGCGCCCTCCATCTGTTCCGCGGCATGCTGCCAGCTGTGTGAGACGGCGACGTGATCGCGCGCTGCGTTTCCGAGTGCGCTTCCTCGCTCGGGCGCGTCCAGGATCTGCTGCATGGCCAGTGCGAAGGCCCCGACGTCCCCGTCCGGCACCACCAGACCGGTACGTTCGTGTTCGAGCACGGCCGCCGAGCCCTCGAACGAGACGATGGGTCTCCCCGAGGCCATGTAGTTCAACAGCTTCTGGGGAATCCCGTCGCAGTTGGTGCGGGGGTTCACGAGGACGTCCGCGGACCGCAGGCGGCCCGGAAGCTCGGCGTAGTCGGACGACACCGCTTCCACGGCGTGGGCGATGCCGAGCTCCGCGATCCGCCGTCGCCACGGATCGAGTGACGACTCGGTGACGAGCTGCAGCCGCGTGAGCGGCTTCAGCTCGTGCAGCCTGGCGAAGGCTTCGAGGAGAAGAGGGATCCCCTGATACTGGGCCAGGTTGCCCGCGAACAGCACCGTTCGAGTGTCGTCACGGGATGGCGTCGGGGAGCGAGCGTGGGCGCCCGCCTGGAAGTAGTCGTACTCGACCCCGTTCGGGATCAAGGAGAGGCGATGCGCCGGGATCGACGCGGCGCTCTCGAACCAGTCACGCATGCGTGCGGTGACCGCGACCACGTGGTCGGCGCGCGCCGGCAGGGCACGGTCGAGGGCGCTCCCGAGCCTCGCCGTCAGGACGTCGGGGAACGGCAGCGGGTAATGCGACAGCTCCGTGCCCAGCAGCGTATGCGAATCGAAGAGGATGGGAGTACCGCCGGCGACGCGGCGTGCAAGCAATGCCACGATCAAGCCCTCGTAGTGGTGCGCGTGGATCACGTCGAACCGACGCGTGCGCAGGAGCTGGATCACCTTGCGGAGCAGCATGGGATCGAGCCACAGGAGCTTCTTCAGCGACGGGCCCGGCCGCGGGTCCATCCGGCTGCCGCGTGAGCTCACACGATGCACCCGGTAAGGAACGTGCACGCGTTCGTCCCCGAGCGGATAGGTGGCGACGTGCACCTCGTGCCCGCGTTCGACCAGCGCCTCGGCCATGCGGTGGATGCGAATCGGAGTCCCTCGCGGCCACGGGCAGGGACACGCGGCGATCGTCAGCAGTCGCATCGACACCTCACCATATCCACCGCCGAACGAGGCGCCAGTAGCCTCGCAGGAGCCGCTCCGCGATCGGCAGGACCCGGGCCGCGAGTGAACCCCGGCGCACGTGCGAGGTCAGCGGAAGCGGTCCGTCGCGAAGGATGCACGCATCGCCCCGCCGCCGTCCGCGCTGAACGTCGCGCCGCTGTGCCCACACCGTCCGACGCCGGCCCGAGAACGAGCGGACCGCCCGAGTCCAGATCGCACCCCGTCCATGGATGACCAGCCATCCCAGGAGCATACATTCGACCAGCGCGAGAGCCGGCGCCAGTAGTACCAGGGTCCGCACGGAGAAGCACTTCGCGATCACGATCCAGCGATTCCGGATCAGGTAGAACAGACGCGGTTCACTCGGTCGTTGACCGTCCCGAAGCGACAGGCCCGGCGTGCCCCCGCCGTGCAGCACGGTCGCCTCGGGCTCGACCCACAGCTCGTGCCCGGAGACGCTGGCCCGGACACCGAAGTCGTGGTCCTCCAGATTGAAGCCCAGCGAGTCATCGAACAGCGGGCCACCGGACCAGCGACTTCCATCGAGAAGGAAACAGGCCGTCACGAGCGAGGTCGTCCGGGTGGCCTGGTGATCCGGGGAGCGACTCGTCAGGGATCCGACGGACGCCTCGGCGTTGCGGGTCATCATGAAGCCGGAGAAGTGGCAATCCGCGCTGTCGAACTGCACCCGTTCCGGATCGGATGCATGAAGGACCCGCGGAGCCACGGCAAGTACCCGCTCGTTCTCTCGCATGCGGTCGACCAGCCGCTTCACGGCTCCGGGACACAGGGCGACGTCGTTGTCCTGAAACAGAACGAGGTCGTTCCGGGCCGACGCGAAGCCCGCATTGCGCGCCCCTCCCGGACCCAGATTCCGGGGCAAGGCGACGAGTCGAGCGTGAGGACAGCAAGCGGCGACCGCGTCCAGGCTGTCGTCCTCGGATGCGTTGTCCACGACGAGGACCTCCCCGAACGACCATCCCAGACCGTCCAGCGCCGTGAGGGCCCGGCGTAGATGCGCGGCGCCATTGTGATTGATGACGCAGAGCGACACGGCGGGGACGCTCATCGAGTATGGCCACCCTCTCGGCCGGAGGCGAGATCGGGGCCGGCGTCGGGAGCCCTGCGCGTGACCAGGCGCCGCGACGCGATGCCGGCCGTCGCATGGGCCTCGATCAGACCACCGGCGATCGCCACGACCTGTGTCCCGGCGAGCACCAGGAGCGACCACGCCACGCCGTCGGAGGCGCCGACACCCACCAGGCTGCCCAGGCCGACCAGGCTGGCCTCGCGGACGCCGAGACCGGCGATCGTCACGGGGGCCATCAGCACCAGCTGCAGCGCGACACGGATCCACACCGCATCGAGCGGATGGAGCTCGATGGACAGCGCCGCCGCGAAGGACCAGAACGCCATCGCGGCGACCGTCTCGTACACGAACGAATCGAAGATGACGACCAGCTTCCCGCGCACGGGGATGTGATGAAAACGCAGAAGGCGGCGTAACACCCGATGAAGCCATCGCCGAACACGCCCCGTGCGGATCGAGACGGACTCCATGCGAACCGGCACCCGCACGACCGCCAGGGCGCACAAGGCGATCAAGATCGCGAGCGAAACGGCAATGGCCGGGGGCGTCATCTCACCGCGCCGGAGCAGCCACGCAGCCGAGCCCACGCCGATCGCCACCATCGTGCTGATGCCCCGATGGAGGATGACGGCGGCCAGAGCGGCATCGGTGCTGGCCCCCGACTGCACGCACTTGAGCCAGGTGGCGCCGCCACCCACGATCGAGCCCGGCAAGAGCTGTGAGTAGAACTGGGTTGCCAGCAGAATCCGGAACAGCGCCACGTGACCCAGGCTCATTCCCTGGTCGGCGGTGATGACGCGCATGCGAACCGTGGCCACCACGCGCATGACGAACTGGAGACCGATGCCCAGGAGAAGGTAGCCCGGCTCCGTGTTCCCGAGCGCAGCGGCCACGCCCGTGAGTGGAATGAACCGAAAGACCAGGGCCAGGAGAGTTACCGCCAGGGCGGCCCTGAGAGCGATGCGGGTGACGCGGCGCATGGTGCCCGGGTTGATGGCTCGTGGGCGTTCGCCCCGCTGACGTTGCGGCATCGGTGTCCCATCCTCCAAGGCTCGTCACGAGGAGCCCGTTCTACCCGTACCATCCGAGAAGCTCGACCGACCTCACGCGACCCTCCGATCGTAGCGCTCGAGCCGCTCGCCGCACCGCTCGTCTACGTGGATCGTGCACTCGGGTCGTGGCTGTACGCCATTGACCACCGTGTTGCCGAGCCCCTGATGGCTTCGCTCCCCATGATGGTGGGCGACGTACGCCGATGGCCCGCTCCAGCGAGTCCAGCCCGAGGAAGATCATCTGATCCAGGCACTTCGTCTCTAGCGATCGCACGAACCGCTCCGCACTGGCATTCATGTTCGGCGCCCGGTACGACGTCCGCAGGATCTGAACTCCCGGGGCTTCGAGGGTCGATTTGAGCCGTTGCGTGAAGAGCGCGTCGCGATCGAGGATCAGGTAGCGTCTGCTGGAGAATCTTGTGGCCCAGGGGTTTGCCCTTGGCGGCCAGTCTCCGACGCTGATCGGTGAAGCGTAGCTTCCGGCCGTCGGCTTCGCGCTGCTCCTTGAGGACGCGGTCTTCCTCGATCAGGTACACGCTGACCGATGCCTGCTGACATCCCATCCAGGCCGAGAACGTGGCCAGCAGGAGCTGGAGATGGGTGATCTCGCTCATGCGACGAGTCTAGCACGGCGATCGTAAGCTATTATCTGGCAACGCGGTCGAGCTTTTGGACAGTGCGCGTGCGAACGCTACTGCGACTGATCGATCGGCAATGCAGTCCTCGTCGAACCGTACACGTAATCCAGGCGATAGCTCGTTCCACCCTGCATCTCTTCGAATCGGACGATGCCACCGTGGGTTCGATCGAAGAACCTCCGGGATCCCATCGGCACGAGAAGAAACTCGTATCCGATGTTCTTGCCACTCTGGTACACGACAGCGAGATGGTCTCCCCGATTGTCGACCTTCACGGTGACTTCTCCCACGTACCAGTCCTCCCCGAAGCGGTACAGGCCGGCGTAGTCGGCCAGGTCGATCTCGCTCGAGGTCGCGTCCAATGTGAAATCCACCGCACCCGTCGGCTCGCCGACGAGCAGCGCGGAGAGTGCATCGAGCATCTGCTTCGGTGGCCCAAGATAGAGATTGGACAACACGATCAGGCATCGGTCTTCGTCGATGACGCGCTTGAAGTACGCGACGTAGCCTGGACTGCGACCGCTCATGGTCACCGTGCGCCTCCCGGATTGCGTGCTGGGGAACCAGCCGGAGCCGAGTTCGCGCTCGAACCCGTACGCCCTCGCCAGACTCGCGGTGCTCAACAGGTCGTCGCCCTGTAGCGCTTCATGAAACCGCAACAGATCGTGAACGGTGGAGTAGAGAGATCCATTTCCGGTCTTCACCGTCCAGTCCAGGAATCGGGCGCGGCCGAAACCCGTTGCGCCGACTGGCGTGTACCCGGAAGCGAGCCGGGGAACGATCGCCGCCGGAGCACCACGATGGCTGGTATCGTTCATCTGCAACGGTCCAAAGATGTTCACGGCAAGAAACTCGGCATACGACTTACTACTCACAACCTCAATCACATGAGCGAGAAGCTCGTAGTTCGAATTGCTGTAGGCGGTGCGTTCGCCGGGGGCAAACTCGAGGGGTCTGTCCTTGAAGATCTCGACGAGTTCCCCAGCATTTTCGTAGTGCCGGAGCTGCAGCTCGTCGTACTCGTCGAAGCCGTTGATGCTCGGGATTCAAACTCGTAGTGAGCTTTGCCGTAGTCGCGCTCGAACACGACGTTACCGTCGACTGCCATCAAGACGACGACCTGGAACACGTGGGCGTCTACGAATGTCTGAACTATTGCGTGCGCCTGCGCTGGAAGCGTTTCGATGTTCCCTGCAGCCGCAGGTCCTGGTGAGAAGGTCCCGCCCGCCGTGATCGCCACGACACGCAGCCAGACGACATACTTCATCGCACTCCCGCATCGTGGAGCTTCGGGATCCGAGGCACGGCAAGTCCCCAAGGCAAACGACTTGCCCCAGGAAGGCCATCAGGCCGGTGACCGCCGACTTGATCGGCGTCACGAGACGTTCCTGGTGCACACTCGCGTTCAGTGCACCCATCATCCCGGGAACTAGACCATCTACGAATATCCTCGTACTCGGTTTCACCAGAAACGTGGCACTGCCGGCCGGTCTCCGGGGAGCGCCCCGCATCGTCGGTGAGCTCGCGAAGCTCGGGATCGACGTCTCAGCGCCTCAGCCGGACGACGCTTCGGGAGGCGATGCCGTCGTGAGCCTCGAGCCGGACGAAATACGTGCCCGCCGCGGCGATCGCGCCGCTCTCGTCACGGCCATCCCACGCGATCGCGGACTCGCCGCGCTCCACGCGGCGGTCGCAGAGCGTACGGATGCGACGCCCCCCGACGTCGTGAACCGTCACGCGAATCCGTTCGCCGCGGCCCGTGAGCCGCACGAACACGCCCGTCCGGAACGGGTTCGGCCCGGCGTCGAACCCGATCTGGGCAGACCCCATGCCGACCGCCCCGCCGCCGGCGGCGAGCATCTCCGGTCGCACGATCCAGATGTTCCCCTCTACGACCTCGTGCACGATCAGCGCTCCCTCGAAGGCGGAGCCCTGAGGTCCGATCTCCAGGGTGCTCGGGCCGGCCAGCCCGGTCAGGAACGTGTCAGCGATCGATCCGTCCGGCATGATCCGGAGGACCACACGCGCGTGAAGGTCGACCAGGAGCATGACGTCGACCCCGAACCCGTCGCTCGTACTGATCACGATCCCGTTTGGCTGAACGGTCGAGCCCTCGGCCGGGAAGTCGATGAACGGTGGGACGCTCTCGCCCGCCGTGTGGGCGGCCGGAATCGCGTAGACGCGACCCGTCAACGGGGCGGTGACGAACAGCGTCTCTCCGAACGCTCCCCCGGGCGAGAAGCGGAAGCCGGTCAGGTTGTTCTCGGTCAGGTCCACGAAGAGCGAATCCTCCCCGGTCGGCGCGATGGCCAGGATGTCCCCGCTGAACCCCTCGGAGAGAAACAAGGCGCCGTCGAAGTGACCGAACGGATCGAGGGCCATGCCGTCGTTGTCCCATCCCGACGGAGGAAAGCTCACGACGATCTCCGCGTGGCCGGTCTCGTCCACCGCGTAGATGTCGTTTGGATCCTCGACGACGTGGAGTCGTCCGCCGTAGAGCCCGAGTCGATCGAAGCTCGGCCACCACGGCCCGTCGGCGAACTCCGGTGCGTCCGAGAAGCTCACGAACGGGGTGATCGTCCCCGCGGGATCGATGCGTTCGATCGTCTTCGTGTCCGCGCGACACACGTAGAGATCTCCGCCGTAGGGCCCGGCGGGCGCGACGGCACTCGTCGAGCGTCCGAGCTCCACGGCCAGAAGCTCGACGGTGTATCCCGGGGGCGCGGTGACCTCGGCCCGCGCGCTCACGGCGGTCAGGACCGACAGCACGCCGACCGCGAGACCGAAACGTCTGTGGTTCATCTGGACTACTCCTCTCGCTCGAGAGCTCGGGCGCGCGGGCCTCCCGGGACGTGGGGCGTCCGCCGGGGGGCGACCCGTGCGCGGTCTCGGTAGGTCAATGCCCGGGCGAGACGGAACGCACGATCGGATGGCGGGGGGATCGTGTCCGGTGCTACGTATGCGCTCACGTTTCCGTGAGCTGCCTCCGCGTCTCCAGGGTCTTCGACCGGCGGGGGTGATTCTCGACCCAGTGACCATCCACGACCCGGTAGGGTCGAGAAACTCGACCGACCGCGGACCATCCCGTCACGCCGCCTCCTGAAGGTAGTACCTCAGCAGCCGATCGAGGCGCTCGTGACTGGCGATGTCACAGTCCGAGGCGATGCGGCTTCATTCGATCAAGGTAGGCAGTGACTGATGCCTGCCGTCGCCCCATCCATGCCGAGAACGTCGCCAGCAGGAGCTGGAGATGGATGATCTCGCTCATATCGACGAGTCTAGCACGGGGCTCGTAAGCTACTACTTGGCAAGGCGGTCGAGTCTTCGGTCAGTGCGCGGTATCGAGTTCATTGACCGCACGCCATCGACATGCCAGATCGGGGAGAATCGAGAACGCCAGGCATCCGAGAGGAATGCCTGGCGTCACGAAGTTACCGGTCACGACGGATCGTGACCGGCCGCTCAGTAGAGGGCTTTGATCGCCGCCCAGCTCTTGTTCTGCGTCGGCGTCGACGAGTCTCCGGTAAAGTAGACCGTGTTGGCACCGGACTCGTTGAGCGAGACGCTACCGCATCCACCGGCGACCGTGTTCGTCACGAGGTACCGGAGCTCGAACGGCGGCACCTTCGGATCGAAGTCGAAGACGACGTCGTACGTCATCACGCCCGGCAGGAACTGGAACGACCCGACGACGTCACCGTCGATCATGAAGTCCACATCGACGAACCCACAACCGGCCGTGAGGCTGTTGTAGGTCAGCTCGACGTGGCACTCGGCATGATCGACCGGGCTGAGGTCGACGTCGTGCATCCCGTACGCGGTGTCACCGGCGTTCCACCAGTACGGATAGAACATCACGTCCCAGGTGTCGGCCGGCAGGCTCGGGAAGATCACCGTATCTCCGCCGACGCTCAACGCCCCGTCGTAGCTTCCGGGCTCGTGGACGCCCTCGTCGCCCTGGATGCCGTTGTTGTCGGCGTCGACCGCCATCGCCACGCCTGTGGGCGCGACGAGGCCCATCACCGCGAACGCGATCAGGAACCTCTTCATGCAGTCCTCCTTCCGCGCCTCCTGGCAACGCGGTTCTGATGAGAGACTCGAGGCTGCGCCCGGTCGCAAGAGCCTCCCGGGCATCTCGTCGCAAGATCGCATGGCGCTGTCGACGACCCATGCGATCGGTTGCGCGTACATGATTGCTCGCGAGTCACCGGACGTACGGACTGAAGGTCAATTCTACCAGTCGTTCGGAGTCCATGGCCACGAGTTCTCCAAGTCAGTGCGATTCTGCTATGTGCGTGCGTCCCGCCCTGATCGTGGCGTGGCCCCGCACGCTCCCGCTACGGCGCCGCAGCGGCCCCGGCCGCGCGACGGTTCGCACGGACGCGTCGTGCCCCCATGGGCCGTCGGTTCCCCGAAGCGGCTGAGGCTCGGTCATCGTGACGTGGCAAACCCGGGCTCCCCAGTCCGAACGGGGTCAACCGGTTGTACCGGTGCATTCTACGCTTGACGTCGACTGGCGCGTCGCGGCCCTTTGGATGCTGAGTTCGCGATGCGTTCGGACTGGGTACCCCGTGAAGACGTCGCGAACCACCGCTTCGGACTCACCGAATCACCGTGAGACGGCGTTCGGCCTCATACGTCCCCGCCGTGAGCCGCGCGAAGTAGGCACCCGGCCCCACTGGCCGGCCACCATCATCGCGCGCGTCCCAGGCCACTCGATGGACCGCAGGCGCATACGCCCCATCGGCCAGCGTCCGCACCACACGTCCACTCGCGTCGTAGATGACGAGCCGCACGTCCCCCGCCACGGGAAGCGCGAACGTCAACGCCGTGCCACTGCGGAACGGGTTCGGTCCCGGCGGGAACAGCGTGTATGTAGTCGCAGCCGGCGCCTCGGGTGATGAGAGCAACGCGCCCTCCACGCTCGCGGCCTCTCCCTCGTTGCCCGCGTGATCGGTCGTCGTCACGTGATAAAAGCCGTACGATGCGCCGGCCACGTCATAGCTCGGATCGATCGTGTACCCGATCAAGGTGGCCGCGGGATCGAACTCCGCCGACATCGAGCCGTAGACGCTGTGGTACGCGAAATCGGAATCAGAGGCAGCGTCCCAGGCTAGATCCGTGCCGACGAGCATGAGTCCCGTCGGTACGCCAGGCGGCAGGTTGTCCACCGAGTACCCGGTCAAGGGCATCGAGTCGAAGAACGTGAGCGGGTCAGCCGTCATCGCCGAAACGAAGAAGGTCGAGGTGCAGAGCTCGGTCTCGGTCGAGTCGCACAGGGTGGGGGCGACGGTGTGGTACTCGTCGTCGCCGCGCGCCGGAACCGTGCCCACGAAGTCCCAGCTCCCCGGGGGTAGAAGGACGTCGGAGCGTCGCTCGGTGCCGGCGGATCTCGTTTCCGGACCGCCCAACGCGAGCCAGCTGTCGATCCGTCGCCAGATCCCGTACTCGGTGATCGTGGGCCCGGCCGGACCGTCGTGCACCGTCCGCGTCCACGTGAGGCGTACCTGCCGTCCCTGGTCGTCCGGGACGTCTGCGACGGCGGTGAGAGCTGGCGAGGGCCCGAGGCAGGTTCCCGCCAAGGCGCCGATCTGCTCCCCGCACGGGGAGTAGAGCGGGTTGCACACCGACCCGAGCGTGAGCGCGTAGTCGCCCGCGGTCGTCGGCGCGGAGAGGCAATCCTCCGGTCCGCAGAACTCCGGGTCGAGAGCGACGGTGTTCGCGTCGTACGTCACCGTGCCCGGGTTGTCGACCGCCGTGCTGTCGACGTCGCTGCACAGAAAGTCGACGATCGCCGACGCGCCTGTGTAGATCTCGTCGCCCGGGCCGCCGGAGGCACAGTTTCCCCAGACGATCGAACGATCCACCGTGAGCGTTCCCGAGAAGGCGCGGATGCCGCCACCGTTCGTGCCGGCGTGGTTCCCGGCGAGGGTGCTGGCGACGATCGAGCACGTGGGCGAGCTCGTCTGGTAGAACCCCCCGCCCAGTTCGGCGGCGTGGTTGCCGGTCAGGAGGCACCCGGACATCGTCACGAACGTTGCCGAGCCCGTGGCATAGACGCCTCCACCGTGTTCGCTCGCCGTGTTCCCCTGGATCACGCAGTCGGTGAAGCTCCCGGCGCTCTGGGAGAAGTAGGCGCCGGCACCCCTTCCCTGCGTCGAGTTGCCGGTGATCGTGCAACGCGTCACGGTCGCGATCGTGCCCGAGTCCCGCAACCCGAGTCCGCCGCCCGCGACCGTCGCCGTGTTGTTGATGATCTGGCAGTCGATGATGGTCGGCGTCGCGCCATCCGAGGCCCAGATCCCACCGGCCTGGTCCGTGCTGCTGTTGTTCTGAATGACGCACGACTCGATCACCGGCGAGCACAGCGAGAACACCGAGATGCCACCGCCGTCGGCAGGGCTCGACGTGGCGCAATCCTCGACCACGCAGTTCCTGATCGTGGGCGATGACGAGAGGATCGCGATCCCCCCGCCGCGACCGGACGCCGGCGCGCCGTTACGGATGGTGAACCGGTCGATCACGGCAGCCGCGGTCTCGCCGCCCTCCATGCGGAAGCCGCGCCCCGAGCCCTCGCAGTCGATGACCGCGCCCGTGCCCTGGGCGAGAAGCACGAGATCCTTGCCGCCGAAGTCGATGTCCTTGTTCCCGACTCCTGTGTACGTTCCCTCCGCGACCAACACGGTGTCGCCCACGGCGGCGGAGTCGATCGCGGCCTGGATCGTGGGATAGAGAAGCGTCGGAACGAGCCGCACCCGCTCGCTCACGACTCCGATCCGGATGTCGTCGAAGTAGGGCGTATCGTTGGTGACGCCGGTGCACTCGCCGGGGCAGCCGGCAGCGAAGTCACACGACTGCGTGACGTAGATCACCATGCGCGCCGAGTCTGCCCCCGCCGGGACCATGTCGACACCCGGGAAACGATCCATCTCCTGGAACACGTCGCACGTCGGCGCGCTCGTGTAGAAGTAGGTGCGGAACCGAAGCTGTGACCAGCGCAGAACTCCGCTGCAGCTCTCCGGGTAGTAGCTCCAGCCCACGGCGAACCGGACGCCGTCCAGGCAGGGAAGATCAGCGCTGAACCGGGTCTCCCCCAAGAGGTGCGGGTTGCTGCCGAACGACGAGATGTCGACCGGTGGCGAGACGAAGTACTCGCCGTGACCTTGCGGGATGGACCCCGCGAGCGCTGCGGAGCCGATGCCATGAGGGGTCGCCACGTCGAAGCACACCGGCTCCGCCGCCCACACGTTGGTGATGTCGGCGATCGTTCCGTCCGTGGGCTGGGCGTGTGCGGTGAAGCCCTCGTCGTCCGTCTCGAAGTCGTAGGTGAGGACCGTGGCCAGATCATCGATCGTCAGGTCGTCGACGGCAAAGCCGCCCGCGGCCGTTGCGTGGAGGCCGTCCTCGTCGGAATACGCCGGATCGGATCGGAACTCGAAGACGAGCTGGTAGTCATCACCCGCCACCACGGCAGCCCCACCCCCCCCGCGACCGGACTCGACGGGGTGCCGAACGAACCCGTGATCGACAGCAGCTGCTGCTCGGTGGCGTCTGTCAGGTTCCGGACCAGCACCCGCGTGAAGTCGTACCCGTCCTCGGTGTCGTTGTAGAAACTGAACTGAACGCTGATGAAGGGGTTGACGGGCTGGAACACGGGACTCCTCAGCTCCTGCGCCCAGTAGTTCCCGTACCCGGCCCCGGCGTCGAAGCAGGCGCTGTCCGCCTCGTTCGGGTAGAACCCGAACCAGAGGCTCCCCGTGGTCCCGAACGTGGGCGCGCCGCCGGGCGTGCCGCCACGCGCCTCCCACTCGGCCCCGGTCACGCGACGCCCGGCGAGGAACGCGTTGTCGCCCCAGGGATCGATGATGGTCCAGCCCTCGAGACCCGGAGCGCCGTGATCGAAGGTCCACCTCCCGCCCGGTGTCGCCGTCCCGCCGGCATCGACTGCACCGAACCAGGTGATCAAGGAGTCGGGGTCACCTGACACTCGCGCTCTCGGGGAGCCGGGCGCGGTGATGGTGTTCGAGATCGCCTCCGCGGGCACGTCGCCGCTCGCTCGAGCGAGCGGTCGGGATCCGACCGTCGTCGAGGAGATGAGCATGAGAGCGACGAGCACGAGCGGAACGGACACGATCGACGGGCGACGCACGATGTCCTCCAGAGTTCGGGTTGGCGTGTATCGATGAAGCAGGTATGTCGGTGACTGCCCGTACCTGGACCGCGCTGGAACATCCAGGCCCCTGGACGATGACCAGGGAGAGATTGCACCTTTGAGAACGTCGAGGGAGACAGGCGACATGGGAAACCTCGCTCGCGTCAGGGGATCGTACGCCCACTACGCACAACGCGTAGCCCGAGCCAAAAAGGGGCCACGCCTGGCGAGTTTGGTGGCGGTCGGCCGGAGACACGACACACCCACCAGCCACACGTCATTGAATATGCAGAGGTTACAGTGCAGCCACGGTTCGTCGTCTGAAGCCCGTCGTGTCCGAGAAGCCGAACGACCTCACGCCCTGGTCGTCGGCGGAGCGGGCGCGACTGCCCGCCGGGCTTCGGCTGCTCTTCGAGGACGCGGTTCCTCGATCAGGTACATGATGACGGATGCCTGCCGGTGTCCGATCCAGGCCGAGAACGTCGGAAGCAGGAGCTGGAGATGGATGATCAGGCTCATGCGACGAGTCTGGCACGGGGTTCGTGAGCTACTATCTGGGAACGCGGTCGCATTCTCGGACACTACGGGGTCAGGCGAAGCGCCATGCAATGCCGATGGACCATGCTCTTCTCATCCGCCCTCGCGATTGCTGCGGCAACCCTGCCGCAGCCCTCGTACGCGGGCTTCCCCGACCTGCTGAGCCCGACCGAGGTTCAGCTGCTGACCCAGCCGCACCTGTGCGCGTGCGCGAACGAGAGTCTCGATGGCTTCGGCTCCGCCTTCGGTTCCGGACACCTCGATCCGGATTCCTATCCGGACCTGGCCATCGGCGTACCGGGCGAGGTGCTGTCCGGCATTCGGAGCGGGGTCGTCATTCTGTCGCAGGGCTCGGGCGCCGGCCCGGCGGCCGGGCACTTCGGCTATCTCCAACCGAGCGACGCCGGCGTGACCGGAACGGACGGCGACCGCTTTGGCGCCGTGATCACCACCGCCGACTTCGATGGCGACGGCCACACGGACCTCGTCGTCGGCGCGCCCGGCCGGCCGTCAGGGGCGCTGGCGGACGTCGGTTCGGTGTTCGTCTTCATGGGATCGGCGGCCGGCCCGCAGGCTGGCGACATGTTCGGCGAGTCCAGCGGCGGCGGGACCGACGAGGCGGATGACGCATTCGGGACAGCGCTGGCCGCGGGAGACTTCGACGATGACGGACTGCCAGACCTCGCGGTGGGGACACCGGGCAAGTCGATCGGAGGCACGCAGGCCGGCGTGGTCTACGTCTTCCCCGGAACGGGGTCCGGCCTCGGCGCGGGGTCATCCCTCGATCAAGGGCTGGCCGGCGGCACGAACGGGAACGGAGACGAGTTCGGTGCGGCACTCGCGGCGGGCGACTTCGACGGTGACGGCATCAGCGACCTTGCGATCGGGACCCCCGGAGAGGACGTGGGCGGGACGTCGAACGCGGGAGCGGTGTTCGTTCTGAACGGATCCGCCGCCGGCTTGACGGCAGGCGTCGCCCTCGACGCACAGGACGCCGGCGAGCCGGTTCACGCGGGGGCCGTGTTCGGTTCCGTGCTCACGACGGGCGACTTCGACGGCGACGGCTTCAGCGACCTTGCAATCGGGGCCCCGGGCGACTACGCGTCCGCATCGGACGACGCATCGGGACGCATCTACGTCTTCCTCGGATCGGAGGCCGGCCTGGCGACGGGCATCATGATCCGCCAGGAGGACGCGGGCGAGGTGAGCGAGACCGCCGATCACTTCGGCGCATCGCTCGCGGCCGGGGATCTGAACGGAGACGGCTTCGACGACCTGGCCGCGGGCGCTCCCGACGAGCGCCCGGCGCCGGATCCGGACGCCGCCGGGGCGGTCGTCCTCTTCCCCGGCGGACCTGCCGGGATCACGACCGGCGACCTGCTGACGCAGGAGCTCGTGGGAACCAGCAGCGAAGAGGGCGATGCGTTTGGCTTCGCGCTGGCGATCGCCGACTGGAACGGGGACGGCTGCGCGGACCTGGCGGTCGGATCCCCGGGAGAGGCGCCCTGGTCCGCACCTGCCTCCGGCGCGGTGCTCGTGGCGGCCGGGTTCGGGGCACAGCCGCGTCTCACGCACGGCGGGGCCGTTGGCGCGACCACCGACTCGACCGCGAAGGTCTGGGCCCGCGCAGATCGTGCGGCAACCCTCACCGTGCAGTTCAAGCTCCCTGAGGACCCGTGGCCCGGGACGACCAGCGCCGGGGTACCTCTCGTGGCGACGGACGACTTCGCGGATGCGACGACGCTCATCGGGCTCGCGGCCTCGACGACGTATGACTACCGCGTCCTCTTCGACGGCGTCGTCGACTCCACGACGGTTTCGACCTTTCGTACGCTACCACCCGCCAGCGTGTCGGGAACGTTCACGTTTCTGATGGCGGGGGACCTGCGCTTCGCGGGGTACAACCCGTACGACCCCTTCGTCGCGATGGCCGCGCGCGACGCGGACTTCACGCTGCTGATGGGGGACCAGATCTACGCGGACGCACCGAACGACATCGTTACCGGGGTTCCCGGCCAGTTGCCGGACGTGCGGGCGGCGTACCGCCGGAAGTACAAGGAGAACTGGGGCGAACGTCGCATGGCGGACTACGTTCGAAGCCATTCGACGATCATGATCTGGGACGATCACGAGATCGACAACGATTGGGACCAGGGGCAGTTCGAGCGGTACTACGATGCAGTGGCCGCGTACGATGAGTACCAGGACGCGATGAACCCGGGATTTCGACCCTACGGGGTCGAGTACTACGACTTCCGGGTCGGGCAGGTGGACTTCTTCGTTCTCGACACGCGCACGTATCGAAGTGACAACGCGGCGCCGGACGATTCCTTCAAGACCATGCTCGGAGCCACGCAGAAGGCGGCGTTGCTCGACTGGCTGGCGAACTCCGACGGCGTGTTCCGGTTCATCGTTTCTTCGGTTCCATGGCGCACCTTCGCGGAGACTCACAACGACAAGTGGTCGGGGTATCTCACCGAGCGAGACGAGATCTTCGCGTTCATCCGTGACCAGGTGCCGCCGGGGGTGGTGCTCCTCTCGGGCGATCAGCATTACGCCGGCGTCTACCGGTTGCATGACGCGGATCCGTACGTGCTCCACGAGTTCAACACCACGCCGATCGGGACCGACCCGTTCCCGGTCACCCCGGTCGATGCGGCGGTCACGGACGTTCTCTTCGAGGCGGAGACGTACAACTTCGGGGCCTTCGTCCTGGATACGGGGAGCTCGGCGGCCCGCGGTGAGCCGTTCTTCGATTTCGACGTCCTCGACTCCGCCGGAACGAGCCTGTATCACGAGCGCTTCTTCCGGGGTGGGATCGCCGGCGGCGGAGATCCCGAAGCGCCGCCGATCGATCCGGACGGCCGGATGCTGTCCCCAAACGTTCCCAATCCGTTTTCTGGTGAGACGCGGCTCGAGCTTCGTCTCGAGACGGCGGGACACGCGAAGGTGCTCGTCTACGATGCGGCGGGGCGGCTCATGGAGACCCTCGTCGATGGGCCACTCGCCCCGGGACGCCATGAACTCCTCTTCGACGGCGGCCGGGTTCCCCCGGGCGTGTACTTCTGCCGCGTGGAAGCGAACGACCGGAGGGAGACGAGGAAGATGGTTCTGCTATCGGCGAAGGGTGCGAGGTAGGCTCGTACTGACCGGCGTCGGCTCACTCGCCATCACAGGCCTCGTCTTCAGCAAGATGCGAAACAGGTTGCTGTCGATCTACATCCTGTACGCTTCGATCCTCACGCTGTTTCTCTTCATCTACCTATTCAGTCTCCACTACCTGAATCTGAATGTGATGGGGGTCGACCTCTCCCTGTCGCTGCCGATCGTAATCCTTCTCCGACGCGAGTCGCCGGGTTGCTCTTCCTTACGTTGCTCGGTGCGTTCGTCGAGGATGTTCTCTACCGAGGACTGATTCTGCGAGCATTGGAGCCCCGGGGCATCTGGCGCGCCGCCGTGACGACAGCCGTCCTGCTTCACGCTCTACGGCATCCTGGTGCTTCGTGGCACTCCCCGATCGCGAGCCGGTGGTTTGGCGATGATAACGTACGGTTTCTTTCGCACACTCCGGTAGAGACGGAAAAGTGGTCCTCAGTCTGGTTCAATGGAAGTGGCTAGACAACCCACGAACCAGGACCAGGAGGACCACGTGTCGAAGGATACACCGCGCGCGCTGTCGAAGGTGATCAAGATCGACGAGGCGGAGATGACGGCGCACGTCGATCGGATCGTCCGGGGGACCGTGGAGGAGACGCTGAACAGCCTGCTGGACGCTGAAGCGGACCGTCTCTGCGGCGCGGGGCGCTACGAGCGCTCGCCCGATCGCGTGGACACGCGCGCCGGGAAGTACGAGCGGAAGCTGCAGACGAAGGCCGGCGAGGTGACGCTGAAGGTGCCGAAGCTCCGTTCGGTCCCGTTCGAGACGTCGATCATCGAGCGCTATCGGCGGCGCGAGAGCTCGGTGGAAGAGGCGTTGGTGGAGATGTACCTGGCGGGCGTGTCGGTCCGGCGCGTGGAAGACATCACCGAAGCGCTCTGGGGCACCCGCGTGAGCCCGAGCACGGTGTCGGACCTGAACCAGCGGATCTACGACCGGATCGACGCCTGGCGCGACCGTCCGATCGAGGGTGAGTACCCGTACGTGTACCTGGACGGGATCTACCTGAAGCGGAGCTGGGGCGGCGAGGTGCACAGCGTCTCGGTGCTCGTGGCGTTCGGTGTGGGTACGGACGGCTACCGCCACATCCTCGGGGTGGCCGAGGGCGCGAAAGAGGACCACGAGAGCTGGCTGGGCTTCCTGAGGCATCTGAAGCGACGGGGCCTGTCCGGCGTCCAGCTCGTCACCAGTGACAAGTGCCTAGGGCTGGTGGAGGCGCTCGGGGAGTGCTTCCCCGACGCGAAGTGGCAGCGGTGCATCGTGCACTTCTACCGGAACGTGATGACGGCGACGCCGAGAGGTCGGATGCGCGACGTGGTGTCGATGCTGAAGGCCATCCACGCGCAGGAAGACCGTGCAGAGGCTCGTGCGAAGGCCAAGACGGTGGCCAAGAAGCTCCGGGCGATGAAGCTGACGAAGGCGGCCGAGATCGTCTCGGAGGGCGTCGAGGAGACCCTCAGCTACTACGGGTTCCCGAGCGAGCACTGGCGCCGGATCCGGACCAACAACCCGCTCGAACGGATCATGCGAGAGATCCGAAGACGCACCCGCGTTGTCGGTGCCTTCCCGGATGGAAAGTCAGCGCTGATGCTCGTCGCCGCACGTCTCAGGCACATCGCGGGGACCAAGTGGGGTCTGAGGAAGTACCTGGCGATGGAGCTGCTCGAGAAGGAGAAGAAGCGGAACGCGAGCTGACGCTCGCTCTCAGGTCAAGCAGACTGAAGGACGACTGAAAGAGCGAAAGAATCCGTGCACTACCTTGGCGATTCCCTCCACCGTCGCGGATTCACGACTTGACCGCTGCCGGCGCGAGGACGATACTCATCCACATGAGGATGAATAATGAACGGCGCTCGAGCCAGAATGATGAATTCACCCAACTTCTTCAAGAACTTGGGCTTAGCGTGCTGGAGGCTGAGATCTACTCGTATCTCCTCCAGTCCCCACCCGCCACGGGGTACAGGATCGCGAAGGCGCTCGGACGTTCGTTTACCACCACCTACCGTTCACTCGAGTCACTCAAGGCCCAGGGGGCGCTGCTGTCTGAGGACGACAAGGGAGGTCGGTTTCGCGCGGTTGCCGTTCCCGAGTTCCTCGAGCAGCTCGAGTCTCGATTCCGCGCGCGTCGGACCCAGGTCCTCGAGGCCGCCGCGGCATTACCCGATAGCGGACGTGAGAACCGCATCTACCGTTTGGGATCAGTCTCACAGATCTACGAACGCTACCGGCACATGCTGCGCGCGTGCGAGCAGAGCGCTCTATCCGAGCTGTCCCCCGAGCCCATCGAGCATCTTCGCGACGACCTGGCTGCTGCCGGACGCCGAGATCTGCGCGTCGCCGTGCGTACCTACGCCGGCGAGGTGCTCGAGGGTGTGCGCACCATCCACAGCCCGATGGGAGAAGCCACGCGACGAGCGGTGGGATCGCAGTGGCTCACGCTCTTTGTCGATGGGAGGCAGTTCCTCATGGCGCTGATCGCCCATGGTGGGACGGAGGTGTTGGAAGCGGCGTGGAGCGAGAGTCTTTTCCTCGCTCGCCAGTTCTACTCGTACGTCAACAGTGATCTGTTCCTCTACTCCTTTACGGCTCTGCTGGAGAACGCACGCTCCGTTTCGGAATTGCGCACCGAGTACCAACACCTGCTCGAGGAGTTCCCTCCCGGCGGAGATCTCGGCTTCCGTGAGTTGTGCGGCGAGGGAGGCACGCAGGAGGAGCCCGACAGCCCCCCCAAATCAAGTGGAGACTGAGCCCGATGCGTCGCTTCCTCCGTTCGGCCACGATCTCTCGAGCGCTCTGGCTCGTCTGCCTCACAGCCTCGGCTTCGCCCGCCGAGTTGATCGCAGGAGAGAGTGTCGAGCGTGTCGACTACGAAGGCGCGGCGCGGTGGTCTCCGATTGGACTCTACGATCTCATGTATAGCACCGAGATCCAGCCACAATGGGCGGACGGCGAGGCGGTCTTCTGGTACCGGTTTCTCGATCACGTCGGACGGCACTACTGGTTGATCGATCCGTCGCGGGCCCTACGGGAACCGCTGTTCGCTTCGACCGTTCTCGCCGCAGCGCTCGAACGTCTGACCGGGACCAGGTCGGATGCAACGCAGCTCGACCTCCGTCGGATCACATTGCGCGAGGGGCACCGGCAGTTCGAGTTCGACCACGCAGGAGCTACGTACGCATACGATCGCCACGACAAACGACTCAGCTTCATCGACTCCCTTGCCACCGATCCACCTGTGGAAGCGTGGCGCGCACTCTCCCCGGATGGTCGGTGGTGCATCTTCGCACGCGGCAACGAACTTTATCTGTCCTCAGGGGATCAACCACCGGAGAAGGCCGTCCGGCTGACATCCGATGGCAGTTACGCGAACAGCTGGGGCGACGAATGGGAGCTGGTTGGCGATGACGAGATGAGCCCCCGGGCCGTCGCCGTCTCGTGGTCCCCGGATTCGCACCACTTTGCGGTCAAACGCGCAGACCTTCGGGATGTGGATGATCTGTGGCTGATCGACGACATTTCCGAGCCACGACCGACCCTGCAGACGATCAAGTCTCCTTCCGTGGGCGGAAGGGTTCCGCGCTGGGAGCTCTGGATAGGTGAGATGGACAGGTCCTCCACCGGATCCGCGCGCATGACCCAGGTGGAGGTGGAGCGGTGGCCCAACCAGACGCTCGGAGATCTGTTCGGGGTGAACCTCTGGTGGCTACCCGATGGAAGCGAGCTTCTCTTCACTCGCCGACATAGAGATTACACACGGCTGGATCTTTGCGCAGCGGATCCATCAACAGGTGCGACGCGAGTAGTCGTCGAGGAGACGCAAGACGGCATGGTCTACACGCGCGAGCCCACACTGGTCCCTGCACGGAAGGAACTCCTCTGGTGGTCGATGCGCGATGGCTGGGGACATCTGTACCGCTACGCACTCGATGGAACCCTCGTGAACCGAGTCACGGAAGGACCGTGGATGGTCGATGAGGTCGCGGGCTTTGGCGACGATGGAGAGATCGTCTTCTTTACCGGTATGGGTCGTGAGAGTGGGCGCAACCCCTACAACCGCCACCTTTATCGGGTGGCACTCGACGGTGGCCAGCCTCGGTTGCTCACACCCGAGGATGCCGAGCATCGATGCCACCTTGCCCCGAGCGGAGATTACTTCACGGACTCCTACTCTCGCGTGGAGCAACCCACCCGCACTGTGCTGCGCAATGCGGACGGTGCCTTGATCCTCGAGCTGGACCACGCCGACACGAGCAGTCTCATGGACGCGGGATGGAAACCGCCGGAGGTCTTCCATGTGCCCGGTGCCGATGGAAAGACGGAGCAGTGGGGAGTGATGTGGAAGCCGTTCGACTTTGACCCGACACGTCGTTACCCCCTCGTCACCTTCGTCTATCCAGGCAGGCAAGGGGAGTACATCCCCCGCACGTTCTGGCCCGTGAACATGGAGACGAGCGTCGCACAGCTCGGGTGCATCGTGGTCCGCTTCGGAAACCGAGGTGGGACCTGGGAGCGTGGATCCGCCTACCGCGAATTCGGTCGCGACGACTTTCGCGGCTATGGACTCCCCGACAAAAAGGCCGTCATCGAAGCGCTCGGCGCGCGACACCCGTGGATCGACGTCGACCGGGTGGGCATCTTCGGGGGCTCGTCTGGCGGCTTCATGGCAGTGTCCGCCATGCTGCTGTATCCAGAGTTCTTCAAGGTCGGGGTCGCGATGACTGCTCCGAACGACCCCATGCTCTACTCCAATGAGTGGGTCGAGCGCTACGCTGGCGTGACGCAGGTCGGCACGGAGAGTGGCGCCGTCTCCTGGCAGGCCAGTGCCGAGGGCAATCTCGATATCGCCGAGAACCTCCAGGGGCATTTGCTGATGATCAATGGATCGATGGACGATCTCGTACCGCTATCTCACCTCTTCCGGCAGGCCGACGCCTTCATTCGAGCCGGGAAGCGCTTCGACATGTTCGTGGTCCCCGGCGCCGGGCATGATCTCGGCGGATGGCGCTACTGCTACGGCCTGATGTTGGACTACTTCGGCACCCATCTTCTCGGAGAACCGAGGAATGCCGTGTCAGGTCTCTTCTACCAAGGAGATCCAGATCAATGAGAGGAGCGACGCTGGTGTTCGCCCGAGCGCGGGCAGGCGCGACACCCCGAAGCGAGTTCTCCGCGGGTAATGTGGGCATGAGCCACGCGTGCCGGCGCACTCATCCCCGCGCTCGAAGACCGGTGGCACTCCGGAGCTGCCTTCAGGTGATCCTCGTCATCATCGCCGCTGGCCGAGGCACCGGCACCGCGGCTGAAGGAACCGACCCGGCGACGGGGGTCGGCCACGAGATCGGTTCCAGTGCCATGACCCACGTCCGGATCCTGGCTGACGATGCGATGGAAGGCCGCGGGCTCGGGCATCCGGGCATGGCGCGGGCGCTGTGCTACGCCGAGTCGGTAATGGCCGCGGTCGGTCTCGAACCCGCCTTTGTGGACGGAGACGGCCGCCGGACCTTCCGGCAAGAGGTACCGGTGGTGCGCTACCGGTTGGGAGGACGTACTCGAGGCACTCTCGATCGCGGCGACGAGCGCCGGGAGCTGACTTCTCCGCAGGACATGCTCGTGTTCCGACCGGGCCATGCAGGCACGCCCGTTTCGGGTGGCGTGGCTTACGTCGGCTACGGCATTCGGGAACCGGAACTCGGTCGGGACGACTATGACGGCATCGACGCTCGGGGTAAGTGGGTGGTTCTGCGGGAGGGCCGCCCCGAGCACCTGAGCCCGGAGCTGGAGGTGATCTACGGCAACGTGGACCGGAGCGGTGACCGCATTCTCGACGCAGCCCTTCGGGCGGGAGCAATCGGCCTGATCATCGTGCCTTCACTCGAGGTCTACGACGCATGGGACATCGTCGGCGAGTCGTTCTCCGAAGCCGTCTATGCGGCCGCGCAGCGCTACCTGGGTGGTGCCCAGGCAGACTGTGAAGTTCCTGTGGTGGTCTTGTCCGAGGACCAGATGCAGTTTCTCTTCGCGGGCAGCGGCCTCGACCCGTTGGCCGAGAGCGAGACCGCAGCCTCGTTCGTGGTCGAACATGTGCGACTACACGTGACGATCGACTCCGAGCGCGACATCGTGACCTCGGCCAACCTGGGTGGCTTCGTCCGGGGAACAGAGCGGCCCGAGGAGTACGTAACCCTGAGCGCGCACCTTGATCACCTCGGTGTGATGAACGGAGAAACCCACAACGGAGCCAACGATGACGCCAGTGGCTGTGCCGTGGTACTGGCGGCCGCGCCTCGGCTGGTGCCATCGCCGCCCTCGCGCTCGATACTGTTCGTCCTCTTCACCGGCGAGGAAGTGGGGCACTTCGGATCGCTGCACTTCCTGACCGCGCCACCGGCGGGGCGACTTGTCGCGGGCTTGAATCTCGAGCACGTGGGGCGCAGCAGCGACGGGGAACTGCTGACCGTCGCGCCACCAGGTCTGCTACCCGGGCTGGACGAGATTGCCCATGAGCTCGGCGGAATGCACACCGCGACGCTCGACGCTGATGGTCAGACGATCCGTGGGAGCGACGGATACAGCTACTACTTGCACGGAATAGCCATCGTCACGATGGGTGGTGGTATGTTCCCCGAATACCATACTCCCGGGGACGATGCCGAACTCGTTGACAAAGCGCTGCTCGAGAAATCGTTGGACCTCTCGATCGCAGTAGTCCGGCAGCTGGCGGGAACGCAAGTCATCGGAGAGCCGGATCGATAGCACTTGGGAGAGTCAGCCGCCACGGCTTGAGCTGGCCCACATGAAGCGAGCCGACTACACCGTCGACTTCCGGGGCTGGGAGGACGAGGCGACGTTCGGGATGGCGTTCAAGCGGTTGCGGGATGGGTTGGAGGCGAATTGCCGGATACGAGGAACTGCCGGTGACCACCGAGATGACACGCGAGAGAGCGCTATCGCTGCTCGGGGGAGGTGACGAGGGGGTCTGCGAGTGGAACACCTGGAGACTGACCAGGAGCAATCGCATGGCCCTTCCAAGTCTGCGCGGAGCGGACTTCTCCGGCCTTCGGATCGCTTCTGCCGACCTCGGCGACCTGGACCTGTCGCACTGCCGCTTTCACGGTACTGATCTCTATCACTGCGCCTTCCACGATACAGACCTTGCACATTCCGACCTCACCGGCGCACGTCTGTACGCCGCCGAGTTGAGAGGGACCAGCCTGTCCGGTTGCTCATTGAAGTCTGCCGTCCTCGGTTGGACCGTGTTCGCGATGACCGACCTCGGCGGAGCAAGCGAACTCGATCACGTCGAGCATATCGGACCATCCTACCTCGATACGATGACCCTTGCCGCGAACCCGTCCCTCCCGCGGTCCTTTCTGGAAGGATGCGGCCTCTCGGAGTTCGACATCGTCGCCTACGACCTGAGACGATCCGACATCGCCGCTGACGAGGACGCCGTTCACCGCTTGATCTACAGACTCGACGCGATCGTATCCCAGGGGCCGCTCGTCATTGGAGGCGCGTTCATATCGTACGCTCGCTCAGACGGTGCGGCGTTCACCGATCGGCTGTGCGACGCCTTCTCCTTGAAGAAACTGCGCCATTGGCGGGATGTCAAGGATCTCAAGTCCGGCCCAACAGCGCCGCAGCTCACGCGCGCGGTTCGCCTCCATGACGTCACCATCCTGATCCTGTCCGAAGCCGCCTTCAAGAGCGACTGGATTGCATTGGAGATCGAGACCGCACGATCCAAGGAGCATGAGCTCGGCAGGTGCGTTCTTTGCCCCATTGCCCTGGATGACTCCTGGGAGGAGCCCGGTGTCGCCACCGGTCTCGGTCAGCCGCTCATTGGCTACCTGAAGCGGACATACAACATCATCTCGTTCGAAGGCTGGGAGGACGCCGCCGTCTTCGAGCGTCAGTTCGCGAAGCTGTGGGAGGGATTGGAGGAGAACTACCGCATCCGGGGTGAGCGGTGATCGTGAAACCTGGAGAGGAAGCCCATGTCGTTCGTCTGCGTCGCGAACCGCTACTTCTCAGGACTCACCTGATCACCGTGAGACGACGTTCGGCCTCGTACGTCCCCGCGGTGATCCGTGCGAAGTACACACCCGGCCCCACGAGCCGACCGCCGTCGTCGCGAACATCCCAGATCACACGATGGACGGCCGCCGTGTACGTCCCGTTCGCCAGCGTCCGTACGGTACGACCGCTCGTGTCGTAGATCACGAGCCGCACCTTCCCCGCCTCGGGAAGTGCAAACGTCAACGATGTCCCGCTGCGGAGCGGGTTCGGCCCCGGCGGAGACAGCGCGTACGCCGTCGGGATCGGTGCGTCCGGTGACGAGAGAAGGTCTCCTTCCACGCTGGCCGCGTCGCCTTCGTTCCCCGCATGATCCGACGTGGTCACGTGGTAGTAGCCGTACGAGACACTGCTCACGTCGTACGTCGGATCGACTGTGTACCCGATCAGCGTGGCCGATGGATCGAGCTCCGCCATAGCCGAGCCATAGACCGAGTGGTGCTGGAAGTCCTCCTCGGGGGCGTCCTCCCAGGATAGCTCGGCGCCGTTCAACATCAGACCGGCCGGAACACCCGGTGCCAGATTGTCGACCGAGTATCCGCTGTCCGGATACGAGTGGAAGAACACCCCGGGCGTGGCCGTGAGTGCCGTCACACGAAATGTCGAGTAGTACTGACCGTCGGCGGCCGTCGAGTCCCTCAGTGTCGGCACCACTGCTGCATACTCGTCCTCGAGAAGCACGGGGACCGTGACCAGGTAGTCCCACCCCGCGGCCCGCATCATCGCCGCGTGGTTCCGGGCGATGTTCGGTACCGCACTCTGCGCCAGATTCGCAACGGCCCGTTCGGGGAACCGCGACAGTCCCTCGTCGATCTTCCGATAGACCGCATACTCGATGACCTGGGAGGGATCTCCGGCGAAGTCGTGGCCGCTGCGCTGCCACTCCACACGTACCTGCCGTCCCTGGTCGTATGGAATGTCCGCAACTCGGGTGATGGTCGCGAACTCGTTGAGCCACTCGACGGTCAGGTCGGAGACTGTAGGGTTCACACCGTCGGAGACGTAGGTGTGCGTGGAGTGCCAGACCAGATCATCACCAGGTGTGAGTACCGTCCAGGTAGCGCCCGGGAGTGCAGGCGCGAAGGTCGCACCACCATTGGCACTGAGTTCCCAGCTCACGCTTCCCCACTGTACGCTCGACAGACGCGCCCGGACGATGACGTCATCGGCGGTGTCGACCGGTAGGGATTGGCCGGCATCGTCGGTAAGGGCAAACGCGTCCTGGACAAACTCGACGACTTGCAGGCCGTGGGAACCATCCGCCACGAATGCGACGCCTCCCGCAGGTGCGACTGCCCGGACGGCTCCGGGTGTATCCACGGTGCCCACAATCGTGGGACTCGTTGGATCGGCGATGTCGATGGTCTGCATTCCGTAGTAGCTGTCTGCCACGAATACCATGTCTCCCGTGACCGAAACGCCAAAGGCCTCCCCCGGGGTATTCACGCTGCCCACGATCGCGGGACTTGTGGGATCGGTGATGTCGACTACAAACAGGCCGGAATCGCGGTCCGTGACGAACGCCAGGTCTCCCGAGATGGCAACACCGTAGGCCTCCCCCGGCGTATCCACGCTGCCCACGACCGTGGGACTCGTCGGGTCGGTGATGTCGACTACGAACAGGCCGGAGAAATCAACCGCGACCAATGCCACGTCTCCCGCGACCGCGACGCCCCAGGCGATGTCCGGCAAACCTATGCTGCCCACGATCGTGGGACTCGTTGGGTCGGTGATGTCGATTACTTGCAGGCCGGAATAACTGTCCGCCACCAACGCCACGTCCCCCGTGACCGCAACGCCCCAGGCAAAATCCGGAGTATTCACGCTGCCCACGATCGCGGGACTTGCTGGATCCGAGATGTCGATTACTTGCAGGCCAGAGAAGTTCGTCACGAGCGCCACGTTTCCCGTGACCACAACGCTCAGGGCGGTGTTCGAAACACTCACACTGCCCACGATCAGTGGCATCGTTGGATCGGCGATATCGACAACCTGGAGGCCGGAACCGAGCTCATCATAGTACGTAACGTATGCCCGATCCCCATCCGCAGCCACACCCCATGCGACCCCTAGCGTCTCCACGCTGCCCACGACGATCGTGGGGGCCATGCTCCAGACGTCGACCACTTGAAGTCCAAAGGCCTGATCCGCAACGAATGCCCGGCTCCCAGCAACCGCGACTGCGATGGCAGCCCCGGGTGTGTCCGCGCCGGCGAGGATCATGGGGCTCGCCGGCACGGAGACGTCGACCACCTGAAGTCCGAAGCCCGAGTCCGCCACGTATGCCCGATCTCCATCCGCAACCACACCCCATGCCTCCCCCGGAGTGTCCACGTTTCCGACGATTGTGGGTGCCGTGGGATCGCTGATGTCGATCACCTGCAGACCGGAGGTCCCATCCCCCACGAAGGCGTTGTCTCCGGACACGGCCACACCACGGGCGAGGCCGGGGGTGTCGACGACGCCCACGATCGCCGGGGTCGTCGGATCGCTGATGTCGACCGCCTGAAGACCGAACGCATCGTCCGCGACGTAGGCGACGTTCCCGGCAACGGCCACATCATAGGCGGTGCCCGGAGTATCGACGCTACCTGCGAGTGCCGGAGTGGATGGGTCCGCAATGTCGACGATCTGAAGGCCGGAACCCTGATCGGCCACGAAGGCCAGATCTCCGTCGATGGCCACACCCCACGCGGTGCCGGGCGTGCTGAACGTCCCCACCAGCGCCGGTGCGCTCGGGTCGGTGATGTCGATGATCTGAAGCCCAGAGAAGTAGTCCGCCACGAACGCGAGATCCCCGGACACGGCCACGCCGATGGCGAAGCCGGGCGTATCGAGTGTGCCCAGGAGCACGGGTGCCGCCGGATTGGCGATGTCCAGGATCTGCAGTCCCGCCGAGAAACCCGCCACGAATGCGAGATCACCGGAGATCGCCACGTCGGTGGCATTGTCCGGTGTGTCGTAAGACCCCTCGATCGTGGGAACGAACGGGAAGAGCTTGAGCTCGCCGTCGACCGTGTTCCAGTCCGCCGTGGTGGCCGCCGGATCCATGTAGGTGGTCGTCGTGAAGTCCTCGACGTACACGTTCGCGGCATCCCCGGCCGGGGCGACGAGCAGCATCGCCGTGGCGACAGTCGTCGCCAGGCGCCGCCGCGTCGAGAGTGAGACTCGAGGATGGGTCCGTTCGTCGACGTCACCGGTCATCGTGGCCTCCTCATCCGTTCCGAGCGAAGGGCGGGGCGGATCACGGTCATGGCGACTCTGGCCGCGACGCCGGTTTAATCCGCAAAACGTCGGCGTGGCTCGTCGTCGACGCTGCCGTCCATCGCGGTCATCCCGACTGTCCCGACACAACGACAGGAGGCGACCCTCTCCCGGCCGGAGAGAACCGCCTCTCGACAGGGCCATCCCCTATCAGCGCAACCTCACCACGCGCCGCACCGCCGTCGAGCCACCGGCGGTCATCCGGACGAAATACATCCCCGGCGCCACCAGCTGATCGGTCCCGTTCCGACCATCCCAGGACGCCATGTGTCGCCCTTCGGGGTATCTCCCCGTCACGACTTCGCGCACCATCCGCCCCGTGGCATCGAAGACGGCCAGGTGCACGGATCCCGCCTGCGGCAGATCGAACCCGATGCTCGTTCCCGCGCGGAACGGGTTCGGGTGTACGGAACGGATCGCGTAGGCCGTCGGGGGCGGAGTCCCCGGGACCCCGAGGAGGGCCTCTATGGCCGAGGCTGTCCCCTCGTTGCCGGCGAAGTCGCGGGCGGTGACGTGGTAGAACAGGTGCCCCGACACCGGCAAGGTGGGCAGTTCAGTCTCTCCGACCACGACCGCCGTCTCGTCGAACTCTGCGGTGGACGAGCCGTAGACGGTGAAGTAGTCGAAGTCGTCCTCGGGGGCCTCGTCCCAAACGAGCGTAGTCGGCTCCGGGAAGTACAGGTTGGTCGGAGCTTCCGGTGGCAGATTGTCTACTGAGTAGCCGGAATCGGGTGATGAGTCGAAAAAGGTGTATGGATCGGCGGTGACCGCGCGGACGAAGAAGACCGACCAGTGCATACCGTCCGTGATGGTCGAATCCGCGAGGGTGTCGACGAGTAGGTTGTAATCGGACGCGCCGTGGGCCGGAACCCGACCCGCGAGGTGCCAGGCCACATCGTCTCGAGACGACCCTGGATCCCGTTGCCAGGTGACCGGCGTGCTTGCGACTGACGGATCTGCGTTCGATTGAGATGAAGCCATGCGGGGAAGCTCATCGCGTCGGCGATAGATCTCGTACCGGATCACGGGGGGCCAGGAGATCTCCTCGTCTCCTCCCGATCGGGCAAACGTGACCCGCACTCTCCGACCCTGATCGCCGGCGGCGTCCGTCACACCGAGAATGCTCGGCAGGAAGTTCGCTTCCACGATCCGCACCCGCTGATTCGCAGCCACCGCGGCTCCTCTTTGCGAGATGCCGCTCGGCCAGGACACGATGAGCGAATCCACCAGCATCGCAGCTCCCAGCCCGAACGAGGCCACGAGCCCATCCTGAGAGAAGTAGCCAGAGCCACCGGATACCTGGCGCGTGTGCCAGGTGTCATCGGTCAGCACATCCACTCGTGCCCCGATGGCCGCCCGGTTGGATACGGTCCCCACCAACTCCACTTGCAACCAGTTCTGTCCGTCCGGGAGGTCAGTGCGGATCAGTCTATTCGATGATGTGGCGTTCGCGATGTAGAGGTCGAGATCGCCATCGTCGTCATAGTCTCCCCATGCCACTCCTCGACCATTCCCGCCGTCATCCAGCGGCACGTCGGTGACGTCCGCGAACGTACCCATGCCGTCATTGCGAAGTAGCTTGTTCGCGGAACCGTCATTCGCGAGGTACAGATCGAGGTCCCCGTCGTTGTCATAGTCCCCCCAGGCCACACCGACCCCGCTCCCGGCATCGTCCAGCGGTGCAGAGGTGGCATCCACCCACGCCCCCCCCTCTTCGTTGCGAAACAGCTTGTTGGCCTGACCGGTACCGTTGGCAAGGTACAGGTCGAGATCGCCGTCGTTGTCATAGTCTCCCCACGCCACACCGTTGCCATTCCCGACGTCATCCAGAGGGGCGGTGGTGATGTCCGCGAACGCGCCCCCGCCATCATTTCGGATCAGCTGATTCGCCGATCCCCGGTTGGCGATGTAGAGATCGAGGTCGCCGTCGTCGTCATAATCTCCCCAGGCCAGTCCTCGACATCTCTCAGGGCTATCGAGCGGGACGCTCGTGGCGTCTACCCATGTACCGCCATCGTTGCGGAAGAGCTTGTTGGCTGAGCCGTCGTTTCCCAGGTATAGATCCACATCGCCGTCGTTGTCATAATCCACCCACGCGACTCCAAACCCTCCGGCGGAATCGTCCAGCGGCGTGCTGGTGACGTCCACGAAGGCGCCCCCTCCGTCGTTCCGAAAGAGCCTGTTTGCTGACCCGTTGTTCGCGAGGTAGAGATCGAGATCGCCGTCGTTGTCGTAGTCGGCCCACGCAACGCCATTGCCGTTCGCGACGTCTCCGAGTGGCTCGGACGTCGCGTCCACCCACGTTCCGCCGCCATCGTTGCGAAACAGCCTGTTCGCCGTTCCGCGGTTCGAGAGATACAGGTCAGCATCTCCATCGTTGTCGTAGTCGCCCCAGGCCACCCCGCCGCTGTTTCCCACGTCGTCGAGCGGTGGGTCAGACACATCGACGAAACTGGGCTGAGGGAACTCGACCGGCTCGGTCAGCAGGGCAAAGGCGAGATCGGCCGTATAACCATCCACCACCTCATTTGGTGTCCATTCGTCGTAGCCAAAGAACGGAGACCACATGACCGAGCCCACCCCATCTCCGTCGCCCTCGAGAATCCCCCATTGAGGGGGAAAGCAATGCACCGCCTGGATGGAAACCCAATAGGTCTCGCCCGGGACCGTGACGAAGTGTGACGAAAGAATGGCGCAGTACTCCCAGGAGGCGCCCGTCCACGTCTGATCGAAGTCCGTCACATCCTCGGAGAAGATCTGCGTGTCGGGGATTCCCCGCCCCTCCCAGTCCGTGAAGAACTGGATGCGAAATGCATCCGGAGTACTCGCCGTCCCGTTCCAGAAACTCCCCCACCACGAAACACCAGCAATCTCGCCTCCGCTCGCGACGAAGTTGTCGGCTCGTTTCGTTTCGAACGGATAGCACAGGTCATCCTGGCTGCTCAGTGCCCCGTCTATCGGGAGCTGCTCCCACATGGGAGACTCCATCCCCGAGCAGGGAGCAACTCTCGATCCGGCCTCGGACGGAGCCGAATGCGTTGCGGGAGTCTCGAGCTCGTTTGACCCGCCACTCTCTGTCGCGCGGACGTGACGACTGTCCCGTCCTCCCTCTCCCGGCCGCATCGACACCAGGCCCGCATCGCTGGCATCCACGGAGGAGCTAATGGCCACGACGAGCACGACAGCTGAGACGGACAAGAGTCTCACGAATACACTCCGCGTTGATGCTCCGGACATTGCCCTTCACGTGGGACCTACTCGATGACGATCACTCGCCGGCTGTCCCTGAACTCACTTGCACGAAGGCGGAGGAAATAGACACCCGGCGCGATGGCGCCATACGTCCTGAGTGACGCCGCATGGCGCCCCGCCCCATATCGATGGTCGACAACGACGCGTACCCGCTGACCGGTCACGTCGAACAGCTCCAGCTGGACTCGGGCTGCCTGAGGCAAATCGAACTCGACGAGCGTTTCCGAACGGAAAGGGTTCGGACGCACGGCGCGAAGCGCGTAGGGAAGTGGCGACGAATTGCCCGGGATGCCACTGGTGAGCTTCATGCTCGCGGCCTCTCCTTCGTTGCCCGCGACGTCGGTCGCCGTCACATGGGCATACTCGTGCCCAGCTATCGACAGTGTCGCGTTCACCGTACGTCCGATCGCGATCGCGGTCCCATCGAGCCCCGCGTTACGTGAGCCATAGACGGTGTAGAAGTCGAAGTCCGCCTCCGGCGCCTCATCCCACACGAGGACGGTCGGTTGCGCGAGCCGGAGATTTGCCGGGACGCCAGGTGCCAGATTGTCGACCGAGTACCCTGAGTCGGGCGCGGAGTCGTAGAAGGTGAAAGGAGCGGCCGTCGCAGCGCGAATGAAGAAGACCGACCAATGCAATCCGGTCGAGGTGGTCGAGTCAGCGAGCGTCTCGACGACCAGAGCGTACTCCGAGTCCCCGTGGGCCGGGACTGCGTCCACGAAGTCCCACGCCGACATGGCAGGTGAGGCCGCTTCTCCCTTCTCACTCGTGACCCCACGCGTGCGCGAAAGGGGGTCGATCCGTCGGTAGACCTCGTATTCGACGACTGGAGTGGAGGAGGTCGGTGCGTCGTGAGTGGAGCCGGCGAAGGCAATCTCGACTCGCCTGCCCTGATCGTTCCCGACATCCCGAATCGTGTGCACTCGAGGCTCGGCGGTTCCCTCCACGATCTGAGCCCGCTGACGAACATCGAGATCGGTCATCTTCTGCACGATTCCGCTTGGCCAGTGGACGATGACCGAATCCACGACGGTCAGCGCGCCGAGACCGAACTCCGCTGTCAGTGAGTTCTGGGACAGGTAGCCGCTTCCCGACGCGATCTCACGGATCTGGCTGACTCCTCCAGCGACTACGCGAACGCGCGCCCCGATTCCTGACCGGTTTGATTCCGTGCCTTCCAGGTCGACACGGAGCCAGTGGTTGACCAGGCTCTCGTTCCGGAGCAGCCGACTCGCCCGATCGGTATTGACGAGGTAGAGGTCCACATCTCCGTCGTCATCGAAGTCACCCCAGGCAACACCCCGGCTCCGTCCCCCGTTACTGGCCGGAGCAGTACCCGAATCCACGAATGTGTCACTGCCCACATTCTCCAGCAGACGATTCCCGGTGTTCTCGCTGGTCAGGTAGAGATCGAGGTCCCCGTCGCTATCGTGATCGGCCCAGGCCACGCCGATGTCGTTTCCCGTGTCTCCCAGCGGACCCGCGGTCAGCGCCGCAAAGGAACCGGCGCCGTCGTTTCGGAACAGCTTGCTCGCGGTCAGGAAGTTGCAGACGTAGAGATCCAGGTCCCCATCGTTGTCGTGATCACCCCACGCGGCCCCGAACGAGAACCCCGTGTCACCCAGGGGCCCGCTCGTCACGTCGACGAGCACACCCTCCCCGTCGTTCCTGAGCAATCTGTTCGCTGAGCCGGCGTTGGTGATGTAGAGGTCGGGGTCCCCGTCGTTATCGTAGTCGCCCCACACGCCTGCCTGGCTGCCCAGCGTATCCCCTTCCGGACCCGTCGTCGCGTCCACGAACACGTCGCTGCCGTCGTTTCGCAAGAGCCGGTTCGCTCCATTCTCGTTCGCAACGTACAGATCCAGGTCTCCGTCGAGGTCGTGATCCACCCAGGAGACACCACGGCTGCGCCCAGGATCTCCAAGAGCGCCCCCCGACTGACCGGCAAACACACCCCCGCCTTCGTTCCGGAAGAGGACGTTTGGCTCGTCAGCGTTGGTGACGTAGACGTCCGGGTCACCGTCATTGTCGTAATCCGCCCACGCCGCAGCGAAGCTCTTCCATGGGCCCTCGAGTCCGGAGCCTGTCACGGCGGAGAACGTCCCCGCACCATCGTTCCGAAACAGATGGTTCGTCGAGCTCGGGTCCTCGTTCGTCAGGAAGAGATCCTGGTCCCCGTCCATGTCGTAGTCGCACCACGATACGCCGTTGTTCCCCAGTCTTCCGTCATCCAGCGGGGGCAGAGTGACGTCGGTGAATCCCGCCTCAGCACCAGAGCCTATTCCCGAGATGTGGACGGACCATGCGGAGATTGAGCCCGTATCTTCTCCGGCGTGATCAGCCACATGCAAGTAGAAGTCCCCACCCCTGGGCGCATCGCGAAACAGGTCGAAGGGATCGCTCTCAATGGCGGCCGAGTAGCACCCCGGAGAGAGGTCGGAGACGCACTCCTCACCCAGAGGGTCGGATCCCATGTCGGCGAAATAGTAGACTCCGGAGATGTCTCCGCTGCAACCGCAGCAGCCGTCATCACAGCCGTCAAGTCCTGGCCGACAGAGGGCTGCTACCGGACCCATGTCAGGCGTTCCGTCTCCGTTCACATCGTAGTGCAGCTCGAGGGTGAGATCTCCCACCCACGAGTGGTCCAAGGTCACCTCGAGTGCCACTGCGTCGATGGGAGCCAGAGCAACTGGGATCGTGAGCGGACCCAGCCAGAGACCGACCGGATCGTAGTCCGGGATGGAGCCACCGTCGCCGGAAGAGAAGGTCTCAAACCCGTCCAACGAACAACCCCCTGCCGACCGATCCGCTACGAACTCACCGCGCGAACCTGAATGGGCCGACCCTCCGGGGTGTGTGGATGCCGGTTTTCGATTGTCGACTCGAGAAGCGACGAGACCGTCTTTGGACCCGGCGAAGGAGACCGTGGACAGTCCGAACGCGGCCAGAAGCACCAGCCCTGCCGTCCATGCGGTGGGCCGAGGCGTGTAGCTCATGACACCGGACTCCTCACTTCGAAAGCCGGGGGCTTCCCTGTCGTCAAGCCAGGCCGCCCCCGAAAGCAGCAATCGGTGCGCTGTCGCGGGCTCCTCGCGCTCGACTGTTCGTCGGCTGCCAACCGCGCCAGACTGTCGCGCCGAAGGACCCGTGCCAGGCCCCGCCGCGGTCAGCCGCGATCGGCGACGAAGGCATCCCTTCATCCCTGGTAGCGACAGAACCGCCCCGATCCCCTCACCACCCCGCACGTCTCTGCGGATCGCGGGGCACGGACGCCCGCGGGGGAGCTAACTTGCAGCCGTATAGTCTCTTCCGTGTCGGAGCACGACACACCACGTGGGACGATCCAAGGCGGCACGTGACGGTCGTCGGATGAATGGACCCCGGTGGTGAGCCGTCGTGTACCGCAGGACCTACCGCGATGGCGCGGTTCGCACCATGTGCCGGACGAGGTGCTGCGCGCCGGCGCTGGCCCGAACGAAGTAGACCCCCGGAGCCACCGCCATTCCGCGACCGTCGCGGCCGTCCCAGGTCAGCGTGGTTCGTGCGTCGAGGGAGCCGTCCACGAGCGTGCGGAGGGTGCGTCCGGCAACGTCGTGAATCGTCACCGTCCCTTGGGTCGCATCCGGAAGTCGGAGCGTGAACGAGACCGTTCGGTGGAACGGGTTGCGATCCGCGGTCAAACCGAGCTCCGCGTCCGGCGTGGTTGCGTCCACGGAGATGAGCTGGTCGGGATCGAAGCGGAAGACTCCCTCCTGGCGGTGGGCCACGTACAGATTGCCATCGGGGTCGAGCGCGAGTTCGAAGAGTGAACCGGTGATGTTCCAGTCGATCCGATGCCAGCTCTCGCCCCAGTCGTGGCTCACGAATAGCGGCACCACGTCACCGACGGTGGAGACACCGGCCGCGTAGACGCGCCCGCGAGCCTCGTCGATCTCCACGGTGAGGAAGCGTTGGTCGATGGGCTCGAGCACCGTCTGGAAGCTGTCGCCCCCATCGTACGAGCGACGGATCCCGTCGAAGCTACTGGTCGCCGCCACGAAGATCGTCCGCCCGTCCGACCCGGTGGCCGCGATGTCGTGCGCGTGACCGAAGAGGGGCAGCGAGGTCCACGTGTCACCACCGTCCGACGAGCGTGCGAGGTAGTGGCCCGAGCCGCCGGCACCGCCCCCGCCGTAGACGAGGTCGGGATACGCGTCGCGGACCTCGAGCGACCGGGCGTCGCCTTCGGCCAGGAGATCGTGGGCGATCGTCCACTCGGTGGCCCCGCCCGGACGCCGGAAGAAGTAGTTGCCCCCGACCGCGAAGAACTCCCCGGTGTCGAGGAACGCGTCCACGGCGTAGATGCCGGCGGCCAGCCCGACCAACCCGTCGGATTCCGGCACGAAGGGGGCGCCTCCCTCGCTCCGGAAGAGGATCGGGTCCGCGGGCGACCCTACGCGACGGACACCTGCCGTGATGGCCCACTCCGCCGTCGATCCGGGATGGACGAACGCGCACTTCGCGTCGAGGCTGTCGAGACCGAGGTTGATCCACGTTCCGGGAAGCTGTTCGATGAGCTGGGTGAAGACGCCGAAGCCATCGGTGCTCACCGCGATCACGTGGTCATGGATGTCGAGGGACGTGAGGTCATGGCCGGCCAGTCCGAGATATTCAGGCGTCTGAGCGACGGCGCCCAGCGGGACGACCAGGAGCGAAATCGGTGCGAGCAATCGAGAGCGGAACATGGAGCCTCCCTGGGGTCTCGACCAGGGGAGGGGCAGACACTCTTGGAGAGTGTAACAGGGCAACACCCGATGCGTCGACATCACCCGCGACCCACGTGACTGCGGTGTCGTTCCCCTCGGTCACGACGCGCTGAGATCCCCATGGCTTGATCTCTCGGGTCGGCTTCTCCGACCTGGACCGCCTTCCTCCCGTCACGACGAACCCGACGGCCGAGTGGACCGCTCGCCAACTGCTGGAAGCGTTCGCCTGGCGCAACGCACCGAAGTACCTGCTACGTGACCACGACAGCATCTACGGCCAGGCGTGCCGACGGCAGGTGGACGTGCTCGGAATTCAGGAGCTTCTATCGGGACGCGGCATGCCGTGGCAGAACCCGTACGTGGAGCGGTTGACCGGGACGATCCGGCGGGAGTGCCTCGACCATGTGACCGTGCTGAGCGAGCGGCATCTCAAGCAGGCCCTCGGCGAGTACCTTCGCCACTACCACGGGTATCGGACGCACCAGTCGCTGGAGATGGATGCTCCCGATCGTCCTGACGTCTAACTGGATGGCTCCGTTCGCGCAGTGCCCCATCTCGGCGGCCTACACCATCACTACGAGCGAGCGGCGTAGGGTCTCAGCGCCGTTCGGAGATCCTGGAGCGCCAGAGGAGGTACGTCCTGGCTTCTCCCCTCGTGGCATTCATGCGAGAATCCGGAAGCGCCGTGCTTCTCTGGGCGGTCAATCGGGTCTCGGATCACGGGCGCCAAGGCGTGATGGAGGCTCGGTGTGGTGCGCGGTTGGTTTTCGGCATGGACAACACGATCACCGATGCCTGCCGGTGTCCGATCCAGACCAACAACATCGCCAGAGGGAGCTGGAATGGACGGCTCATTCGACGAGTCTAGCCGGGGCTCGTAAGCTACTATCTGGCCAAGACCGTCGAGGCTTCGGACACTACGCGGTCAAAGCCCGGTAGATCATGCCGCAGCGGCACCTGCAGCTCGATCGAGCTCACTGCCGCACGCGGAGCTTCGCTTCGAGGCAGCGACGAGGAGGATCCGCTGCGCGCGCTCCGGAACTGGCTTCAGGCGATGCGGCGCTATGTGGTCAGTAGCGGGCGTGATCTCCTGCCCATCGTGCTGGTCGTTGCCTTCTTTCAGCTCGTAGTCCTGCGCCAGCCGTTTCCGAATCTGACCGGAGCCCTGATCGGCCTCGGCCTCGTGATCCTCGGGCTCGCTTTCTTCGTCCGCGGTCTAGACCTCGCCCTCTTTCCCCTGGGCGAGAGCATGGCCCACGCCTTCGTCCGCAAGGGATCTCTGCTGTGGCTCCTGGTATTCTCGTTCGCCCTCGGCTTCGGCACCACGGTGGCCGAACCTACCCTGATCGCGATCTGTGAAGAGGCCTCGGAGATTGCAGCGGATGCGGGGGTGGTCGAGAACACAGGAGACGCGAGGCGAGCGTACGCGCTGGGGCTGCGCCTCACGGTTTCGCTATCGGTCGGGATGGCCATTCTGATCGGGGTCTGGCGGATCCTCCGGGGATGGCCACTTCACATGATGATTGCAGGAGGCTACGTGCTCGTGGTCACCATGACCTTGTTTGCTCCGAAGGAGATCATCGGCATCGCCTATGACTCGGGCGGCGTGACCACCTCGACCATTACCGTTCCCCTGGTCACGGCGCTGGGAGTGGGTCTCGCCTCTTCGATCAAGGGGCGCAATCCGATGGTGGATGGGTTCGGTCTCATCGCGTTCGCGTCGCTCGTTCCCATGATCTTCGTCATGCTGTACGGGATCCTGGTCTGATGGCCGCCCTCGCGTCGGTGCTTGGGGAGACGGTGCGTGACACCCTCCCCATCGCGATCATCCTCGTGGCATTCCAGTTCGCGGTGCTTCGCCGGCGCTTGCCGAACCCGCGGAGGATCGTGGTTGGGTTCGCGTACGTGTTGTTGGGCCTCACGTTGTTCTTGATCGGGCTCGACCAGGCGCTGTTTCCCATCGGTCGCTCCATGGCCGCTCAGTTCACTGCTCCGGAGTTCATCGGTGTCTCCGGCACCGCAACGAGCGTGGACTGGCGCGATTACACGTGGGTGTACGCGTTCGCCCTCGCCATCGGATTCAGCACCACCATTGCGGAGCCAGCCCTGATCGCGGTAGCCGGAAAAGCCAACGCGCTCTCGGGAGGTGCGATTGGAGCCTGGGGACTTCGCATTGCGGTCGCAACCGGGGTTGCCGTTGGGATCACGGTCGGAGTATTCCGCATCATCGTGGGCGCCCCCATCCACTGGTTCATCGTCGCCGGCTACGTGGTCGTGGTGGTGCAGACGCTGGTCGCCCCCCGGCTCATCGTGCCCCTGGCCTATGATTCGGGCGGTGTGACCACCTCCACGGTCACGGTGCCACTTGTGGCCGCGCTGGGTCTGGGGCTGGCGGAGAACGTTCCGGGCCGAACCCCACTCGTCGACGGGTTCGGGCTGATCGCGTTCGCGAGTCTCTTTCCCGTGCTTTCGGTCATGACGTACGCCCAGGGCTCGGAGTGGCGAGCCCGGCGACGACGGTCGCGTGCTCCCGAGGCGGAGCGGATCGTGGTCTAGTGCAAGGAGTCGATCCATGAGATTCAAGCTGATCATCGCGTTCGTCGAGGACGGCAAGACGGGGGACATCATCAAGACCGCGCGGGACACCGGGGCCACCGGATGCACGGTGATCAACAACGCGCGCGGAGAGGGGCTGGAGGAGAAGAAGACGTTTCTGGGTTTGACACTGGACACGCAGCGCGACGTGGTGATGCTTCTGGTCGAAGAGCATCGGGCACGGCGAGTCTTGGAAACGATCTCGGAGGCTGGAGGGTTCGACTCCACCTCGGGGACGGGCATCGCGTTCCAGATCGACGTGGAGGACGCCGTCGGAGTCACACACCAGGTGAAGAGCATCGCGCCGACGCTCGAGGAGGAAGAGCTATGAACGAGAGTCGCCAATTCGTCCGGGTGTCCGACGTCATGACTCAGAACTACGCGCTGGTCCAGGGTATCGCCACCGTGGCCGAGGCGTTGCGACTCATGCGCGATCGCGAAGTGAACTTCCTCATCGTCGACAAGCGGACCCCCGACGACGAGTTCGGGATCGTGCTGGTCGCCGACATTGCCAAGCGCGTACTGGCCGAGAGCCGGGCACCCGACCGGTGCAACGTGTACGAGATCATGGCCAAGCCGGTGCTCTCCGTGCACCCGGACATGCACATCCGGTACTGCGCGCGGCTGTTCCACAGCTTCGGCATCTCCACCGCTCCCGTCATCGACGCTGCAGGGAAGATCAAAGGCGTGGTGGCCTACGATGAGCTCGTGCTGAGAGGACTGGCCTTGGATATCTAGCGTTGGTGTCCGACAACTCGGTCGTGGTTCGGCGAAGTGGGTCCGTTCGTCAGCCCTCGACCCTCGTACACGTCGGCTGGCGTGAGGTTGTCGAGCGCCTCGTGCACGCGCTCGTGGTTGTAGTGCCCGACGAACCGACCGATCTCCTCGGACGAGTTGCGGAGCTTCACCACGTTCTACATCGTGCGGTGGTACCGCTCGATCTCGCCTTGCGTCATCGGGTGGTACGGTCGCCCCCGGGTGTGCGGGATCTCCCGCTCCTGGAGGTACTCCCGGAGTTGTCCCGAGACGTAGCACGGACCGTTGTCGGTGAGGTGCCGAGGCCGCGGTCGCACGTGAGGCCGGGTGACTCCGGTGCGGGCGATGGCCTGCTCCAGCACTTCTCCACGTCTTCGGCCGCCATCCTCTGACAGAGCAACCAGGCGATGATGAACCGGCTGTAGTCGTCGAGCACCGTGGCTAGGTATTACCAGCCCCAGGCCGTCACCCGGAGGTAGGTGAAGTCCGTCTGCCACAGCTCGTGCACGCGTCGGGTGGGGTTCGGGAGCGTCTCGTGCGCCGTGAGTACCATGAACGACGGGCTCGTCACCAGGTCCTGGGCCTTCAGGATGCGATACACGCTCGATTCCGAGATGTACGTCCCATCGACGTCCGTGAGCCGCCAGGCGAGCTCCCGGGGCGAGAGATCCGGGTGATCGAGCACCACCTCGAGTTGCCGGTTCTCCTGACGAAGCGCGATCACTTCCGATCTCGTCGACTCTCGCTTCGTGTTCCCCTGCAAACGACGCTTCCCGGCCTCCAGGAACTTCTTGCTCCAGTTGTAGTAGAGGTTCGGGCTGATCCCTTCACGCCGGCAAAGCTCCGCGATCGTCTCCTCACCAGGGGACCCTCCAGAACGATCCGGATCTTCTCTTCCGATGAGAACTTACGGCGGGTCTTGCGGCGGATCTCACGAACCGCTGACTCCGGACCAGTCTTCTTCGACATCAGGTCCGCTCCTTGGATGACGATTCAGAGAATACATCCCAGAAGTGACCATTGCGATCATGCTTGATCGTGTCCCATCAGCTCTGACGCCGATCAGTCTCGGGAACCGATTGCGGGCTTCATCGCAAGACCAGTAGCTTGCGAGCACTCGTGTAGGCATCCGCCTTCATCCGGTAGAAATACATGCCGCTCGACACGTCGACGCCGGAGTCGGTCTGACCATCCCAGAGTGCTCCGTGCACACCGGCGTCGTACACACCGTCGATGAGTGTCCGTACCAGGCGTCCGGTCAGGTCGAAAATGCGAAGTGTTACCCGGGTCCGATCTGGAATCTCGAAGGAGATCGCCGCGCTGGTCCGGCACGGGTTCGGGTAGCTGCGATAGAGGTGCGGGCGCAGCACCGTGGCCGCGTGCAGTGTGGCCAGCAGGATCTCGGTGTGGGTGTTGATCCGCTTTTCGTGATCCATGAGACTGACCGCGAGCACGCTCGTGGCTTCCATCCCGGGACCCCAGAAACTCAGGCGGCAAAGATACCCCGCCCCCTCGGGAGCGAGACCTTCCGAGGCGTCCTGTATCGCAGTCGCGACCCGCACTCGATCCGGATCGGAATCCTGGACGACGAAGATCGGCGTCGCGCCTCCGTTCCGATTGAGGAGAGGCGACTCGCCCTGCACGACCTCTCCCGTAGCGCCGATGAACGTAGCCTCCGCGGATGGGTACTCCACCCCGGCCTGGAAGCCTGCCAGGTTCGAGACATCCGTGACCGAGAGGTCCAGATGCCAAAGATCTCCCTCGTCGGCAACATACCGCACGAATACCATGGCCTCGTCGTTCTGACCGACCGGGTCGGTGACCGGCAGGCCGCCCTGGAAGAAGAGCTCCTCGAGAATCGCGGCATCCCCCGCCCAGATCTGGCCGTCCGCATCGAGATCGAAGAGAGGATCGAACTCCGGATCGGTGGCGAGGATTCCGTAGGTGTCGGCGAGATGACCGAGATCGTTGATGCCAACCTTCCCATCAGAGGTGAAGTCGGCAAGCGGCATCCCGGTGTTCCAGGCCGACAGGGCGCGGTTTTCGCCGGTCATGGTCTCGACCGTGCCATCGGATGCGGCCACCCAGTACAGGTAGATGGAGTCGTTCTGAACCGTCGCATCCACGTAGGTCGTCGTGCCATCCGGGACCACCGCCAGCGATTCTGGAAGTACCGATGGTGGATTGCTGCGATACAACACATAGGCCACGACGCTGCCTTTACCTCCCCCGTCGTCGTACGAGCGTTGCCAGCCGAGCCGCACGGCGCCGCCCTCGTCGTCCGGCTGGTCGACCGCATGCAGGTCGGTCGGCGGAGCCGGCACCAAATTGGGATCAGCCATGCCGGCCACCACATAGGTGATGTTCGAGAGCGGCGAGAGGTTACTTGCCTCGTCCTTCGATCGGAGCCCGAGGTAGTAGAGGTTTCTCGGGACGGGAAGACGGATGATGGACCATTGGTCGGATCCCGGTACACCGGGGCTGATGCCCACACGGATCTTCCGTACCGTGTGCCAGTCATCCTCAGAGAACGGTTCAGATGCATACCCGACGATGTACTCTTGCACCGGCTCCTCACTACCCGGGCCGTCATCGCCCGGTGCCGTCCAGAGGAGCTCGACCTCTCCGACGCCGTCCACGGGCACACTGCCCAGGTCGTCCACGCGCCCGGGCAAGGTCTCATCGACCGAGCTGGCACCGGCGAAGACGCAGAAGACACCCCGCTCGCTCACCAGACCTGTGACCTGGTTCGCCTCTGGTATCACGCGACTGCTATCCACCACCACCCACTCTTCGATCGCGCGGTCGAAGCGACCCATCACCAACGACGTCTCGTCGAGTCCTCTGAGAAGGGAGTCGTCGTACGCAATGCTCACGCTGCCGAACGATGGCCATGTATCGTCGTCGCGAAGTCCGATGCTGAACATGTCGGTGACTGGGACTCCCGGTGGCTCTGGGGTCCGGTAAGGAACGGCGTTGGAGGAGATGGTGGCGTACAGCTGATCGCTGGTGATGTCCGAACTCGAGATGTTGAATTCGGCGGCCTCCTGGTAGACGTCGACGTGCTCGGCGGCACGCGTCTCATCGATCTGAAAGGGAGCGATGAACGTCGTCGAGTTCAGGAGGGTATCCTCGAGCGTGACTTCGAAGAGACCGCTACCGTCAAACGCAGAATCGGAGATGTCTACCTCAGCCTCGGCCACGAAGAAACCCGCGGGCATCTGCGTCACCACCAGCGGTCCGCCTCCCCCCCCGTGGTAGACGGAAACCTCGGGCAGCCTACCGAGTGGCTCGTCCGCCCGAAAGCGAAGCTGAACCAACGCCCCCGGCGCCTCGCCGACAGGAAGAATGGACACGGTGGCTCCCGGTGCGGAGCTGTCTTGCTCCCGCGACGAGGCAGAGCTCTCTTGCCCGCGTGCAGACGCGGAGCCATCCCGCCCAGGTGAGCTGGACTCCGCCGCCCGCGCCGCCGGGGAAACCTGGACCGTCACCGATCGGGGCACCGATCCACTGAGGGTTCGCGTCGAGCTCCGGACGCCATCCCGCTCCCGGTAGAAGACGCGAATGTCGTCCCCCGGTTGCAGCCCGCGGGCGGCCAGCTGGCCACGCCAGTTCGTGCGGCCAAGGTACGTCCACTGATCGTTCGACAGCCTGTATACGTCGGCGCCCCCCGCAGGGCCATTGCCAGCCTCGATCACGAGGTCGCTCATGTACGATCCGGGTCCGGAATCGATGATCTCGACCTCGATTAGCGGCGCGATGCGGTTTCCGGCGTCCTGCTGGTAGACCTCCATCGTGAAGTCCTCCCTCACCGGTCCCGCCCGGTCCGAGCTCGTGGGAGCGCCGTTGACGTACCAGCCCTGGTCCGGCTTCACGATGTCCACGTCGTACGTCAGGCCCTCGAGCTTCGACTCGAGTTGATCCCAGCAGGATTGTCCCCGCTCGTAGAGCTGCTCGGTCTCGAACCACTTCTCGCACCACCAGACTCCACCACACCCATAGTCGTAGTTCGGCGGATAGTCGTTTCGGGAGGAGAACTCAGCCTCGGTCGTCTCCCATTGCATGACTCCGTGGTTCCGGGGGTGAAGATCGGGGTAGTACTCGTTCATGTACCCCATGACAATGGCCCCGAACCCATTCTGGTATTCGTCTTTGAAGTCAAAGACGTAATGCCCTATCTCGTGTATCAGCGTCGTCCACCAGTCCGCATCTTCCGGTTTGCTGGAGTCGACGTGGATGTGCTCCTCGGGGCTCCACGAGTCGCAATCGTAGTAGTTGTCGGTTCGTGCGCTGGCTGTGCTTCGATAGTTGTGGACCTGAACGTGGGCATCGCTCCACCACGTCTTGTTGTCCATGAGCACTACCTTTCGCAGTGCAGCCTGGCCATCGGTCACGTCGAAGAGGTAATCCGAGGCCCGCTGACAGCCGACCGTGAGGCTGTCCCAGTAGTCCGTGCCCCATTGCGGCGGTGTGGGGATGTCGAACTCGGTCGAGAACGTGAGATCGAATCGGAATACGGGATGATCCAGCTCGAGGGTGTAGCTCACCTCCTCGCCCTCGACCTTGACGGGATGGTAGATGGCCTGGACATCTCTCCAATCCGAGTCTCTCCAGAGATACACTCCGAGCGACCCGCCTCCACCCTCGTTGTACTCCCGGCAATCCCACAGGATTTGCTTCATGGTCGCCGCGCGCAGGAAGTAGCCCACGTGTAGACCCGAGACGACCAGGCTCCCGTTCGCGTCCGTGAAGCCGGCCGACTGCCATGTCCCGCTCGCACCGGGACGAACCATGAGCTCTGCTCCTTCGATCGTCTGCGTGCCGCGTCGAACGACGACGGTCGAACTGAAGGCGCCCGGATCGATCGTCATCCAGGTGAGGGGGCTCTCCGCCCAGGTCGAGCGCCCATAGGCGTTGTAGGCCGCGATGCGATAGACGTAGCTCGTCTCCCAGTCGACGCTCTGGTCGGTGTAGAGCGTCGCATCCGTCGGCGGCGCCACCGGGTAGCTCGGGGATGGGAACAGCGGCTGCCAGGTGCCGAACTCGCCGTCCTTTCGCTCCACGACGAAGCCCATCTCATTGGTCGCATGGTCCGTCCACTCGAGCCGCATTGCGAGTGCCCCTGCCACCGGGAAGGTCACGAAATCGCTGGGCGCCGCGGGAACGACGCCGCAGCTACCGCTGGCGAAGTTCGACAGCTCCGAGTCCCCGGCCGTACCGCCGGCCCGCACGCGGTAGTAGTAGGTCGGTCCCATCGATACGCCTGTGTCTTCCCAGGCGGTCAGGTCTCCGGACGCTACGTGGACGGTCTCCCAGGGCTCGCCGGGTCCATCCTTGCGCTCGATGACGAACTCCTCGGCGCCACCGGGCTCGTACTCCCACTCCAGCCGGATCCGATCCGGCCCCTGGGTCAGCGCGACGAGATTCGCCGGTGGTGATGGCGGCCCACACGGATTCGGATCGCACGAGGTGAGCTCCGGATGCCACTCTCCGCCGGAAGCGAGACAGTCACCCTGCGAGGTGATGGTGCACTGGCCGGTGGAAGGATTGCAGCACACAGCCTCGTCGTAGACGCCACCGACGATGATCAGCTCCAGGTACCACCCGGCAGCGGTCACATCGGCATCGGATCCGAAATCGAACTCCAGAGCGACGTCCGTTCCGATGTAGTCCCACAGATCGAAGCAGTCCACTCGCCAGCCGCCGCTGGATCCCGTCCACCCCGGCTCGCCATCGACACACCATGCATGGTCCGTCGGGTCGACCGAGATCACCGGAAGGGTGTATCCCCCCACGGGGTCCAGTATCGCGTTGTCCGGCCAGACGAGGACATTACCCCCGTCGTATCCGTACTCGATGTCGAAGTAGTGGTGGAGCTCCATGAACCGGTGTGCCTCATCGACATGAAAGGTCGGGGATCGAAGACGATGTCCCGCGTCATTGGGGTAGTTGCCGGTCAGGCTCGTCCCCCACACCCGGCCCGGGGCGTCCGGGATGCCCGCCGGCGTCCCGTACTCCCAGGCGGCACCCCCCCCGTCGTCGCACACGTCGGTGGTAAACCCCTGGTGGTGCGATGGGAAGTGCCAGTATATCGATGCGTAGGAGAGCTGACAGGGTACCCGGGCTTCCGTCGGCGCGGGCTCGAGCCGGGGCTTTCCGTTGGCAGCGAACACGGGGATGCCGATGAAGGCGATGAGCAAGACGGATGACGTTGCGACTCGCCGTGGATGGCGAACTCGACGGAGAGTGCTGCGAAGAGGCGCGGCGGTCCGCAAGCCACCGGGCAAGGGCGGGGTGACTCGATCCATGTGGGTGCCTCCGTTACTCCACGGCCGCGGAGACAGCCAACGACCCCGCTGACCAGGTGGCTACGCTCGATTCAATCGTGATTCGCGCTCGGTGCGTACAATTGGACAGCTCGACGGTGGGCATCGCCATGATGCGTCAGCATCATTTCGACTCGATGCTGCTTCACTCTTGCTTTCAGGGGGTTCCAGCGCGCACTACCCAACCCGATGGCCGAGTGCTACGGACCGGGAGGTCTCCTCTGCCTGCCGCGTTCGAAACACACACGGCACGTCAGACGACGACGACGGTCGACCCGAACGGGTTACGCCGGCGCTGCAAACAAGAAGGCTATCGGTTCGCAGATGCTGAGAACCGGCGCCCACGTCGGACGCTCTGCGAACCTCGGCGGCAGGCTCGCTGGCGCGTGAGAACGCTGAGAAACGCCGACCTCAAAACCGATGGAGAGTGTTGCGCCCCAACGCGATATACGGCCACAGGGTGGCGACAGAGGCGTGAGGAAGAGTCAACAAGAAGGGGCGCCCGTAGACGCCCCCAGAGCGTGGCTCCCCTGTCCGAACGCACCGCAGAACGTCCAAGTTCGATTTCCCGTCCCTTGGGCACCCAGTCCGAACGGGGTCAAACGGTTGTCTTGGTACATCTTACGACGGATGCCGATTGACTCCACACGGCTTCCCCGATGCTACGTTCGCGACCCGTTCGGACTATCGGCGAAAGAGCAAGCAAGCCCGTGGTGGCGACGCTGAGCTTCGAGACAAGAAGCCGATCGCAAAGAACAGCGAGAGAGCGCCGACCCGAGGGGACCACCCCCGTCGTCAGGCGCTCACGTCGCCAAGACGCTCGCGCTCCTCAGTACACGAAGGTATCGAGAGCGACGCCGTTCGGTCCCGAGACCGCCCGGCTGCGGACGGGATAGACCACAAAGTACCCGAGTCCCCCGATCCCACCGGTTCCGGGCGTCCCGTGCACGAACGTCGTGCTCGAGATGGATGCGCCGGCACTGTCGACGAGGAACACGCCGATGCAGGAGCCGCCGGGGCCTCCCTGCGATCCGCCACCGCTGCCACCGGTCCCGCCGTTTCCACCGTTTCCACCGTTCGCGACGCCGGATCCGCCGTAGCCGCCCTGCCCACCGGCCGCGCCGAAGCCGCCGTCGCCGCCGTCGGCGCCATCGCCGGCGTTCTGGGTCAGGACGTCGCACATCTCGAACCGACACTCCGACCCCACGACGAGGACACCGATCGAGGCACCACCCCCGAGTCCGGGACCTCCGGCAATCCCACGGCCACCTCCGCCGCCGCCACCGCCGCCGCCGCCACCCCACGACTCGTCGTCGCCGCACTGATACCCGGCGCCGCCGCCACCGCCGCCGCCTCCGCAACCGAACGCTCCATCGGCGCCGGCGCCGCCGGTGCCCGGCTGCCAGCCCGCGCTGGAGCCGACGCCGAGAGGGTCAATCGGCGTGGAGCCATTGACTCCGTGCTCGGCGCTGGGCCCGTGAGTCCCGTTGGACCCCGGTGCCGCGGTCTCTCCACAACCGGCCCGGGGCGCCCCCGCGCCGCCGGCGGCGCTGCATCCCCCATAGTCGCCGGAGTGTCCGTTGAAGAAGGTCCCCGGGCGTCCCCCGGTGCCGCCATCGCCGCCCGACCCGCCGCCGTCGCCACCGTCGTTGAACCCCCAGCTACCACCATGCTCTCCGTTCGCCCCGACCACGCCGTTGGATCCGGTGGCTCCCTTCGTCGTGGCCGAGGCGCCCTCGCCGGGCCGGAACCAGCAGTCCTCGAAGACGAGATCCGCGCCGCACTGATCGACCAGAAGCGAGACCGACCCCTCGCCTTCGCCCGCCGCATTGGCGGCGTGGAAGGCAAGGCCGCGGATGATCGTGTGGTCGATGCCCGCGACACGCGACCCTGCCGCACCCGCGTGGATCGACGAGTACGCGCCGGGCACGCGCGTCCACGTCACCGGGTCGTACCCACCGAAGATCGAGATCGGGTCCGCCAGATCCAGGTCCTCGTAGTCCCCCACCGCGAGCACGACGGGAAGATTGCCGTCACTCTCGGCGATGTCGAAGGCGCGTCCCAGCGACTCGACGGGGAACTCCGGGGTTCCGTCGTGAAGGTCTTCCCCCGTCGTGGCTGACGCATAGACGGGCTCATGGACCTCGACGGTGATGACGGCCAGACCGATGCCCCCGTCATCGTCGGTCACGCGGAGCTTGGCGCGATGCTGACCGGCCGGGTACTGATGAGAGGCCGTCGGCGAGGTCGTGCTCGACGCGTCGAAGATGCCGTCGTCTTCGAAGTCCCATTCGTACCGGACGATCTCGCCGTCGATGTCCACGCCGCTCCCCTCGAACGTGGTGGGTACGAGGATGTGTTGCGCGATGTCCTCCGGCAGCGGATCGATCGTGGCCGTCGGCGGGATGTTCGACGCCAGGAGAAGCGACATCGACGCCGCCTGGGTGGAGTCTCCCGCCCCGAACAGCGCGGTGGTCGCGGTGTCGTCGAGATAGCCGGCGTGCGTGGCGCGCAGCTCGCGGGTGCCGATCGGAACGTCGAACAGCGCATAGGTCCCCAAGGCGTTGGTGACCCCCACATAGGAGGTTCCCTCGACGTACACGATGGTGTTGACGTGGTTCGTCGCGTTCTCGAGCTGTGCGTAGCCGTAGATGGTTCCCGTCGGAACGAGATCGATGTCCACGAACGTCGTCTCCGCTTCGGCGACGGCCACCCGTGCCACCGCGCCGAGGTGATCCTGCTGCTCGGCCGTCACGACGTAGTCGCCGGCCGGCACGTCCTCGAACACGAATCGCCCGTACGCGTCGGACGTCGTCACCCGGATCGCCGAGGCGTCTCGACTCAGGAGCGACGGGTTCTCCGCGGCGATCGCATCGCTGACGCGTTCGCTGCGGCCGTTCTCGACGCGATCCATTCGCAGTGTGGCGTGGGCCACGCCGGCGTCGTCCGACGCGCGCACGAGACCGGCGACCACCGGCCCGGCGCCGGGAGCGGGCTCGAGCGTCGGTACGGTGTAATCACAGGCGCACGCGAGCGCCATGGCCAGGAGCGTCGTCCCCGAGACGACGTTCCGGAGTCCTCTGGAGTGCATGTCTCCCCCAACTGTGTGAATGCCCCGGACGAGCAAAACGGGGCGGACGAAGGAACCGTCCTCGCCGGCTGGCGACGAGTCTCTGACGGTCAGGTGCGAGCAGTTACCTTCGTGGCGGCGGTTGAGCCGTCGTTCACATGGGGAAACGGATTCCGTGGCAGACCCCGCCAAGAAAACGCCGGCAATGTGGCGTGACGGTCGAGGCCCGGAGGAGGTGAGACGTAAGTTGTTGACGTGAAATGGCTTAACCGGGAGGCTTCAGCGTGACTTCACCGCCCCTCGGCGCGGTCAGCGACCCGGGATCACGACGACGCGTCGCTGCCGCTCGACGCCGCTCGCGACCAGCCGGACGAAGTAGACCCCCGGCGGGACCGGTGCCCCATCGTTCCCCCGTCCGTCCCACGAGATCGCGTGCACGCCCTCGTCGAGCTCGGCGGTCACGAGATGGGCTCGCTCTCGACCCTCCACGGAGTAGATGCCGAGTCGAACGAGCGCGGGGGCCGACAGTCGGAACCGGATCGTCGTCTGGTCGCGCACCGGATTGGGGTGGATCGACGGCGGCTCGGGCCGGGTCGGTGTCACGTCGTGCACGGACACGGTGCTGATGGTGCCGCGTGCGTAGTAGATCTGCCGGCCGCCCGAACGATCGTCCTTCCACACGAGCTCGACCGTCTCGTCCGGCGCGATGTCGACCGCGACCTGCGACCGGATGGCGGCCTCGCTTCCGTCAGACACCTCCGTGGGCGGACCCCAGGTGATCCCGCCGTCCACCGAGGCAACCGCCACGATGACAGGGAGGCCCGACTCGTCGATGCTCTCCCACGCCGCCACCGCCAGCGATCCGCGTATGGCCACGTCCGGATAGTTGTGGAAGCCGGTCCCATCGCCCCCGTCGATCGCCTGCATCGGGGCCCAGCTGGCTCCACCGTCGTCGCTTCGGGAGAGCCAGATGTGGGACATCGAGCCGCCCACCGAGCGCCAGATCGCCAGGACCGTCGTCCCGTCCTCGGCGAGCGCCGCGCCGGACGACGGGCATCCTCCGATGACCCACCCGGTCGTGTCCACGTGATGGAGCTCGGGGAACGTCATGCCGCCGTCGGTCGACCGCGCGATGTAGAACTCGCGGAGATTGTCGTGGTTGTTTCGAAAGCACACGAGCACGGTCTGTCCGTCGTCGAGAATGACGTGATCCGGGTAGCAGCACTCGCAGACCTCGCCGGGCGCGCTCGCGCTGACCTCGATCGGGACGCTGAAGTCGCCGGCGAGGTCCTCGCCGGTCCACACGTAGCCCGGGTCGAGATACCCCGGATCGTAGACCATGAAGACCTGGGCGACGCGGCCGTCGGGGTAGAGCGCGGCCGACTCGTAGGCACGGAGCGACTCGATGGCCGGGTCCACCCGGCGCTCGGGCTCCCACGAGCCTCCCATGTCGGTCGAGCGACGGGTGAAGATGCCGCGATTGCTCGTCTGACGGTCCATCCAGCCCGCGACCAGATAGACGCCACGCCGGCTCAACGAAGGGCCGGCGGCCGCGTCGATCTGAATCCCCGTGGGACTGTCCGAGAGCGGCGTGGTGTCTCCGTAGCCGGTGCCGTCGGCATCGGCCGCGATCACGACCTGACCCGCGCTCCCGCTCCCCTGGACCCACATGACGTGGGCCACGCCGTCGTCGGTGTAGAGGACCCGCGGACGTTCGTTCGACGTGGACGCGGCCGACGCTGCGACCAGCTCGTTACCCCCCAGCGACAGGGACTGTCCGGATGCCTGGCTCACGCACATCACGAGACCCAGGAAGGCGGTCATGTACTTCATCTCGTCGCTCCCGATGATGGAGGGTGGTAGACCGTGTCGGTGCGTCGTGCGAGAACCTCGGCGCAAGCGCGTCACCGTTCGAGAGAGTCTCGGCGGCTGGCGTGGTCTCCGTCAGCCACGACGTCTCCGGGGTCGCGATCGTACCGAATCTGCCCCAGGAGTTAATCGACATGTAGGTTGTGTCTGCTAAAAACTCATGGACGTTGCCCCGGTTGACCTTACGCCACCGACATACCAGCTTCCCGGCGTCGCCCTCACATCCATTCTACGCTGGGAACGCCCATGCTTGCAGCCATCATCGCCCTGATCCGAGCGGTCTTCGTATCCCACGCCCGTCTTCGGATCGAGAACGCCGTTCTCCGCTACCAGCTCTCCGTCTACCAACGTACTGCAAAGCGCCCGAAGCTCACCGCTCGCGACCGGATCCTCTGGTCGCTCCTGAGCCGCGCTGCAACGCGTTGGCGCGAGCTTCTCTACATCGCCAGACCCCGCACGGTGATCGAGTGGCGCCGGCGACGCTTCCGGCGGTGGACGCCACTGTGTCGCAGGAGACGACCTGGCCGACCGTGACTGGATCCGGCCTTCCGCGCTTTGATCCATCAGATGAGCGAGGCGAACGTCCTCTGGGGAGCACCCCGCATCGTCGGTGAGCTCGCGAAGCTCGGGACCGTTGCGGAACCCGTACGTGCTCCGTTCGCGCCCAGTGCCCCATCTCGGGGACTGCACCATCACTACGAGCGAGCGGCGCAGTTTCCCAATCCCATTCGGTGGTCCGGGAACGCAGGTGGGACATACGTCCTGGCTTCCTCGGCCGGCGTATTCATGCGAGACTCTGGGAGTCCGACGCTCGGCTGGGAGGCCAATGGATCTGCGATTGCGGAACGCAAACCCGTGATGGAGGCTCGGGGTGGTGTGCAGTTGGTTTTCGGCATGGACGGAGATGGGCGACGCCCGGACTTCTCTACCACAACGTTGACACCCATCCGACGATCGGGGGGTTTCCGATGACCCGAGCACTCGTGGCCACGTTGCTCGCGGTGATGCCCGCCTGTTCGGCGTCAGAGCTGATGGGACACAATCAAGCTTAATCGCAATGGTCACTTCTGGGATGTATTCTTTGAATCGTCATCCAAGGAGCGGACCTGATGTCGAAGAAGACTGGCCCGGAGTCGGCGGTTCGTGAGATCCGCCGCAAGACCCGCCGTAAGTTCTCATCGGAAGAGAAGATCCGGATCGTTCTGGAAGGTCTCCGGGGTGAGGAGACGATCGCGGAGCTGTGCCGTCGTGAAGGGATCAGCCCGAACCTCTACTACAACTGGAGCAAGGAGTTCCTGGAGGCCGGGAAGCGGCGTCTGCAGGGGAACACGAAGCGGGAGGCGACGAGTTCGGAGGTGATCGCGCTTCGCCAGGAGAACCGGCAGCTCCGGGATCTGGTTGCCGATCTGTCGGTGCGCAATGCGGTTCTGAAAAAAAGTGCCGATCTGGCCGACGAGTCGGACGGTCAATGAGGCACACGGCGTCCGAGAAGCTCGAGATCATCCGACTGGTCGAGGGCTCCGAGCTCGGTGTCCGGCAGACGCTGCGCGAGCTGGAGGTGGCCCCGAGCACGTTCTACCGCTGGTACCGGCTGTATCAGGAGGGTGGGTTCGAGGCGCTGGAGGGCGTCAAGCCGGCCGCTCGTCGGTTCTGGAACCGCATCCCCGACGAAGAGCGGCAGCACGTGGTCGAGGTGGCGCTCGATCACCCCGATCTCTCGCCCCGGGAGCTCGCCTGGCGGCTCACGGACGTGGATGGGACGTACATCTCGGAATCGAGCGTGTATCGCATCCTGAAGGCCCAGGACCTGGTGACGAGCCCGTCGTTCATGGTGCTGACGGCGCTCGAGCAGTTCCCGAACCCCACCCGACGCGTGCACGAGCTCTGGCAGACGGACTTCACCTACCTCCGGGTGACGGCCTGGGGCTGGTACTACCTGGCCACGGTGCTCGACGACTACAGCCGCTTCATCATCGCCTGGTTGCTCTGTCAGAAGATGGCGACCGATGACGTGGAGCGGGTACTCGAACAGGCCATCGCCCGCACCGGAGTCACCCGGCCTCACGTGCGACAGCGGCCTCGGCTCCTCACCGACAACGGTGCCTGCTACGTCTCGGGACAGCTCCGGGGGTACCTCCAGGAGCGGGAGATCCCGCACACGCGGGGTCGACCGTATCACCCGATGACCCAGGGCAAGATCGAGCGGTACCACCGCACGATGAAGAACGTGGTGAAGCTCCGCAACTACTACCAGCCCGCGGAGTTGTCCGAGGAGATCGGTCGGTTCGTCGAGCACTACAACCACGAGCGCGTGCACGAGGCGCTCGACAACCTCACGCCGGCGGACGTGTATGAGGGCCGTGGGCGTGAGATCCGTTCGGCGAGGGCGCTCGTGAAGCGAGAGACCCTGCGGCGCAGAAGGCGCTACAATCTAGGCTTGCCGGTCACGAGAAAGGACGTCATCCGGCCAGCCGACGTGAGGGAAGTGTCCATAGCGATGAGCCGCGAAGTGTCCCAAAGGCTCTGACGACGAACAGAGTACGGCAACGCAGTTTATGTCAGCAGCCTCGATGGATCCTCGTCCGGGTCTGGAAGCCGATCGGATCCAATCCAGGACCTCCATGACGGCGTCGCTGCAGCAGCTGCATCATGCGGCGGGAGCGCGATGGTCGCTCTCCGGCCGGGGCCGTATCCCGGCCCGATCTTGCTGGAGGACCGAGTTACGCTTGTGGTTGAAGCGTGTGACCCGGTTACGCTTGGTCAGTAGTGCGGACCGGCTTCGGGTGGCCACTCAACTCCGCGGTCTTGTGAGCGATAATCTGGACTGCTGCCTCAATTGCTCGACTTCAAGGTCAACGAGCCGGCTTCATCCGTCGTGCGCCCGCCAAGGAAGCCACGCCATGATGCGCGTCGACGACAGGCTAACGTGCAGCCACATGATCGTCTCCGTGTCGGAGTACGACACACCACGTGGGACGATCCAATGCGCGGTAGGCTCAACGAGAGAGCCAGGTTGCGGCTCGGCCGGGGAGCCGTCGCAGGCTGGCGGCGAAGCTCGACAACGGAACCAAGTTGCAGCTCGGTCGAACGAGTTGACCCTACGACAGCCGTTGCATGTCAGCGCACCACGAGGATTCTCGTCGTCACCACCTGATCCGGAGTGAGCAATCGGAGCTGATACACTCCGTGCGCCACGGGTTGCCCCGACCGATCCCGACCGTTCCACGATGCATGGTGGTGTCCAGCAGTGAGGTTACCCTGGACCAGGCGAGCGACCCGCCGGCCCGCCACGTCGAAGACGTCCAGGTCCACGGGACCAGTTTCCGGAGTGAAGAACGATACGTGAGATCGACCCGGGCTCGGATTCGGCCAGACCCGACGAAAACGCGGTCCGGTCGATACCACAGTCCCCGGCTGCACCGCGAGCATCCCGGCGCCGGTCCGGAAGTGCTTGGTGTACCTGCCCGCGGGAAGATTCGTGAGCCACGGGGATCCAGGAAAGAGCGGATCGTCGTTGACCACACGCATCGTCCAGCGATAGTCGGTCTCCGGAGACAGCGTGAAGTCGAGCTGAAACGTGGGCGACTGGCCTCCCGGTCCGACCGACACCCAGCCCGTGCTGCTGGTGGACTGGAATGGAACGCCCACGGGCGACACCATCGCCTCGGCCCGGACGCGGGCACTCCCCGCCGCGGTCCTCCCGCGGATGGACAGGCGCACGTCCTGCCCGGCGTTAGGGACGAGCCCACCCAGGGCAATCGGTTCCCCTGCGGTCGTCGTCTGACGCACATGATACGGAAGACTCAGCGTCGCGTCGGAAGTGCCGTAGTACACGTGCACGCCGCCCTTGGTCTCGTCGGGTAGGCTCGGATCGTCGTCCCAGGGGAAGCCAGCCCCCACCGCATAATCGGGGATTCCGTCGCCGTTGAGATCACCGCCGCCGCTCACTGCGAAGCCGGCGCAACAGCTCCCGGGGGTCTTCGGGGTCGTTTCATGCCAATACTCGAGTAAGTTCAGGGACAGGCGATCCATGCCCGCGAGAGTGATACGGCGGCCCCCGGGTCCACCGACCACGAAGTCCGACAGCGTGTCGAGGTTCCAGTCCCCGGCGGTCTCCGTGGACCAACCAAACAACGATCCGAACTCACCCGTGAAGTCCTGCCAGAGGAAGTGTGCCGAAGAGGGCGAGCCCACGAGCGTGAACACGCCTCCACTGTTGTCGGACACGAGTTCCGAGAACGGCATCCCGACGATCAGATCCTCCGTGGCCTCTCCAACGGGGCCCCGAATCCCGAAGAGGTCGCCGATGCTGGAGACGCTCCAGCCCAGACCGTCGGCGTACGACGGTCCGGGATGGGTCCTCGGCGTCATGTTCACACCGTCCGGGCCTCCGTCGTAGACCCAGACGTCTCCGTTGTTACGCCGTGGCACTCCCACTGCGAGATCGCTGTACCCATCGCCGTTGAGATCCGCGCCGTCGCCGTCGCGGCCGAACTCGCTCTGGTCCACCAGCGACAAGATGGTGTCGAAACCGGTCAACCCGCCGGAGGACCCGAAGAACACGCGAACCACGCCCTGGTCGGTCATTCCACCGTCGTAGTACGGGGATCCCGCGATGACGTCCGCGTATCCATCGCCATTCACGTCGCCTGCGCCCGCCACGAACTGCCCGAACCAGGTGCCGGGGACCTCGAACGTATGGGTCCAATCCGGCAGCGCCGACGGTCCGGTCGGACCTCCGTGAAATGCGTGGATACGGTCCGCCCCGGGCTCCCCGACAACGATGTCGGCGTAGCCGTCACCGTTGACGTCGCCCGCGGTGTCTACGCTGAAGCCCAGGTTTCCTCCCGGCGCTGTCCCTGAATACAACCAGTCAGGGTCCGAGGTGTGAAGACCATCCGCGTTTCCGAGGTACAGCTCCACGTGTCCAGCGTCGATGGCCTGAGTATCCGAACCGCGAGCGCCGAGAACCAGGTCGTCGAATCCATCGCCATTGACGTCCCCACCGACACTGACGCCGGTGCCGAAGAAGCCGTCGGGGTCCATGAATGGTCCGTCGCTGCGTGCCCAGTGGTACTGCCCGGATCCTGCGCTGGTAGGCGGGCCGTGCATCATGAGATACAGCCAGACAGCGCCGCTGTCGTCGAGCCAGCTGGAGTCGCCCAGAGCCAGGTCGCTACGACCGTCCTCGTTGAGGTCACCGGCGAGACCGACGTCGTCGTACCAGTCCGTTCCGGTGTCCGGTTCGAGCTCCACGAGCTGAGCAACCGACGAAGACCCGAGGTAGATCCATTGCGACTGGGATCCCGCCACCAGAACATCCGCGAAGCCGTCACCGTTGACGTCGCCCCCCGTGCGTACCTTTCCCAGATGCTGGGAGATCGAATCTCCCCCGCCGGAGAAGACCGGGGAACTCTGGAGACCGGCGGAGCCCCCGTGAAACACGTACATCCAACCGTCATAGAACAAATCTCGGCTCGGCGCGGACATGACGAGATCGGCGTAACCGTCGCCGTTCAGGTCTCCGGCGCGAGCCAGAGACTCGCCCACGAAGTATCCCGGCCCCTCACCGGGGTAGTCCCAAGAAGCGGTAGCCGAGATTCCACTGCCCGACCCCAGGTAGCAGTAGACCCGGCCATGGTCGGTATCGATCGAGCTCGGATCCCACCGAGGCGCCCCCACCGCGACATCGTTGTAGCCGTCGCCGTTGACGTCTCCCAATCCCGCCACCGCGGCTCCGTACTCCATGTCCTCCTGCCCGCCGAGGAGGCTCCAGGCGCCGGAGGTCTGGGGACCGCTCGGCGATCCGTAGTAGACGCGCGCATTCCCCTGGACGGGAACGTAGACGGGACTGCCAAAGCCACCCCAGTACGGCGCTCCCGTCATGATCTCGTCATAACCGTCGCCGTTGGCGTCTCCGACCCATGACACCGACGTTCCAAGCTGCGCCCCTTCCTCGTCGCCTTCCAGTATCCACGGCGTGTCCACGACGCCGCCGGGTTGACCGCGGAAGATGAAGATCGCACCTTCGTTGAACTCACCGTTGTAGTAGTGCGGACACCCTACCGCGATGTCCCCGAACCCGTCGCCGTCGACATCGCCGGCGGCGGTCACCACTTCACCCAGGCGAGCCGTGGGCAGGTCGAGCTCGTATTCGAAGATCGGGTTGGGGTCCACGGCGACACCGTTGCCCAGGTAGACCTCGATGGACCCACTGTGGGCCGCCGTCGTCGGCATGCCTACCACGACATCGGCGTAGCCGTCCCCGTTGACGTCGCCGGCCGGTCCCACTCGCTGCCCCAGAAACTGACCTGCATCGCCGGTGACGCCGTCCTTCGCATGGATGCTGAAGGACGGAAACGCCTGGGTTGGAGTCGGGCCGAGCGGTAGGAACAGGCAGAAGAGCCTCATGGCGTGTCTCAAGATCCAACTCCCGAGGTGGAGTCAGTCAATGCACCCAAGCCCTTGCAATCTTACTCCATCCACGGTGCGAACGCGTGGCTCGTTTAGTCGTCAGAGTGTCCCTGTCGAACCCATGCACCCTGCGCCAGTCGACGTTACGCCCCCACCGGGCCAGCTTCCCAGCGTCGCCCTCATTTCCATTCTACGCCGGGAACGCCCATGCGTGAGTGTACCGTTTCTTCTATAGATCGTTTTTCATCTTGCGGAGATAGGCGGACCCGCGCTCGAAAAGCGCGGGCCATGTCCGCTCTTCTGTTGGTGACGCTAACCATCAACAGAGAGTGGAGACACGGCCCACGAACCGGATGGAGGCGCGGCTTGGCTGTGCAGTTGGTTTTCGGTAGGGACTACGCAGGCGCGGACCATCATCGGCGCAGCCAAGGACGCCTACCACGCCGCGCTGGCCCCCTACCGCGACGCCTGCCGCAAGGCCGGGGTCCGTGCGAGTTCACCACCGGGCGCGCAACGAACGTGTCCCGGCTCACGGGCGACGGTCTACCGCACCCTGGCACTCACCTGCCGCTCCGATCACAGCGCTATCGGTAGAGCTGCTTGATCCGCGTCCAGCTGGCCGACTCGACCGGGGTATCCCCCGCGAGCTTGATGATCGCCACGACGTCGGATCCCATGACCTCGTATACGTCGTCACCGGCAAGCCCCGCGGTCTCCACCGCCGAGCGGAGTCCGGCGATATCGCCGATGGTGACACCGGAGGAGGGGTCGCCGGTGAAGTCGGGATCGATGCCGGTGAAGCTGACCGCCTCGCCGGGATCGAATCCGGAGAAGATGGCCACTACAACCTCGGTGTCCTCGCCGTTGAGCATCTCGAGGGTCGCCGGACCGGAAAAGGATCCCATCGAGTCCCAGGTGATCGCATCGGTCTCGCGCTGACCGTCGAGGACGAACGAGACGATCGACTCGCTCGATCCGTTCACGATGGTGAGGTTGATCGAGAAGCTGTCCAGTGGACCGGGGAAGGTGGCGGTGACGGACTCGGCGTCCACCGGAAGATGCGGGTGGCCGGGCTCGGTGACCGGTGCGCTCTCGTTGTCGTCCGCGGCGATCGCACCCGACGCAAAGAGAAGCGACGCGCCCGCGACCATCACGCAACGTCCGTGCCTGTAGAACATCGTGCCTGCTCCTTTCTCGGCGTTTCGAACGAAGATGTCTTCCGCAATCTCTGGTAATTGTAGACCATTTCGCATGCGGGCGTGCTGTCCAAAAACTCGAACGACCTCGCAACGACTGACGCCTGCTGACGTCCGATCCATGCCGAGAACGTGGCCAGCAGGAGCTGGAGATGGATGCGACGAGTCTAGCATGGGGCTCGTAAGTTACTGGTTGGCAACGCGGTCGGGTTTTCGGACACTACGCGCTCGACTTCGGACACCACGCGATCAACGGAACACAGCTTTGATCGCCGACCAGCTCTCCTCGCGCACGGGCACCGTCGAGAGTTCACCCAGGAGCTGAAAGCTCAAGTCCGGCTCGGGTAGGTCGTTCACCGTCCAGTCCGGGTACCCGCCCTCGGGGTAGCGAAACCAGACCGGCACGTCGTCGCCGTCCCCCGTGCACCACCGCCAGTACTGCCCGGGGCAGTACCCCTGGATGGACAAGAAGTACGGCTGTCCGGGCACTGGCTCGAACACTGGCACTTCTGTCCGGTACTCGCGTCCGCCGATGGGGACCTCGAAACCGTCGATCTCGGAAGTGAAGTGTTCGTAAACGACCTCTCCCGGCGCACCGCCGGCTCCAGGAGCGTACACGCGGATCCGAAACGGAACCGGTCGCGGGTCGTGTGAGGTGGCCCCCCACCAGCGCATGCACGAGATGGCCTCGGCCGGGAACACCACGTTGTCGGCGAACTCGGCATAGAGCCAGCCGCACCTCTCGACGGAGAGATACCAGTCGCCTTCGTTGGGAAGCTGTTCCAGGATCGCGTCGTCACACGGCTCGGCCCAGGACGTCGTAGCCGAGACGAGGCACGGCAGACCGAGCTCAGCGAGGCGTGCCATGTACGTACCTCTTTTGAGACTGAGCCGTGGACATATCCCCATTGACGTTGGGGCATTGGCGGCCATCCTCTTGGGCTCGTTCTCAGAAGACGATTCTACCCGGACCATGCCGATGCTTGCAGCCCGAACCCATTGGTCCTTCCGGACCACCCAGCGAGGATCACGATCAGGAGATGGATCGGTAGAAGCGTCATCGTCACGGCTCTCGATGGAGTGGACAATCCTGCGTCTCCCCGAATGGTCGGCGGAATCATGCAGCCCCGCGCAGGCGACGTGGCGGCATCCGGCGATCATGTCTACCGAGTGGGCCGGAGCGATCCCGGCACGTCCTGGCTCGAGATCTCGCCGCGACAGTGTGCGGGACCCATCACCGTCGATCCCGTCGACGCCGTACTCCCGACGATCCCCGGCATCGACATGACGGTCGCTCCGAACCCGTTCCGAGCCGGAGGTTCGGTCGCCTTCGAGACGATGGATGTCAGCTCGGCTCGCATCGAGGTGTTCTCCGCCGGTGGCCAGCACGTCGTTACCCTCGCCGATCGATCCTTCGCCCCCGGAACACACCTCCTCACCTGGAACGGACGCGACGATCGAGGCCGGCAGATGCCCGGCGGCATGTACTTCCTGCGGCTCCAAGCCGACCGGTGGAAGCTGACGCGAAAGCTGGAGCTCCTCCATTAGCCTGCGTGCAGCGGACGCCCGAGTCCGGGCTGCAAGGTGACTCGGGCACGCGCGGCACGAGGGCGCTGAGGCGTGATGGAGGCTCGGTGTGGTTCGCGGTTGGTTTTCGGCATGGACAGTCGAAGGACCGCTAACTGATGTCGGAGGGCGGCGTTCTCGATCTGGAGGCGGGATCGCGAAAGCGTGAACGTACGCACGAAGGCCAGAAGCGCAGCGAGGATCGGATTTTCCGGGTAGAATAGATGTCGGTAGGAGCCGGGCAGGCTGCCACGCAATCGAGGCAACGTCCGCGGCTGCAAGGTGTCCGGGACTTCGGGAGGGACAGGACCCTCAGCTTCACGAGCAGCAGGGCACGACGGATCGCCGTATCCGATCGGTCTCGGTGCGCTCCCGCGCGCCGCAGGGAAACGGCGGACCACGTCTCGGTGCCACAACACGGGAGAATACGGTGCGGACGCTCGAACATCGGGGAGCGTTGCTCCTCTTCCTCGCGCTCGCGAGCCCCGCTTCTGCGGAGAAGGGGTTCGTGTTGTCCAAGGTCGAAGCTACCAACGACACTGGGCGTTCTCCGACGATGGCGCTCGATGCCCACGGCGATCCCCACATCGTCTACTCCGCCCAGACCGATAATCTGGTGAAGTACGCCCGGAATGTCGACGGCGTGTGGGTCTCCGAGACCGCGGCCTCGCCGGGGAAGAATCCCTCCTTCACGCTCGACGCGCGCGGACACGCACACGTCAGCTTTTCCGCGGACGGCGGTAGCGACGGACTCGAGTACGCCACGAACTCCAGCGGCTCATGGGTCACCGAAACGGTCGACACGACGGACACCGGGGAGAACTCGATCGCGATCGACGCACTCGGTGACGTACACATCAGCTACACGCTGGGTAACGGGGCGGAGCTCTGGTACGCGCGGCGTACCGGAGGCGGATGGACGACGGAGCTCGTGGACACGGACTTCAGCGGTGAGCACCGGATCGCAGTAGACGCCGACGGCAACGCACACATCGCATACATCGACCTCACCCCGTCGCGGCTCAGATACGCGTCAAACGCTACGGGGTCCTGGTCGACAGAGGCCGCCCTCACGACCATCTTTCCCCTTCCCGTCTTGCCGGGGATCGACATCGATGACGAGGGCAGAGTCCACATCAGCTGCACGGACAACGGCCTCCTATACGCTCGGCAGGTGGCAGATGGTTGGGTGGCGGACTCGCTCGACCACCGAGCGTCACACAGCTCGTTGCTGATCGGCAGCGACGGCGCCGTGCACATCGCCTACAGCACGGGCGTCGATCCAGGCGACGTGGTCAAGTACGCGTCGAACGCCGTCGGCGCCTGGACCCTCCAGGTCGTCGAGGACGGCATCACGCACGATACGTCGATCGCGATCGACCGGGAAGGGAACCCGCACATCGCCTACCACGACGGCGAGGGCTCGGACCTCAACTACGCGAGCGCGGCCTTTCGCGTGGGCGCCCCGCTGGCGGGAGCGTACTGGCGGGCCGGAAGCGAGCAGCTCGTTCGCTGGGACGGCCTGGGACCGATCGACATGCGCCTCTCCACCGACGGCGGGCTCACGTTCGAAACGCTCCTCTCGAACGTGACCTCCCACGCCACGCCACTCGTCGTGCCCGACGTTACCACGGAGAACGCCAGGCTTCAGATCGTCCGCCAAAGTCCCTACGCAGAGTTCACGACCCGCGGAAGCTTCACGATCGCGCCCGACATGGAGTCTCCCTGGTGGAGCCGAACCGTCGACGCCTCCGCAAACGACGTCGGGTTCTTTGCCTCCATGGGGCTCGACCCGAACGGCAACCCGAACATCGGCTACTACGACAGCACGGCCGACGATCTCAAGTTCGCGCGCCGCTCGGGCGGGACATGGGCCACCGAGGTCGTCGACGCCGCCGGTGACGTGGGTCAACATCTGTCGCTGGCCTTCGACCCCGCCGGAACCGCCGCGATCAGCTACCACGACAACACGAACGGCGACCTCAAGTACGCGGCCCAGACCGACAGCTCGTGGACCACGGTCACGCTCGACCAGACGGGCGACGTCGGCTCGTACAGTTCTTTGGTCTTCGATGACGAGGGCGTACCGCACGTGAGCTACCACGACGAGACCAACGGCGATCTCGAGTACGCCCACCGCACGGGCGGCGTGTGGACCTTCGAGACTGTCGATGCGACCGGCGTCGTTGGTCGGCACAGCTCTCTGGCCCTGGACGCGGCGGGACGCCCCTGCATCAGCTACTACGACGACGTCGCGGGAGACCTGATGTTCGCGTGGAAGGACGGCACGTGGTTCTCCGAGCGCGTCGATGAGGACGGTAACGTCGGCTGGTACACCTCGCTCGCGATCGATGCCTTCGGGGGTGCCGTCATCAGCTACTTCGATGTCACGAACAGTGATCTCAAGGTGGCGACGAAGGCGCCCGGCTCGTCGTGGGTGCTCGAGACGGTCCACGACGAGGGCAGTGTCGGCCATTACCCCTCCCTCGTCCTGAACGCGTCCGGCACGCCGCACGTCAGCTACTGGCATCTCAGCACCAACGAGCTCATGTACGCGAGAAGGCCCACCACGCGCTGGATCGTCGAGCGGGCGGATCATGTGGACCTCGGTGGCTGGACGACGAGCCTCGTGCTCGACCGCCAGGGCCGGGCGCGCATCGCGTATCTGGACTTCGACGCGCGGGATCTTCGATACGTGTCCGCGGCGGTAGAGATCGGCGGCCCGGAGCTCGGGGTCGCGTGGCCGGTGGGGGCGGTTCGCACGGCGAGCTGGGATGGGCACGGCCGCGTGGATCTCTCCCTCTCGGTCGACGGCGGGCACACGTGGCAGACGCTGGAGAGGAATCTCACCGGCAACCGGGTCGATCTTCACGTCCCGCACGCGCCGTCGCGGTTCGCGAAACTCCGGCTCGAGCGAGAAGCGCCGCGCTCCATCGCGGAGTCTCCCGTCTTCACGATCGAGAGCTCGGTCTCACTGCTCAGGCTCCACGCGTATCCGGCATCCGGCGGGGGCGTCGACGTGTCCTGGAGCACCGAGCCCGGCCCCGACGACCTCGGAGGTTATCGTGTCGGACGCGCGCGCGGATCGGGGTGGGACGCGATTGCTCCACTCACCCGCGAGACAACTCTTCATGATCCTGCGGGAACGCTCGCCTCGCGCTACCGGCTTCACGCGATCAACGGCTTCGGCGAGGCATTGCTCCTGGGAGACGTCTCGCCACGACCACAGTCGCCGCTCGACGCGTGGCCCCTCCCATATCGGGGCGGCGAGCTGACCGTACGCTTCGCCACCGCAGGGGGCCTCGGCGGGGGAAGCGGGCGAACATCGGTGGTCGTCTACGACGTCGGCGGACGGGTCGTGCGCGATCTCGTCGACGCGAACCTGCCAGCGGGTCATCACGACGTCGTCTGGGACGGCCGCGACGTCGCGGGGCGATTGGTTCCGAGCGGCGTGTACTTCGTCCGCGCGCGCGGTACGGGCGGCACACACGAGCTCACGGTCGTTCGGATCCGGTGATCACACCGATGAGCCGCGCCCCGAGCGCGACATCTCGCGGCCGGTGAGTCGACCGCTCGCCGACTCGCCGACACGTAATCGAGATCGGCAGCGAGGCGGATCGGCTTGACCGGCATGTAGCGGTAGAAGCGTCATGCGGTCTCGGATCACCGGGGCGCTAAGGCGTGATGAGGCGCGATCTGGTGCGCGGTTGGCTTTCGGCATGGACAGATCGGATTGCCTGACCGAGGAACGTCTGTGACGCACGATCGCCATCAGCGCGTGTATGAACTGTTCGATCGGGCGATCTCGCTCAACGCTACAAGTCGTTCCGACTTTCTTGACTGCGCGTGTGCGAACGACCCGGATCTCCGGCGCGAGGTTGAGGAGCTGATTGCCAGGAGCGTGCGGACCGACCAGCTCCCCGTAGTGCCCCTACTCGACCATCCGACCGATATGGATTCGAAGACCGAGGACGACCCGGCTCGAATCGGTCGCTACCCGATCCTCGGCCAACTGGGCTCCGGCGGCATGGGTGTGGTGTACCTGGCGCGCGATCCCGAGCTCGACCGCGAGATTGCCCTCAAGACCCTTCCTGCGTCATTCGCGCAGGACGCCGAACGCATCGCGCGCTTCCGGCGCGAGGCGAGAATGCTCGCCGCGGTGACCCATCCGAACATCGCGATGATCCACACGATCGAGGAGTCTGAGGGGTCGGTGTTCCTGACCATGGAGCGCGTCGCCGGAACTTCGCTGGACGACACGCTGCGTTCTGGTGCAATCCCAGTGAGCGAGACGCTACGGATCGGTCGCCAGATCACGGCGGCGGTCGAGGCGGCGCACAGACGTGGCATCATCCACCGAGACCTCAAGCCGGCGAATGCGATGGTCACGCCCGAAGGACACGTGAAGGTGCTGGACTTCGGCCTGGCGCGGTCGATCCAGGGGCTTGATGGGCTCACCGTGGACGGCGCCGTGATGGGCACGCCCGGGTACGCGAGCCCCGAGCAGCTGCGGGGCGAGGCGATCGACGTACGCACGGATATCTGGGCGATCGGCTGCATCCTGTACGAGTGCCTGACAGGGAACGCCCCTTTCCGGGGTCCGGCGGTACCGGACGCCTACGTGGCGACGCTGGAGCAGGAGCCGGACTGGGACCGTCTTCCGCCCGACGTTCCTCCAGGGGTGAGTGACTTGATCCATGGGTGTCTGCAGAAGGACGCGGGGCAGCGCGTCGCCACCATGAATGAGGTCCGTCACGGGCTCGACGAAGAACTGGCCCTGGCGTCGGTTCCTCGAAACCTGGTGCAGCGCGCCACGGACTCGGCAACGACCAACCTCCCTGCTCCGCTCTCGAGCTTCGTGGGACGGGAGACCGAGCTGGGCATACTGACCGCCATGCTTGACGAGCATCGACTGGTCACGCTGACCGGGGCCGGCGGTTGCGGCAAGACGCGTCTAGCGCTAGAGGGCTGCTCGCGAATACTCGACCGGTTCGAGCATGGCATCTGGATGGTGGACCTCGCACCTTCAAGCGACGCACAGTTCGTACCCCAGGCGGTGGCGGCGGCGTTCGAACTCAAGGAGAGCGTGGGCCGTGGTGTTGAGGACGTGGTTGAGGACTATCTCCGCGCGAAAGAGATCCTCCTGGTCCTCGACAATTGTGAGCACGTGCTGGACGCCATCGCGCCCCTCGCTGAGACGTGGTTGCGGATTGGTGCCGGAGTGAGACTTCTGGCAACGAGTCGAGAGGCGCTCGGCATCACGGGCGAGACGATTCTGGTAGTTCCCACGCTGGCGGTGCCCGACGCGGCCGAGTCCGCAACGGCGGAGGACGTCTCGCGCAGCGAGGCCGTGCAGCTGTTCGTGAAACGAGCGCGCGCGGTATGCCCCGGATTCGATCTCACCGATGATGACGCCTCCTTTGTGTCAGAGATCTGTCGGCGTCTCGATGGCATTCCGCTGGCGTTGGAAATGGCAGCGGCACGCATGAAAGTGCTGACGGCGAGAGACCTTGCCGCGCGGCTCGACGCACGACTCAATGTACTTGTCGGCAGTGGACGTACCGGGTTGCCACACCATCGGACGCTACACGGGCTGATCGACTGGAGCTATGAGCACCTGGATGAGAAGGAGAAAGCGGTGCTCCGCCGACTGTCGGTGTTCGCAGGCGGCTGGACGCTGACGGCAGCCGAGGCTGTGTGTTCAGACGAGGTCGTGGAGAGGTGGGAAGTTCTGGATCTGTTCACACGACTCATGGACAAGTCTCTGGTCGAACATGACCCTGACAAGAGCTTACGGTGCGGGCAGGCACGTTACCGGATGCTGGAAACCTTGCGGGAGTTCACGCTCACACAGCTGAAGGAGGCAGGCGAGGAGACGGCGTTGCGGCGTCGACACCAGACCTATTTCGTCGCCCTAGCGGAGACTGCTGCGCCTCATCTGATGGGTTCTGACCAGCTGGTGTGGCTGGCTCGTCTCGACGCAGACTACGAGAACCTCCGTCTTGGATTCGAGCGCAACGAGAGCGATCACGACGAGCGCCGGCTCCGCCTGGTGGCGTCGCTCATAACATACTGGGACATCAGAGGGTACTGGAGTCAAGGGCGGGCGTTGTCTGCACAGGCGCTCACGGGAATGAGATCCGTCAACTCCACACTCACGCATGCACGGGCCCTGAGTGCGGCGGGTTTCCTGGCATGGCGTCAAGGTGATCTTCCGGAGGCTCGCGCCCAACATGCGAAGAGCATGGCACTGTTCCGAGCTCTCGATGACCGACAGGGAATCGCTGACTCCCTCAAGAACCATGCAATCATGGCAATGAGCGGCTGCGACTACTCGGCTGCACGGGCGCATTCGGAAGAGAGTCTCTCGATCGCCAACGAGCTCGGCGATCAACGGATCATGGCAACTGCTCTCGTCAACTTGGGACTCGTGGATCGATATGACAATGAGATCAGCACGGCCCGGGTACGTCTCGAAGAGGGTTTGTCGATCGCCCGTGAGCTCGGTGACCGGCGGCTCATGGCAATCGCGCACATGAACCTGGGAACAGTCGCATTTGATCAGAAGGACTTCCCGCTTACGAAGGCCCACTACGAAGAGGTTCTGTCGATAGCACATGAGCTTGGCGACCGTCGGCTCTTGGCGGTCGCGCACCACAACCTAGGTGGACTGGCCGACGGGCAGGGCGATCTGGCTACCGCCGAGTCGCAGTACAGGGAAAGTCAATCCGCTTTTCGTGATCTCGGTGATCGAGACGGCATCGCAAGTGCTGCAGAGAACCTCGGAAGAGTGGCGTCGCGTCAGGGACTTCATGCGGGCGCGCGTGTCCATTACAAGAGTGCGGTGCTGGCCTTTCGTGACCTCGGTGACACGCGAGGAGTTGCCGCTAGTTTGGGGTGTCTGGGCACTTTGGCAGCACGACTCGGTCGATCTTCTCGAGCGGCGCGCATACTGGGGACATCCGACAGGTACTGGACCGAGGTAGGGGGAGAGCCAGAGTCCCGTGACAAACGCGAGTTCGAGGAGACAATCACCCTCACGAAGGAAGCTCTGGGTGCCACGGCGTTCTCGGTGGAGTGGGCGAGGGGTCGAGAAATGTCCATTGATGAGGCAATCGAGTATGCGTTGGACGACCGCGACGACGCGTAGCGTTCGAGAACTGCAAAGCCGTTTGCCGCGCGCCGTCGGAAAGCTCGATCAACCTCACGCCATAGGGTCAAGCAACTCGGCAGAGCTGAGAAACGGCCCCATCACGCCGCCTCCCGATGGCAGTACCTCAGCAGCCCACCGAGCCGCTCGCGACAAGTGACGTTCCCCGACTCGCCGGGCTCTGGCTCGAGGAGCCGGTTGCCGATGCCTAGGTGGGTCCGCTCCCGATGATGGTGATCGACGAGTTCGTTTGTCGCGCGCCGGAGCGATGCCTCGCCGAAGAAGATGATCCGGCCGAGGCACTCCTCCTTCAGGCTCCGTATGAACCGCTCGATGTGGGCGTTCAGGTTCGGCGATCGAGGCGTAGCCCCAGGACGGGTTTTCTCGGGTTATCTGTACCGCGAGCCTCGCCACGTCTGCATCCACAGGAGGACGTCCAACGCGCCTCCGCCGGTCGCTGAAGTCCCACTTCCTCCGGATCAGATCGCGGTGCCGACAGAGAATGGTGTCGGGCGTTACGATCGTGGCAATGTCGCCGAGACGCTTTCGGCCGAACCGTGCCCTTGACCGCGAGGCGTCGGCGCTGGTCGTCAGTGAGCGGGACAACCTGCTTCCGTGGCCCTTCTTCAAGACCCGGTTCTCGGCGCGGAGGTAGTCGATCACAACTTGTTGCTCCCGGTTGATCCGGCCGGCCAGGATCACGATCAGGAGATGTATCGGTAGAAGCGTCATCGTCACGGCTCTCGATGGAGTGGGCGAAATCGAGAGCCTGATCGCGCTCGGAGGGTCAGTCAACTCGGCCGGGGAGCGGTCGTGCGTCGGCTGGCAACAAAGCTCAACACCGGAACCAAGTTGCAGGTCGGTCGACGCGGTGCGGAGAAGCGCACCGTCACTCCAGCTCCTAACGCGCCAGGACGACGCGGCGCACACGCGGGGAGGCGCCATCGAGTCTCAGGAAGTAGATGCCCGACGGCGCGCGGATTCCTCGATCGTCTCGTCCGTCCCATGTCACTCGATACCGGCCGGGTAGGCGGAACTGGGTTCCAAGGTTTCGGACGAGGCGCCCGGAGACATCGTACACTCGCGCATCCATCGTGACGGCAGCATCGACCACGTACCGGAACGTCGTGGCGTGGCGGAACGGGTTCGGGAACGGCGCGCCGAGGGTGACGATCGGCGTCGATGTCGGCGGCAGGTGCAGGAGCTCCCCGTCGAACTCGAGCAGGACCCGGTCCACGTAGTGGCCGTCGAACTCCGGCTCCACCGCATCATTGAACACGTCTTCCGTCGCCTGTACCCAGATCGCCAGGTACTGCGAGCCGAGCGGGATCCGCACACTCGCCGACAGCTCCTCCCAGGTGCTGGGGTCGTCATCGGAGAGCAACGTCGCGATGTCGTGTACCAGACCGTCGCCGCCGGTGAAGCTGGAAGGCGGTCCATCGTAGGTCTTCAGCACGATCGAGAACCGACGGTCGGTGTCGGCATCTCCCGCCACCCGATTGAACAGCGCCGAGACCGTCGCCGTGTGATCTCCCGTCCAGAGCTCGTCGAGGCCGCACAGGCTCACCAGCTGGACCACGTCGCAGCTCGTGCCCGCGGCATGCGCACCGCTCGGACTCGTGGCGAGGAACGACAGCATCTCCGCCCCATCCGGCGGCGTGATCCCGTTCTCCGCGCCCACCGCCGCACAGACGTCGTAGCCCCAGTACCCCACTCCGCTCGGCAGCGAGCCCACCACCGGATCGGACTCCTCGAAGCTCGGGTCGCTCAGCTCCGGATCGGTCTGGAGCGCCGGATCGCATACGTGCACGGTCACCGCATCGACGTAATGACCATCGAACTCCGGTTCCACCCCGTCGTTGTACACGTTCTCGGTCGCCGCCAGCCACACCACGAAGTAGTCCGACCCCGCGGGGATCAGCAGCGTCGACGTCAGCTCTTCCCACGTCGCGGGATCGCCGTCGCTCTCGATTGTGATGAACGACTCCGCCAGAAAGCTTCCCGCGCTCGACGGGTAGTCCGCGGGGGAACCCGCATAGGATCGCAGACGGATGCTGAACTCGGTATCCGTCTCCGCGTCGCCGAGCACGCGGTTGAAGTGGGCGGTCACCTCCGCCTCGACTCCGGCCGCGCCGATCGACATCCCGCACAGGCTCACCAGCTGCTCCATGTCACAGTCGCGTGCCGGTGCGCTCGGGCCGTCGGGGAACGTGGCCAGGAACTTCAGCATCCGGTCGCCCTCGAGGGGCGTGATCCCGTTCTCGGCCGTCACGAGCTCGGCGAGGTCGTGACCCCAGTAACCGAAGTCGCTCGGCGTCGAGCCAGGTGGTGTCTCCTCGAAGCCACCGTCGGTGAGCTCGGGCAGGTACGAGCAGGCGAAGTCGGAAGCGCCGTCGAAGACCAAGGCCTTGCCTTCATTGTCCCCCCAGCCTGGCGCGCCGACTATGATCTCAGACGTTCCGTCGCCGTTCAGGTCGCCCGCGGTCCTGACCCAGGTCCCGAAGTGCGCTGCCGCGTCGTCGCTCTCGACGAACCAGATCGCCGTCTCGACGATGCCGTCGCCCGAGCCGGCGAAGATGAGGGCCGCGCCTTCCTCGGCGGCGGCGATGCCGTCATAGAGACGCGCGCCCACGATGAGGTCGTCATACCCGTCTCCATTGACGTCGCCGGCCGGCCCCACGGAGCCGCCGAACTCCGCGTCGAGGCCCGAGGTCGTCTCCCAATCGGGTGTCGTCGAGAGCCCCGTTGACGATCCGTGGAACACGAACACGCGTTCCGTCTGTCCGATGTCCTGTCCCGGCGCTCCCACGATCACGTCGTCGTATCCATCGCCGTTCACGTCTCCCGCGCACGCCACGGCTTCACCGACGTTCTCGTTTGCCTCCGAGCCCGTGAACGTCCAGGCCGGCACGGGCGAGAGGCCGGATGCGGATCCGAGGTAGACGTGGGCGCGTCCCTCGTTGTACGCGACGTCGTCAAACCCTGGCGCCCCGACGATGACGTCCGCGTAGCCGTCGCCGTTCACGTCTCCGGCCGACGACACGCACCATCCGAGCTGGGCCCCGGCGTGTGCGCCCATGGCCGCCCAGGCTGGAGTGCCTTCCAGCACCGTCGCGTCTCCGTGGAAGACCCGCGCGCTGCCGCTCTCCTCCGAGAGTCCGGGACTTCCGATGATGACGTCGGCGTGCCCGTCGCCATTCACATCCCCGGCCGACGACACCGACGCGCCGACGTGGTTGTCGTGCGACTCCAGGTACGGACTCCACTCCCACCAGGACATCTCGAGTCCGGTCGCCGACCCCAGGGCCATGTAGACTCGGCCCAACTCGACACCCGGCGCCAGGGGAGCACCGATGATGACGTCCGCGTAGCCGTCTGCGTTCACGTCGCCAGCGGATGCAACCGACCATCCAAAGTCCGCGAGACCGCTGCCGGTCCAGTCCGGTGTCGTCGACGGACCATCGACCGCACCATGAAAGACGAACGCCTCTCCCGCCGCGGGGACACCCACGATGAGGTCGAGATGGCCGTCCCCGTTGACGTCGCCCGCACTGGCCACGGACTGCCCGAGAAACCCCCCCGGGGTCGATCCCTCGAAGGACCATGAGGCTGTGGTGCCGACGGCCCGTGCGCTGTCGAGAACCACGAGAAACGACCCAGCGGCGGTGCGGGTCGAGGACTGGACTCCAACCAGAAACACGATACAGGCAATTCGAGCTGACGACATCATGCGGCAAGGGTCTCCTACGTCACGTCCGACATGGCGATCCGCCGACGCTCTCGGCGCGGATCGACCTGATGTGGCGTCCCTCCCATTTGCCTTGGGCACCACGATGTACCGGAAAGAGGATCGCTCGACTCAGTATAACGGCTCTTCGGCAATCCATGCGCGAGAGGTCCGATTGACACGGTCCCACACGTATCGTGACGAGCGCAACCGGAGAAGGGGCGCGCGTCTCGATGTCCTTCCGGGAGCGGCTCGTCTGCGTGGCGGCCCTCGATCCGGGGAGAGTCGTCGGCCTGGTCGGCCCAAACGGATCCTCGCCGAGTTGCTCCAGGCCGTGCTCGCCGAGTCGGAACGAGATCGAAGGTCGAGCGAGTCAGTCGATCGGCTTCATGAACGACCAGAGGTGCCCCTCCAGATCGCGCGCCGAGTACTCGCGGTAGCCGTACGGTTGGTCGACCGGCTCGTAGGCGATCTCGGCACCCTGCTCGCGCGCATGCCGGAAGTGCGCATCGACGTCGTCGACCAGCACGGCGGTGCAGCCGGTGGCCGCACCCAGCGCCTTCGGCGAGGCCAGACCGAAGTCGTGCGTCTCGCGGTGCAGCCAGACCACACCGTCGCCGGCCTGGATCTCGCCGTGCACGACGTTGCCCTCCCCGTCGCGGCTCAGCTTCCCCGGCCCCAGCCCGAAGACCCGCGTCAGGTGCTCGTGTGCCCCCTCGAGATCGGCGTAGACAAGGATCGAGATCCGGCGTTGCACGTTCCTGTCCAGCATGGCCATCTCCTCCAGCACGGTTAGTAGGTCGTTCGTGATTGGGCTCCCGGCCGCCTCGACCGAACTCAGCAGGTGAACGAGCCTCCCGCGCAGCCGTTGCTCTCCCTCGAGCCGGCGCTCGAGCTTCGTCAGATGCGCTGCGATGGAACCACGCAGATCCCATGCCGGGTCATCCAGCGCGCGCCCGATCTCGGCCAGCGGCAGGCCGATGCTCCGCAGCAGACAGATCCGGTACAGCCGCCGCACATCCTCGTCGCTGTAGACGCGATGCCCCGCCGAACTCCGCCCCGAGGCGACCAGCAGGCCGATCTCCTCGTAGTGGTGCAGCGTCCGCACCGTCAAGCCCGTCGCCCTCGCCAGCTCGCCGATCCTGCGTTCCTCACTCATGCCGTCGACGATACGACCTCACGTCGCGTTAGGTGCAAGCACTTTCCGTCCTCTTTCAACGCCGCGGCTACAATGCGCGCAATGTCCAGACCCACCGTCTTCCTCAGCCACTCGAAGCGCTATGCAGGATCACGATCAGGAGATGTATCGGGAGAAGCGTTCGGCGTCTCGATGGAGTGGGCGAACTCGAGAGCCTGATTGCGCTCGGGGGGTCCCATCAACTCGACTCGGGAGCGGGCGGTGGGTCACTGACTCACTACCCGGGAGCGAGCATGCGCTGGCAGCCAAGCTCAACGGCAGAGCCAAGTTGCGGCTCGGTCGGTAGAGTCGGGAGGTGGCGCGGTGGTTTAGGTTCGGCCTGCCTGTTCTCCGGCCCTTTCGTCTGCCGGTGCCTCACTATCCGAACCCTGCTCCGTCTCCACACTCCCGCTCGTCGAACCGGACGTGCGGGTTTCCCGCATCCGGCTCTCGGACGAGGACTCATGCGCTCGCCCACGGGACGTTGCGATCGCACAGACGGAGCTGTACCAGGCCCAGCTCTCCGTGCAGGTAATCGTCGGGGAAGCGTGAGTATCCTCGACCCTGCACCTTGTGCTTTCGTCGCAACCACTGGCGCACCCGTTCTCGGGCGTGCTCGGTGATCCTTCGATAGTCGGAGCTCACCGGACCTTGGCAGAAGTAGTTCGCCCACCCGACCATCATCCGGTTGAGTCGGGCGACTTGCTCCGTCTCGTCCAGGAAGCTCCAACGCGACGACGTCCACTCGCTGATCCGGTGACAGATCGCTGCCACCTTCTTCTTCGACGGGCGCTGACCGATGTATCGGCGGCCCGTCCGACGCGAGTAGCATCGTCCGAAGGTGTACCCGAGGAAGTCGAACGACTCGTCCGGGAGCCGACGGATCCGCGTCTTCTCCTCGTTGAGCGTCAGCTTCAACCGACGCATCATGCCCCGCATCGTGACCATCGCCTCCTCGGCGGAGCCACGGCAGCAGATCACGAAGTCATCGGCGTAGTTGACGATCTGGGCCTGAAGACGCGTCTCGTGTCCGAGCACCTTCCATCCCATGATGAAGCGCCGCATGTAGAGGTTCGCCAGCAGCGGAGAGATGGGCGCTCCTTGTGGGCATCCTCTCCCCTCGTCCTTGTTCCGGGTCGTTCGATGGCGCCGACCCCGATCGTCCGTCTCTTCCACCGGTGCCTGGAGCCACATCTTGATCAGCCGTGGTACATGCCGATCCACGACGCGACGCGACACCGACTTCATCAGCTCGGCGTGCGGGATCGTATCGAAGTACCCGGACAGGTCCGCGTCGACCACCTCCCAGTGCCGCGACGTCAACAGCGTGTGGACGTGGCGAACCGCGTCCAGCGCGCTCTTCTCCGGACGGTAGGCGTACTGCTCGGGTGGGAGGTCGGCCTCGAAGATCGGTGCCAGCACCAGCGTCGCGGCCGTCATCACCACCCGGTCTCGGATCGTCGGGATCCCGAGCGGGCGCGTTCGCCCCGGCTGGCCCGGCTTGGGGATGTGGACCCGCCGGACCGCCTCGGACGGTAACGCTTCGTTCGAAGCTCCTCCGTCAGTTCGTCCAACCACCGATCGCGACCGAACGTCTCGATGTCCTCGAACGACTGCCCGTCGACGCCTTCCGCTCCACCGTTGTGACGGCAGAGCCGATACGCGTACGCGAGCACGTCCGAGCGATACACCTTGTCGTACAGCGTGTAGAACCGGTAGTCGGGCGATCCCTTCGCTTTGGCATGCAACGTCGCCTGTAGCTTCCCAACCGTTTCCGGAGGTCTCAGGCTCACGGCCACTCTCCTGGCTGTCGCTACGTCCTACGTTGACCTCGACCCAAGGCCCCTTCGCTCCACCGGCATTACCCGGCTTCATCACTACTACGGGCCTCTCCGCCACCCCATACGGCCCGGCCTGTCCCTCGCGGGAGTCCGGTTGAGGTCACGCCCTCACCGATGGGGCTTCCCGTGTTGCGATCGACGTCCCTCTCGCATACATGCCGACGCCACTACCCCGGCGGGACCGAGCGGGTGCATCTATCGCTTCTTCCCTGCTCGACGGCGGCCTTCCCTGAAAAACTGACAGGTCGGCTCCCGCATCTCGGTCTTTCGAGGCCTGCTCAGCGTTCACTCACGTTTCGGCCTGCATGCTGCGCTGAGTCACCCGAAGTGACTCGTTCCATCGAGGCTTCGACGGACTCGTTACCTCCTCCGCCGCTCGACTGCTTCCGGCTGGAGCGATCCGTTGCCGGGCGGGGCTTGCACCCGCTGGACGTCGCCGCCTTTTCACGGCGCACAGTTCATTGACCCTACGGGCTTTCCACGACTCACACGCCAACGGTGCGATGACCTGAGTTCTCTCCCAATACGGGCCCTAGACGTTTTGGAACCGGTTACCGCGTCCCGGACGTCTTCACCTGCGCACCGACATCTTTTCGGCGACTCCATGATGTGTTCCGCCGGCCCTTCTGCGCACGGGTAGTAGCGGGGCGCCACGATACACCGACCGCACATAGGGCCAGGCGTCCCGGTCCGACGAACTCGAGGAGGCCGTGGATTGTGCAGCTCGAAGGTCCGCCGACTCGCGATCGGCGTGGTGCTGGTCGTGGCGCTCATGAGCGCCTGCGGCGGCGAAGGCCCGTCGTCGCCGGCCGCGGTCGCGCGCTCGCCAGGCGGCGAGAGCGACCGATCGGTCGTGGTGGGCGCGGTCGTTCTTTCCTGGAAGCTCATGCGGGACCCCCGATCTCAGTACCTGGAGCCGATCGCGTCTCCGGCCGAATCCGCCCCCGACCGGGGAGACCCCTGCAGCGGCCTGGCGATCGCGATGCAGCTTCATGACCTCGGGAGCGTGGTGGAGGCGGAGATCTACTTCCACAACCCCAACGAGGGCATGTGGACCGGTGAGCTGAACGTCGACTTCGCATCGGAGGACCAGCCTGCGGTTCGTCACGTCGTGGTCGACAACATCGACGTCGAGATCGAGCCGGAGGCCGGTGTGACCCTGTTCGTGACGCTCGCCCTCCCGGGATCTCCTCACACGTACGACTTTCGCGCGTTCGGAGTCGGCGGCGAGGCACATCGGGGATTCCCGGTACGTGTGGACGAGATCGGATAGTAGCCCCGGGCGACACCGAGCAACCGGCATAGTGGGAGGACCCCACCACGGAGCCGCCGTCGCCGACCAGGATCTCATCTTCGGCTCCCATGTACGACAACGATGAGAGAGTACTGGCGGCCGCAATCGAGCAAAGCAAGTAGAGGGCGCCGAGAATCGCTTGCCGGAAGGAGCGAGCCCATGGTGTCGCACCCCGCTGACCACGTTCTCGACCCGGATCGATGTCGGTGGGCATCGGTCCATGCGTGACGTGTCAGAGCACTGTGCAGTCGATTCAAGGGACGCTATTACCGGTCGTTCACGTCCGATCGCGGTAGGGTCGAGAGCTGGCGCGGTGATCCATTGACTCCGTTTCCAGCTCCCGCCACGCCGCACGCAGCGTGCGGATTTCCCGCACTACGCGCTCCTGCATGCTTCGCGCCAAGGGTTATGAGACTCATCGAGCCGGAGTGGCTGCCGACGCGGACCAGCGAACCCGGTAATCATCGTAGAGTCCCAGCGTCTCGTGTATCCATCTCTTCTCCAGTTGCTCAGCGCGTCGTTGTCACCGTGCCGTCCCTCCCACCCCGCCGGCGTGACGTGCCGCGTCAGTCAGTCTGCGATACGCCATGCTGCCTTCGCCGGACCCTAGAGCTCCGCCTCCGGAACCATTGTTTGTCGAGGCCACCCGTGGGTTCACTGCGTTGCGGCCCTCGTAGGGTCAGAGAATGCGACCGAGGTGTAACGACCGGTCAGGCGTGAGATTCGCCGTCCACTCGCTTGCGTCCTCCGATTGCATTGACACGTCAGATCCTGGGCGATCAGGGGACTCGTCTCTCTTCACCGTGGGCCGCACGATCCACACGCGTGATCACCCCCCAATGCCTCCATGTCCGTATCGAGGGAGACGGGAACGGGAGCCGGCCCCACGCGATCCTGCAGCGCGAGAGCAGCCCGGGAGAGGACTGGGTGCTGGATTGCCACGAGGCGCTCCGCGAGAGGCCGGGCAAAGTGCTGGAGATGGGCGTCGACGAAGCGTTCGCGCGCTCCACACGTGAGCTGCGTCCTCTCCTGATCCCCAGCCGAGACGGCGTAGGCCTGCTTCAGGAAGAGGTAGCCCACGAAGCCGCACTCGACGGCGACATGATCCGGTGGGTCCTCGACGGTCGGCTTGAAGGCGAAGGCATCATAGAACCCTGATACGTCCGCGATGATCTGGCCCGGATCCTCTCGACCGCGGTACGCAACCTCGCGGGCAGGAACCAGTCCTCCCGGGCCCAGCGCGTCGATGTACTGAGCCGAGGTCACGTCGTCGATGCGGTCAGCAGCCTTCCCGAGCAGCGCGTCAGCGATCTCCTCCGAAAGTGACCGGATCTCCGACAGCGTGTCCGGGCGTTTCCGCTCAAAAAGCAGGCCGAGAAGTCGCCACTCGGCAGCGGAGCGGACGAGCTGTGTCGAGGAAGATCCGGTTCTCACGGTGTCCCTCCCAGTCGCATCGGGATCCAGACGGAGCGCATCTTCCTCGCGCCGACCTCCTCACGGCCTCCGTCCCACACCGCAAAGGCGACGTGCGAGCGCGCGGCGGCTCTCAGCACCGGGGAGAGCGGTCGGACGAGGATGACGTCCCATCCCCATGGCATCCGCCGCCCGTGACCGTCCGATGCGGTGCGTTCAGCGGCGGTGATCGTGCCCGGTCCCTCCGCCACGAGATCCTGAACCGGTCGATCCGCCGGGTGGTCAGGGCGATCCACTGCGCGTGCCGGCGCATAGCGAAGCTCCATGGCCCGCTGCTCCTCCGATCCGGGCTCGAGCGATGGGGCCTCGAAGGGATAGTGATCGACGCTGGCGTTCGGGTAGAGCGTCGTCGTTTCGAGCGGTCTTCCGTCGACCTCCGCCTGCCAGGCAGCCGTCCAGTAGGTCATCTCGACGGGTTTGCCGGTCTCGCCCATCTGCGGAGCCGGCAAGTCCGGACCCGGAGACGCGGGCAGCTGGACCGCGCAGGCGTCCGAGAAGCGCGAGGCGCCAGGCAGATCGTCGAGTGTGTCGTCCGCCCAGTTGAGCCGAAAGGCCACCCTCTCGCCGTCGGTCAGGGCCTGCACGCGCACGGTGGCGGTGCTGGTGTCGAGCAGACGGGGTTCGACCATGTCCTGCGGAAGGAGCGGCGCCATATAGACCGGTGCTCCCCGCCACGCGGCGTCCTCCTGCGTCGACGGGAGCGTCTCGACATGGGCGGCGTCCACCTCCACCGCCGCTGGTGGCTCACTTTCGCACCCGGAGATGACGGACATCCCGACGATGGAGACTGTCAGGGAAACTGCCGCGCGATTGCCGTGCGCGGGAACTGCCCGGGTACCACCATCCTTCGCACCCGATTTCATGAACATCGCTCCTTTGCGTGAGCCCACTCACGTGACGTTCGAGCGAACGACGCCCTGTGCATCGTCGAAGGCCTTTCGAACGTGCACGGGCTCCTTGACCGGCACGCGCACGATCTCGTCGCCCCGGGCATCCAGTCCGAGCACCTGATCTCCGGTGCGTCTCCACCGATGCATGATCCTGTGGCTCGATCCGAAGAGAGAGAGCAGCGCGGTGAGATCGGGATCGTCCGCCGACTGACGGTAGGTCTCGATCGCACCATCCACGGCAGGTCCGAACATCTGACGAAGGAATGGACGCGGCACGTGAACCGGCGGCACGTAGTACACGTTCGGCTCCAGACCGAACTGCGGATAGAGAGGAAGTGCGACCTTTCGAACGTGGACCAGGTAATCGATCGGATTGTCCGGCCGCGCGTCCTCGGGACGTGACACGAAACCGACGTGCCGGATTTTCCCGATGCAGTTAACGAAGCACTGTGGCTGCTCACCCATCTCGATCTTGGGGAAACAGCCGATACACTTCTCGGAGGTGTTCGTGGTGGGATTGAAGAAGACCTTCTTGTATGGACAGGCCTTCACGCACTCACGGTATCCCCGACACCGCTGCTGATCGACGAGAACGATGCCGTCCTCGGATCGCTTGTAGATCGATCCCCGCGGACAGGATGCCGCACAGGCCGGGAACGTGCAGTGGTTGCAGATGCGGGCGAGGTAGAAGAACCACCGCGTGTGAGGAAGCTGCATGAACGCGCCGCCTTCGACGGTGCCGGCGCAGTCGTCCTCTCCCACGTTGGGATACGCGTAGTCGTGGTCGTCCGGCCGCCAGCCGAGCACGCGCTCTCCGGCCTCCGCGGCCTCGAAGATCGTGCGCCCGTCGTACCGTCCTTCCGTCCAGTTACCGCCCCCCAGCTTCTCGAGGACATTGAGATCCCACCCCAGGGGATAGAAGCCGTAGGGCTTCGATTCGACGTTGTTCCACAGCATGTATTCCTGCCCCTTGCCCGACGTCCAGGTCGTCTTGCAGGCGAGCGTGCAGGTCTGACATGCAATGCACTTGTTCGTATCAAAAACAGCGGCGAACTGTCGTCGGGGGCGACTCTCCGGATACCAGTAGGACATGTCCCGGTCGAGCTGCCAGTTGCGAACGCGTGCCATCAGACATCACCTCCATGGGAGTCGCCCCTCTCGAGGAAGGAACCCACGAGATACCGGCGCATCGCATCGCTCTCGTACGATGGTCTCAGGCCCTTGGCCGCGGGCCGCCACAGTCCCTCGGCGTTGAGCCCGCCGGGTTCGGCTCGGGTGATCTTGACGATCGCCTCCCGGGGCGCTCCCGTGGGGCAATGAACATCGGGCAGGAATCCCTTTCCGATCGACTGCCCGAAGAGATCCTTGCGTACGAGCGAGTCCGTCATCCAGGTGGGCTTCAGCCAGCCACGTGTGGCCGACTGGTGAGAACCGGACCGAAACATCGCCTGGTAGTTCGTCTTCGGGTTCTTGGCCAGTCCGTCGGATCGTGTCTTCGTGCCTTCCACAGACCCGGGCGTGGCGCCGTACATGTTGAACCACATGCGTGTCACACCCCGGGGCGTCCCGGGGTAGTAGCGGGCCCGGCACATGAGGCGCGAAAACTCGTAGTCCTTCTGATTGCTCTGCCACCCGCGGAACGGCCGGTCGCTGGGGTCGGAGTCGATCCAGACGTAGTCGCCGTCGTCCACCCCGAGCGCCCGGGCATCGGCCGGATTGATGTCCACGTAGCCCTCTCCGACGAACGGCATGCGTTTGTCCCGTCGGTAGATGTCACCGAACGGGCCGAACAGGATCGCAATCATGTCGGTGTCGATCGGCATCGTGTGCGACCCGTGTCGGTACTTCGGCGTGTGGAAAACGAAGGTGTACCCGTCTTTGGCCAGGGGGTGGGGCGACTTCTCGAGCTCGCGCCACGTCTTGACCACGTTCCTCCCCTGACGCACCTCGTTGGACTGATCGTCCGGGTCGATGCCGTAGCTATCGGGCCCGGCGGGCCGGATGGCGTCGTGGCTTCCGGCCACGATGACGTTCGGCTCATAGAAGGTCGAGTCGACCGGCTCGCGATGCACGGGCAGGTTCTCGCCTGCTTCGATGAACTCATCCTCGTCGCGGTAGAACTCGAGGCGTCCCGTCCTCGTGAACCAGGGGCGCGAGTCCGTGACCTGCTCGTAACCGACCGCCTTGGGATAGGTTCGGTTCATCATGAGGGCGGGGACGCCCTGCTTCGCCTTTTCTTCGAGATCCTCGATCCGATAGCCCTTCACGGCACTGGAGTGGTCGAGGATCCGCTGGAGGTACACGTCCATGCGGTCCTCCTGCACGAACTTCCACACGTCGGCGAAACGCCGGTCGCCGGTATGCTCGGCCAATCTCTCGCCCACCAGGGCCATGCATTCGGCATCGCCTCTGGTGTCGAAAACCCGCTTCAGAGGTGTGCGCGGAAACACGTTGAGGAACGGATTGGTGACCGAGGCCGTCATGTCCGGTTGCTTCAGCTCGGCCCAGGAGTCGGCCGCGAAGACCACGTCCGCCCACTCGCAAGAAGCCGTCCACCACCACTCCTGCACGCAGATCATCTCCATCTTCGGCAGGACGTTGACCACCGTGTTGTAGTGCCATTTCACGTTGCCGAGGATCGAGTTCGCGTTGGCAAACCACATCGACTTGGTGGGAGTGGGCATGTGCGTCTGGCCGGTGAGGAGACGGTTGCCCACCCGGAGCGGGTGATGCTCGTGGTTGTAGAAGTGCGCGGACTCGGCACGCCAGTACATCCGTGGACGCGCGGGCTTGGTCGGATCCAGCTCGAGGTCGAAGGGGTTCTCGTTGATGTACTGAGGGACTCCGTTGAAGAGTGCCACCCGGTAGTTTCCCGCGTACGAACCCACGTTTCCCGCGATGTGTCCGACGTTGCCCGTGAGGGCGGCGAGCAGGAAGACGGCGCGATCCTTGTTGTCGTTGTTGAAGAACTGGTTGGGACCCATGCCGACCGCGAACAGGGTCTCCCCGGGATGGGCGGCGATGTCGCGCGCGAGGCGCTCGACCGACTCCGCGGGCGTCCACGTGAGTCCTTCCGTGGTCTCGGGATCGAAGTGGGAGACGTAGTCCTCGATGAGGTCGAAGACGGGGCGGCACCGGATCCGCTCGCCGCTCCGGAGCGTGACCTCGACCGAGCCCTTCAGAAGCGGATCACCTACGTTCGACAGGCGTCCGACATCATCGCGGGTGAGTCGTGAAGGACGGTCGGCGGAGCGATCCCACCACACCATGTCATCCCACTCTTCACGTAGCGCCTGGGGGATGAGAAGCTCGTCTTGCCGAAGCGGCGGAGGGGCCTTCTCTCCCCTTCGAAGCACGCGTGTCTGGTTTTGGAGCTCCGCGAGCTCACCGTCGAACACGTCCGACGCACGAAGGTACTTCAGCGTGTCCATCCTGACCAGGATGGGCAGGTCGGTCCAGCGCTTGATGTAGTCGGTATCGTAGAGACCATCTCGCAGGATCACGTGCGAGAGCCCCGTCGCCAGCGCCGGCGTCATGCCGGGACGACAGACGATCGCCTCGTCCGCTTTCGAAGCTGTGGCGGAGTACTCGCATGCGATGACCACGATCTTCGTCCCCTTCAGCCTCGCCTCGGTGAGCCAGTGCGCGTCGGGCATCTTCGTCGTGATCCAGTTCATCCCCCAGACGACAACCGTCCGCGCCTGTTCGACCGCGTGCAGATCGAACTCCACCGTCTGCTGACCAGTGACCATCGGGTGTCCCGGCGGGAGATCGGTGTGCCACGAGTAGTTGTCGAAGCCGCGGCCGCCCAGGGCGTCGTCGGAACCGACACCGCGCACGTGCGCGTCGAGCAGTGCCATCGAGTTGGCCAGGCGGTACATGCCGAACACGCGGGTCACGCCGAGAAGTGGCATTCCGCCCCGAAACTTCATGACCTGCGTCCCGGCTCCCCGTGCCGCGACAATCGTTTCCTCGTCGTAGTGCTGCGCGCGAAGGAGGTCCGCGCCCGTCTCACCACTGTAGGTACGGGCTATGTCGATCAGGGTGCGTGCCACGAGATCGGCGGCCTCCTCGTGACTCGCTCGGTCCCATTCGTCGCGTGCTCGGTTGAAGAACTCCCGTGGGGGCGTGCCGTCGGCGTTTCGTGGAAACCCTGCCTCGACCCACCGTTTGAAGCCGGCTCTCACCATGCAGTGGCGAAGGCGCCGATCCCCGTAGAACCGGCGGGTCAAGGCGAGGCCCTTCTGGCAGATTCGCGGATCCCAGCGATGAGACGCACGGTTTCCGTCGAGATCGGTGGCCTCGCCGTAACGCATGCTGGGACCGATCCGCGCGATGACACCGGACCGCACATGAGCCTTCAGCAGACAGTTGTGAGTGTCGTTCGGCGCGCATACGAAGTGAAAGTCAGAATCGACCTTCCACAGATCACGGTAGGCTCGCTCCCAGTCCCGGCCGGGATAGTGGGCCAGGGGATTGTCCACTGCGTCGAGCGCCCAGCCGCGCGTTGCCGATGCGATGAACGCACCGAAGCCCGCGGTACTCGTGAGCTGAAGGAACCGCCGGCGTGTCTGCTGATCCGTCATTGCGGAACCTCCCACGTGCGGATGAATGCGACGATCGATTCGATCTCCTGGCTCGAAAGCGTGGGTCGAGAAACGGAGGGCGTACCGAAGCCCGGCATCGAGGTGCCGCGGCGACCCCGTCGTATGGACTCGAAGAGGTAGAAGTCGGTGGCGTGGTTCAGGAACACGGGGTCCGCGAGCGAGGGGCCTTCATTCCCCTTGCCGTCCGTACCGTGGCACGATGCGCAGTGGTGCTCGAACAGCCGGGCGCCCTGGTCCGGCTTCCCTCGAACCCATCGGCGAGGACGTTCGTCCGCTTCCTGGCGGACAGCGCCGAGGATGCGGATGTGCGCGACCACGGCGTCGATCTCCTCTTCCCGGAGCCCTCCGCTCGACTGGCCCCAGGCGGGCATTCGCCGGCCTCGTCGGCCCGCGCGGATGGTGGCCGCGATGAACTCGTCACTGGCCAGTGCCAGGAAATCGGGGTGGGCGATGGCGGGAAAGGCGGGCATGCCCGCATATCGCATGCCCTGTCCCTCCACACCGTGACAGGCGGCACAGAAGGTTCCGTAGAGCGTCGCGCCGTCGTTCGCGAACTCGCGCCGTCCGAAACGCTCGCTGCTCAGACGATCGTCGGGCCAGTACGTTCCCGGAAACTCACCCTGCCTCAGGGACAGCATGTAGAAGGTGAGCGCCTCGATCTCCGGCTCGGTCAGCCCGAGCTCGGGCATCTGCGAACCCGGGACGACCCGCGCCGGAGCACGGAAGTGCTCGGCCAGCCACGCTGCGACGGTGTGAGGTCCTGGCACCTGTGTGAAGTCGAGCTGCGCGGGATCGCGATCGCCGACGTGCGAGAGGTCGGGCCCGTCATCCCCGCCGATGCCGCCGACCGTGTGGCAGCCGCGGCACCCGAGCGAGTGGAAGAGTGCCTTGGACTCGACGAGCTTGCTCGCACCCACGCGGGTCGACAGCATGGTCTCGATCTGACGACGCTCCGAATCCGGTAAGGGACCGAAGGATGCAGTCCAGGCCGAGCCACCTCGCCCCATCTCGCGAAGATGCGCCTCGTACCAGCCCGGGTCATATCCCGTCCCGCCCACGCGCGAGAGATCGGGACCTTCCATGCCGCCGGCGCCACCGGGGCGGAGCGTCCCGCCGCGCCCGTCGAGCCTGTGGCACGCGAGGCAATCATGGCGCTCGATCAGGGCGGTACCGCGCTCGAGCAAATCGACGCTCGGAACGTCGAGGTGGGTGTGGCAAACGCCGCACCCCGCATAGGAGCTCTCGAGGGGCAACATCGGCTCCGGCCAGTGGGGGACCGTGCCGTGCGCGGCCGCGCTCTCCGTGGCCCGCCCTTGACCGGAGTGACAGGTGGTGCACCCGTACTCGGAAACGTCGTGAACGACGTCTGGGTGTGAACCGAACACCGGATGTCCTTCGATGGCCGAGATGCCCGGCGACATACCGAGGTGGCACGTCACACATCGATCCGAGACGTCGAGCACCGGCACGACGATCTGACGGAGCTTGACATCGAACCGCTCGCCGCCCGCGAGGACCGCACGCTCCCCGTACTCCCGCTGCAGACGGCGCCATTCCTGCTGCACGTTTTCACGGTACGCGGCCGTTCCCAGAAGCACGACCGTCGACACACTCGACCACAACAACAGGTGCTTGTTGGAGCGTACGTTCATCCGGAACTGCTCCTCAGTGTCCTGGCCATTGACCGGGAGACCAGAAGAACTCCCAGTTCGGGCCACGGAAGTGAACGCCGATGACCGTCAGGACGATGTAGCCACACAGGAAGCACGTGAAGAGCGCGACGGCGCCCGCACGCGTGGAGTCGTGACGGCGAACGATGTGAAGAGAGAACCATGCGTAGAGCAGCGCCAGGACCGTGCCCGGATTCAGTGCGGTGATGAGAAGCTGTGGGGCATCGGGCCACCACTGCCGGATCCAGCCCAGGCGGATCGCCATCGTCTCGACGACGAGTACGGCGCCGAACCCGAACGCGGCCGATCGGAGGACTGTACCCAGACCGCCCGGTCCGGCGAACCAGAGCCCCGTATCCTGCTTCTCGCGCTCCAGGAAGGGGATCAGGCCGAGACCGATGAGCACCACGCCGGGGATTCCGATCCCTCCCATGAACGCCGAGAACGCCACGAGCTCCTGTAGACCGAGGAAGTACCACGGCGCCTTGGCCGGGTTCTCGGGCACGTTGGGGTTCGCGATCTCCTTGAGCGGAGCGTCGGCAACCAGAGCCAGTGCGAGGCAGATCAGCGTGGTCAGCATGAACACACCGGCCTCGGCGTAGAAGAGGTGGGGCATCGAGGGCAGCGTGTTCTCGGGTCCGTTGCCGACCGCCGGCGTTCGACCACGTACGACGGCCGCGAGCTGGTACGTCCTCTGCGGCGCCTCGGTGAACACGGGGTATGTCTCTGGATCCGGAGCGGGGAGACGGCGATCGGCGTCCACAGGGCGCACGATCCCGCCGTCCTTTCGGACGCGCCAGAGGTGAACGGCGAGCAGGGACACGAGAACGAGCGGGAGGACCATCACGTGAAGAAGATAGAAGCGGATCAGCGCCTCCTCTCCGACTTCATCCGAACCGAGGAGCAAGAGTCTCTGGAGCCCTCCGATGTCGAAGGAGTCCGTGATCTGGAGGGCGTCGGTGATCTCACGAGGGGACTGGGCAATGTTGGCGCCAATCGTGATGGCCCAGTAGGCGAGCTGATCCCAGGGTAGAAGGTAGCCCGTGAAGGAGAGTCCCAGCGTCGTCGCGAGAAGCGCCATGCCGATGACCCAGTTGAACTCGCGCGGCGACCGGTATCCGCCAGTGTAGAATACTCGGGCCATGTGCAGAAAGACGCAGATCACCATCACGTTGGCGGCCCAGCGATGGATGTTCCGGATGAAGCGCCCGGTGGGGACGACGAAGTGGATGTCCTTCATCGACTCGTAGGCCACGTCGGGGTAGGGCTTGTAATAGAACATGAGCAGCACGCCGGTGATGAGCGTGAGAACGAATGCGGACCCGGCTGCAACGCCCAGCCCTCCCGTCGTACGCCACCGCAAGGTCCAGCGATGTACGCGTACCGAGTGGAGATGCAAGAACACGCTGCCGAACACGAACAGTGACCGGCTCCGGTCCGAGCGCGGCCAGCCGGACCGGAAGACCGCGGACACGAATCGTCGATGCGTTCGTCGCAGGTTCTCCAGGTACCGGCTGAGAGCGGGCGCATCGGGCGCCTCGGCTCCCCCGTGACCACGAGCCACGATCGGCTTCTCGCCCTCGACGTTCATGCCATCACCTTCGTTCCCGCTGGCACCGGCTGGTCTTCATCCACCATCCACATGTCACCCGAGACATGGGTCACCGCGAGCCAGGGCAGGCCCTTCGGAGCGGGGCCCTGGACGAGTTCACCGTTGAGCCCGAAACGAGATCCGTGGCATGGGCAGTGAAAGCCGTCGGCGGCCTCCTTGACGATGCAGCCGAGGTGCGTGCACACGGTCGAGATCGCGAACACCCCTCCATCGCGATCGCGGATCACCGCCACCGCGCGTCCAGGGGGCAGGAAGGGGCTGCCCGGCGTGAGGGACTCCGGGAGCTGCACCCGGAAGCGGCGCGAAGGTGATGGAAGCACGGCAGCACGAGGCAGCCGCCCGATCCCGACCATCGCCAGCAGTCCCGCGACCATCGCGGACCAGAACGCCGCGATTCCGAGAAAGTCGCGACGCGGCATGGGATCGGGATCGAGCCGCGAGCGTTCCGTGGAGGGTCTGGTGGTCACTTCCGTGCTCCTCCATTCCATTGCCAGTCGACGGCGAAACACACGCGTTCCATGGAGATCGCCTGGACGGGACATCGCTGCTCGCAGAGGCCACAGCGAATGCAGCGGTCTTCATCCTTCACGATGGCTGAATGCCCGCCGATGTCGACGTCGCTCCCGAGGGATCGCTCGATGCAAGCGTCCAGATCAGCAGTGGGGACGATCCGTGAGAGGGCGACGAGCTTCAGGCACTGCGTGGGGCAAACGTCCGCGCAACCGCCGCATAGCACACATCGTGAGCCGTCAAACACGGGCGTAACGCCACAGTCGAGACACCGCGACGCCTCCCTCGTCGCGGCATCCGGATCGAAGCCGATCTCGACCACGGCGGAGGGGTCATCCAGACGCTCTTTCGGATGGAGCGCCGGCACCTCGACACGGCGCAGCGTCTCGTAGCCGAGCTCACGCCGGTACCGCTCGATCGGTAGATATGACTCGACCATGCGGGGATGCACGGTGCGCCCCGTCACATATTGGTAGACGGAGCGAGCGGCGCGCTTGCCGGAGGCAACCGCATCGATGAGCAGCCTCGTGCCGTGCGCCAGGTCACCCGCGACGAACACGCCGGGCGCCGTCGTGGCAAGTGAGTTCTGATCGATGCGCGGCCAGCCCGGCCGCGCCTCCTCGATGTCCTCACCGCCGGGATGAAGAAAGGAGAGATCCGGTACCTGACCCGTCGCCAGGAGCACCGTGTCGCACGGCACCGTCTGCTGCTGATCGTCGAAGATCGGCGAGAAGCGGCGCTCGTCGTCGTAGACGCGCAGGCACCGGCGGAACACGACTCCGATGACGCGCGCACCCTCGCGCTGGATCTCGAGGGGTCCCCAGCCGTTGATGCGACGGATGCCCTCCTCGTCGCCCTCGACGATCTCGATCGTGTCGGCGGGCATCTCTTCGAGGCCTTCGAGCGAGACGAGACTCACGGTCCGCGTCCGCGGCAGCCGGGCGACTGCCCGTGCCGCGTCGTAGGCGGCCTGACGCAGCACCGTCCGGGCGACGTCATAGGCAACGTTCCCGCCTCCAATGACGACGACATCGCTTCCGAGGTCGATGGGTTCGTCCAGTGCGATGGAACGCAGGACGTCGACACCGCCGTAGACGAACGGTCCGCGTTCGCCCTCCAGCTCCAGCGAGCGCGATCGCTTGGCGCCCACGGCGACGATGACGGCGGCATGTTCGCGGCGCAGCGCCTCGAACGTGACGGCGTCTCCGACCGCCGTGCCGTAGCGGATCTCCACTCCCAGGGCCTCGATGACCGCGACCTCGTGGCGAATCAGATCGCGCGGAAGCCGATACGCGGGAACGCCGAGATGGAGCATCCCCGCGGCGACGCGCTCGGACTCGTAGACGATCGGCTTGAAGCCGAGGAGCGCGAGGTCGTGTGCGGCGCTGAGACCCGCGGGCCCACCCCCGACGATGGCGACCGGCTCCCCCGTCGCCGGCTCGAAGCCACCTCGCACGCGGCTCCGCACGAGAGCAGCCATCTCCTCCGCGTCCGCACATGCGCCGGGCACATGTTCCCTGATGTCGTCGAGGATCCGGTCCGGCGACCGCTCGTCGGCGCCGTACTGCTCGCTGGCGACCCGCTTCAGCGCCCGGATCGCGACGGGCCGATCGTCGCCTAGGTACCGACCTTCGGCATCGACGCGCGGGATCCGACCCCGCCGACACGCTGCCTCGCAGGGCGCGCCGCAGATGCGCCCACAGATCGAGGCGAAGGGATTGGGGCCGCGGGCGATGAGATAGGCATCGTCGAAGCGCCCATCCGCGATGGCGCGGACGTAGCCGCGAGCGTCGGTGCGAACGGGACATGCTTGCTGGCATGAGACGAGCTCGCGGTGATAGCCGGCCCCTGGCACCTCCACGTGGAGGTGCGGGGCTGAGGCACGACGTCTCGTCGTGGAAGTGGTCACCGGGGTGCCGCTCCGTGCATCATGCAGGCCCTCCGTGGAAACTTTCAGAAAAAAGGATCCTGTAGTCAAGTATTATCGGACATGCTACACATGTAAAGATGGAGAGGGATGATGGTCGACCCTCCAGCCCGGCTCGCGGAACCACTGACGCGTGACATCCGGGGCTATGGAAGATCCTTGGATCTCCAACTCTGCCATGCTCACAAGATCGGCGGCGCATGATCTCACCAACCTGTCAGTACGCGTTGCGTGCACTCGTCCATCTCGGTCGCGTGGCCGATCGCGGTCCCACCCTGGCCCGCGACATCGCCGATGCTGCGGACGTCCCCCGACCCTTCCTGGCCAAGATCCTTCAGAGGCTCGTGCAGGAGCGCCTGGTCAGGTCTCGGAAGGGCCGGGGCGGGGGGTTCGTGCTGGCGCGTGCCCCCGGACAGATCACCGTGGACGACGTCCTCGTCGCGGTGGAGGGACGGCGTCTCGCCGAGAAGCGCTGCATCTTGGGCCACCCGGAGTGCAACAGCCTCGTGGCGTGTCCGCTTCACGAGCACTGGGCGCGAGTGCGCGATCAGTTCGACACGACGGTTGGATCGCTCACCATCCGGGAGCTGGCGGCGTACGAACCTGAGGGGGACGATGATCCGGGGCGGGCGCGTTAGTGTGTCCATGCCGAAGACCGACTGCACACCGGAGCCGCGCCTCCATCCGACTTCGCAGCGTTGCGTCAAACAATTGAACCGGGCCCAGAACCGCCCCATCACGCCGCCTCCCGATGGTAGTACCTCAGCAGTCCACCGGGGCGCTCGCGACTCGACGCGGAACGTCGAACAACCCGTTCGAGTCAAAGGCCCTGCGAGTTCGAGTCCTACCTGCCCCCCAAGAACACATCGCGAACCGCTGCTTCCGGCTGGAGCGGCCAGTCGCCGGGCTTACCCGCTGGATGTCGTGGGCTCTTCACGGCGCACCCGCTTTCGGACGTTACACCTAGCCAGGGCCTGCTCCATCCGTGCCTAGCCAGGGTTTCTTCCGGTAGATTAGCCTTCCTCGCGACAACTTAGCCTCTCGCAAGAGAGGGTGAGCGACTATGGCGCACGAACGGGCGCAGGGACCTTCGTCTCCCACTCCCGTCTTCGACTCGAGAACGCCGTCCTCCGCCACCAACTCGCCGTCTACCAACGCACTGTCAAGCGCCCAAAGCTCACCGATCGCGATCGGATCCTCTCGTCATTGTGAACCACGCCGGGTTTGCCGGAGGGTGTATTCCTTGAGAGGATACCTCCATGGCAAGACCAAGCAAGTACTCCCCCGAGGTGCGTGAGCGAGCGGTGCGGCTGGTGCGGGAGCATGAGAGCGAGCACGACTCGCAATGGTCGGCGATCCGCTCGATCGCCTCGAAGATCGGCTGTACGGCCGAGACGCTCCGGAAGTGGGTCCGTCAGGCCGAACGAGACCAGGGCCTTCGCCCCGGTCTGACGACGGACGAACAGAAGCGCCTGAAGGAGCTCGAGCGGGAGAACCGCGAGCTGAAGCGCGCGAACGAGATCCTGAAGAAGGCGTCGGCGTATTTCGCTCAGGCGGAGCTCGACCGCCGAGCGAAGTGATGGTGTCGTTCATCGACGAACACCGAGATGAGTACGGAGTCGAGCCGATCTGCGCGGTGGTGCCGATCGCTCCGTCGACTTACTACGACCAGAAGGCCCAGGAGCGCGATCCTGGACGCCGCTCAGCCCGACGCCGACGCGATGATGAGCTGCGCGAGGAGATCCTCCGGGTTCGCGGTGAGGGCTTCAACGCCGTCTACGGCGTCCGGAAGACGTGGAAGGAGCTGACGCGTCGTGGCATCGCGGTCGCTCGCTGTACGGTCGCGCGTCTGATGCGTGCGATGGGGCTTCGCGGGGCGGTTCGTGGGCGTAAGTTCAAGACGACCGTCGGCGATGACTCGCTCTCGCGACCCGCTGATCTGGTGGACCGGAACTTCAAGGCCTCGGGACCCAACCAGCTCTGGGTGGCGGACCTGACGTACGTGGCGACCTGGCGAGGGTTCGCGTACGTGGCGTTCGTGATTGACGCGTTCTCGCGTCGGATCGTGGGATGGAGAGCATCGAACTCGCTTCGCACCGATCTGGCGCTGGATGCGCTGGAGCAGGCGATCTACGACCGTGGGAGCCGCCTCGACGGCTCTCTGGTTCACCACAGCGATCGCGGCAGTCAGTACCTGTCGATTCGCTACACCGAGCGGTTGTCCGATGCCGGCATCGAGCCGTCGGTGGGCAGCAAGGGAGATTCGTATGACAACGCCCTGGCCGAGACGATCATCGGCCTGTTCAAGACGGAGGTGATCCACCGGCTCGGTCCGTGGCGCAGCCTCGAACAAGTCGAGTTCGCCACACTCGAGTGGGTATCCTGGTTCAACACCCAACGACTCCTCGAGCCGATTGGCGACATCCCGCCGGTCGAGTACGAGGAGATGTTCTACGCAGGTGGCAGGACCGAGGAAGACCACCCGGACCGCGAGCTTCGCTCGCTTTCTGTATCAGCGCGACTGAAGGACGATTCAAGAAGAGAGAAGAAGCCCGTGCACGACGACGCCGCCGAGGCGGTGGTCGTCAACTAACCAGCTCTCCGGAGAACCCGGTACGGTTCATACCTTCACCTCTCGGGCTCGTGAGGTGGCTGGAAGACACTTCAGCGCACCTGGGAACATCGGGTTGTGCATAGCAGCGCCTCTCACAAGCGTCAGAAGGATCTTGACTGCCGTGGACTATCTCGGAGTCTGCGATGGACAGGCTCTGGAGGATCTGCCCGTAACCACCTTCCGCGTGCCGCTTTGCAGGTCTCTTGTCGCTTGCCATTCGATGTTCTCCTGGCTCGGCCGGCTCACTTGCTTAGCAGAAAGCGCAGAGTCACGGCCCCGGCACTAGACCTCACACGTGCAAAGTAGACACCAGGGGCGACGACCTCACCTCGTCGAGTCAGACGGTCCCACTGAATTGACTCGCTCCCCAGCGACAAGAGCCGCCGTGCCGACGACGTCGTGATGCGACTGGTCGCCGAGACGCCGCCGGAGGGACACCTGGCGCTCCGTCCGCCTCGAGCCGGCGAACCAGTCGTTCGACCATCCGGCGCTGCTTCGCATCGCCCTGCCGGACGGGGAGTCCCCGGAGAGCTGGTCAGCGTACCTCTATACCGGGCTCGACAGCGTGCTCACGCACGCGACGCCCATCGATGCCGGGCTCGAGGTCACGCTCTGGCACACGGGGTACGACGACGACACCGGGCGCCGGACGGCCGGAGCCAGCGAGATCGGCGTCACCACGGTGGACTGCCCCCGGGAGCTGAGACGCATCCAGGACGAGACCGACGACCTGGAGAGCTGGATGGTCGCCGAGAACCCGAGCACCGATCGGATGATGAGACGCGCTCGCGCGCTCCTGGACCAGATCGCCGAGCTACAGCGGGTCTGTGCGAAGGAGGACGTCACCGCGGAGCTGGCGCTGGTCGGAGATGTCGTCTGTACGCACCACGCGAGGGTGCTCCAGCACGCGGGCTCCGACTTCACGGTCGTACCCCTACCCGACATGGCCGACGAGCTGGTGCGGCGCTTTGCGCCGGTCATCGCGGCCGGGGCGAACGCGATGGCCCTGGACGTGGAGTGCTTCGATGCGGGCGAGTTCGCCGAGCCCTTCAACCGCTACATCGACGCGTACACGCAGTCGGTGAACGACGACGGGGTGGTCATCGACTATCCCTTCTGGCGGCTCCTGTGGTACTGGCTCGCCCAGACCGTCAACGAGATCCGGAGCTACTCCCAGCAGCTCGACATCGAGCCTCAGGTCAGCCCCAGCCTCGAACGCCTGGGCGGTGCGCTCTACGACGTCTACTGGCCGATTGCACAGGAGATCTGCCGGGAGTGGGGCGATCAGACACCGTTCGTCGACCTGGCCACGGCCGGCGCCTACTCGAACCGGCCCGTGGCTCCTCCGCTCGACAGCCTCATCGTGGCGCAGGCGAGCATGAGCCGCCAGGAGATCCTGGACGCGATCCAGTACTGCGGTAGCGATGTGACGCTGGAGGTCTACGAGCCGATCGGAACCGTGCTCTCGACCCACACCCTGGGCGAGGGGACCCCTCCCGGCAGCATCCAGACCGAGCTCGCTCTGCGAGGAGTACCCGCCGATGCCATGCTCGGCTTCTCGGGTCTGCTCCGCTCGCTCCGGTGCAGTCCGCCCGGCGGCTCGGCGTTCCTCAGCGACGATGAGCTGGTCTTCCGGGTGGGGTCCACCGAGATCCGTCGGCTGCCGATGCCGATCAGTGGCAACTTCTTCTCGACCCCCCTGGACATCCCGGTGAGTCAGCTCCTCGATGCGTCCTCCGCCGATCGCTCGGCGACGCTGTCGATCCATCGCGTGGGCGAAATGTGCGGCGGATGGTATCTCGGAGCCCCGGTTGCGGGCGTGAATGACGTCAAGCTGTTCGAGGTTCAGGTGGAGAGCGGTTCACAAGGCAGCGTGGTGTTCCACCATTTGCAATACTTGTGCAAATACGAGGGTCTAGACACCAGGGATGATCCTAAGACCTACGGCGAGGACTTGGTCTTCGAGACCGACGTGAGCTTCGATCGTCGTTCCATCATGGCTGAGGTATCCGATGATCAATTGATCGTTGATGCCGCCGCCGCGATGAGCTTCGAGTGGGAAGGGACACCGGCGGCCCTCACCAACATGGCGGGTCATGGGACCACCACGGCCACGCTGAATGGTGGCTACTGGGTGACCACTCAGTGGAGCATGCGGTGGGAGATCGAGCCGACATCGCCCGTCATGCTAGAGGTTACATTGAGCGATGTGGTAGCCGACTTCCCATACGCCAACTGTGTGGCGGATGTGAGGATACCGGGTAGCAGCAGCGCCATTGGCCACTGGGAACGAAAGGAAGGCACCCACGTGGTACGACTGGAGCCAGCCCGATACTGGTTAGCGATCAGTGCCATCAGCGTCCTAGGTCTAGGTCGCGAGTTTGAAGGTCCAGCGCGATCTGAGATGGATTGGCAAGTCACGTTCTCACAGCCCGAGTGATCTGCGGCTGATCATCGGCCCGGACGCCCAAGGTCGGCGTAGCGTTACGCTCCCACCGTGCCAGCTTCCCGGCGTCGCCCTTACATTCATTCTACGCCGGGAACGCCCATGCTCGGATTCTCTTCGATCACTTACGCAATGACTGACGCCTGCCGACGTCCGATCCAGGCGGAGAGCGTCGCCAGCAGGAGCTGGAGATGGATGATTTCGCACATGTGACGAGTCTAGCACGCGACGCGTAAGCTACTATTTGGCAACGCAATCGTATTTTCGGACACTACGCGCGCGTATTACGAGTCGGCCATGTCGCCCGGCTTCGTGACGACGCTGCCGATCGAGGTCGAGGCCCGGATCAGGGTGCACTCCATCGGTGCCTGTCGATCGACGGGGCCGGCTCTGGAGGACGGATCGAACCAGTATGCGTTCGCGTTGAACTCGGGCGGGGCAATTGTGGTCCTCGAGGGCAAGGGTGAGACACAGGTCGACTTCGACATCGACGCGGGAGGTGACTTCCACGTGTTCCGGATCATCTCGCCCGCGAGCAGCAACACCTTCTTCTTCTACCGAGACGACGTCCTTCTCTTCACCGGCGCCGCGCGCACCGTGCCGGAGAACAGATGGCGGTTTGGAGACATCGCGTGGGGAACGGATTGCGACGCAGACGTCGACTGGGACTACGTGGTGTTCCGTCAGGACGGAGACGTCGTCCCCACGATACCGACCTCGTGGGCCGGCGTGAAGGCCATGTATCGCTGAGACCTGGTCAGGACGGGCCTCTCCGGAAGATCGCTCGCACCTCGTCCACGCTCAACGAGCCCTCGTAGACACGAACGTCATCGACGGCTCCATCGAAGTGGTCGAACGGGTGATTGCCCCGGTGTGCATGGCGACCGATGAGGAGCGGCGCTTCGGGGTCGAGGACGTCCTCGAGGTTCAGCGTCGCACGTCCCACGAGCTCGCCGTCCACGAAGATGGACACCGAGCCCGTCGCACGATCATGACTCAGGCCGACGTGCCGTGCTCGCGAGAGATCGATCTTCCCCAGGAGCTCGAGATGAGACGCTCTTCCGTCGGCCAGAGGACGGCGCAACGTCAGGCGGACGTTTCGATACTGCGCCGCGAGTGACCACCCGGTGTCGGCCAGTCTGACCGAGCGCTCGTGCGCCACGAGCACGCGGGTTGCGTTCGAGCTGTCCGGCCCGAACCAGCCGAGGATGGTGAAGCTCCGACCAGCGGCCAGGCAGCCCGGCACATCGTCGATCCGGAGGACGGCCGTCGGACCGTCGAGCGTGAAGACGCTCCCGCTCGAGTCCACGCGGGTCGATGCGCCGTTCTCCAGGCGTCCATCATGTGAGCCGATCACGTCGTGCGCCCCTGCCGTCGCGTCCCACTGCGCCAGGAGCGTACCGTTCGCCGGTATTGCCTGATCCGGACGCGATGGTGAAGACCCAGGCACGCCGTTCGGACTCCCCGTGGATCGCACCTGCGCGCTCGCCGCGTCCGCCGTGACCGTCCGCCCGTATCGCCTCCAGAGCTTGACCGTCCCGTCCCGGGACGCGGACACGAGCGTACCCTCCCTCGAACACTCGAGGTCCAGGAGTCGACCCTCGTGAGCATCCACGCTGACGATCTCGTCGAGCGTCTCGCCATCGAGAACGTGGATCCCACCGCTCTCATCGCCGATGAAGAGCCGGCTGCCGTCGGGGGCGAAGCTCACCGACGTGGCACCACGATCGCCGATCACGATGCCGGGGGCGTCGTCTTGGGTGCACGACCGCACGTGCACCGTCCCGTCGGCGAACACCGCCGCCAGCCTGTCTCCATCGGGAGAGACGGCGAGATCCACGACGCCGGCGGCGTGAGCGCTCAGCTCGCCGTCGTGGTGCCATCCCTCACAGCGCCAGCGGACCAGACGCCCGCCATCGTCACCGGTGATGAGGTGAGAGCCGTCCGGCGTGAAGAGCGCGGCCGTCACCCGCGTTGCATGTGGAAGTGGCTCGGCCGCGGGCATCATCGAATTGGGTTTCCAGATCCTCACCGTCGGCTCGCTGCCGGCGGTGACGTACAGATCCCGCGTGGGATGCGTCGCGACGACACTCACCTCCTCCGGGTCCGCCTTCAGGCAATACAGACGCGTCCGGTCTCGATAGCCGGACACCGAGACGAGGCCGTGCAGAAGCGCGACGACCAGGTGATCGCCATCGTGGGTGAAGGCGAACGCCACGGCATCGATTGGCTCGATACCCGGAACGTGTTCCACGCTGGACCCGCCCTCGAAATCCCAGAGGGCCGGAAGATCTCCATCGCGTGCCACGACCACGCGGCGCCCGTCCGGCGTGAAGGCCACGCGAGTCGGCCACGTCGGGCGCCACTGTCGTGACGCTCTCCACGTCGGGACGTCGTCCGTTGCCGAGCGCCACGTCCGCAGCTCCCCCCGGTCATCCCCGCTGATCACCGTGCGGCCGTCCGCCGTCAGGGCCAGTGCGCGCACCGGGGACCGGTGCCCTCTGAGCACGCGCCGGAGGGCGCTGCTCGTCGCCGACCAGGCGAGTACCCGGCCGTCATCGCCGACCGAGAAGACCTCGTCACCCGATGGCGCAAAGGCGATGGCGTGCACGTCACCGCCATCCCCTCCGAACGCGGCGACCACGTCGCCGTTCGCGACCTCTCTGACGATGATCGGCCCCTCTCGCACCAGCGCTGCGAGTCGCGTCCCATCCGGGCTGAACGCCAGTGACTCGACTCCGGGCCCCATTCGCGGCCACGCCGACACCCGCGTCCACGTGCCGGTGTCCCAGAGCTCGACCCGTTGACGTGCGGTCGCCAGCAAGCTCCCATGGGGCTGAAACGCGACATCCTGCAGTCGAACATGAAGAGGTGCCGCCGGGTCGTCTTCGCCATCTCGTTTCACGAGCGAAGGCTCGAGCACGGCAACGGGGCTCGACAGATCGGAGAGGGAGAACACGTGCGCCTGACCATGAAAGACGCCCACGGCCGCGTACGCTCCGGCCTCGTCGATCGCGACCTCGCTCCAGATCGCGTCTTCCACACCCCCGATCACGTCGCCGGTCCCGACGTCCCAGAGAACGACGTCTTGCGGGTCCTCGCTCGTCGAATCGATGTACCCGGCCAGGAGACGGCGTCCGTCGGGTGTGAACGCGAGACTCAGCACGCCGTGGTCCCACGTGCGGGTCCCGTCGCGCGTGAACGTCCGGACGTGCGATCCGCCCGGGAGATCCCAGGTCTTGATGCTCCCGTCGTACGAGCCGGACGCGAACATCGATCCGTCGGGAGAGACCGCGAGCGTGGTCACCCAGTGATCGTGGCCCTTCCAGCTCGCGTGGCTGCCATCGAGGCGGCTGTGCAAATGACCCCACTCCCAGCCGCGAAGAGAAGGAGGCGCCTGGTCCAGGGCTCTCTCCGCAGAATCCAGCTGGTTCGCCAGGATCGCCTTCTCCGCGGCCGCGATCTTCGCGGAGTACGCGAGTCGCTCCGCGGCCCTCGTGCGCTCCTGGGCGCGGGAGTACTGGTGCAGGGCGATCACGAGCCCGACGGCGAGAGCGATGACGATACCCAGGACGCTCGTGACGAGGCCCCGCTGCTTTCGCACGAAGACGAGCGTTCGATAGCGGAACGTGTCCGGCCGGGCCGTGACCGTGGACCCGTCGAGATGACGTCGAATGTCCTCGGCCAGCTCGTCTGCCGATCGGTAGCGATCGTCCGGGTTCTTTCGGAGCGCCTTGGCGAGGATCGTGTCCACGTCGCCCCGCAGCTGCCTTCGCCGTCGTCGCGTCGGTCTCGACTCGGAGGCCGGACCGGACCATCGCTTCGTGCTGGCACGCGGAGGAAGCTGCTCACAGATCGCCCGCTCCAGCCTCCACGACTCGTCTCCCGACAGCTCGTACGGCGAGCATTCCGTGAGAATCTCGTACAGCACGATGCCGAGGGAATACACGTCCGTCGCGGCCGTCACCCGCTGGCCCCGGATCTGCTCCGGGCTGGCGTAGCGAGGCGTCAACATCCGGAGCCGTGTGACCGACTGCGCGGCGACCTCGCTCGGATCGAGGATCTTCGCCAGCCCGAAGTCGAGCAGCTTCACCTGTCCGGAACGATCGACGAGGATGTTGGATGGCTTCAGATCCCGATGAACGATCAGGTTTCGATGTGCGGAGCTGACGGCGGCGCAGACGGAACGGAAGAGCTCGAGCCGCTCGCGGATCGACGGATCCGTCGCGCGGCAGTACTCGTCGATGGGACATCCATCCACGTACTCCATGACGATGTACGGGATGCCGTCGCTCGTCGCTCCGCCGTCGATCAGGTGGGCAATGTTGGGATGATCGAGGCTCGCCAGCACCTGCCGTTCGGTGCGAAAGCGGTCCAGCATCACATCGGCGACGAGCGCCGACCGCAGGAGCTTGATCGCGACCCTCTTCTCGTACTCGGCGTCGCTCCGTTCCGCCAGATAGACCGCGCCCATTCCGCCCGTGGCGATGAGTGATCGGATCGTGTAGGCGCCCAGCCGCATTCCGACCGGGAGCTCGTCCAGTGCGCCGATCGCGACGGCCAGATCGGCCTCCGCTCCGGCGGTGGCCAGCGTGTCGCCCGCCGCCGCGTGTGCCTTCAGGAGCGATCGGACCTCCTCCAGGAGCTCCGGGTCCTGCGCACACGCCCGGCGGAGGAAGTCATCCCGCTCCTCGGCCGGACGCTCGAGGGCGTCCCAGAGGATCCGCGCGGCGTCTAGTGGATTCTCGTCGGTCATCGGCCCCCGGCGTCGATCGAACGAGCCCGGCGTCCGGCGCCACGAGGACGCGGAGATCACCGGCAATCGCCTGAAGTGACTTCTTTGCTAGTATATAGCAGCATTCGGAGTCGGCTGAAGGGGGAGTCGAGTTTGGCACGACGTCGCGACCTCACCGAGCTGCTGCAGGCCACGGCGGACGGAGATTCCTCCGCCTACGCCGACGTGCTGCCCATCGTCTATCGCGAGCTGCACCGGTTGGCGCAATCCTATCTGGCCGGGGAGCGGCCGGATCATACCCTCCAGGCCACCGAGCTCGTGCACGAGGCGTACCTCCGCCTCGTCGATCAGACTCGCGCCCGCGTCAACGACCGCGCACACTTCATGGCGCTCGCGGCCATCGCCATGAGGCGCATCCTGGTCGATCACGCCAGACGCCGGGGCAGTCATCGGCGCGGCCGAGGCACATCCACGGTGCCGCTCGACGAGGCGGCGACCCTCGGAGCCAACGCCCTCCGGATCGACTACGTCGCACTGGACGATGCGCTCGGCAAGCTGGCCGCCGTCGCCCCCGACTCGGCGCGGGTCGTGGAGCTGCGGTTCTTCTCCGGGCTACCGATCGACGAGGTCGCCGAATGCATCGGCGTCTCGCCGAGAACGGTGCGGCGCCTCTGGACGTACGGGCGTGCGTGGCTCCATCGGCGCCTGAGCGAGCGCGCGTAGCCAGTCCCTCTCCGGGTTCGACAGCCCCGTTCCTGCCTTTTCGTGGCCGGTTCCATCCCCCTCCTGCGCGTAACACAGCAGGGGTGGTCTCTTCGGGGAGTGGCCCACGAGGATCGCCCGTTCCCGGTAACGGGTCTGCAACCTCGGGGGGTCACGATGACTCGATCTCTTTCTCTGTCGTATCTGCTTATGCTGTCACTGGTTACGGCGCTGGGCGCCGCCGCTCAAGCACCTTGTGACGCCCTGCGCTACCTGTGGTGGGCCGACGATGACCTCGGCGCCATCGTTCGGGCGCCGCTCAGCAATCCACGTGCCCCGACGGAGATCGTGTCCGGTCTCACCGATCCCTCCGGGATTCACGTGGACATAGACGGCGGGAAGGTTTACTGGACGGATCAGACCGACGACACGATCTCACGTGCCAATCTCGACGGGTCGAACGTGGAGATCGTGATCTCCACGGGGCTCCTCCGGGCGCGCGACATCACCATGGATCCTCTGGCGGGCAAGCTCTACTGGAGTGACATCGATGCCAGTCGGATCGAGCGGTCCAACCTGGATGGCACGGGTCGGGAGACAATCATCACGGGGCGCGATCCGATGGGGATCGAGCTGGATCTGGATGCCGGCGCGATGTACTGGGTCGATGCGTCGTCGAGAGGGCTCTACAGAGCCAACCTCGATGGATCGTCCCTCGAGATTCTGGCCAGCGGCCTGACGTCTCCATGGGACGTGGCCCTGGATGTCGAGTCCGACCACCTCTACTGGAGTGACAACACCGACGGCGAGATCTGGCGTGCGTCGCTCGACGGAAGCGACGCGACGCTGCTGGTGAGCGGGCTGACCGAGCCCCAGTTCCTCATCCTGGATCTGCCCGGGGGTCGGATGTACTGGACGACCGGTGCCGGGGATGGGGGTCGCATTCTGCGGACGACGCTCTCGGGCCAGCAGCTTTCCAGCTGGACGCCCTACTCGGTCCAGCCGATCGACGTGTCGCTGGACGCCCAGGGCACCTCGCCCTGCCACATCTGCTTCGAGGAGCTCGTCGAACCCAGCGACCCCGGCTGGTTCGGCCGGGCCTCGGTCGACGTTCAGTTCGACTACTACGACGATCGATTCGTGATGCTGGTCGGGGCGCCGCTCGACGACAGCCTCGCCCCGGCCGGCGGGGCCGCCTACCTCTACCGGTGGAACGGTGCGAGCTGGGACCTCGAGCAGACCCTCTTCCCTTCGGATCCCGGTCCGGACAAGCAGTTCGGCTACCGCGTCGTGATGAGCCCACCCCTGGCGCTGATCGCCAACCAGCCGTGGGGCGACGACGACGCCGTGTATGTCTTCCATTCGGACGGCGAGACCTGGACGGAGTACGACCGGCTGGCGCCGGTCTCGCCCTCCACCGAGGCATGGGGCTACGGCATGGACGTCGTCGAGGAAGGGTTCCTCGCGATCGGCTCCGCCAAGGGGAATGACTCCTACGTGGAGATGTTCGATTACGCGGGCGCGGAGGGCATCGTGCCCCTGATCACCATCACGCCGACACGGGGTCCCGACGTCCTGTCGCTCAGTGGGTTCGGCGAAAGCCTCGCGATCGGTCGCGCCGGCGCCCCGGTGTCGGAGATCCGGGACATGATCGTGGTGTCCGACTGGGCAGCACCGCTCGCCAGCGGGGATTTCGGCGTGACGTACGTCTTCGAGTACGACGCCCTGTCGTCGAGCTTCGAGCAGGTACAGGAGATCCTGCCGCCGCAGTCGCCGGCGCAGTGCTTCGGAGACGACGTCGTCCTCGCCTCCGACAGTGTGACGGGCGACCGGTTGTTCATCTCCGCGTCCACGTCGGCCGCCGGCCCCGGCCGGTGTCACGTGTACCGACACGACGGAACGGGATGGGTTCACGCGTCCACCGTCTCCGCCTGGGACTCCGACGGCTCCAGCTTCGACTGGTTCGGATGGGAGATGGACGCTCGCGGGGACGTCCTCGTCGCCGGCGCAGCCAATGCCGACGCCGCCTACGTCTACCAGTTCGATGGGTTGGACTGGCTACCCGTCGACAAGCTCCGGGATCCCGCGGGCATCGACCAGTTCGGATGGGCGGTGTCGATGCGGTTCGACATGCTCTCGCTCGGGCACGTGGGGAACGATGAGCGCGTGGTCAGCTATCGGTTGAGCTCCGATCCGTGTCCCCTGTCGGCTGGCTCACCCGAGCAGCCGGCGGACAGGGTCGAGCACATGCTCGGGGTCTCGCCGAGCCCGTTCCGCCGGGCCACGGTCGTGACGTTCCAGCTGCTCCGGCCGGCGCTGGCGCACGTGTCGGTCTACGACGCGCGCGGACGGATGCTGCGCCGGCTGGTACCCCACGCCATGCTCGCGGCGGGTGTTCACCGGCTCGGCTGGGATGGACGGGATGATCACGGACGCGAGGTTCCGTCAGGCGTCTACTTCGTCCAGCTCTCACACGGGTCGTCCTCGATCACCCAGCGGCTGGTTCTCACCCGGTGATATGGAATGACCCTGTCAAGAGGCGATTCTCTCGGGTTGGGAGGGATCGCCTCTTGGTTTGTGTCGAGACGCTCCGGCTTCGTCACCTCGCCCACGTCTGACGTCACGGGCGGGGACGCCCCCCGCGTCTGCCGGGTCCAGAAAGCCATCTCGTCCTCCAATCCAGTGTCCGGGCCGGACTCGGAATGAGGCGCTCGCAATGATGCGACTGCATCATTCCACCTTCCTGCCCAGACCCAGGAGCCCCGTCCAGCGTCGCTGCATCGTCGAGGGATCGGGCAACCCAAGACAGCCGTAACTCACAGCCACATAATCGTTTCCGTGTCGGAGTACGACACACCGCCTGTGTGGCCGTCCAGGGGCCGGATTCCAGGCCAAGGGGCAGGTTTGGGGCAGGTTTCACGACCAAATCACACCGTCGCCGGGCACCGCCGAAGGACCTGAACTCCCCACCTGTCCATGTGTCAAAGCGTTACAGGATCGGGCGGGTCGGCCCGTCGCGTCTCGAAGGGGCCGATCGAGGGCACGCCGCGTCCGCGTTCGGGCATCGATGCCCCCTCCCGCGTCACGGTTCGGACGTTTCACACGCGCGTGAGGACCGTTTCGAGCGTTCGGAACGCCCGTCGTGACCGGTTTCGGCACCTCGGGAGAGCGCTCTCCCCGACCCCGTCAGCACGGCCATCACCGCGGCAGCCGGGGGCGCGGTCGACGACGGATGAACCGCCGATCCAGCGTGGGCCACACCACCAGGCGATCGATCGCCAGCCAGTAGGTCCAGGCCAGCGAGTAGTGGTTGGTCCCGAGCTTCACGTACCGATAGCTCTGCGCCCCCGTCTCCTCGTCCTCCAGGAGCCGCTTGGCATCGTTCGCGAGCTGCGTGGCGAACGCCTCGACCACCGGTCCCCGGCGTGGGAGCAGCACCTCGCCCTCGCGGATCGCCCGTCGTGATGCGTCCAGCGCCTCGGTGTAGTGTCCGAAGACTCGAACGACCTCACGCGACCCTCCGGTCGTGGAACTTGGGCAGCCCGCCGGGTTCGTTGCCAATTTACGGACACCACGAGTTCGAGCGGCAGCTGACGTTGCGGCCCCGGTCCCGTTCATTGGGACCTCACGCGGGCCACCCGCAGGCGCAGCCACGTCGAGTCATCACCGTAGTCTCATGACGCGTCGCGTGGCCCCGAAGTCGTCCGTCTCCAGTCGATAGAAGTACACGCCTGGCGCCGCCTTCGCGCCGGCGCGGTCCGTGCCGTCCCACACCGACACGTGCCGTCCCGCGCTCCGCGGGGAGCTCTCCAGCACGCGCAGCAGACGCCCCGTCACGTCATACAGCCGCAGGTGGACGTTCGACCGGCGGGGGAGGTCGTAGCGGATGCTCGTCGTGCCCGAGAAGGGATTCGGCGCGGCGGGATGGAGCACGATGTGCCGCGGCATCGTCAAGGGGAACACCCCGAGCAGATCCGCTTCGATGACCGTGATCTTCTGGTCGACACCGGGGGGATCGACCTCCTGCAGGATCCCGCTCGGCCAGCTCACCTCGAGCTGGTCGATCGTCGTCGTGGAGCCGAGGCCGAAGCTCGCGGTGAGGGCATCCTGCGACAGGTAGCCCGAGCCACCCGACAGCTCGCGGAGCTGCGTGGTGCCTCCCGCGGTGAGTCTGACCCGCGCACCGATGCCCGCCCGGTTGGACGCCGTCCCCTGGAGCTTCACCTGCAGCCAGTGGTTCTCGTTCCCCACCTCGTTGCGGAAGAGCCTGTTGGTCGAGCTGGAGTTGACGAGGTAGAGGTCGAGATCCCCATCGTCATCGCAGTCTCCCCACGCCACGCCATAGCCCTGCCCCGTGTCGTCGAGTGGAGCGCTCGTGGCCTCCGCCCACGTCCCACCGTCGTTGCGGAACAGCTTGTTGGCCGAACCGTCGTTGGCGAGGTAGAGGTCGACATCCCCATCGTTGTCGTAGTCGCCCCACGCCACGCCAAAGCCCCCACCCGTGTCGCCCAGCGGACCGCTGGTGGCGTCCACCCAGGCTCCGCCGTCGTTGCGGAACAGCTTGTTTGGTGACTCGTAGTTGGTGAGGTAGAGATCAAGATCGCCGTCGCTGTCGTAGTCCGCCCACGCCGCGCCCCGGCCAAACCCTGTGTCGTCCAGCGGGCTCGAGGTGGCATCCACCCACGCGCCGCCGTCATTGCGGAACAGCTGGTTCGCCGTGCCGTTGTTGGCGACGTAAAGGTCGAGATCGCCGTCGCCGTCGTAGTCCCCCCACGCCACACCCCGGCCGTCGGTGTCGCCGAGCGGGTCGCTCGTCGCGTCCACCCACACCCCCCCGTCGTTGCGGAACAGCTTGTTCGCCGAGTTGTAGTTGGCAAGATAGAGGTCGACATCCCCGTCGTTGTCGTAATCCCCCCACGCCACGCCAAAGCCGTTTCCCGTGTCGCCGAGCGGACCACTCGTGGCATCGACCCACATCCCGCCATCGTTGCGGAACAGCTTGTTCGCGGAATTGTAGTTGGCGAGGTAGAGGTCCAGGTCACCGTCGTTGTCCTCGTCACTCCACGCCGCGCCTCGTCCAAGGCCCGTGTCCCCGAGCGGGCCGCTCGTGGCTTCCACCCACGTTTCGCCGTCGTTGCGGAACAGCTTGTTTGCCGTGCCGTTGTTCACGAGGTAGAGATCGAGGTCACCGTCGTCGTCGTAGTCCCCCCATGCCACACCCCGACCCGAGCCGGCGTCGCCGAGCGGGTCGTTCGTGACGTCCGTGAAAGGTGGTGCTTCCACCACCGTAATCCTCTCGTCCACGGTCGGCGGCGGACTCACGACCTGCACGAGCCCGCCCGGCCAGGTCACATCGAGCTGATCGATCGTCGACGTGGCGCCCAGTCCGAAGCTCGCGATGAGCGCATCCTGCGACAGGTAGCCCGAGCCACCCGACAGCTCGCGCGTCTGTGTGGTGCCTCCCGCCGTCACCCGGACCCGCGCTCCGATGCCCGCCCGGTTCGACACCGTCCCCTGGAGCCTGACCTGCAGCCAGTGGTTCTCGCTCCCCACCTCGTTCTGCAAGAGCTTGTTCCCAGTGCTCACGTTGGCGAGGTAGAGATCGACATCCCCATCGTTGTCATAGTCCCCCCATGCAACGCCTCCGGCACTGGCCACATCACCGACAGGACCACTCGTGACATCTGCCCACGTTCCACCATCGTTGCGGAGCAGCCGGTTCGCCGCATGCACGCTGGTGACGTAGAGGTCGAGGTCCCCATCGTTGTCATAGTCCCCCCACGCCACACCCCGGCCACCCGCGTCACCGAGGGGACCGCTAGTGACGTCCACCCATGTCCCGTCATCGTTGCGGAAGAGCTTGTTAGCCGAATCGAAATTGACAACGTAGAGATCAACGTCGCCGTCATTGTCGTAGTCCCCCCAGGCCACGCCATAGCCGATCCCCGAGTCGCCGAGGAGGCCGCTCGTGGCATCCACCCATGCTCCACCGTCGTTGCGGAACAGCTTGTTCGGTTCCCCGATGTTGGTGAGATAGAGGTCGAGGTCACCGTCGTCGTCGTAGTCTCCCCACGCCACGCAGTGACCACGACCAGAGTCACCGAGGGGGCCGCTCGTGGCGTCCACCCAGGCTCCACCGTCGTTGCGGAACAGCTTGTTCGCCGTGGTACCGTTCGCGAGATAGAGGTCGAGGTCGCCGTCGTTATCGTAATCCCCCCACGCCACGCCAAGACCGTTACCCGAGTCACCGAGTGGACCGCCGGTGGCGTCCACCCACGTCCCGCCATCGTTGCGGAACAGCTTGTTCGCCGTGCCGGCGTTCGCGAGGTAGAGGTCGAGATCCCCATCGTTGTCGGCGTCTGCCCAGGCCACCCCCCGGCCGGGGCCCGTGTCACCGAGTGGACCGCTCGTGGCATCCACCCACGTTGCACCGTCGTTACGGAAGAGCTTGTTCGCGGAAGCGTAGTTGGCGACATAGACGTCGAGGTCGCCGTCGTCGTCGTAGTCCCCCCAGGCCACGCCATAGCCTTGCCCCGTGTCCCCGAGCGGGGCGCTCGTGGCGTCGGTGAAGGGGATGTCTTCCACCACCGTGATCATCCCGTCGACGGTCGGCGGTGGGCTGACGACCTGGACCAGCCCGCTCGGCCAGACCACCTCGAGCTGATCGATCGTCGTCGAGGCACCTAGCCCGAAGCTCGCGCTCGGCGCGTCCTGCGACAGCCAGCCCGAGCCACCCGACAGCTCGCGCACCTGTGTGATGCCCCCCGCCGTCACCCGGACCCGCGCGCCGATCCCGTAAGAGTTTGACACCGTGCCCTGGAGCTTCACCCGCAGCCAGTGATTCTCGATCCCCACCTCGTTCCGGAAGAGCTTGTTGGCCTCTCCGTAGTTGACGAGGTAGAGGTCGAGGTCGCCGTCGTCGTCGTGGTCTCCCCATGCCACGCCTCGGCCCGGACCCGTATCGCCGAGTGAAGGGCTCGTGGCATCCACCCACGTGCCATCGTCGTTGCGGAAGAGCCTGTTCGCCGAGTTCCAGTTCGCGAGATAGAGATCGAGGTCCCCGTCGTTGTCGTGGTCTCCCCATGCCACGCCGAAGCCCCCACCGGCGTCTCCGAGCGGACCGCTGGTGGCGTCCACCCACGTCCCGACGTCGTTGCGGAAGAGCTTGTTCGCCGAGCTGAAGTTGGCGAGGTAGAGGTCGAGGTCCCCGTCGTTGTCGTAGTCGCCCCACGCCACACCCCGGCCCTGCCCCGCGTTGCCCAGGGGTCCGCTGGTGGCGTCCACCCACGTGCCCGCGTCGTTGCGGAAGAGCTTGTTGGCCGTGCCGTTGTTCGAGACGTAGAGGTCGAGGTCTCCGTCGCCGTCGTAGTCGCCCCACGCGACCCCGTAGGACGCGGCAGTGCTGCCGAGCGGACCGCTGGTCGCGTCCACCCACGTGCCGCCGTCGTTGCGGAAGAGCTTGTTCGCCGAGCTGAAGTTGGCGAGGTAGAGGTCGAGATCCCCGTCGTTGTCGTAGTCGCCCCACGCCACGCCAGCGCCGGGGCCCGCATCGGCGAGCGGGCCGGTGGCGGCATCCACCCAGCTTCCGCCGTCGTTGCGGAACAGCCGGTTCGCCGAGCCGTTGTTCGCGACGTAGAGGTCGAGATCCCCGTCGTCGTCGTAGTCCCCCCAGGCCACGCCGCGCACGTTGCCCGTGTCACCCAGCGGACCGCTCGTGGCGTCCACCCAGGCTCCCGCGTCGTTGCGAAAGAGCTTGTTCGCCTGACCATAGTTGCCCACGTAGCAGTCGAGGTCCCCGTCGTCGTCATAGTCTCCCCACGCCACGCCCTGGCCCTGCCCCGTGTCACCGAGTGGGCCGCTCGTGACATCCGTGAAGAGCAGATCCTCCACCACCGTGAGGGTCCCGTCGACCGCCGGCGGCGGGCTCACCACCTGCACGAACCCGCTCGGCCAAACCACCTCGAGCTGATCGATCACCGTCGTGGCGCCCAGCCCGAAGCTCGCGGTCAGAGCATCCTGCGACAGGTATCCCGAGCCACCGGAGAGCTCACGGATCTGCGTGACGCCCCCGGCCGTCAGACGGACCCGTGCGCCGATCCCGGCCGAGTTGGACACGGTCCCCCGCAGCTTCACCTGGAGCCAGTGGTTCTCGCTCCCCACCTCGTTACGGAACAGCTTGTTGGCCGAATTGGAGTTGGCAAGGTAGAGGTCGAGATCTCCGTCCTCGTCGTAGTCCCCCCACGCCACACTCTGGCCGAGCCCCGTGTCGTCGAACGGTCCGCTCGTGGCATCCACCCACGTCCCGTCATCGTTGCGGAAGAGCTTGTTCGCAGCGCCGTTGTTCGCGAGGTAGAGATCGAGGTCGGCGTCGTTGTCGTAGTCCCCCCACGCCACACCAAGGCCCCCGTTCGTGTCGCCGAGCGGGCCGCTCGTGGCATCCACCCACATCCCGCCATCGTTACGGAACAGGCGGTTCGCCTCCCCGTGGTTGGCGAGGTAGAGGTCGAGGTCCTCATCGTTGTCGAAGTCCCCCCACGCCACACCGGATGCTGGACCCGTATCGCCGAGCGGGCCGCTCGTGGCATCCACCCACGTCCCGCCATCGTTGCGGAACAGCTTGTTGGCCGTGCCGTTGTTCGCGAGGTAGAGATCGAGGTCCCCGTCATCGTCGTAGTCCCCCCACGCGACACCCCGACTCTGCCCGGCGTCGTCGAGCGGATCGTTCGTGACGTCCACCCATACCCCGCCGTCGTTGCGGAAGAGCCTGTTCGCCGAGCCGAAGTTGGCGAGGTAGAGATCGAGGTCGCCGTCGTTGTCGTAGTCGCCCCAGGCCACGGCCCGGCCATCGCCCGTGTCGGCGACCGGGCCGCTCGTGGCATCCACCCACGTCCCGCCATCGTTGCGGAACAGCTTGTTCGCCGAGCCGTCGTTCGCGAGGTAGAGGTCGAGGTCCCCGTCATCGTCATAGTCCCCCCACGCCACACCAATGCCCCGATTCGTATCGCCGACCGGGCCGCTCGTGGCATCCACCCACGTCCCGCCATCGTTGCGGAACAGCTTGTTCGCCGAGCCGTTGTTCGCGAGGTAGAGATCGAGGTCCCCGTCATCGTCGTAGTCCCCCCACGCGACACCCCGACTCTGCCCGGCGTGGTCCAGCGGGTCGTTCGTGACGTCCGTGAAGGGCGGCGCTTCCACCACCGTGATCCTCTCGTCCATGGTCGGCGGCGGACTCACGACCTGCACGAGCCCGCTCGGCCAGATCACCTCGAGCTGATCGATCGTCGACGTGGCGCCCAGTCCGAAGCTCGCGATGAGCGCATCCTGCGACCGGCCCGAGCCACCCGAGAGCTCGCGGATCTGCGTGATGCCCCCCGCCGTCAGCCGGACCTGTGCTCCGATCCCCGCCGAGTTGGACACCGTGCCCTGGAGCTTCACCTGCAGCCAGTGGTTCTTGCTCCCCACCTCGTTCCGGAAGAGCTTGTTCCATCCCTCGTAGTTGACGATGTAGAGGTCGAGGTCCCCGTCGTTGTCATAGTCCCCCCAGGCCACGCCAAAGCCCTGATCATATTCGCCGCCGAGCTGGCCACCGGCCACGTCCACCCAGGTTCCGGCGTCGTTGCGGAACAGGTTGTGTTCCTCTTGGGAGCCGAGGCCGCGGTTGGCGACGCAGAGGTCGAGGTCCCCGTCGTTGTCATAGTCCCCCCAGGCCGCACATGCTGCATCTGACGGAAGGTAGCCGATCGGGTCGCTGGTGGCATCCGCCCACGTACCACCGTCGTTGCGGAGCAGTGTGTCGTAGGTTCTCCCGAGATAGAGGTCGAGGTCCCCGTCGTTGTCGTAGTCGCCTGACGCTACACAATCCGCGTGCGACGTCGGGAGTGTCACGAGCACCCATGCCCCGCCGTCGTTGCGGAACTGCCTGGGGCTTGCGGGGTAGTCGCCGTTGACGCAGAGATCGAGGTCCCCGTCGTTGTCGTAATCCCCCCACGCCACGAAGCCATTGCTCCTCGTGTCGCCCAGCGGGTCGGTCGTGACATCCACCCACGTCGCACCGTCATTGCGGATCAACTTGGACGGCCCAACGTTCCGCGCCGCGTAGAGGTCGAGGTCCCCGTCGTTGTCGTAGTCCCCCCAGGCCGTGGTACCTCCCTCGACATCGCCGAGTGGACCGCTGGTGGCGTCCGCCCACGTCCCGCCGTCGTTGCGGAACAGCTTGTTCGACGAGTCCCAGTTCTCGACGTAGAGGTCGAGATCACCATCGTTGTCGTAATCCCCCCAGGCCATGCCAGCTCCGGAGCCCGTGTCGCCGAGAGGACCGCTGGTGACCACCGCCCACGTCCCGCCGTCGTTGCGAAGCAGACGGTTTGGGTCAGATCCGCCGTTGAGGACGTAGAGGTCGAGATCGCCGTCGTCGTCGTAGTCCCCCCACGCCGCACCCAGGCCATACCCCCAGTCAACGAGTGCGCTGTTCGTGACGTCCACGAAGGTCTGTGCGGCGGCCGGCCCCCCCGATCCGAGGAGGACGATGAGCAGCAGCTGTAGCGGCGTTCGTCCCGGCCCGATCGAGATGCGCAGCACGAGTTCCTCCCGTTTCGTAAGGCGTGGATTTCATGCACGTTCAGCAGGTCCCGGAGACCTCCGCGTCGGAGTCCGGTTCTGATATGGAACGACCCTAGTCAAGGCACATTCTGATCTCTTCTCAGGAGCGGCGACGGCCGCTCCTGGGATCAGGCTCACGTCCTGGCGAATCGAGACGCCGAGAGGAGCCGGGGACGGGGAGTCGTCGTATGTAGACCGGATCACCGCCCCGTTCATCTCCCACCGCAGTGGTGACGTCCCGGCAAAGTCGAAGGGAATCGTGGCCCCGTTTGTCGTCGGATCCGTAGGCGGCGTCGGACACCTGCCCCGGTGAAACGCCGAGAACCACTCCGGCGTGATAAAGGGCGCGCATCCCTCCGGCCAGACGGAAACCGAGTCCGCGCTCCGTGCCGTCAGGATCGGAGTATCCGATCGCTCCGACGTCGGTGACGGTGAGCTCCGCGGAACCGTTGAGATCCACGGTGTCGCCAGGCAGCGCTCGGATGGCAACGCCGTCTGCGGATCGAGCCGGGGGCGCAGTGGCCGAGGACGGCTGTGGCGACCCGAGCAGCCCTGTGCCCAGCTGAGCGAGGACGAACTTCACGATCGTCGACCGAGGTCGCACGGGCACCTCCCGGGAACAGCGCGGCCGACGAGGACGCGCGATACCGCCCCTGGGCCAAACTGGTGAGGGAACGCGCGGCACTCCGCGTGCGGCGAAAGTGCGCGGCCCGAAGTGCCGAACATCCAGTACGCGCAGATCGGCCGCGAAAACGGCCACAACGAATCGTGATCGTCCCTGTCCCTCTCCAAAATGCGTGCACATAGCCACACGTGACCGGTGATGCTCAATCCGGAGCGCGTGGCACCTCGATCGCGTCTTCAACACGTTCCGTGCGAGTCGCGGAAAGCCGCAATCGGCTCAAGGCGTACCAACGGGTTACGGCGGCGGTGTCAACAACGGGGCTGCCGGTTCGCAGATGCGTATCCGTTCGGTGAACCCATGTTGAGCCCATCGGCCGGTCCTGAGAACGTGCGCACCCGAGGAGGTGCCGCATGCTCTCGAAGTCGATCACGACCGCGCTCGCCCCGATCTCCGACAACCGCTACTGGCGGGAGTCGGACGCGGAACGCGCACTTGCCATCTGGAGCCAGAGTGGGCTCACACTGAACGCCTTTGCGCGACAGTGTGGCCTCAGTGTGTCGCGACTGCGCCGCTGGAAGTCCAAGCTCGAGGCCGACGGCAGCCCCCGCTTCCACCCGGTCGAGATCGTGGAGACGGCTGACGCCGACGTGGCCGACTCCGACGCCGGTATCGAGCTCATCGTCGGGCAGCGCCACCGGATCGTCGTCCGCCGCGGCTTCGATCGCACGCTGCTACACGAGCTCATCGAGGCGCTCGATCCGTGCTGACCCTGCCGCACACCGTGCGCATCTACATCGCCGCTGAGCCCGTCGATCTCCGCAAGGGCTTCGACGGGCTCTCGGCGGCCACGCGCGAGATCATCTCCGCCGATCCCCTCTCGGGACACCTGTTCGTGTTCATCAACCGGCGCGCGAACCGGATGAAGATCCTCGTCTGGCAGCCCTCGGGCTATCTCCTCGTCTACAAGCGCCTCGAACGCGGCCGCTTCACGCTCCCGCGCCACCCCGAGGTCGGGTCCTCGCACGTCGAGATCGAGTCGTCGGAGCTGACGTTGCTCCTGGATGGGATCGATCTTCGCGGCTCCCAGCGCCGGAGTCGCTGGTCGCCGAAGAAGGGACTTGCCTGGCGCGCGACGATGTGATTCAAAGAGTGCATGACCTTCGCGCAACTCACTCGTGAACTCGAGCGCTTCCGCTCCGAGCTCCAGACGCTGGCCGCCAACGGCCGTACCGATGACGCGATCGAGAAGGCGTTCGAGCGCATGCGCCTGCTCCTGCACCGGAACCTCCATCTCGAGCTGGCGCTGTTCGCCGAGCGTCGCAAGCGCGCGGGGATCCGGAGCGAGAAGGTGGACCCGGCTCAGCTGTTGTTGATGTTGGCCAAGATGCCCGAGAACAACGTCGATCCCGAGAACGATCTCGACGACACCGAGACCGACGATGCGCAGCTGACGGAGGAGATCGCGGCGGCCGAAGCGGCGTTGCCGAGTCCGCCGACGCGGCGGCCCCGCCGGCAACGGCTCCCCGAGACACTCCCACGCGAGATCGTGACCCACACGCTGCCGGAGCAGGATCTGCCTTGCGGCACGTGTGGCGTTCCGATGAAGGCGATCGGCGAGGACGTGAGCGAGATCCTGCGCCTGGTCCCCGCCCGGTTCGAGGTCGAGGAGCACCGTCGCACGAAGTACGCGTGTTCGACGTGCAAGGACGCGGTGGTCACCGCGCCGGGGCCCGCCAAGTTCATCGACAAGGGTCGTGCGGCGCCGAGCCTCTTGGCGCACGTCGTTCAAGCGAAGTACCAGGACCACATCCCGCTGGCGCGGCTGAGCGAGATCTACGCCCGCGGCGGGGTCGCGATCGCGCGCTCCACGCTCTGCGACTGGACGGCGCGCGTGGCCGAGGAGCTACGGCCCATCGCCGAGCGGATCTGGGAGAAGGCGTTCCACGCGCACACGCTGCAGAGCGACGCGACCGGGCTGCGGGTGCTCGATCGTGACGACCCGAACGGGGTGCGGATGGGCACGATGTGGTGCGCCATCGGGGATGGGACGTACGCGGCGTTCCACTACGCGAAGACCGGCACGGGCGAGGACGGCCCGTGGCGCTTCCTGGCGGGCCGCGAGGGCTATCACCAGGCGGACGCGGCGACGGTCTACGATCGGGTGTACAACGGCGAGGTGGCCAGCGCGATCGAGGTCGGCTGCTGGGCGCATGCCAGGCGGGGCTTCGAGGCGTTGCGCGACACGGACTCTCGCGTGGCGTATCCGCTGAAGCTGATCGCGCAGCTGTATCGAGTGGAGACGCTGGCCGATCGGCGTGGGCTCGATCCCCCCGAACGCCAGGAGCTCCGCACCGAGCGCAGCCGAGCGATCCTGGATCGGCTCGATCGATGGATCGTGCGAACCGAAGAGTCCGAGCCGCCCGAGAGCGCGCTGTCGAAGGCGTGCGGGTACGTCGTGAATCAACACGACGCGCTCTGGTGCTTCCTCGACGACGGACATCTGCCGTTGGACAACAACCTGTGCGAGCGGCAGTTGAGAGCGGTCGCCGTCGGTCGGAAGAACTACCTGTTCGCGGGATCCGACCGGGCCGCCCAGCGCGCGGCGATCCTCTACTCCGTCGTGCGCACCGCCGCGCTGGCGAAGATCGACGTCTACGCGTATCTCATCCGCGTTCTCGAGCGCATCGCCGATGGGTGGCCCGACGCCAAGATCGACGAGCTGCTGCCCGAGAACCACGTTCCCTGCTACGAAGCAGACCCCAGGTAGGCCTCACCCGACAGCGCGCCGGGACACGGGCTGATCACCCGGATGGGATGCCCGAACGGTTACGCAGATGCTGAGAATTGCCGCCCACGTCGGACGCCCGGCGAACCCCCGGCGAGGGGATAGAAGCGCGCGAGGGTGCTGAGACTCCGACGCCTGGATATCGCTGGAGAACGTTGCACCCCAACGCGATATACGGCCTCGGGGTGGCGAGAGAGGCGTGAGGAAGAGTCAACAAGAAGGGGCGCCCGTAGACGCCCCCAGAGCGTGGCTCCCCACGTAGGACGCTCCGCTAACTTTCTCTGTTACGTTTTGCGTCCTACTTGGTGTCCGGTTCGGACGCCTCGCGAACTCGGGTAAGCGCTTTCTCCAATGCGAGTTGCGAGATGCGTCGCTTCGCACTCCTCGCGACCCGCTTGATTCTCAGTTCTGCAGAGCGTCCGACGTGGGGTACCACAATTCGTTTCGAACCTCGAACTGCGTCTGGAGCCACCCGTCGCCGGCAGGTCTTGCACCCGCTGGACGTCGATGTCTTTTCGCGGCGCACGATTCTCGGACGCTAACGGGCGTGACTTCGCGTTTCCCAGACCACGATGACTCCGGTGGTGGTCGGTAACGGGTGAGAGCCCAACGCCATTTGCCGGCCACCCCGACGCGGGGTCGCCGTTCTCATCGAACTCCAGCCGTTTTCGTGGTCAACGGTCGAACCCAGTGAAGAACGGCGGAGGACCACGCCCGTCCTTCGCGGCCCCGGTGTGCACGTCACCGAACGATCATGCGAAGCGCCGACGAACCCGATGGGGAAGCGAAGTACACACCACTGGACACTCTCCGGCCCCTGAGATCGCGAAGATCCCATCGTGACGCCGAGGCACCACGAGAAACCGGCAGCCGAACGACGAAGCGGCCCGCTGCGTCGTGAACCACGATCTCCTCCGCGGTGCGGGCGTGCTGTATCACGACAAACCGGTCCGCAGGTAGCGGGCGGACTCCCGAGAGCGCCTGTGGATCATCGTTGCTCGGAGGGGTAGCAACGGTGTCGTCGGCGAGCGCTAGCAGCCAAAGTGCGCCGGAGGCCCCGCCACCGTCATCGTCACCCGGCGCGCCGACCGCAAGATCCGGGATCCCGTCACCCGAGACATCGCCGAGTGAGGCAAGCCCGGTGCCGAACCAGTCGGTCTCATCCAGCTGACCGGTGAAGCCACCCTCGAGTGCGCTGATCTTCCTGTAGTCCTTGGCCCGTCCGTCCGAGTCCAGGTACAAGAGCCAAGCGGCACCGGCCTGCGGCGCGCCATCGTCATCTCCATCCGCGCCGACGACGAGTTCGGGCACTCCGTCTCCATCCAAGTCAGGAAGGGCAACGCAGCTCTCTCCGAACTGATCGCTGTCTTCGATCTCACCGAGAAAGCCACCCTCGAGTGTGCTGATCTTTTGTTGGCCAACGACGCTTCCCCCTGGCCCAACGCTGAGCACCCAAACGGCCCCTGGTGTACCGTTACCGTCGCTGTCGCGCGGTTCGCCTACCGCGATCTCTGTGATGCCGTTTCCGTCGAGGTCTCCCAACCACGACACGGACCGACCGAAGTAGTTATTGCTTCCGAGGTCGTTGCCCGGCCAGCCCTCAGAACTCGTGATTCGAGCCTCATCTCGAACGCTGCCGTCGGTGTTCATGAAGAGTATCCAGACGGCTCCGCAATTGACGAACCCGTTGTCGTCCGCGCGATCGTGTCCCACCGCGATGTCGACCACGAGATCCCCATCGAGATCTCCGATCACAGATATCGAGCGACCGAACCAGTCGTCATCCGACAGCGTTCCCCCAAAGCCACCCGAAGTCTGACTGATCTTCGTGTGATCTCGGACCGTTCCGTCGCTGTTCATGAAGAGTATCCAGACGGCTCCGCGGTCGGTACCTCCGTCGTCGTCAAAAGCGGACCCAACGGCGATGTCCGGAACGAGGTCTCCGTCGAGGTCACCAAGCGCGGCGACACTCGCGCCGAAGAAGTCGTCCTGATCCAGCAAGCCCGAGAAACCGCCGACGTTCGACTGAATCCGCTGTTCGCTAGCCAACGAATCAAACGTGGCAGGGAACAAGATCCACACGCCGCCAGTCTCGAAATCCTCTGCGTCATCGAAGAGCCAAGGAGACCCCACCGCGAGCTCGTCTCGCCCATCCCCATCCAGGTCCCCGACCGAAGTGGCGGAGAAACCGAAGCCGGAGAAGAGCATCTGTCCAGAGAACCCGCCTTCGGTCTGGCTAATCTTGGCTTGATCCAACACCGGGAACGACGACGCGCTCGGGGCGACAACGAGGACGGTGAGGAAGAACCGCTCAACCAGAGCAACACTAGCGTTTCGTTTCATCTGTGCACGACCTTCCCAACGATTCGTCTTCCACTCGGGGTCGTCGCTCGAAGGAAGTAGACCCCCGCGGAGGCGCTTCGCAGCTCCATGTCCCACTCGATGACGGTCATGCCCGGCTGAACCGGAAGAGTGTCCCACGACTTCACGGATCTACCGCGGACATCGAACGCCTCAACCTGTACGGCTCCCTCTATGGAAACGGGGACGACAAACTGCGTCGCGTCGACCGAACGATCCATGTCGAGATCAGCCGATGACGACTCACTCGCCCTAGAACTCGACGGCTCCAGCATGGCCGAGTAACGCCACTGCATTGGCGACGGCTGAACGCCGGTCGGATCGTACGGATGCCAACCACGAAAGTCCGTCAAGAGAGCGTCGTTGTATACCTCGTAGAAGTATGAGTACAGGTCGCAGCCGGAGCTCGTAACGTTGCGAACACCGGCCCAGGTCATGTCCTCGATGCCATTCACGTCCGACGTATCTCGCCAACCGGGAGAGAGGTGGTCGCGGGCCCACACATGCGTCGAATCAAGGATCCCAGAGTGTGGAGGAAACGTGACGCTGACCTCGTACTCCCACACCTTCGTGTACAGTGTTTCCGAGGAAGAACCTGGCTGGAAGTCCTCGCAGTGGCGAAAACTCCTCTGCTCCACGGCGTGTTCGGTCGGAGTCGGTGTCTGTGATTTCGTGCCGTGCACTAGGTCCCTATCCTCTACCCAGCATAGTGATCTGTCCAGTTTCACCAGCCCGCTGCCGAACGTTGAGTCAGGCTCCATCTGTCCGGGAAGGAGGACCGCGCGTCGAGCGATGATGCTCACCAAGTCCTCTCGCTCGGCATGCGTTGTATGCGACGCGATCAGCGCCGCCACGCCAGCAACCTGAGGAGCAGAAGCCGACGTCCCACCGAACGCTGTGTAGTTATTGCCGCGAGCTGTCGTGTGCGGCGCAGGACCTGTACCACCGGGAGCCACGACGTCGATCCAGGGTCCTCTGTGATACCCCACAGGCGCCTGGCCTTCGATCGTCACAGCGCCTACGCCAAGAGTGAGAGAATCCCACCGCACTGGGAGTGTAGGGAAGTCGTCCGCTTGATTGCTGGAGCTGTTCACGAGGAGGATGCCGCTCTGCGCAAGATTGCTCACCGCTTCGGCAAGGCAGAACGATGCTCCACCGCCAGAGCTAGAAACTCTGCTTGAAGATACAATCGGCAGCGAGGCAGTATGCGCGTACTCGAACGCATCGCAAAGCCCATCAACGTAGGTCGCTCCAGCCGTGGCCTCAACGCGGAGTGCCACCACGGGAGGCGTCGAGCTAATGCTTGGCGCATTGCCAAGTACTCCTACAACGCCTAGGCACTCTTCACCGTTGACATCGCAGTCGTTGTTAGCCCGTGCTGCGAGAAAACCCGCGCAGGACGTGCCGTGGTCTTGGCCGGCAGTACCGAACCAATCACACGTGGACAGGGGGTCCGCGGGAAAACAGGCCGACAGATTCGGGTCGAAGACACCGGCCAAGTCATCGTGATCTTTGTCGAACTCAACATCCACGATTCCGACCTTCACGGTCACGTCGGACCAAACGTCCCATCCCTCGCGAAGGTTGATGTCGATGTCAACAAGGGCAGTATCTGCGCCGACCTGATACACCCCGGTGTTGTTGAAGCAGAATTGCCCAGGAAAGGTGGATGTCTCCGGGAAGAACTCATCGTTCACAATGACCGAGTCAGGGTCACAGTCTCCGTCGGCGGTTCCACGAACACGGTCGTTTGTTTGAGCATAGACGACGGTTTGCTCCATTCGACCAAGCGTCCCCACAACGGCTGCCGCATCCGATGTAGCGAGCGTCAGTAGGTACACGTCCGTAAAGTCGATGAGGGGCTTCGCGAGTTCGTTTCCGTGGATGTCGACGTGAGGCGGGAGTGGTAGGTGGCGCCATTCCGGCGCGATCGTTCGGAAGCTGACAACACTTAGTCCCCGTAGAAGCGTCCGCGTGGATTCCGAACCGAACGCGATCTGTTCGAGTGAAACCTCTCGGCCCAAGTGCTCAGGAAACTCCACGAGCCCGGGCTGAAACCGGACGATCGCCTGATCTGGACGATAGCTCTCCTCGGCTTCAACGTTCGATGTTGCACCAAGCACCAAGAGAAGCACTGAGGCGACATGAACACGCATGGTTGTCGGTCCCTTCGTAGCAGGCTCCGTAAACACCCCAATAGACTGCTCGCAGCGTGAGTATAGCGCGTTGCCTGTGTGCCTTTCCATAGAATCCCCTCGCCGCGCACACGATGGGCGCCGTAGGCACGAAGCTGTAGGGGAGAGCTGCACTGCGGTGGCATGCCGCACACGTCCGTTCATGGAACCCGGTAGGGTCGGGAACTGGGTGCGCCGTGCAAGGGCGTCGACGTCCAGCGAGTGAGAATCCCGCTCGTCGACGGGTCGCTCCAGCCTGCACTCGGGTTCGCGTAAGCGTCCCGCCCGGGACCCCAGAACGCAACTCGAACTCCCCTGCTTCCGGCTGGAGCGACCCGTCGCCGGGCTCGACCACGACGCAGCTCAGCATCTGGAACGGAACCGCGTAATCGCCGGGCGGAAACTGCGATCCCGCTGCCGGTCCATCCCCGCGCACACGGGGAAGGAACGGCAAAGTTTTTTGGGGGACCAAACGGTCCTAGAAGCCGTTCCAGGACTGTGTGAGTTCATCCCACGTAACGTGGCCTCTGCTCCCCCGGCGAGATCGACGCGCCGTCCGAGCCCGCGGACGCAACGACGGTGGTCGGTGCTCACACCCGGCGTCGACGCCCCCCACGCGACACGAGCTCCGGAGTCCGGTTCGACGAGTCGGTGCCGGTGGAGACGGTCGTGATCCCGAATCTCGAGATCCCGGCCGATGAGATGGACCAGTACGAGAAGATCGGCGAGAAGGTCACCGAGCGGCTGGCCCAGCGCCCCGCCGCGTACGTGGTGCTTCGGATCGTGCGTCCGGTGTTCAAGCACAAGACCGACGAGACGTTCTCCTGCCCGCCAGCGCCGATCACCGTGTTGGAGAAGAGCGTGGCCGACGTGAGCTTCCTGGCCGGGATGCTGATCGACAAGCTGGCGTACCACCTGCCGCTGTATCGCCAGCACCAGCGTCTGGCGGCCAGCGGCGTACGGATCGGCCGCTCGACGCTGACGACGTACTTCCATCGAGCGGCTGACCTTCTGGGGCCGATCTTCGCGGCCCAGGTGGAGTCGATCCTCGCGAGCAAGGTGATCGCGATGGACGAGACGCCGATCAAGGCGGGCCGCAAGAAGGGCAAGCCGCCGAACCGGGGGACGATGAAGACCGGGTACTTCTGGCCGGTGTACGGGGATCGTGACGAGGTGGCGTTCGTGTTCTCGCCGACGCGGGCGCATGCGGTGGTCCAGGAGGTCCTGGCCGACTACTCGGGCACGCTTCTGAGCGACGGGTACGAGGCCTACGAGAAGTACGCGGCGCGTCGTGCCGGGGTGGTGCATGCGCAGTGCTGGGCCCACGTGCGTCGCGGGTTCGTGGACGGCGAGGACGTGGAACCCTCGCTGGCAGGTGACGCGCTGGATCGCATCGGTGCGCTCTATGAGCAAGAGGCGAGCGCCGCGGAGCTCGATGGTCCCGACGCGATCCTCGCGCATCGGCGCGAGCACAGCCGCCCGATCGTCGACGCGTTCTTCGCGGCGCTGGAGGCCGCGATGGATGAGCACGTCCTCTTGCCGACCAGTCCGTTCACCAAAGCGGCACGCTACGCGCTCGATCGTGAGAGAGCGCTACGGGTGTTCCTCGACGATCCGGCCGTCGCGCCGGACACGAACCACCTGGAGCGCACGATCCGCCCGGTGGCGCTCGGGCGCAAGAACTGGTTGTTCTGTACGACCGAAGTGGGTGCCGAGGCGTTGGGGTGGGTGCAGAGCCTCATCGTCACGTGCCGACTTCACGGCGTCGATCCGTTCGCCTACCTCGTCGACGTGCTGCAGCGCGTGGCGATCCATCCCGCGAAGAACGTCCATGAACTCACGCCGCGTGAGTGGAAGACGCGTTTCGCCGAGGAGCCGCTGCAGTCCATGCTGGACCGACCGGGTGGACCGACGTCCTAGGCTGACCGCTTACGGAGTAGTAGCCACTTGACAGCAGATCACAGATCCCGTCGCCCGTCACGTCTCGCCACCAGACCTCATCGTCCGGCTCTGGATCGCCGGCCAGGTACGTCTCCAGTGAGAAACATGCATTGGGCAACCCGCGACGTATCACGAGGCCATCACCTTGCCGCTCGAGCATGTCCATACGACCGTCGTGATCGACGTCCGCTAGCGCAACCACCTCGAACGGCATGTCGAGACGGGCCGGCCAGAACGCGGCCTCCTCTTCGAACGAGGCGGGATGTCGTCGCTTTTTGCGGCGCACCACTTTAGGACACTGCGGGCCAGTCTCGCCGTTGGCCTGCGGAGGCGCGAACCGCGTGTGCGGGGTTCTTCGCGGTCGTGTCCGTCGATGACCTCGTACTTCGCATGGTCCGTGGGATGCGGGCGCACGATGGAAGACGCCGCCTACGGCATGTGGATGCAGGTCAGTGCGTACTCACTTCGGAAGATGCGACTGCTCGGGTGTTGCTACTGCGTCATGACAACGCGGTACGTGGCTGTGTCTCTGTCTGTCTCAAGCTTCACGACATACACGCCGGCGGATACCAGTAGTCCACCATCATTCCGTCCATCCCAAGTAAGCCGATACGTGCCCGGCGGATCGTGCGTGACCGGAAAACTTCGAACGGTCCTTCCCGCTACGTCAACGATAGTCACAGTCGCCCGACCACCAACCGGTAGGTTGTACTTCAAGTGGGTGATCGGGCCCGATGGGTTCGACACTGACCAGATCCGGGGATGCTTTTCGAACGAGGGAAGGGCGTGGCCCACCGCAATCTTGGAAGAAACAAGACCGAGCCGGATGTTATCAAGATAAGGTGATGGGCGCAGTCGTGAGATCGCCAGCCATGCTCACCTGGCTCTGCGCAGCGTCGCTCGCCGCACTCCCCAGCATTCCCGGTGAGTCTATCGCGATACGGACGCGGGTGTCGCGCCCAGCGTAACCTCAAGCCACATAATCGTTTCCGTGTCGATAGACGACAGAGAGCCTGTTTCGGGGCGAGGGGCCAGGTTAGGGTCCGATTTCAGCGCAGAAATCGCTCTGGGGTGCCCGCCTGATGCCCCTCACCGAGGGGACCCCATCGCCACACCGGTTGCACCATTGCAACTTACGGCATCGCCGAGTCGCTCAGTCGCGTCCCCGTTCGGCAGACCGAGGGGCCGTTCGCGTCCTGTTTCGGGCGTCTTCAGGGGTCGGCGCGTCGCCGTTCGGCACATCTATATGCGCTCCGCGTCGTGGATCGGCACCTCGCGCCGTGCGCCAGGGCACGGTTCGGGGGTCACGCCAGCGGCACGTAGTCGAGCACGTCGTGCGCCTCCGCCGCGATGCATTCGTAGGTCAGTGCCATGCTGAGGTGGTTCGTGCCAACGCGGACGTACCGGTAGTGCTGCGCCCCGGTCTCGTCATCCTCGACCAGCTGCTTCGCGTCACCGGTCAGGTGCTTGGCGAACTCGTCCACGATGCGGCAGCGTCGAGGCAGCACGATCTCCCCGTCGCGGATGGCGCGCCGTGAGGCATCGAGCGCCTCGGTCCGGTTCTCCGCTGACGGTGTAGCTGTCGCTTGATCCCACCGCGGGCGTTCCCCGCTGGTGCGTGATTGAAGAAGTTGAGGTACACGATGCCCGCGCTGCCGCAGCGGCCAGCTCGCGGGCCGCGTGCGTCTCCGGGCAGCCCATCGATCACGCAGCGGTACACGTTGAACCGACGGATCAAGTCGTCCAGCTCGTCGAAGGCCGCATGCACGCCGATGTACACGATCTCGCGCCGGTCCCCGCGTGGGCGTGCGATGACCACGTGAAGCTCGCGGCCCGTGTCGACGCCCATGGTGCACGACGCCGACGATCGCTCGAGGATGCCCATGGGGCCGCAGAGGCGGAGCACCTCGTCGGTCGAGAGCCGGTTGGCTTTGTCCACCCAAGCGACACCGATCTTGAGGTTGTAGAAGCGATCAGGGAACCGGGTCGCCTCGTACTCCCGCAGGATCTCGCCGGGGTCGATGAGCGTGCTGAGACAGAGCTGCGAGATCAAGATACCCGTGGGACTCCCGTCCGGGATGCGTCGCGACCCATTCCCCGGCCTCGGGGTCCAGCGCGGCGTCACACTCGGGACAGGCCAGGTACGCGTTGCCGTCGACGTCCTTCTGGATGATGCGCACCTCGGTGTTCAGGGTCCGTGGGAACGCGAGCGCCGGGGCGGTCCATTCGTTGCACCCGGGGCACTTGAGGTGCCAGTGCCGCTGATCGCTGGCGCTGGAACGCCTCGTCGATGCCGAAGTCGGGGATCGAGGGATTGCTGAGCTCGATCACTCGCTTGTAGCTGGAGTGCGAGAGCCGCTCCTTCGCACGGGTCTTCGCGTCGGGCGTGGCCTCATCCAGCTCGTCGAACACGATCATGTCGGCGGGCACGCTCTTGATGCCGATGGGGCTTCTCATGCCGCGCAGGTACAGGTAGCTCCCCTCGATGCGTTTGAGCCCGGCGGTGTCGGTGTCCGTCATCGCCTTCTGGAGGAACGCGTTCTCCTCGATGAGCGGTCGCACGCGTGACTTCGAGAACTCGATGACGTCCGCTTCGCGTTGGGAAGAGATACATCACGTGAAGCCCCGAGAGGCACGCGTGGATGCTCCGGAGGATCGCCCAGGTAGTACCCCCGATCTGGGCGGCCTTGATCAGCACCACGTGCGGGCTCGTGTCGTCGTAGATTGCCCGCAGGTAGGCGTGACCCGTCGAAGGTGAACGGCTTGCCGTCGAGACGCACCGCGCACGGCCCAGTTCGCCAGCGGCTGACTCCGCGTCCGTACCGCCGGGGAGACGACCTCCATGAGGCGCCCGGTGAGATAGCGGTGGACACTCATGCGTCGACGTCCGCCTCTTCGGGCTGCTGCGGCAGCTTGGCGAGCACCGTGAGTCGGATCTGATCGCGCGCTTCCTCGTCTGGCACGTGCGCCTTCACGGCGTCGATGAACGCATCGACCAGTGCACGGGACTCGGCCGCCGCCTGGGCACGGATCTGCTCCTCGTTCTCCCCGTTGAGGCTGAGGCCGCGAGCGAGCCGCTGGCCTTTCTGCACCTTTCGACGATGTGCGTGAGCCGTTCCAGCTCGCGGATGCCGTGCGCCGTGTCGGTCTTCATCGCCTCGCCCACCTGGGCCAGGATGGCGTCCCAGTAGCGGAAGTGCCGCAGGTTCAGGCTCGTTCGCTCACCAGCGAGGCTTTCGACGAGCTTCTCCGCCGCCTGCCGATCGACCTTCACGCGGAGCTCGTCCCAGCCCTCTTCCTTGCGATAGCGGGCGACGGTGCGCGCCTTCATGTGCAGCTCGCCGGGCGATCGCGGCGTTGCTGTCACACTCACCGGTCAGGTAGAGGTGACGCGCCTGCTCACGCTTCTGGCGTCGGGTCAGCATCGGTGACTCCTTCCAGGTAGTGGGTGGCGAGGTTGAAGAGCCCCCGGGCCTTCCGATCGCGACCAACGATGCCGTCCGAGGCGCGTTCCACGGCATCGGCGATGAGCGTGGCGTGCTCGGGGTGGACGACGTAGGTCAGGACGACGGGCAGGGTCTTCTCGGTCTCGGCGGCCTCGTCGCGCCAGCTCGGCAGCGATGATCGCCGGCCGGCAGTTCCAAGCAAAGCGTGCAGAGTCCTCGGATCTCAGCTTCCGCTCTCCGGCACCAACGAGCCCGCGAGGTCCGCGCTGGACATCTCGCCCATCAACGCGTGCAGCAGCTCGGCCCGACGCACCGGGACGTCGTCGCCTTCGAGACGGTTCAACGTCGCGAGGAGCACCCGCGTCTCGGTGTCATCGACGTGCCACACGTCCACGCGCACCGTCTCGTGTCCTAGGCTCTCCAGGGCTCGCGCGCGGTGGTGCCCGTCGATGACCTCGTACTTCCCGTCGTCGCTCGGGTGTGGCCGCACGATCACGGCGGGGTACCGTCCGTTGCGCCGCAAGTGACCCCTTAAGCTTCTCGAAGAGATCCGGCGGCATCTGCGTTGGTGTTCATGGGGTGCGGGACGAGATCGGCGATGGGGACGACGCGCGTCTCGGGCACCGTGCTAGGACTCGAAGGCATCGACGGCCCTCCTCTCACGGATACGCTGGATGAGGCGGTGCTCGGGGTCGACGGCGACGACGAGGAGCTCGCGGTTGCGGGCGCGGGTCTCGGCCCGGGCGACGGAGGCTTTGTGGGCATAGGGCACCTCGACGAGGCGCGTCTCGCGTCCGCATGCGGCAACGCGGTCCTGGAGTTCGGCCCCGGACAGCTCGGCGTTGCCGTAGGACAAGAGCCAGACCGGAATGTGGACCGCTGAGTCGAAGAGCGCGTCGAGGAGTTCGACGGACTGGCTGAACCGACTCACGGGCTTGGGGCCATCGTCGAAGATCGCGTCGATGACTTTGAACTCCCGCTCGTAGCTCGTCGTTCCCGCGTACGGCGGATCGCAGTACACGACATCGGCCTTCAGGGTCGGGAGCACATCGATCGCGCTGCCCTTCGTGACGTCGCCTTCGCCCGCAATCACACCACCGTTGATCGCGCGAATGAACGCTCGCAGCTTCGCGGGGCTCGTGAGCCGCTTCGCATCGATGTAGACCTTCACGCAGCTCTCGGTGATCGCTTCGAGTTCGCCGGTCGCCACGCGGTGTGCCGTACCAGGGCGGACCTGCGCCATCGGATGTGCCGCCATGGCGAGCTTCATCGCCAGGAGCTTGATGAGGTTGGCCTTTGCACCATCGGCGGTCGCCTCGGCGGTGGCCAGCGCGCGATCGAGGAACTGGGCCACGTTCGCCGGGAACACGCTCGGCACGTGGAGCGTCTCGATGGGTCCGGGCGTCCGGATCTCGGTGCCGGCGATGCGGAGAAGATCGGCCTCGGTCAGGTGGACGCGACCGTTCGCGATGAGCGCACGCCCCACGATGACCGATCGCTCGGCGATGTCGATGGCGTGGACGTGGAGAAACCCCTGGGCCTTGGCGAACAGCGACACCGAGCCGCCGCCGGCGAACGCGTCGACGAACCGGGCGCCCCCCCAGAGGCGTCGCGGGAACACGCGGTCCAGCTCTCGGAAGATGAGCGGGGCGAGCCTCCGCTTGCCGCCGATGTACGCCGGCAGTGCGGACCATATCGACGCGGCCGCGCGTACCATCACGCACACCCCCGGGGGCGGGACCAGGACACCGCAGGACACCTGAGGGCTGATTTGGTATAAGCGCTCACGCGCGCGCGCGTAGCGTTTATACTGAAAATGCCCTTCAGTGTCCTACGGTGTCCTGCGACGTCGATCGCCCATGGAACGCGCCGCTCGCGATCTTCTTTCCCGACAACACATTGCGGCTCGACCAAGACACGCAGGACAGCCAGGATGCTTTTTCGGGTTGAGGTCACAGCAGGACACTCAAGACGCATTCCCCGGTTCACATTCATCTGCGACCCCCGCTCCAGCCCACCGGGACGTGGCGCGCGAGCACGATCCCGGTCCGAACTGCCTGTCCGCCACGCTTCACTTTCCCGATGCCCTTCTCCGTCAATCGTTCCCCCATTCGCTGGCCTGCGAGCGGTCGGATGCCGGCCTCCTCACAGTGGTAGCGATACGCCTCGTACAGCTCCTTGAAGGCCACTTCGTCGCCAGCGACGACCCACTCGTCGAGGAAGCCCTGGATGACGTCCATGTCGGTGAAGTAGTCGCTCGTGGTCGCGTCGACGGCCGTGCACGAGCCGACGCCACCTGCCGCCTGGTACGCCCGGCAGCCGGCGAGGAGCCAGTTCAGAATGCCCGGTAGCTCGGCTTTGAGCGCCTCTGCGAGCGTCGTGTCCTCGCGACCAGCGAAGCTCACGTTGAACGGCAGAAGCCTGAGACGCGCCTTGAGCGCGGTGTCGGTGCCCTTGACGAGCGGGCGATGGTTCGTCTGCAAGATGCACTTGCCGATCACCTGGAACTCGTCGCCGTTCTCGCGCATGCCGCGCGCGTAGATCGTGTCGCCGCCGCTGAGGCGCTTGATGGTGCTCTCGTCGAGGTACGTCCCGAACGCCCCCTCGGACGTCGTGATCATCCGGGCGCCCCGCATGCGCACGATGTCGGGCCGCGCGCCGGCATCGTCGCGATAGCGGCTCTCGGTGAACGCCGCGAATGGTACGGCCACCGCGTAGTCGCCCAGGACGTCGCGAAGGCGCTCGAAGACGGTCCCCTTGCCATTGCGGCCGGTCCCGTGGGCGATGAGGACCACGTGATCGCGGATGACCCCGGTGAGCGCGTAGCCGCCCCAGCGCTGGAGGAACGCAATCGCGTCGGTGTCCCGGGCGAAGATTTCCTCGAGGCATTGCTCCCAGCGCTCGGCGCATGCCTCGGGGTCATGGACCACGGGCGACTGCCGCGTGATCAAGTCAGCGGCGTCATGCGGCCGAAGGGTCCCCGAGCGGAGATCCAGGGTCCCGTTCGCGACGTTGAAGAGCCAGGGGTCGGCATCCAGCTCACGCGCGTGGACGATGACGCCCGGCATGGTGGCCGCCTGGGCGATCATGTCCCGCAGTGCCCGGTGCGTGCGCGAGCGTACTGCGTGCGTGACGATCTTCTTGGCGTCATCGCCGGAGTCGCGCGCCTCGTCGAACAGCGCATTGATCGTCTTTCGGGCGTACTCGAAGACGCTGTCGGCCTCGTCCCAGGCCCAGCGGCCCCCGTCCCACACGAGCCACGACCGGCGCTGCGGGCAATAGCGCAGCACGTCGCCGAACCGGTCGACCAGCCGCTCGGCGTTGCCCACCTCGTCCAGGCGGTACGTGAGCTGCCCGGTGGTACGCCCCGGCCCGAGGGGGCCTTCCCGATGGAACGCGATGCCGAGACGTGCCGCGAGGTCCTTGGCCCCGAACGACCCGCAGCCGGCCGAACAGTGATAGCTGCCGAGATCGTGTTCGTCGCCGACCCAGATCGCGGCCGACGGATGCGTGTCGTCGTGAAAGATGCAGCATCCCCTCAGCTTGCCCGGGGCCGTCTCGGTGAACCCTTCCAGCTTCCCCGCTTCGGCCATGATCTCGCCCACGGTCTTCACGCGCGGCGACACGGGCGATGGTACGAGCGACAGTGCCCTCGGCCTCTCTCGCGCCAGTTCGAGGAGCCAGGCCGGGGCCTCGGCGATCTCGGTCTGGACCACCGTCATGGCCGCCACCGATCGACGATGGTGTAGCGCCTGCCGTCGACGATGGACCCGGGACCGACCACGTAGCCGCCGTCTCCGCGCACGTCGATGCCGGGACCAATGCGCCGCGCCGAGTTCCGGACGCCGCCCTCGGGGTACTGGAAGTACAGATGGAACCCACCCGAGGGTGTCCGCACCGTCAGCGTGGGAGGGATCTCGTCGTGCTCGTTCTCCAGGGTCGCGAGCGTCACGAGTCCATCTTCGACCCCCGACTCGTCCGCTTCGTGCCCATGGCGATCGAGATCGACGACGAAGATGGCACTCGTCTCGCCCGTCACGATCCCGTAGTTGGGCTCGGCGTGGATCTGCCACCAGCGTGCGATCTGGTCGGGGTCCCGAGACGCCTCGTCCGGCCAGTGGCAGCCGGCGACCGGTGTCTTGGCCCCCGGCCCGCACGGGAACACCCGCCATCCGCGCTCGGCGCACCGCAGCGCGTGCCCGAGTGTCTCGCCGGTCATGTCGTACCCCCCGGGGCGATGGAACGCCGCACGACCCCGCCCCTCACGACGCGGCCCTCACCTGGACTGCCGCCCGCTCCTGGGCGTACCGAACGAGATAGCGCTCGGTGAACGCGGCCGCGAGCGAGCGGCTTCCACAGAAGTAGGTGGGCACGCGGTAGCGGAGTCCGATCGTGATCACCGAGCCCACAATGGAACGCGGCGTGGCCCTCGACCGGTACCGGTGCGCCGCGATGTCGGCCAGCTCCGCCTCGACGACGACACAGGCCGCGTCGTAGGCCCCGAAGCGCTCCATCTCGCGAAGGAACCGCGCTCGCTCCCGGGTCAGGCTCGTCACGAGATCGTTCACCGACTTCCGCTCCACGGCGACCCACTCCTCCAGCCCCACGACCGAGTAGTCGCCCGCCGGGAGCGCCCGACGCACGGTCGGACGCTCCGGCGAGAAGCTCCACGGTCGTTGTTCACGCGTGTCGACGACGATCGTCACGCGCCCGGCATCAAAACGACGTCGCGCCAGCGGGGACCTCGAGCCGCTTGTTGAGGTACACGTTCTCGTACTCGCCCTTGGTCTTCTTCGCCACGGCGAGCGTCAGCCCCACGAGGCGATCGAGTGCGCCGGGCAGCTCGCTGAGCCGATCGAGATGCACCCCGCACGTGACGAGGTCCTTCTTGAGCCACATGACGTTGTCCTCCGTCGCGATCATGTTCCGGTGCCAGAGCACCTGCCCGTCCTGATCAGGGCCGATGATGCGAAGACGCCACAGGAGCATCGGGTTGCCGGTCTGGGACTTCGTCAGTTCGGCCTTCTCGACCGTCACGTGGTACTTGCCGTCAGGGATCTCGGACTCCGCGACCACCTCCAAGTTGTTGAAGGTGTCGTCAAACTGTGCGAGGACGTCTGCGAGCTGGCTCATACTGGCTTCTCCTTGTCGGTCGAGTGAGTGGTCTGGTCCGCTTCCGTCACCGAGCGGCGAAACGCCGCGTCGAACTCGTTGTAGTTCAGTCCGATCACCTCGGGCAGTCGCCCCGTGCGATCGCCCGCGTCGTAGCTCGCCGTCGGCTTCGTCCGGATGACGCGGCGCGCACCGGGGCCAGTCCCGTCGAGATCGACGTACAGCACGAGGTCGACCAGGCCGACCACGATGCGGCGCGGTTTCTCGGGCAGCGTCGGCATCACGCGCGTCCGACGGCCCCCCGGGGTCTCGATCTCGCGCTCCTGGGCGTGAGAGATCAGCATGAGACCGCACGGCATGAACGAGAGCTTGGTCAGCACGCGCTGGAACTCGTTCTGCACCAGCGAGAACCCCTTGCCGTAAGGCAGGTCCGCCTCGTGGTCGACGCCGTTCCGGCCGCAGATGTGCTCGGCGCACATGCGGTACGCGTTGTCGATCGTGTCGATCACGACGGTCTTGAACGGGTGTTCGCCCTTCGAGAGCTCCGCGCACGCCGCCAGGAGATCGACCCACGAGGGGATCGGCACCTGGAACACGTCGAGCGCATTGAGGCCGGGCTCGGTGGCCAGGAAGACCGCGTCGGGGGCCTGGGCGGCGAACGTCGACTTGCCGATCTTGGTCGCGCCGTACATGAGCACCGTGTAGTCGGACAGATTGCTTTTCGGGGGCGTTTTCGTCGTAGGCAGCATCTTCAAGGTCCTTCTCCAGATCCCTTGTGTCCTCTCCGACGTCGGCGAACTCGGGCGCGCTCCGTTCGGCCTCGGTGGCCGGGAAGAGTGCGTCGAGGGCTGCAGAGGCCAAGGCCGACTTGCCGATCCTGCTTTGGCCGTAGAGGAGCACGGTGTACTCCGCCAGGCGCAATCTCGGCGGTGTCGGTTTAGTCGGTAGCATCGTTCTTGTCCTCTTTGGTCTCAGGTCTCTTGCGTCGCTAGCGTCTTCAACCTCTGTTCCGACTGTTTCACGTCCGGCGACACGAGCTTGCGCGTGACCGTGAATGCGTCCTCGCCAAGCTCACGCGTCAGCAGCTCCACTACGACACCCGCGATGTGCTGACCGACATCGGTGTCGACATCGATCGCGCAGTGGCGTCCGTCGTCCGATACGGCATAGGCACCATCGAGTCGCACTCGGCCCCTGCCGAACGCGCCCTCGGCTGAGAGAACCGCAAGGGCCAGGCCAGACTCGAGTAGCTCTCGATCCGATGCCTCGGGAATATCGAACCGGCAAATGCGTCGCAACTAGCCCTCCTCATCGTGGTCAACCATCCACCTTGGATAACGACAATGCCCCGCGATGTGTCTCATCGCCGTCGAGCAACTCGCGCAGTTGGTCATCATGCAGCAGCGACCGAATGCGGGTGATCTCGCGGTGCAGCGTGGAACGCGATACGCTGACGTCACCTGCAATCTCCGCTCTGCGGTTGCCTCGGACGAGGCCGGCGAGGATGGCCCGCTGTCGCGTCGTGAGCCGACCGCCCAGGAGAGCAAGGCGCTCGTCGATGGCACGCTCGGTGGTCACCCGCTCAGGAGTGAGCGCACCCAGATCCGCGATGCGATCGCCGACGAGGTCGCCGTCGACGACGTCCGGGTCCACATCCGCGTCGAGAGAGGAGCATCCGCCGGGTGCGACACGCTTCGAACGACACGCCCGGCGAATGAAGTCGATCACCACCGACCGCACGATCACGGCCAGTAGCCTCTGTAGCTCCGTTCCGGTCACGTTGGAGTATCGGTCGCGCGGCGAGTAGACTCTGGCCGCGACCTCCGAGACGATGTCCTCATAGTCCTCCCGGGTAGTGAGATCCCGAATGACAGCGATCTTGCCCCGAACCAGCCGACGGATTGACGCCAGGACGCACCCCGCGTCTTCGATTGAGTTTTCCGAACGCACGGCCGCACTCCTCGCGGTGGTGCGGGGTGCGTCCGTACGCGCTCATTGAACGACTTCAGGTATGGTGGTGGGGACTGACGGAGTATCGCGGAGTACTATCACGAACTCGCAAGCCACATAGTGGCAGCGACATACCGACGCCCGGCGTCCAGCCCCCTGCAGTCGATGCTGGGAATGAGATACAGCGCTGAATCCCGGTCAGTGGGCGACCGGACTAGCGCGCTAGGGACAGATCAGGCAAGCGCTCAGCGAGGTCACGAACGATGGCGATGTGGTGGTCCAACAGCAGCGTCTTGTTGTACTGGATGTTCTCCGTGGGCACTTCCAAACGGATCTTCCCGACAGGAACCGTAGCGATGCATGTCTTATCGGATGAAGACAGGCCAAGTCCGTCTCGTATGTGATCACGCAGTCGATTGATGACGCCGTCTGGGTGCGCGGGTGTGACGTTCTCGCGGACCATGTCCATCTTGTGGACACCATCATCCTCGCCCTCGAGTCTCGCGACAACCAGTCGCATCAACAATGGGAACTGGCCGTCTTTGATGCGCGTTCGCTGCTCATTTAGCAGCACGATGTTGGTGCCGCGGCTCTCCGTCTTTCCGGTAACGTCCAGCCGATGAGCCGGCACCGGTGTGGTCACATCTCGGACGTTTTCGATCACTTTGCGGAGCAAGGATGCCAGGTCGTCTGGTGTCTTGATCGGTGCGCGTTGAACGACCAACTCCAGTTCACGAGTGAGTTCGTCCATTGTCTCATCTGAATTCGTGCCATCACAGCCGATCGCGGCCACGACAAGCGCAACGAGTTCATCGAGGTCGGCGGTTCTTATGCGCCGCCGTTCTTTCATCTCGGATTCGATTCGGATTGCTTCCATTTCGAGCTCCATCCGCTCTTGGAGCTCCTTGGGAAATCCGTTGGGATATGCGTCGCGAATGCGTCGCTGCATCGTGGCAAGTAGCAGGGCAATTCCAGAAGGCATGACTCACGCCCCCTCTTGGTTCCGTTCATCGACGAACAAGCCCTGCTCTCCGCACGCTCGCCATGAGACGTCTCGTGGCGAGATGGCGTTAGTGGACAAGAGAAGTCCATCAGACTCTCGGACCGCTCCGAGAAGGGCCGTCACGCCGTCAACTCTAGGGGGAAGGCTTCATGACCCGTTGCTGCAAACACTCGGCTCCCCTCGTCCGACGCCACAACGTGCTGGCGGCGAAGTGTCCTTGCGACGCAGGTACCACCAGGCGACACAACCACCGACGTGCTCTTTCCACATCACCTGACGTTGAACGGGGATCGAGCCTCGACCTGGCCTCTCTTGGCCCCTTCTCGTCGAGAAGTGCCCCGCTCAAGGCTGATTCCTAGTGCGCACGACGACGGAGAGTCAAGAGCAAGGGAGCAAGTGATTGCGAGAGGACGGACTACAGCCCGTCATCGGCGCCGCCACACCACGCACTCGGCCGGTGACGCTCCGCGACGCACTGGCGAGCCTCTTCGCTCGTGCCTACGTTCGAAGCCACGCACACGGAAGTGCGGACGAACCACTTGATGTCCCCGCCGATGAGAGCGGTCATGTCCGGGTGGTTGGCACCGAAAGGAGGCATACATGGCGCTCGACATCGACACCGAGTTCGAACGGCTCGGGGGAATGACGGTGAAGGAGTTGCAGCGGGAGTATGAGCGCGTGTGGCAGGAGCCGACGCGGGCGCACTCGAAGCCGCACCTGATCAAGCGCGTGATCTGGCGGCTCCAGGCGCGAGAGGAAGGCTGGACCGGACATCCGGCAGCGGTGATGGAACGCGCGCGTGAGTTGGCAGACTTCAGCTTCTTGCGCACGCGACCGCCGACTAACGCCGATGGCTCCGCAACCCGCCGAGTCCGCAATCGCCTGCCATCGCGCGACCTCAACCTCCCGCCCGCCGGCACGGTGCTTCGCCGCGAGTACAGAGACCGCGTCCTGGAGTGCCGTGTCCTGGAGCACGGCGGCTTCGAGTTCGACGGCGACGTGTACCGCTCGCTCAGCGGGGCGGCGAGGGCCGCGACGGGCGTGAACTGGAATGGCAAGGTGTTTTGGCTCAAGGGAGCGAGAGACTGACCATGGCCGCCCTGTCGACCACATCGCGCAACGGCAGGCGTCAGGCGCCGCCGGTGGTCCGCTGCGCCGTCTACGTCCGCATATCGGTCGATGATGCTGCGGATCAGGTGTTCAGCTCCATCGATGCGCAACGGGAGGCTTGCCTCGCCTACATTGCGAGCCAGCGCCACGCCGGCTGGACCGCGCTCCCCGACGTCTACGAGGACCGTGGGTTCAGCGGCGGCGACACACGCCGACCCGCGTTCCAGCGTCTGCTGCGCGACATCGAGGCGGGCCTGATCGATCGGGTCGTCGTCCTCAAGGTCGACCGCGTCTCGCGTGCGTTGCTGGACTTCGCGCGGATTATGCAGACGCTGGAGAAGCACGAGGTCGGCCTTGTCTCGGTGACCCAGCAGCTCGACACGTCCACCTCGATGGGCCGGCTGACGCTGAACATGCTGATGAGCTTCGCCGAGTTCGAGCGCGAGATGATCCGGGAGCGCACGCGAGACAAGATGCGTGCGGCGCGTCGACGGGGTCAGTGGACGGGCGGCGTGCCAATGCTTGGGTACGACATCGCGGACGGCGGTGGCCGGCTCGTCGTGAACGAGGGCGAGGCCGAGCGGGTGCGCGCGATCTTCGCGACGTACCTGGAGACGCGATCGCTCGCGGCCACCATCGCCGAGATCCGCCGTCGAGGCTGGACCACGAAGCGGTGGGCTTCGGCGGCGGGCAAGACCTACGGCGACTCGGCCTTCGGCAAGTCGACTCTCCAGAAGCTCCTGACGAACCCGCTCTACGCCGGGCGCATCCGCTGCGGCGACGAGATCGTGGATGCCGAGCACGAGGCCATCGTGGACGTCGCGACGTTCGAGGCGGTCCAGGCGTGCCTCGCAGGCAATCGCGTGACGAACGGCTCAGCGCCTAAGACCAAGCGCGTCGCCCTCCTCGCCGGTCTCCTCCGATGCTCGGCCTGCGACGCCGCGATGACGAGGACCGCGACGACGAAGGGCTCGCGGAGGTATCGCTACTACTCATGCGTGCGACGCGTGAAGGAAGGCGCCCACGTCTGCCCCACTGCTCCGGTCGCCGCCGGCGAGATCGAAGCGTTCGTCATCGACCAGATCCGGGGCATCGGCAGCGACCCGAAGCTCATCGCCGCCACCGTCGCGTCGGCGAAGGCCCAGGCGAAAGCCCGCGCGAAGGAACTGGCCAACGACGTCCGCCTGCTCGACGCCGAGATCAAGCAGATGCGTGGAGAACTCAACCGCGCCCGTGGCGATGCCGACGACGATCGGATCACCGAGATCACGCGACGGGTCAAGACCACCGAGCACCGCCGCCGTGTGGCCCAGGAGACGCTCACAGCCGTCCGTGGCCGCGCGATCAACCGCACGGGCGTGTCGGAAGCCATGTCGCAGTTCGACGCATTGTGGGCGCGTCTGACGGCGCGTGAGAAGCACGAGGCGCTGGCGCTGCTCGTCGAGCGTGTCGAGTACGACGGGGCGTCAGGCGAGGTGGCGATTACGTTTCGCGAGGAAGCGGCCTCGCTTCTGCCCGGAGGTGGCCCATGAGCGTGACGATACGCGCCACGTTTCGCCCCAAGTCTGCCCCTGCCGCCGAACCCGATGTCCCCACCGTGCCCCGATCGGCCCGGCTCATGGCGCTGGCGCTCATGCTCGACGAGATGGTGCGCGACGGGCGTGTGGAGTCGTTCGCCGAGGTGGCTCGGGTCGCCGGGGTGTCGAGGGCGCGGCTCTCGCAGATCACGGCGCTGCTGGGACTGGCGCCGGACATCCAGGTGGGGCTGCTCGATGGGACGATCGTGGTTGGGGAGACCCGGCTTCGGGCCGCGCTGCGATCGATCTCGTGGACGGACCAGCGCCGCGCCCTGCCCTGACCGCTGCCGCTTTCGTGCCCCAGAATGTCCCTACCCTGGCCCTTTGCTATGCTGCCGCCTCCACCAGATCGATGTGAGGAGCGTTGTAGATCCGAACCATGCCTGCCAAAGATCCCGACGAGAAGTTCACGGCCGCCGAGGAGCTGGCCCATAGCCTGACTCACGGCGTCGGCTTGCTGATCGGGATTGCGGCGCTCGTTCTCATGATCGTGTTTGCGGCTCGGAGGGGCTCCGCGATCGACGTGGTCTCTTGCACCATCTACGGGGCCACGCTGGTCGTCCTGTATGCGTCGTCAACGGTCTATCACGCGCTGCCGTCTGGACGTGGCAAGCGGGTCTTCGGCATTCTCGACCACTCCGCGATCTATCTGCTGATCGCGGGTACCTACACACCCTTCGCTCTCATTACGCTCGATGGGCGCTGGGGATGGAGCCTCTTCGCCGTGGTCTGGGGCCTCGCGATCGGGGGGATCGTGCTGGAAGCCGTTTCGCGCGGTCGTGCGCGTCGCCTCCAGCTGCTGCTCTACGTGTTGATGGGCTGGGGGATCGTCGGCGCTGCCCGGCCATTGCTGACAGAACTCGCGCCTGCTGGACTCGCCTTGCTCCTGGCCGGCGGTGTCGCGTACACGCTCGGCATCGTCTTCTTCGTCTCGCGACGACCGTTCCATCATGCGATCTGGCACGTATTTGTGCTCGGCGGCAGCATTTGTCACTTCTTTGCCGTGTTCCTCTACGTCATTCCGTAGGCAGTCCACACCGGCGACTTCCGCGAGGAAACCGCATGGAACGCTACGACAGTTCCCGCCGGAACGCGCGTCGAGACTCAGAGGGCCGCGAGCGTGCCAACCATGACGACCGCAACCCACGTCAACACGGCAGCTCCTTCACTCTCTCCGCCATCTCCTCATCCGATACGTGGGTGTAGATGATGGTGGTGAGGGGTGACGCGTGGCGAGCGAACCGCTGGGCGAGGAAGAGGTCCCGAGACGCTCGGTAGACGTTGGAAATAGCCGAATGCCTGGTGCAGTGCCAGTTGTACAGTCGATCAAAACCGGCTCTGCGCTGCCATCCATGAAACATCATCTGCGTCCGCCTCGCCGACAACCGTCTCCCCCACGATGAGATGAACAACGGCGCGTCGCCATCGAGCGACTCCCCCATCATCGACTTCCACGCCAGGAACCGCGTCAGCTTCTCGACGACCCGATCGGGCAGAAACACCTCGCCCTTGCGCGAGCCTTTGGTCGTCTCGACGCGCAGCTTCACGCGGGTGCGTACGTGGACGCCATCGGGGCTGACGTCGCCTACGTCGAGCGCGAGCAGCTCGCCGAGCCGAAGCCCGGTGCCGAGTGCAAGCGAGATCATCACGTGATCGCGTGGGCGTGGGCTCTCGGCGCTGACGTCGAGGAGCCGTCGCTGCTCGGCGGTGGTCATGGTCTCGGGGGCACGATATGGCATCCTCATGCTCTCCTAACTCGCTCGCGCGACGACGTGTGGTACTGTCCCCGCGTTCCCCAAGCATCAGCGCTCTGCACCTTCGCTTCCGCATCACCTCATCGGCGTGGGGAACCAGATACCCCGCCCCCCCGGCGCGTCAGAGCGCGTCGTCGGGGGCGTCGTGGTGTCCGGATGTCACCGCTTCCCTCGCCCAACCGCTCGCCATGGCAAGCAGTGCCTCACGCCGCCCCCAGCGTCCGGGCCCCGCGACGCCGGGAGCTTTCCAGCCCTCATCGCTCCCCACATGGTTCGCTCCGATGGGCGCCAAATCAAGCTAACTTATTCCCCTGAAATGACTTGATGACCTCGCCAGGCTCGAGCGTGCATGTGTCGCAGTGGCGCGCAATCCGCCGCGCCTGCGACACAGCCGAGGAGGACGAGATGGCGACGAAGAAGACGGCTCCGAGGAAGACGAAGGCGACGAAGGCGACCACGGGCGGCACCGGGGCGAGATCAGGCCGCACGGCGAAGGCCCGGACGAAGAAGGCCCCCGAGGCCCCACCGGCCGCCGAAACGCCGACACCGCCCGCGACGACGCGCGACACGGCCACCCCCGACCTCGACGCGCTCCGCACCGCCGTCGTCGACGCCGAGCGGAACGTCCGAGAGATGCAGGCCGAGGCCGCCACGCTCCGAGGCGAGGCGAACACCCTCATCGCCGACGCCAAGGCGCACTTCCGAGACGTCCTCGGCCCCTACCGAGACGCGTGCAAGAAGGCCGGCGTCCCCTGTGAGTTCACCGGAGGGCGCGCCACCAACGTCGCCGAGCGCGTGACGTTCCTCGTCGAGAAGAGTGGCAAGAGCGTGAAGGTCGCGATCAAGGGGCGGCCGGACACCGAGGAGGTGCTGAACCCCGAGCTGATCAAGGTCTCGATCAACAAGGCGGCGTTGGACTACACCGATCGGCACCTTGGTCCGCGCGAGGTCGTCGGAAACAAGGCGGGCTCATTGGCGAACCGTCTACGCGCCGCGCTCAAGTAGGAGGCCACCATGGGATACGCGCACGTGCTCTGGATCTACGAAGACGCCGTTCGCAACGCAAACGAGTCCGACGAGCGCCTGGCCATGGAGGTCGGGCGTGCCGTTCTCGCCGCGTGTCGGGAGCGACGAGGTGGGGCGACGCCTCGGCCGTTCTCGGTGTTCTCCTTCAGCAACGCGGTGAACTGGGTCGATCGGGTCGACGCTGGGGCGAAGGCAGTCTACGCCTGGTCGGGGAACCGGCTGGCACCGATGGAACACCTCGGCTCGACGGAGCGAGAGGCGGTGACCGAGTCGCTCGGCGGTGGGTCTCGCCCCGCGCCACCGCGAACCACCGAAAGGAGATCCGACGTGAACCCCGGCGACAAGGTCATGATCCGCCACAACCCGCATCGCGAAGACGCCAGCCACATCGTCGGCACCGTCGAGCGCGTCGAGCGCGGCATGGGCTTCCAGGGCTGCGACCTCGTCTACGTGCGATACGTCGAGCCGTGGTCGGGCGAGGAGGAGACGCTGCCGTTCGCGCCGGGGAACCTCGTCTTCGGTCGGGCGCCGAGGCTCGTCGAGATCGCGGAGAGGTTGGAGCGGCAGGCGGGGATGTTGAGGGAGATGGTCAGCGGCGACTGATCGAGCGGGCGACATCGTGAGTCTCGATAGCCCGGTGCGGGTGCGCCGGGTTTCTCTCTTCATCATTGTCTCCAAGTCCTCGACTCCAGCCGCGCGAACTGCTATCTGAAAGGCCGACCCGAGGAGGGATCGTGGATGCATTCGAGACGCTGATCGCGCTCCTGCTGAAGCGGGACGGCTACTGGACGACGACCAGTTTCCGCGTCGCGTTGACGAAGGACGACAAGCAAGCGATCGGTCGGCACAGCTCCCCTCGATGGGAACTAGACGTTCTCGCCTACAAGGGAGCCAAGAACGAGGTCCTCGTCGTCGAGTGCAAGTCCTATCTCGACTCTCGGGGTGTCGTGTTCCGGAACGGATCGTTCGAGCCGCCGACTCGGTACAAGCTCTTCACCGACGACAAGCTCCGAGATGTCGTTTTGGCCAGGCTCCAGGAGCAGCTCGTGGCAAGCGGTGCCTGCCGTCGATCACCGCGTGTCACTCTCTGCCTGGCCGCAGGAAATGTTGCTCGCGTCACCGATCGCGAGGGACTCCGCATGCACTTTGGCGCACAACGTTGGCAGTTGTTTGACGAGGATTGGATCTGCGAGCGACTGATGTCCACGGCATCAGCCGGCTACGAGAACGACGTCGCCCATGTGGCTGCGAAGCTGATCTTGCGAAACACGAGGCCCCACACTCGCTCACGGTGAGTAGGTGATCTTGATCGTCATTTCGACTCCACCTCTTGAGCTTAGCGTCGCCAAGTAGACTCCCGGCTCCAACTGCAATCCATTCCCGTCTCGTCCGTCCCACGCAATGGAGAACTGCTCTATCTCCACGTCTCCAATCACGATCTCGTGCACTCGACGACCATCGACGCTGTAGAGTTCAACACGTGCGTCGTTCAGCGCATGGCTCGTCTCAAACTCCAGAATCGTCGACTGGGCAAATGGGTTGGGACGTGCCATGGCGTCAGGGCTACGTTCGGAAGCATGAATGACCCCCACGGGAGAGCCTGGCAGATTCCCGACGAAGAACCACTCATCCTCGTTTGCTGCCCAACCCCCACCGTCCCTTGTAACCAGCGACCAGAAGCCCCACCACTCTATCTCCGAGATCGGGACGGGCCACTCACCCCCACCAGGCACATCTCTCGGATACCAGTCCCAGCCGCTGCCCCCTCCATCATGTATCTGCCAGAGGTTCCCCGCCCGATCTAGGTATGCTCCGCTGGCGTACGCGATGATGCCCGACTCGGATTGCCAGTCGACTCGACCTGCGTGCGTCGACGCCGCCATGACAAGCAAGGCGAGTACGCCAGCACCGGGTACGATCTTCATCATCCCCCTCCGTCTGATGTCCTCGTGGAACCACCCTTCGCGCCGAGACCGCGCAGATGACATCTCGTGACGCCCTCACGACAACCAACCTAGCCGCGAAACACCTCGCTCACGTGCCATTCGAGGTGTTCCGGATTCGGGCGCCATTGCGCCTCATCCGGCGTCGAGACCTGTACACCATTCAATGAGTAGTAGCTTCTACCGTTGTTGAAGTCGTCTCGAAGGCGACGCCCCACGACGAACTCATGGTCCGGCGTAACAGTGACGTAGCCGCGGTCATACAGCCGATGGAGATCGCTTCTGAGCAACAGCCCGTTGCGAACGTTGTGTTGTCCTCCACGACTGTACGGGACTATGTGGGCAGCCTCCAGGACGGGGCCAGAGTGCTCCCGCGTGACGGCGCATGCCCCCTTGTACGCGTCTCGAACGGCGAGGCTGAACAGTCCCTGACCGAGCCGTGGCCGCACCTCCACCTGTGCACCGTATCTCGGCGATTCCTCCGCTACGCGATCGACATTCCAGTAACGCGTGCCGGCGCTTGCGCGCTCCAGGCACTCGCGAAAGACACGTTCTCCTTCCGGCGAGTCCAGTGCGTACCTCTTGCCCTGCTGAATCCCCGTGCGCGCCCAGTCCTTTGGCGGCTCGACCCAATCCGTCTGCTCGAACAAGACCGGTGCTTTGATCATCACGCATCCGATGACGAAGTCCCCGGTTTGCGACCCCTCGCCACGCAGCTTGAGGATACGCTCGACCATCTCCTCGAAACTACCAGCTCCATTCATCTCTCCGAAACACTCCCAGGCCAGCCACGCCGGAAGCGCCTCGAAACGTTCGAAGAACCCGAACCCAGCGATCTGCTTCTGGGGTGCTCGCAGCTTGAAGAAGAACGGTTGTCCGCTGCTCAAGGCACGGAATGATCGATTGCCACGCGGCTGCCAGAAGTTGACCTCGTCGACCCGCGTTTGAGACAGAAGATGCCTATACCAGTCCGGGTCGGTAAGTGCTACATAGCCCTGCTCTGACACGCCTCGTCACCTTCGGCGTTGATAGCCCCATTCTGCTCTCGAGCTCGGATTGCCCCAAAACCGGTACGCTGGTGGAGTCATGACTACGACCCGCCACAGTCGCGACGCATCTTGGCTATTCCGGCTGAGGACCCTTGCAGGGAGAAACGAAAGTACACCTTGCCCTCGCCGTACCAGTTCAGTTCGAGCAGCACAGAATTCGACTTCATGATTCTCGCTATAGCCGAGGCATCGTCGCGAAAGTGCAGCGCCTCTGCTCCCCACTCTTGCACGAACGTCACATCTTCCACCTTGTCATCCCACTTGATCCGGGTCTCTATGAGGTTGTACCCGTCCTCAATTGATGTGTCGAGCAGGTTCGGACTGTCGCTGAACCTGACGTAGACCCACTCACTCTCTCCGTCCGATCCGATCCCCATCCATGCAGTAGTATCTCCGTAGGGAAAGCCCATCTTCTCGGTGGGGCGCGTGGACTTGGAGTGCACGTAGCAGCTTCTCTCGCCGGTCATTTCGTCCTTCGAGGTCGAGTTCGTCCATTGAGCGATTGCTGGCGTTGCGATTACCAGTCCGGCCAGGCCGGAATACAGCCACACTAGGGAGCGTCTCGTGTCCACGGTGTCTTCTCCTTCCAACTGTGCAGGCGACCTATTCGCGCGATGTTTCTGGCGTAGCATATCCTTGTTGGGAACAGTCGCATCCTCACCAACGACAACGGCGCACCTTGCTCCTTGACACGTCATCCGGTCGACGAAACGGACCCTACAACCTTCATGGCCCGAGAACCCGTTTTCCCTCACACATGTCAGTCGACGAAATCGCGCGGGTACCTCCCAGGCGGAACCCCCAGGCCGTGGCGAGTGCTTGGCATGTAAGCTTCGTCAGAACATCATCCAACGCGATTTGTGAGCTGCGGCTCGGCTCCGAGTAGTGGGCGGACCCGATCGCCAGAAGGTCTCCGCTGGAGACCTCTACGCATCGAACGATGACACTGGCCGAGAACGCAGTGCCCGCCCCGGTGCTCGTGGACACGCCGCCAATTGAACCAAGCACAGTGCCCCGACCCGTTGACCAGGAGTAGCCCTCCTGCGACACCGGCGTCTCCACGAACAGAATGTATGGGATGCGCTCATCTCGAGCAGTGGAGAGCGCATCGGACTCCCTCTCCGGTTCATCTTCCTCGGACCCCGACACGATTGAGACGTCGGCGAGTCTGATGTTCTGGCCATACATCCAATCCGCGGCCATCGCTCTGGCAGCCGGATGGCCGCCCCAAACGAGGACACGCTCCCCCGGAGTAGGCAGCCGTGTCGCACTTCCCGCCGTAGTCGGATACCTCGTCAGATCGGGCGGCTTGGGTGGCGGCGTGCATCCAACAACGCACCCGACGATGCACAGCAGAACGATCGCTCTCGTCATCGACTCCGCTCGTGGCAGAACAGCGCCTGCTTTCACTCCCGAGCCACCTTCCTACTGTGGTTTGTCTACCATTGCTCACGCGTCTTAGTGACGAACGACTATGCGCCTCACGTCGCTTGACCCGGCGTGATCCACACTGACGAAGTAGACCCCGTTTGGGACGTTCTGCCTGCTCTCGGTGCGCAAGTTCCAGCGCGCGCCCCCGCCAGTGGTCGGCAGGATGCGGATGAGACGACCCGCGATATCGTAGACTCTGACTCGATCTCCCCGGGGAACACCTCGAATGAACAGCATGCTCCGCGCGGGAGACGGCCAGACACGCAGCGTCACCTCCTCGGGCGCTACTGGTACGCCGACCACGGTACACACCGACGCATCCACGACGTCGTTGTCCAGCTCCGACGACTCGGTCTCGTCGTCGTTGTAGTCGACGAAGACCGACACCGTGCACTGGTAGGGCTCCACGGCGAACGGCCCAGCGAACACCGTATCGACCTCACCCGGACTCAGCGGTCCGATCATCTGCGTGTCGCCCCAGAACCCGACACAACCCTCGATCTCGATGCGGACGTCGAAGGTGCCGGAGGTGAGGTTGCCGTCGTTGATGACGATGGCACCGATCCGGAGGCTGTCCGGATCATCGGCCCAGGCCGCCGCTGAGTCGGGGAGGCAGACGAAGCCCGCCGGGGCGAGATTGGCGAGGGCCGGGCCGCACCCCTGGCCGAGGGCACCGATCAAGCCGCAGTCGTAGCCGTCGGGGTGGTTGCCGGGGAGGCATGGTGAGGTCTCTGCCAGCGTGTAGTCATCCCCGATGGCATCGCAGAACTGTGGATCTACGGAGATGTTGCCATCCACGCCGGTCAGATCAGGTAGACCGCCGTACGGCTCGTCCACCGCACCGAATACGTTGTTGCACTCGGGAGCCACAGACCCAGTCGTCACTTGGAGGCCGACTCGCCCACCGACCAGGACGTTCTCCGTCATCCGGTTGAAGGGCGAGTCCGAGACGGCCAGGCGAGCCGCGTAGGGCCGGGAGATTGGCGTTACAATGGTGTTGCCCTCGATGTACGTTTCGTCGGCACCGCCCACCGTCAGCGACCCGAGAATGAGGTTTCCCCCAGCGGCGACAAAGTCAATTTGGGTGTTGTCTCCATCCCCATCCAGAGTTACGTCTCCGAAGACTGTGCATGCGCCAATGCTAGCTGCACCGTCCGGTCGGCAAGACACTTCCGCAGTTCCGAGTGTCGAGGCGCCCACGGACGCAGCCCATCCACGGACGGTTGCACGTCCGGCGGTGCAGCGGCTCACCTCGGCGTTCGATTCCCCATAGACATACAGGTCTTGTGCGCTGCTGTTTGAGACCGTTGCCGACCCACAGGAATCGAGATACAGATCGCCGAGGTCAGATTCGTCAACCGTCAGGTATCCATCAGGGCAGATCCAGTTATTCAGCTCACAAAAACCAATCTCAGACCGGCCTATATGGATGTATGCGTCAATGCAGTCGAGGCTGACGATTTGGACTGCGACGGAGTCCACTCGGAGGCTCCACACATCGCCCACCAGCTCGTCCAGCGTGACTCTCTCAAGGTGCCCGCCGTTCTGAGTCTCATTGCCGGCACGCTTCCCCGTGACAGCGAGCCGGCTGTCGACGAAGGTGAGAATGCCTAGCGACGTCACCTCGGTTCCGCTTCCAATGATCTGGACCACCTTGTCAGTTACCGCGCCGTCGCCATACTCACCTGCGCAAACGCGAAGCGTGTCGCGCAACAATCTGTCGTCGTAGTCCGCAGCGAAGTCTATGGCGGCCTGCAACGTGGCGAACTCGGCGGGTAGCCAGTGGTTCTTGTCCGACGCATCGCCCCACCGAGCGATGAATGCTGATGATGCACTGCCTGCGACGCCGAAACGGCCACCGAGATAGAGATCGCCGCTGGTGCGCGTCAGTGACAGGACATCGTCATCCGCGCCCGTGGTCATTGAGAGCCACTCTGACGCGTTCCAGGCTGCCACTCGGCTCGCGGAGACGCCGTCAACGTCTAGGAAGGCCCCACCCGCGACCAGGTACCCGTTGTAACTCGCCAGCGCGAACACCTCATCGTCTGCTCCACCTCCGAGCGACGACCACGTGGCACCGTCCCAGAGCGCGACCCGCAACGCCGCGACACCACCTGCCGTCTCGAAATCGCCGCCGACCGCCAGCGAACCTTCCCATACAGTGAGAGCCCGCACGCGCGCCGACATTCCACCCGCCATCGATTGCCACGCGACGCCGTCCCATCGCGCGACGTGATTGACGAGCGTTCCGCCAGCGTTGTCGAATAGCCCGCCCGCGATGAGATCGCCGTCGTAGACCGCGAGCACCTCGACCCGCGAGTCCATCCCGCCGCCGATCTCGCTCCAGGCCACACCGTCCCACCGCGCGATGTAGCTCGCTGGAGCGCCACCCGCATTCAGGAAGTGCCCGCCGACGACCAGGTCGCCCTCGAACTCGACGATGGCTTTCACCGTCGCATCAACCCCGAGACCGAGCGCGGACCATGTCGCACCATCCCAGACGGCCACCTTGCTCGCGGGCACGCCGCCGGCCGACGTGAACGCACCGCCGATCACGAGCTGGCCGTTCCACGTGCCGAGGGCGGAGACGACACCATCGGGGCCAGAGCCCAGCGCGAGCCAGTCGTCGCCGGTCCACTGTGCCAGGTAGTTCACCGCGAGATCGCCCGCCATCGTGAAGTCACCGCCCACGACGAGCTGACCGTCGTACTCGGTCATCGCGAGCACCTTGTCGTTGAGTCCTTCGCCCGCGGGCGGTGGCGCGAAGCCGTCGAACCAGTGGATGTCGTCGTCGGAGGCGAGGGCAGTCTGCGGGAGGAGAACCAGGGCGAGCGCTGTGCACACGAGGCGCTGCATCGAGGGGCCCCTGTCGCTGAGTCGCGGTCCCTGGAACGCCTGCGAGGCGATCCATAATGCTCACGATCTCGATAGACGAGGAGTTTAGTTCAATTCGGCACGCGGCAGGGAGTCGTGGAAACCCGAATGCCGAGGGCCTCGCTTCAAGTGACGCCTGGCCGGAGGTGTCAACAGAACTGGAGCTGAGAACGACGCCGCGAGCGACCAACGGAGCCCAGGGCGGTTAACCACCAGGCCATGGGTTTGCGGATGCTGAGACATGGTGCCCACGTCGGACGCCTTGCGAACCCGGTCGCGGGCGCAATCAGCGGCCGAGAATGCTGAGAATTCGAGCGCTTCAAATCGCCGGAGAACGTTGCGCCCCAACGCGATATACGGCCGAAGGGTCGACGAGAAGGGCAAACCGGGCGTGAACGAGAAGGGGCGCCCGTAGACGCCCCCAGAGCGTGGCTCCCCGGGTAGGACTCGAACCTACAACCTAGCGGTTAACAGCCGCTTGCTCTACCATTGAGCTACCGAGGAACTCAAATCTCATTGCGGGCGAAGAGATTAGGACGGCCGCGGCTCCGCGGTCAACACCAATCTCCACCCCCTCCGAAACCGCGTAAAGCCGGCCTCGGCACGCCCTTTGAGCGCCCCCCGAAAGGGCCCGAAACCCGGCCGTCCGGTCCGGCAGTCGACGTCCGTCGTGTCCGATTCTCTCGTGTCCCGTTTCGCGACGAGCCCATCACCCGTCGCGTCGACATTCGCCAGCCTGGAGGCATCCCATGCGGAACGTCATCGCCTCGATCGTCACCGTGATGGGCCTCACCGCCCTGATCGCGTCGATCCCCACCGTCGCGAGCGCCCAGTACGTCGGCCGCGCCATCCTCCGGGAAGGCGAGCAGCTCGCCGGCGCGGATCCCGGTCAGATCATCACCGGCATCAGCAACACCGCGGTGAACCACCAGCGGGGCTACGCCGCGCTCCTCCTGACCTCCGACGGCCTCACCTCGCTCCACCACGTCTGGGGCGACCCCGACGGCGACGGTCCCGACCCGTCGGGCATCGTGCGCACCGAGAGCACCATCGGCACGCTCGAGCAGACCTCCTACGAGGGCTTCTTCGGCTACTCGACGGCCGTGAACGACGCGTGCTACAGCGCCATCTGCACCGACACCGACACCGGCACCTCCGGGCTCGACAGCGCGTGGCGCGGCGGCACGCCGATCGCCGTCGAAGGGCAGCCCTATCCCAACGAGGCCGGCAACTTCTGGATCTTCGGGAGCCGGCCGGGGTCGTTCGCCGACGGGACGCTCACGTTCGTCGGCGGATTCTCCACCTCGCCCACCGGCCCCACGCAGAACCGCGGTCTCTACGTCGGAGACGCGGCCACGCCGGTCCTGGTCGGCGGCGACATGGTGCCCCTGATCCCGGCCCCGCTCGACCCGGCGGGACCGGTCAGCTTCGACTACCGCTTCTCGGCGAGCGGCACCAACTACCTGACCGAGGTCACCGCCGGCGGCAACGCCTACATGGTCATGAACGGCGTCGGGCTCGAGCTCGTCACGCTGGTCGGCGAGGGGCTCCCCATCCCGGCCGAGATCGGCGGGCTGGTCGGTGAGAGCTGGGACAACTTCGACTTCGTCGGCATCACCGAGGACGGCCACTTCTTCTTCTCCGGCGACAGCGACGCCGACGTGAGCATGGACGAGTTCGTCGTCGTGGACGGCGGCATCCTCCTCCGCGAGGGCGACGCCACGCTCGACGGTGACGTCCTCACCGGCGCGATCGAGGGCGGCTACATGAACGAGGACGGGGACGTCGCGCTGATCTGGGACATCGAGGACGGCGGCGGCGGCTCGCTGGAGGCGCTGATCGTCAACGGCCACGTCTACGTGACCGAGGGCGACGAGATCGACTTCGACGGCGACGGCGCCGTCGACGCGGGCACGCGCCTCGACAACTTCACCGGCATCTCCAGCCTGACGATGACCGATCGCCTGAGCTTCGAGACCGCGTACTGCTACGTCACCGCCGACGTCGAGGTCCCCGTCGCGCTGGCGCGGCCGGTGCCACCGTCGGACCAGCCCGCCGCCACGGGCGAGGCGGCCGGGATCGAGACCGGCACGCCGCCGGTGTGGGCCGATACCCGGGTGTCGGCAGACGCCGCGCCGCGGGGATCGACGCGCGCGGCGGGCACCGTGATCGTCGAGGTCGTGCTCGAGGTCGAGGTCCCCGTGGCCGGACTGGCCGTGGGGTCCGGCGGCGATCCGAGCCCGGTCGTGCAGCTGAGCCTCGGCGCCAATCCGTCCCGCTCGGGCGCGACCGACGTCGCACTCACGCTGGGGATACCGGCCCGGGTCGAGGTGACCGTGATCGACGCGTCGGGCCGGCGCGTGCGCGAGCTCGCCGACGCCGAGCTGGGGGCCGGCGCGCACACGATCGTCTGGGATCACCGCGACCTGGCCGGTCGCACCGTCGCGCCGGGGGCCTACTGGATCGTCGTGGAATCCTCGGGCACGCGTCGCGCCGAGCGGCTGACGGTTCTGCGATAGACCGGATGGAGCGAGCCGCGATCGAGGCGTGGCGCGAGGCGATGACCTCGTGGTGACCGGTTGAGCCGACGACGTCCCGAGCGCAGGGGCTCGCGCTCGGGACGTTCACGGTCGTGACCGGCGGGGTTCGACTCCGATCAGTACGACCGATACAGCCCTCGTATGGCCGACCACGACGTCTCCTTCACCGGCAACAGATCCGCGCAGACCGGCTCGGCGGTCTGCCCCAGGATGATCGAGCCGAGGTTCTCCTCGTGGATCTCGTGGAGCGTCAGTCCGCAGGAGAGCCATCCGGTGAGATTGTGGCCCGCCGAGGCCGGCGTGAGGGCCATCCGGCCCGACGTGCCGTCGGCCAGGAGAAAGAGCCCGGCCCGCGCCGACTCGCCCCCCGGTGGGCCGTAGCACTCGCCACCCCAGCTGATGTGACCGACGCCCTCCGACCCGGGGAATCCGAAGTCGAAGCTGGCGCTGAGGCCGGACGTCGTCACGTAGCCGAGCACGTCGACGCCCGAGTGCTCGATTCCGAACGTGATCAGGTAGAGACCGGGATCGGCGTACGGATCCCCGTCGTCCCAGCCGCCCTCGCGGCTCGTCACGACCCACACGTACGTGAGCCCCTCGACGGGCTCACTGACCAGGTCGGCGCACGACCCCTCGTCGATGGCCGCGTAGCGTGGGTCGTTCGCACCGAGATAGCTCGGCTCGGTCACGTACAGGTTGATCGACGCCAGCCGGTCGAAGTCGGCGCGAGCGTCGAGCGGCGCGAGCGCGAGCGGCAGCGCGAGCATCATGATGTGGCGGGAGGTCATCTCACACCTCCTCGTTCGACGTACAGTGCCTTGATCGACGACCACGACCGCTCCCGGATCGGAGACGAGACCGCGCAGACCGGCGTGACCTCGGCGCCGAACACGATCGACCCGAGGTTCTCGACCGGGATCGTGAACACCTCGGCCCGGCAGGTCGCGACGTCGGCACGCCCCTCACTCGGGACCGGGGTGAACGACATCTCGCCGTGCGACGCGTCGGACACCAGGAAGAAGCCGAGGCGTGACGACTCGCCCTGGGGTTCGTAGCATCCCCTCTCGTAGGTCATCGCGGCGCCGGTCCCGCTGTCGGGGAAGCCACCGAGCGCGATCAGCGATCCGCCCGTGCCGAGCGACCATCCCTCCATCGCGACGTCGCTCCACTCGACCCCGAACATGATGCCGCCGACGCCGTCCGGCCAGCCCCCCACGCGACTGACGACGGCCCACACGAACGCGGGGCCGCTCATCGGTACGCTGCGAAGCTCGACGCAGTCCAGCTGGTTGATGGCGTCGAATGCCGGATCCGATACGCCGGCGTAACTGGGCGCCGTCAAGTAGAAGTTGAGGGAGAGGTCGGGATCGGCCCACGCGCTGGTCACGGCTCCCGCCGCGATCACGAGCCAGATGCCTGCTCGCATGAGTACCTCCTCATGGACGGTGAGGTTGTCCGGGAGGGGAGGCGATTCCAGACTAGCAGATTATGAAGGAAGATGCCCGTGTTTGTTTGGAGCGAAGTCGGGTCAGCGGTCCGATCCCGGCGGCGCGGGTGATGGTGGACGCCAGGCCCGGCCCACGAGACGCACGCTCTTCCGGACGTCGGTCGAGAGCGCGCTCCACGGGAACACACACACCCCCCGCACGTCGTCGTCGAGCATGCGGCGCAGCGACAGCGCGGCATCGCCGAGAGGCTGATGCCACGCCCCCGCGCCGGCCACGATCCGCCGCGCCGGCGCCTCGGCCCGCGCCGCCGCGAGCTGGGCGATCGCGGGCTTCGTCCCCTTCGCGTAGCACATCAGCACCGCGACATCGAGGAGCCCCTCGTCTATCCATGCGGGCCAGTCCTGAGCGAACCGCCTTCTCGCGCGCACGGGATCGGGAATGACCGCCGCCGACAGGACGAGCGCCCGGCCGCTGGACGCCGCGTGCCGGTCCACGACCGCCCGGATGCCGCGCACGGCCTCGGTCACCGTCTCGCGCCGATACCGGTTCCACTTCCGGTGAATCGGCGCCGAGACCGAGTCCCCGTAGTCCGGCCACTGGTACCGGCGCGCCGGAAGCTCCCGCGTCCAGTCGGGCATCACCTCGGCGCGCGTCACGCCGGCCGACTCCAGGAAGCGGCCGAGCGTGCCGCGATCGTATCCGCCGTCGACGACCGGACGGCGAACGTAGTCCAGATGGATCCCGTCCACGTCGTATCCGTCGAGCACCTCGTCCACGACCCGGGCGAGGTGCGCGCGATATCCCTCGTGCGCGAGCTCGGCGAAGAGGCCCTCGACGTACAGAGCGCGAAGCGTGTCCTGGGGCACGGTCACCATCGAGTAGCCGCTCGGGAGGCACATCACCCACTCGGGTCGCGCGTTCACGACGTGCATCGGCGAGGCCGGCGGCTCGGCGCCGCTCCAGAGCACCGCCACGTTGATCCACGCGTGGACCGAGAGCCCGGCGCGATGCGCGATCGACAGGATCTCGGCCAGGGGATCCCCTGCCTCCGGGGGCAGCATCTCGGCGCGCGGCAGGTGCGAGGACGTGAACCACGCGTCGCCCCGCCCCACGATCTGCACGAAGAGCGTGTTGGCGCCCACCTCGATCGCGTCGCGGACGATCCGCTCCGGCCCCGGGTCTCCGAGTGCGTCGCGCACGACCCAGATCGCGCGGACGTCGTCCGGCAAGGGCACGTGATCGGCATGAGGGGCGCTCGCGCCGACGATCGGTCCTGCGATCACGCCTGTGATCACGCCTGTGATCACGCCCGCGGTCACGCCCGCAGTCGTGCGCGCGATCATGCGCGCCATCGTGCACGCCCCGGTGTGCGCCATCGTGCGCGACATCGTGCGCGTCATCGTGCGCGCGTTCGTGCACGCGATGAGGAGACCCCTGTGTACACCACGCACGCCGCGGCGGCCTCGGATGCGCATCATCGCGTGGCGAGGAAGAGCCAGTCGGTGCACGTCTCGCCCACGTGCACGTTCTCGAACGTGACCGTCTCCACGTGTACGCTCGAGAACACCTCTCCCAGGCGAGCGGTAAAGGCATCGCTCGGGGCGTACGACCAGGTCGCGAGGACGCCGCCCGGCGACAGGTGCCGCCGCGCGCGCTCGAGGCCCTCGGTGGTGTAGAACGCGGCGCTCGCGTCGGACAGGGGCTCGTCCGGGGAGTGATCGACGTCGACGAGGATCAGATCCACGGCACGGTCGGGCTCGCCGGCCAGCCGCGCGTATGCGTCGCCCCGGGTGATCGTGAGGCGCGCGTCGGCCGTCAGCGCCGCCGAGAGCGGCATCAGCCCCTCGCGGAGCCAGTCGACCACCGGCTCCAGGAGCTCGATCACCTCGACGCGGGCCACCCGGTCCGACGCCAGCGCCTCGTGGGTCGTGTACCCGAGCCCGAGCCCCCCGATCATCACATCGAGATCGTGCCCGCCGTGACGCTCGAGCGCCGCGTTCGCGAGCGCACGCTCGGACGCGGTGTGGAGGCTCGACATCAGGAGCTCGTGATCGAGCGTGATCTCGGTGACTACGGTGTCGGGCTGGCGGAGAAAACGCCGGCGGCGAAGGCACAGCGTGCCGATCGGCGTCGTCTCGTATCCGAGGATCTCGAGCTTGGGACCGGGCACGCGCACCGCCGGGTTCGGGACCGGCCCCGAACGGTACGCGGGCGCGCCAGGAGGGTCAACGGCCGGGCGACATCACCGGAGCACGACCACCTTGGTCGCGATCGGCGCCGGCGTGTCCTCGCGCGATGCGCGGAGGTAGTAGAGCCCCGGCGTCACCGGATGCCCCGCGTGGTCCCGTCCGTCCCAGACCAGTGCGTGCGTCCCCGGTGGCAGGCGGCCCTGGAGGAGCGAGGCCACGCGGCGACCGACGGTGTCGAACACGGCCACGTCGACGGTCGCGGCCCCGGTCAACGTGAGTCCGGACGTGATGGACCCGCCGAGGTGAACCGGGTTTCTGACCGGCGCCAGGTGCCCCCACGGTGCGTGGGCGGCGCCTCCCGTCGGGTCGGCGGCGCCCAGGAGCGCGCCGAACGTGAAGTCGGCCACGATCGCGGCGTGATCGCTCGCGATCTCCGTGTCGTCGGCGCCGAGGCCGTTCGCGGCCAGCGTCGCCGGCGACATCGTGCGCGTCTCGAACACGACCGCCTTGTGAAGCGTGGCCACGCTCGACGTGAAGAACACGTAGTCGAGCTTGCCGGGGTAGAACGAGCTCGAGTCGCGGCGCCAGGTGTAGACGAGGCGCGCGTCCGGATGACGGGCCAGCGTCATCGCGAAGTCGCCCCCGTCCCAGTCCGGCGGCGAATCGGGACCGAACGTGCCGTTGTCGGCGATGTCCCCGGTGATGAGCGTCTCGAGCTGCCGGCGAAGGCCCACGAGGTTGAAGTCGCCGGCGGCCACGATCGGCGTGTTCTCGACGAGCGTGATCGCACCGCCGGGCGTGCGCGCGTCGCGCAGGAACGCGATCAGCGCGTCGGCCTGCATCTGGCGGTTGCCGTCGGCCGTGCAGCAGCTCCAGTGGTTCGCGACGACGAGGAGGTCGGAGTCGGTGTCGGGCCGGAGGTCCACGAGCACGCCGGTCAGGCGGCTCCCGGGCAGGATCTCCCAGGAGTCGAGGATCGGAAACCGCGAGGCCACCACGTTGCCGGCGTCGCGCTTGACGGCGTACCAGCTCTCGCCCCCGGACGGCGGGAGAAACTCCTCCATCCGGTCCACCACGTCGGCGGCGTCGTAGCTCCAGAGCTCGCAGAACACGAACACGTCCGCGTCCGCGGCGCTCAGCAGGCGATCGAACGCGGCCTCGGTGGATCCCCCGTCGAACAGGCCGTCGTTCTCGACGTTGTACGCGGCGATGCGGACGTGATCGGGATCGTCCCGACCGAGCGGGATCGGCGTCACCGGAAACGTGTCGTCGACGAACGTGTACGTGGCTACGCCGATCACGTCGCCGCCCGGGGCATCGTCCCACACCACGACGTCCACGTCCGGCCCTCCGAAGAGCGGCGAGCCGCCCGGCGATGCGTCCCGATCGAGGGCCAGCTCCATGGCCACGTCGCTGACCGTGGGAGCGAGCACGAGTCCGATCTCGGCGTGCCCGACGCCGGCGCCGCCGGGATACCGGTTGCCGGTCCGGGCCCCGAGCTGCCAGATGAGCTCGGCTCCCACTCCGTGGACCCATTGCCCGGTGCCGGCGTTGCGATCGGTGTCGAACGCGACCACGAGGGACTGCCCCTCGTCGCCCTGCACCTCGGCGGTGGTGTCGAAGCGGATGAACACCCGCTCGCCGTCGTCGGCCATCTGGAGCACCGTGAAGTCGATCCCGGACGAACCGTCGTCGCCGGAGGGATCGGTGGCGACGACGGCCGAGGCGTCCCAGTCGTCGTAGTCGCCGTCGATCTGGATCGGGAGCCCGACCGCGTAGGCGATGCCCGGCGGCGCGGCGAATGCGGCCAGCGCGCCGAGAACGGGCCCGATCGCGAGGGCCCGCGTCAGGCTCACGCACGGCGCCGGGCGAGGGTGCCAGGTCGAGTTCCAGGGAAGGTCCAGGAGCCGACCGGCTCCGATGTCGTGGCGCTCGTTCATCAACTCTACCCCTTGCGTCACTCGATTCGGACGATCTTCTGCGTACGATCGATGTCGCGCCCCACGATGCGCACGAGGTAGACGCCCGGCGCCATGACGCGGTGCCACGCGTCGCGCCCATCCCAGACGATGCGCTGGATCGCGCCGGCGTCGAGGACACCGTCGAACAGGAGGGAAACGCGGCGTCCCGCCGTGTCGTACAGGGCGACTCGCACGGGGGCGGTCGCGGTACCGGAGATCACGACCGCCGTTCGAGCCCGGAACGGATTCGGCTCCACGAGCATCGAGACCGAGACATCCGGTGTTCCGGTGGCCAAGCCGGCCATCGCCCCCATCAGTGACACGTTGTCGATGCCGTCCTGATCATCCACCGTGCTACCCGGGTTTGCGACGAGCTCGATCCGGATCCGAAGACTCTCCACGTTCGTCAGGAGCTCGCTCCACGTACCCTTCTCGATCGACCACTCGGTTTCCTCGATGGGCACGGTGACCGTGTTCCACTCCTCGACGGCGGTCTCCGCGGACACGAACCGCGCTCGATTCGCGCCACCGGTGATGACCGCTTCGTAGGGGAGATACGGGGGGCCGTCCGGCAGCTCCCCCAGCTCGAGGATCTTGTGGTCGAACTGCAGGCGTCCGACACCGTCGAGCTCGGACCAGTCCCCGAGGTACACCGGTGGTGCCTCGATCTCGGTCGCTGTCGGGTTCGTCTCGCCGAAGAGCGCAAAACCGCCCGGATTACCGCCAGCGCCCATGTAGATGAGATCCACGAGCTGCTCCGGGGGAATCGACCAGCCCTCGAGCGACTCGTCGAACGTGGTGGTGACCGGCGTATCGATCGGTGCCGCGACCATGCCCGACGCCCGGAGCAACAGAGTCGTCGCGAGCACGACGCTCACTCTCCGCGGACGGTTCTCCGAGTGTCTCTCCATCCCGCTCTCCTCCGAGAGATCGACCGGGTTCCCCGCGTCGCCCGGCGCCGCCGATCACGGCCCCTGAATGGCTCGGCGCGGCGGGGCGGCCCGGCTGGACACCCCGCAATCATACAATGCCGGAGTGGCCTCCGCGTGCACGGGGCACGGCGAGTGCCCGTGGTCCCTCCGGAGCGTGGGCCGGCCGCGTTCCGGACGTCGACCGCCGGTCGAGGCTGTGGGATGCCGTCCCGGGTGCTAAGCTCGTTCGTCGAGCGACGACGCGTCGACGAACGACGCGTCGAGGAGCGACGGCCGTGCTCGGGAATGGAACGTGAGCGATGCCCCAGACGGCGCCCCCACTCGCCACCGTGTTCCGCGCCACGCGCGTCACCAAGACGTACGTCACGGGCGAGGTCCGGGTACATGCGCTGCGCGGCGTCGACCTCGAGCTCTTCGAGGGCGAGCTCGTCGTCCTCCTCGGCCCCTCCGGAAGCGGGAAGTCGACGCTCCTGAACATCCTGGGCGGCCTCGACGTTCCCACGTCGGGCTCGGTGGCCTACCGGGACCACGTGCTCACCGAGTCGACGGAGGCCGACCTCACCGCGTACCGGCGCCATCACGTCGGCTTCGTCTTCCAGTTCTACAACCTCATCCCGAGCCTCACCGCCCGCGAGAACGTCGCGCTGGTGACCGAGATCGCCGGGGACCCGATGCGGCCGGCCGACGCCCTCGCCCTGGTCGGGCTCACCGAGCGGGCCGATCACTTCCCGTCGCAGCTCTCCGGTGGCGAGCAGCAGCGCGTGGCAATCGCGCGGGCCATCGCCAAGAACCCGGACGTGCTCCTGTGCGACGAGCCGACCGGCGCGCTCGACATCACCACCGGCATCACCGTGCTCGAGGCCATCGCGCGGGCTAACCGGGAGCGTGGAACCACGACGGCCGTCATCACGCACAACGCCGCGATCGCCGCGCTGGCCGATCGCGTGATCCGGCTCGCGGACGGACAGATCGTGGGCGTGGAGCGGAACGCGACCCGACTCACCCCGGAGGAGCTGGTGTGGTGAGGCTCGACGAGGTGACACACCGCGTGACCCGCACGGCGGCGATCGCAGCGGACGCGAGCGGGGGCGTGCGACGATGAGAGCGATCCACCGCAAGGCGGTCCGCGACCTCTGGCGCCTTCGCGGCCAGGCGATCGCGATCGCGCTGGTGGTCGCGGCCGGGATCACGATGTACGTGTCGATGTTCACGACCCTCGAGTCGCTCCGCGTGACCCAGATGACGTACTACTCGGACTTCCGGTTCGCCGACGTCTTCGCCTCCTGTGTGCGCGCGCCGGACTCCGTGCGCGACCGGCTCGACGCCGTCGAGGGCGTCGCCCGCGTCGAGACCCGTGTCGTCGTGGACGTGACGCTGGACGTGCCGACCCTGGACGTGCCAGCCACCGGCCACATGGTGGGCGTTCCCGAGTCCGGGCACCCGTCACTCAACGACGTGCTGATCCGCGAGGGCCGCTACATCCGGCCGCACGCCGAGGACGAGGTGCTGGTCAGCGAGAACTTCGCGGCCGCCAACGGGTACGCGCCCGGCGACGCGATCGTGGCCATCGTCAACGGCCGTCGCCGCGAGTTCCACGTGGTCGGCGTCGCGCTGTCGCCGGAGTTCGTGTACACGATCCCCCCCGGCGAGTTCTTGCCCGACGACCGGCGCTACGGCGTGCTCTGGACCGGTGAGGACGGCCTCGCCGCGGCGACCGACATGAAAGGGGCGTTCGACGACGTCGCGATCGGCCTCGTGCCCGGCGTCGCGCCGGACGGCGTGATCGCCCGGGTGGACGAGATCCTGGCCCCCTACGGCGGCCTCGGCGCCGTCCCCCGCGCCGAGCAGCTCTCCCACTGGTTCGTGGCCAACGAGATCGAGCAGCTCGCGAACACCGGGCGGCTGCTCCCGATCGTGTTCATGATCGTCGCCGCGTTCCTGGTGAACATCGTCATGACGCGGCTCATCACCACACAGCGCGAGCAGATCGCCGCGCTGAAGGCGTTCGGATACTCCACGCGCGCGATCGCGCTCCACTACACGACCGTGGTGCTCGCGATCGTGCTCACCGGCGCAGTCGTCGGGGTGGCCGCGGGTCTGTACCTCGGATACGAGATGACGGCTCTCTACACCGAGTACTTCTCGTTTCCGAACGTCCAGTTTCGGATGGGTGCGGCGACGCCGCTGGTCGCGTGCGGGGTCAGCGTGCTCGCGGCGCTCGGCGGGGCCATGGGGTCGGTGCGCCGCGGCGTGGCGCTGCCCCCGGCCGAGGCGATGCAGCCTCCGGCGCCGCCCACGTATCGCGCGACGCTCGTCGAGCGCTTCGGCCTGGGGCACCTTCTGAGCCCCGCGGGCCGGATGATCGTCCGCCAGCTCGAGCGCCGCCCACGTCGCTCGGCGCTCACCGTGCTCGGCATCGCGATGGCCACCGCGATCATGGTGCTCGGCTACTCGTTCGTCGACATCATCTACTTCGTCATGGACGCGCAGGAGAACTCGATGCAGCTCGAGGACGTGGCGGTGACGTTTCAACAGCCGCGTTCGCGGGCCGCCCTCCACGAGCTGGAGGGGCTCGACGGCGTCACGTTCGCCGAGCCCTACCGCACGGTGCCGGTGCGGCTCCGGCGCGAGCACCGGTCGCGTCTGGCCGGCATCACCGGGATCGAGGGAGATGCACGCCTCCGCCCGATCCTGGACGCGCGCCTGCGCCGCGTGCCGGTGCCCCGGGACGGCGTGGCCATGTCGAGGGTGCTGGCCGAGGCCCTTCACGTCGGCGTCGGTGAGACGTTGACCCTGGAGGTGCTCGAGGGGTCGCGACCGGTCCGCGAGGTCGAGGTGGCGGCGCTTCTCGACGACTTCGTCGGGCTCTCGGCCTACATGGATCTGGATGCGCTGAACGCCGTCATGCGCGAGGGGTCGGTGGTCTCGGGGGCGTACCTGGCGACCGGTCCCGTCGGTGGGGACCTCCTCCGGGACCTCGAGGCACGCCCGGTGATCGCGGGGGTCGGAGTCAAGACGATCGTCATGGAGAACTTCAAGGAGCTCCTGGCGCAGAATCTCCTGATGTCGCTCTCGTTCAGCGTCGGTCTCTCGTGCATCATCGCGTTCGGGGTCGTGTACAACGCGGTCCGGATCTCGCTGTCCGAGCGCGCCCACGAGCTGGCCAGCCTCCGGGTGCTCGGGCTCACCCGGGCCGAGGTCTCGTGGATCCTCCTCGGGGAGGCGGCGGTGCTGACGCTTCTGGCCCTCCCCCTGGGCAGTGTGCTGGGCCATGCGATGGCCGTCGGCTCGATGACTCAGATGAACTCCGAGACGATGCGCTTTCCCGCGATCGTCTCCAGCGTCTCGTACTCGTTCGGCGCCGCCGTGATCGTGATCGCCGCGCTGATCTCGGCCTTCATCGTGCGACGCCGGCTCGACCACCTGGATCTCGTGCGCGTCCTGAAGACGCGCGCATGACGGCGGCGGGAGCGCCGGAGCTCGGGTGAGGAGGTCTTCTCGATGCGACGCGTGACCGTGATCGTGGTGGGGCTGATCGTCCTCGCCGCGATCGTCTACGGGTTCCTGCCGAAGCCGGTGGGCTGCGAGCTCGTGACCGCCGAGCGCGGAGACGTGCTGGAGACGATCGTGACCGAGGGCCGCACGCGGGTGATCGACCGGTTCACGCTGACGGTGCCCATCTCGGGGATGATCACCCGCGTCACGCTCGACCCCGGCGACGCGGTCGAGGCCGGGGATCCGATCACCACGCTGACCTCGCCCGCCTCCCCGCTCCTCGACGTCCGCGCGAGGGCCCAGGCCGAGGCCACGCTGCGCGCGGCCGAAGCGGCGCTGCGTGAGGCCGAGGCCAACGTGACGCGGACGCGCTCGGAACTCGCGCTCGCCAGTTCGTCGCTGGAGCGCGTGCTGGCGCTCCGGGCCAGCGACGGGGTCTCCGAGGAAGAGGTCGACCAGGTCCGCACGCGCCGCGAGACGGCCGAGGCGACGCACGCGTCCGCGGAGTTCGCCCGCCAGGTGGCCGCGTTCCAGGTCGACGCGGCGCGGGCCACGCTGGAGGCATCCGCCGCGCTCGAGGTCGGCGCGATCGGGGCGACGGCGGATGGCACCGTGCCCTCCCACGGCGGTGTGTCCCCGCACGGCGGTGTGTCCCCGCACGGCGGTGTGTCCCCACACGGTGGTGTGTCCCCGGACGGCGGCGCCTCTCCGGACCGCGGTGCCTCCCCGGACGGCGACGTCTCCCCGGACGGCGGTGTCTCCCCGGACGGCGGTGCCTCCCCGGACGGCGGCGTCGCCGCGGCCGAGGTCGTGATCCGGGCCCCGGTGTCGGGTCGCATCCTCCGCGTGCTGCGCGAGGACGCCGGGATCGCCGAGCGCGGGCAGGCGCTGGTCGAGATCGGTGATCCACGCTCGCTCGAGATCGTGGCCGACTTCCTCTCGCGCGACGCGGTACGCCTGCGTCCCGGCATGCGCGCGATCGTGGAGCGATGGGGCGGCGCGACCCCCCTCGACGCGGTGATCCGCGTGGTCGAGCCGTCGGGGTTCACGAAGACGTCGGCCCTCGGGGTCGAGGAGCAGCGCGTGAACGTCCGGCTCGACATCACGTCGCCACGCACAGATTGGGCGGCCCTGGGCGATGCGTTCCGGGTCGAGGTTCGCGCGGTGACGGCCGAGCGGCGGGACGTCGTCACCGCCCCTTCGAGCGCTCTCTTCGACGTGGGCGACGGCCGTGAGGCGTTGTTCGTCGTCGAGGATGGTCGGGCCCGGCGCCGCGACGTGGTCGTGGGCGTGCGCGGAGGCCGCGTGGTGGAGATCGAGAGCGGCGTCGACGCCGGCGAGACGTTGATCGTGACCCCGCCGAGCGACGTCGCCGACGGCACCCGGGTACACGCGCGCTGACGTGCGCGCGGCACGATCCGTTTGCACCCGGGTACACACGCGCTGACGTGCGCGCGGCGCGAGCCGTTTGCACCCGGGTACACGCGCGCTGACGTGCGCGTACGGATCAGCTCCGCCTTGCACGGCCCGATGACGTCTCGGCCAGCGCGTCGTCGTAGCTGTCGCCTTTGCTCCCGACCGAGAGCTCGATCCCGGCGTCTTCCAGACGCTCGGTTCAGGGGATCGAGAGGTATCGCACGCCTCGCTTGTGATGAACCAGCGGCCCCGTGAGCGCGGCTCCACGCGTGAGGTGGGCTTCTTCCAGAGCATCGAGGACCGTGTCGGTACGCAGCGACCCCGAGACCCCAGCCCAGGATGCGACGCGAGAACGGGTCGATCACGAACGCCACGAACACGAACCCGCTCCAGGTCGATACGTGCGTGAGATCGGTCACCAAAGACGCGTTCGGACGTGCCACCGAGAAGTTGCGGTCGACGAGATCGGCCGGACGGGTGGCCAGATCCGCTCCCACCGTCGTCTTGAACGCACGACCCCGAGCCGCGCCACGCAGGCCCATGGCGCGCATCTGACGATCGATCGTCCGTCGCGCCACGTCGAGGCCCCGGCGACGCAGCTCCTTCCAGGTCTTCTTCGCGCCGTGGACGTCGTGGAAGCGGTTCCGAGCGGAACGACCGAACTCCGTGCAGATCGTCTCGTCTCGACGACGCCGAGCCGAGCGACGCGATGGATCGCGCTCCTGGGCCTTGATCTCGTGGTAGGTCGACGGAGCATCGGCACCACCCGACAGATCGGCTCGACTCCGTACGTGTCCCGGTGTTCATCGATGAACGACACCATCACGTTGCTCGACCGTCGGGCTCCGCCTGGGCAAGCGTCTCGGCGTGCACCCGATCCTGGTCGCGATCGAGCGGATCGCGGCCCATTGCGAGTCGTGCTCGCCCTCGTGCTCCCGACCCATCCGAACCGCCCGCTCGCGGACCTCGGGGGAGAACATGATTGAACGTCCCATGGACTCCATCCTCTCGAGGAATCGACCCTCCGACAAACCGGGGGCGGTTCAGACCCGGGTACACCCGTGGAGACGAGCGCGCGGTGCGAGCGGTTTGCACCCGGGTACACTCGTGGGAACGCCCGCGCTTGCGTTGTGTGTGGTTTCGCGTACTCTCCTCGGAATTCCGCCCAGGGATGGTCACGGCGTCGATCGTTCAAGACGACGCCTCCGGCGCATGATCGTGTCTTCCGAGGTGTCGCTTGAGTCACGATCTCTCATCCGGTCGCGAACGATGAGCGCTCCGGTGGCGCGAGTCTACGCGGCCGACGACATGTCGAGCCCCGAGCTGCACGACGTGTCGATCGGGACCGTCGGTGTGCAGACCGCGCGCTCGCCCGACAAGAAGACGCCGAACGAGGACGCCGCGCTCGTCCTGGCCCGATCCGACGACGCCCTCGTCCTGGCGGTGGCCGATGGTCTCGGCGGATCCGCCGCCGGCGGACGGGCGGCCCGCATCGCCGTGGATGCGCTCGCCACCAGCGTCGCCGCCGTCGACGATCCGGCAGACGGGCTCCGCACCGCGATCCTGAACGCGATCGAGGCCGCCAACGCCGAGATCCTGGCGCTGGGGATCGGCGCGGGCACCACGCTGGCCGTGGCCGAGATCGTGCGCGACGAGCTGCGCCCGTACCACGTGGGCGACTCGGAGGTCCTCGTCGTGGGCCAGCGGGGACGCGTGAAGCTCCAGACGGTCTCACACGCGCCGGTGGCCTATCAGGTGGAGGCCGGGGTGCTCGCCGAGGAGGACGCCGTACACCATGCGGAGCGGAACGTCATCTCGAACGCGGTCGGCACGCCGGACATGCGCATCGAGATCGGATCGTCGATGCGGCTCGCACCGAGAGACACCGTGCTACTATCCAGCGACGGGCTCACCGACAACCTCTACGCCAGCGAGATCGTGGAGGCCGTGCGGAAGGGCCCCATCCCCGCGGCCCTGACGCGCGTCATGGACGCGTCGCGGGCCCGCATGGTCGACACGACGGGCGACGGCCCGAGCAAACCCGACGATCTGACGGTGATGATGTTCCGACCGACGCCGCCGCGTCGTCGGTCCACGCCCTGACGAACCCCATCCGCCGGCCGGGAGGCGTAGATGCGTAGTCGATCGTCGCTGATCGCCCTGATCACGCTGACTGTGTGGCTCTCGCCGGCGCCCGCCCCGGCGGAGACCGCGTGCGGCGGCGCCGTCGCGTGGGAGCAGCTTCCCGTCGAGGCGCTCGGCATCACGTCCATCGACGATCGCTGCTCGGCCTTTCTCAGCGAGTCCGCGGACTGGTTCGTCGGCAACGGCAACGACGTCGGCGCCGTCGAGTGGTGGGGCGTCTTCTGGTCGGGCTCGGCGAAGCGACCCGAGGGGTTCCGGATCAGCTTCTACACCGACGGTGGCGGCTGCCCGGGGCTCCCGATCGCCGAGCTCGAGACCCACGACTTCGACGTGTCGTCCGGCCCCGGCGGACTCGGCCGCTACTGCGCGACGCTGACCGCGCCCGTGCCCACGGTCGAGGGCCGACGCTACTACGTCTCGATCGTGGCGATCCTGTGCTATCCGCCCGAGTGGGGCTGGGCGAGCGCGGTGCTCGACGAGGAGGTCGGCTGCTTTCGCTCGGCGCTCCTCGGGCACCCGGTCTGGGAGGCCGTGATCTCCAAGCGCGCATTCCGCCTGTACGACGCCGGCCGCTCCACGCCGGTCGAGCGGCACACGTGGGGCTCGATCAAGGCCGTTCACGCGCACGCTCCCCGCTGAGCCGATTCGCGGGTCACCCGACGTCCCACGTCGCCGGACTCCCGCCCGCACGTCCCGTCCCGCAGGCCGTCCGTGCTCTGCCCCCGCGTGATAGAATCCGACCACACGTAGCCCCGAGGTGCCGCCCTCCCGTAACCCGCGAGGTCCGCATGTCACACCACGCATCGGCACGACTGGCTCTCTCGATCCCGGTTCTCGCCGCCGCCCTCGCGCTACCCGCGGGCGCGGACGTGCCCACGCTCACCGCCACGCCATCGGGCGGCTCGCTCGAGCCCGGACCGTACGACTGCGACGGTTTCATCGAGTGGGAGCAGTTTCCCGACGGTCAGAGCGGCCTGTCCTCGCAGGACGACGTCTGCTACCCGTTCGTCTCCGAGATGGCCGACGACTTCGTGGCCGGATACGGCGACGTCGGCATCGGCTGGTGGGGTGTCTACTGGAACGGATCGCCCGTGCCGCCGGACGGATTCCGCATCTCGTACTATCTGGACGACGCGGGTGTTCCCGGCGAGGAAGTGGCGACCCGCTACCTGACCGAGTACAACGAGGCACCGGGCGACCCGTACGGATACTGTGGGACCTTCTCCTACGTCTTTCTCGAGTACGGGTGTACCTACCACGTGAGCGTCATCGCCGACGCGTGCTTCCCACCGCAGTGGGGCGTCGCCACCGGAACCGGGAACGGCGCCGAGGCTCACTTCCGATCCGACTTCTTCGGCTTCGCGGACTGGACGCCCGCCACCGACGTGTTCGGCATCGGCTACGAGCTCGCGCTACTCCGATACGTGGAGGTGTCCTCGGATCGACCGACCGGCGGGACCTGGTGCTGCCGTTCCGACGGCACCTGCGTGTGGGTGTCCGGCTGCGAGGAGTGCGACGGCATCGCCGTGCCCACCTGTGACGCCTGCGCGGGGACGCCGGTCAACCGGTCGACGTGGGGCCGGATGAAGGCCCTCTATCGCTGACGCCGGCGGACCGGCGGCTCCCTCCGTCACCGAACGGGCTCCCGCGCCGGTGGGGCCCCGACGAGAAGGGTCAATCCGGGAATCGCCGCAGGTGGCGGAGCTCGTCTCGAGACCTCGATGACGACGTCGAGCCTCTTTCGCGCGACGGCGCCGCTTTGCCCGCCGCCTTGCTCGCCGCTCCGGCCGGATGCCGGAGGTGGCGATCGTACCCGGGTAATCACGGGGCAACGCGGGGCATGGGGACTCGAGCGCGGGGCGCGGGACGCCGGGCGCGGGGACTCGAGCGCGGGGCGCGGGACGCCCAGCGCGGGACACCGAGCACGGGGCGCCGGGCGCCCCGCGCAACGGTGGTGGGCGCTGCGGTCGGCCTGGGAGGTCACCGACCGGCGCGCGAACGCCTCCGGCGAGGCGGGTCAGAGTGCGCGCCGGAGCGTGTTAACTTATTGTCACGTATTGATTTATGCTTGACTTCGGCGGGCGATTCCGGTAACTTTCTCACGTCGATCAGCCCCAGGTCGGCCGAGCTCTCCCCCCGTTGGATCGAGCAGCTGCCCCGGTTCCTTCGCCGCGCACGCCCCGGGCGATGGCGTTCGCCGGTCGATCTCCGTCGGCGCCGTCTGATGACGCGGCGCCGTGCGTTCGGATCGGCCGGTCCTCTGATGATCAACACCGTCGACTGAGGGGTGCATCATGCGGGTGTCCAGGACCGAGCCATCGCGTGTCGCGAGCATGTCCAGCACGAACACGAGCGGCCTCCAGGGGACGGACGTTCGGAGCGACGCGCGCTCCCGTCTTCAGGGGACGGACGTTCGGAACAACGCGCGCTCCCGTCTTCAGGGGACGGACGCTCGGCGCGAGGCGCGCTCGCGTCGCGCCTGCCGGCGGCTGGAGCGCGTGCGACGTCTGGAAGGCCGCGCGAGCGTCGCGGTCGCGCTGTCGTTCGCCGAGATCGACGCCGAGCACCACTATCGCGTGCTCGGCTTCACCTCGATGCTGGCGTACGCGATGGAGCGACTGGAGATGTCGGCGTCGCGGTGTCATCAGCTGCGGGGGCTGTCCGAGCGGATGCGGGAGTTCCCGGCGCTCCGCGACGCGATGGCGTCGGGCCGGCTGAGCTGGACGAAGGCGCGCGCGATCGCCCCGATCCTGACCGCCTCGTCCGCGGATGCGTGGATCGGGCTGGCGTCGCGCCTGTCGCGTCGGGAGCTGGAGCAGCGGATCGCGGACGCCCGGGGGGCGGCGCGGCGTGCGGTCGGTGGCGGGGCGCAGGAGACGATCCGGGTCGATCCGGTGCCGGCGAAGCCATCGTCACGAGGGGACGCGGCGTCGTCGCCGACGATCGGCGCGGCCGACGTCGCGCGGGCCGCCGATGAGGCCATCGCGGCCGATCTCGCCAACGCGGACAGCATCGCCGTGTCCGGCGCCGGCGCGGACGCGGTGGCTGACTCGGCCGCAGCGGTCGACTCCGCCGCGGGGACCAACTCCACCGTCGCGGACGACTGCCCTTCGGTGGCCGACTCGGTCGCGGACGTCGACTCGGTCGCTGGGGTCGGCGATGCGGCCGTGACATCGGCGCCGACGCTCGAGGTGACTCTCGAGCTGCGCGTGCGGCTCGACACCCTCTCCCATGCGCACGCCGAGGCCGCGTGGGAGCACGCCCGGAAGCACGGGTTCCGGGGCTCGAAGGCGGAGTTCGTCGTCGCGGCGATGGCGATGTTCGCGAACGCCCTGTCGTCGGGGTCGGCGCCTCGGTCGACGTCGGCGGAAGCGGCGGCTCGGTCGACGGCGCCGTCTTCCTCATCCCCGTCGGCTTCCTCATCCCGCGTGCCTCCGTCGTCTCCGGCGTCGGCGTCGTCGGCAGCGTCCTCCTCGGCGTCATGCTCCACGCCGTCTTCCTCGTCGTCGGCGATGGTGGCAGAGGCGGGACCGCGGTCGTGCTATCAGATCGTCGTCCAGGACTGTCCGACCTGTCATCGGGCGCGCGTCGGCGATCGTCCGCTCAACGATGTCATGCGCCGGGCCATTCTCGCCGACGCGGACGTCGTCGACGCTCGCGGTCGGCGGCGCGCCAGCATCGCGCCGAGCCTGCGGCGACGCGTGCTCGCGCGCGACGAGCACCGATGCCGTGTACCCGGGTGCAACAGCCGTCATCACCTCGCGGTGCATCATCGGCTGCCCGTGGAGCGCGGGGGTCGGAACACGATGGAGAACCTGGCCACGGTGTGCTGGCGCTGTCACGCCGCGTTGCACGCGATGCCGGTGGCCGCGGCGCGCGAGGTGTGGCTCGTCGCGCGACGGCGCGAGTGACAGCGAGTCGTCGAGCGACCGAACGAGCCCGTGCGCCGGGTGAGCGAGCCGTCTCCCGCGTGCGCGAACCTGGCGGGGACGCGAACCTGTCGGGGACGCGAACGGGCGACGGGCTTCGTCGGCATCAACCGGGCGACGGGCATCGTCCGGACCACGAGGGTCACGCGCGCCGAGAGGTTCACCACCGTCACGAGCTGACATGATGGCCCGAGGGTCACGGCGTCGCCTGGGTCACCGGATCGCGCGGGTCCCTGGGCCGCACGGGGCACCGGGTCACGTGGGGTACGGGATCACCGGGTCACGCGGGGCACCGGGTCGCGCGGGGCACCGGGTCACGCGGGGCACCGGGTCACGCGGGGCACGGGATCACCGGGTCACGCGGGGCACGGGATCACCGGGTCACGCGGGGCACGGGATCACCGGGTCACGCGGGGCACGGGGTCGCCGGGTCGCGCGGGTCAGGGGGTCGCGCGGGTCACGGGGTCGCGCGGTCGCGCCGGTCACCGGATCACGCGGGTCCTGGGTTACCGGATCGCCAGGGCACCAGGGTCACGCGATCACCGGGGTCACACGATCGCCTGGGTCACACGATCGCCGGGGTCACACGATCGCCGGGGTCACACGATCGCCTGGGTCACACGATCGCCGGGGTCACACGATCGCCGGGGTCACACGATCGCCTGGGTCACACGATCGCCTGGGTCACCGGGGTTGCACCGGGGCGCGGCACCGTGCCGCACGCCACGAGTGTCACGAGGAGTCATGAGCGTCACCAGGGCGAGGACGTCCATGCCACGGGGGGCGATCATGCGCGTCATGCGGGAGTGCCGGAGGCTCGCTCGTCCAGGTCGATATCCCGGGAAGCCGGGATGGACCACGAGAAGAGGCCGACCCTCCTTCTCGGAGGATCGGCCTCTCGAACTGCGTTCCACGGATCTCGGCGACGATGGACGATCGCGGACTACTTGTCCTTGTCGTCATCCTCGTCGTCGTCGTCCTCGTCGTCGGCCGGCATCCCGGCCGCGCTGGCCGCCGCCGCGGCGGCCTCGGCCTTCTCACGCGCGCGCGTGGCGCGGCGCTCGGCACGGGCCTCGGCGCGATCGGCGCGGGCCTTGATGTCGGCCTCGGCCAGCTCGCCGGTCTTGACCAGCTCCAGGATGCCGATCTCGCCGCCGTCGCCCTGCCGGTTGCCCAGCTTGACGATGCGGGTGTAGCCGCCCGGCCGCTCGGCGTACCAGGGCGCGATCGTCTCGAAGAGCTTCCGGACGACGGCGTCGCTCCGGAGGTAGCTCGCCGCCTGACGGCGGGCGTGCAGGTCGCCGCGCTTGGCGCGGGTGATGAGCTTCTCGGCCACACGACGGGCCTCGCGTGCCTTCGGCACCGTCGTCGTGATTCGCTCGTGCTCGAAGAGCGAGGTGACCATGTTGCGAAGCATGGCGCGCCGGTGGCTCGCGGTACGGCTGAGCTGGCGGCCCTGTCGCCTGTGTCGCATGACTCGATTCCTTTTCCGCGGTCGGCGCTAGTCGATCGACGCGTCGGCCGTGACCGGCTCGGTGTCGTTGCCCGTCGAACTGGACGACGGACCCATCGGCATGCCGCTGATGATGTCGGACACGTCCATTCCGAAATGAAGACCCATGTCGCCCAGGATGTCCTCGATCTCCTTGAGCGACTTGCGTCCGAAGTTGCGCTGCTTGAGCATCTCCTGCTCGCCCTTCTGGACGAGGTCCGCGATCGTGCGGACCTTCGCCGCGCGAAGGCAGTTCGACGAGCGCACGGAGAGCTCGAGCTCGTCCACGCTCTTCATCAGAAGCGCGCGCAGACGCGACTTCTCCTCGTCGACCTCCTCCAGCGGCTCCTCGTCGAAGTCGTCCTCGAAGTTGATGAGGAGCGCGAAGTGATCGCGGAGGATCTTCGACGCCATCGAGAGCGCGTCCTGCGCCACGATGCTGCCGTCGGTCCAGATGTGGACCATCAGCTTGTCGTAGTCGATCCGCTGACCGATGCGCATGCGCTCAACCTCGAAGTTCACGCGCGGGACCGGCGAGAACAGCGAGTCGATCGGGATCACGCCGATCGGGCGGTCGGTGCCCAGGTGCTGGTCGGCCGAGACGTAGCCGCGGCCCGGCGTGATCTCCGCCTCCAGCTCGAGCCGACCCTCGCGGTTGAGCGTGGCGATGTGCTGTTCGGGGTTCAGCACCTCGACGTCGGCCGGAAGCTCGAGGTCGGCGGCGGTCACCGTCCGCTCGCCCTCGACCCGGATGTAGCCCTTGCGCTCACCGTCCCCGTGGTGCTTCAGCCGCACCTGCTTCAGGTTCAGGATGATCTGGGAGACGTCTTCCAGAACGCCCGGAAGCGTGGAGAACTCGTGGAGCGCGCCGTCGATGCGAACCGCGGAGATCGCCGCGCCCTGCAACGACGAGAGCAGCACTCGACGAATGGCGTTCCCCAGCGTCTCCCCGAAGCCACGCTCCAGCGGCTCGATGACGAAGCAACCGTAGTTGTTGGCCTCGTCCTCGGCGATCTGCTGGATGCGCTTCGGCATCTGGAGGTTCTTCCACTTCATAAACGGCATCCTCCTTGGTGTGTCCCGCTCGCGCGCCAGCGCGGCCATGGACACGGGAAGGGCTACTTCGAGTAGAGCTCGACGACCAACTGCTCTTGCACGGGAGCCGGGATCTGATCTCGTCGAGGAATGCTCAGGATGCGTCCCTCGAACGATTTCTCGTTCGTGGTGAACCACTCGAGATCGGCGCTGCGCCGTCCCTCGAGCGAGTCGGAGATGATCTGGAGCTTGCGACTCTTGTCGCGGACCTGGATGACGTCGCCCGCTCGACAGTGGAACGACGGGATGTCCACGACGCGGCCGTTGACGGTGAAGTGCCCGTGCCGGGTGAGCTGTCGCGCCGACGCCCGCGAGGGGGCGAACCCCATGCGATAGACGAGGTTGTCGAGACGGAGCTCCAGGAGCTGCATCAGCACTTCGCCGGTCACGCCCTTGGCGCGGTCGGCTCGCTGGTAGTACGAGTGGAACTGCTTCTCCATCATGCCGTACATGCGGCGGATCTTCTGCTTCTCACGCAGCTGCGTGCCGAAGGTGGATACCTTGCGACGGCGGTCCCGGCCGTGCTCGCCGGGAGCGTAGTTGCGGGTCTCGATCGCGCACTTCTGCGAGTAGCACCGCTGCCCCTTCAGGAAGAGCTTCGTGCCCTCCCGGCGGCAGAGCTTGCACACGGGATCGGTATGACGTGCCATGGTCGGTATCCCCCCTTAGACCCGTCGCCGCTTGGGCGGGCGGCAACCGTTGTGGGGGATGGGGGTCACGTCGCGGATGGACGTGATGTTGAGGCCGGCCGCCTGAATGGAGCGCACCGACGCCTCTCGGCCCGAGCCCGGACCCTTGACCCAGACCTCGACCTGACGCATGCCGACGGCCAGCGCCTCCTTGGCGGCCTTGTCCGCGGCCAGCTGCGCCGCGAAGGGCGTGCTCTTGCGCGAGCCCTTGAAGCCGACCATGCCCGCGCTCGCCCAGGACACGGTGGCCCCGGCCGTGTCGGTGATCGTCACGATCGTGTTGTTGAAGGTCGCCTGGATGTGCACGACGCCTGCCGGAGGAGCCTTCTTGTCCTTTTTCCGGCGCGCGCCTTTCTTGTCTTTTGCCACGTTCTTGCTTCCTCCCGCTCCGTCTGGGCGGTTTACGCAGTGTTCGGCGGTGTGAACGCGCGGTGGTTCGCGACGTCACACGTGTTGTTCGGACGGTCGGCCGAGACGAACCAGCGTGCTCGAGATGGAGTCCCGGGCTACGCCTTCTTCTTCAGAGCGATCGCACCCTTCTTCGGTCCCTTGCGGGTGCGCGCGTTCGTCTTCGTACGCTGACCGCGTGCCGGAAGATTCCGGCGATGTCGGAGACCCCGGTAGCAGTTGATGTCCTTCAGACGCTTGATGTTCATCTGGATCTCTGCCCGGAGCGTACCCTCGACGCGGTAGTTCTTCTCGATCTCGTTGCGGAGTCGGCTGCTCTCCTCCTCGGTCAGATCCTTCACCCGCTTGTCCGGGTCGACACCCGTGGTGGAGAGGATCCGAGAGGACGACGTGTGTCCAATCCCGTAGATGTACGTGAGAGCGACCTCGACCCGCTTCGCGTTCGGAAGATCGACACCGGCGATTCGCGCCACCAATTACCTCCTTCAGACTCGTCCGATCCCGGGGCGGCGACGGCGGTCGCCGGCTCCCGACGGGATCGACTAGCCCTGACGCTGCTTGTGTCGCGGGTTGCGCGAGCAGATCACGCGTACGACGCCACGCCGACGCACGATCTTGCAGTACTCGCAGACTCGTTTTACCGAAGCCTTGACCTTCATTGCCTCGTCCCTCCCCGGACGCGTCCAGGGGACGCCGTGGCGCCCCGACACGTGACGCCCGGCTCCTTCGTCGGATCCGGTCGGTGGCGTGCCGTCCCGCTCCCGCGGGATGGGGCTCGTCTATTTGAATCGATAGACGATCCGACCTCGGGTCAGATCGTAAGGCGACAGCTCGACCGTGACGCGATCGCCCGGCAGTATCCGGATGAAGTGCATGCGCATCTTCCCGGACACGTGGGCCAGGATCGTGTGCTCGTTGGACAACTCGACCCGGAACATCGCGTTCGGCAGGGTCTCGGTGACCGTGCCTTCCAGCTGGATGCCTTGCTGCTTCGCCAAGCCCTACCCTCTACTCAGATTCATCGTTGCCGCGCGCCGGGGCGCGCGTTCGTCTCGGACTCCATCTCGGTCAGCCGCTCGGGACCGCTCTCCAGGATGGCCACCGTGTGCTCGAAGTGCGCCGAGCACTTGCCGTCCGCGGTCACGATCGTCCAGCCGTCCGAAAGCGTCTTCACCTCTTCGGTGCCGAGGTTCAGCATCGGCTCGATCGCGACGACCATGCCCGGCTCGAGCCTGGGTCCGTCGCCCTTCCTGCCGAAGTTCGGGATGGCCGGATCCTCGTGGAGGTGCTTGCCGACCCCGTGTCCGACCAGCGTGCGCACGATGGCCAGCCCCCCGGCCTCGGCCCGCTCCTGGACGGCCGCCGAGATGTTGCCGACCCGGTTGCCCGGCCGCGCCTCCTCGACGCCCGCCTCCAGCGACTCGCGTGTGACCCGGAGCAGGTGCTGGAGCTCCTCGGAGATCTCGCCCACCCCGAACGTCCGGGCCGAGTCGCCGAAGAAGCCGTTCAGCTTCACCCCGATGTCCACGCCCACGACGTCGCCGTTCTCGAGGCGCCGTTCGGGCGTCGGGATCCCGTGCACGACCTCGTCGTTGATCGAGATGCACGTACTTCCCGAGAACCCCTGGTAGCCGAGGAAGGCCGGAATGCCACCCGCGTCGCGAATGAAGCGCTCGATTTTATTATCGATCTCGCCGGTAGTCACCCCCGGATTCATCATTTTCTGGGCCTCGCCGAGCGCCCCCGCGACCACCCGGCAGGCGGCGCGGATCCCCTCGATCTCCTCGGGGGTCTTGATGATGATCACGCCACCACCGCCATCAGCCGGTCGAACACCGTATCCGGGTCCGAGTCGCCGTCCACGTCGGTGAGCAGGCCGCGCTCGCGGTAGTACGCGATCAGGGGCGCCGTGCTCTGCTCGTAGACGTCCAGCCGGGCCTCGACGGTCTCGGCCCGGTCGTCCGCCCGCTGGACGACGTGCTCACCCTTGCAACTCGTTGCAGGATCGGCACATGTACCGTCCGGCGGCGGCGGGAGGAACGTCGTGTTGAACGTCGCCCCGCAGGCCGTGCAGATCCGCCGGGCCGTGAGCCGCTCGATGAGACGGGCCCTCGGCACCCGGATGTTGGCCACCCTCGAGATCTCGAACCCCTTCCCCGACAGGACCTCTTCCAGCCCGTCGGCCTGGACGACGGTGCGCGGGAAGCCGTCCAGCATGAACCCGTCCCCGACGTCCGGCTCGCCGAGCCGCTCGCCGATCAGCTTCAACATGACGTCGTCGGGCACCAGCTGCCCGGCGTCCATGAACCGCCTGGCCTCGCGCCCCAGCGGCGTCTCGTTTCGAACCGCCTGGCGAAGGATGTCGCCCGTCGAGATCGACGGAATCCCCTTGGCCCGGCTCAGTCGCGCCCCCTGTGTGCCCTTGCCGCACCCGGGGGGCCCGAACAGAATGAGCACGATCGGTGACCCGGCCACGATCGCATCCCTCGCTACGCGCGCCGGGCCTTGACCCGACCCTTCTTCATGAACCCTTCGTAGTGGCGCATCAGGAGGTGCGACTCGATCTGCGACAGCGTGTCGAGCGCGACGCCGACCACGATCAGGAGCCCCGTCCCACCGAAGTAGAACGGGAAGTTCGTGCGCGACAGGATCCAGTCGGGCAGGACGGCGACGAACGCGAGGTAGACCGCGCCGGGCAGCGTGATGCGAGTCAGGATCCGGTCGATGTACTGGGCGGTCTTCTTGCCCGGACGGATGCCGGGGATGAACCCGCCCTGCTTCTTCAGGTTGTCCGCCAGATCCACCGGGTTCAGCACGATCGCGGTGTAGAAGTACGCGAAGAACAGAATGATGGCCGCGTACACCACCGAGTACACGACCTGTCCCGGACTCATGACGGCCTGGAACCGGGTCATGAACTCGGAGTTCGGGAAGAACGCCGCGATCGTGGCCGGGAAGATCATGATCGACTGGGCGAAGATGATCGGGATCACGCCCGCGGTGTTCGGCCGGAGCGGGATGCTCGTGCTGCCGCCCCGGTAGAGCTTGGCCCCCACGCGTCGCTGCGCGTACTGCACCGGGATCTTCCGCTGGGCCTGCGTCATGGCCACCACGAGGGCGATGATGCCGACCGCCACCACGCCGAACACGAGCAACAGGAAGGGATCGATCTGATCGTTGATCACGCCCTGCGCCGTGCGGATCATGTCACCCAGATACTGGGCCACGATGCCGATGAAGATGATCAGCGAGATGCCGTTTCCGATGCCGCGCTCGGTGATCTGCTCGCCGAGCCACATCACGAAGACCGTGCCCGTCGTGAGGGTGAGCATGGTCAGGAGCGTGAAGTCGAGGCCCGGATTGGGGACGATCTGTCCCACGTTTCCGGCCACCTCGAGCACGCGCGTGTTCAAGCTCACCAGATAGCCGCTCAGCGCCGCCGACTGGATCAGCGACAGCCCGACCGTGCCGTATCGCGTGATCTGGTTGATCCGCCGGCGTCCTTCCTCGCCCTCCTTCTGGAGACGCTGGAAGTACGGGACCAGCGCCCCGAGCAGCTGCAGGATGATGGACGCGGAGATGTACGGCATGATCCCGAGCGCGAAGATGGTCGCGTTCGAGAAGTTCCCGCCCACGAACAGGTCGTACAGGCCAAAGAGCGTCTGGCCGCCCGAGGCCGCGATCGCGTCCATGTAGGCCGACAGCGCGCGCCCGTTGATGCCCGGCGTCGGGACGTGGCTTCCGATGCGGTAGATGAACAGCACCAGAGCCGTGAACGCGAGGCGCCGCTTCAGCTCCGGGATCGCCATCATCGAGCGGAAGTTTTCGACGAGCTTCATGAGACGATCATCCCTTCCGCGGGGCGCCCTCGCGCGCCTTCACGACGACCTCGAGGGTTCCCCCGGCCGCCTCGATCTTCGTGCGCGCCTGTCCCGACGCCGCATCGACCTTCACGGTGAGCGCGTGCCCGAGCTCGCCGCTGGCGAGAACCTTGACCGGTCCGCCGCGTGCGCGGACGAGCCCGGCGCCGACCAGCGCGTCGCGATCGACCGTCGTGCCCGCCTCGAAACGGGTCAGGTCCCGGAGGTTCACGACCTGGTACTCGGTCCGGAAGTGGTTGATGAACCCACGCTTGGGGATGCGGCGGATCAGGGGCATCTGGCCGCCCTCGAACCACGTGGGGACGCCGCCGCCGGAGCGCGAGTTCTGGCCCTTGTGCCCGCGGCCGCTGGTCCCGCCGTGCCCCGAGCTCGGTCCGATTCCGACGCGCTTGCGCCGGTGCGTCGAGCCCTTGGCGGGCTTCAGGTTCGACAGCTTAGTCATGATCGGCCTCTTCCACGTTCACGAGGTGCGACACGGTGTTCACCATGCCCCGGATCTGAGGCGTGTCGTTGTGCACGACCGTCTGGTGCATCCGTCGGATGCCGAGCGCGCGAATGGTGTCCTTCTGGTTCTGCTTGCGACCGATCGCGCTTCGGATCTGCGTGATCTTAAGCTTCTTCGCCATCTGCGCCCTTCCGGATCCCGAACAGCTTCGGCACGGTCACCCCGCGGCGCTTCGCCACGTCGGCCGACGTCATCAGCGACCGGAGCGCGACGACGGTGGCCTTGACCATGTTGTGAGAGTTCGCGCTGCCGAGGCTCTTGGTGAGGATGTCCTGCACCCCCGCCGCCTCGAGAACCATCCGCACCCCCGCGCCGGCGATCACGCCGGTACCCGCGGACGCCGGCTTCATCAGCACGCGCCCGGCTCCGTAGCGACCGATCGTCTCGTGCGGGATCGATCCCTTCACCAGGGGCACGTCGAACATGCCCTTGCGCGCGGACTCGGTGGCCTTGGAGATCGCCTCGGCGACCTCGTTCGCCTTGCCCAGACCCACGCCGACCTTGCCCTTCTGGTTGCCCACGGCCACGATCGCGTTGAAGCCGAACCGCCGGCCGCCCTTGACGACCTTCGCCACGCGGTTGACCTGAATCACGCGTTCGACGAGATCGCTCTCGGGTCCGCGCTCGTCACGACGTCCGCGCCGCGGTCCGCCGCGTCCGTCGCGACCGCGTCCACCGGGGCCGCCGCGTCCGCCGGGACCGCCCCGTCCGCCGGGGCCACCCCGTCCGCCGGGGCCGCCGGGCCCCCGTCCGCCGGGGCCGCCGGGGCCGCGTCCGCCGGGGCCACCCGGGCCTCGACCGCCGGGGCCACCCGGGCCTCGTCCGCCGGGGCCACCCGGGCCGCGTCCACCGGGGCCACCCGCGCCACCCGGGCCACGTCCACCGGAACCGCCGGGGCCACCGGGGCCTCGTCCACCACCGCCGGGTCCACGTCCGCCGCCACCGCCGCCGCCACCGCCGTGCGGGCCCGTGGACGCCGTACGCGATGGGGACTGATTGTCAGTTACGTGACTCAACACCAACCTCCGTCTGGCCTCGAGGCTCCGGCGACCGGGGCCGCCGCGCGCTCGCGCGTGTCCGCGTTCAGAATTCCAGGCCGCCTTCGCGGGCGCCCTCCGCGACTGCGCGGATACGGCCGTGATAGACGAAGCCACCGCGATCGAAATGAACGCGGGTTACACCTTTTTCCCGGGCGAGCTCGGCGATCTTCTGTCCGACGATCTTCGAGGCCTCGCTCTTGCTCTTGTCGGCGACCGCCTCGCGCACGCCCTTCGACAGCGTCGACACGGTGCACAGCGACTGACCCGAGACGTCGTCCACGAGCTGTGCGTAGACGTGCTTGTCGCTCCGAAACACCGCGAGCCTGGGTCGCGTCGCGTCGCCACGCACCGACTTGCGTACCCGGCGATGCCGGGCGAGACGCGACTCCACACGCCGCTTTGCCTTGTCCATGTCTCAATCTCCCGCCGGATCACGACGCTCGCGCCGTGAACTCCGGGCAGCGCTCTCGACTCCACCGTCCCCCGGCCGCGCGAGACGGCCGGACGACGAACGACTAACCGGCCGCGGTCTTTCCGGCCTTCTGCTTCACCTGCTCGCCCTGGTACCGAACGCCCTTGCCGTTGTACGGCTCGGGCGGACGGAACGAGCGAACCTCGGCCGCGACCTGACCGATCGCCTGCTTGTCGATCGACTCGAAGTTGATCCGAGATCCGTCGATCTGGGCGTTGACCACCTTCGGCAACGGGTACTCGATCTCGTGCGAGTAGCCCAGGTGCAGAACGAGGTTCTGACCCTTCATCTCCGCGCGATAGCCCGTGCCGCGCAGCTCGAGGCCCTTCGTGTATCCCTGGCTCACGCCGATCACCATGTTGTTGATCAGCGAGCGGGTCAGGCCCCAGTACGCACGACCCTGCTGGGTCTCGTCGTTCGTCGTGACGCGGACCGCGCCGTCCTCGACGGCGACGTCCACCGAGGGCAGGAGCGTATAGCTCAGCTCGCCCTTGGGTCCCTTGACCTTCACGAGCCGATCCTGAAGGTCGACCGAGACGCCCGCCGGAAGCGTGATCTCTTTTCGGCCCACTCTCGACATCGATATCCTCCGAACTGGCGAACCCGAGCCCGCGCGAGCGGGACGCGAGCTACCAGACGTTACAAATCCACTCGCCGCCCAGACCCTTCGAGCGCGCCTCTTTGTCGGTCAGGACGCCCTGCGAGGTCGACACGACGGCCGTCCCCAGACCGCCGAAGACCCGGGGGATCTTCGACCGGCCCACGTACACGCGACGACCCGGTCGAGACACTCGCTCGATGTTGCCGATGACGGGCGTGTTGTTGCGGTCGTACTTCAGAAACACCTTGATGGCGCTCTGCGGCTTCTGCTCGATGACCTCGTACGATCGGATGAACTCCTCGCGATCCAGCACGTCGACGATGCTCTTCTTCATCGTGGACGCGGGGAACACCACCCACCGTTTCTTGGCGCGCACGGCGTTCCGGATGACGGTGAGCATGTCGGCAATCGGATCGGTGACACTCATGCCCGTCGTCCTCCTACCAGCTCGACTTCGTGACGCCGGGGATCTGCCCCATCAGCGCCAGCTCACGGAAACACAGGCGGCAAATGCCGAAGCGGCGCAGATACGCCCGAGACCGGCCGCACCGGTGGCAACGGTTGTATGCGCGCACCTTGAACTTTGGCACCCTCTTCCACTTCTCGATCAATGACTTCTTGGCCACGTGTGACTCCCTAGCGCTCCCTCATGGGCCACTTGAGCAGCCGCATGAGCTCACGACCTTCTTCGTCGGTCTTGGCGGTCGTCACGAAGGTGACATCCATTCCGCGGATCTTCTCGACCTTGTCGTAGTCGATCTCGGGGAAGATGATGTGCTCCTTCAAGCCGACGGTGTAGTTGCCGCGGCCGTCGAACGACTTCGGCGAGAACCCGCGAAAGTCCCGGATGCGCGGGACCGCGACCGACAGCAGCCGGTCGTAGAACTCCCACATCCTGCTCTGACGCAGCGTCACCGCGCACCCGATCGGCTGCCCCTCGCGGAGCTTGAAGTTCGAGATCGAGCGCGTTGCCCGCCGGATCGACGGACGCTGGCCGGTGATCGTGGCCAGATCCTGCACCGCGGCGTCCAGCAGCTTGATGTTCTGCAGCGCGTCGCCCGCGCCCATGTTCACCACGATCTTCTCCAGCCGCGGCACCTGCATCGGGTTCCGGTACTGGAAACGCTTCTGGAGTCCGGAGCGCACCTCGGACTCGTACATCTCACGCATCCGCGGCGGCGGCGCGGGGGCGGACTTGCGGGGCGCCTTGCCCTTGTCGCCTCCCTTGGCCTTGCCGCCCTTCGCCTTCTCGGATGTCTTCGCCTTGTCAGCCATTCCAGGGACCCTTCCTAGTCGTCCGACCGGGCGAGCATCTCACCCGACTTCTTGGCCACGCGCGCGCGCTTGCCGTTGGCCAGGACCTTCGTTCCGATGCGCGTCGGCTCGTCCGTCTTCGGATCGAGGACCATGACGTTCGACGCGCTGATCGCCGCCTCGCGCTCGACGATCCCGCCCTGTGGAAGCTGCTGCGTCGGCTTGGTGTGCCGCTTGATGATGTTGACCTTCTCGACGATCAGCCGTCCCTTGTCGGGATAGGTCTTGAGCACCTTGCCCACCTGGCCCTTGTGCACTCCGGCAATGACCTTGACCGTGTCACCCTTGTGGATCTTCACGACTAGATGACCTCCGGAGCGAGAGAGATGATCTTCATGAACTGCTTCTCGCGCAGCTCGCGGGCAACGGGACCGAAGATGCGCGTGCCTCGCGGATCCTTGTTCTCGTTGATGATCACCGCCGCGTTCTCGTCGAAGCGAATGTAGGAACCGTCGCGCCGGCGCAGCTCCTTCTTGGTCCGAACGATGACGGCCCGCGTCACGTCGCCCTTCTTCACTGCTCCCCCCGGGAGGGCATCCTTGACCGCCACGATGACGATGTCGCCGACGCGCGCGTAGCGGCGTCGCGTTCCACCGAGCACACGAATGCACTGCGCGCGGCGGGCGCCCGAGTTGTCCGAGATGCGGAGCATGGTCTCGACCGAAATCATCTCTTACCTCGACTCCCTACTTGGCGCGCTCGATGAACTCCACGAAGCGCCAGCACTTGGTCTTCGAGATGGGTCGCGTCTCCATGAACCGGATGACGTCACCCTCCCGGCAGACCTCGCCGTCGGCATGGCCGAGCGCGGCCGCGTCGTAGTGAACGTGATACTTCTTCCGACGGCGCACGAAGCGCTTGTACACCGGGTGCTGAACCTGCCGTTCGATCTGAACGACGAGCGTCTTGTCCATCTTGTGACTGACCACGACGCCCTCTCGGACCTTCCGACTTCCTCGTTCACTCATGCTCAGTCCTCGCTTCCGGCCACGGACCGGATGCCGAGCTCGTGCTCGCGGAGCACGGTCTTCAGAATGGCGACCTCCCGACGGGCCTCCCGCACCTTGAGCGGATTGTCGAGCTGACGCATCGCGTGCCGGAAGCGGAGGTTGAACTGATCCTCGCGGAGCTTCTCCAGCCGGTAGCGAATCTCGTCGAGGGACATCTGTCGGGCCTTGTCGGCCGTGATCTCGAGTGCCATCGCTACTCCTCCTCGCGGACGAGGAACCGCGTCTTGACCGGGAGCTTCGCCGCGCCCAGGCGCATGGCCTCGCGCGCAAGCTCCTCGGTGACGCCCTCCATCTCGAACAGGATGCGCCCGGGACGGACCGGGGCCACCCACCCTTCGGGGTTGCCCTTTCCCTTGCCCATCCGCGTCTCCTGCGGCTTCTTCGTGACCGGCTTGTCCGGGAAGATCCGGATCCAGATCTTCCCGCCGCGCTTGACGCGGCGCGTGATCGCGATACGGGCGGCCTCGATCTGACGGTTGGTGATGTACGCGGGCTCCAGGCACTGGAGCCCGAAGTCACCGAACGAGACCTTGCTTCCCCGCTGCGCCATTCCGCGCAGGCGGCCGCGCATCATCTTGCGGTGCTTGGTGCGTTTCGGCATCAACATGGGACGATCCTCTCCCTACCGAGATGCGCTGGCCAACAGCCGGTCGCGGAAGTCGTGGATCTCCCCGTGGAAGATCCAGACCTTGATTCCAATCGTGCCGTAGGTCGTCTTCGCCACGCTCTGGGCGTAGTCGATCTCGGCGCGCAACGTGTGAAGGGGCACGCGCCCCTCACGGTACTCCTCGGTCCGCGACATCTCGGCCCCACCCAGACGCCCGCCGCAGCGCACGCGGACTCCCTTCGCCCCGGCACGCATGGCGGTCTGGATGGACTTCTTCATGGCCCGCCGGAACGCGATGCGCCCCTCGAGCTGACGGGCGATGTGATCACCCACGAGCTGAGCGTCGAGCTCGGGCTTCTTCACCTCGTGGATGTTCAGGAACACATCCTTGCCCGTGAGGTGCTGGAGCTCGTCCTTCAGCTGATCGACCTGCGCGCCCTTCTTGCCGATCACCAGCGCCGGCCGCGCGGTGCGGATGGCGATGGTGAGGCGCTTCGACGCGCGCTGGATGCCGACGTGCGAGATCGACGCGCGGTGCAGGCGCGCCGACAGGTACTTCCGGATGAAGAGATCCTCCTTGAGGAGCTCTCGGTAATCCTTCTTCGAGAACCAGCGGGAGTCCCACGTCCGGACGATCCCAAGCCGCATCCCGATTGGATTGACTTTCTGTCCCAAACCGTCCTCCAACTCTCGGAACGACTCGGCTTACGCCTCGTCCGAAACCACGATCGTGATGTGACAGCTGCGCTTCAGGAGCGGCGTCGCACGACCGCGTGCTCTGGGTAACCAACGCTTCATGGTCGGCCCCGGATCGACCAGTGCCTGGCTGATCCGAAGGCGTCCCACCTCGACCGTGTCGTCGCGATCCACCGCGTTCGACACCGCCGACTTCAGCAGCTTCTGAACGCGCCGCGCCACCGGGCGGTTCGTCAGTCGCAGGATGTCTTCCGCGGCATCGACGCTCTGGCCCCGGATCAGATCCACCACCTGGCGGACCTTCCGGGGTGAGCTGCGGATGAACTTGACTCTAGCTCGCGCTTGCATGCCGTCCTCCGGAACTACTTCTTGATGTGGCCACGGAACGTGCGCGTCGGCGCGAACTCGCCCAGCTTGTGCCCGACCATGTTCTCGGTCACGTAGATGGGGATGAACTTGTTACCGTTGTGTACCGCTACCGTGTGCCCGACGAACTCGGGGGTGATGGTGGAGCGGCGGGCCCACGTCTTCAGGACGCGCTTCTCGCCCCGGCGATTCATGTCGCCGACTCGGAGCTGCAGCGCCTGATCGACGTAAGGGCCTTTCTTGATTGACCGCGGCATCTACGCGCTCCCCCTAGCTGTTCTTCTTCTTGCGCCGGCGAACGATCAGACGATCGGACGGCTTGCGCTTGCGAGTCTTGTATCCCTTGGTCGGCTTGCCCCACGGCGTGCAGGGATGACGCCCGCCGGAGCTGCGCCCCTCGCCGCCGCCCATCGGGTGGTCGACCGGGTTCATGGCCACGCCCCGCACCTTGGGACGGCGACCGAGCCAGCGATTGCGACCCGCCTTGCCGATGGAGATGTTCTGGTGCTCGATGTTGCCGGTCTGACCGATCGTACACAGGCACGCGAGCCGGACCATGCGCATCTCGCTGGACGGGAGGCGCAGGGTGGCGTAGTCGCCCTCCTTGGCCATCACCTGGGCGAACGAGCCGGCGCCGCGCGCCATCTGGCCGCCCCGGCCCGGCACGAGCTCGATGTTGTGCACCGACGTGCCCAGCGGGATGTACCGGAGCGGCAGCGCGTTGCCGGGACGGATCTCGGCCTGGGGCCCGCTCATGATCTCGTCGCCCACCGACAGCCCGATCGGGGCGAGGATGTACCGCTTCTCGCCGTCGGCGTACTGCAACAGCGCAATGCGCGCCGAGCGGTTCGGGTCGTACTCGATGCTCACGACCTTGGACGGGATCCCGTGCTTCTGTCGCTTGAAATCGATCACGCGGTAACGGCGACGATGCCCCCCACCGCGGCGCCGCGACGTGACGTGACCCTGGTTGTTGCGTCCCCCGCTGCGCTTGAGCGGCTGCACCAGCGACTTCTCGGGCTCCGACCGCGTGATGTCGGAGAAGTCCGAGACCGTCTTGAACCGCAAGGTCGGGGTTATGGGCTTGAACTTCTTCAGAGCCATTCCTCGACTCCTCTTAGACCTGATCGACGAGGTCGATGGTGTCGTCCTTGGCGAGCGTCACGATCGCCCGCTTCCAGTTCGGGCGCTTGCCTTCGTAGCGACCCTGGCGCTTGTTCTTGCCGCGCCGGATCATCGTACGAACACCAACGACCGTGACGTCGAAGATCTCTTCGACGGCGCGCTTGATCTCGATCTTGTTCGCGTCCATCGCGACCTCGAACAAGTACTGGTTCTCGTCTTCGCGCTGCCCGGCACCCTTCTCGGTGAGGAGCGCCCGGTTGACGATCATTCGCGAGTTCCGCATCACTCACCGCCTTCCGCCGACGCCTCGAGCGCCGCCAGCGCGCCCTGGGTCATGACGACCGCCTCGCAGTTGAGCAGCTCGTAGGTGTTCAGCCGCCCGACCGAGATCACGGCGACGTTGGGCACGTTGCGCGCCGACAGGTACGCGACGCGATCGTCGTCGGACGTCACCAGGACGCACTTCGACGCGCCGAGCCCCATCTTCGCCAGCGTGGACGCGAACACCTTCGTGCTGGGCTTGTCGAAGCCGAAGTCGTCCACGACGTGAATGCGGTCTTCCTGCGCCGCCAGCGACAGCGCGGACCGGATGCCGAGCGCCTTCACCTTGCGGGGAAGACGGACACTGTAGCTTCGAGGGCGCGGCCCGAACGCGCGCGCACCGCCGACCATCAGCGGCGAGCGGCGCGTACCCTGACGCGCCTGTCCCGTGCCCTTCTGACGGAACGGCTTTCGTCCTCCGCCGCGGATCGCCTTGCGATTGCGCACGCTGGAGGTTCCCTGCCGCTGGTGGGCGAGGTATGAGCACACCGCGAGCCACATGACGTGGTCGTTGACCTTCTCGCCGAAGTGATGCTTCGGGAGCTCGGCCGTGCCCGACTCGTCGCCCTGGCTCGTGTAGCGTTTCGCCGAGATCATCTGGTCCCCCGCTAGTCCTGCTTGCGAATGTAGACGAGGCTGCCGCGCGCGCCCGGGACCGCGCCGCGGATCCACAGGAGGTTCCGCTCCGCGTCGGCGCCCACGATCGTCAGCCCGCGCAACGTCACGGTCGCGTTGCCCATGTGCCCGGGGAGCTTCTTGCCTTTCCACACGCGGCCGGGATAGGCGCTGTTCCCGATCGAGCCGGGCTCGTCGTGCGTCTTCGCGCCGTGCGTCTCGGGACCGCCGCCGAAGTTGTGGCGCTTGACGACCCCCTGGAACCCGCGGCCCTTCGAGCGGCCGGTCACGCTGACCTTGGTGCCGCTGTCGAAGTGGTCGGACTTCAAGACCTGGCCCGGCTCGTAGACTCCGTCGCCGCTCCGGAACTCGTGCAGATGACGGAACGGAGCCGTGCCTCGCGACTTGAAGTGCCCGGCCATGGGCTTGTTGACCTTTCGCTCGGGGCTCGGCTGGAAGCCGAGCTGCACGGCCCGGTAGCCGTCCGTCTCGTCGGTCTTGACCTGCACGACGGTGCAGGGACCCGCCTCGATCACGGTGACGGGCACCGCGACGCCGTCCTCACCGTAGATCTGGGTCATTCCGACTTTCTTTCCAATCAGTCCAGGCACGTCACGGCCTCACTTACCTGCACGCGCGCACGCGCGTTTTCGTGTCGGTGGCTCGCGGCGCGAGCCAGGTCACAGCTTGATCTCGATGTCCACGCCCGCCGGCAGATCCAGCTTCGTGAGCGCTTCCAGCGTCTGCGGCGTCGACTGCGAGATGTCGATCAGACGCTTGTGGACACGCATCTCGAACTGGTCCCGCGACTTCTTGTCCACGTGCGGCGAACGCAGCACCGTGTACAGCGAACGCCGCGTCGGCAACGGGATCGGACCCGACGTCAACGCGCCGGTCCGCTTCGCCGTCTTCACGATCTCGCCCGCCGAATGGTCGAGGAGAACGTGGTCGTACGACTTCAACTTGATCCGGATCTTCTGACCAGTCACGTCACGTTCCTTGGCGACTTCGCTTCGCGAAGCCGCCCACCCGGGGTGACGGCGTCACGAAGACAGCCTCGAAAGACACGCGCGAGCCGATCCCACGGGGCCGACCCGGGGGATCGCGTCGCGTTTCGTTACTTCACGATCTCCGACACCACGCCCGCGCCCACCGTCCGGCCGCCCTCGCGAACCGCGAACCGGAGCCCGTCGTGCATCGCGATCGGCGTGATCAGCTCCACCTCCACCGTCACGTTGTCACCGGGCATCACCATCTCACGGCCTTCCGGAAGCGTGATCGAACCGGTCACGTCCGTCGTCCGGAAGTAGAACTGCGGACGGTAGTTGTTGAAGAACGGCGTGTGACGGCCGCCCTCTTCCTTCGTCAGAACGTAGATCTCGCCCTTGAACTGCGTGTGCGGCGTCGTCGTGCCCGGCGCGCAGATCACCTGACCGCGCTCCACGTCTTCCTTCTTGAACCCGCGGAGCAGCAGACCCACGTTGTCTCCGGCCTGACCCTCGTCCAGGATCTTCCGGAACATCTCCACGCCCGTCACCGTCGTCTCGGTCTTGTCGCGGATGCCCACGATCTCCACCTTGTCCCCGGTGTGGACCGCACCCTGCTCGATCCGACCCGTCGCCACCGTCCCACGACCCGAGATCGAGAACACGTCCTCGACCGGCATCAGGAACGCCTTGTCCACCGAGCGCTCCGGCACCGGAACGTACTCGTCCAGCGCCGACAGAAGCTCCGTGATCGACGCCGTGTGCGTCTCGTCGTCCGGGTTCTGCATCGCGTTCAAAGCCGAGCCACGGATCACCGGAAGGTCGTCGCCAGGGAACTCGTACTTCGACAGAAGCTCCCGAACCTCCAGCTCCACCAGGTCCAAGAGCTCCGGATCGTCCACCGCGTCGCACTTGTTCAGGAACACCACCACGTACGGCACGTTCACCTGACGAGCCAGAAGGATGTGCTCGCGCGTCTGAGGCATCGGTCCGTCCACCGCGCTCACCACCAGAACCGCGCCGTCCATCTGAGCCGCACCCGTGATCATGTTCTTCACGTAGTCCGCGTGACCCGGACAGTCCACGTGTGCGTAGTGACGGTTCTCGGACTCGTACTCCACGTGGCTCGTCGCGATCGTCAGGATCTTCGTCGCGTCGCGACGACCCTGGCTCTCCGACGCCTTCGCCACCTCGTCGTAAGAGATCGACGTCGCCAGACCCTTCGATGCCTGAACCGTCGTGATCGCACTGGTCAGCGTCGTCTTGCCGTGATCCACGTGGCCGATCGTGCCCACGTTCACGTGCGGCTTGGTCCGTTCGAATTTCGCCTTGGCCATCTGTCGAAGATCCTCCCCAGCGTCCCGGGCCGGCGCCCGAGGTCGCGTTACCCGAAGGAACGACGAGCCCCTACGCGGGTGCCGCCGTGCCCGTTTGTTTCTTCACGATCTCTTCGGCCACGTTCTTGGGAACGGGCATGTATCGACCGAACTGCATGGAGTAGATGCCCCGGCCCTGGCTCATCGACCGGAGCGCGGTCGCGTATCCGAACATCTCCTTGAGCGGGACGTGCGCCGCCACCACCTGCGACTCGTTGCGCTGGAACATGCCGCCCACGTTTCCGCGGCGGCTGGAGAGATCGCCCACGACGTCGCCGACGTACTGCGACGGCACGATCACCTCGATGTCCATGACCGGCTCCAGAAGCTCGACGCCGGCCTTCCGCGCCGCCTCCTTGAACGCCATGCTGCCGCAGATGCGGAACGCCATCTCCGACGAGTCGACCGCGTGGAAGCTCCCATCGACCAGCGTGACCTTCACGTCGATCATCTGGAAGCCGGCCATCACGCCGTTCTGGAGCGCATCCTTGCAGCCGAACTCGACCGCGGGGATGTACTCGCGCGGGATGTTGCCGCCCACGATCTTGTTCTCGAACTCGAAGCCCTTCCCCGGCTCGGTCGGCTCGACCATGATGTCCACGTCGGCGAACTGACCACGACCGCCCGACTGCTTCGCGTACTTGTGACGGAGCCGCGCCGAGCCCACGAGGCGCTCGCGGTAAGCGACCTGCGGGGCGCCGACGTTGGCCTCGACCTTGAACTCACGCTTCATCCGATCGACGAGAATCTCCAGGTGCAGCTCGCCCATCCCGGAGATGAGCGTCTGACCCGTCTCGGGATCGGTGCGCACCTGGAACGTGGGATCCTCGTCCGAGAGCCCCTCCAGGGCGTGACCGAGCCGCTCCTCGTCGTTGCGCGTCTTGGGCTCGATGGCCACCGAGATCACCGGCTCGGGGAAGTGCATCGACTCCAGCACGATCGGCGCATCCGGAGTGCACAGCGTGTCACCGGTCTTGGCCTTCTTCAGCCCCACGATGGCGCCGATGTCGCCCGCGCTGAGCTGCTCCATCTCCTCGCGCTTGTTCGCGTGCATGCGAACCAGGCGCCCGATGCGATCGCGCGAGTCCCGACCGGTGTTGTAGACCGAGTCGCCCTTCTTCACGATGCCCGAGTAGACGCGGAAGTACGAGAGCCGCCCGATGTAGGGGTCGGTGACGATCTTGAACACGAGCCCGGCGAACGGCGCCTTCGGGTCGGCGGGGCGCTCCACGATCTCGGTGGTCTTGAGGTCCTCTCCGGTGATCGCGGGCACGTCGGTGGGCGCCGGCAGGTAGGCGATCACCGCGTCGAGAAGGCGCTGGACGCCCTTGTTCTTGAACGCCGAGCCGCACAGCGTGGGCACCACGGCGTTGGCCAGACATCCCTTGCGGATCGCGGCCCTGAGTGCGTCGGGTGTGACCTCTTCGCCCTCGAGGTACGTGTGCATGAGATCGTCGTCGAACTCGGCCACGGCCTCGATGATGTTCTGGCGCTCCTGCTCGGCACGCTCCCGGACGTCGTCGTTGACGTCGTGGATCTCGTAGGTCGCGCCCATGGTCTCTTCCATGTAGGTGATCTCACGCATCTCGACGATGTCGACGAGACTGTGGATGATGTCACCCACCATGACCGGGAAGACGACCGGCAGCGGCCTGGCGCCCAGGCGTTCCTGGATCATCGCCATCGTGCCGCGGAAGTCGGCGCCGACGCGGTCCATCTTGTTGACGAACGCGATTCGCGGGACGCCGTACCGGTCGGCCTGGCGCCAGACGGTCTCGGACTGCGGCTCGACGCCGCCCACGGCGCAGAAGACGGCGATGGCGCCGTCGAGGACGCGCAGCGACCGCTCGACCTCCATCGTGAAGTCGACGTGGCCGGGCGTGTCGATGATGTTGATCTGATGATCTTTCCAGTCGGCCGTGGTGGCCGCGGACGTGATCGTGATGCCGCGCTCCTGCTCCTGGGCCATCCAGTCCATGGTAGCGGCGCCGTCGTGGACCTCGCCCAGCCGATGCGTACGTCCGGTGTAGAACAAGATGCGCTCGGTGAGCGTCGTCTTGCCCGCATCGATGTGGGCCATGATCCCGATGTTGCGGATGCGGTCGAGAGGGACACGACCAGCCATCAATGAAACCTCCGACACACTTCGCCCATCCGCGCATGGCGGTACTGCGAAACGTGTCTCGCGTGTCGCCGTTCTGAGACGGAGTTGCTACGACTCCCGAGGCGACCCTCGCCTCGAGCGCTATGTTCTCCGGACCCGCGCCTGTGCGCCGGCAGTCACCCCGGCCCGCCCATGCGGCCCAGCGACGTCCCGTCGCCGGCGTGCTGCCGCTCTCGGTGGCTTCCCAAAGAGGATGGGTCCGATAGTGTGCGCCCTCACCTCTCCGCGCGTCGAAGCACGGGGCTCGGGAGCCATCGCCATCCGAGAGCTGTCTTAGGGGTGCCTCACCCCTGTCGGTGTGGGGGCCGGCGCGCATGCGCGGCCCCCCAAGATCGATCCGCCGTTACCAGCGGTAGTGTGCGAACGCCTTGTTGGCCTCGGCCATGCGATGCGTGTCCTCGCGCTTCTTCACCGCCGCACCCTCGTTCTTGGAGGCGGCCAGGAGCTCGGCGCCGAGGCGCTCGGCCATCGTCTTCTCGGGCCGGTCCTTCGCGTAGCCGATCAGCCAGCGCAGCGAGAGCGCCAGGCGCCGCTCGGGACGGATCTCCACCGGAACCTGATAGGTGGCGCCACCCACGCGGCGGCTCTTGACCTCGACGGCCGGCTTCACGTTGTTGACGGCCTTCTTCAGGATCTCGAGACCATCCTGATCGCTACGCGACTGGATCAGATCCATCGACGAGTACAGGATCTTCTCGGCCACGCTCTTCTTGCCGCCCTGCATCAGCGCGTTGACGAATCGGGAGACGAGGACGTTGCCATACTTCGGATCCGGCAGGATCTCGCGTTTGACGGCGGCTTTGCGTCGCGGCATATCGTTTCCAGGCTCCTAGATCGGCTACTTCGGCTTCTTGGTGCCGTACTTCGAACGACCCTGATTGCGCCCCTCGACGCCGGAAGCGTCCAGGGTGCCTCGGATGATGTGATAGCGCACACCGGGGAGATCCTTCACGCGGCCCCCGCGGATGAGCACGATCGCGTGCTCCTGCAGGTTGTGGCCTTCGCCCGGAATGTACGCGGTGACCTCGATCCCGTTGGTCAGACGGACGCGAGCGACCTTCCGAAGCGCCGAGTTCGGCTTCTTGGGGGTGCTCGTATACACGCGCGTGCACACACCCCGCTTCTGGGGGCACGACTTCAGCGCGGGTGCCGTCGTCTTCTTGAGCTGGCGCTGACGGCCTTTTCGGACCAACTGGTTCAGGGTAGGCACAGACCGATATCTCCCTGCGCTAAATGCGCGTGACAAAAGAACCGGGCCCCGCCGGGACCCGGAAGGTGTCTGAGCAACGGGCGAGGAGTCTATCGAAGCGCGAGTTGGCGGGTCAACACCAAAACCGCCGTTCCGTGCACCGGGAGGAGGGCTCCTCGGCCCCCGCGATCGCCCCCCGGGAGACGCGTCGACATGGACGACGCCCGGCCCATCGACCGGCCGCGGACGATACCGCGAGAGCGGCGGGCCGCACGCCACCGGTCTCGATCGCGTCACGCCCATCCTCGACATAAGTCACTGTTTTTGCATGAGATGGGAGCACAGCGCGCTGCGCGGCGAGGGCCGGTACAGGCACCGCGTGCCGGCTCGCCTCGGCGGCTGCGACACCCGATGCCCCCACACCGGGCGGAGCGAGACCGGGGTCGCCCGATCAGTCGACGCCATCATCCAAACACGCCCCCGGAGAGCCGGCACATGAACGATATGTTAGGCTCCCGTCATCCTGACCCACCCCAGGAGGTGTCCATGTCTCGCTCGCGTCGCGTCGCGTCCCTCGGTCTCGTGATCGTGGCCCAGAGCCTGGTCCTCCCGGGTGCCCGCGCCGCGGACCCGGTCTTCACCGACGCCTGGGAGGGCGTCTGGGACGTCGACTTCGTCGAGCGCGAGTGCGGCAGCGGCGATACCACCCCGTTCAATGGTCCCTCGCGGATGTGCAGCGGCGAGCCCGCCCGCTTCAACCAGGGCCTCGCATACCCCTACGTGTGCGACGGCGTCGTCACCGACGACAGCATGGAGATGACCTGCACCTGGGAGATCGAGCCCTTCCCGGGGTGTACCGCCATGTACGACTACACGCTGAGCGCGGTCCGGGTGGGTGACGTCCTGGCCGGGACGGAGGACTTCGAACTCACGTTCGTCGGGGATTGCGTGGACGTTCAGCCCTACTGCAGCCAGACCGAGTTCGACGGTGCCCGTACGGCCCTGGACCCCATGTGCAAGGACGTCCCCGTGGCACCGGCGTCGTGGACGACGATCAAGAGCGTTTACCGGTAGCTCGGCTTCTGTTAGCGGATGAGCCGCAGCTGCCGCGTCTGCTCCGTCCCGGCCGTACGGATGGAGACGACGTACGACCCCGAGGCCACCTCGACCCCACCGGTGTCGGTCCCGTCCCAGACGACCTCGTGCTCGCCCGGGGTCTCCCCGCTCGCGTCGAACGCGCGTACGAGCCGTCCCCGGGCGTCGTAGATCCGGATCCGGACCTCCCCTTCCCCGGCCACCCGGTACGGAATCGTCACCCAGGGATTGAACGGGTTCGGGTACGGCGAGGCCCCGAACGGCGGCGGCGCCACCTCGAAGGGCTCGATCCACGGGAAGTTGTGGTCGGGGTGGCAGTAGCGCGTGTCGGCGCAGGTGCCGTACTGCCCGAACTCCTCGGCCCCGCCGTGATACTCGAGATGGCAGGCCAGGCACACGAGGTAGCTGGGGCGCTGGATGCTCGCGGGCACCTCGTGGCAGGCGATGCATCGGTCCTTCGGCTGGTCGTAGCGATCGGAGAAGTAGTGTACGTAGTGCATCCGATACGCGAGCATGTTGTCCGGCTCGAAGTCCAGCGGCACGTGGCAGAGATCGCACGCGTCGGTGTCGGACACCGTGTGCAAGACGCGCGAGAGATCGAGGGCGTCGGTGTGACAGGTCTCGCACTTGCCGACCCAGGGCGCGTTCTCGATCTCTCCGTCGCCGACGGCCAGCGTCGTGACGACCGATGCGAGTCGCACTTCTCCGAGGTACTCCCGCCGGGCCTTGGCCACCGCGACGTACTCTCCCGGCTCGGCGTCCCCGGGCACGTGAAACGTCACCACGTCCGAGATCGGCGTGTCCCAGAGCGCGGGGTCCCCGAACGCGCCGCCGAACAGCACGTCGCCCGGCGGGACGAGCTGCCACTCGGCGTAGTAGCCGTCGGTCTTCGGGTCGGCCACGACCTGGTTTCGCTCCAGGAACTCCGGCGTGGTGAGCTCGGAGTAGACCTGGCGGAGGCGACCGCGCGGGCCGCCGAGCGCCGTGAGCAGCACACCCTCGGCGTTCTTGTCGTCGTAGAAGAGCACGCCCTGATCGAAGTCGAAGTAGACGAGCCCGGCCGATCGTCCCTCGAGGAAGTCCCGGTACGTCGGGAGCATGCCCTCGTCGTGGAGACGTTTCCCCGCCCCGTCGCGGAACGTCAGCCGAAACGAGACGGCGTCGCCGGGGGCGACCTGCCCGTCGGCCGCCTCGTCGAGCGGCGTCATCTCGACCGAGAACCCGTACGCGTGCGCGGGCGACGCCTCGAACGCCAGCGGAACGTCGATCGCGTGGTCGGAGCGCACGCTCCAGACGACGCGCAACGTGGCCGCGCGCTCGTCGATCAGAAACGAGGCGGGTGCGTCGTCCACGGGATTGCGCGCCTGGAGGAACGCCTCCTGACGGAACGTCGCGCCGGTGCAGTCGTCGTCGTCCGGACAGCCGGTCGCGGTCTGGATCGCCGACGCGCGGCGAATCGCGAACGCGTCGCCATCGTCGACGTAGCGACCCGCGCCGAGCCGGTACGTGACCGGTCCGTCGAGGACGTCCCCGTCCGTGTCGAGAACGGACACCGCGATCGACTGCTCGACCAGCATCCAGGTGGCCCGCGTGTAGATGCGCTCGCGGATCCACGCGTCGTCGGCCGGGCGCACGTCGTCGCGGCGAAGCTCGAGCCCGCTCCAGTCCAGACCCGCGAACAGCCCCTCGGCGGCGAGGTCCGCGACGCCGTGGTCGTCGGGTCCGTCGACGAACGCCTCCAGGCTCAGCGTACCGATCGTGTAGCGGCGGCCGGGAACGAGGGTGAGCACGTCGGGCGGATCCACGGACAGGCGGAGCCCGAGCGGCACCGGGGCCGCTCCTCCGGCGGACCCGTCCGGCGGCGAGGGTTCGGCGATCGACGCCCACGCAGCGATCACCAGCCCCATCGATCCCACCGCCGACACGATCCCGGGTGCGCGCGTCATGACACCTCCCAGCACCGATGGTATCACGCGCGCCCGTTCTCGCCGGGGAGGCGCAGCACCCGCGTGGCCACGCGCTCGACGAACCGCCGGTCGTGCTCCACCACCAGCAGCGTCGGCTCGTGGGTCAGGATCGCGGACTCGATCGCCTCGCGGGTGGCGATGTCGATCTCGTTCAGCGGCTCGTCCCACACGAAGAGATGCGCGGTCCCCGCGAACGACCGGCACAGGTCGACCTTCTTGCGCTGGCCGAGGCTGAACGTCTCCAGCGGTCGCTCGAAGACGTCACCGGTCACGTGCAGCGATCCCATGACGCGCCGGAACACGACCTCGTCCAGCCCCGCGTCGCGAAGGTGATCGCGCAGGTACCCCGACTGCCAGAGTGGCTCCTGGTACGCGCGCGAGATCGTCACGTGAGACCGGCGGCGCACGATCCCGCTGCTCGGGGTCAGCTCACCCGCGATCGCGCGGACGAGCACCGTCTTGCCGCAGCCGTTCGGCCCCACCACGGCCACCCGCTCCCCCTTCTGGATCGACAGGGAGATCCTCTCGAGCACGGTGCGGCCGCCCAGCACGACCTCGAGGTCCTGCACCTGCAACAGCGTCCGGGGCCCGCCGGCCTCCTCGCGGAGCCGCAGCGTGCGCTCCTTCTCGGCGTTGCGCAGGAGCGCCTTTCGCTCCTCCAGATCTCGGTGGCGCCGTCGCTCGATGTGGAGCGCCCGCTTCATCTGACGCGCGGCCAGATGACCGATGCGCCCCTTGTCGTACGCGCCTCGCTTCTCCTGCTCCTTTCGATGCGACCAGGTGCGCCGCTTGCGCGCGGCGACCTCGAGCTGCGCGACCTCCCGCGTCAGGTTCTCGTGCCGGCGTTGCTCGTGGAGCTCGGAGAGCTCCATCTGCCGGCGCCACCCCGAGTAGTCGGTCTGGTGCACGGCGACGTCGGCTCGATTGATGGCCACGATGTGATCCACCGCGCGATCCAGGAGATGCCGATCGTGCGAGACGAGCACGAACCCGCGTTGCCGTGAGAGGTAGTCGCCGAGCCTTTCGCGTCCCTCGACGTCCAGGTGGTTCGTGGGCTCGTCGATGAGCGGGAACACGCCCTCGCGCAGAAAGAGCGCGGCGATCAGCGCGCGCGTCCGCTCGCCACCGCTCAGCGTCACGAACGGCCGATCCAGCGTGCACGAGTCCAGCCCGAGCGCGTGACACTCTCGCTCGATGCGGGCCTCGATCTCGTAGCCGCCGCGCCGCTGGTACTCCTCGAGCGCCGCGCCGAACGCGGCGACACCGGCCGGGTCACGCCGGCTCGACGTGCGCTCCATCGTCTCCTCGAGCCGGCGGTACGGGCCCGCCGCGTCGAGCACCACCCGGCGCGCCGTTGCCGCCGCATCCGGAGGCGCGTACGGAAACGTCACCGTCCCGGGCGGCCGCTCGATCGATCCGCCCGTCGGCTCGAGCCGGCCCGAGATCAGGCCCAGGAGCGTGCTCTTGCCCGTCCCGTTGCGGCCGACGACGCCGGTTCGCCATCGCGAGTCGATCTCGATCGAGACGCGCTCGAAGACCTGGACGTAGGGCTGCTGGTAGTGGAATGACAGATTCGACAGCTGGATGCGGGACACCGCGCGCTCCCTTCGCCGAGATCGTGGAACGGGACGCACCGGTGTGGCGCGTCCGGACGACGTTGCACGACTCGCGTCGGGATCGGATCGGACCGGTGACGGCCATCGCTGACGGGCGGCCCGATCGGGGTCTCGCAGGGCGCTGGGGGCGTCGCGAGTCGGCTAGGGCGCGGTGTCTCTCATTGCAGCTCTCCGGCCGAGGCCAGGCCACCGGTGGAGTTCTCTGGGGATTCAGGCGTGGCGCCTTTGGCCGTCCCGGTGTCGACGGTCCACCCGCTGGCGAGCATACCGCACCAGATGGAGCTCGGTTGCGCTTTCCGACCCCGCCGGGTCCGCCGGGCACGGATCGGCTGCCGCCCCTAGCCCACGCTCGCCCGGCCCGCGACGGTGTCGAGCACGCGGCGGAGCCGCTCCACGGCCTCGCCGGCGAGCGTCTCGAAGGCCGGATCGTCGGCTCGTTCCATCAGCGAGAACATCGCGCGCGGGTCGACGGCATCCACCTCGACGTCCCCGTCCTCGGTCTCCTGGACGACGACGTTGCAGGGCATCAGCAGCCCGACCATCGGATCGGCGACGAGGGCGGCGTGCGCGAGGTGGGGATTGCAGGCGCCCAGAATCCGGTAGCGCCTGAACTCGATGCCGAGCTTGTTCTTCATCGTCTCGCGCACGTCGATCTCGGTCAGGACGCCGAAGCCCTCGGCGCCGAGGGCATCGACGACGTCGGTGATCGTCTCGTCGAAGGTGCGACCGGTGATGATGGTCGACCAGCCGTAGCTCGCCATGATCGGATCTCCTCTGGAATCACATCCCGTTCGCTGCTAAACGTGCTGGGAAACCGCTTCGGCCTCCTCGCGCCGGGAGCGCCACGGCCGTCGCGATCGCCGATGCCGAGCGCTCAGTCGTCTCCCGCCGACGGGGGATGGAGCCCACGGATCGCCTCGAGCTCGTCCTCGAACTGCTGGCTCATCCGGCCGCACACGAGGTCGCAGAGCTGGAAGATGGAGGCATCGGTGACGCGATAGTACGCGTGGAGCCCCTGGCGGCGGCGCTCGACGAGCCCCGCCTTCCGGAGGACCTGAAGGTGCTTCGACACGTTGGCCTGACTGGCCTCGACCGCTTCCACGAGGTCGCCCACGGTGCGTTCGTCCCCGCCGAGAACGTGCAGGATCTGCAGCCGGAGCGGGTCCCCGAGGACCCGAAAGCGCTCCGCGATCAAGGCTAAACTTCTGTACTGCAAGGCTTTACCACCTATGTCGAGATCGGCCGTTCGATCGCACTTGACAAAGACAACTGTGTGCCTATATAACTATGCAGTCGATAATTTCATGCAGCCAACTGCGTCGACGACTGAGTGATCATATGTCAATATCACTCAGAACACAAATACGAGCGACGGCAGGTTCGGAGCACCGTCCCGACTGCTCGAGGACCGTTACCGGAGAGTTCACATGAAACAGCTGTTTCTGAAGCCGTCGATCGAGCATCCGAAGCTCGTCATGGCGATCGTGGTTCTGTTGACGATCGTGGCGGGCCTGCAGCTACCGAAGATCAAGATCGACACCGATCCCGAGAACATGCTTCCGGCCGACGAGGAGGTCCGGGTCATGCACCGGGAGATCAAGGAGAACTTCGGCCTCCGCGATTTCCTCGTCGTGGGCATCGTGCACGACGAGACCGTGTTCACGCCCGAGATCCTGGCCCGGGCGGCCAGGATCACCGACGCCCTCTACGACATGGACGGCGTGATCGTCGACGACATCCTGGCCCCCACCGAGGTCGACGACATCCTGCCCGAGCCCGGCGGCGGCATCCGCGTCCAGCGCCTGATGGACGAGGTGCCCGAGACCCGCGAGGACGCGCAGCGCATCCTGGAGCAGATCCGTGCGAACCCCGTGCTCCGGGGCAAGCTCGCGTCGGACGACGGCAAGGCGCTGGCGATCTTCGTGCCGCTCGAGACCAAGGACTTCGCGATGGAGGTCGGGGATCAGATTCAGGCCGTCATCGACGCGGACCACGGCGACGAGCGGTATCACCTGGCCGGACAGCCCGTGGCCCAGGACACGTTCGGGGCCGCGATGTTCTCGCAGATGGCGTTCTCGGCCCCGGCGGCCTTCCTGTTGATCTTCCTGTTGATGCTGTTCTTCTTCCGCCAGCCGCGGGTGGTCCTCGCGCCGATGCTCCTGGCCATGATCACCGTGATCTGGACGATGGGACTGCTGATCGGCATGGGCTTCACCGTGCACATCATGAGCTCGATGATCCCGATCTTCCTGATCCCGATCGCGGTCCTGAACAGCATCCATCTCCTGAGCTCGATCCACGCGAACTACCACCGTCACGACACGGTGGAGGCCACGCTGGAGCGCGCCCTCGACGAGCTCCTGGTGCCGATGGCCTTCACGTCGCTGACCACGGTGGTCGGCTTCGCCGCGCTCATCGCCACGCCGATCCCGCCGGTGCAGGTGTTCGGCTCGTTCGTGGCGATCGGCGTGTTCCTCGCCTGGCTCCTGTCGATGCTCTTCATCCCGGCCTTCGCGATGCTCTCGCCGCGCGAGACGCTGGCCAAGTTCGCCAAGGTCCACGAGGGGACCGGCGCGCCCGAGAGCCACCTCCAGAAGATCTACCGGTTCTCGACGCGGTTCCGCGTCCCCGTGTTCGTCGGCCTCGCGGTGATCATGCTCGTCGCCGGCTACGGCGTGACCCGCATCGTCGTGAACGACAACCCGGTGAACTGGTTCAAGGCCGGCAGCCCCCTCCGGGTGGCCGACCGGGTCATGAACGAGCACCTGGCCGGCACGTACCTCGCGTATCTCGAGCTGGGCGGCGAGGACGAGCAGGCGTTCCTGGAGCCCGAGTGGATGGCGTGGGCCGAGCAGCTCCAGGATCACGTCAGCCGGGAGGACAACGTCGGCGCGGCCAGCTCGGTGGTCGACGTGCTGAAGAAGGTCCAGTACGAGCTCCTCGACCGCGCCGAGGGCTCCGACACGCTCGCCGACACCCGGGAGAAGATCGCCCAGTATCTGTTCCTGTACGAGATGAGCGGCGGCTCGCCCGACGACCTGTTCAAGTTCATCACCCCCGGCCAGGATCGCATCAACATCTGGATCCAGATGCACGAGGGCGACAACCAGAAGGTGGCCGCGGTCGTGGACGATGCGACCGCCTGGATCGCCGAGAACCCGCCGCCGAGCGGGATGTCCGTGCGCTGGGGTGGGCTGAGCTACATCAACGTGAAGTGGCAGCAGCTGATGGTCAGCGGCATGGGCAAGGCGCTCGCGGGCTCGTACGTCACGGTGCTGTTGATGATGATCTTGCTCTTCCGGAGCGTCCGGCTCGGTCTTCTGGCCATGGTGCCGCTCACGGCCACGATCCTGATCACGTACGGCTACGTCGGGATCACCGGCCGGAACTACGACATGCCGATCGCGGTTCTGAGCAGTCTGTCGCTGGGGCTGTCCGTCGACTTCGCGATCCACTTCATCCAGCGAACACGGGACATCTTCAACCAGAAGGGCCGGGAGTTCGAGAGGACCATGGTCGAGTTCTTCCACGAGCCCGCCCAGGCACTGGCCCGGAACATCGTGGTGATCGCGCTCGGCTTCGTTCCGATGTTCTTCGCCACGCTGGTGCCGTACGTCACCGTGGGCGCGTTCTTCTTCGCGATCATGTTGATCAGTGGCGGCGCGACGTTCCTGATCATGCCCGCCGCGCTGTCGTTCATGCCGTCCCGCACCATCGCGGGCCGGAGCTTTCGACCTGAACCTGCACGCACGTGAGTCGGTGCGCCGCGCGCGCACCCTCGACGTGCTCCGAAAGAGGAGATCCGACGATGAGAGCCACGTACCCCGTTCTCGGCGCTCTGGCGCTGCTCCTGGCCACCTCCGGCACCGTCGCCGCCCAGGCGCCGAGCGCGGAGGAGCTCATGAAGACCGCGCACCTGAACATGTACTACCCGGCCGACGACGGCGCGGCGCACGTTCAGATGACGATCACCGATCGCAAGGGCCGCACCCGCGAGCGCGACTTCGTCATCCTCCGGAAGGACTTCGAGGACGGCGGCGAGCAGCGGTACTTCGTCTACTTCTTCGAGCCCAACGACGTGCGCCGCACGACGTTCATGGCCTGGAAGGACCCGGCGGCCGACGACGCCCGCTGGATCTACATCCCGGCGCTGGATCTCGTGAAGCCGATCTCCGCCAACGACAAGGAGAGCAGCTTCGTGGGCAGCGACTTCAGCTACGAGGACGTCAGCGGACGTCACTGGACGAACGACACCCACACGCTGCTGCGCGAGGAGGAGCGCGACGGGTACCAGACGATCGTGATCGAGAGCACGCCCAAGGAGAAGGACTACTTCGCGCGGAAGGTCACCTGGATCGACGAGGCGTCCATGCTGATCCTGCGCGAGGAGTACTACGACGACAAGGACCAGCTGCTGAAGCTCTTCGAGAGCCTCGAGATCGTCGACGCCGACGGTCATCCGACCGCCGTCCAGCGCCGGATGTCCACCCCTCGCAAGGAGAACACGACCGAGATCACGTTCGACGAGATCTCGTACGACGAGGGCATCGAGGCGGACGTCTTCAGCGAACGGTACCTGAAGAGCCCGCCGCGCAAGTACATCCAGAAGTAGGCGCACGCACCGCGTGCGGACGGAGGAAGCATCGTCATGCGACGTGTCATGCTCGGAGCGGCCGGCCTGATGCTGGCCTGGCTGACTCCTGCGAGTGCAGAGCTGGAGCTCCACGGATTCCTGGAGACGGCGACCGGCGTGCGCCTGTACGACCCCTCGCCCCCGCCGGTCGAGTGGGGTGACGTTCCGGCCGACTCCCTGCCCCCCGTCTGGGGGGCGGACTCGGACTTTCCGCTCCGTGAGACCCGCGTGCAGCTCAAGGGAGACGTGTACGGCGACGTCGGAGAGGGACACTTCGTGGTGGATCTCCTCTCCGATCAGGTCGCCGGCGGCGACGCCACCATCGACGTCCGTGAGGGCTACGCGAAGTTCAACGCGTTCGCGGACCGGGTCGAGGTGCGTGCCGGCCGCCAGCCCACGACCTGGGGAACCGGCGACCTCCTGTTCATCAACGACCTCTTCCCCAAGGACTGGGTGAGCTTCTTCGTGGGCCGCGAGGACCAGTACCTGAAGCGCCCGTCCGACGCGGTTCGGATCGGGATCTTCGGCCTGCCGGTGGCGGTCGATCTCGTGTACACGCCGACGTTCACCCCGGACGACGTCCCGATGGGCGAGCGACTGGCCATCTGGTCGCCGGCGTTCGTGCCCACCACGCCGCCGGACGAGACGCTGGAGAACGGCGAGCTCGCGTTCCGTCTGAACCGGTACATGGGCAGCTACAACGTCGCCGCGTACGGGTACGTGGGCTACTGGAAGTCCCCGTCGGGTCTGGTCCTGGGAGACGTCGGGGGCGAGATGATGCCCGTGGCGTTCTTCCACCCCGAGCTCCGGAGCTGGGGCGCGAGCGTCCGCGGTCCCCTGTTCGGCGGCGTGGGCTGGGCCGAGGGTGCGTACTACGACTCGGCCGACGATCCCGACGGCGACGATCCCCTCGTTCCCAACTCGGAGATCCGGGGGATGGCCGGCTACGAGCGCACCTGGTGGTCGGACTTCACCGGTGGGGCCCAGCTCTACTGGGAGGGCATGCAGGACTACGACCTGGCGCGCCGCTCGCTGGACGCCGCGTTCGGCCCCGATGCCTACCTGAAGGACGAGAACCGGATGCTGGCCACGGTGCGCCTCCGGCAGCAGCTCATGTATCAGACGTTGACCCTGTCCGGCTTCGGGTTCTACTCCCCGACCGAGGAGGACGGCTACGTCCGGATGGCGGTCGACTACGACTACAGCGACCAGCTGAAGCTCACGCTGGGAGCGAACGTGTTCCAGGGCAACGACGAACGCACGCTGTTCGGGATGAACGACGACAACGACAACGTGTATGCACGGGCGCGCTTCAGCTTCTAGACGGCGCGCCTCGACGTTTCGGGAACGCCGGTGTCGTCCGGGATCCGGGAACCTCCCGGGCGGCACCGGTCGGTCTCGGACACGAGCCTGACCCTCCAGGTCCGCCGGTGCTCGCGGGCCAGTGATGCGCACCGGCCCACGGGATCGTCAGGGCCTATCGATCGAGACCCCGCGACATCGCCAGCGAGATCACGGCGAGCGCGCCGAGGGGAATTCCCAGCCCGATCGGCAGGAGCCCCCGCAGGAGCGCGTGCTCGGCGCTCGCCACCAGCACGAAGGCCCCGTAGCCCATCAGCAGCACGGCCACCACCGACATGATCATGTGCGTCCAGCGAAGCTGACCGCCGAGCCCGGACTGTCCGTGCCAGAGCTGGATGCCGAGAAGCCCCAGCCAGCCGGGAATGGCGATGAGCACGATCTCGTCCAGCGTGATCACCAGCGGCAGGAGCAGCACGGCGACGATGCCGTGAGCAAGACCGAGCCAGCGTGGACCGCTCATGTCCCACCCCGCCGTCCGGTGTCCGTCGGGCTCCGTGGGATCGTCGGGTCCATGGCGATCTCTCCGTTTCTGTCGATCAACCGATGCCGTCCCTGGCCTCGCGTAGTCTAGCGCGCCCGACCCTGCTCGGCGACCTCGCGGCCGTGCGCCGTCGAACGTCGTCCGTTCGGAGTCGGGCACACCCACGCGCGACGCGCATGCGGCTCGAACCTGGAAATCGAGCCGATGCCGTGACACCTGCTATCATGAACGTCTCCGCCCACCACGGCGGCCACCTCGTCCCGGGGAGCTCACCATGCACCGGCCCCCTCCGATCTCGATCCTTCGCGCGCTCGCCCCGGCTGCGCTTGCGCTGGCGCCCGGGCTCGCACACGCCGGCACGCTTCACCCGGCGCTGGAGGCAACGCTGGCCGCCGAGCCGACCGGGCAACGAGCCGTCGTTGCGTTTCTGCCCCAGCGCACCGATGCGCTGGCGCTCGTCCGGCGACTCCGGTCGGAGGGTCTGTCGCGTCGCGATCGACACGAGATCGTCGTTCGACGGCTTCGAGGGGACGCCGAGCCGCAGGCGCCGCTGCTGGATCAGCTCGGCGCGCTCGAGGCTGAGGGTCGAGTCGAGCGCTACCGGTCGTTCTGGATCGTGAACGCCGTCTCCTTTCGCGCCACGCCCGACGTCATCCGCCTGATCGCCGGGCGAGACGACGTGGACGTCGTCGAGCCCGATGTTCGGCTCGCGCGACCGGATCCGGAGGAGGCGACGTCAGCGCGCCGACGTACCCCCGGGGTGGCCGAGCCGAACCTCCGCGCCGTCCGTGCCACCGACGTCTGGCACGAGCTGGGATTCACCGGCGCCGGACGTCTCGTCGCCGTCGTGGATTCGGGGGTGGACGGCACTCATCCCGCGCTCGCCGCGCGCTGGCGGGGCACGACGACGGGGACACCGGAGTCGGCCTGGCTCGATTTCCTCGGGAGCTCCCCGACGTTCCCGGAGGACCTGGACGGACACGGTACGCGATCGATGGGAACGGTCTGCGGGCTCGAGGTCGCCACCGCGGACACGATCGGCGTGGCCTGGGGAGCGGACTGGATCGCGGCGAACGCCACCGCGATCGGGACCATGGCCGAGTTCGACGCCGCGATCCTCACGACCCTGGAGTGGCTCGCCGACCCCGACGGTGACCCGGTCACCGTCGACGACGTCCCCGACGCGGTCGGCAACTCCTGGTCGGTCAAGGAAGAGTTCGGATGGCCCGATTGCTACGGGCTCTGGAACGACGCCATCGACAACTGCGAGGCGGCCGGCGTCGCCACGTTCTGGTCGGTCAGCAATCGAGGACCCGATCCCGGAACCGTGGCCTCCCCGGCCGAGCGAGCGGCGACCCCGCTGTCGTGCTTCTCGGTCGGCTCTGTCCTGATCGACGGCGGACCACCCCCCTACGACGTCGCCACGTCGTCGGCGCGCGGCCCGTCGGGATGCGACGGCGTGTCGATCAAGCCCGAGGTCGTCGCGCCCGGCAACGTGCGGTCGTCGTCGCCGGGCGGCGGCTACGGCAGCGCGAGCGGCACCTCCCGAGCCGTACCCCACTTGCCCGGCACGGCCGCGCTCATGCGCGAGGCCGATCCCGACATCACCGTCGAGGAGATCAAGACCATTCTGCTGGAGACCGCGATCGATCACGGCACGCCCGGTGACGACAACGCCTACGGCATGGGCCTGATCGATGCGTACGAGGCGGTCGTTCGCGCCGTGCAGAGCGGGATCCTGAACCTGAGGGTCGAGCATGCGGCCTACGGATACCCCGTCGCCGGCGTCACGGTCGAGGCGCTGGGACCACCGCCTGCCCAGTTCCAGACGGACCTCGACGGACGAGTGCTGGAAGAGGTGTCGGTTCTCACCGAGACCGTGAACGTCTCGCATCCCGCGTTCGAGCCCCAGGTCTTCGACGACCTCGTGTTCACCGCCGGCGACACGACGAGTGTGCTCGCAGAGCTGGTTCCGCTCGACGGCGACGTGACGCCGCCGAGCGTCACCGCCTCGTCCGAGTGCACGGTGATCCCGACCGGCGAGGTCATGACGATCGAGGTCTCGGCCTCGGACGACAGCGGTGTCGCGTGGGGGGATCTCCACGTCAGCGTCGGTGGCGAGCCCTTCGTGACCATCCCCATGGCGCTCGATGAGACCGGGACGTTTCGCCACGACGTGACCGATCTCGACTCTCCGACGACCGTGACGTTCTACGCGAGCGTGATCGATCCCTCCGGGAACACCGCCACCAGCCCCCCTGACGCGCCTGCGTCCGTTCACAGCTTCCAGACCGGTACCGCGAGCGTCGCGCTCCAGGACGATCTGGAGACCGACGGCGGCTGGATCCTGGGGCTGTTCAGCGACACGGCCACCGACGGTGTGTGGGAGATCGCCGACCCCGAGCAGACCATGCACGGAGGCGAGATCGCCCAGCCCGAGGACGATCACACCGCGGACCCGGGGATCCTCTGCGTCGTGACCGGCGCCGCCGCCGAGGGCGATGCTTCCGCCAACGACGTCGACAACGGCTGCACGACCGCGATCACGCCGGTGTACGATCTCTCCGGTGCCGAAGGCGGTCGTGTTCGGTACCGGCGACACTTCTATCGCGAGCCCGACGGCGATCCCGGAGACATCCTGCGCGTGGAGGCCACGACCAACGGGGGGACCTGGACGCTCCTCGAAGAGGTCTCGGCCGCCGCGCCGGGGTGGACCGACGCCAGCTTCCGCCTCTGCGGCCCCATCGTGCCGAGCGCAACCGTGCTGCTCCGGTTCACGGCGTGCGACGACGACGTCGATCACGTCCTCGAGGCGGCCGTAGACGACGTCGTCTTCGAGCGCTTCGAGCTCGTCGTCGGTGCCGAGGATGGTCCCGCGGTCGCCCCGCGTGCCGGGATCCGCTTCGTCGCCCCCAATCCGGTCGCGCCCCGCGCCACCGTCGGCTACGAGGTCGCGTCCGCGGGTGACGTCGACGTCTCGGTCTACGACGTGAACGGACGACACGTCGCAACCTTGTTCAGGGGTCACCAGACTCCCGGACGCTTCGAGATCACGTGGGACGGTCGGGCAGAGAACCGAGCGCCGGTCGCCAGCGGCCGCTACTTCGTCCGGCTCCGGGCGGCCGATACGATCGAGACCGCCACCTTCGTCCTACTCCGGTGAGTGGCGACCGTCGGGCCCGGCCGCGCCGGGGGCGACGGCGGCCACGTGCGTCAGGATGCGCCGCGCCGTGGCATCCGCCGTCCCCGTCGAGGTGTCGAGCTCGAGCGCGTTGGGGTGCACGACGCGGAGGAGCTCGAACTCGTGGAGCCACCAGTCGATCGTGGTCAGATCGACGTCCTTGAGCCGCGTGCGTCGGTCGGGAGCGTCCTTGCGAAGCCGGATCGTGGCCGCGTCGCAGGTCAGCCAGACCGGAACGAAGGTCGCACCGCGAGCGACGGCCAGATCCTCGATCGTTCGGAAGAGAGCCTCGTCCTCGGGCGTGGCCTCGAGGACGTTCGTGAGCACGTAGCTGGCGCCGGGCGGGCCGCACTCGCGGATCGCGGCCAGCACGGCGCCCCGGATCGTGTCGGTGTGGGTCCAGACACGCGCCGGGAGCGGTACCGCGTCGGTGCCGTCGTACCCGACGACGCTGAACACGGGATTGTTGATGAGCTGATTGTCGACCACGATGGCGCCGGACAGGCGCGCGATCGCCTTCGCCGTCGTGTACTTGCCGACGGCCGGCACTCCGATGAGATAGATGATCGTGTCGCGGAGGGTCATGCGCTCATTCTACCGGCTGGAGCGCTCGGCCGCGCCCTGCATGACGATGCCCCGGGAGCGCTGGGCCCCCGGGGCATCCGGACACGTCGAGGGGCCGCTATCCGGCTTCGGTCGTCTCGGACATCTCGTCCTCGAACGGCAGGATCGGCCTCCCGTCGATCGGCTCGTCGGCCTCGGACTCGGACGCCTCGCGATGGACCTCCATCTGGCGGTACTTCGAGAGACCGGTTCCGGCCGGGATCAGGTGCCCGATCGTCACGTTCTCCTTCAGACCGCGGAGATGGTCGGTCGACCCCTGGATGGCCGCCTCGGTCAGGATCCGCGTGGTCTCCTGGAACGAGGCCGCCGAGATGAACGAGCGGGTCGACAGCGACGACTTCGTGATGCCCAGGAGCTGCGGCTTGAACACCGCCGGCTGACCGCCCTCGGCCACCACGCGCTCGTTCTCTTCGACCACGAGCACGCGATCCACCTGGTCACCCTCGAGGTAGCGCGTGTCGCCCGGGTCCTCGATCTTCACCTTCTGCAGCATCTGGTGGACGATCACCTCGATGTGCTTGTCGTTGATCGACACGCCCTGCAGTCGGTACACCTCCTGGATCTCGTTCAAGAGGTACTCCTGCACCTGCTTGATCCCCATGATCCGGAGGATGTCGTGCGGGTTGATGTCGCCGTCGGTGAGCTTGTCACCGGCCCGGATCACGTCGCTCTTCTGGACGAGGAGGTGCTTGCCGTGCGGGATCAGGTACTCCCGCACGTCCTCTCCGTCGTTGCTCGTCACGACGATCTTCCGCATGCCGCGCGTGATCTTCCCGAAGTCGATCGTGCCGTCGATCTCGCACACGACGGCCTGATCCTTGGGCTTGCGCGCCTCGAAGAGCTCGGACACCCGGGGCAGACCGCCGGTGATGTCGCGGGTCTTGGAGACCTCGCGACGCGGGCGGCGGGCCAGCGGCTGCCCGACTTTCACCTCCTGCCCGTCGTCCACCAGGAGCTGGGCGCCGGTCGGAAGCATGTAGGTGGCCAGCTTGCGGCTGCCGGTCTTCGAGATGATCTCGACCTGCGGCTGGAGGACCTTGTCGCGGTCCTCGGTGATGACGGGCATCCGGAGGCCGGTGTTCTCGTCCACCTCCTCGCGGACCGTCACCTTCTCCTTGATGTCCACGAAGCGGACGCTGCCGGACTTCTCGGTCACCATGGGCTCGTTGAACGCGTCCCACTCGAACACCACGTCGCCTTCGGAGACCGCGCCCCCGTCGGCCACGTGCATGACCGCGCCGTACGGCGGGTTGTGGTGATAGCGGCCGCGCCAGATGCCGTCGTCCCCCAGCGTTCCGATCTCGATCTTGCCGCGGTGACCGACCACCAGGATCGCGCCGTCGGGGTTCTTGACCGTGGGCAGATTGTCGTACTTGACCGTTCCGTTGATCTTCGACTCGACGCGCGGCTGCTGCGCGATGCGCGAGGCCACGCCGCCGATGTGGAACGTACGAAGCGTGAGCTGCGTGCCGGGCTCGCCGATGGACTGGGCCGCGATCACGCCCACCGCCTCGCCCATCTCGACCGGGCGGTTCTTGGTCAGGCTCCACCCGTAGCACTTCGCGCACACCCCGCGCTTGGTGTCGCAGGTCAGCACCGAGCGCATCCGGACCTGCTCGATGCCGGCGTCGTCGATCTGCCGGGCGGTGATGTAGTTCACGAGGCCGCCGGCGGGCACGATCGTCTCGCCCGTCTCGGGATGCACCACGGCGTCGACCACGGTGCGGCCGCGGACGCGCTGGCCCAGCGACTCGATGATCTCCTCACCCTCCTTGAGGGCGCCGATGTCGAGACCGCGGACCGTGCCGCAGTCCTCGGCGGTGATGATCATGTCCTGTGCGACGTCCACCAGACGGCGCGTCAGGTAGCCGGCATCGGCCGTCTTCAGCGCCGTGTCGGCCAGACCCTTGCGGGCGCCGTGCGTCGAGATGAAGTACTCGAGCACGGTGAGGCCTTCCTTGAAGTTGTTCAGGATGGGCGTCTCGATGATCTCGCCCATGCCACCGGTGATCTTCTTGGTCGGCTTGGCCATCAGCCCACGCATGCCGGCGAGTTGGCGGATCTGCTCGGAGTTACCGCGAGATCCGGAGTTCGCCATCAGGAAGATCGGGTTGAACCCGTCGTTCTTCTCCGAGAGGCTCTGCATCGTGGCGTCCTCGACGTCCTGCGTCGCGGTCGTCCACGTGTCGATGACCTTGTTGTAGCGCTCGGTCTCGGTGATGCGGCCGGCCTTGTAGTCCTTGTTGATCTTCTCGACGTCGCCGCGGGCCCCCTCGACGATCTTCAGCTTGGCCTCGGGGATCTGGAGATCGTCTACGCCGACCGTGATCCCGGCCGTCGTCGCGTACGTGAACCCGAGATCCTTCAGGCGATCCAGGAAGAGCGCCGTCTCGGCCTGGCTGAGGTTCTCGTAGCACTTCGCCACGAGCCGCTCGAGGTTCTTCTTCGAGAGCTCCTCGTTCACGAAGCCGACCCCCTCCGGGATGATCTCGTTCGCGACCACGCGTCCGACCGTGGTGTCGAGGATCTCGCCGTGCACGCGCACCTTGATCATCGCGTGCAGATCGAGCTGGTCGTGATCGAAGGCGGCCAGCACCTCGTCGGGGCACGAGAACGTCCGCCCCTCGCCGCGTCCGCCGGGACGCGAGCGGGTCAGGTAGTTGCACCCGAGGACGATGTCCTGGCTCGGCGTCGCGCTGGGACGGCCGTTGGCCGGCTTCAGGATGTTGTGCGGGGCCAGCATCAGCTCGCGGCACTCGATCTGGGCCTCGAACGAGAGCGGCACGTGCACGGCCATCTGATCGCCGTCGAAGTCGGCGTTGAACGCCGAGCAGACCAGCGGGTGGATGCGGATCGCCTTGCCCTCGACGAGCACGGGCTGGAACGCCTGGATGCCCAGCCGGTGGAGCGTGGGCGCGCGGTTCAGCATGACCGGGTGGCCCTCGATGATCTCACCGAGGATGTCCCACACCTCGGGACGCTCGCGCTCGACGAGCTTCTTGGCGCTCTTGACCGTCGAGACGAACCCCCGCTCCTCGAGCTTCTTGATGATGAACGGCTTGAACAGCTCGAGCGCCATCGACTTGGGTAGACCGCACTGGTTCATCTTGAGCTCGGGACCGACCACGATCACCGAGCGGCCCGAGTAGTCGACGCGCTTGCCGAGGAGGTTCTGGCGGAAGCGACCCTGCTTGCCCTTGAGCATGTCGGACAGCGACTTCAAGAGGCGGTTGCCCTGACCGCGGACCGCGCGCGAGCGCCGGCCGTTGTCGAAGAGAGCGTCGACCGCCTCCTGGAGCATCCGCTTCTCGTTGCGGAGGATGACCTCCGGCGCCCGGATCTCGATGAGCTTCTTGAGGCGGTTGTTCCGGTTGATCACGCGCCGGTAGAGATCGTTCAGGTCGGACGTGGCGAAGCGCCCTCCCTCCAGCGGCACCAACGGGCGCAGGTCCGGCGGGAGGATCGGGATCACGTCGAGGATCATCCAGTCCGGACGGTTGCCGCTCTGGCGGAACGCCTCCACGATGCGCAGCCGCTTGAGGTCGTCCTTCTTGCGCTGGACCGACGTCTCGATCTTGATGGTGGCCCGGAGATCGTTGGCCAGATCGTCGAGATCGATCTCGGAGAGAAGGTCCTGCACCGCCGGGGCGCCCATCTTGGCGTCGAACTCGTTGTTCTCGTCGGACTTGTACTCGAAGTACTCGTCCTCGGTGAGGAGCTCCTTCTTCTTCAGCGTCGTGTTGCCGGGATCGATCACCACGTACGACTCGTAGTAGATGACGCGCTCGAGGTCCTTCATGGACATCCCGAGCAGGTGACCGATGCGCGACGGCACGCCCTTGAAGAACCAGATGTGGCACACGGGAACCGCGAGCTCGATGTGGCCGAGTCGCTCGCGCCGGACCTTGGCCTGCGTGACCTCGACCCCGCACTTGTCGCAGATGACGCCGCGATAGCGGATGCGCTTGTACTTTCCGCAGCTGCACTCCCAGTCCTTGACCGGACCGAAGATCCGCTCGCAGAACAGACCGTCACGCTCGGGCTTGAACGTGCGGTAGTTGATCGTCTCCGGCTTGGTCACCTCGCCCGAGGACCACGATCGGATCGCCTCGGGGCTGGCCAGCTGGATCTTGATCGCGCTGAAGTTGGACCCCCTGCGGGTTTCCTTCTCGCCCTTGGTCACCGTCATCTGGATGCCGGGGAAGGGCGAGGAAAACCGCAGTCCGGAAATGTTCATGTCCTGCATCAGCGAACTCCTCGGTGGAGGCGACCGATCACGCGCGCGCGGACGGCGCGCGGTGCGATCGGCCAGGACGTTGCGTCGCAAAGCCCGTCATATCGATGCCCGATCACCCGACGCGGCGGTGGTTCCGCCGCGCCGGCGTGGCGGGTACTCAGTCTTCGTACTCGAACTGCACGTCGAGGCAGAGGCTCTTGAGCTCCTTCACGAGCACGTTGAACGACTCGGGGATCCCCGGCTCCGGCGGGTTCTCGCCCTTGACGATGGCCTCGTAGATCCGCGAGCGCCCGACGACGTCGTCCGACTTCATCGTCAGGAGCTCCTGGAGCGTGTACGCCGCGCCGTACGCCTCGAGCGCCCACACCTCCATCTCGCCGAAACGCTGGCCCCCGAACTGCGCCTTGCCTCCCAGCGGCTGCTGGGTGACCAGCGAGTACGGTCCGATCGATCGCGCGTGGATCTTGTCGTCGACCAGGTGGGACAGCTTCAGCATGTACATGTAGCCGACGGTGACCCGGCTGTCGAAGCGATGCCCGGTACGCCCGTCGCTGAGCTGGGTCTTCCCGTCCTCGGGAAGCTCGGCATCGCGCAGCAGGCTCTTGATGTCGTCGACGCTCGCACCGGAGAAGACCGGAGTCTGTACCTTGAGTCCGAGCTTCTGTGCCGCCCATCCGAAGTGGATCTCCAGCACCTGCCCGATGTTCATGCGGCTCGGCACGCCCAGCGGGTTCAGGATCATCTCGATGGGGGTTCCGTCCGGAAGGAACGGCATGTCCTCTTCCGGGACGACGGCGCTGACGACGCCCTTGTTTCCGTGGCGTCCGGCCATCTTGTCCCCGACCGAGAGCTTGCGCTTCTTGGCCACGTAGACCTTCACGAGCTTGACCACTCCGGGCGGAAGCTCGTCGCCGCGCGTGAACTTCTCGATCTCCTTCTCGACCTCGCGATCGATGTAGGCGAGCGCCTCCGACGCCGCCTCCATCTGGGCCCAGAAGCGCGCGTTGAGGTCGGTCTCGCCGACCACCTCGGCGCCCCACGGGATGTCGTCGAAGTCGAGCTTGCCCAGGATCGTATCGCTGGCCTTCTGGCCCTGCCGAACGAGGATGTCGCCCGACATCCGGGACGCGATCCGCGAGAGCGTCTTGCCGGCCAGGAGCTTGCCGAGCGACTCGTTGCGCGCCTCCGTGACCCGGTCGCGCTCCTTCTTCGCCTCGCGGCGAATGCGCTCGATCTGCTTCTTCTCCTGCTTCTTGGCCGTCTCGTCCTTCTCCTTGCGGGAGAAGACCTTGATGTCGATGACGATGCCTTCCATGCCGGGAGGCGCCTTCAGGGACGCGTCGCGCACGTCGCCGGCCTTCTCGCCGAAGATCGCGCGGAGCAGTCGCTCCTCGGGCGTGAGATCGCTCTCGCCCTTGGGCGTGACCTTGCCCACCAGGATGTCGCCCGCGCGCACGTGCGCGCCCAGGCGGATGAGCCCGTCCTCGTCCAGGTTCCTGAGCGCGTCCTCGGACACGTTGGGAATCTCGCGCGTGATCTCCTCGACGCCGCGCTTGGTGTCCCGCACCTGCAGCTCGAACTCGTCGATGTGGATGGAGGTGAAGATGTCCTCCTTGACGAGCCTCTCGCTGACGATGATGGCGTCCTCGAAGTTGAAGCCGCGCCAGGGCATGAACGCCACCAGGATGTTGCGTCCGAGGGCGAGCACGCCGTGATCGGTCGACGGACCGTCGGCGAGCACGTCGCCCACGCGAACCACGTCGCCCTGCGTGACCACCGGGCGCTGGTCGACGCACGTGTCCTGGTTCGAGCGGCGGAACTTGATCAGCTTGTGGACCGTGATGCCCGGCTGGCCGGCGAAGTCGACGGCGTCGGCCGAGTCGCCGGTGCGCTTGATCACGATCTGCTCGGCGCTGACCGACTCCACCACGCCGTCCACCTTGGAGGTGATGACCGCGCCCGAGTCGATGGCCACGCGCCCTTCGAGGCCCGTCCCCACGAACGGGGCCTCCGTGCGGAGGAGCGGCACCGCCTGACGCTGCATGTTCGAGCCCATCAGCGCGCGGTTCGCGTCGTCGTGCTCGAGGAACGGAATCAGCGCCGCCGCCGAGCTGACCAGCTGGATCGGCGAGATGTCCATGTAGTCGATGTCGGTGCGGTCGACCCGGAGCACGTCGCCGCGGTGGCTGCGCACCAGCGGACGCTCGTTGGCGAACTTGCCGCCGTCGTCGAGCGCGGCGTTGGCCTGCGCGATCGTCGAGCGGTCCTCCTCGTCGGCCGAGAGGTACTTGATCTCGTCGCGCTGGACCTTGCCGTTCTTGACCGTGCGGTACGGCGTCTCCAGGAAGCCCATCTCGTTCACGCGCGCGTAGGTCGACAGCGACGAGATGAGGCCGATGTTGGGACCTTCCGGCGTCTCGATGGGACACATGCGCCCGTAATGCGTGTAGTGGACGTCGCGCACCTCGAAGCCGGCCCGGTCGCGCGTGAGACCGCCGGGGCCGAGCGCCGAGAGACGCCGCTTGTGCGTGAGCTCGGCCAGCGGGTTCGTCTGGTCCATGAACTGCGAGAGCTGGCTGGAGCCGAAGAACGACTGGATGACCGCCGAGATCGTGCGAGAGTTGATCAGATCGCCCGGCGTCATGTTCTCGGCATCCTGGAGCGACATGCGCTCGCGGATGATGCGCGCCATGCGGGCCAGCCCGATGTTGAACTGGTTGCACAGGAGCTCGCCCACCGAGCGGACGCGGCGGTTGCCGAGGTGGTCGATGTCGTCGGTCTGGTAGATCGGGCCGCGGCCTTCCTCGTAGCGGATCATCAGGAGGTACTTGATGATCGCGATGAAGTCCTCCTTGCAGAGCGTGACCGTCTCCAGCGACGGACGCTCCAGGCCCAGATCCTTCGCCTTCTTCTCGCCGCCCACCAGCGCGAAGTGGTCGAGCTTCTGGTTGAGCTTGTAGCGCCCCACCTTGGCCAGGTCGTACTTCTTCTCGTTGAAGAAGATGCGGTCGAGGATGTCGCGGGCCGCCTCGGCCTTCGGGGGCTCGCCCGGCCGGAGAAGACCGTAGATCCGGGCCAGCGCGTCCTCCTGGGCGGGACATCCGTCACGCTTGAGCGTGTTGCGGATGACGTCGCCTTCCTCGCGCTGGGCGATGTCGAATACCAGGATCTCGTCGAGGTCGGTGGCGCCGAGCTCGCGGATCTTCTCCTCGGTCAGCTCCTCGTTGGCCTCGACGATGATCTCGCCGGTGTCGGCGTCGACCACGTCCTCGGCCACGATGGAGCCCACGAGGCTCAGGTCCTTCTTGGAGCGTCCCGAACCGATCTTCTCGGTGCGCTTCTCGTAGAACAGGCTCAGGATGTCGTGATCGGAGACGAAGCCGAGCGCCTTCAGCAGCACCGTGACCGGCAGCTTGCGCTTGCGGTCGATGTGAACGTACATCATCTCCTTGACGTCGAGCGTGAACTCGACCCAGGAGCCGCGGTAGGGAATGATCCGCGCGCTGAAGAGCTCCTTGCCGTTGGCGTGGATGGAGCTGTCGAAGAACACGCCCGGCGAGCGATGCAGCTGGCTGACGATCACGCGCTCGGCGCCGTTGATGATGAACGTGCCCTTGTCGGTCAGAAGGGGAAGCTCACCGAGGTAGACCTCCTGCTCGATGATCTCCTTTTCCTTCTTCTGTCCATCCTGCTCCTCGCGAATGCGGAGCCGAAGCGTGGTCTTGAGAGGCGCGGCGAACGTCAGGTCGCGTTCCTGGCATTCGTCCACCGAGTACTTGGGCTCCCCGATCGAGTAGTTGACGAACTCGAGTGAGTACAACCCCCGGCTGTCGGAGATCGGGAAGACGTTGGTGAAGACTTCCTGGAGACCTTCGTTCTTTCGAGCATCATCCGCCACGGTGAGCTGCAGGAACTTCTCGAACGAGCGAATCTGGACATCCAGGAGATTCGGCATCGGCATCTCCCAGCGCCCGTCGATCCGAGAGTAGCTCCGGACTCCGTTCGTCTGTGCAGTGGTCAAGTCTCGTTCCACCTTCCGGCTGGACCGCCGACCGAGCACGCGTCAGCGAGCAAGGTCGGGCGGCGCACCTCTGGCCCTCGTGCCCCAGATCTCGAACATCCACACGGGGCCGTAGGTTTCGTCCGACGAGGAACTTCCGCGATACGTCCTCGACCGGACCTGGGGCGGCCCCCGCGTCGATCGTCGGCCGCCGGGGCGTCGCCCCCGCACGGCCTCGAAACGCTCGCCGCCGGCCGCGCGGGCGCGCGGGCGACGTCGGTGCACGAGAGCCGCGCGCGCACGCGGGCGCGCGCGGGCTCGTGCGGTGCTCTACTTGATCTCGATGACGGCTCCGGCGCCCTCGAGCTGCTCCTTGATCTTCTCGGCGTCGTCCTTGGACACCTTCTCCTTGACCGGCTTCGGCGCACCGTCGACCAGCTCCTTGGCCTCCTTGAGGCCCAGGCCCGTGATCGCGCGGACTTCCTTGATCACCGCGATCTTCTTGTCGCCGGCCGCGGACAGGATCACGTCGAACTCGGTCTGCTCGGCCGCGGCGGCACCGCCGGCGTCACCGGCGACCGCGGCCACGGCGACCGGCGCCGCCGCCGTCACGCCCCACTCTTCCTCGAGGATCGAAACGAGCTCGGCGGCTTCCTTCAGCGTGAGCTGGCTGAGGCTGTCCTTGATCGCGTTCAGGTCTGCCATTGTCTTATCGTCTCCCTTGTTGCCGATCGGGTCGGCGTCACGTGTCGGTTCTCAACTGTCGACGCACCGCGCGGTGCGTGATCGTCCGCGTCGAGAGGCGGTGTCCGCTCGCGCGGTCCTCGCCGTCTCGCCCGGGCGATCAGTCGGTGAGCGTATCCTTGCGCGCGTCCAGAACGCGGGCGATCTGCGTTCCGGGCGCGGCGATGATGCGCACGAGCTGCGAGGCCGGCGCGCTGAGTACGTTGAGGAGCATCGACCGCGTCTCGTCCAGGCTCGGCAGCTTCGAGAGGGCTTCCGCCTCGTTCGGTCCGTAGACGTTTCCGTCCACGACCGCGCCTCGCAGCGCCGGCTTGCTGGTCTTGTGCTCCTTCGCGAACTTCGAGATCACCTTGGCCGGGGACACCTCGTCGAGATCGCTGACGGCGATCGCGATGGGTCCGGTCAGGTGCTCTCCCAGTGCCTCGTACCCGAGGTCGCTGGCCGCCCGCCTGAGGAGGCGATTCTTCACCACCTGAAAGCGGATCGACTGATTGCGACACTGGGCACGCAGCTCTTCCATGCTGCCGACGTCCAGGCCCACGTAGTCGGCCAAGTACATGCTCTTGGACGACTTCAGGAGCTCGGTGTACTCGGCGACAAGCTGGACTTTCTCGTGCTTGGCCATTTCTCCGTTGCTCCTTACGCGACCGAGGAGATCACGTCGGCGGTGTCGACGGGCACTCCCGGGCCCATCGTGCTCGACAGCGTGACGCTCTTGAGATACGTCCCCTTGGCCGCGGACGGCTTGGCCTTGACGATCTCACCCAACAGCGACGACACGTTCCCGAGGAGCTTCTCCTTGCCGAAGGAGATCTTCCCCACCGGAACGTGGACGTTGCCCTGACGGTCGACGCGGTACTCCACGCGACCGGCCTTGATTTCACTGACGGCCTTCGCGACGTCGTGCGTGACGGTGCCGGTCTTCGGCGTGGGCATCAGGCCCTTCGGCCCGAGCAGCTTGCCCAGCCGTCCCACGACGCTCATCATGTCCGGCGTGGCCACGACGGCCTCGAAGTCGAACCACCCGCCCTGGATCTTCTCCATCAGATCCTCGCCGCCGACGTAGTCGGCACCGGCACCCTCGGCCTCGGTCACCTTCTCGCCCTTGGCGAAGACGAGGACGCGTTTGGTCTTGCCGGTCCCGTGCGGAAGCGCACAGGTGCCGCGGACCATCTGATCCGCGTGGCGGGGGTCGACGCCGAGCCGCGTCGCCACCTCGACGGTCTCATCGAACTTGGCCGATGCCAGCGCGAGCACTGCATCGATGGCCGAAACCAGTGCCACCGGCTTCGTCGCACCGAGCTCCTTGCGCCTGGACATCGACGTCCGATAGCGCTTTCCGTGCCTCATGTTCCTCCTCGTCTCCCACCGCGCGCGTCCCGGGAGGACGACGGTGGTTCGATCGACGCCGGTCGGCCCGGAGACCGACCGTGAGAAGCACCCGCCGCGGGGACGGGCGCGTTAGCGACTTCGCACAGGTCGACGGCCGACCGTCACCAGTCGACCTCGACGCCCATGCTGCGAGCGGTACCGGCGATGATCTTGACTGCCTGGTCCAGCTCGTACGCGTTCAGGTCGGGGTCCTTGGTCCTGGCGATCTCCTCGAGCTGCGCGCGAGAGATCCGCCCGACCTTGTCGCGGTTCGGAACGCCCGACCCCTTGGCCAGGGAGATCGACTTCTTGATCAGGATCGACGCCGGCGGCGTCTTGGTGATGAACGAGAACGAGCGATCGTTGTACACGGTCACCACGGCCGGGACGACCAGGCCGGACTGATGCTGCGTCTGCGCGTTGAACGCCTTGCAGAACTCGGCCAGGTTGATGCCGTGCGGTCCGAGCGCCGGCGCCACCGGCGGGGCCGGGGTCGCTCCACCGGCCGGAAGCTGAATTCTCACCTGCGCGATGGGTGTCTTGGCCACGCCGAACCTCCGATGAAACGATCGAGCCCTAGATCTCTTTTACCTGAAGGAAGTCGAGCTCCACGGGCGTCGCGCGACCGAAGATCGAGACCATGACCTTGATCTTGCCGCGTTCGTGATCGATCTCGTCGACCACGCCGGTGAAGTCGTTGAAGGGTCCGTCCACGACGCGTACGTGCTCGCCCACCTTGAACGGCACCTCGGTGCGCGTGCGCGTCTTCTCGGTCTCGTCCTTGTTGAGGATGCGCTCGACCTCTTCCTGTCGGAGCGCCATCGGTCCGCTCGGCGTGCCCACGAAGCGCGTGACGCCGGGAATGTTCTGGACGAGGGCCTGGGTCTCGGGGGAGATGTCCATCTCGATCAGGACGTAGCTCGGGAACGTCTTCTTCTTCGAGACCGTGCGCTTGCCGTTCCGCATCTCGGCTATGTCCTCGGTCACCACGAGAATCTGCCCGAACGAGTCCCCGAGCCCCGCGTACTCGATGGCCTTCTCGAGGTTCGTCTTGACCTTGTTCTCGTGTCCCGAGTACGTGTGTAGAACGTACCAGCGCTTAGACATCGTGAGGTCCACCCTAGGCTACGATCTTCAGAATCTGATTCAGGATGATGGTCAGGACGCGGTCCACGATTCCCAGCACCACCGCGAGAATGGCGACCGACACGATCACGACGACGGTCGACTCGCGCAGGTCTTCGCGCGAGGGCCACGTGATCTTCTTCATCTCGACGACGACCTCGCCGAGGAACGTCCGACCCTTTTCAACGATCTGCATGAGACCCGAGCTCCGCGTGAGGCGACCGTCGCTGGAGACGTCTCGCACCCTGAATGACGATCTGGCAGGGCAGGCAGGAATTGAACCCGCAACCTACGGTTTTGGAGACCGTTGCTCTACCAATTGAGCTACTGCCCTGCGTGTCCCGCCGCGAGCCGATCCCACGGGGCCGACCCGCGGGATCGCGTCGCGTTTCGTTACTTCACGATCTCCGACACCACGCCCGCGCCCACCGTCCGGCCGCCCTCGCGAACCGCGAACCGGAGCCCGTCGTGCATCGCGATCGGCGTGATCAGCTCCACCTCCACCGTCACGTTGTCACCGGGCATCACCATCTCACGGCCTTCCGGAAGCGTGATCGAACCGGTCACGTCCGTCGTCCGGAAGTAGAACTGCGGACGGTAGTTGTTGAAGAACGGCGTGTGACGGCCGCCCTCTTCCTTCGTCAACACGTAGATCTCGCCCTTGAACTGCGTGTGCGGCGTCGTCGTGCCCGGCGCGCAGATCACCTGACCGCGCTCCACGTCTTCCTTCTTGAACCCGCGAAGCAGCAGACCCACGTTGTCTCCGGCCTGACCCTCGTCCAGGATCTTCCGGAACATCTCCACGCCCGTCACCGTCGTCTCGGTCTTGTCGCGGATGCCCACGATCTCCACCTTGTCGCCGGTGTGGACCGCACCCTGCTCGATCCGACCCGTCGCCACCGTCCCACGACCCGAGATCGAGAACACGTCCTCGACCGGCATCAGGAACGCCTTGTCCACCGAGCGCTCCGGCACCGGAACGTACTCGTCCAGCGCCGACAGAAGCTCCGTGATCGACGCCGTGTGCGTCTCGTCGTCCGGGTTCTGCATCGCGTTCAAAGCCGAGCCACGGATCACCGGAAGGTCGTCGCCAGGGAACTCGTACTTCGACAGAAGCTCCCGAACCTCCAGCTCCACCAGGTCCAAGAGCTCCGGATCGTCCACCGCGTCGCACTTGTTCAGGAACACCACCACGTACGGCACGTTCACCTGACGAGCCAGAAGGATGTGCTCGCGCGTCTGAGGCATCGGTCCGTCCACCGCGCTCACCACCAGAACCGCGCCGTCCATCTGAGCCGCACCCGTGATCATGTTCTTCACGTAGTCCGCGTGACCCGGACAGTCCACGTGTGCGTAGTGACGGTTCTCGGACTCGTACTCCACGTGGCTCGTCGCGATCGTCAGGATCTTCGTCGCGTCGCGACGACCCTGGCTCTCCGACGCCTTCGCCACCTCGTCGTAAGAGATCGACGTCGCCAGACCCTTCGATGCCTGAACCGTCGTGATCGCACTGGTCAGCGTCGTCTTGCCGTGATCCACGTGGCCGATCGTGCCCACGTTCACGTGCGGCTTGGTCCGTTCGAATTTCGCCTTGGCCATTGCCAGACATCTCCTCAGGGCGACGATCGGGTCCAACCCCGATCCGAGAACCACGACTGAGCGGGGCACGCAGCCCGGCGCTCACGATCGAAACCTGGAGCCCTCGATCGGATTCGAACCGATGACCCCTTCCTTACCATGGAAGTGCTCTACCGACTGAGCTACGAGGGCTATGAGACCCGCGCTAATCCCCTGTCCCCGGGTCAGATGAGGGCAAGGAGAGGAGTCAGGACGGGAAATCAAGGCGGCGATGCTAGCCGAAACGCGGATCGCCCGTCAAGGACGACGACGCCCCCTCCGAGAAACTCCCGGGAGAAAAATGGAGCGGGAAACGGGGCTCGAACCCGCGACCCTCAGCTTGGAAGGCTGATGCTCTAGCCAACTGAGCTATTCCCGCCCGAGCGACACCGGTTCACGCAGCGCGCGGCCGGTCGTGGGGCCCCGGCGACGGGAGCGGTCCTCGGGGGACTGGCCCTCCGCCGGCCGTCCAGGCCACCGACCTCGTCGTCTGCGTGTATGTCGTGGTGGGGAGAAGAGGATTCGAACCTCTGTAGGCGATAGCCGGCAGATTTACAGTCTGCTCCCTTTAACCACTCGGGCATCTCCCCACGAACACACAATACGTTGACCCAAGGCCACTTACAGCTCCGCCGCCAGCCACTGGAGCTGGCGAAGGGACTCGAACCCCCAACCCTCGCATTACAAATGCGATGCTCTACCAGTTGAGCTACGCCAGCCTTCGGTCGCCGCCTGGCCGGCTCGGGCCCGATGGGCGCCCCGAGCAGCCCGAGGCGGTCGAGAACGAGTTGCGGACTTGGGCGGCGCAGACTATACCACCGACGATCGGGATGTCAAAAAGCGACAATCGCCCCCCAGGGCGCTAGACTCCCGCCCCCAGACCGCCCCCGACCGGAGGAGCCGATACCCCCATGACCGACCCGACGTCCCGGCCGCGCCGCCTCGGCGCCGCCCTCGCGATCGCGATCGCCGCCCTGCTCGGCGCCTGCGCGGGCGGTGGAGAGTGGCAGGCCACCCCCACGGGCATCCTGTTCGGCGACGTCCAGCTCGTGGACGTCGACACCGGCCACGTCCGCGCCCTGGACCGGCAGTGCCCGGGCGTGATCCAGGCAGGCGGCCGCCGCGTGGAGTTCACGACCCGCCCCGGCGGCACCTATCAGGTCCAGGTTCCCGAGATGGGCAAGTGGCCCCTCGAGCTGAACTATCGGGGACGGGTGCTGGAGACCGAGATCCAGGCGTTCGAGACCCCGAATCGCATCGACATCTTCATCGAGTATTCCGGGGATCGATACCGACTGCGCGTCGCCCGCTCCGCACGCGTCGACCCGCCCGTCCGTTTCTGATCAGCCGATGTAGCCCAGCCGGCGGAGGTTCTCGAGGTTCTCCCGATCGATCTTCGAGCGCCGCGGCTGCTCGCGTAGCCCGGGCTCGCGGCGCTGGTATCGCTCGATCGACCGGACCGGACGGTCCCGCGTCAGCGCCTCGTCGAACGCCTCCAGCAGAACGCGGCCTCTCGCTTCCCGTTCGATCGGGAGGCCCTCGACGTACATGAGCGTGGGGAAGATGTCGTAGACGGTGGGCGCACGGAGCTCGGCGCCTCTGCGCACGCCGGGCCCGGACATCACCAGGATCCCCGACGGCGCGCTGGCGTGCCCCCCGCTCCGGCTCAGCTCACCGAACACCGGTCCGTGTCCGTGATCGGAGAGCAACATGACGATCGTGTCGTCCGAGACGACGTCGAGCAGGCGCCCGAGCTGCATGTCGACGAACTGGTGGACCTGGTCGATCGCCTGACCGTAGCGCGCGACGTCGTCCGGGGGCGCCCGGAAGTAGAACCGGGGCTCCCGGTAGCGCCAGAAGCCGTGCTCGATCGCATCGGGTCGGTAGTAGTACACGCCCATCAGGTCGACCGGATCTCGCCGGTACAGCCACTCGCCGAGCAGCGAGGCCAGCACCTCGGACTCGCGTGCGAGCTCGGGCGGCAGGCCCGATGCCTCGCAGTAGCGGGGCAGCTCCCGCGAGGCCTCCACCAGGAAGGAGTCCATGACCGCGCGTCGGATGGGCGGCGCGACGCTGCCGGGCGTCGCGGCGACGAAGTCCGCGTCGGACATCGGGGGAATCTCCAGACGGTCGGGGCCGGTGACCTGCTTCAGCATCGAGTACAGGTTCCGGGTCACGTTGAACCCGTTGACCTCCTCGGCCGGCCAGGTCACGCGCCAGTTCACGAGCCCCACGGTCCGATCCGCGTCGCTCAGGATGTTCCAGAAGGCCTGTCGCTGCCGGGCGTAGCTGGTCACCTGCACGCGCTCGATCAGGCCGAGCCGCTCCCACACCCGACCGAAGACGCGATCGAAGCCCATCAACGGCGGGAAGTAGAACCAGCGGTTCATCGCGAGGAAGCGGTTCTCGACGTGCGAGCGAACCCCGTGCTGGCCGGGGGGTCGTCCCGTCGAGATCGTCGTCCAGATCAGGGGCGAGAGGGTGGGCTCGAAGGTGCCGAGCTCGGCGCGGGTTCCCTCCTCGATCAATCGAGCCAGGTTCGGCATCAGACCGCGCTCCAGGAGCGGATCGACGACGTCCCAGGTGGCGCCGTCCCATCCGACCACGAGGACCCGCGCCAGCGGCGGCACGGTCTCGACCTCGGCTGCTCGCACCCCGCGCTCGGTGTGCAGACGGTCGATCTCCGCGCCGCGCGTGGCCAGGAGCCACAGGGGCGGCACGACCCACGCGAGCAGAATCAGCGCCGGGATGCCGATGAGGAGGCGCTGGCTCCAGAACGGCCTCTCGTCCCGGTCGCCCAGCTGAAGCACCCGCGAGAGCACCGTCGCGACGACGAACGCCAGCCAGGCGCCGGTCAAGAGCGAGAACCCGATCCAGCGTCCGACCTTCAGGAGCCAGTACGGCAACAGATCCCAGGGGGACGTGGCGGCGGGCACCGTCGCGGGGTCGATGCCGCTCGAGTAGTAGTACCCGAGGAACGGGATCGAGATCGCGGTCGACATCACGAACCACGCGAGGAGGTAGATCCGTGTGCGCCCGCGGAGGCGTCGGCGCCTGACCTGGGCCAGAAGGCCGGTCAGCGCGAGGCCGACCAGCCCGATCGGCAGGAACAGCACGGCGAACGTCAGCGCGACCCACCCGATCAGCACCAGCATGTCGCGCAGGTCGTTCTCGAGCTCGCTCATGCCGATCGCGCGCACGGCGAACACGACGCCGAACAGGCAGCCGATCGTGGCCACCGACAAGAGGCTGTACGAGAGCGTGCGTACGCGCGAGGTCATCGAACCACTCCCAGCCGGCGCCCGATCGTCCGCGACACGAAGGCGAGCTCCTCGGTGCGCCAGAGCGTGCCGATCCCGAGATAGGCCCCCAATCCCACGATCGACGGAATCGCGAGCCGGGTCACCTTCGCCGCGGCCGGCGGGACTCCGCCGAGCGCGGGCTCGATCCCGCGGGCGACCACGAGCAGGACGCCCGTCAGCACGGCCGAGCCGGACAGCACGGCGAGCAGTGTACGCGGCCACCCGACGAGCGGGAAGCCACCGACGCGGCGCGACAGGATGATCAGCAGCGTCGCGCTCGCCAGGCAGGGTGACAGCGAGACGGCCAGCGCGAGCCCGGCCACGTCCATGACGCGCATCAGAACGGCACCCAGCGCCACGTTGAAGACCAGCGCCAGCGCCGACACCCACACCGGCGTTCGCGTGTCCTGCATCGAGAAGAACGCAGCGGTCACGAGACGCAGCGCGCTCGAGCCGAGCAGGAGCGGCACGAAGAACCGGAGCGCGTGGGCCGTGCGGGCGGTGGACTCGGCCGAGAACGCGCCGCGCTCCAGCACGAGCTGCACGATCTCGGTGTCGAGCACGGCGGTGACCACTCCCACCGGAACCATCAGGAAGACGATCGCGCGCAGCGTGAACGAGAGCGTCGCGGTCAGATCCGCGTAGTCGCGTCTCGCGCTCTGCTTGGACATCAGCGGCAACATCGCCGTCGAGATCGCGCCCGCCAGCACCATGTACGGCATCTGGATGATCCGGGTCGCGTACTCGATCGCGGCCACCGCACCCTCGGACAGGAGCGACGCGAGAAACGTGTTCGCGAGGATCATGATCTCCGCGATCGCGACCCCGAAGAACGTGGGCCCCATCAGTCGTGCGATCCGCCGCACGCCGGGATGGTCGAGCCGGCGCGTCGGCTGGGGCAGGAACCCCGCGCGGACGAGGGGCGGGATCTGGATCAGGAGCTGCACGAGCCCCCCCAGAAGCGACCCCACGACCAGCCCGTACACCCAGCGCTCGCGTGCCTCGCCGAAGAGCGGGCAGATCGTGAAGACCGACACGATGATCGCCGTGTTGAAGACGGCCTGGGCCAGCGCGGACGTGCGGAACGACCCCAGCGACTGGAGCATGCCCATCAGGAGCGCGGCCACGCCGACCAGGGCGATGTAGAAGAACGTCCACCGCATCAGGTTCGCGGTGAGCTCGACCTTGCCGGGGACGTCCACGAAGCCCGGCGCCAGCAGGTGAACGAACTCCGGGGCGACGAGCGATCCCAGGAGTGAGATCATCGTGAGGAACAGCCCCAGCGCCGTGCACGCGGAGGAGGCCATGGCCCGGGTCTCGGCGGCGTCACCGCGTTCGAGGTACTCGTTGAAGATCGGTACGAAGGCCGCGTTGAGCGATCCCTCGGTGAGGTGCATGCGGAGGACGTTGGGGATGCGAAACGCGACCAGCCAGGCCTCGGCCACGTGTCCGGTGCCGAGGAAGTACGCCAGGAACATGTCGCGCACGAGCCCGAGCAGGCGCGACAGGAGGATGCCGGCGCCCATCAATCCCGCGAATCGCGCGGTCTTGGTCTTCTCGCGGCGTCGTGACGGATCGGCCGCCGGCGGGTCGGCCGGCGTCGAGTCGCGTGCTGTCATGCCGTGGCCAGTTCCCTCGAGTTGACGCTTCGACACACCGAACCGTATGATCCGCCGCGCTTTACGATCCTCACGGAGCTCATGTCATGTACCGTATCGACCGCGCGCCCCGGATCCTGGACCCCGACCTCGCGTGGGAGGTCGGCCTCCGGGTGGCGGAGTATCTGACGGCCTGCCAGGTCGTCGCTCCGGACGTCAGGGTCGAGATGCTCCCGACGGACGATCCGGTCGACGGGACCCGATCGGGGGTCCTGACGGTGCGGGAGCTCCGCGGGGACCCGGGCCCGGTGGAGTATCGCCTGGTCACACGCCCCGGTCCGAGCGGATCGCGTCGGGTGTGGGTCGAGAGCGTCTCGCACCCGGTGGGCGTCGCCGGCCCGTTCGACGCGGGATCGTATCTGCGGCTGTTTCAGGGTCGACTCCTGCATGCACCCACGACGACGTACCGGGTCGAGCCGGAGAGCAACTATACACGACGCCTGGCCGCGAAGTACGCGCGACTGATGGTGGCCGAGCTGCGAAGGCTGTCGGTCGCTCGCGCGCGCCGGATCCTCGAGGGCGTCCGGGACCTCGCGCGATACTACGTGGACCGCCGGCATCGGGTCGCGTCGGCGGTCCGGTTCGAGAACGTCCCCGGCATCACCTGGCAGCTCTCACGCGTCGAGGACGACGGGGTCGAGATGACCTGCTACGACCGCGGCGGGATCCTGGACTTCCACACCAACAGCGAAGGGGATGAGCTCCCGCCCCAGGTCATGGGAACGGTGTACGCGGACGCCTACGCGGCGTGGGCCCTGGCCTTCGCTCACCAGGCCCGTCCGACGCCGTCCTCGGCGGACGCCGCCCACGATGCCGCCGAGTTTCTGGCGCGCGTGTACCCGGGCTACGCCGCGTCGATGACGCCGATGACCCACGCGGACTTCAAGAACGCCGGGCTCCTGGAGACGCTCACGCTGAGCGGTCGAGACATGGAGCCGTCCCTGCGCACGACGCTCGAGGCGCACGCGCGGTCGCTTCGAGCGGACCTGTACCTGCCCACCAACGTCTACGCGCTGCGTCATCACTGGCGCACGGCGCAGTCGGTGGGCGGATACGGCGAGCTGAGCGTCCGGGAGCGCAGAGGACTCACCCGACGCGTCGGCCGGGATCTCCTGGACGACGGACTCATCCAGGACAACAACCCCGGCCGCTTCTACTTCGATTCCCACGACCTCACCTACCACCAGTACTCGTTGGCCTGCCTGGCCGATTCGCTGAGGCTGGCCGACGACGAGGAGACGCGATCGATCCTCCTGGCCGGCGTCGACTTCACGATCGCGATGGAGACACCGGACGGCGAGGTCTCGTACATGGGGCGCGGCTCGAACAACGTGTACCACCTCGCGAGCGCGATCTCGGCGCTCCGGTTCGCCGCGCGCCTCGTCGGTGACGCGGACCCTGAACGCGCCGCGCGCTATCGACGCGGCGCGCGCCTCGCGCTGGCGTATCTCTCACGTGCTCAGCGCGCCGACGGAATGCTCGCGACCGCCGTGAACCCCGAGATCGAGCGCCGCATGGCCTGGAACCACTGCCACACGCCGTACAACGCCCTCAGCGCGTACTACCTCTTGCGGGCCGCCACCGACGAGGCGGCTCTGGCCGCCGACCCGCACGCGATCGATCCCGAGACGGTTCGACTGCCGATGGAGAGCCCGCCGGCGTGTCGGCTCCATGCATCGAGCGGCTACCTCGTCGTGGTCACGTCGGGCTACTACGCCGTGCTCTTCGCCGGCTGCGAGCGGTCGTACAGCTGGTCGTCGGAGAACCACTTCACCGGCGCGCCGGGCCTGGCCATGATCGGGATTCCCGGACACGGCGCGCTTCATCCGATCCTCGACGGCGTCGTGACCGACCATCCGTTCTCCGGCGAGGATCCGACCGGGGCGGGCCGCCTTCGCCTCGTCGGCGAATCCCCTCCGGTCGCCGAGCTCGTCCGGGAGCGGCGCCAGCACTGGGTGTTTCTCGACGAGGGGATCGTCGTGATCACACGGGGTCGACCCGGTGGGGCCGTCCTCCGCGTGCCGGCGCGCGCGGACCCCCCCTGGCGTTCGTCGGTGTCGTCCGACGCGGGGCGGCCCGGCGTGGATGCGACCGACGGCTCGGTCGGACTCGCCTGGCGCGTCCATCACGTCTCGGGCGGGCTCGACCCGATCTTCACGCGCGAGCGCCACACCAATCCCCGGGGATTCGTGGATCTTCACCTCGTCGGTCGCGCCACCGACAGCGACGGGAACGTGGTCGCGGTGACGAGCGTGACGCCCGGCGCCGGCTCGCCGGCGCCGCTGGACGTCGACGTGCGTGACTCCGAGCGGGGACTCGTGATCCGGTGCGGCGCGCGGACGATCACCGATCGCGAAGGCGTGGTCACCGTCGAGTGATCCCGATGGTCCGGCGGCGCGCCACGCGACACCGTACGACTACGGTCGAGGCGATCTCGTGTCCGTGCGGTCGAACAGTCGGTGGTAGATCTCCAGCGTGTCGTCGACCATCGCCTGGAGGCCGAACCGCTCGCGCACCCAGCGCTTGCCCGCGACCCCGAAGGCCCGCGCGCGCTCGGGGTCCCGGGCGATGTCGAGAATGCGGCCGGCCAGTGCCGCCGGGTCTCCGGGCGACACCAGGAACCCCGACACCCCGTCGCGCACGATCTCCCCCGTTCCCCCGACGCGGCTGGCGATCGCGGGGAGTCCCACCGCATGCGCCTCGGCCAGCACGCGGCCGATCGCCTCCTCGGTCGACGGCAGCACGAGAAGATCCAGCCCCGCCAGGCAGCGCGCCACGTTCCTCTCGACCCCCCGGAAGTGCACGACGGACGCCAGTCCGGCGGCGGCCACCCGGGCCTCGAGCTCCGAACGGAGAGGACCGTCACCGATCAGCACCGCGTGGACGTCGTCCCGCTCGCGGCGCACGTGGGACAGCGCGTCGATGAGCACGGCGTGCCCCTTCACCGGATGCAGACGACCGATGGCGCCCACGACGAAGGCGTCGTCGGGGACCCCCCACTCAGATCGAACCTCCGCGCGGTCGTAAGCCACGTCGAAGTCGGAGAAGTCCAGCCCGTTGTAGATCGTGCGAACCGATGCTGGGTCGATGCCACGCTCCAGAAACAACGTGCGATTCGTCTCGGCGTTGGTCAGGACGTAGTCGCTGATCCGGGGAAGCACCCGGGCGACGGACGGGATCATGCGCGGCCGAACCCCTCGATAGTGATAGATCAGCTTGGAGCCGGTCCCGGTGGGCAGGCGGCGGGCGAGATGGGCGATGACCGTCGTGAAGACCTCCTGCGAGTGGAGGATGTCGAACGGCGTGGCGTCGAGAAGCTCGCGGAGCGCGCGAGACGCCCGCCAGATCCCGGCCGGTCGGCGCGCGTTCATCGGAAGCACATGGGTGGGGATCCCGGCGGAGACGAACTCGTCCAGAAAGTCGCCGCCTTCGGTCACCAGCGCCACGTCGTATCCGCGGCCGGCCACCTCCACCGCGAGCGACAGGGTCGACAGCTCCTCGCCGCCCAGGTCGCACACGGGCGTGATGTAGAGGATCCGGGGGCGGCGGAGATCAGTGTGGGTCACGGCCGGCCCGCCGGGCGATGAGCGCCTTTCGGAGACGCACGTACTGGGCTCCGCCGACGCGCTTGGCCAGCTTCTTCGCGTTCCACACGAGAAACTGCCGTGCCCGCGGCGCGATGCGACCTCGCGCGAGATCGGTGACCTCGTGCGTCGGGGTGGTCACGTCGACGTTGAATCGCCCGCGAACCACGCAGGCGCCGACGTGCCACGGCGACGCCACCGGCGCGGACGTGAACAGGCACCGGATCCCCGCGGCGACCGCGGACTCGGCCACGGCGCGCGAGTAGTAGCCGCCCGGAATCGACGCCGTGGTGGGCCGCGTGCCCACGATCTCGGACAGACGCTCCAGGCTCCGATCCCATTCGCGCTTCATGTCCGCGGGGCTCAGGGTCGAGAAGATGAGTGGGTGGGATGCGGAGTGACTCCCGATCACGTGTCCCCGTGCGTGCAGCTCGGCGACGTCCCGATCGGTGACGAAGCCGTCGGAGCCGATGCGATCGGTCGTGATGAAGAAGTACCCGGTGTGCCCGCGCTCGTCCAGGAGCTCGGCGATCGCGGGCGCGCTGGCGCCGCCGTCGTCGAACGTCAGCACGACGCCCCGGGGCGGCCCGGCCACGGCGGGGTCACGATCACCCGGATCGTCCACCCGGACGCCGCGCAGACCGAGCGCTCCGATCGCCTCGAGCTGGGCCACGAACCGATCGGTGGTGAGCTTGTACTTGTCGGCGTCGGCGCCCCGGAACCCGCTGGTGCTCTCCCGTCCCGGCTCGACGACGTCGTGATACAGAAGCGCCACGTTCATCGCGCGGGCCGCCTTCGGGCTCGCTTCCGGGCCTGTCGCTTCCAGTACGCGTACTTCGAGAGCCACGGCTGGCCCCACTCGCGTGACTCACGTCCGCTCACGTCGATCGGCGCCGCACGGCCGTCGACGACGTCCTCGAGCACGGCGCGGATCCGAGGGAGGTTCTCGTACACGACTCGGTTCTGGATCACGTTGTGACTCTCCCGGATCTCGTCGAAGTCGTAGGAGAAGTACCCGAGGACGGGACCGGTGTCGATCCCCTCGTCGATCCGCAGGAGCGTCATGCCGACCCGCTCGAGATCGTCGTGGGCGAGTGCCCAGAAGCACCCGTGCGCGTTTCGGTACTCGGGACACACGCCGGGATGGAACACGTAGGTGCCGTGCGTCGGGATCGAGAAGACGCTCTTGAACAGGATGTTCTTGCAGAGCGCGATCGCGACGTCCGGGCGGTGCTCGCGGAGAAACGCGCGCGTGGCCTTCGTGTTGGGGCTGTGGGTCTCGTGGACCGGTACGGCCGGCGGGTCGGTCGGATACTCCCGGCGCAGGGTCTCGATCTGTCGCCGGCGGTAGCGCTCGTCACCGGGGGCGAGCGCGAACCTCGCGTAGACCCGGAACGCGAGCACGTCGAGGAACCGCCACCATCCGACGCGCGCGATCTCCCGCCGGATGCGTCCCTTCCTCCGCTCGGGCCGCTCGTCGATGACGACGATCGCGACCAGGTCCGAGAACGACGCCAGCCAGCGCGTCATGCCCTGAAGCGGCAGGACGGCGCCCTCGTGACAGATCAGAGCCGTTCGCATCGGTCGGCTACGAGTCGCCGGCGCCGCCCACCGACGCGGCCGCCCTGGCGTCCATGCGATCGCGGATCATGTCGATTCGAGACCGGATGATCCCCTCCTCCCGCGCGACGTGCTCGGCGAGCACGACGTACGCGGCCGAGAACGGCAGGAAGAACGTGTTCGTCCCGATCTCGGTCAGCGAGGAGACCAGGATGGCGATGAAGCACCCGACGGCCCCCAGCACCGATCCCTTCAGCTGACCGTCGGGCAGCCGGCGGAACAGGCGCAAGCCGCGCCCGATCACCCCGATCGAGATCAGGAGCATCAGAAGCGGGAACCAGAACCCCATCAGGAGCTGGTAGTGGATGAACGCATTGTGGATGTAGTGCGTCGGCTGCCGGGACCCCCGGAAGCTGAATCGGACCAGCGCCTCGTTGCCGAGACCGTAGCCGAGCGGGTTGGCCGCGATCTCCTTCATCGAATCGGACAGCTGGGCCACGCGGTTCTGCCAGGAGACGTTCAGGTCACTCTCGCGCGACGAGAAGCGCTTCTGGATCGACCGCGTGTACACCTCGAGCTCCTGGGCGGGGTCGAAGCGCTCCTTGGGCAGCAGGAACCACCCGACGGCGAACAGCGCGAAGGTCCCCAGCATGACGGTGCGGACCGCCGAGGCCTTCTGACGGGCGCCGACCGCGAGAAAGTAGAACAGCGTGATCCCGGCGAAGCCGATCCAGAGCGTGCGCTTCAGGGTCAGCACGAGCACCACCATCAGCGCCAGACAGGCGAACCCGTTGATCGTGCGCTCGCGACTTCTGGCCTGGAAGAACCACATCGCCGTCAGCCACACGAGCGGGAACATCGGGAAGTTCGAGTTCACGCGGATGCGCCACATCGAGCTGTGCCGGTAGAACCCGCCCGCGCCCTCCAGGCGCTGCAGCGTCCCGGTCGCGTACAGGATCAGCACCACGATCGAGAGCACGAGCGACCAGAACGCGAGCGCCCGGTCGAAACGCTCGAGTCGGCTCCGGCGGCGGAGGAAGATCGTCATCAGGAAGAACGGAACGGCCATCTCGAGGAACACGTGATAGAAGTCGCCCAGCGTGAACACCAGGTCGTTTCCGCGGGCGAGCCCCACGATCAGGTACACGATGGCCAGGAGCGCGAGCCAGAGGAAGTAGCGATCGAAGGGCGTCCGGACGCGCAGGCGCTCGCCCGGCATCGCGACCGACTTCTCGCGCGGCACCGCCAGGAGCAGCATGCCCACGATGATCCCGTCGGCGGCCCCCATCAGGACGAGGTTGTGCGTGGCGAAGTCGATCGCGACGGCGGCCAGCACCAGCAGGATGAGGCCGAAGATGGGCTGGCTCACGGCGATCAGCGCCGCCATCAGGCCCGCGCTGAGGGAGAAGAAGACCGCGGGCGTCAGAAGATCGGTCACCTGGCCACCGTTCGACCGGGAGGTTCGTATGGGCCGACGCGCGCGGAGACCGCGACGCCCCGGGTCACGTCGATCGCGAAGTAGTGTACTATAGCGGGCGCTCGATCTGGTGGCCAACGGCTGTAAGCGTTCAATCGACCGGGAGTTCGGCGGGTGGAGATCATCTTCTGGGTCGCCGCGGGGCTCGTTCTCCTGAACCTCGTCGTGCTACCCGCCGCCATCATCGGGCTGTCCTACGTCTTCGGTCGTCCCGTCGCCGTGGACCCGGCCCATCGGCCGCCCCTCACCGTCCTCATCACCGCGCACAACGAGGAGAAGCACATCACCGAGAAGATCCGGAACACGCTGGCGTTCGAGTATCCCCCCGAACGTCTCGAGATCCTGATCGCGCTCGACGGCTGTACCGACCGCACCGCCGAGATCGCCGAGGCGTTCGGCGACGACCGCATTCGCGTGATCCGCTACCCCCGCCTGGGCAAGACGGCCGTTCAGGACGCCGCGGCCACCGAGGCCCGGGGCGAGATCATCTACTTCACCGACGCGACCGCCTACCACAACCCCGAGGCGGCCCGGCTTCTCGTCGCCCACTGCGCGGACGGGAACGTGGGCTGCGCGACCGGGTGGCACGGCTTCACGAACCCGTCCGGGGCCGGCGCGACCGGCGTCGGGGTCCGGCTCGCCTACGAGCTTCTGCTCCGGCGCCGCATGGGCGTCCTCTACTCGATGCTCGGCGCCGCCGGGTGCAACATGGCGATGCCGAAGCGGTACGTGCAGCAGGTCGGAAAGGGGCTCAATCACGACTGGGCCGCGCCGATCCTGGCCCTCATGCAGGGCAAGCGCACCGTGTTCGTGCCGGATGCGAAGGCGTTCCTGCCCCGGCCGCTCGCCGACGAGGACGAGCTGAAACGCCGGACGCGCATCGTCGCGCAGGCGCTCCGGGGGGTCTACGAGATCCCCGAGTCGCTGAACGTCCTGAAGCATCCCATGCTGGCGCTCGGAATCGTGTTCCTGCGACTCCTGAAGTGGTACCTGCCGATTCCGCTCGTGGCGATGCTGGTGTCCAACGCGTTTCTTCTCGATGCGACCTTCTACCGGATCACGTTCGGCGCGCAGGTGGCGTTCGTGGCCGCGGGGCTTCTGGGTGCCCTCATGAAGCGTCGTGGGCGGGTACCGGCGATCCTGTCGGTTCCGTTCTACTTCTGTCTGCTGAACCTGGCCGCGCTCCGGGGCATCTGGGCGCACACACGGGGTGAGACCTTCACGACCTGGCAGGCGACCGCCCGCTAGGTTGCGCGGCTCAGTCGACGGATGCCGTCGCGAGCGGCGCGGCCACCAGGCGCACCACCGTCACCTCGGGTGGACACAGGAAGCGGAACGGAAACCGCGAGGTGCCGATCCCCCGGCTGACGTAGAGCACGCTCGGTCCCCCATCCGGCGCTCGATACCGACCTGCGCGGTACGCGGGCGTCCCCGGCTCGAGGCACAGAAAGATGTGAGGCCAGAGCGCGATCAGCGGGTGGACGACCTGTCCACCGTGGGTGTGGCCGGCCAGGAGCGCCGGCACCCCCCGGCGCGCCGCCTCGGCGAACGCGTCCGGCGAGTGTGCCAGCATCAGCATCGGGCTCGGCGGCGGATCGGCGTACAGGGCGTCCCAGTCGTCGCGATCGGAGACGGGATCGTCCAGCCCGACGATCGTCAGCTCGCCCCCCGGCAACGAGAGCGTCGTCCACTCGTTCTCCAGGACGCGGATCCCCGCGTCGCGTGCGAGGGGCCCGATGGCCTCGGGGATGTCGTTGTTGCCCCACACCGCGATCTTGCCCATGCGCGCGGGTGCGACCGCGAGAACGGAGCACGCCGCGCTCGCGTGCCGCATGTAGTCGATCATCCAGTACGGCACGTTCGCGAAGTCCCCGCCGATCAGGAGCAGGTCGGGGTCCAGCTCGACGAGTGTGTCGTGCAGGCGCGTCTCGTGCGAGCCGGGATCGTCCACCTGGAGGTCGGAGAGGAACACGATGCGGAGGCTCTCCAACGCCGGCGAGAGCCCCGGAATCGTCAGCGTCACGTGCTCGACCGTGAGGCGCCGGGGCTCGATCCATCTCGCATAGGCCACGAGCGCGGCCGCCAGCAGCACGAGAGCGGCCAGCATGCGCCCGACGGCGCGCCTCGTGGGCCTGCGCATGCGGGTCAGCGGTCCGTGCCGGCGGTCCGGGCCGGCCGCGCGCGGTGGGGCGTGGTCTCGCAGACGAAGACCCGGCGCTTGCCGTTCCGGGAGACCGGGAGGTGCCGGTACGGTTCCACGTCGAGCACGGCGGTCTCGTCGACCAGCCGCGTGGCGTCGGCGCGCAGCGCGGACACGACCTCGCCGTCCACGCCGCCCGCTGCCTCGACGCGCAGCACGAACCGATCCGGGGCGGTCTGAGCGACCTGAAACGCGCGGACCCAGGGATGCTCGAGCACGAGCTGTGAGAAATGTGGCGCGCTCAGCACCTTGCCTCCCGGTGTCACGAGACGATCGGAGATCCGCCCCTCTCCCAGCTCGATCAGCGGCATCGGGCTGCCGCAGGTACAGGTCTCCTCGACGGTGCGTCCCAGATCTCCGATGTCGTATCGGATGAACGGCATCGCCGTGTTCGTCAGATCGGTCAAGATGATCCGTCCCGGCCGGCCCGGGCGCACGGGCCGATCGTCGTCGTCGACGATCTCGGCGACCACGTCGGGGAACACGTGCATCCGGCCCGCGGCCGTGCACTCCTGCGCGATCCCGTAGATCTCGTTCGAGCCGTACACGGAGACGACGGTAGCACCCAGCACGCCCGCCAGTCGCGCGCGGTCGGCGTCGAAGAGCTGCTCACCGATCGCGTGAACGACACGAGGACGGAGCCGCCGATCCCCGACCCGCTCCATGTACTCGGCCACGACGAGGAGCGGCGTCACGCCGCCCTGGAGGAGCACCCCGCGCGCGGCCACGAGGTCCGTGTACAGCCGGGCGACCGACCCGGGATCGAACGACGCGACGTGGAACCGCCGCTCGCGCTTGATCCACTCGTACAGCCGCCGCTCCGGCGATCGGGTGTCGGACCTTGCCGCGATCACGGACACCGGCGTGCCGAACGGGGCCCCGGAGATCTCGAACATCAACGTGGTTCGCGCCATCTGCACGGCGCGCTGCGGCCGATCCACGACCATCCGAAGGGGCATGCCCTGTGTCCCGGACGTGGACTTGGGAATCAACCCGGTCGCGCCGCGCGCCACCGCACCGTCGCCGAACGCGTCTCGAAGGGTGGCCTTGTCCACGATCGGCAGTCGTTTCAGGTCACGGCAGGACCGCACGGCGTCGGGTTCGACCCCGGCCTCGTCCATGAGGCGCCGGTAGAGGGGAACGTCGCGATGCGAGTGATGCACCAGCCGCCGGAGACGCCGGTCGCGTCTGGCCTCCAGCTCGGCTCGCGGGAGGTGGATCTCCTCGCGCAGCCTCGTGAGCTCTCGATCGAAACGCAACCCGCTGGCCCGGGCCAGCATCCCGATGGTGATGGAGCCCATCCAACGTTTCATCATGTCACGTCGAGTGTAAGCCAGCCCCGTCTCCCCGGGAAACCGGAGCCGTCATCGTCGGGCGCGCGTCGCGATCGCCTCCAGCGCGGACAGGATACCCGAGCGCGGGTCCAGTGCCTGCGCCAGCAGGGACTCGGCGCCGGCGGCGTCGTCGCCGACCACGTAGATCCGGAGCTGGGGCGCGTTTCCCGACGGTCGGACGTGGAGCACGTCGCCGCCGGAGAACGTGATGCGAACGCCGTCGCGCCAGTCGACCCCGAGGATGCCGCCGCGTCCGGGGAAGCCGGACGCGAGCTCGTCCAGCCGCGCCCGAACGGTCGACATCGGCCGATCCGGGCCGGGGGTCACCAGCGCGATCAGCTCGGCCGCGTGCGTGGGATCGACGCCGTCGATGAGCCCGCCCGCGCTCGCCCGGGCCGGTAGTCGATCCACCAGCGCCGACACCGTGATCCCACCGCGCGCCGCCGCGGCCAGCACGGTCACGATGGGGAGGATGGCGTCCCGGGTGGGCAACGGATCCAGCGACTCGCCGTTCACGGCCAGCCCCGTTCCCACGAGGTATCCCCCGTTGGCCTCCCAGCCCACGATGCGATCGTCCCCGGCGAAGGCCGCGGCGCCCATCGCGCCGATGACGTGGGGGGATCCGATCCGCGTCTTCACGAGCCGACACCTCGCCGCGTGCGCCTCCAGGTGGCGGTCGACCACGTCCGACGAGCTGACGGGAACGACCGCGACGCGGGCGCCGAGAATCTCGGTCACGAGCGCGCCGAGCCCATCTCCGCGGACGAAGCGACCGCGATCGTCCACGACCAGCGGGCGGTCGCCGTCCGCGTCGGTGCTCACCAGCGCCGCCGCCCCCTCCTCGCGCACGAGCCGTGCGTAGTGCCGCTGCGCATCCGCGTCGACGTTCTCGGTGTCGACCGGCACGAACGTGTCGGCCCGCTCGACGCTCCGCACCTCGGCCCCGAGCGCACCGAGCACGTCGGCCAGGAGGTCGCGGGCCACGCTCGAGTGCTCGTGGACCACGACTCGCCACCCCTCGAGCGGTCGGCCGGGATGGAGCCGAATGAAGCGCTCGCGGTACGCCGGGGTCACGTCGACCGAGATCGGGGGCTCGGGCACGGGCTCGACGAACATGTCGTCCGGACCGAACGTGGCGCCACCCGCCGGCGCGCCGCGCTCGGCCTCGGCTCGCACGCGGGCGACCCAGGCGGCGATGCCGATCTCGTCGCGCTTGAGCACCTCGCCACCCGGCTTGTAGAACTTGATCCCGTTGCGGTCGGCGGGGATGTGGCTTCCGGTGATCATGATCGACGGCGCCGGTCCGCCCGCGTCGAGCTGCGCCGCGTACGCGAGCGCGGGTGTCGGAGCCGGTCCCGCGTAGGCGACGCGGGCGCCCTCGGCCACGATCGCGTGCACCACCGCGGCGGCGATGCGCGGACTCGACGACAGGCCGCTCGTCGGATCCCGCTCTCGCAGGTCCCGTGCGACGAGGACGGTACCGCCCGGCCGGGCCTGGCCGGTCTCGACGAGGTAGCGCAGGAAGCCGCGCGTGTTCACGACCACCTCGCGGTCGGTCATGTCGGTCACGAGGGCCCGGAGCCCGCTGGTGCCGAACCGGAGCCCCGACCGTCCGCCGTCTCCCCTCGTCAGGCCGTTCGAGGCCGCGGTCTCCACCGGGGGACGGTCCATGTCGAGCCCGGGGACCACGCGGACGACCTCCGGGACGCCCGCGACCTCGGCGTCCGCGTCGTCGTGCGCGTCGGGCGCGAGACCGATCTCGTACGCCGACACGGTGGCGGGGACCACGGCGCTCCGCCCTCGCTCGAGGAGACAGGTCCGGCCTCCCGCGCTCAGCCGGACCCGGCCGCGCACGACGTGGAGCGACTCGGCCCGCCCGTGAGTCTCGAGCCGGACACCGACGTCCGGGGGGCGAACGTGCTCGATCACGAACGCCTCGCACGCGGCGGAGCGGAACACGCCCGGACGTCCCGCGATGATCTCCGGCGCGTGCCGGTATGCATCCGGATCCACCCGACCGAGCACGAGCGCGCCGAGCGCGTCCTCGGGGTGAACGTCGCGTACCGGTAGGCGGCCGAAGTCCCAGAGCCGGTGCGTCTTGCCCGGCCGGCGCACCTCGAGGAGGAGAACCTCGTGCGCGTCGACGTCCCCCAGCGCGTGCACGTCCGCCTGGAGAACGCCCTGTCGTCGGCGCTCCGCGCTGGCGTTCAGGATCACGTCGCCGGCCCGGACCGGAACCGCGTGAAGCCGATCGAGCCAGGCGGCGTTGGCCGCGGCCACGTCGAGGATCGCGTCTCGGAGTCGATCGCGGCGATCGCCGTCCAGACCGAGCCCATCCATGGCCGAGGTGACGGCGGCCGCGAGGGTGCTCGTCGGTCTCGCGTCGGGCTCCGCGTCGGCGTCGCCACCGAGGCGGAGCCGGGTCGCCGTCGCCACGAGGGCGTTCACGCGGGTCACGGACACGGAGCCGTCGACCCGCGATCGCAGCGTCTCGTGCGCGCGTCGCGACACGTCGACCGCGTCGCGTAGCTCGCGCGGATCCAGGTCGCGCGAGAACCCCAGCCGGACCGTCGCGCCGGGAGCCGCCTCGAGCACGTAGTACGCCTCCGGAAGCCCGACCGGATGTCCCTGCAGGGACAGGAGCGAGGCCGCGTTCAGGAACTTGGGCAACAGCGGGTACCGGGCTCCCCATCGCGCGTGGGCGTCGGGGCCGAGGAGCCGCTCGGGGGCCGCGGTGATCAGGTCGATCAACGGCCGCGTCGACCCGTCCGCGAACACGGCCATGCTGGGATGCTCGCGCGCCTCGGGATCGGTGGGATCGGCGGCGACCTCGAACGACTCGCCGAAGCGAACATCCGCCCTCCCGCGCAGTCCCTTGAAGGCGGCGAGGGCGCGGCCGCCCCACGGGCGTTCGACGAGGTTGTCACCCGACAGCACGATGGGTGCCGAGAGCACGTCGGCGAGCGCGCGCTCGTCGCCACGACCGATGGCGTCCGCGATCGACCCCGCACCGTTCACGCCGGCGACCTCGTGGCCGAGATGGCGTCGGTGCAGAGCCGCTCGATCAGCGCGGGGAAGTCGAGACCGATCGCCTTCGCCCCCATCGGCAGCAGGCTCATGGGCGTCAGCCCGGGCACGGTGTTCGCCTCGAGACAGTACGCCACGCCGTCCTCTCCCAGACGGAAGTCGACGCGGACCGCGCCGCGACACCCGATCGCCACGTAGAGATCGTTCGCCGCCGCCTGCATCGTGCGCGCGAGGGTCTCGGGGACGTCGGCCGGACACGTGTAGACGCTGCGTCCCTCCGTGTACTTGTGCTCGTAGTCGTAGAAGCCGGACCGCGGCGTGATCTCGACCACGGGCAGCGTGGTCCCCGACACGATGCCGACGGTGAGCTCGCGTCCGGCCACGTATCGTTCGACCAGGACCTGGGAGTCGTAGCGCCGCGCGAGCGCGAGCGCGTCGGGCAGCTCGGCGTCGGCCTTCACGATCGAGATCCCGACCGTGGAGCCGCCCCGGTTGGGCTTGACGACCCACCAGGGCTCGCCGACGGATCGGACGCGGGTGACGTCGTCCGGCCCGGGCTCGGCCCCCAGCCGCTCCCACGGTGGCGTGGCCACGCCGATGTGCGCCATGACGATCTTGGAGAGAATCTTGTCCATCGCGACGACCGACGCGTCGAGGCCGCTTCCGGTGTAGGGCACGCCGCTGACCTCGAGAAACGCCTGCACGGTGCCACCCTCGCCGATGCCGCCGTGCAGTGCCACGAAGACGACGTCGGGCGCCACGCGCGAGAGCGCGTCGTTCAGGCGGAACGCCGTCCCGGGATCGAGCGTCCCCTCGGGCGCCAGGTCCAGCATCTCGGCCCGATGTCCGTGCGCCGCGAGCGCGTCCAGCACCGCGCGTCCACTCACGAGCGAGACCTCGCGCTCGGCGGACTCGCCGCCGGCCAGCACGAGCACCTTCACGACGGGCCTCCTGTGATGAGCATGTCGATCCCCTTCACGTGTCGTCCTCCCCGACCAGCATGACCACGGCCACGCAGGCGATGCCCTCCCGGCGGCCCAGCGCCCCCATCCTCTCGGCCGTCGTGGCCTTCACCGACACGTCGGCCGGCGGCACGTGGAGCATTCCCGCCAGCGATCGCCGCATGGCCTCGAAGTGCGGGGACAGCGCGGGCTCCTCGGCCACGAGGGTCGCATCCACGTTGCCGACCCGAAAGCCCGCCTCGCGGACGAGACCGATCGCGTGCTCGAGAAAACGCGAGCTCGCGGCGCCCCGCCAGGCCGGATCGGTGTTCGGAAAGTGCGTGCCGATGTTGCCCGCGCCGATCGCCCCGAGAAGTGCGTCGACGATCGCGTGCACGAGCACGTCGGCGTCGGAGTGTCCGTCCAGTCCCGGGCTGCCGGGGATCTCGACGCCACCGAGGACGAGCACGCCGTCGCTCCGGAAGCGGTGCGAATCCACACCGACGCCGACGCGCGGGGCGCGGGTCATCGGTGCGCCGCCCGCGTCAGGAAGCGAGCGGCGTGGTCGACGTCGTCGGGAAACGTGACCTTCACGTTGGACGCGGAGCCGGTGAGGAGACGCACCGGCACCCCGAGCGCCTCGACGAGCATCGCGTCGTCGGTGGCGCGCGCGAGCTCGGGGCTCCGGGCCCGGAGCGCGTGCGCGCGGACGAGCAGGTCGCGCCGGAAGAGCTGCGGCGTCTGCACGGCGAACGCGCCGTCCCGGTCGATGGTCTCGATCACGACGCCGTCACGGGCGCGCTTCAGCGTGTCGCGCACCGGAACGCCGGGCACCCCGGCCTCGGCCGACCCGAGCTCGCGGACCAGCGACTCGACCCACGCGGCCTCGACGCACGGCCGGGCCGCATCGTGCACGAGCACGAGGTCGGACGTGGCGTGCGCGACCAGCGCCGCGACCGAGTCGGCGCGCTCGGCCCCACCGGTGAGCACGGGCCGCCAGAGGGCGCAGTCGATCCGGTCGCGGACGGCCTCGAACGCGTGCTCCTGGCCCGCCGGCGCGGCGACCAGGATCTCGATCACGTCGGACACCTCGGCCAGGGCCCGAACCGACCAGGCGATCAGCGGCGCGCCCGCCACCTCGACGAGCGCCTTCGGACGATCGGCTCCGAGTCGCTCACCGCTGCCCGCCGCCGGGATCAGGACTGAGATCACGCACGCCTCCCTCGCGACCGAGTGTAGCACCGGCGACCCGGACGTCCGCCGGGGCCGCTCGGTGCGACATCGGGGTCGGGGTCCGGTCCACGGACTCCGGGTCCCCCGGCGCGTCCGATCACGCCGTCGGGGATGGCCCGAACGGATCCTCCGGTCGACGGGGTGGAATGTCGTCGCCGTCGAGGAGATCGTCAACGCCGGGGTCGATGAACTCATCGTCCGGAAGCGCGGCGGGCTCCATCCGATCGTCCGGCGAGCTCTCGGCCGGCGCGACCGCGGGGACGCGCGCGGAGGCGCGGGGGGCACGGGCGGCCAGCGCCTCGGTCATCGCCTCGGAGACGTTGCGGACGAGCCGCGCATGCGTGCGGAGCCGTGCGGGCAGGTCCCGGCCGGTGACGGCCGGCACGAGCACCTCGGTGAACCCGACCCGGACCGCCTCGGCGACCCGGCGATCGAGCTGCGCGACGCCGCGCACCTCACCCCCCAGCCCGACCTCTCCGACCGCGGCCATGCGCTCGGGCAGCGCCCGGTCGCGGAGGCTCGACACCACCGCCAGGAGCACGCCGAGATCGGACGCGGGCTCGGTGATGCGAATGCCGGAGACGACGTTGAGGAAGACGTCGTGGTCGGAGACGTCCACCCCCGCGTGCTTGCGCAGCACCGCCAGGAGCACGGCCAGTCGCTTCGGATCCACGCCGGTGGCAACGCGCTGCGCCATGCCGTAGGACGTGGGGGTCACGAGGGCCTGCACCTCGAGCAGGAGCGGCCGGGTGCCCTCGATGGTGGGGACGACGATCGAGCCGTCGGCCCGCCCGGACTCGAGGTCGACGAGCACGCGTGACGGATCGGTGACCTCGTGCATGCCGGTCTCTCGCATCTCGAACAGCCCGATCTCGTCGGTGGAGCCGAAGCGGTTCTTCACCGCGCGCAGCACCCGGTAGCCGCCGATGCGCTCGCCCTCCAGGTACAGCACGGTGTCGACCATGTGCTCGAGCACGCGCGGTCCCGCGATGGAGCCGTCTTTCGTCACGTGACCGATCAGAAGGATGGCCGCCCCGGACGACTTGGCGATCGTGTGGAGCCGGAAGCCCGACTCGCGAACCTGGAGCACCGACCCCGGCGCCCCGTCGATCTCGGGGCTGTGCACGGTCTGGATGGAGTCGACGACGACGAACGCCGGCCGGTGCTCGGCGACCCAGTCGCCGATGCGATCCACGTCGGCCTCGGTGGCCAGGAGCATCTCGCGCCCGGTGCCGCCCAGTCGATCCGCGCGCATCTGAACCTGCTCGCGCGACTCCTCGCCGGTGACGTAGAGCACCGGGTCTCCGCCGGCCGCCAGCCGGCCCGCGGCCTGGAGCGCCAGCGTGGACTTGCCGACGCCCGGGTCGCCGCCGAGGAGGATGACCGACCCGGGGACGAGCCCGCCCCCCAGGGTCCGATCGAACTCCGGCATGCCGACGCCGGTGCGCCGGCCCGACGTCCGGGACCCGTCGCCGAGCGGCCTCGGCGGCTCGGACCGCACGCCACCCGCAAACCCGGCGCGGGCCCGCCCCCGCCCCCGAGCCGCCGCGCCGTGCGATCGTGTGGGGGCCGCCGCGGGTGCGTCGACGAGGGAGTTCCATGCCTCGCATGCTGGACACCGGCCGAACCACCTGGCGCTCTCGGCACCGCACTCCTTGCAGAAGAACGAGCCGGACGTCTTCTTCTTCGCCACGCGCGGGTCCTTTCCGTGCCGGGGTCCGTGTCGCCCGTCACGCGCTCGGGGTCGCCGGGAGAACGAGCGGGGACGCCGTGAATCCAGCGGGCCGGTCCACGGCGCCGGTCCGGCGCACCGGCGCCGGCGCGCCGGCATCGGACCGTCGGACGTCAGACCGGAAGGTCATCGTCGGGCGCACCGTAGGCCTCGACGCCCGCGTACTGGCCGGCCCACGACTCGAAGCGCGCGTAATCCTTGACGAACGTCAGGTTGATCGAGTCGGTCGGCCCGTTCCGGTGCTTGCCGACGATGAGCTCGGCGAAGTTCTGGAGCTCGGGCTTGCTCTTGTCGTAGTACTCGGGCCGGTGGATGAACGCGACGATGTCGGCGTCCTGCTCGATGGCGCCGGACTCTCGCAGGTCCGAGAGCAGCGGGCGCCGGTCGGTGCGGCTCTCGATGGCGCGCGAGAGCTGCGAGCCGGTGATGACGGGGACGTCGAGCTCCTTGGCCAGGGCCTTCAGCCCGCGCGAGACCTGCGCGATCTCCTGCTGGCGGTTCTCGGGCCGCCCGTCCGCCTGCATCAGCTGCAGATAGTCGACGACGACCAGCGCGAGCCCCGATTGCGCCTTGAGCCGCCGCGCCTTGGCGCGCATCTGGAGCACCGAGAGGCCCGGCGTGTCGTCGATGTAGATGGGTGCCCGCGTGAGACGGCTCGCCGCGTGCGTGAGGCTCTGCAGCTCGGCGTCGCGGATCTTCCCGGTGCGGGCGCTGTGCATGTTGACCTTGGCCTCGGAACACAGGAGCCGCTGCGTGAGCTGCTGAGCGGACATCTCGAGGCTGAACACGGCGACCGGCATGTTCAGCTCGAGCGCCGCGTGCCCCGCGAAGTTGAGGCACAGGGCCGTCTTGCCCATCGACGGGCGGGCCGCGATGACGATCAGGTCGCTCTTCTGCCAGCCCGCAGTGAGCCGGTCGATGTCGGGGAACCCCGACTCCAGCCCGGTGATGTGCTTCCGGTTCTCCTGGAGCTCGAGAAAGCTCTCCATCGTGGGCTTCACGTGGTCGCGAACCGTCTCGAACGCCTTCACGACACGTCCCTCGGCCAGCTCGAAGATCCGCTGCTCGGCGGTCCCGATCAGCTCCTGGACATCGTTCGTCGGATCGTAGGCACGGGCCGCGGTGTCGGTGCTGACGCTGATGAGCGCGCGCAGCATGCTCTTCTCCCGGACGATCTCGGCGTGGTGTCGCACGTTGGCCGCGGTCACGGTGAACTCGAAGAGATCGGAGAGATAGGGAACCCCGCCGACCTTGTCGAGCTTGCCGGCCTTGGTGAGCTCGCCGCGCAGCGTGACGAGATCGGTGGGCTCGTTCCGATCGTAGAGCGCGAGGATCGCGCGGAAGATGTCGCCGTGCGATTCCCGGTAGAAGTCGTCTCCGTGCAGGTAATCGAGCGCGTCACCGATGGCGTCCCGGTTCAGGAGCATGGCCGCGAGGACGGCCTTCTCGGCATCCAGGGCTTGGGGCGGCACACGGCCTGGAATCGTCTGCGTCATGTCGCGCGGCCTCGGTCCGGGGATGGGGGAGCGTGATCCGACGTCGCGTGTCGGGAGACGCATTGTAGGCGCGCGATCACGCGTTCCAAAGAGCGAAGAGCAAGTGGTCTCGGATCACACGGTTGCGAACGCTCGCCGGCCCGCGCGGGCGCGAGCGTGAGTGGAACGGGCGGCGGAGACGACGGGTGATCGCGGATTCGACGCGGCGGACGCGTGATCAGAGCGTGAGCTGCTGATCCTCGTCGGGTGCGATGCGGTCCTCCTCGGCCAGCTTTCGGAGGAGCTGGAAGTCCTCCCACGCGTTTCGCTTCAGGTTCGGGTTCCGAAGGAGCGCCGCCGGATGATACGTCGCGATCGTCGGGATGCCGTGGTAGGTCATGACCTTGCCCCTGAGGCGGGCCATCGCGGTGTTCGTCTGCAGGAGCCAGCGCGCCGCGTGCAGCCCGAGCGCGCAGATGATGCGGGGCTCGAGCGCGTCGAGCTGCTCCCGGAGAAACGGCGCACAGAGCGCCGCCTCCTCGGGCTTGGGATCCCGATTCCCGGGCGGGCGGCACTTCAGCACGTTGCAGATGTAGACGTCCTCGCGCCGCACGCCGATCGCGGCCAGGATCCTGTCCAGGAGCTGCCCCGCGCGGCCGACGAACGGGACGCCTTGCTCGTCCTCGTTGGCTCCTGGAGCTTCGCCGACGAACACGATGCCCGATCGTCCCGACCCGGTGCCGAACACGACCGTGTTCCGCGTCTCGTGGAGCGCACACGCGACACACGCCTGGGCGCGCGCGTCCACCGGCGCCAGCGCGTCGCCGATGGCGGCCACGGTCGCGTCGTCGCGGAGGTTCGTGAACGGCGCGAGCGCCCCGGATGCGGACACCGTATCCGGCCCGGGGCCGGTCGACTCGCGGTCCGGTGCTCGCGACGCGGGCGCCCTCTGCGCGCCGGCTGACGTCGCCGGGGCGCTGGACGAGGGGGTCGGCGAGGCCGGGGACGGCGACGGGGATGCCGCCGCCCCGGGGGCCGGGGTCGGGTGAGGGAGCAGGACACGGGCGCGGCCCGCCGCCACCTCGCGCGCGAGGTAGCGGCGGACGTCACCCAGTCGTCGATCGCTCATGACCCGGTCGACGCGCTCGACACCGACTTCTTGCGCGGTGGCCGGCGGCGTCCGCCGCGCGAGCGCCCGCGGGATCCGCCGTCACGGGCCTCCCCGCTCGCCGTCTGACCCGACGCGGCCGGCGTTGCCGGCGAGCCGGCCGCCGCTCGCGCGCCCGTTCCCGGACGCGGCGGCTGCTTGCCGTCGGGATGGGCCAGGAGGTACTCGAGCTGCTGCACGATCTCGGCCCCGAGCGCCCGCTTCTCCATCATCGGCAGCTGCACGGACTTGCCCGAACGGTAGAGGAACGACACGAGGTTCGTGTCTCCACCGAACTCCGCGCCCTCCTTGAGCGGGTTGTTCACGACGATCATGTCGAGACCCTTGTCGGCGAGCTTGCGCCGGGCGCGCTGCTCCTCGGACTGGGTCTCAAGCGCGAACCCGACGACGATCTGCTTCTTCCGGCGTGACTTCAGCGAGGCCAGGATGTCGTCGTTCGCCTCCAGCTCGATGCTGGGCCGGTGCTGTCCGCTCTCCATCTTGTGCAGCTTCTCGGTGGCGGCGCGGTAGTCGGCCACGGCCGCCACCATGACGAGCGCGTCACAGTCGTCGAACCTGGCCTGGATCGCCTCGCGCATCTGCTCGGCGGTGGTGACGTGCGTGACGGTTGCGTCGGACGGGATGGGGACCGCCGTCGGACCGGCCACGCACGCGACGTCGGCACCGGCCTCCAGCGCGGCCTCCACGATGGCCACGCCCATCTTCCCGCTCGATCGGTTGGAGATGAACCGGACCGGATCGAGCATCTCCTCGGTGCGGCCCAGCCCGACGAGGACGCGCTTGCCCCGGAGGTCGACGCTCGGACCGCCCCCGAGCGCACGGCCCAGGCTGGCCACGATCTTCTCGGGCTCCATCATGCGGCCGATCCCCTCCTCGCCGCAGGCGAGGCTGCCGGTCACCGGCCCCAGGAAGCGATAGCCCGCGTCGGTCAGGGTCTTGACGTTGGCCTGCACGATCGCGTTCTTCCACATGCGCTGGTTCATCGCGGGCGCGAACACGACCGGCGCATCGGCGGCCAGGATCGACGTCGTGACCACGTCGTCGGCGAGCCCGTGGGCCACGCGGCCGATCACGTCGGCGGACGCGGGGGCGACCAGGATCAGGTCGGGCTGCTTGGAGACCTCGATGTGCTCGATCGAACCGGAGCTCGATTCGCCCGATCCGGGACCGTACCTGTCCACCGGACCCGAGGCGCTCGCGAAGACGTCGGTGAAGACCGGGTTTCCGGTGACGGCCTCGAACGTGATCGGCCCCACGAACTTCGTGGCGGCTCGCGTCATGGCCACCCGTACGCGACTGCCCTGCCCCACGAAGAGCCGGGCGAGCTCGACGGCCTTGTACGCGGCGATCGATCCGGTGACGCAGAGCAGCACCGACGGAAACGCCGCCGGCGATGGCGCCGGCGACGATGCTGTCGCGCCGTTGCCGCTAGGCGTCATCCGACACCTCCATGAACGTGGACTCCGACTCGGTCTTCTCGGTGCTCGACGTCCGGTAGACGAGCTTCACCTCGCCGGTCTTGACCCGATTGATGGCCTGCGTCGTGATGCGCTCCTTGGGCTCGATGCGTCGTTCGAGGTGGCGCGTGTTCAGCCGCCGGGCCTCGAGCGCCATCAGCATCACGCGCTCGTAGGAGTTCTCGGGGTCGCTGCCGGACACCGCCTCGTCGGTGGCGCCCGTCTCGGCGGCGCCGTTCTCGGTGGTGCCGTTCTCGGTGGCGGCGGTCTCGGAGGTCGCGTCGTCGATGGTCTTTCCGTCTTCGGTCATCATGTTGGGGAGCTCCCTGGCGCGCGCGGGGCGCGCCGTGTACGTCTTCAGCCGCCGATGCGACGCGCGCTGACGCGTGCCGCGGGCTGGGGTGCATAGCATCTCCGACGGAGACAGCGCTCGGCGATCAGGATGGCGTGGAGCTTCCGCAAGCACTCCTCGAAATCGTCGTTGACGACGATGTACGTGTACTTGTCGGCCTCGGCGATCTCACCGGCGACGTTGCTCATGCGCACGGTGATCGCGGCGTCGGTATCTCCACCCCGGCTCCGGATCCGGCCCACGAGCTCGTCGATGCTGGGCGGCATCACGAACACGAAGACCCCGTCGGGGACACTCGACATCAACTGCAACCCGCCTTGCACGTCGATGTTCAGAACGACGATCTTGTCCTCGGCGAGCCGCTCCTCGACGAAGCGTCGCGGGGTCCCGTAGTGGTGACCGTGCACGCACGCCGACTCGAGCAGCTGCCCGGTGGACTCCAGCTCTCGAAACTCCTCCTCGGACAGGAAGAAGTACTCCTCACCGTGTGTCTCGCCCGGTCGCTTGGGACGGGTCGTGACCGAGCGCGAGTAGACCGCGTCGTCCACGTCGGCCACGAGTCGATCACACAGCGACGTCTTCCCGACTCCCGACGGTCCCGACAAGACGAACACGAGCGGAGGTGTCTGAATCCGGTCTTCGAACGCGGTCATGGGCGGGTCCGTCACTCCACGTTCTGGACTTGCTCGCGGATCCGCTCGAGCTCCTCCTTCATCTGAACCGTGTAGATGGCCAGCTCGGCGTCGTTGGCCTTCGCCCCGATCGTCGTGGCCTCTCGGTTCATCTCCTGGAGGAGGAAGTTGAGCCGGCGACCGGCGTTCTTCTCCTCGCCGGCGAATCCGCGAAAATGCTTCAGGTGACTCCGGAGCCGGACGCACTCCTCGGTGCAGTCCAGGCGATCGGCCTGGAAGGCGACCTCCTGCTCCAGCCGGTACGGATCGACCTCACCGTTTCCGACGATCTGGGCGATCCTCTGTCGGAGGCGCTCACGCGTATCCACGACGCGGTCGGGCGCGCGACGCTCGACCTCGGACATGAGCTCCTCGATGGTACCGACGCGCGAGAGCATGTCCCTGGCGATCTCGTCCCCCTCGCGCATCTTGAGCACCATCATAGCGTCAATCGCCGCGTCGAGTCCCTCGGACAAGAGGCGCCACCACGCGTCCAGATCGATGGCGGCCTCTTCCTCGGTGATCACGTCGGGCATGGACATGACCGTGGCCACGTCCAGCTCGCCCGCTATGTTGTGTACTTCCTTCAGGTTGCGCGCGATCTCGAGGATGTCCGCGACCCGCGCCGCGTTCAGCTGCAGCGCGCCCCCGAGCGCCGGCTCGAGATCCCAGTTCACGTTGACGGTGACCTTGCCGCGAGCCACCCGCTCCTGGACCGCCTTGCGGGTCTTCGTCTCCAGCGCGCCCAGCGGCTTCGGCAGCCGGACGCTGATGTCCAGGTAGCGGTGGTTCACCGAGGACACCTCGATCGTGAGGTGGTTCCCGTCGTGCTCGACCTCAGACCGGCCGTAGCCGGTCATGCTGCGTATCATGCACGTCCTCTTGCAGATATGCGCACCGTGGCGTCGGTGCGGCGCGGTAGATTCCGGGGACCGTACGCAGGGGGCCGGGGAGTGTCAAGGCGGCGGGAGGGGCGATCGACGCGCGCCGGCTCGGGGGCCCCGGGACCGTACGGGCGTTCTCGAAGGGGGCGGGTCGCCCCGGAAGGGCGACCCGCGGCGAGGTCCGTCCGGCTACTTCGCGTGGCCGTCGAGCTTGAACGCGAACGGAATGCTGATCGTCATCTCGGTGGGCTTCCCGTCGGTGCGCCCCGGCTCGAAGGTCCACTGCGCCAGCGCCGCGAGGGCGTTCTCGGCGAAGCCGCCGTGAGCCGCCAGCGCCTCGTCCTGACGGGTGACCTCGGCGTCCTGCATCTCGCCGGACGCCGTGATCGTGACCTGGACGTACAGCTTCCCCTCGACGTCGCGCGCGTCCTTCGGATAGTCCGGCGCCACCATCGTGATCGGCTTCGGATGCACGACGTCCGCCACCTGGGCGCCGTCGGTGTTCTTGGCGTGCTTCGTCTCGGCCTGTAGCGGCACGACCGTCATGACCCCCACACACAGGGCCGCCAGGGCCACTGCGACACGCTGCCGTGTCATTCCCACACTCCTCGGTTGACGTAGTCGGTCGAGTCGACGCGCGATCACGCCGTCGCCGGACCCGGTCACGGCAAGGGCCGCCGGACTCGGGACGAGGCCGTGTCGCACGGTCTTGGCAAGTGCCCGGGCGAGCGTTCGCGATGGGATCCCGTGATCGCGAGCCGCGTCGTCGCAGGCCATCTCCGCGGTGTCCGAGAGACGCCGCGAAATCCAGTGCACCAGCGGGTGTAGCCCGAAGACGGCCTCCACCGCGCGGGTGACGAACATCCAGATCGGGTCTCGCCGGCGGCAGTGAGCCGCCTCGTGGGCGAGCACCGCCTCGAGCTCGGAGGCGGTGAGGGTCCGCGCGAGGCCGATCGGCACGATCACGCGCGGGCGGATGAGCCCGACGACCGACGGCATCACGTCGGCGCCGGTGAGCACGATGCAATCGGGCCGGATGCCGGCCCGGCGGGCGGCCGAGGCGACCGATGCCTCGACGGCCGCGATCGCGGTCCGGGCCTCGGCCGAGCCGATCGGCGGCTCCAGCACGCCGATGCGGGTGCGCCAGAGATCTCGCGACAGGCGGCCGAGCCGCACGAGCACGATCCCGAGCCACATCGAGAGGGCCAGCGCGACCGCGAGACCGAGCAGGTCGGTCGTCGCACGCGGGGCGTTCGCGAACGGACCGGTCCACGCGGTGGTCACGACCGGCGACGAGATCGCGCCGGCGATCCACGCAGGCGCTGCGGCACCCTCCAGCCACGGCGAGAGGAGCGCGGCCATCAGACCGGTCGGGATGGCGAACTTCACCACGGCCAGGCGCAGCGTCCAGTGCGCGAGCGAGGGAGACCGGCCGGCGATCCCGCGCGCCAGGAGGACGAGCGCGGCCCCGACCAGCGTGGCCTGCCAGAGGTGGACGCCGATGGCCAGCGCGATGGAGAGCACGTTGCCGCTCACGATCGACCTCCGGGACTCGGGTCGTCGGCTCGCTCGTCCTCGTCGTCGAGCTGCGCCTCCGCGGCCTTCAGATCGTCCAGGGTCACGGCCTGCATGTCGGCCAGATGTGAGACGAGTGGGGCCCCCGCGCCGCCGAACAACGCGTCCAGCAGGCGCTTGATCTCTTTTCGAACCATGTCGGTGCGCGGCACCCCGGAGCGGTACACCCACGCGCTCCCGGACTGGCGCACGCGCTCGACGGCCCCCTTCTCCTCCAGCCGCTCGACGATCTTGCGGACGGTCGAGTAGCTGGGGGCTCCGCCGAGCCCGGTGTGAATCTCCCGGACCGTGGCCTCGCCCAGCTCCCAGAGCCTGGAGAGACACTGCAGCTCGAACCTCGAGAGCTCGGGCAGCGTTCGCTTCGCGTGCATCGAACACCTTATCGTCGGAGATCGCCTCACCCGCGGGGCAACGCCTGTGACATCTGTCGCAGGCATAGTGCGACATTTGTAACACCCCGTCAACACGAAAATGACCGCGGGCGTCCCGGGGGCTAGAATGGTCCGCCGTCGACCGATCCTCCTCCCCTCGCCCGCCGGGAACTCGTGGACTCGGCGGGCGTTGACGGGGGTGATGACCACCGGTCCGATTCTCTCAGCCAGCGGGAAGGAAGCCATGAGCGAACAGACGTCGGGCGAGGTCCTCCACATTCACGTCGCGCCGCGCGACGGTGATCCGCTCGAGCGACTCGACACGGTCGAGGCCCTCGCCGGGCGCGGGCTCCAGGGCGACCGGTACGTCGACCGATCCCCGAGCCACAACATCACGCTCGTCGAGGACGAGAAGCTCCGCGCCGCGTGCGAGAGGATCGGCGTCGCGTACGAGCCCGGCTGCTCCAGACGCAACGTGACGGTGCGCGGCATCGCTCTCGACGCGTTCGTCGGGAAACAGCTCCGGATCGGCGACGTGGTCATCGAAGGACACGAGCTGTGCGAGCCGTGCCAGCGAATGGAGACCGCGATCGGGCCCGGCGCGATGTCGACGCTCGTCCACCAGGGCGGGCTCCGGGGGCGGATCGTGCGCGGCGGACGCATCGCCGTCGGCGACCGCGTCACCGCCGTCACCGGCGATCCCGCGGACGCATCGTCATGATGGGACGCCCACACGTCACGACGCTCGCGCTCCTCGCCTGGATCGGGCTGGTCTGGATCGAGACTGCCCGGGCCACCGGCGACTCCGACGTGGCGCCGGTCTCGATCGATCACCATCGCATCGCCGCATGGCTCTCGCCGGACGGCGCACACCTCGAGATCCGGGACGAGCTCTCGGTCGCCAGTGCGGCGGGGTCGCACGAGCCGCTCCGGTTTCTCCTCCACCGCGACCTGGACGTGACCTCGTGCCGAGTCGACGGGCGCGCGGTCGATCTCGTCGAGGACGTCGCGTTCGATCCACGTCACTTCTGGGCGCACCCGGACTACGCGGCGCTCGCGTCGTACGGACACGCGCACGAGATCGAGATCGCCGCGCCCTCCGACGGATGGACCGCCGACACGCGCGTCGTGCTGGAGTACGGCGGTCGCGTGTACGAGCCCCTCGAGGCCCCGGAGGTGGAGTACGGGCGCAGCTTCGAGACCTCCAGCGGCCTGATCGACCCGCGCGGGGCGTACCTCGGCGGCGAGACGTTCTGGCTGCCGAGCGTGCCCGACGACCTCGTCACGTTCGAGCTGACCGCGACCGTCCCCGACCCGTGGGACGTGGTCTCGCAGGGTCGACTCGTTCAGCGCCAGCGCGTGGGGACCGAGCGCGTCGTCTCGTTCGACTGCCCGTATCCGATGGACGGCGTGTACCTGGTCGCGGGCCCGTGGGTGCTCCGGCGCGAGCGTCACGGCGAGGTGGACCTGATGACCTACACGTACGCCGAGGACGACGACCTGACCGGACGCTACCTCGACGCCACGCGTGGCTACCTCGATCGCTACGAGCGACTGATCGGGCCCTACCCGTTCTCGAAGTTCGCGCTCGTCGAGAACTTCTGGGAGACCGGCTACGGCATGCCGTCGTTCACGCTCCTGGGGAGCACGGTGATTCGCCTGCCCTTCATCGTCCACACGTCCTACGGCCACGAGATCCTCCACTGCTGGTGGGGCAACGGCGTGTTCGTGAACACCGACGCGGGAAACTGGTGCGAGGGCCTCACGTCGTACATGGCGGACTACGCGTTCAAGGCCGAGGAGTCCGAGGCCGCCGCGCGCGACTATCGACGCAACCAGCTCGCCGGGTACCGCAACTTCGTGTCCGAGAGCCGCGACATCCCGCTCAGCGCGTTCCGGCAGCGCCACTCGGGCGCGACGCAGGCCATCGGGTACGGGAAGAGCCTGATGGTCCTCCACATGCTGCGCCGGCACGTGGGCGACGACACGTTCCACGAGGGACTCCGCGCGTTCTACGCGTCGTACCGCTTCGAGGCGGCGTCCTGGCGGGATCTCGTGGACGCCATCGCCGGGCCGACCGGCGAGTCGATGGAGTGGTTCGTCGATCAGTGGATCATGCGCGAGGGGGCGCCGGCGCTCTCGCTGGACGGCGTCGCGCCGGACGGGACGTCCGTGCGCGGGATGGTGCGCCAGACCGAGCCGATCTACCGGATGACGGTGCCCGTGATCGCGAGCGACACGAGCGGTCGCCAGGCGAGGCTCGAGCTCGAGCTGGACGGGGTCGAGACCCCGTTCCGGATCGATCTCCCCGGCGCGGTACGGCTGGCGGTGGACCCCGACTTCGACGTGTTCCGCCGACTCGACGTGGCCGAGATCCCGCCGCTCCTCAGCCAGACCCTGGGCGCCGAGCAGACGCTGATCGTGATCGCGCGCTCGGCCACCGGCGCGGCCGCCGAGGCCTACTCGGCCATCGCCGACGACTGGGCGAGAGCGCCCGGCGTGCGCGTCGTCTTCGATGACGAGATCGACCTCGACGACACCGAGGGACACGGCGTCTGGCTGTTCGGAGACACGCGCTTCGCGGATGCGTTCGTCGGGGGCGTCGCAAACGACGACGGGGTTCTCGCCGCCGCGTCCGCCGTCGGCGACCCCGGCGCGATGAACCTCGTCAGCACGCGAGCCCACCCGCGGGACGAGACGCTCTCGTGGTCGTGGCTCCGGCTGGGTAGCGCGGCCGAGGCGGCCGCGGTCGCGCGGAAGATCCCGCACTACGGCAAGTACAGCTACCTCGTGTTCGATGGGGCGACGAACGTCGCCAAGGGCACGTGGTCGGCGACCCGCTCGCCCCTGCTCTGGACGATCGGTGACACCGCTTCGGGAAAGGACGAGAAGTGACGACCCGACGACAGGCTCGCACGCGCCCGGTCACGGGCCCGGTCGGCCCCGCGCCGATTCTGGTCGCCCTGACGGCGGCGACCGCGCTGGGGGCGACGGACCTCACCGCATCCGCGGACCCGATCGACGCCGACGCGCTGGGGCGGCACGTCGTGCATCTGTCCAGCTCCGAGCTGGAGGGCCGCGGCCTCGGCACGGCCGCTCTCGACGCGGCCGCGGCGTACGTCGAGACCGCGCTCCGCGAGGCGGGGGTCGCACCGGTGCCCGGTCACGACTACCGGCTGTCCGTACCGAACGCCGGCGACCCCGCGCATCCGGCGATGAACGTGGTGGCGATGGTGCCCGGATCCGCGAGCGGACACGTGCTCGTGGGCGCTCACTACGATCACCTGGGTGTCGAGGAGGTGGACGGCGAGCGGCGCGTCTTCCCCGGCGCGGACGACAACGCGTCCGGCGTGGCCGCGCTCCTGGAGATCGCGCGCGTCATCGCCGCGCGCGAGGGCGCTCCCGGGCGATCGATCGTGTTCGCCGCGTTCACGGGCGAGGAGTCGGGCCTTCTCGGATCGACCGCGTACGTGGAGAGCCCCCCGGTTCCGCTCGACGCGTGCGTCGCGATGATCAACCTGGACACGATCGGCCGGCTCCGTGACGACCGGCTCGTCGTGTTCGGAACGGGCACCGGCGATCTCTTCGGTGACATGCTGACGGGCATCAACTTCGCGTTCCGGTTCGACCTGGCCACCGCGACCGAGGGACTGAACGCCGGCGACCACATCCCGTTCTTCAAGGCGGGCATCCCCACGCTGCATCTGTTCACGGACGGGCACGCCGACTATCACCGCGTCACCGACACCGCCGAGAAGGTGAACGTTCCGGGACTCGCCCGGGTCGCCGAGTTCACGATCGAGATCCTCGACTACCTGGCCGACCCGAGCGTGACCCCTCGCTTCGTGCCCGCGGGCGCGGAGAAGATCGCCGCCCGCGACGAGAAGCCGCGTGGCCGGCGCCGCGTGAGCCTGGGCACGATCCCGGACTTCTCCCGCGAGTCCGGCGGCATCCTCGTGACCGGCGTGCTGCCCGGGAGCGCCGCGGCCGACGCGGGCCTCGCGGTCGGCGACGTGATCGTGCAGCTCGACGACGTCGCGATCGACAACCTCTACGACTACCAGGCCGCCCTGGAGAGCCACGAGCCCGGCGACGAGGTCACGATCACGTTCCTCCGGGACGAGGAGCGCCGCATGTGTCGCGCGACGCTCCGCAAGCGGGGCGGCTAGTGGCCAGACACCATCTCGTGAAGATCGTGACCGGAGGACAGACCGGCGTGGACCGCGCCGCGCTCGACTGGGCGATCCGAAACGAGATCCGTCACGGCGGGTGGTGTCCGAGAGGTCGGCGCGCCGAGGACGGACGCATTCCGTCGACGTACGCCCTCGACGAGACCCCCTCGGACGTCTACGCCGAACGCACCCTGTGGAACGTCCTCGACGCGGACGGCGTCCTCGTGGTGTCCGTGCGCGACGAGCTGCAAGGTGGATCCCTGGCGGCGGTCGCGTGGGCGCGGCTCTTCGGACGACCGCTCTGCCACGTCGTGCGAACCCGCACGCCCGATCCGGTGGAAGTGGCCGGTCGGTTCATCGTGCGCAACGAGGTGCGGGTCCTGAACGTGGTCGGGCCGCGCGTGTCCGAAGAGCCCGAGGCGTACGCATTCGCGTCGGACGTGCTGGACGGCGCGATGGAGCGGGCCGGCTGACGCGGCTGCCCGGGCGGTCACTCGCCGTTCGTCCCGCTCCCCCGGTTCGCCCAGTCCGGTGGATCGTCGGGCACCATCGGGATCGGATCGGGCACCGGCTCGCCGATCGCCTCGCGCACCTCCCGGAGCCGCTCGCGCACGACATCCGCCGACTGCCACGACCGTGCCGTGTGAAGCTGCATCACCGCCCGCTCGAGACCGAGGAAGCGGCTCAGGAGGATCGGATCGGGGCGGCGCGGATGGGGCTCGCCGGCCTCACGGGCCTCGTTCCGGAGCACCTCGAGCGCGGCCATGACCGCGGCCAGGTCGGTGGCGATCACGTCGAACCGCCCCCACTCGCTGGTGAACGGCTCCTCGACGAAGCTCTGGGTCCACACGTAGCGCCAGGCCCCCAGCTCGTCGGGCGAGAACGTGACGCGCCAGGTGTCGTGCCCGTCGTACACGGCGTCCACCGTGTGCTCGGCGCCGGAAGGCGCGTGGAAGTGCCAGCGGACGATCTGTGAGTCCGGTGGCGCGGTCCGGACCCACGTGTCGCACAGGTGGTCCTCGAACACGCCACCGAGCGGGATCGGATCGCGCGCGGCACGGAGCTCGAGTCGCACCAAGTCGAACGGGATCGGCCGCGGCACGGCCATCGACTCCAGGCCGGCCACCGTCCGGATCGACACGTCCACGAGATCGGATCCGTCGTCGGGAACGAACGAGGCGGCGACGTGCGTCGCGCGCAGGCGATCGAGCGCCGGCGGCGACCAGGATCGGCCGTGCTCCAGACGGATCGTTCGCACGAGGCTGGGCACCGTGGTCGGGGCGCTCCACGTGAGGTGCAGATCCGGTCGGCGTCCCACGCTCCGCGTGGCGCCGTGGTTGCCCGAGTACAGGTAGATGAGCGATCCGACCGTGTCCTCGTCCTCGTCGGCCAGCTTCAACAGAAAGAGAAGCGGCGCGCGCTCGGCCACGCGCCTGGTGACGTAGGCCGCCAGCTCCGGGGACGTGAAACGAACGGTGTCCGTGTCCCGCGAGGCTCGGGCCATCGCGAGCGGCATCGCGCCGGTGTCGGCGTCGGGATCGCTGTCGGACGCGAAGCCGAGACCGGGGAGCCCCCACGGATCGACGCCGTGCGCGCGCTCGTTCCACCACATCTCGCCCGGCCTGGGAGGGCTCACGTTGTTGCCCAGCGTTCCGCCGGCGCCCGGATCGAAGTCCTTCTTCACCTCGTACAGCATCAGCATGACCGGCTCGGGGGGCTCCTTCTCGAGCACCACGTCCAGCGACGCCTCGTGCACGATCGCGCCCGGGACCAGCGACACGCCGGCCCAGCGCTGGCTGACCCGGAACAGCTCGTGCTCACCGTAGCGCGGCGACCGATCGCGACGTCCCAGGCGCACGTGAATCTGTCCCGGCTGGTTCCAGGCGTACTTGAACGTGCCGTCCAGGAACCCGCGCAGATCGTTGTCCTCCATGCCGTCGTACACGGGACCGTTCACGAACGTCGTGTGGTGGAGCACGGGGTCTGCGTCGGCGGACGTCGCGGTCCCGCCGAAGAGCGAGACGGTCAACGTACCGCTGGCGGCACGTGGGTCGAGCGCGGGCGGCGGGGTCTCGGACGGGGCCACCTCTCCGGGGAGCGGGACCTCGCACGCGCACATGACCAGCGCGGCGATCGAAACGACGCCGGCGAGTCCGCCGATCCCACATCGCCGGACCCCGGACCACCGCGAGCGCGGGGTCGATCCACGAGGCCCCGCCGGCTCCGGGACGTCGTCGATCATCGGGACGTCCTCGCGCCGGGGACCAGCTCGAGCAGCCAGTCCTCCGTGGACGGTGCCTCGTAGTGACGTCGGGTGTCGCCGGAGGCGATCGCGTCGCGCCGCTCGCCGGTTCTGGGGTCGATCCACGTGGCGGTCGCGCCCTCGGTCACGCCCGCGGGCAGGTTGACCTCGATCGATCCCCCGCGCGGAGCCAGGACGACCGTGAGCCCGTCCCGTCCCCGGGCGGTGACCACGCCGTCTCCCGACGCCACCGCCGGCGCAGGCTCGAAGGTCGTCATCGGCCAGCGCGAGATGATCGGCGTGACGATCTCGAACGTGGTTCCCGTCCCGATGCCGGCGGCGCCGGCCAGGAGCGCGGTCCACGTCTTCACGCGGAGCTCGTCGGAGGGCTTGCCCCAGCCGAACTCCTCCACCAGGAGCGGCTTGGGCGCGGCGACCCGGTTGCGCAGCGTCATCGCGAGCACGGTGTCGGCGCTGGCCTGGTTGCCGGCCTGAAGGATCAGGAGATCGTTCCAGGGCTCGTTCGCGAACGCGACGTCGCCGGTCGTGCCGTGCACGCTGGTCAGCCGATCCCACGGGTTCTCCGCTCGCATCACACCCAGGTGGTGCGTCACCTCCGCGGGCGTCCACCCCTCCTGCCACTCCAGGCACAGGACGAAGGCCGTGTGCGCGTACCCCGAGAGCCGACTCATGCCGTACTGGATGAGACGATCGCGGTCGACGGTGGGGAGATGCCCGAAGCCGGAGTCGTCGGCGAAGAACCACATCATCGTGAAGAAGCCGTCCTCGCGCAGCTCGCGCACCCAGTGCTCGTAGCGATGCCACCGGGCCAGATCGAACCGGGACCGATCGGGGTCGTCGGCCTCGCCGCGCCACGGCGTGGTGGAGATCCCGCCGTAGTCGCCGCGGTTGGCCACGTACACGTTCATCTTGTTCAGCCCGAGCGCGACGTGCCGGTCGATGAGCGCCCGGCGATCCTCGGCCGACAGTCGCTCGGACAGAAGCGTGTGACTGAACCGGATCGGCTCGGGCGCACCGCGATCGAGGAACTTGCCCACGAGATACACCGGCGTCCCGTCGGCGTGGGCCACGTGGGTCGGATCCTCGGCGCCGGTGACGATCGGTCCCCGGCCGAACGCCCCCTCGAGAACGCCGGCACACTCGAAGCGACCGTCGAGCCCGTCCACGCCCGGCACGTCGCCCGATGCGCTCCAGCGCCAGATCCCCGGCGAGTCCGGGCACACCCGCGCCACGAACGTCGAGCCCTCGGCGCCGCCCTCGCCGTCCCCGTCGAAGAACGCGCGCACGGTTCGCGCCGTGCCGCCGGGATCGGTCAGGCGCACGGTCAGCGAGACGTCGACGAACGGGTTGGGCGCTCCCCGATCGCCGTCGTAGACGCGATCGGCCCGGAAGACCAGATCGGCGGTCGCGTGACGCGGGACGACCGGGGTCTCGCCGCCGCGCATCGCGTCGATCGCCACGTCGCGGCGCACGAGGGAGTCCGGCGGGAGCCCGGGCGCGTCGGACGACGCGGACGGAGCCTCGGCGGTGCACCCGACCGCGGTGGCGAGCATCCAGGCGATGGAGGTCTGACGGATCAGCACGCGACGCTCCCGATGCGGATGGACGCGACCTCGAGGGCCGCGCTAGGTTCTCCCTCGCGGCCGGCGACCGCACCGGTCGGGACCGTTCGACTCCACGGAGCCGTCCATGAGTGACCCATCGCGTCCTCCCCGAGGACTCTTCGGCGAGTTTCTCGCCTTCCTTCGCCATCAGAAACGCTGGTGGCTCGCGCCCCTCGTCGTGATCGCGGTGCTGATCGTGCTCGCGGTTGCGCTGGGGGGCGGCGCGCTGTCGCCCGAGCTGTATCGGATTTTCTGACGTCTCGCAACGTCAGCGTCGAGCGGACAGTCGCTCCAGGTTGCGGCGCGCCTCCTCGTAGTCGGGGTCGATCGCGAGCGCCCGCTCGAAGTAGGCGCGTGCGGCCGCCACGTCGCCGCGGCGCGACGCGAGCGACCCCAGGTTGTTGAGGGCGCGGACGTCGTCGGGATCCTGGGCCACGAGCGTCTCGAGCTCGTGCCGGGCCTCGTCGAAGCGACCCGCCCCGAGGAGCAGGAGGGCGAGGCGGGACCGGCACGGCCCGAACGACGGGCGTGCCGTCAGGGCCGTCCGGAACAGCCGCTCGGCGGTCGCGACCTCGCCCGCGTCGAGCGCCATCGCGCCCCTCTCGAACGCCGCGTCGGGGTAGGCCGCGTCCTCGCGGGGGATCGACGCGAACGTGGCGTCGGCGGCCTCCAACCGCCCGGCCTCTCGCTGCGCTCGTCCGAGCTCCATCCGCCAGGCGCCGTCGTCGGGCACGCGCGCGATCGCGCGCTCGAGCCACGCGATCGCCTCGTCGGGTCGCCCGCGATCCCGCTCGATCGCGCCGATTCGCGCGTGGATGTCGACGAGGTACGGGTTCAGCTCGAGCAGGCGCCGGAGCGTCCGGACGGCCGCGTCGGGCTCGTCGTTCGCCAGCTCGGCCGTCGCGAGCCGCTCGAGCCAGTCGGTCTTCCAGGGGTAGCGATCGACCAGCTGACGCCAGATCGCCTCGGCCTCCGCGGCGCGGCCCTCGTCCAGATGGACGCTCGCGACCTTGTGGGCGAGGTACGGATCGTCGGGCCGGAGCGATCGGGCTCGCGCGTACGCCGCCAGAGCCAGGCGCGAGGCCGCCGGTGTGCGCGCGGAGTCCAGGAGTGCGATGACCCGGCGGCGCCGCACGGCGTCGCGTCGCTCGTGGTCGAGCTGCCCGGTGAACGGCGGCCCGCTCATCGTGCGCGTGATCGTGGACACCATCTCGGCCCCGTCGCGAAACGTGAAACCGATCCGAGCCGCGACGTCCGCCGGCGACACGTCATCCGCCGGCGGCAGGTCGTTTCGAGATCGGATCGCATCGGCGACGAGGCTCGCCAGACGGAAGTTGCCCTCGAAGGTCAGGTGCACGTGCTCGAACAGCACCTCCGATCCGGGCGCCTCCGGAAACTGCGCGAGGGCGTCGACGAGCACGACCCGGCCGCCGCCCGCGCTCGTGCCGCGGCCCGCCCTCTCCGCGACACGCCGGATCACCGCGTTGATCGACGAGTCCGCGCGAAAGCGGAGCGCGTCCAGGTCGCGGGCTCGGGCGAGCCTGGCCGCGGCACCCCGGACGCCGGCGTCGAGCTTTGCCCGTCCGTCGATGTACGCGAGCTCGGCGTGGGCGTCGTACTCCGTCTGCGCGCGCTCCGCCGCCGCGCCCGCCCCGGCGAGGTCGTCCCGCTCGAACGCGTCGCGCGCGGCCGCCCACGCCGACCGCCAGGCCGGGCTCGGCGCCGGCGGATCGATCGATGCGAACGGCGGACAGTCGGCGAGGTTCGTGATCACCGTGGACAGGATGACGTCCCCACCCGCCGACGTGGCGGCGCGAACGATGTCGGTGAGATTCGCCTCGAAGTGCGAGTAGACCGTCGCGAGCCGCGGATCGTCGGCGGCGACCCGGCGGTTCTCGAACGCGGCCATGCCCCGCCAGCGCCCGCCGGCGGCACCCTTGCCCCGCGTCAACCGGCCCACGAGCTGTCCGACGCGGGTCGCACGGAACCAGATGCCGGCGCGAACGACGCGCAGGTTGCCCGTGAAGCCGGTGAATACGGTGCCCGCGCCGTAGGGCCCGACGACCTCGTTGTTGCCGAGATACACCACGACCAGGTCGGGATCGAGCACCATCGAATCGCGCACGATCGGGAGCACGACGTGCGAGTTGATCGCCGTCATCGCCGCGTTGATGACCTCGACGCGACGACCGCCGATCCCGTCGGGGAACATCGCCTCGAGCTGCCGCGCCAGGCCGTACATCGCGTCGGGCGTTCCCATCGCCGCGGAGCCCCCGACCACGAGCACGCGGTACACGTCGGCCGGCTTGTCGCGGGTCACCTCCACGAGCGCCGGCGTCCTGGCCACCTCAGGCGGAAAGAAGCGCCAGCCGAAGCGCTCGTTCGTGACCACGGTGCCTTGACGCGGCCCGTTCACGAGGAAGCTCGGGTCGTGCCCGACGCCCACCACGCGAAAGGCGCACTCCACCCCGATCAGGAGCGCGAGGGGCAGGAGGAGGGCCGTGGCGCGAAACAGGGCGCGCCGTCCCGCCGCCGGGCGAGCGGGCTCGTGGTCTGGGGAACGTGTCATCGGCTCTCGGCGATCACCGGTTCGAGTCTCGTCGGAGAAGAGCAGGACGCGCGCGAGTGTAGCGGCGGCGCCGGGCGCGAACAACGCCGGGAGCGGATGGGAAGCCGACGGCGGATCCGAGCGGCGCTCAGGCGCCCGTCGAGGCAGTGACGTTCACGGCGGCGCCGTCACCCGCCGCCGTCCGCGGGCGGAGGAACGTGTCCTCCCACACGGCCAGATTGATGAGCGCCCAGAGCACGTGGTTGTGGTTGTGGCGGCGTGACACGTGCTCGCGAATCAGACGGTCCAGCGTGTCGGCGACGAGGTGCTTCTGCACCAGCGCCGACGACGTGATCGTGTCGATCATGAACTCGCGCATGTCCTCGCGAAGCCAGTTCTTGATGGGGATGCTGTAGCCCTGCTTCCCGCGCTCGGTGATCCGCGGCGGCAGCAGATCGGCGATCGCGCGACGCAGAGCGGCCTTCGTCCTGAACCCGTCCAGCTTGCGCGACGCGGGGATGGTCGCGGTCAGCTCGACGAACTCGTGATCCAGGAACGGTACCCGCACCTCGAGACTCGTCGACATCGACATCTTGTCGACCTTCATCAGAATCGAGTCGACCATGGTCAGCGTCAGGTCGACGTACACCTCGCGATCACCCCGGACCGAGGAGCTGCACTCGAGCGCACGCCGCTCCACCGGCGCGAACATCCGGGTGTCGATCCGCTCCAGGAGGTCGGAGGCGAACAGGCCCTGGATCAGATCGGTGGACAGGAAGTACTGCCAGCGCATGTGTCCGCCCACCCGCGGATGGAGCCCGCCCTCGGCGACGCGCTTGAGGATGTTGATCGCACCCTTCTTCTGCGCTTGATCGGGCAGGAGCGTGGCCAGCCGGTATCCGAATCGCCGGAGCGGTCCCGGCACGAACGCGAGCTTCCGGTCGAAGGCGCTGGCCCGGAAGCGATCGTAGCCCATGAAGAGCTCGTCGCCCCCTTCTCCGCTGAGGCAGACCGTCACCTCGCGCCGCGCGCGCTCGGAGATCAGCATCAACGGGATCGACGAGAGGTCGGTCATCGGCTCGTCCAGGTGCCAGACGGCCTTCCGGATGCGCTCGGGGGTCAAGGGATCGATCATCAGCACGTGATGCGTCGTGCCGAACAGGCGGCTGACGTCCGCGGCGTACGGCAGCTCCGAGAACGTCGGATCCTCGTAGCCGATCGCGTACGTGTCGAACGCGTCGTCACGGTGACGTCGCATGAGCCCGACCAGCGCGCTGGAATCGACCCCGCCCGACAGGAACGCGCCGACGGGCACATCGGACAGCAGACGGCGATCCACCGCGGTGTCCAGGAGCTCCAGGATCGCTCGCGACTCCTCCTCGGGGCTCCGCTCCCGGACGTCGAAGTCGAGCTTCCAGTAGCGCTGCTCGCGAACCTGGCCGCCCTCGACGATCAGCAGGTGTCCCTGCTGGAGCTTCCGGATGTCCCGGAACAGCGTTCGAGGGGCTGGCACGAACTCGTATCCCAGGTACTCGAACAGGGCCTGCTCGTCGAGCGCGCGCGGAACCTCGGGATGCTCGAGCAGCGCCTTGATCTCCGACGCGAACGCGACCAGCCCGTCTTGCACGTGGTAGTAGAGCGGCTTGATGCCGATCCGATCGCGGGCCAGCACGAGCCGCGCCCGGCTCGCGTCCCAGATCGCGAACGCGAACATGCCCTGGAGAAGATCCACGCAGTCGAGCCCGTACTCCTCGTAGGCGTGGATGATCACCTCGGTGTCGCACCGGCTGGCGAACACGTGCCCCTTCGCTTCGAGCTGCGGGCGCAACTCCGGGGCGTTGTAGATCTCTCCGTTGAAGACGATCCAGACCGTGCCGTCCTCGTTCGCCATCGGCTGGTGCCCGCGCTCGGACAGATCGATGATGCTGAGACGGCGGTGCCCGAGCGAGATCGCCGGCTCGACGTGGACTCCGGCATCGTCGGGTCCCCGATGCTCGAGCCTGGCGATCATGTTCCGGACGACGTGCTCACTCTGTCCGGTGAAACCGGCGATGCCACACACGAGCGACTCCCAGTCCAGGGTTGGCCAATGGTATTGCTTTCGGTCGCAGTGGCGAACCCCTTTGGCGCCACGGCGATGGCGTCGGCGAGGACGATGCCGCACCGTGCATCGGGTGGATGAACTCGACCACCGCGCCCGCGCCCGCAGGCACGGGCGGCCCGAGCCCGGGCCGGGGCCGATACGAAGACTCGGGAGCGTCTGCGCGCGATGGACATCCACCGGCGTTGGCAGTAGGCTCCTCGGCGCTCCAAGTCCATTCACCGAGAACCGGTTACCGGATCGCCGGCGCGGCGATCCCCGAACCCGAGGTGACACCACCCGTGCGCGCATTCGTGACCGGCGGCCTGGGCTTCACGGGCGCCGCCCTCACCCGTCGACTTCTGGAGGACGGTCACGAGGTGACCGTCCTCGACAAGCAACCCGGTCTCGTGAAGGACGAGCTGGCCGCGATGGGCGCGGACATCACCCTCGGCAGCGTCACCGATCCCGAGGCCGTCGCCCGGTGCTCGGCCGGCGCCGAGGTCGTCATGCACGTCGCCGCGGCGTTTCGCGAGACCGGAGCGCCCGATGCCCTGTACGACGACGTGAACGTGAACGGCACCCGCATCGTCGTCGAGGCCGCCCTGGCCGCCGGCGCGCGCAAGCTGATCTACTGCAGCACGCAGGGCGTCCACGGGCACATCGAGAATCCGCCCGGAGACGAGACGTCGCCCATCGAGCCCGAGGATCACTACCAGAGGACCAAGTACCTCGGCGAGGAGGTCGTCCACGAGTACCGGGATCGCGGCCTCGAGTACACGATCATCCGCCCGACGGCGATCTACGGCCCCGGCGATCCGGAGCGCTTCGTGATGATCTACCGGCGCGCGGCGCGCGGGCGCTTTCTGATGTTCGGGTCCGGCGAGACGTTCTATCACCCGGTGTACATCGACAACCTGATCGACGCGTTCGTGCTGGCCACAGAGCCCGGCAAGGGCGCAGGCGAGGCGTACATCATCGCCGACGCGGAGTACGTGCCGATCCGGACGCTGGTGGCGAAGGTCGGAGACGCGCTCGGTGTGAAGGTGTCCATCCCCACGCTCCCGATCGGTCCCCTGATCGTGGCCGGTCACGTCTGCGAGAAGCTCTGCAAGCCGTTCGGCATCAACCCGCCGATCTTTCCCCGGCGCGTGGATTGGTTCCGCCAGGTTCGCGCGTTCCGGATCGACAAGGCGCGGCGGGACCTGGGCTACGTCCCCCGCATCGGGCTCGAGGAGGGACTCGAGCGCACCGCCGACTGGTATCGTGCGCACGGGTACCTGGCGTGAGCCTGGCCCACGTCGCGCGCGAGCCGGATCCGTCGTCCACGTCCCGAGAAGCGAAGAGAGCGCCGATGCGTATTCTCGTTCTCGCCCCACACCCGTTCTTCCAGCTCCGCGGCACGCCGATCGACGTGGACATTCTCCTGCGCGCGCTGTCGACGCGCCCCGGCGTGTCGATCGACCTGGTCGTCTACGGCGAAGGCGAGGACCGCGAGTATCCCAACGTCAGAACCTTCCGCACCGCGGCGAACGCGCTGACCCGGGGCGTCAAGCCGGGCTTCAGCCTGAGGAAGCTGGCCTGCGACGCCGCGATGTTCCACGTCGCGTGGACGCTCGTGCGCGAGCACCGCTACGACGTCGTCCACGCCGGCGAGGAAGCCGTCTTCATGGCGATGATCTTCCAGCGGCTTCACGGCGTCCCGTTCGTGTACGACCTCGATTCGTCGATCGCGCAGCAGATGGTCGAGAAGTATCCGTGGCTCCGTCCGATCGCCCCGGTGCTCGACGCGCTCGAGTCGCGTGCGATCCGGAGCGCCGTGGCCACGGCACCGGTCTGCAACGCGCTCGCCGACCTGTGCCGCGCGCGCGGCAGCCGGCACGTCGTGACGCTGCACGACATCTCGCAGCTCGACGAGCCCGGGGCCCCACCCAGCGGCCGCCTCCGCGCCGAGCTGGCCGACGTCTCTCCCGCCTCGGCCGGGCGACGGCTCCTTCTCTATGTGGGCAACCTGGAGACGTACCAGGGAGTCGATCTTCTCGTGGAGGCCTTCGCGATCGCCGCATCGCGGACCGAGGCCGTGGATCTGGTCGTGATCGGCGGCGATCCCGACGACGTCACCGCGTACCGAACGAAGATCGACGGGCTCGGACTGGCCGGACGCGCCCACTTCCTCGGGCCCCGACCGTTCGACCAGCTCGAGGCGTATCTGGCCGACGCCGACGTGCTGGTCGCGCCCCGGATCACGGGCATCAATACGCCGATGAAGGTGTTCCCGTACCTCCACTCCGGACGGGCGGTGCTGGTGACCGACCTTCCCACGCACTCGCAGATCCTGACGTCAGACGTGGCCATGCTGGCGCCGGCCGAGCCCGAGGGGTTCGCCACGGCCATCGTGCGGCTGGTCGAGGACCCCGAGCTCAGGGCACGCCTGGGCCGGAACGGACGGGCGTTCGTGGAGGCGACCCACACGTTCGACGCGCACAAGCGGCGCGTCGACGCCCTGTACGACCACGTGGCGAGCGTCGTCGGCGCGCACAGCGGCGCCTGACGGCCCCGCCTCCTCGATCGCGGCAATCGGCTGAGCCGCGTCAGCGTGGGCTGCTCGGATCGAGATGCGCACGGTCCGCGCCTCATGCGCTATGCTTCCCGTGTGCCCTGGACTCCTGACCCGGTCCGCCCTCCCGACCGTCGTCGCCGATTCATCAGGAGGTCCCCATGCTCGAGACACGAGCCGGGCTCGCCGCACTCGTCCCCTCAGCCCTTCTGTCGATCATCCCCGGACTGGCCACCGGCATGATCGAGTGGGACCCGCCGGAGGTCGTGGATCGCGAGGGGCTCGAGGTCTCGACACCGGCGGGTACGTCCATCGTCTACTTCGCGGGTGACTGGCACGTGGTGTACCAGAAGCCCTCGTCCGTCGTTCACTGCGTTCGAGCCGGCGGCGCATGGTCCCGGGTGGCGGAGTTCTCCGGGGCCCGGAGCGCGCACCTCGCCCACCACGACGACGATCTCTTCGTCGTCTACGAAGCCGATGCGTTCGCATCCACGGAGGTGTTCGTCGCCCAGGGCGATGGGACGAGCTGGTCGGCACCCGAGTGCGTGAGCTGCGACAGCCCCGACCCCTCCTCGGGTCCGGTCGTCGCGGGCACCGACGACGGCGCGCGCCGCGCGCTCGTGGTCTGGGAGGACGAGACGGCGTCCGGCTCGTCGATACGCGGCCGACTCCACGACGACGGCTCGTGGGACGACGTGTTCGACGTCTCCGGCACGCCGGGGTCCGCGCACGTGCCCTCGGTCACCGACTATCCCGCGTTCGGCTGGTTCACGGTCGTCTACGAGGATCTCGACGGACCGCTCACGCAGCTCTTCGCGAGAACGCTGTCACCGGACGACGGTTGGGGTTCGATCGAGCAGCTGACCGATCTCTCCGGCAACTGCACGAGCCCATCGGTGCACGCCAACTTCTGCTGCCCCGACCTCGCCTATCCGCACTTCCGGACGCTCTTCGAGTTCACGCCGCCCGACCCCGAGAGCGTGTCCGAGATCTGGGAGTGCAACCACAGCGGCACGCTTCTCGTCGGCGGCGCCGTTCCGGTGTCTCCGGAGGACGGCGTGCCGTCGGTGTCGCCCAATCTCGACGGCTTCTTCGTCGATCTGGGATGGCCGGCGTTCGAATGGGACTGGCTCGGCACCTGGACCGATCTTCCCCCCGGCGGGGAGCCCGTCCACACGTTCGCCCACAGCATCGGGGACCTCGGGTTCGGTGACGTGATGACGCTCACGCCGTCGGGCATCCGCCACGTGGCGGTCGGCGGAGAGAACCCCGTCTCGGAGCCTCGTGCGAGGATCCTCGTCCTGTGGGACGAATCGACACCCGAGGGGCCGTTCATCATGGCGCGGCACGGTACGTACCGGAGCCCGATCGGGGCGGACTCACCTCCGACGGTGCCGGACACCCCGGCGCTCGGCGTGACGCCGAACCCCGCGCGCCGTTCGGTGGCGATCACGCTGCGACTCCCGGATCGCTCCTCGGACGTCCGCGTCGAGGTGCTGGACGTGACCGGTCGCCGTGTGCGCGACCTCGGACCGGTGCCGCCGCTCGGTCGCGAGGCCACCGTTCGCTGGGATACCGAGGACGAGTCCGGACGAGTGGTCGCACCGGGGACGTTCTACGTGCGGGTGACCGGGTCGCACGTCACGTGGACCGCACCGGTGCGGATCCTCCGGTGAGAGCGGGGCGGCTCCACGACGAGCCGCCCCATACGATCACGTGGTCGAGGCGGGTACGAACTTGTACCCGTAGCAGATGATTCCCGACTTGCCCTCTTCCTGGATCTTCCGGAACGCGATGCGAACCCGCATCCCGGTCTCCAGGTTCTCCTCGTCGCAGTCGGCGATCTGGGCCAGGAGACGCGCGCCGTCGTCGGTCTCCACGACGGCCATCGGATACGGTGCCTGATCCTCGAAGCCCGTGGGGGCGATGTGGATCATCGTGTACGACACCACGTGCCCCTCGTCGGCCAGCCTCGTCGGCGTGGCCTCCCGGGAGCGGCACTTGGGGCACACCGGCCGCGGCGGAAAGTGCACGCGGCCGCAGCCCGAGCACCGGGTCGCCTCGTACCGGTAGCGCTGCGGCACCTCGCGCCAGTATCTCGGAGACGACATCACACCACCTCCAGGATGTGCACCACGGAGGTTCCTCCGGTGCCGCCCATGTTCTGCGCCAGCGCGCACCGTACGTTCGCGATCTGTCGATCGCCGGCATCACCGCGGAGCTGCGTGGCGAGCTCGACGATCTGCGCCACGCCCGTCGCCCCGACCGGGTGTCCCTTCGACTTGAGCCCACCGCTGGGGTTCACGGGGATCCGGCCATCCCGGCTCGTCTCACCGGCGAGGGTCGCGGGTCCACCGTGGCCTCGATCCACGAGCCCGAGCGCCTCGACGACCATGAGCTCGGCGATCGTGAAGCAGTCGTGCACCTCGACGAGATCGAGGTCTCCCGGTCCCTTTCCCGACATGCCGTAGGCCATCTCGGCCGCCCGCTGCGTCGACGCGATCTCGGTGAGGTCGGAACGGTCGTGGAGTGCGATCGTATCGCTGGCCGCCCCCATCCCGGTCACGCGGACCGGTGTTCCCTTCCCGAGCTTGGCGGCCCGATCCAGCGGACACACCACGACGGCGGCCGCGCCGTCGGTGATCGGCGAGCAGTCGAACAGCCGGAGCGGGTCGGCGACCATGACCGACGACGACACCGTCTCCGGCGTGATCGGGGTCGGGAACTGCGCGTGCGGGTTGAGGGCCCCGTTCGCGTGGTTCTTGACCGCGACCGCGCTGAGCTGGTCGCGCGTCGTGCCGTAGCGCTCCATGTGGGCACGAGCCATCAGCGCGTACAGACCCGGGAACGTGATGCCGTTGTAGGCCTCGTACTCCTGGTCGGCGGCCGTGGCCAGCGCGAACGTCGCGCCGCCACCGTCCACGTCGGTCATCTTCTCGACCCCGCCGGCCAGGACGATCTCGCTGGCGCCGCTCGCGACGTCGAGGATCGCCTGGCGGACGGCCATCCCACCCGATGCACAGGCGGCCTCCACCCGCAGCGCCGGGATCGGATTGCATCCGAGGTAGTCACTCAGCACCGAGGACAGGTGCTCCTGACCGACGAACAGACCCGAGGACATGCATCCCACGTACATGGCGTCGATGTGATCGACGCCGGCATCGTCGAGGGCGTCGAGCGCGGTGCGGGTGAACATCTGCCGGAGGGACTCCTCCCACAGCTCGCCCCACTTCCGCATGCCGACACCGATGACGGCGACATCTCTCATGACGGTACTCCTTGCCAAAATCGCCGGCGTCACCCCGCGAGGGGCACGCGCTCACACCTGGAGCTTGCGGATCTTCTCGCGGAACTTCGCGTACTCGCCGTACTCGAGGTGCCGGCGATTCGACGTCAACAGGTCGCGTGTCTTCTCAGCGCGCGGTCGCACGCGCTCGATCTCGTCGGTCACCGTGAACACGAAGCCGTCGCTTCCGGCGCCGGATCCGTACGAGACCATGAAGATGCGATCACCCGGCGACGCCTCGTCGAGGACCGCCGTGAGACCCATCGGGGACGAGCCCGAGTACGTGTTGCCGAGGAGCGGCACGAGCCAGCCCTGCTCGATCTGCTCGGTGGTGAAGCCGAGCGACTTCCCGACCGCCATCGGGAACTTGCCGTTGGGCTGGTGAAACACCGCCCACCGGAAGTCCTCGGGCCGGGTGCCGGTCTTGTCGAGGAGCGCGGTCGCGCAGCCCCGGACGTGCTTGAAGTACGCCGGCTCGCCGGTGAAGCGCCCGGCGTGGCGCGGGTAGAACTGATGCTCGCGCCGCCAGAAGTCCGGGGTGTCGGTCATGAAGCTGTGCGTCGCGTCCACGCTGGCCACGACGTGCTCGGAGCCGAAGATGAACGCCGCGGCGCCGGCCGAAGCCGTGTACTCGAGCGCGTCACCCGGCGCGCCCTGGGACGTGTCGGCCCCGATGCCCACCGCGTACTCGACGGCCCCCGCCTCGACGAGGCTCGCGGCCACGAACATCCCCTCGGATCCCGCCTTGCACGCGAACTCGTAGTCGGCGGTGTGAACGTCCGGGGTGGCGCCGATGGCCTCGGCGACGACGGTGCCGCTGGGCTTCACGGCGTAGGGGTGTGACTCGGATCCGATGTACAGCGCCCCGATCTTCTGGGGATCGATCGCGGCCCGACGGATCGCGCGGCGCGCGGCCTCCACCGACATCGTGATCACGTCCTGATCCGGCGCCGGCACGGACTTCTCCTGTAGCCGCAGCCCGCGCTTGAATGCCGCGGCATCGGCTCCCCAGACCTTGGCGATCTCTTCCACCTTGATCCGGTAGCGCGGCATGTCCGCGCCGTAGCCGACGATGCCAACCATGGGTCTCTCCTTGTCCTGATCCTCCACGTACGGACGGTTTGCGTTCGGACAGATTCCCGAGCCGAGGATACGGGTGTGATCGCACCCGGCGCAGTCGTGGGTTCTACGTACCCGGCTCGATCGGGAGGCGGTGGCGAGGAAGGCAGGACCGTACGACCGCGAGGGTGTCCGGCGTCAGGAGGGCTCCTCGAGGTACAGCGACGTGGGCTCGATCACCGGCCCCAGGTGCTCGAGGTACTCGAGGCAGTGCGCCATCCAGCCGGTCTGGATGGCCAGACAGAACGGAATCGTGAACGCCTCCTCGGGCAGCCCGAGGGGCTCGTAGATGAAGCCGGTCAGCGCGTCCACGTTCCCGCGGATACCGCGAGGCCCGAGCGCGGTCTCGATCTCGTCGCGCATGGCGACGAAACGCGCCCACTCGTCGGCACGGCCGGCGCGCGCGAGGAGTCGCTCGGCGTGGGGCGCCATCAGCATCGCCCGCGGGTCGTGGCTCTTGTATACGCGGTGACCGTAGCCCGGAAAGCGGTACCGCTCGGCCAGTCGCGCGCGTGCCCACGTCCGTGCGTCGTCTGGATCGCGTCGCTCGAGGACCATGCGGTACGCGGCCCGGTTCGCGCCGGCGTGGAGCGAGCCCGAGAGCGCGCCGATGCCGGCCAGCACCGCGCTGTCGAGATCGGCGCCGGCCGAGGCCACCACGAGCGCGGTGAGCGCGGCGGCGTGAACGCCGTGCTCGGCCTTCACGATCATCGTCACCTCGAGCGCGCTCCGCTCGACGTCGTCGGGCTCCCGTCCGTTCGCGAGCCACAGGAAGTGGGATGTGTAGTCGAGGTCCTCGCGTGGCGACACCGGCGACTGGCCGCGGAGCTTCCGAATGCACGCCGCCGCGAGTCCGGCGGTCCAGGTCAGGATCCGCGCCGCGTGTCGGCGAAGCACCACCGGATCGCGCGCGTCGCGCTCGGGGGCCACCGACGCGGCGACGGCCATGGCGGTCTGGAACCCATCGAACGGATCGTGTCCGAACGGCAGCGCGGCGATCGCCTTCAGAGCCTCCTCCGGCAGCTCACGCCACCCGGCGAGCTCGTCTCGCCATGCGGCGAGCGCCGGCGCGTCCGGAAGCTCCCCCTCGAGGATCAGGTAGCTGACCTCCTCGAAGCTCGCGTGCGCGGCCAGGTCCTCGATGGCGTAACCGCGATACCAGAGTCGGCCGTTCGCGCCGTCGATGCGGCTGATCGAGCTGTCTCCGATCACGAGATCGGCCAGCCCCCGCTCGTACGTCTGGCGGCCGGGCTGCCAGTCACCCGGCCTCAACGCGCCTCCAGGGGCGCGAACGGACGCGCATCGAGCCCGGTGTACCGGTCCAGCGGGCGGAAGATCCGGTTGTGCGAGAGGTACTCGTCGACGCGGGCCAGCGCCCCGGCGAAGCGCGCGAACGCGACCATGAAGGGGATGACGCGCGGCCGGACGCCCAGGAGCGAGAGGACGAGCGCGCCATAGATGTGGGCGTTCGCGCCGATCCCCCGCGACTCCAGTCGAGACGTCCCGACCGTCTCGAGGGCGCGCGCGACGTCCAGCATCCGCCGCCCCTCGTCGCGATCGAACGCGGTCACGCCGCGCTCCACGAGCCGCTCGGCCGCCCCGCGCAGCAAGGAGAGCCGTGGATCGCGCGCGCCGAAGACCCGGTGACCGAAGCCGGGGAGTCGCTCGCCGCGCGCGAGGATTCCGTCGATCCACGCCTCGACCTCGGAGGCGCCGCCCAGGCCGGCGATCGCCTCGGCCAGCGTGACCGCGGCCCCGGACGCGCGGGAGCCGCTGGCCGCGCTGAGTCCGGCCACGAGCGCGGAGCACCGATCGCCGAGGCAGCTGGCCACGACCAGCGTGGCGAAGGTCTGCGGGGCGAGGCCGTCGTCGGCATACGCGATCAGGGTCGTATCGAGGGCGGCCAGCGCGGTCGTGTCCGGACGCGCGCCCAGGATCTCGTGGAGGAAGCGCTCGCTGATCGTGGCACGGCCGGTCGAGATCCGGAGCCCCAGGCCCCGCTCGTCGGCGGCGATCCCGATCAGGAGCGCGGCGAGACGACCGAGTAGACGCGACGACGTCTCCTCACGCTCGGCGCCGCCGATCGCGCCGAGCTCGGAGACGCCGGCGCGCAGTCGATCGAGGGGAGCCGCGTCCCGCCCCATCGCGATGATCAGCGAGCGGACGCGATCGGGAATGACCATCGTCTCGCGCAGATCCTCGCGAAATCGTGACCATCCGGACGGGTCGTCGGTGCGTCGGCGGCCGCACAGGAGGAGAAACGCGATCTCCTCGAAGCTCGGACCGTGAACGAGCGACTCGATCGGCACGCCGCGATAGAGGAGCCGCCCCGACGGGTCGAGCCAGGCGACGCGACTCGTGGTCGCGATGGCGCCGCGCAGCCCGGCCCCCACGGTGGTGGTGACCGGCCACGTCACGCCGGACGCGGCGTGGGTGGACGGTAGTGACATTGGCTCCCTCGGTGAGATGGAATCGGTCCAACGCCGGGATCCTCTCATACTCCAGAGCCATCACCCACCCATTCGAACGAGGACGGGATCGCCGCGAGAGCGTCTCGTTCATCTCGGCGCTGAGAACCGTGCGCGCGGATTCGCGTTGCCTCAACGGTTCGCCGGCGACACCAGGGAGCTCCGAATCACCACGACGAGCACGGCTGCCGATGCGAGTCCCCCGATCGAGATCACCTGGCTCGTCGAGAGGATGCCGATCCACGCTCCACGCCCCGGATCACCGCGCACCGTCTCCAGCAGCAGGCGTCCGAGCGAGTAGAGCGAGACGTAGACCGCGGTGGTGATCCCCGCCCGCCCCCCGAGCCGTCGCGCGAGAATCACCCCGGGAAGCACGATGCCGAGCGACCAGAGCGCATCGTAGACGGGGCTCGGGTGAACGCGAACGCCGAGCGGCACTCCGGTCAAGGCGTGGGCGGTCGCCGACCGGTACGTGATCCCCCAGGGAACCTCGCAGGGCGCTCCGTAGCAACAGCCCGCGAGGAGACAACCGAGTCTGCCCAGCGCCTGGCAGACGGGAAGCGGAACCGCAGCGAGGTCCAGCACTCGCAGCGCACCCAGCCCGTACCGGCGGGAAAGCCACGCCATGACGGCGATGCCGGTCACGACGCCCGCCCAGACCGAGCCGCCGGTCAGGAGATGGTCGAGCGACGCCAGCGATCCGGGATCGCGCGTGAGTGCGGGTATCTCCGTGAGGAGGGGCTGGACCTTCGCGCCGAGGAGGGCGGCCACCAGGGAGGCGACGACGATCCGACGCGCGCGGTGCTCATCCAACCCCGCACGCCGGATCGATCGCAGGAACCACCAACGACCGACGAGGAGAGCCGTCATCAACAGCGTGCCGTAGGCCGGCAGACAGAGACGGATCTCGCCCACGCCGGGCACGGCGACCGTTCCCAGATCGACGAGGTACGGGTTCACACGGGGATCACACACACGACTCCCCGTCTAGGGACAGCCATGCTCGTTCCAGCACCCCGAGTGCCCGAGATCCCGAGCGGATTCGGGACGCTCGTAGCACAGGGTCATGTTCGCGGTGGGCGTGACGGTGTCGTCGAGAGACCAGAGCTCCTCGCCCGCCTCGGTGGCTCTCACCTCGATGGTCATCATGCTGCCGGAGGGCACCTCGACGCTGCTCCATACCTTTGAGAACTCGCACGCCTCGAACTCGACGTCGCACGCATTGCGTGCCGAGTAGGGCACGTCCTCGAAGGTCCTCCCCGTGACGCTGGCCTCTATCTGGATGTTCTCGCACAGATTCGAGCCGGCGACGTCGTGCACGATCAGCGTGACGCGGTAGCTCTCCGGCTCGCCGAGATCCACGGGCGGCTCCTCTTTCCCACCCCCGCAGGCATGATGGACCAGCACTCCGGCGCCGACGGCCAGGACCGCCGCGACTCGCTTCGCGGTTACGGGAATCATCGGGATCTCCTCACATGATCGGCTTACCGATCGTAACCAGAAAATTGGCTTTACGACCCGGGATGGTAGCACGGCGCCGACGCGGTGGAGGAGCCGTTGCTACGCCGTACCGCGGCCCCGCCTGGCCAGGTATGCCTCGAGCAGCCCCGCGAAGAGCGCCGGCACCTTGCGCATGTCGGCCGGCGGCACCACGTACGCGATCCGCATCTGCGTGCGCCCCGGGTTGGGCGTCCCCGGCGGCACCGAGTAGAACCCCGCCATGGGTGCAGTCAGGAGCGTCGTCGGGACGCCGTCCACGTCGAGGCGACCCGACTCGGCGCAGTACAGGACGAAGTCGAGCGCGTCGAAGCGATCGTCGACGACGTCACGGACGTCGACCACCGAGTAGATGGACGCATCGGGGCTCGACATGATGATCCCGGGCACGGCCGCGGTCATGTCGGCGTGGCAGCCCGCGAGCATGTCCGCGTAGTACGATCGCTGGGACGCGAACCAGGCCTGGAGGTCCTCGTGCGTTTCCTCGGCCAGCGCACCGAAGATGTGCTGACCGATCGCGTTCGGACACAGGCTGGCCGTGTTCTCGGCCACCGCGCGCGTGTGCAGCGTCGGGTTGTCGGTCACCAATGCGCCGATGCGGAGGCCGCACGCGTTCCACACCTTCGACGTGGTCTCGATGCTGACGCGGCGTCCCTCGATCCCGGGTACGTCGGCGTCGGTGATGCTCCAGATGCTCGTGGGCGGACCGCCGACGTAGTAGAGCTCCCGGTATGCCTCGTCGCTGACCATCCAGACGTCGTGGGTCACGCACAGTCTCGCCAGCGAGAGCATCGTCTCTCGATCGTAGTAGTGGCCGGTCGGGTTGTCGTACGGGATCACGACCATCGCGCCGGGCTTCTCGTCGTCCATCACCCGCTCGATCTCGTCGAGCGGCGGCAGCGAGAACTTGCCCGACGGCGAGAGCGACCGGCGGATCGACACGGTCCGACGTCCGAGGCGTGCCGCGAACGCGGTGTAGTTCGTGTAGGCCGCGTCGATGACCAGGAGCGGACGCTCGCGGGACCCCGCCGGCCCGCACAGCCCCACGATCACGAGCTCCATGGCCTGGGAGCCGCCGTCGGTGATCTGCGTGCGGAGCGACCGCGTGTCGAGCCCGCTGGCCGCGATCACGTTCAGCACCGCCCGGTTGGCCTCGGCGGTCCCGACGGTCTCGGTGTACATGACCCGTCCGTCGGCGAAGGCGTGCCCGGGGGTCCCCGCAGCGGTCAGCCGCGCGCGCATGGCCGGGTGCATCGGCAGCGAGACGTTGCCGATCGCCACGTTGATCGCGCGGGTGCCGTCGTCTCGGGCCGCGAATCGGATCTGGGCGAGCCGGATGACCGACGGCGCTCGGCTCTCGAAGTGGGCACTCACGGACGGTGCGGACATGACGGTCTCCTCGGGTCTCGAGTATCGGCCCGACATTCTACGCACCGCGCGCGGGTGTTGTCAGGGGTGCGATGCGGCCGCCGGATCGCCGGTGTTCCCGGCGAAGCGAGGCTCGGCGTCGAACGCGGCGATCTCCGCCTCGCGGGCGGCATCCGACCAGCCCCGGCACGCCGCGAGATCGCGCGCGATCGCCTCGACGCGGGCCCGCCCCGGATGGCCCGTGGTGGCGATGGGCAGCCGCCGGAGGAGCACGTCCGAGAGGGTCCGGGCCCAGAGCGAGTCGACCAGGAAGCGCAGATCGGCCGGCGAGGGGTCCTCGTCGGGCCCCGCGGCCGCGGGGCCGACCGCGGCCTGCCGAGCCTCGTGCACGTCCACCAGGTCGATCACCGGATCCGCGGCACCGCGGTGTCCCAGCCGGCGACACACGAGATCCAACGCCCGCTCGGACACCGCCCACGCGGTCGTCCACTTCACGCCGGACACCTCGACACGCCCGTCGCCGGCATCCTCCACGCTCGCATCGTCCGACGGGTCGTCACCCCGACCGCCGCCGGGCAGGATGCCCGCATGCACGAAGCGCACGTCGCGCCGGTCGAGCGCGGCGAGCTCGGGGTGTACCAGTCGGAGCCAGGCCAGCACCTCGTCGATCCGGGACGGCTCGAGTCGGAAGGGCTCCTCGGGCGGAAACGGATACGGCCGGTTGATCGTGCCCACGATCGTGACGTCCCGCCACGGCACCGCGAACACGTTTCGCCCGTCGGTCGGATGCCGCATGCCGATTCCGACCCCGTCGGCCACCAGTTCCAGCCGGGGCACGCACAGGTTCATCGACAGGATCGGGGACGAGCTGCGCCGATGCGCACCCACGCACGACAGCACGCACGGCGTCTCGACACGCGTGCCGTCGTCGAGCCGGACCGCCGCGACGCGTCCGGCCGCGCGCTCGGTCTCGACGATCGACGTGTAGTTCCGGGCGGAGACGCGATCCCCGAACCGCGTGGTGGCCGTGTACAGGACGTCGAAGAGCAGCCGCTCGGTATCGGTGACGAACGCGTCGTACCAGATCGGATGGCGAGAGTCCGGGAGCCGGGCGTCGTCACGGACGCCGTCGTTCCGGTGGGCGGTCAAGACGTCGTTCGCGCGGAGACCGATCCGGAACGCGAGCCGGTAGAGGCCGCTCCGTCCGCCGAGGTCCATGCGGAACGGGAGCGGGCGCACGAGGTCGGGCGCGAGCCGGAGCCATCGCCGGCGCTCGCGGACCGACTCCGTGCTCCGCGCGAGATCCAGCGACTGGAGGTAGCGAAGGCCGCCGTGCGCGATCTTCATCGAGTTCGACGACGCGCCCGATCCGAAGTCGGCCCGCTCCACGAGCAACGCCGACAGTCCGCGGCGCCCCGCCTCGATGAGCGCGGTGACGCCCTGGATGCCACCGCCGACGATCAATACGTCCACGCGCTCAGGCACCCGATCGCCTCCGTTCCCGGCCGCGCGAGCGGGCGCGGTGCCGCCGGTAACGCAGCTGATCGCGAACGACGCGCCACGGCGGCTCGCGCCGACCCACCGGGACGACGTCGCGTCCCTCCTCCAGTGCCTCGAGCAGGGCGGCGGCCGGACGGTCGGGATCCCAGCGCACGTCGATCGAGAAGCCGTATCGGGCGACACGCGCCTCGTCGCCCGGCAACGGGAGCACGTCGGACCCGGGCAGGACGCGCACGGCCTCCTCTCCGCCGGGGTGTGGCCACGACCCGATGCGATGCGCGATGTCGCCGAGGAAGAACCTCGGATGCCGCCGAAGATCCGCGTCGGCGACGAGCCGCTCGACGAGACGCCCGCGCGCGCCGATCCACTTGCCGACGCCCCACGGCAGGACGACGATCGCGCCCCGCTCGAGGCCGGCCCGGGCCAGATCCCGCGCCCCTCTCTCGCGGGCGGGCTCCTCGTTCAACGGGTCGGTGGGGTCCAGCGCCAGCGCCAGCACCTCCAGCCCCTCGGCCGATACGAGCTGACGGCCGCACACCACGTGCACGGGGTGGGCGTCCCGTCCCGCGGTCGACTCGCCGGCGACGCCCGACCGCATGCGCCGGGATCGAGACTCCCCCGCGGGCTCCCACAGCGTCGCGTCCAGCTCCGTAAACGCTTTCGCCCCATGAACATCCGCGAGACACAGCAGGAGCGGACCCCCGTACTCGGCGGCCCTGGCCGCCGCAGCGCGACCAAACGACCGCGGATCATATTCGGGGTACACATGAACGTGCCCATCGGCGAATATTCTGGTCACGCTCGCTGCTCCTCCGGTCCCCTTTCGCCGGTGACCTTCGCGCGCGGCAAGGCCGAAAATCCTCGGCAACGCTCGGCACCGGACCGATGTACGGGATTGGAGCCGACGGGCTACTCTTCGTCTACCCCAAGGTGGCACGAAGGTCCATGTCGATTTCGTCCCGATCGCCCCACCGCGGAATCGGGTGACCGGGCGCGTCGTCTCGCCAACGCCGATCCGAGAGGCCGACTCTGTCCAGCACGACACCGACACCCGACGTCTCCATCGTCGTCCCGATGTACAACGAAGAGGACAACGTGCGCCCGCTGGTGGAGGCCGTCCGGACGGCGCTCGACGGATGGTCCCGCACGTACGAGCTCCTTCTGATCGACGACGGAAGCCGGGACCGCACCGTGCCCGCGGCGCTCGAGGCGGCACGTGAGGACCCGCGGGTCCGCGTGCTCCGCTTGAAGCGAAACGCCGGCCAGACCCAGGCGATGGCCGTCGGCTTCGCCCGGTCGCGCGGCGAGGTGATCGTGAGCATGGACGGCGACTTGCAGAACGATCCCCGCGACATCCCGATGCTCGTCGATCGGCTGAATGGCGGCTTCGACGTCGTCTGCGGCTGGCGCAAGTCTCGGCAGGACACGTTTCTCAACCGGAAGCTCCCGTCGATGATCGCGAACCGACTCATCGCGTGGATGACGGGCGTGAACATCCACGACAACGGGTGCTCGCTGAAGGCGTATCGCGCGTCGGTGATCCAGTCGGTGAAGCTCTACTCGGACATGCATCGCTTTCTTCCGGCGCTCTCGTCGATGGCCGGGGCGCGGATCGACGAGGTCGTGGTACGGCATCACGCACGCGTGCACGGCCGCAGCAAATACGGGATCTCGCGCACGTTCAAGGTCCTCGCGGACATGGTCGTGATCAAGATGCTGACGCGGTTCTCCAGCCATCCCGGCCTCTGGTTCGCCATCCTGGCCGGACCGTTCCTCATGCTCGGCGTGATCACGGCGCTTCTGTGGGTCAGCGGACGGTGGTTCGACGAGACCGCCGCGCCGTCGATCGTCGCGCCGTCGCTCGCCGTCATGTTCCTCTATCTCTTCGGGCACCTGATGGCGCTGTCCACGCTGGGCGAGCTGCTGCTGGCGCGAGCCGATCGACGCAGCCTGAAGCGCCTGTCCACGGTCCTGGCCGCATCCGAGCGGCTGATGCGCCCGCATGACGATCGGGAGGCATCATGAGCGCCTCCGCGTCGTCGGCCGAGACCAACATGCCCGACGGGTCGAAGTCGCCGCGGGCATTGACCGACGCCGCCGAGCGGATCGACGTGAGCGTCGTCTGCTCTCCGGGTCGCTACGCCGGCGATCTGGCCGCCGTGCACGCGGCGTACCGCGAGGAGATCTCGAGCTCGGGCCGCAAGGCCGAGTTCCTGTACGTGCTGAACGGCCGTGACGCGAACGCCGAGGCCAGCATCGCGCGCATCGACGAGCCGGAGTTTCCGGTGCGCATCCTGCGCATGCCGCGCGGCTATGACGAGGCGGCGGGGCTTCAGTACGCCTTCGAGCACGCGCGCGGCGCCTACGTGCTGACCATCCCCGATCGATTCCAGATCGACCCGGGAATCACCGGCGCGGTCCTGGAGAAGCTCGACGAGGGGCACGAGGTCGTCTTGACGCACCGGCACCCGCGGCGTGACGCGATGGTCAACCGGCTGCAGTCCGCGCTCTTCCACCTGCTGAGCCGAAACATCTACGACCAGACGTTCAAGGACATGAGCTGCGGCATGCGCGGCTTCACCCGTGATGCCGCCCGGAAGCTCGACCTCTACGGAGATCTCCACCGCTTCATTCCGATCCTCGCGGCTCGCAAGGGCTTCCGGATCACCGAGATCCCCGGCGCCCAGCAGCAGGCGGACATGAGCGCGCGCGTGTTCCCACCGGGCGTCTATGCGCGGCGGCTGCTCGACATCCTGCAGCTGTTCTTCCTGACCCGGTTCACGTCGAAGCCGCTCCGCTTCTTCGGGCTCATCGGCATGACGGTGGGGATCGTGGGTGCGGTGATCTGTGCCTACCTGGCCTACAGCCGCCTGATCGGGCAGAACGCGCTGGCCGATCGCCCGCTGCTGCTGCTCGGGGTGCTGCTGGTGCTGCTGGGCGTTCAGGTGACGTCGACCGGGCTCATCGGCGAGATCGTGATCTTCTTCTCGGCCGAGCGCGAGCGTCCCGAGGTGGAGGAGCTGCACCCCGAGGACGACGGCGAGCGCGGCGCGTCCGCGTAGCCGAGCTCCCCGATCCTAGCTCGCGGCCAGCACGGCCGTGATCGTGTGCCGGGCCTGCTCGGCGCCGGTGCGGGAGCTCGACGGGTCGGCCAGCGTGATCATTGCCTTCCACAGCGCCCACCCCCGCCCGCGACGCCACGTGGCATCGTCCACCGCCAGCGCGGCCCGGAACGCGCGCCGGCTCTCGGGGGTCAGGAACGTCCACGCGATCGCGAGATCGCACGCGGGATCACCCACGCCCAGACACCCGAAGTCGATGACCGCGCTCAGTCGCCCTCCTCGCACGAGCAGGTTTCCGGGGCTCACGTCACCGTGAACCCAGACCGGAGGCTCGCTCCAAGACGAGTCGAGCGAGACGTCCCAGATCCGTCGCGCGCGGGTCGTGTCGAGGGATCCGCCGAGCGCGCGCATCGCGCCCCGGGCCTCGGCGTCGTAGGTGGACAGGGACCCGCCACGGTGGAAGTTGCGGGGTCCCGGACGCGGGCCGCCGGTGGCGTCGATTCGCCGAAGCGCGGTCAGGAACCGGGCGAGCGCCCTCGCGAGCCGGGTGAGATCGCCGACGGGGGCGATCGCCGCGCTCCGGCCGTCGAGCCAGCGGTACACCGACCAGCTCCACGGGTAGCCTTCCGCCGGCGTCCCGTGCGCGATCGGAACCGGGATCGGGAGCGGCAGCGAGGGCGCCAGACGCGGGAGCCACTGATGCTCCGTCGCCACCTGTGCCGCGTAGCGCTCGGCGCTCGGCAGCCGCACCGACATTTCCCGGCCGAGCCGGAACGTCCGGTTGTCCCAGCCGCCGGGCTCGACGGGCGTGACCGGCAGATCGGCCCACCGGGGAAACTGCGACGCCACCAGTCGACGGACGAGCGGTGCGTCGATGCTGACCACCGGTCGCCTCAGGCTCCGGAGCCGCCCGAGCCGGTCGCGTGCTGCTCGTGCTTCATGCGCGCCTCGGCGATCTCACTCTGCTTCAGCTTGCTCACGCCCCACAGGAGCACGCCGAGGCCGGCGAAGAACAGCGCGAGCCCCACCGGGCTCCCCCAGAGCACGAGAAACGTCGACGTCTGCATGTGATTCGCTCCCTTCCGCCCCGCACGAACCGGGGCGCGCGAACGCAGAGCGTGCCCGTCGTCCGCGCGAGGTCGTGCCGGGGACGGGCGAGCGCTCGGCTAGTGTCCGGACTCGTTCTCGGCGGCCTCGATCACCCGCACCTCGTCCCCCACGATCTCGAGAATCTGGAGGCGCCCGCCGTATGCCGCGGCGAGCCCCACGTCGATACACCAGACACGCCGGCCACAGAAGGAGTTGATGCCCTCCTCCTGCACCGTGTGCCCCACGATCATCCGATCGACGTCGAGGAGCTCGAGGACGTCGGCGAGCCGATCGCAGTCCTCGTCGTCGACCTCGTCCGAGAAGCGGCGCGACCAGACCGGGCTGTGCTCACCGTTCACCCACTCCGGCTTCGGTCCCTCGCCGAGGAGCCACCGCCGAGACTCGGCGTTGATGCGATCCAGGCCGTGGGCCACGTTCTCGGCATCGATGCCCCCGTGCACGAAGAGGCTTCGCCCGACGATGATCGCGATCGGCTGGTTCGCCAGGTGCCGGGCGTAGGGCCCGCCGGGCCGGAACGCCACCACCCGCGCCCGCTGGTCGGGCTCGAACGCCGCGAGGGTCGAGTCCGCGTCGCCCACCGATACGGCGTCCTCGAAGTCGGCGAAGCCCTCGGGGGTCACGTAGCGTAGATCGAGCGCGACGTTCATGAGCTCGTGGTTGCCGTTGAGCACGTGCACCGCGCCACCGTGCGCGCGGGCATCGCTGGCCAGCGTGTCGAGCCGGTCCAGGATCTCCTGCTCCTGGCCTCCGCGGTCGAGCTGGTCGCCGGTCTGAACCACGACCAGCTCCCCGCCGATCCAGCGCCAGTGATCGTCGATGGCGCCGGCCAGCCTCAGCGCGCGGAACGTCGCGTCCAGGTCGCCGTGGAGGTCGCCGATGGCCACGATGCGCCCGGCGGGCGGATGCCGCACCGGCGACGAGGGCGATGCCACGACCAGACCCACGAGCCCGATGGCGACGACGACCACCCGCGTGGCGCGGGTCGAGATTCTGCGAGCGTGCGTCAGCGCGCACCTCCATCCGCTGCGTCTCCTCGAGGACCGAGGGGCCACGGTCGACGATCGTGGACCGCGCGGTCACTCTATCACGGTGCGGAATCCGGCCGCGTCGATCGCGCGCGCCGGCGGCAGGATCGGTCATTTCCGCGCGCGGGTGTCGAGAAGGTCGAAGACGAAGTCGATCTTGCGGTCGACGAGCGTCTCCAGCGGCTCGTCGGGCGCCTCCAGCATCCACGTGATGCTGGTGCCGGTCCAGAGGTCGCGCAGCGTCTCCATCAACAGCCCCGGGTCGCAGTCCGCCGGGATCTCGCCGGATCGCTTTCCGATCGCGATGAAGCGCTCGAAGTAGGGTCGATACCGCCCCTGGTACTCCCGGTCGTGCGCGATCAGATGCGGCCGGGCCACGACCTCCCTGAGGACCATGTCGTAGCGCGAGCCCTCCGCGCACACGTTGCGCGCGAGCCGGCGATGGAACGCCTTCACGAGCTCACGCGCGGAGTCGCCGTCGAGGGACGCGCCGTAGGCGTGAGCGTCGTCCAGGAGCGCGTGGCGGTACTCCACGAGCACGTGCTCCTTGGTCGGGAAGTAGTTGAAGAACGTCCCCTTGGCGATCTCGGCGGCCGCCGCGATCTCGTCCACGGTGACGTGGTCGTAGCCCTTCTCGGCGAAGAGGGTCATGGCCGCCTCGAAGATCTCGGCCTTGAGCTTCGCTCGTCGCCGGCGGCGCCGGGCGCCCGGGGCGTCGGGCGCCGTGTCGGGGCGGTCGGAGCGGTCGGAGCGGTCGGGATCGTTCGGCGCCATGTCGGAGTCCTCCCTTCGTGTCCGGCCGACCGGACGGCGGCCCTCCGCCCGGCCACGACGAGGATCCCGGGGTGCTCGGCCCGGGGGCGATCCCCCGCGGGCCCGGTTGATGCGTGAAACCCTACCGTCTACTATGACCGTAGTCAATAAATGACCATGGTCACAATCAGCCGCGACGAAGTCCGACCGATCCTCGCGACATCGCCGTGGCCACACAGTCCCACGACCCCGAGAACACGGAGGCACGGGTGATGTCCACGAAGGGGATCGGCCTGGCGATCGCGGTGCTGCTCGCCGCGTACGTCCTTCTCGAAACGAGCGTCCAGCTCCTCTACCGGCCGGAGGTGCCGCTCCCCTCGCGGTCCACCGACGAGACGCCCGCACCGGCCGACAGTCTCACCGACTCGCTCGGCACCCCCGACATGAAGCCGGGACGCGAGCGGGCGGGGCTCGGCTTCCGGGACCCGTCGATGGCGCTCCATCCCTATCTCGGCTACGTCTTCTGGCCGAACGAGGAGCGGGAGACGCCGGGGCCGGCGGCGATCCCGGTCAGCGAGGACGGCTTCCTCGACGCGAAGCCCGCGCTGCGAGAGCGCGCCGAGGGACGGCTCGTGGTCGGGGTCACCGGAGGCTCCGTGGCCGGGCAGCTCGGGACGTGGCACACCCGGCTCCTGGCCGATGCGCTCGGGCGGCAGCCCGGCTTCGAGGATCTGGAGCTGGACTTCGTGTGGCTGGGGATGCCCGGCTATCACCAGCCGCAGCAGGTCATTCAGCTGGCGTACGTGCTGGCTCAGGGCGGCGAGTTCGACCTGGTGATCAACCTCGACGGCTTCAACGAGGTGGCGGTGCCGGCGGTGCTGAACGCCCCCCAGGGCCTTCACCCGCTCTTCCCGATGAACTGGAGCATGGTCGCGCTGGACGTTCCCGATGCGCGTGTGCGCAACGCGCTCGGCGCGATCGCGTATCTGAAGGACGAGCGCGCGGTGAGGCTCGAGCGGTTTCACCGGTCCTTCTGGTCGTTCTCCCCGATCGCGAAGCTGATCCGGCGAGCCGACGACCGGGAGCTCGAGCGCCGGATCTCCGAGTACGCCTGGGCGCTGCAGGATCTCTCCGGAGACGAGGTCCCGTGGTTCATCCGCTCGTCCGCGCGGATGCACCTGCCGGCCGAGGAGCTCGTGCCCGAGTGCGTGGCGGTCTGGGAGCGATGCTCGATGCAGCTGCATGCAATCTGCGAGGCACACGGCATCCGGTACGTCCACGTGCTTCAGCCGAACCAGTACGACCCGGGCTCGAAGCCCCTGTCGTCCGACGAGGAGGCGCTCGCGTTCGACGTCGAGAGCCCCTACAAGCCGGCGGTCGAGGCCGGGTATCCGCTCCTCCGGGAGGCGGGGCAACGCCTGATGGCCGAGGGCGTCGAGTTCCACGACCTCAGCGGCGTGTTCTCGGGGTCGAACGCGACGCTGTACGTGGACACCTGCTGTCACTTCAACGGGGAGGGAAACCGGATCATGGTCGAAGCGATGGCCGAGGCGATCACGCGAGGAGGTGCGGATGCGCGTTCATGATCTCGTCGCGGTGCTGGTGCTCGTCAGCACCGGCGCCGGAGCCGAGGCGAGCGAGACCGACGGAGCGCCGGCGCCGACCCACGAGCACGAGGCGGCGACGGCGTGGACCGACGTGTCCGCCGACCGACTCCCCCTCACCGCCCTGGGCGGCCGGACCATGGACGTCGAGGCCGCCGATCTCGACGCGGACGGCGATCTGGATCTCGTGGGCGCCAACGAATGGGCACCCAACATTCTCATGTTGAACGACGGCACCGGCCGCTTCGTGGATGCCAGCGATCGTCTGCCCGACGAGAACCTCGACTCGGAGGACATCGCGCTCGCGGACTTCGACGGCGACGGAGACGTCGACGTCGTGTTCGTCACCGAGGACAACCAGCGGAACGAGTACTACCTGAACGACGGCACGGCGCACTTCGAGAACGCGAGCGACCGGCTCCCGGCGGCGGGGACCACCAACGCCGTCGTCGCCGCCGACCTCGACGCCGACGGCGACCTGGACCTGATCCTCGGGAACGCCGGCCAGAACGTGCTCCTCGTCAACGACGGCACCGGCCGCTTCGCGGACGAGACGGCCGACCGCCTCCCCCACCGCATCGACGTCACGCAGGATCTGGAGCTCGGTGATCTCGACGCGGACGGGGATCTGGACCTCGTGGTCGCGAACGAGGACGACAACCGGATCCTGATCGATCGCGGCGGGGGGCACTTCACGGACGAGTCGTCCGCGCGCCTCCCCGTTCCATCCGGGGTGCGCGAGGAGACCCGCGAGGCGGACCTCGGCGACGTCGACGGCGACGGCGATCTCGACCTCTTCTTCGCGAACGTCGACTTCCAGGGCGGCTCCGAGAACGCGAACCGGCTGCTCCTGAACGACGGGTCGGGCGTGTTCACGGACGTCTCGGCCACGCACCTCCCCGTGCTCGAGGAGCACTCGGTGGACGGTGACTTCGCCGACCTGGACCGGGACGGGGACCTCGACCTCGTGATCGGGAACGCGTTCGGCGGCCCGGTCCGCGTGCTCGTGAACGACGGATCGGGACGGCTGGAGGATCGGAGCTCGGGGTTCGTGCCGGCCGATCTCGCGGTGGACGTCATCGACGTCGAGGTCCTGACGCTGGGGGATCAGAGAGTCGTCTACCTGGCGAACTTCCGGGGGCCGGACGTTCTCCTGCGAGACAGACAGGGACGCTAGCGCGGCCCCCGTCGGGCGGCGCGTGCCCGAGCGGGAGACCCGTCAGCGGTCCTTCGGTGGCTCCTCTTCCGGGCAGCACTCGTTCGTCCCGCCGGCGTAGCACTCGCGAATCTGGGCCTGCGTGCACACGCGGATCGGACGGTCCGGCTTGGCCTCGACGTGGTGCTCGTTGTCCGGGTCCCAGCGCTCGAACCGAAGCGCCGGCTCGGTCGGGCTCGAGTCGCACGCGCCGAGCACGAGCAGCACCACGAGACACGACACCCATCGCATCGTCGCTCTCGTCATCGCCTTCGTCATCGTGGCCTTCGCCGTTCTCGCCTTCGTCATCGACGTACCCGCCATCGTCGTTTCCGTCATCGTTCCCGTCATGGTCGTCTCCTTCATCTGATCAGAACGATCGTCTCGGTCTCCGATCCCGAGGTGGTCTTCCATCGGGCGAAATAGCGTCCGGACGGCACGCGGCGCCCCGCGTGATCCAGCCCGTCCCACACGAACTGATTGGATCCCGGGTGAGCGCCGTCGGCGACGAACGAGCGGACCTCGCGACCGGCGGCGTCGAAGAGGGTCAGCCGGCCGCGACCGTCGGCGGGAACGTGCACGCGAATGCGTACCCGGGGATTGAACGGATTCGGCGCGACCCGCATGCGGCGCGGCCCGACGCCGCCGTCCGGCGTGCCCGCGGTCAGCGCCTCGTCGAACGCGAAGTGGGTGAGCGGGCTCCCGAGCATCACGATGGACGAGGCCACGCGAGCGGTGAGCGGATCGGCGCCGTGCTCGGCCGTGTACCCGGCGAGGGCGGCGGTCCCCACCTCGGCGATCGTCCGGGATCGATCGCCGGCAAAGAGCTCGCCGACCACGAGCGGCGCCAGGATCTCGGTCTGGCTCTGCACCGTGCCGGCCGTGGGCCCCCATGCGAACACGGTGCCCCGCTCGGGATCGGCGAGCAGCATCTGCTCGGTCACCGGGGAGAGGATCGTGCCGCCGGGCGTGCCCTCCAGCGTCTGCTCGGTGCGTGCGAGGTCGCCGACGTCGCAGGTCTGGAGGAAGAGCGGCGGCAGCACGTACGGCTCCAGCAGCGAGACGCCGAACGGGCACGTCTCGTCGAGCGTGCTCATGAAGTTGCCCGGGAAGTACCGGTTGCTCAGAGTCGCGGCCGGGATCACGACGAGCTCGGGCCGAGCGTAGTTCCAGTCGGTCAGGAGCGCGGTCGTCCGATCGCACGTGGCCGGGAAGTCGCGTTCGTTCAGCCGCACGACCTCCTCTGCGGCGAGACTCGTCTCCACGTCGTCACCGATCTGTCGGGCCCACTCGTGCTCGTCGGGGTCTCCGTGATTGCGGTCCCCGACCAGCAGCGTGACCCGGCTCGGACGCGAGTCGTTTCCGACCGCGAGGAAGCGATCGGCGACCACGAGCTCCTTGTACAGCCACGCGAGGAGCTCCTCGCTGGTGACGACCGGCAGACGCGTCAGGACCGCATCGTCGGCCGGGCGATACGGGGCGTCGCTCATGAAGTATGGGCTGACCCAGGCGAGGCCCTCGCCCCGCGGCGCCGTATCGGGCACGAGCCACATCGGGATGACGTCGCGCTCGGGCTGACCGTCCGGCGATGCGCCGGCCGCCACCTGGCCCGCCCAGATCGACGGCCACTCCCCCACGCCCCAGGTCTCGTCGTGGCGCTCGCCCGACTGCGCGAACGCGACGTGATCGTTGGCGTCGCCGACGAGCATGAAGTGGCGCGTGCCCGCGGCGTAGCGTGCGGCGATGTCGTCTCCCAACGCTTCTCGGAATGCGATCGGATCCTCGAAGGGCACCACGGAGCCGAATGGCTCGACCGGGACCACGTCGACGTCGTAGCCCCAGGGTGGAGACTCCCAGAACGCGGCGTAGAACGCCTCGAGATCGGCGGTGAGCGACTGCCGGGCATAAACGGCCACGCGCTCGGCGGGGCTGGGCTCGGTGTGCCCCCACGTCTGGAGGTGCAGCGTGAGGAGCGAGTCGACCCGGGTCCGCAGTCGCGTCGCGTCGAGCGGGTCGGCCGGCGGCGGCGACACGAGCGGCTGGGGCGTCACGCGGTCGACGAGGCGCTCGTCTCCGTTCCCTTCGATTTCGTGGAGCGTCCAGATCGGGGCCTCGAGTCCCTCGAGATCGACGACGCGGCGTCCGACGCCGGCGGGGACGTCGACCTCGTGCAGGGTCTCCCCGGCGTCGCCGACGCCGCGGAGGACGTAGCCGGCGGTGTCGTACTCGTCGAGCACGGAGAAGCGCGCGGTCTCGTCGTCGGCCACGTCGAAGCCGCCGACGCTGGCCGCGGGGTCGTCGTCGGATGGGATCGCGTCGCAGTCGCCGAAGAGAGGATCGCCGCACGTCGCCACGAGGATTTCACGAATCTGTCGACGTGCTGCCTGAGACGGGAGATCAGACTCAAAGCCAATGTCCGTTGGCGTAATGCTCCCATACGGACTCCAGTCGTTCACCCACGCCCAACAGCAAATCGTCAATGCACGCTCGTAGTACTCCAGTGTCCCGGGATCTGCTCGACGCGCCGGCACCCCGAGGTCGCGAACGATCTTTGCAAGGACCCCCATTCGCTGCTGCATGGCGGTTGCGAAAGCGCCCGAGAGCGGTTCCTGTGTCGCGGCCTCTCCCATGAAGAGGGGATCCCGGCCCAGGTCGGCGTACGATTCCGCTCCATCGCCGGGGATTGCGTCGACTTCCAGATCCAGGAACTTCTTGTATGCACCGTGGATGGGGATTACCCCAGCGGTGCAGTACACGTCGAGCACGCGTTGCCTGCAGGCCTCGAGGTTTCCGTCGAAGTCGTCGGGGCTGTGCACGAAGAAGATCCCCCACGTGGGCACAGACAAGCCACCGTCACGCTTCTCGAATGACAACGACCTGCTACATAAGCCATTGCACGCTCGGCAATCTCCAAGAAATCCGCAGGGATAGCCTGGCCCACATGCCGTCACTCCCGAGAACGAGGAGATCGTCTCGGGTACGCACTGATCGCATCCGGCCACGCAGCTGGACTCCTGCTCGTCCAGCCGTACATAGTCAACCTCATACCCTGCAATGCCCACCCCGATGTCGGCGTCGGAAGACCTGGCGAATCCGAGCGAAGTGATGAACCCCAAAGTTGCAACGAGATGACCTGTCTTCATGTCTGTCATCCTTAGTCATGAGAAGAAGAGCGGAGATTCGTATGGCTAGAGCCATTCGAGGCATTGCGTTGAATCGATTCAGCTGCTGTGAAGACTTGTTCGATCACATCGAGATCGTGAGACTCACCCGGACCCAGCGTGACCATCTCGATCCAGATCTCACTGACCGGATCATTTGTGAGTTGCATCCCCTGCCACGTGACGAGCTCGACTGCTCGGTCCATCCAGCTCTGGTCCTCCGGCGCGAGGAGCTTCGCCGCGGGCGCGAACTGCGCAAGAAACGGGAAGCGAGGGACGGCTCGAGCGCGCATCAACGCGGAGAGGCGTCGGCTCCACCGTTGTGTTTCCGTTTGGTCCCATTCGCAACCCTCGACCGACACGTAGTCAGCGATGTCCGCATACGGACGTGTGTGCGGGGTGAACCGAAAGTCGCGGGCGAGAAGCACGGCGAGCCCTCGACGGATCTCTTCGTCATCACGGGCCGTGTCGAGCATGTATCGCGTACCTGCCGGGAGAGTCCCCGACGCCTCGCTCTCGTCGACCCAGGCCCACTTCGCGGCGTCCATCGCCCGCTCGATCTCCAGGAGATCGAACAGATCCTGCGGCTCGATCGAGGCGGGCCAATCCCCGGGGAAGCGACCCCAATCGATCGCGCTGGCTCCGTCGTGTCGCGGCCGTGTCGCGACGCCTACCGTGGTGCACATCCACGAAAGGAGCTCGTGCGCTCGCTTGATCCAGTCACGGTTCTCGGAGCCCTCGGGCAGCTGCACCATGGCCAGCAGTGTCCGGCGACTGCGGCAGCAGACGATCGGATCGGTCAGGAACAGCTCGTCGAGACGCTCACCCAGTGCGCAATGCGTCCACGCGGACGACAGCGCATCCGCGGCCAGCTGATAGTCCGCGAACGGGGCAAGGTCTTCATAGGGACGGGAGTGTGGCGTGAAGGTCCCGTCCGGGAACAGGCCGAGGTCGGCTCCCAAGACCGGGGCTTGAACCGAGAGGATCCCCCCGATGACAATCACCGTAATCCCTGCGACGCACCTGCGACTTCTCCTCGAGAGTGATGGTGTGTCAGTCTTCACGAGCACGGTGCTCCATCATGGGCATGGTCGATTGGCGCTGGACTCCGGGCACTTCATCTCCTCCTCCTCGGCCGTGAACACGCGCTCGATCTCATCGAGATCGGCGATCTCCTGAGGGCCGAGCACCACGGTCGACGCCCAGACCGCATCCACCGGATCGTCGGAGATCCGGAGACGTTTCCACTTCACGAGCTCGATCGCGCGGAGGATCCAGGGCAGATCGCGTGCGGTGATGCGCTTCTCACCGATCCGATCGCGCCGGATCGGGTAGCGGTGCGCGGCCCACGCGAGCTCGAGGGCTCCGAGTCGATTCTTCCAGCGCTGCGCGTTCGTCAGCGTGGAGTCGCCGATCGCGATCACGTAGGACCGAAGGCCTTCGTAGGATCGAACGTGTGCAGTGAACGTGAACTCGGCGGCCATGAGGGCCGCGAACCCTCGCCGGATCTCGTCGTCGGTTCTGGCCGAGGTCACGAGATCGGCGGTTCCGGCGGGGAGCTCTCCCTCGTGCTCGAACCTCTCGATCCAGTCCCTCCGGGCGCTCCGGAAAACGTCCTCGATCTCGACCAGGTCGTACATTTCCTGGGGACCGATCACGAGGGGCCAGCCATCGGGGTATCGCGCCGCCCAGTCGATCGTCCGGCCGTCGGCGTAGATCGGACGCGATGCGATCCGGATGGCCGTGAACGTCCATTCCGCGAGCTCGTGTGCTCGCCTCAGCCAGGCATCGTCCCGGCTCGCTCCGGGCTGTCGCCGGATGTGGGACAGCAGGTCCTGTCGTGCGCGCCATCGGAGGAAGGGACTCGCCAGCAGGAGATCATCGCGATTGGTTCCCATGCGATCGGGCAGCTCCGATCGCCAGTGTGCCAGGAGCAGCCGAAAGTCGAGATGCTCGGTGAGGTCCGCGTACGACCGGGTGTGCGCCGTGAACTCGCGCCCAGGAACGCGATCGGTTCCGGCCAGGCACGGCTGGCCGCCCATCATGATCAGCGTGGCAACGACGATCCCCAGCTTCATCCGAACTCCCCCTCCGCAGGCATGGCAACGGCTCGACTTCGGGTCGGCCACGGCTAGGCGATGGCGGCCGCCCGCGGAGCGTCCCGGCATCGTGGCCAGATCGTCCGGCCCTCTACCGTCGACATCCGAAATTAGAATACTATGAATCTGAAAATGAGTAGAAGATCATTCGTGCGTGGTCTCCCTGGCACGGTCAGCGGTGCTCACGGATGTGGGCGGGGAGATCGATCGCTGGATGACCGGCGGCGGGCGAGAAGCCGGCCTCGGGACTCGCCCGATGCCGCCTCAACGGTCGCGCAGGAGATCACGACCTGCAGGTCTCTGCATATTCGACTCCCGAGATACTGGACGTTCCCGTGTGACGAGCGCGCCCGCCCGTGCTATCGATTGCACACCGTACACACCCGCTCGGCGAGCGTGGCGGGTCACAAACGGTTTCAGGACGTCAACCGGAGGACGCCGATGAAAAGGATTGTTGCACTCCTCGCGACCGCGCTCGTGGTCTCGGTCTCCGCACAGGCGGGGCCGACCATGGAAGGCATGATGGCCGAGATGCAGAAGTGCGCCGTGTGCAGCCACATGGTCCCGCACATGGAGACGCTCGGTCCGCACGTCTCGTCGGAGGTGGTCACGCTCAACGACGGCATGGCGGTCGTCTGCACCGTCGACTCGGCGGACCTCGTGAAGGAGTACCACGCGGTCGGCGCCGAGATGGAGGCGGCGGGCATGGAGGCGATGAAGATGTCCGACGCCGACGCGGCCGCGCACCTCTGCACGCGATGTCAGGCATTCCGCAACATCATGGCCGCCGGCGGGACCATGCACATGGGCAACACCTCGATGGGCGACATCATGGCCGTGACGTCCGAGGATCCGGCCGTGCAGGCGGAGATCGCGAAGATGGAGATGATGTGGCGCGAGATGGTCGCGATGATGGAGGGCGTTTACGCGGAAGGATAGTCGTTCCGCGCATCCAGGCTGGTGGCGACGCGGGCCGCGGGCTCGCGCTCGCCACCGCCGTTCGCGCGCTTGCTACTCCGGGGTCACGATGACCCGGTCGGCTCGATCCGATGCGACGTACGTCTCCGCCACCCGCCTCACGTCGTCCGCGCTCACCTCGTCCAGACTCATCAGACGCTCCGTGCGCGTGCCCAGCTCCCGATCCATCAGGACGTCCATCGCCAGCGCGTACGCCTGACCCATCCGTGTGATCCCGCGCATCCGCGTGCGCCCGATGCGCGCGTTCACCGCGAGCGCCACCTTGGCGTCGTCCTCCGGAGTCACCGCCAGCGAATCCAGCTGGGCCGCCATCCCGCGCAGGGCGAGATCCACGTTGTCGGCGCGCGTGCCCATGCGCGCGGTGAGGACGCCCCGGTCCTTCCACGTGGTCAGGGACGCCCCGATCGAGTAGGCCAGCCCCTGGCGCTCCCGGAGCTGAAACGCCATCCGATCCGACAACAGCATCGTGGCCACGCGGAGCGCCGGGAAATCGTCCGGGGCCACCTGCATCGCGTACCCGAGGTAGATCGAGCTCTGCTGGGCATCCACGGCCAGCCGAACCGTCGTGGGCTCGCCACCCACCGGGGGACGCGTGCTCGTCTCACGCGACCACGGCGTGCCGGGGTCCCCCGACGCCCCACCAGCACCCGCCCCGGCTCCGCCGGTCCCGTCGAACCAGGACGACACGGCCGACTCGACGACGTCGCTCGGCATCCCGGTGACCACGGTCACCACGAGGTTCGACGGTGCCATCACGCGCGCGTGATGGGCCACGAGATCCTCGCGGGTGATCGACGCGATCGTCTCGGCGGTGCCCCCGATCGGCCGGGCCCCGCGATCGTCATCGCCCCACAGCGCCCGGCGAAACGCCCGGGACGCGATCGTGTTCGGGGAGCGCGCGTCCTTCTCCGCCTGCGCCAGGAGCTCGGACCGGGCCTGCTCGATCTCGTCGGCCGTGAGCCGCGGCCGGGCGATCATGTCGCCGAGCAGGGCGAACGCCTCCTCGTGGAACTCGTCCAGCGCGCCCATGCGCACGTAGGAGAACTCGGGCGTCGTGTAGTAGTCGTCGTACGGGATGAAGCCCGCGTCGTGCGTCTTGATCGTGGCCCCGATCGCGTCGAGGCGCGTGGCCAGCTCGTGCTTCGAGAGCTCACCCGCGCCGCGGGTCAGGAGGCGGTGCAGAAAGTCGGTGATGCCGTCCTTTCCCTCGGGCTCGAGGTAGGACCGACCGAGCGCCATCACGTGCACGGCCAGGACGTCCGACGCCGGATTCGACACCGTCACCAGGCGAAGCCCGCCCTCGAGCGTCGTCATCGTCGGCCCCGACGCCTCGCTCGCGCGCGGAGGCACGCGCGGGGCAGCGGCCACCTCGCCGTCGGAGATCTCGATCGTCACCGGCGGCGTGGCGAAGCCCAGCGCCTCGGCGGTGACGGCCTCGTCGCGTTCGGCCACCTCCGGTCCGGTGGCCACGACCTCCACCACCGGCGCGGCCAGCCACGCGCGCGCGGCCCCGGCCACGTCGGCCGTGGTCAGCGCGGCGTAGCGGCTCCGCTGCGAGTTCAGATAGCCCTCGGGCGCCGTGCGCACGAGGTCGCCGCGCATGAACCCGTAGTAGTGGATCTGCTCGCGGAGCGACGCCTCTTCGGTGCGACGCGACACCTTGGCCGCCGCCAGCTCGGCCGCGGTCACCCCGCCGTCGCGAACGCGATGGAGCTCGCCGAGCACGCGCGCGACCGCGGGCTCGATCATCCCGGGATCGCTCAGCTCGATCGAGACGTCCAGAAACGTCCGACCGCCCACGTGGACGAGACCGCCTCCCACACCCTGCACGCCGACTGCGGGGTCGGCGTCCATGGCCCGACGGATCCGTGAGCCGTCGCCGGACGCGACGATGTCGGTCAGGAGCTCCACCGCGGCGAACGCGTCGTCCCCCGGGCCGGGCGCCGGAAGGCGCACCGTGACCCGGTTCGTGGTGTCGTCCACCTTGCGGGCCACGATCCGGGTCTCCGCCAGCGGCGGCAGGGGCTGGGGGGCCTCCGGATGCGCGTCGGCCTCGACCGCCCCGAACGTCGTCCGCGCCTGGGCCAGGAGCTCCTCGCGAGGGAGATCGCCCATCAAGAGGAGCGTCATGTTCGACGGCACGTAGTACCGGTGGTAGTACGCCTCGACTCCGTCGTACGAGAGCCCCTTGATGGACGCCTCTGTCCCGAGCACGGGACGGGCGTACGGCGTGCCCGCGTACAGGATCTCGTCGGTCACCAGGGAGGCCGCGTACGAGGGATTCGAGCGGTCCTTCGCGATCTCCTCCAGCACGATGCCGCGCTCCTTCTCGAACTTCGCGGGCGGCAGCGTCGATCGGAAGAGCATGTCGGACTGGATGTCGAGCGCGTCGGCGATCACATCGGTGCCGGCCACGAACATGAACACCGCGTAGTCCGGCCGGGTGGACGCGTTGTTGTAGCCGCCGATCCGATCCACGTCGTCGTAGAGCTCCTCCTGCGTGCGCGAGGTCGTGCCATTGAAGAGAAGGTGCTCGAGGAAGTGCGCGGCCCCGCTCAGCTCCGGCGTCTCGCGCATCGCGCCGGCGCGGATGAACACGTTGGACGCGAACATCCCGCTTCCGGGCACCTCGGCCACGAGAACCCGGAGCCCGTTCTCGAGCGTGGTCTCGGCGACGAAGTCCTCATCGGGCAGTTCGACGGCGACCGGCTCCTCGGCCGGAGCGCAGGCGAGCACGAGCGAGAGGGCGGCGAACACGGGCGCAACGGCCCGGCGCGCGGACGTGTGCGCGCGCGTGGCGACATGGCGGACTGAGGTCTTCACGGCATTCCATCCCGCGTGAGCAGACTGTGACGTGCGTGAGCGAGCCGATCACGATACTACACCGCGCACTGCCGGGCACCGCCGAGTCCACCGGAGCGGGACACGATCCCGCGGCGCCCGCACCGGCCTTCGCCGCGGAGACGTCCGGCCGGCGTTCGAGGCTGACGCCGACGGCAGGCGCGGTGTACCCTCGCGCGCCATGGATGCACTCATGCTCGCCCTCTGGGCCCGGGAGGTCGCGCCGGACTGGGTCGGACGACCCATCGTGTCGGTGGTCGCCGGTGGCCCGTGGCAGGTCGCGATCGCGGTCGCACGCGAGAACGGCCCCGGACCCTGGCTCTCGATCACGCTCGACCGTCCCGATCCGGCGATCTTCGTGGACGATCGGACGCCGCGTGAGGGCGGCGGGTTCCCATCGGCGATCTCCGGTGCCCTGATCGGACGACGGCTGACGTCCTTCACGGTGCTCCCCGGAGAACGCATCCTCGAGCTGGGTACCGGGTCTCACCGGCTCGTGGTCGAGCTGATGGGGGCACGACCGGCCATCGCGTGGCTCTCGCCCCGGGACACCATCCTCCACGCCCACCGGAACGGCGCTCGGCGACGGGAGCGACTGGAGCCCGGGTCGACCTATGCGCCGCCCGACGCCCCCACCGGCGTGCGCTGGCCCGGCGTGGAGCGTCGCCTCGCCGACAGCCTCCTCTCGGATGCGACCCGCTGGGACGACGCGCTCGAGCTGGCCCGGACGCGCATCACGTCGGACGGCGTGCACGTCGTCCGCATCGTGGACCGGTTGGTGGTGACCCCGGGTCCGCTGCCGCCGCACGAGAGCGTGATGCGGGTGGCCACGGTCGACGAGGCCGCACGGCACGCCTACGTGCTGGCCAGACGCGAGGCTCGCCTGGCGGCCGAGGCACGGGCCTTCTCCGAGCGTCTGAGAGCCCTGCACAAGCGCATCGCCCGGGCGCTCGACGCGTGTCGCGCCGATCAGGAACGCGCGGATGCCTGGCCGACCTGGGAGCGCTTCGGGAGCGCGCTCATGGCCCGGCCCGATCTCGTGCCACGCGGCGCGAGGCGGGTGACCGTGCCGGACGTCTTCGATCCCGACGGCGATCCGCTCGAGATTCCGGTCGATCCGAAGATCAGCGCCATCGAGAACGGCGCGGCCTACATCAAGCGCGCCGAGCGCGGCAAGCGAGCGGTCGATCTCGTGCGCGCACGCGCCGAGCGCCTGGGGCACGACCTCGAGTGGATCGACCTGCGGCTGGACCGTCCCCGGGAGGCCTGGTCGGACGACGAGCTGTCCGGTCTGGGCGAGCGCCTCGAGCGCTACCGCGTCGTCTCCAGGCCCGGCCGCGCCAGAGGGACCCGCGACCGACCCGCCCGGCCGGGCGAGCGTGGTTTCCACCCGAGACGCTACCGTTCGAGCGACGGATGGACGATACTCGTCGGTCGGACGAACGCCGAGAACGACTGGCTGACGCACCGCTTCGCCAAGCCCGACGACATCTGGCTGCATGCACAGGGAGTGGCGGGCTCGCACGTGATCCTCCGGCGTGAGGGCAAGAAGGACAACCCCAGTCGGCGCACGCTGGAAGAGGCCGCCGCGCTGGCGGCGGCCTTCAGCAAGGCCCGGCACTCGGGATCGGTGCCGGTCGTCTACACGCTGAAGAAGTACGTCTGGAAGCCACGGAAGTCGGCGCCGGGTCTGGCCGCGCACCGTCAGGAGAAGACGATCATGGTGGAGCCCGCCGACCTGAACACCCTCAGGACGGCCGACGAGGACCCGGCATCGGAGGACCCGGATCGCGCGGGGGGCAGCGATGGTCGCCCGTCCGCGCCCCCGGACCGAGGAACGACATGACCGACGAAGAACACGACGAGACGACGGCGGTGGCACCGGCACCCGGAAGCGAGATCGAGCTGACGCTGTCGGGCATCGGCCACGGCGGCGTGGCCGTGGGCCGGCACGACGGCTTCGTGCACTTCGTCCCGGGCGGCGCGCCCGGCGAGCGCGTCCGCGTGGTCGCGCGCGACGTGCGGCGCTCGTTCGCGCGCTCGGAGCTCGTCGAGATCCTCCATCCCGCCGCCGAACGCATCGCGCCGAGGTGCGCGTTCTACGATTCGTGCGGCGGCTGCCACTGGCAGCACGTCGACGCCCCGACGCAGCGAGCCGGACGCGAGCAGGTGCTGCACGATCTCCTGGAGCGCGTGGCGAAGGTCCGGAGCCCCGCCATCGATCCGATCGTCACCGGCGACGCGTGGGCGTACCGCCATCGCGTGACGCTGCATGCCCACACCGACGGGACGGGCGCGGTGGCCGTCGGGTACGTCTCGGAAGACGGCCGCGCGCTGACCGAGATCGACGGCTGCCCGATCGCGCACCCGCGGGTGGACGCAACGATCGGGGCGCTGGCCGACGCGGCCGAGCGCGCGTCGGACGTGAACGGCGACGTCGAGATCCGGACCGGCCATCCGGCGAGGACCGTTCACGTGTATCTCCAGCCGGGCACCGAGTCGCTCGCGACCCCTCTGTTGCAGGTTCTCGATGAGCGTGAGGAGCGGGGCACGTTCGTGTTCTGGAACGAGGGCCGGACGCGCCGGAGCGCGCCGTCGGCGACGCCGCCCCCCATCGTTTTGGAGACCCCCTGGGCCTCGTGGCGGCTGCCGTCGCGGGCGTTCTATCAGGTGAACCCTCCCCTGGCCGTCCGGCTGGCCGAGCACGTGGCCGAGTGGGCGGCGCTGACGCCGCGCGATCGCGCGGTCGACCTCTTCGCCGGCGTCGGATTCCTGGCCGCGGCGTTCGCCGGAGAGGCGGCCCGCGTGTGGTGCCTCGAGGGCTCCGAGGCCGCCGTCCGCGCGGGCGAGGCCGCCATCCGGCGCGCCGGCATCGGCAACGTGCGCTTCGTGCCGGGGCCGGTCGAGCGGCTCCTGCCCACGATGAACTTCAAGGGCTCCCTCGCACTGGCCGTCGTGGATCCGCCGCGGTCGGGTCTCCCTCTTCCCGTCGTCGCGTCGCTAGACAAGTTCGCACCGGAGAGAATCATCTACGTCTCCTGCGAGCCCGGTACGCTGGCCCGCGACATCGCACGCCTTCGCGCCGGCGGGTACCGACACGTGCGCTCGGTGCCGTTCGACTTCTTCCCCCAGACGTACCACTTCGAGAGCGTGACGCTGCTCGACAGGGCCCGCTGAGCATTGGCCCGCTCACGCCGGAAGACACGTTCCCGCACCGTCGCGGACGTCCCGCTCGGGCCCGCCGACGCGGTCGCGTTCGCGGCGCTCGCCCTGGCCGCGCTCCTGGCCCGGCTCTTTCTGCTGAACGACGGTCTCTTCCACCACGACGCCGTGCGCCTGGCTCAGGCCGTCGAGGAGAGCGCCCGGATCGGGTCGCTCACGCCGTTGCAGCTGCACGATCCGCCGGTCTCGGGGCGCTACGGGCTCGTCGCCGTGAACTGGGGGCTGCAGTCGATCGCGGGGCCCGCGTTGGGATGGAGCACCGAGCGGACGCTCCTGGTCTCGGCGGCGCTCTTCGGATCGATGGCGGTGGGGATGTGTCACCTGCTGGCGCGCCTCTCGGGGCTTCCCCGATCCGTCTCGGTGGCGGCGGCGGGGCTGCTGGCGTGCACGCCGATCGTCTTCGCCGAGACCGTGGGGGCCAAGGGACACGGGCTCGCGCTCTTCGCGCTGCTCGCCGGGCTCGTGCTGTCCGCGCTCGCGGCCCGACGCGGGTCGGTGCCGCTGGCCGTCGCGGCCGGACTCTGGATCGGAGGGTCCGGCCTCGTCCGGATGCCGGTCCTCCTGGCGCTGGCCCCGGGGGCGCTGATGTTCTTCACCCACGGACGTCACCGCATTCCGGCGATCGTGGGGTATGCCGCCGGAGCCGCGGTCGCGATCGCACTGGTGCTGGCGCTCCAGTGGGAGTGGATCACGCGGTTCTCGTCGATCACCGGATACCGCCTCTGGGAGCCGGGGATCGTGCGCGTGGCCGCCGCGGACGTGAACGCGTCGTTCACGCCCATCGGCATCGCGGCGTTCGTGGCGGGCGTGGTCGCCGCCGTGCGCGAACGGAGGCTGTGGGCGCTGGTGGCGCTGTCTGTCGTCGGGTTCCTGTACGCGGCGAATCTCGAGCAGTACTCGGCACGGTTCCTGATCGAGCCGCTCGCGGCGGCGTGCATCCTCATCGCGGCGGGGGGCCACCTGGCGCTGGGACGCTGGCGCTGGGGATACGCGGCCGCGATGGCCGTGGTGTGCGTGGTGCCGCTCGTGCGCGCGTTCCCGGTTATCTCGTACCGCCACGATCGCATCGGGAACAAGGAGGTGGCCCGGGTCCTGGCCGAACGCACCCCCGCGAACGCGATCGTCATCGCGATGGACGACGCGCCGTTCATCCAGTACTACGCGAAGCGCCGCACGCTCGGACATCCGATCGGTGATCCGTCACGGCCGGACGCGAGCCGTGAGGAGGCGCGAGCGTTCGTGCGTCGCGTCTACGATCTGGCGTGCTCGGGTACGCCGGTGTATCTCATCAAGAGCGGCCTCGCCTACGACCCGGGGCAGCTGGTGAACCGGGGGCTGGGCGCGGTGTTCTCGCTGGAGGAGGTGGCGCGGCTCGAGAGCGAGGACTACCACCACAACTCGATCCGTTCCGGCCGCTACGAGCAGATCGTGTGGCGTCTGGTGCCGAAGGTCCCCGGCGGCGGTGACGACGCGCGGTAGGGGACCGGCGATCAGGGCGCGAACAGCACGCGGTGCCGCTCGACGATCGGGTCGGCCGCGTCGGGCGACGACGAGGCTCCGTCGAGCCGGGCCCGGATCACGATCGTGTACACGCCGGCGGCCACGAGGTGACGCCGGGCATCGCGGCCGTCCCAGCCGATGACGTCCGAGCCCGCCGACACGCGGGCGCGATCGGCCAGCGTCGCCACGCGCCGGCCGCGGACGTCGTACACGACGGCGGTCACCGTGCCGTCGGACGGCCACTCCAGGTGCAGGACCGTCTCCGCGGCGAACGGGTTCGGTGACGGCGGACTCACGCCCGAGGGCGTCCCGACCCGGACGTCGAGCGGCTCGAGCCACTCGATCCCGCCGGGACCCGACGAGCGCAGCTGATAGACGTACGTCCCCGGAGCCACCTCGGTGTCGAGGAAGCTCCGCCGTCCCGCACCGCGAATCGGCTCGCCGGTGAGCTTCACGAGCGACGATCCGGGGCGGTCGCGCCGGCGGAACACGTCGACGCCGACCCCGTCCGACCCGCTCTCCCACGAGACGACCACCCCCCTCGGCACGACCACGGCGGAGACCGCACCGATCAGGATCGGCGTCTCGTCGGAGCGGCACTGCACGTCGAACACCACCGCCCCGCCGCTTCCAGCGCCGACGTACACGTCGTCGCCGTGCACCCGGACCGACCTCGCGAGCCCGGGCGCGGGCAGGGCCCCCACGTGCATCAGCCGCTCGGGATCGTCGATCGAGAAGACGTCGACGCCCGTCCAGGCGTCGGCCACGTAGAGGTGTCGGCCCCGCTCGTCCACGTCCAGGTCGAGCGGCGCCCCCGGCACGGACAGGCGGCTCAGCTCGACGAACGCTCCCGGGGACCGGACGTCCACGACGTGCAACCCGCCCACCGGCCAGCCGAAGGGCGAGCGGTACACCACGTACAAGAGACCGTCGGCGACGGTCCCGGTGGACAGGAACGTCCCCACGCTCGTCCACTGGTCCAGAAACTCCGGATGTCGAGGATCGGTCACGTCGTACACGTGCACACCGTAGTACCGGTCGATGACGTACATCCGATCACCGTCGACGATGACGTCGGCCACGAGCCCCAGCGTGTCGATCGTGTCGATCACGCTCGGGCCGGGCTCGTCGTCGAGACGCACGATCGCCAGCTTGTCCCAGCCCACGGCGAGGTACGCGAACCCCGACACGATCGCCACGCCGCGGGTCGCTTCCTCGAGTGGCACGAACCCCGTGACGACCGGCCGCCTCGGGTCGGTCACGTCCACCACGGTGGCGCCGGCGTCCTCCAGCGTGATGGCGATGCCCTGGCTCACCTCTACGCCGTCGACGATACCTCGGCCGAGGACCCGCGCCACCTCGGTGGCGCCGTGATCGGTGTGCACGTCGTAGATCCCGAGCCCATCCAGCCGCTCGGCCACGTAGGCGAAGCGGCCCTCCGTTCGAACGTCTCGAACGTCCCGGGCGTCGGAGACGATCGTCGTCGGCTGGTCGACCGGCTCGCGCCACGCGGAGTACCGCGTGACGCCCGCCAGACCATCGGCCACGAAGAGCCGATCCCCGACCCCGATGGCGTCGCGGACGTCGCGGAGCGTGGGGATCCAGTAGGGCGGGTTCGTGACGTCGACGCAGTCGATGATCGCGACCCCCTGGCGGTAGTCCGTGGCGAGGATGCGTCCGCCGGTCGCGCGGACGCGGGTGATGAGCTCGCGCGCCCGGACCGTTCGCAGCAGGCGTGCGTGGCGGAGATCCGAGACGTCGTAGACCAGAACACCCTCGTCGGCCTCCGCGACCGCGACCCGCATCGATTCGTCGAACGCGACGTCGAGGCAGTAGCCGGGCACGGGGAGGTCGACCACGGTGTCGAGATACGGCGACGCGAGATCGACGAGGCGCACTCCCCGGGCACCCATCGTGAGCGCGGCCAGGTCGTTCCGGATGTCGAGGCCACCGGACCAGTCGGGGGTCGAGAGCGTCCACACGAGGACGGGCGCCCGCGGATCGGCGCAGTCGAGCACGTGACAGCCGGCGACACCGGCGGCGACCAGTGCCAGGCCGTCCCGACATCGGACACGCTCGAAGCTGCCGCCGCCCTCGACCGTCGTGACGAGGACCGGCGCGGCGGCGTCGGAGACGTCGACGACGTGCAGCCCGGCAGAGCCCGCGGCCACGTAGACGAGGTGTCCGACGAAGATCGCGTCTCGCGGCCATCCGGACAGCGAGAGCGACCCCAGCGCCTCCAGGGGGTCAGTCTCGTCGTCGTGCCCGAAGACGCGCAGCTGATGACCGTCGGGGTCGGAGTGGGTCAGGACGACGAGCCGCTCGCCGTCCGACGGCGCGGCCAGGACGATGGGGGTGCTGTCGAGCCACTGGGTCTCTTCCCAGACGAGCGCGCGCGAGTAGTCACGGCAGCCGTCGCCGCGCGCCGGCGGTCCGGCCAGACCGATCACGACGGCAGCGGCGCCGATCTGGAGCGCGACGCGGACGAGGCGGATCGAGGAACGCACTCGGGGCATCTGGAACTCCCAGGCTCCCGGCCGAGGCCAAAACGAACGCGCCCCGGCGAGCGGTGCTCCTCGGGGCGTGAGACCTGAGTGTCGACCGAGGGGTCCGGGGGGTCAACCCCCGAATCGGCGGCTACATGCCGCGTGCGGTCGACGGTCGTTCGGCCCGGGACGCGAAGTCCGCGAAGAACCGCGCCACGCGATCGCCCTCCCGCTCTCGGAGACCGGCGCAGTTCTCGATGCTCTCGACGACCTTCGCCAGCTCGCTCTCGGTGCCGGGGACCGACTTCCCGGGCTGCTCGAAGTACTCGGTGACGCGAGCGATCAGCTCACGCTCGCATCCCCCGCCGAACCAGACCAGGTACATCGCGATCGGCGGTGGGATGCGTCCGAGAATCTCCGCGTGGTGCTCGGTCATCCAGGTCCAGAGCACGTCGCCGTAGGTGTAATCGTCACCACCGATCGCCATCGGGATCGAGAAGATCTCCTGAGGACGAAGCGGTCCCGTCAGCACGTAGTCGAGCGCCGCCTGCAGGAGGGCCGGATCCTCGAACTCCCCGAGCGTGTTCAGGAACCGGCTCCGCTCGGCCGGGGTGGCCGCGGACTCGAATCGCGCCCGGTACTGCTCGAACAGCGCCATGTCGCCTTGCATCGCCGATACTGCGAGCGCGGTTCCCACGATGGAGGCCGGCACCGCGTCGGGATCGATCAGATACGTCTCTGCCCACGCGTGCATCTGCTCCACCACACGGGCGTCACGCGCGTACCGGGCCAGCGCGCCCAGCATCTGCGGACGGAACTGCGTGACGGCCTCCGGCTCGCCGGGCTGCTCGAAGAGCCCGTACGCCTCCAACGACGGTGCCAGGAAGCGGGCGACGTAGAGACCGAACGCATCCTCCAGCTCCGGGGTCACGAACGCCCCGCGCACCCCCATCAACGCGCCGAGAAGCGACCGCATCACCTGAGGATCGGGGTCGGCGGCCTGCAGCTCCAGCAGTGCCAGGAACTCGTCGCCGTGCACGAGGCCCGCGTCCATCAGTGCCGAGATGTGCCCCAGGAGCCCTACCCGCTCGCGTACGTCCAGGATGTCGGGGGCGTTCTCGGCCAGCGACTCCAGCACGCCGGGCTCGACCATCCAGTGGTAGTAGCCGGATTCACCGACGTTCGGATGCAGCCACGCCAGGTCGTTGTCGGTCTCCAGCTCGAACGTCTGCGAGCGGTCGACCAGCATGATCTCCTGATCGTAGACCTGCTCGGCGTCGGCGTACCGGAGCACGATCGGCACGCGCCACGTCTGCTCGTTCGTCTCGGCCTCCTCGGCCCCGTAGTTGAAGAATCGCCTCTGATCGATCCGGACACGACCGCCGCCCAGATCCCGGACCGCGACGATCGGAACGCCGGGCTGATCGAGGAAGGTGGCCATCGCGGTGCCCACGTCGTGACCGGCCGACTCGGAGAGCGCCGCCCACAGATCGTCGGCCGTGGCGTTTCCGAACGCGTGGGCGTCGAGGTAGGCGCGAACGCCGTCGCGGAACGCCTCGGGCCCCATCCACTGCTCGAACATGCCGAGAACCCTCTCGCCCTTCTCGTAGGCGAGCGCGTCGGCGGACTCGAGCAGATTGGCGGTCTTCTCGATCGGACGACGAATGGCGCGGGTCGAGAGCTGCGCGTCGGTGCTCATCGCGTAGATGCCGCCCCGCACGCTTTCCACGTCGAAGTCGAGCTCGGGAAAGAGGTCCGCGCAGATCTTCGTGGCCATCCACGTGGCGAACGATTCGTTCAGCCACAGATCGTCCCACCACTCCATCGTGACGAGATCCCCGAACCACTGGTGCGCGACCTCGTGGGCGATCACCTCGGCCTGCCATCGCCGCTGTCCGACCGTGAGTCGGGCGCGATCCACGGCCAGGGCCGACTCGCGGTACGTGATGAGACCGGCGTTCTCCATCGCGCCGGGCCAGAACTCGGGCACCGCCACCTGATCCAGCTTCGCATATGGATAGGGTCGCCCGAAGTACTCCTCGAGCGCGTCGAAGATGCGCGGCGTGATCTCGGCCGCGTGGTCGACGAGGTGCGACTGTCCCTTCTTCGTGATGATGCGGCCGGGCACCCGGAGCCCCTCGACCGGCACCTGCTCCAGCGGGCCGGTCGCCATCGCCACCAGATAGACCGGAATGGGCTTCGTGCGCGCGAACGCGACACGCCGGAGATCACCGTCACGCGTGTCCGCGCGAACCGGCGTGTTGCTGAAGGCCTCGTGCTCGGCGGGAACGGTGATCGTGACCTCGTAGGGGATCTTGACGTTGGGCTCGTCCCAGCACGGGAAGGCCTTGCGCGCATCGACGGCCTGAAACTGCGTGAACGTGTAGGCCTCGCCGTCGCTCTCGAGCCGGTACAGACCCACGGCCTGGGTGTTGAACTCGTTCGTGAACGTCGCCGTGAGCTCGTACGTCCCGGCCGTGATCGGGCGGTCCGCGGTCAGCTCCACGATGCCCTCGGGCTTCTGCTCGACGGCGAGGGGGATCCGCGCGTCGTCCCGCCGGAGCTCGATCGAGGAGATCTCGATGTCCTCGGCGTTCAAGAGGAAGCTTCGGATCTCGGAGACGACCGTCACGTCCGCGCTCACCGAGCCCGAGTAGCTCGTCTCGCGCGCATCCACCGTCAGCTCGACGCGCTGGATGCTGGGAACCACGAGGCCGTCCAGTCGATAGGCCGGCTCGCTCGTGCCGGCCGACGCGGTCGCGAGACCGACGATCAGCGAGAGGGCGCTCACGCGAAGTGTCAGCATGCTGGCTCCTGAGAAAGTGGCGGCCACCAGGATGACCGCTCGCGGACGCCCGGCCCGGGCGAGAGGGGATCATACGCGTTCGAATGGAATCGAGCGACCGGAACACGAGAAGCCCTGTCCCCGGGGCGACCGGTGTGAGTCATCGCCCGGCCGACGCCGCCTCCTCGAGCAGCTCGCGGATCTCGTCGGTGCCCGAGCGCTCGGCCCAGTCGACCGCCGTGCGGCCGCTTCGGTCCGCGGCGTCCAGGTTCGCGCCGTTCTCGACGAGGGTGGCCACGATGTCGGCGTCGCCCTCGTCGATCGCGCGGTGGAGGGCGTTCCGGCCGTACTCGTCCTCGATGCCGGGGTCCGCGCCGGCAGCCAGCAGCAGCCGGACGATGTCGAAGTCGGACTCCTCGATCGCCACGTGAAGGGGCGTGCGGCCGTGCACGTCGCGGAGGTCAGGGTTCGCGCCGGCCACGCAGAGGAGCTGAACGACCTCGAAGTCGCCGTCGTCGACCGCAACGTGGAGCGGGGTCTGACCCTGCTCGTCCTCCGCATCGATGTCGGCGCCGAGCTCCAGAAGCAGCTCGATCGCCGACAGCTCGCCCTCGATGGCCGCGAGGTGGAGCGCCGTGCGTCCGTTGTCGTCCTCGGCCGCGAGCCGCGCACCGGCCCCGAGGAGCCGCTCGATCGCCTCGAGGTCTCCCGCCTCGGTCGCGACGTGGAGCGGCGAGCGCCCATGGCGATCCCGTGCCTCGAGCTCCCCCCCGTCGATCAGGGCCTCGAGCAACGATGAGTCGCCTCCCTCGAGCGCCATGGCCATCAGCTGGAGATACATCGCCCGCGTCTCGTGGTCGTCGAGCTCCACGAGCAGCTCCTCCAGCGATTCGGCCGTCTCGGACAGGTCGTCGTCGACCTCGTCACAGTCGTGATCGTGCTCACGGTCGTGATCCAGCATCGAGGCGAACGTGCGGGCCGCCGTGTCGTGCGCGGACAGGCCGAGACCGTGCGTCGCCGCGGCGAGCTCGCGAGCGGTCATGCCGAGTTCGACCGCGCCGCCCCCCACGGCCCCCAGGTAGGCCTCGACGGCATTCTTGACGGACTCGAGCGTGTCCAGCGACTCGGGATCGTCGGTATCGCGACGGGTGACGACCTCGTCGTGGATCACGATGTCGTCGACGTCCTCGCCTCGTGCGTTGCCGGAGACCGGGCGCACGGACTCGGGATTGCGCGATCGCGCGAGGCTGCCGCTGCGGAGCCGGCGCGCCGCGGTGTCGGGCGGGCTCTGGGTCTCGAGACCCGCGACGCGAAACGGCCCCGACGCCCCGTCGAGGACGGTCGCGTGGAGCGAGCTGAGGGTCGAGGTGGAGCGGACGGCCGGGACCGTCAAGCACGCGACCGCGAAGCACGCGGCGGCGACCGCGAGCCGGTGACGCCGCTTCAGCACCGGCAGACGGCCACTGTCGTTGCCGACGAGGTGCTCGACCCGCTTCACGAGCGGGGAACGCTCGCGCTGGCCGCCCTGCATCAGGATGCCGGGCACGAGGCTCGGTCGCCGGGAGCCGTCGACCCAGGTGGCGACCTGGGCGAGGCACTTGGCCAGCGGGAGCCCGCTGCCGGTCCGGCGCGCGGCCTGGTCGTCACAGAGGTACTCGGCGTTCTCGGTGAGCAGTCGCCGCACGATGCGGTTCAGCGGCTGGAAGAACAGCGCGCGCTCCAGCAGCACCGATCCGAAGAGCCAGGCCGGGTCGCGTCGGACGAGGTGGACGAGCTCGTGAACGAGCAGCGCCTCGACCGCCTCGGGCTCGAGCTCGTCGATCGCGCGCGCCGGAAGGCAGATCTCGCGGCGGCCGAACGCGATCGGGCTCTGGATCCGATCCGAGACGCTGACGCGGACCCGCCGGTCGAAGTCCAGCTCCCGGCTGAGCCGGTCGGCGGTGTGCACGATGGGTCCGTCGATCAGCTCGTGCCGGGCGGCCAGCCGGGACCGGAGCCACTGGCGCGCCAGGACGACCCGCCCCACGTTGAAGCTCGCCAGGACGAGCCAGGCGAGCACGAGCACCGGGGCCAGGACGCGGGTCGAGATCCGTCCGGCGTCGGCCAGCATCAGCGCGAGGGGGCTTCGCGGCGAGCCGACCCGGTGGGCGGGAACGACGCGCAGGTCCCGGCTCGCGCCCGCTGGCTCGCCGGCCGAGCGCACCGGGGATCGGCCGATGCCGAGCAGGTCGACCTCGCCGACCGGCACGATGCCGGCACGGCCCGGATCGGCGTGTCCTGTGGCGGGAGACACTGGAACGAGGCCGTCGGGCGTCGAGACCCAGATCGCGTCCGGGGTTTCGGAGACCGGAACGTCGGCCGGCACCGTGGGCGGCGCGGTCGCGCCGGGGAGCTCGATGGCCCCTCCGAGGGGGTTCACGCCGATCCCGACCTGGAGCGTGGCCGTCACGATCCCGCCCACGAGCGCCGTCTTGATCACCGCATCCTTGGTGGCGGCCAGACGGGTGGGCAGGACCCGCGAGAGGCCCCAGGCGATTCCGAGGAAGATCGTACTGTGGAGGAGGTAGGTGAGAGCCCAGGCCAGCGCGAGCGTCGACAGCATCAGCAGAACCGGGTGGGCGTCCATCACCCCTCCTCCGGGTGCTCGCGGGGTTCGTCGGGCGCCGGAGGTGGGGCTCCGGCACCGAGCTCGGATTCTCGGGTCTCGATGAGCTCCCGCACGCGGGCCAGGTCGCCCTGGCTGATGTCGCCGTCGGCGACCAGGTGGCTCACCAGCTCGGTTACGTCTCCGTGGAAGAGACGTTCCGTAATCTCGGCCACCATCTGGCTCCGGACGTCTTCCTCGCTGACCCGGGCCCGGTAGACGAACTGGCGACCCTCGCGTCGGTGGGTGATGAGCCGGCGTTTCTCGAGTCGGGAGAGGACGGTGGCGACGGTCGTCATCGCCAGCCCCCGTTCCCTCTGCAAGGCGTTGTGCACCTCCGCCACCGTGGCCTCTCCACGACTCCAGATCTCTCGCAGGATGGCTAGCTGTAAACCGCTGATTAGTTGCGACTTATCCATGCCGGCGCGCCCCATGCGTTGAATGTCCCGTCGACGGTCACGCTCTTAATACTACACCCGTAGTCTCGAGTTGCACGGAATCTCCCGCTTTTTACGCGCCTCTCGCGCCGGGGACTAAACCCCTGCGATCATGACGACGTCAGATCGGTTGACGAACGACGAGGAGCCCGATGATCACGTCACCGCCCCGACACGTCGACGACCCCTCGCCGGACGCGGCCCTGGTGGCCCGCGCACGCGACGGGGATCTGGTCGCCTTCGAGGCACTCTACCGGCGCCACGTCGGCCACGTGCACGCCATCTGCGTGCGCCTGACCGCGCGGCGCGACGACGCCGAGGACCGGACGCAGGACGCGTTCCTCCGGGCCTGGCAGCGGCTCGGGAGCTTTCGCGGCGAGGCGGCGTTCGCGACGTGGCTCCATCGTCTGACCGTGAACGTGGTGCTGGATGCGAGACGCGCGTCGCTCAGGCGAGCGCTCGAGCATGCGACCGACATCACCGAGGACGACGCCGCCGCGCCGCCACGGGTCGACCCGGGGGCGCGCGTGGATCTGGAGCGCGCAATCGGCGAGCTGCCCGACGGCGCGCGGATCGTGTTCGTGTTGCACGAGGTCGAGGGGTTCGGTCACGCCGAGATCGCCCAGATGTGCGGCATCCGGCCGGGAACGTCGAAGGCGCAGCTTCATCGAGCGCGACGCCTCTTGAAACGAACACTCGGAGCACAGCATGGATGATCGACGAATCGATGCGACGCCCGACGCGCTGTCCGAGGCCGCCCGGGCGCTCCCGCGGGAGATCGCGCCGCGCCGCGATCTCTGGCCGGAGCTTCGCGCTCAGCTGGAGAGAGAAGGCGCTCCGGGAACGATCGCGCTCCGACCGACCTTCGGTGGAAGTCGGTCTGCGACGTGGCTCGGCTGGATGACGGCGGCGGCCGCCGCGGTGCTGATCGTCGCCGGCGTGACCCGGATGGGAACCGATCCGACGCCGCGCGACGGGGTGACCCCGTCCGGGGCGCTGGTGGCGACCTTCGATCGCCTCGAGTCCCAGTGCTCGGAGCTGGAGCGGATCTTCACCGAGGAGACGTCGGCCGGCGGCGGCGCGATGTCGCCGGAGACCGCGGCGACCGTGGAGGCGGCGCTCGCGGTGATCCGGACGGCACTGGACGAGTCTCGGGATGCGCTCCGGCAGCATCCCGACGACGAGGCGCTCGCACGGCGTGTCGTCGACGACTACACCGACCGGCTCGCGCTGGCGCGACGCGCGGCGCGGATGGCCGCGCCGGACGACACCGAGACATCCGGCGAGACGCCGGCGACCGGCTCCGACGACACGTAGACAGCGCCCTCGGGCGCGAAACGACACCAAGCCCGCCGAGGCTCGTTCCGAGGTGGATGGGAGACGATCATGAAGACGATCATCATGGGGCTCGCAGTGCTGGCGTTCTCGACGGCCGGCGTGGTGCGAGGCGAGGAGGTCGACGAGCGGAAGTCGGCCGAGCCCGATGGACGGGTCCACATCGAGAACGTGTCGGGGTCGATCGTGGTCATCGGATGGGACCGCGACGAGATCCATGTCCAGGGTGAGCTCGGCCGTGGCACCGAGCGGCTCGACTTCGACGTGGACGGATCGCGGGCCCGGATCAAGGTGGTCCTGCCGAGGCGAGCGCGAACGTGGACGGAAGCGATCTCGAGATCCGGGTGCCGAAGGGCAGCCGCGTCGAGGTCGAGACCGTCAGCGCCAGCATCGACGTGGAGGAGCTGACCGCGGCGCTCAGCCTCGAGTCGGTCAGCGGCGACATCACGATCCGAGGCGAGCCGGGCGAGCTCTCGGCGGCGACGGTCAGCGGCGACATCGACTGCGACGCAAAGACCGACGAGACCGAGCTGAGCACCGTCTCGGGATCGATCGAGGCCAGGGGACTGCGCGGGCGGCTGGAGGCCGCGTCGGTCAGCGGCGACGTGGACGTCTACGGCGACGACTTCGACCGGCTCGCGGTCGAGACCGTCTCGGGGCTGGTCCGGTTCGAAGGACGGCTGAACGAGGACGCTCGCGTCGAGGGCGAGAGCCACAGCGGTGACATCGTGCTGACGCTGGTCGGGGATGTCGATGCCGAGTTCGACGTCTCGACGTTCTCCGGCTCCATCCGGAACGAGATCGGACGTGAGGACGGCCGCTCGCGGCGGCGCGGCCCCGGCTCGGAGCTCCACTTCACCGTGGGTGACGGATCGGCGCACGTGAACCTCTCGTCGTTCAGCGGCACCGTGGAGCTCCGCACGGACTGACCCTCTGACGGGGCGGCGATGCCGCCCCGCCTCCCCACGCCGTGACTTTGCGCTCAAAACGATGGTCGCGACGGCCGATGACTAGTGAACCGGCGGGCCCCCACCGGCTCATCGGCCGTGCGACCCGTTCCTCCGAAGGCCAGGAGTCACGCGCGTGAACACCTCGCCGATCGAAGACACCCTGCACGACGTCAGCGCCCACGTGGCGGCCGCCATCACGGCGCTCACCCGGACCGCCGATCTCCTCGACGACCGGTTCGCCTCCGCGATCGTGCACACCAACGTGACCCGATGCCTGCAGATCCGGCTCGAGATCAACGGGGCGATCGGGATCCTGTGCGGGGGTCGCGCCGAGGCCCGGCGCGTGGCCGGCGGTGGCACCGTCGCCGACGTGGACGTGGTCGAGATCCCCCGGGAGGGCAGGACCGCCCGCGCAGCGGATCGCCTGGCGGCCGTCGAGGCGGCGTCGATCGATCCCGGTTCGATCGATCCCTGCGCGATGGAGCGCTCGCTGGTGGCGATGGCAATGGGGCGGCTCGACCGCGCGATGAAGGGACTGGTCGACGCCGGCGCCGAGATCGACCCGACGCTCGCGCGCGTGATCGTGCAGAAGAACATCCACCGCTGTGCGCGTGCCCAGGTCGATCTGGACGCGGTCCTGAGGATGGTCGACGCCGACTGATCGTCCGGCGGCGCGGACCGCGTCGTCTCACGCGATACGGCGCCGCCGGCGCGGTCCTCGCCTCAGAGGCCCTTCGACGCCATGTAGCCGGCCATGTCGGCCAGGCGGGCCGAGTATCCCCACTCGTTGTCGTACCAGGCCAGGATCTTCACGATTCGCTTGTCGAGAACCATCGTCGACTCGGCATCGACGATCGACGAGTGCGGATCCCCGAGGATGTCGCGCGACACGAGCGCCTCGTCCGACACCCGGAGCACGCCCGCGAAGCGCGGCTCGCTCGACGCCTCCTGGAGTGCACGGTTGACCGACTCGGCGGTCACGTCGGATTCCAGGGTGACGGTGATGTCGGTGACCGATCCGTCGGGAACCGGTACCCGGAGCGCCATGCCGTCCATCCGGCCCGTCAGCTCGGGGATGACCAGCTCGGTGGCCCGCGCCGCCCCGGTCGTGGTGGGCACGATCGACAGCGCGGCCGCACGACCGCGGCGACGCTTCCGCATGGGCGTGTCCATCAGCGCCTGACTCGACGTGTAGGCATGCACGGTCGTGATCGTGAGGTGCGCAATCCCGAAGCGCTCGTGGAGCACCTTGGCCACCGGCGCCAGCGAGTTCGTCGTGCAGGACGCGTTGGAGATGACGACGTGCTTCGCGGGGTCGTACGTCTCGTGGTTCACGCCGTAGACGAACGTGCCATCGACGTCCTTGCCGGGAGCGGACATGACCACGCGCCTGGCGCCACCCTCGAGGTGCAGGCCGGCTTCGTCCCGCGTTCGGAACGCGCCGGTGCTCTCGATGACGATGTCCGCGCCGAGCTCGCCCCAGCGGATGTCGGCGGGGTTGCGCTCGGACATGAAGCGAATCGGCGTCTTGGCGACGACGATCGTGGAGTCGTCCGCCTCGACCTTCGGGGGATACCACCCGTGGATCGAGTCGTACTTCAGGAGATAGGCGAGATCGCCGATGTCGGCCAGGTCGTTTATGCCGACGACCTCGAAGTCGTCCCGGCGCATCATGTTCTTCAGCGCGCAGCGGCCGATCCGGCCGAACCCGTTGATACCGACGCGAACCTTTGCCATCGTAGAGCCTCCGAGAGGGAGAGGAAGAGTCCGGTTTCGAGCGAAAGATGGTAACCCACGAGGCGGGTGGCGACGAGCGGCATTTGCGGCCGTTCCACCCCGCCGGGGCGAGGTTCACGTGCATCCCGACTGGCGCGCCCATCTGATCGACGAGGGCGCCGTGATCCGCGACGGCGTGGTCGTCGGCTTCGAGCCCGGGCACGTCTCCGGCGAAGGCGATGCGATCGAGGCCATCGACGCCGTCATGGACCTCTCGGACATCGTCCCCCTGGACATACACGGACCGGACGCCTCTCGGTTCCTGCAGAATCAGTTCACGAACGACCTGTCCCGGGTCGACGGGTCGAGCGCCCAGCTCTCGGGCTACTGCACGGCGAAGGGCCGGCTGCTGGCGCTCTTCGTGGCCACGACGACCGGTGACGGCGGCGCGCGCGCGGGCTACCGGCTCCTATTGCCTCGCGACGTGCTTCCGATCGCCAGGACGCAGCTCGAGCGCTTCCGGCTGCGGGCCGACGTCACGTTCCACGACGCGTCCGACGAGTCGTGCACGATCGGTCTGGTCGGCGTCGACGTGGGCGAGGCGCTGGCCCGGGCCGGCATGTCCGAGCCTCCCGGCGCCTGGTGCGTCACCACCGGTGACCGACTCACGGTCGTCCGGGTGATGGGGCGCGTTCCCCGGCTCCTGGCCGTGGGCCCGCCGGCCACGGTTCGCGAGCTGTGGGGCCGCGTGACCCCCCGGCTCGCCCCGGCGGGCCGTGACGTGTGGACGCGCCACCAGATCCGCGCCGGAGAGCCCTCGGTCACCGCGGAGACGAGCGGCTCGTTCGTCCCCCAGATGCTGAACCTGCACGCGATCGACGGCGTGAGCTTCACCAAGGGGTGTTACCCGGGTCAGGAGGTGGTCGCGCGCGTCCACTACCTGGGCCAGATCAAGCGGCGCATGTACCGGGTCAGCTCGACCACCGGAGATCCGCCGGCGCCGGGCACGCCCGTCTGGTCCGCCGAGGACGACGCTCGGGCCGGCACGATCGTCGTGAGCGCGTCGCTCCGCGCCGGTGGGCTCGACGCGCTCGCCGTGCTCACGACCGCGAGCGCCGAGGCCGCATCGGACTCCGACGCGCTGCGTCTCGGGGACGCCGACGGGCCCACGCTTCACGTCCGACATCTGCCGTACGACGTGCCCCTGACGCGCGACGAGTCGTCCTAGGCCTGCCTTGACGCCCCCCACGCTCGACCGTAGACTCCCCAAGTCTTTGGATATTCACACGTTCGTCCGCGGCTCGCCGCGGGCGCGGGAGGCCTCGCATGACGTACGTCGTCGTCGACAACTGCCAGAAGTGCCGCTTCACCGACTGTGTCACGGTGTGTCCCGTGGACTGCTTCCACGGAGACGAGGAGATGCTCTACATCGATCCCGACGAGTGCATCGACTGCGGAGCGTGTGTTCCCGAGTGCCCCGTCCAGGCGATCTACGACGAGGCCGATCTCCCCGACGACAAGCAGGAGTGGCTTCAGATCAACGCCGACAAGGCGCCCGGCCTTCCCGTGGTCAACGAGAAGGAAGATCCGCTGCCGACGGCCGAGGCGCGCAAGGCCGAGCTGGGATTCTAGGATCCCGCGCGGCGCTGCCGCCATGGCACCGCGGCGGCGGCACTGCCGGCGCGGCGCCTGCTGATCGCATTCGGAGTCCTCGAGTGGGGCGAGTCACGAGCTGACCGCCCCATTCGTCGTGAAAGGACCCAACGATGTCCACCGCGCTGGAGGCCGTCGACGTCGAGAAGGTGTATCCCGGCCCCACGCACGCGCTGGCCGGCGTGTCGATCGCGATCGGCGAGGGCCAGACGGCCGCGCTGATCGGCGAGAGCGGCTCCGGCAAGTCGACCCTCCTGAAGATGTTCAACCGGCTCGTCCGCCCCACGCGTGGTCGTGTGCTGATCCGGGGTGCCGACGCGTCGGGTCTGGATCCCATCACGCTCCGCCGGCACACCGGATACGTCCAGCAGGAAGGCGGCCTCCTCCCGCACTGGCCGGTCGCGCGCAACGTCGCGCTCGTGCCCGGGCTTCTGGGCTGGGACCGAAAGCGCACCGACGCCAGGACCGACGAGCTCCTGGATCTCGTCGGACTCGACCCCGCCACGTTCCGTGCTCGCTACCCGAAGGCGCTCTCCGGCGGGCAGCGCCAGCGGGTCGCGGTCGCACGCGCGCTGGCCGCGGACCCTGACGTCGTGCTCCTCGACGAGCCGTTCGGGGCGCTGGACGCGATCACGCGCGTGGAGGTACAGGAGGCGTTTCGCGAGCTGGCCACGCGGCTGCGCAAGACGATGGTGCTGGTCACGCACGACGTGACCGAGGCATTCCGCCTGGGAGACCGGGTCGGCGTCATGAAGGAGGGGGTGATCGTCGCGTATGACACGCCCGAGGCGATCGCGGCGACCCGTGATCCCTACGTGCGCCGGCTCCTCGACCACGCCTCGATCGCGCGGACGGACGCGTGACGGGGCTCGGGTGGGTCGGCGCGGCCGTCTCGCTGGCCATCGGGCTCGGTGCGGCGGCGCCACGGGTCGGGATCGCATCGGCGGCGGACACCGACGCCGCGCCGGCGACGTCGGGCGATCCGGTGCCCCCGGACCCGGCGCGGAGCGGGCCGGCCGGCTCGATCACGATCGGATCCAAGAACTTCGACGAGAACAAGCTCCTGGCCGAGATGTTCGCCCGCCTGATCGAGTCGCGCACGGGGCTCACCGTCGAGCGCTCGCTGGGGCTCGCCGGCACTCAGATCTGCTTCGACGCCCTCCGCTCGGGCGACATCGACGTCTATCCCGAGTACACCGGCACCGGTCTCGTCACGATCCTCGGCGACGCGCCGTCGACCGACGGCGTGGCCACGCTCAACCGCGTGCGATCGGCGTTCCTCGCCGAGTGGAACCTGTACTGGCTGGCGCCCCTCGGCTTCGAGAACGCGTACGAGATCGCCGTCCCCCGCGACCTCGCCGAACGCGATGGGCTGGCCACGATCTCCGACCTGGTGCCGATCGCGCCGGAGCTCACCGCCGCGTTCGGATACGAGTTCATCACGCGCGATGATGGTCTGCCCGGCCTCGAGGCCCACTACGGCCTCTCCTTCGGCAGTGTGCGCGGCATGCAGCAGGCGCTCAAGTACCAGGCTGCCGGCGCGCGAGAGATCGACTGCCTGGACGTCTACACGACCGACGGACGGCTCGTGGTGAACGACCTCGTCGTGCTGGAGGACGACCTCTCGTTCTTCCCACCGTACGAGGCCTGCGCGCTGGTGCGCGGGTCGGCGCTCGAGGCGTACCCCGAGATCGCCGCTGCGCTCGGGCTCCTGGCCGGTGCGCTGGACGCGGACGCGATGCGCGCGCTGAACCTCCGGGTCGAGCACGGCGGCGAGGCGATCGAGGTGGTGGCGCAGGACGCGCTGGAGACGCTCGGTCTCGTCGGTGCCCGCGACGTCGACGCGGTCACCACGCGTGACCGGGGCTTCTGGAGCTACGTCTGGGCCAACCGCGACGCGCTCTGGCACCGCGTGATCGAGCACCTGGGGCTCACCGTGATCGCGCTGGGGCTCGGCGTGGTGGTCGCCGTGCCGATCGGGCTCGCTCTGGAGCGCAATCGCCGGATGGCCGAGCCCGTCATCCGCGCGATCGGGATCACGCAGACCGTTCCCTCGCTGGCGCTCCTCGCGTTCATGATCCCGCTGCTCGGGATCGGCGCGCCGCCCGCGATCACGGCGCTCTTCGTGTACTCGCTGTTTCCGATGGTGCGCAACACGTTCTCGGGCGTGCGGGACGCGTCGCCGAGCGCGGTCACCGCGGCGTCCGCGCTCGGGATGACGGCAAGGCAGGTGCTGCTCCACGTCCGGCTGCCGCTGGCCGCACCGATCATCATGGCCGGCGTCCGCACGGCGGCGGTGATCACGGTGGGAACGGCGACCCTGGCCGCGTTCATCGGCGCCGGAGGGCTGGGAGAGCCCATCATCTCCGGACTCCAGTCGAACGACACGACCGAGATCCTGTCCGGCGCCGTTCCCGCCGCGGCGCTCGCCCTCTCGGTGGACGGCGTTCTGGCACTGGTCGAGCGCCACCTGACACCACGGGGGCTGGGCTGATCTCAGCCGGACGGGGTCCGCGTAAGTCCCCACGATCGGCCCGGCTCCGGGTGAGCCGCCGGTTTGCGCGTCCGATCGCTCCCGGGTTACGATCGTACGGCTCGTCGTCACGACGTGCGACGAGATGCCAGTTACATCATGTGCCTTCGCGCGCGATTTGCGCGCCCCGTCGCGCTGGGTTTCGGGTCCGGTCGTGGCTGGTCACCCCAAAGGAGCCATGCGCGATGCTGGACCCCAATCTCGCCTCCGACGAGGACCGCGTCGTGATCGACGTGCACCTCCACGTGGACGAGGCCACCGAGCTGAACGCGATCGCCGACGGTCTCGATGCATCGCCGCGCACCGTCAATGCCCGTTACTTCTACGACGAGGTGGGCTCGCAGCTCTTCGATCGGATCTGCTCGCTCCCCGAGTACTACCAGACACGAACCGAGCGGCACCTCCTGATGGGAGTGGCGCCCGGCGTCGTGCGCCAGACCGGCGCCGGGGAGCTCATGGAGCTGGGCTCGGGCATGTCGACCAAGACGCGCGTTCTCCTCGACGCGATGGACGCCGCGGGACAGCTCGAGCGGTACGTCCCGTTCGACGTGAGCGAGGCCACGCTGCGTCAGGTCGCGCTGGAGCTCGTCGACGAGTATCCCGACCTGTCGGTGCACGGCGTGGCCGGCGACTTCACGCTGGACATCCGTCACATCCCCCGAGGGCAGGATCGGCTGACCCTGTTCCTGGGCGGTACGATCGGCAACTTCCTGCCCGACGACGCCGCCGCGTTCCTGGCCGACGTGGCCGACACGATGTGCGAGGGCGATCACCTCCTCCTGGGCACCGATCTCGTCAAGGACCCCTCGCGCCTGGAGGCCGCCTACAACGACTCGGAGGGCATCACCGCCGAGTTCAACCGCAATTCGCTCCGCCACCTGAACAGACGTCTGGACGCCGACTTCGTACCCGACGCGTTCGAGCATCGCGCGTTCTACGATGCCGAACACCACCGGATCGAGATGTGGCTGCACGCGCGAGCGCGGCAGGTCGTGTACGCGCGCAAGCTGGCCAGGGAGTTCGCGTTCGAGGCCGGGGAGGGCATCCGCACCGAGGTCAGCGTCAAGTTCGATCGCCCGCGCGTGGAGGCGCTCCTCGCCGCAGCCGGCTTCGAGTTTCGCGATTGGTTCGTCGACTCCGAGCGCCTGTTCGCGCTCACGCTGGCCCGACGGGGCGCCGAGACACCCCCCTCGCTCGGGGGGTGAGACACACGCGAGGTCTTCATGTCGCGAGATCTCATCTACCGCATCGACGAGAAACCTCCACTCCGTGAGTCGGTTCTTCTGGGGTTTCAGCACTACCTGACGATGTTCGGCTCGACGGTGGCGATCCCGCTCATCCTGGCCGAGCCCCTGGGGCTCTCGGGTCGGCCGGTCGAGCTGGGCTGGCTGATCGGCACGATGTTCTTCGTCAGTGGAATCACCACGCTCCTCCAGACGGTCTTCGGCAACCGCCTTCCCATCGTGCAGGGCGGCACGTTCTCGTTTCTCGCGCCCACGATCGCGATCTGCGGCATGGCGGCGCTCTCGGGCGAGGGCTGGGACGTGCGGCTGCGTCACGTTCAGGGCGCCGTGATCCTGGGCGCGCTGGTCGAGATCGCACTGGGGTACTCCGGCCTCGTGGGAAGGCTGCTGCGGTTTGTGGGCCCCCTGACCATCGCGCCGGTGATCACGCTGATCGGGCTCGCGCTGTTCAAGTTCGGCGCCCCGGTGGCGGGAACGCACTGGGGAATCGGCGGGCTGACGATCGCGCTGATGATCCTGTTCAGCCAGTATCTGCGCCGGACGCACCGGGCGTTCGAGCTGTTCCCGGTGCTGCTGGGCATCCTGGGTGCGTGGGGCGTCGCCGCGCTCTGCACCGCGACCGGCGTGTTCGAGACCGGACACCCCGCGTACGTCGACCTGACCAGCGTCCGAAACGCTCCCTGGCTCCGCGTACCGTATCCGTTCCAGTGGGGGATGCCCGTCTTCGGCGCCGCCGCCACCGTGGGCATGCTCGCGGGCTACATCGCGTCGATGGTGGAGTCCGTGGGTGATTACTACGCGTGCGCGCGTCTCTCGGGCGCGCCGGTTCCCACCCCGCGCGTCGTGAATCGGGGCATCGGCATGGAGGGCGTGGGCTGTCTGATCGCCGGAGTCTTCGGCACCGGCAACGGAACGACGTCGTACTCGGAGAACATCGGCGCGATCGGCCTCACCCGCGTGGGCAGTCGCCGCGTGGTGCAGATGGGCGCGATCCTGATGATGCTTCTCGCCGTGCTTGGAAAGTTCGGCGCGCTCTTCACCACGATTCCCCAGCCGATCGTGGGCGGCATGTACTGCACGATGTTCGGCATGATCGCATCGGTGGGGCTGTCCAACCTCCAGTTCGTGGATCTCAACTCCGCGCGAAACCTGTTCATCCTGGGATTCGCGATCTTCATGGGGCTCTCGGTGCCCGAGTACGTCGCCGCCAATCCGGCCACGTTCTCGCCGTCCTGGCTGGCCGACGTGGTCAACACGATCGGACAGACCGGCATGGCCGTGGGGGCGATCATCGCCACGTTCCTCGACAACACGATCCCGGGCACGGACGCCGAGCGCGGGCTCGCGGCGTGGCGCACGTCCCGATGATCGCATCGCCGTGGTCGCGCCGATGATCGCGCGCCCGGACGGCGGCACGAGCACGGGCCGCGGGCGAGCCGGCCGAGGGGGGTATCGATGACCTTCACCAGCGCCGAGCGCGCGTGGCTGGCCGCGCTGGCCGACGCGGGTTTCACACATCCACATCCCGCGAGCTTCCACTGGTCGAGCCTCGCGAATCCGGCGGGGGATCACGCGGCCGCGGAGGCGGCCTTCCGCCGACTCCTGGAGACCGACCCCGATCACGCGGCGGGCCTGGAAGGGCTGGCCTATCTGCTCCAGAAGTCGGGGCGCCACACCGAGGCGCTCGAGTGCCGGCGCCGGCTCCGGACCGCCGAGGCCCGCGCGCTCGCCATCGACGAGGCGAGCGTGGACGAGGTCGCCGACTATCTCCTGGCCCGGGACGGCACCACCGACGCGCCCGACCGCGTCCCCATAGAGTATCTCCGGGTGCGGTTCGACGAGTACGCGAGGACGTACGACGAGCACCTGACCGATACCCTCTCCTACGACGGGCCGGCCGTCGTGATGCGGGCACTGGCCCCTCTCGTGGGTGACGACCGACACGACGTCCTCGACGCCGGATGCGGAACCGGACTCGCCGGTGCGTCGTTGCGCACGCTGGCCCACCGGCTGGACGGCGTGGATCTCTCCTCCGAGATGCTGACGCGCGCGCGGGCGACCGGTCACTACGACGAGCTGACGGCGGGCGACATGATCGCCACGATGATGGAGCGCGCCGGACGCTACTCGCTCGTCGTGGCCATCGAGGTCCTGATCTACGTCGGGGATCTCGCGCCGGTCTTTCGCGCCGTGCGGGCGTGTCTCGTGCCGGGCGGGCTGTTCGCGTTCACCGTCGAACGCGCATCCGATCGCGACGTGCAGCTCAGCGCAGACGGACGGTACCGTCACGGTGAGACGTACGTGCGTCGCGTGTGTGAGGAGTCGTTCGACGTCCTGTCGCTGGAAGCGACGTCGGTGCGCAAGCAGCACGGCCAGGCCGTCGACGCACTGGTGAGTGTCGCCAGAGTGCGAGCCCCCTCCGCGTGATCTGGCGCGAACGGGCTCCAGGCGGCCGGGAGCTCCTCGGCTTCCGCGGCTCCTCGGTGGCGCGGCGGCGGGTGGCTCTCCGGATCGGATCCGGATGGATCGGAGCCGCGAGGCCTCAGACGTCGCCGAGCCCTCCCGGAACGTGATCGCGCCCGCTCGCGACGCGATCGTTCCACGAGTCAGGCTCCGGTCCGCGCCGGCGCTCCACCATCGTGATGCAGCCCTCGACCGGACAGACCATCTCGCAGAGATTGCAGCCCACGCACTCGGTCTCGTCCACCCAGGGAACGCGGTACGGCTCCGTGCCGTCCGCTACCGCCCGGGCCGCGCGCTCGGCCGCCATGGATGCCATCGGCGCTACGTGCCCGTCGATCGGCGACGTGCCCGGGAGGTGAATGCACTGATGCGCCCCGTCGTGACACGCCACGTGACAGAGCTGACACCCGATGCACGTCCGGGGATCGATCTCGGCCACGATGTGGTAGTTCAGATCGAGCTCGCCCCACTCGCGGTACCCGGGGATCGCACGCCCGACGAGATCGGAGACCGCCGACATGCCCTTCGTATCCAGATACGACGAGAGCCCGTCGATCAGGTCCTCGACGATCCGGTATCCGTGGTGCATGACCGCCGTGCACACCTGGACCGATCCCGCCCCGAGGGCGATGAACTCGGCCGCGTCCCGCCACGTCCCGATGCCCCCGATGCCGCTGATGGGCAGCGTGAAGTCGCGAGCCCGGGCCAGATCGGCCACCATCCGGAGCGCGATCGGCCGCACCGCGGGGCCGCAGTAGCCGCCGTGGGACGACGCGTCGTCGACCCTCGGCAGCGGCACCAGCCGCTCGAGGTCGACGCCGATGACGCTCTGGACGGTGTTGATCAGCGAGACCGCGGTCGCCCCGCCGCGCTGGGCGGCGTGCGCGGGCTCGCGAACGTCGGTGATGTTCGGGGTCAGCTTGGCGATCACCGGCAGCGACGTCTCGGCCATCACCCAGCGCACGAGCTCCTCGAGCACCTTGGGCTCCTGGCCCACCGCAGAGCCCATGCCGCGCTCGCACATGCCGTGGGGGCAGCCGAAGTTCAGCTCCAGCCCATCACAGCCCGTGTCCTCGCAGCGGCGGATGATCTCGCGCCACTCCTCACGCGACTCGAACATCAACGACACGATCACCGCGTGCGAGGGACGCAGGCGCTTGACCTCGGCGATCTCGCGCAGGTTCACGTCCAGCGGGCGATCGGTGATGAGCTCGATGTTGTTGAGTCCCATCAGTCGCTCGTGACCGAGGTGGACGCCGCCGAGACGGCTGGAGACGTTCACGATCGGATTGCCGAGCGTCTTCCACACCGCACCGCCCCATCCGGCGTCGAACGCGCGCAGCACCTGATCGCCGGAGTTGGTGGGCGGCGCCGAGGCCAGCCAGAACGGGTTCGGGCTCCGGATGCCCGCGAAGTCGATCGACAGATCAGCCATCGAGATGCTCCCCGGTCAGCGCGGCGTGCATGGCCCGGGCGGCGGCCTGCCCGTCGTGGACCGCGTTCACGACCTCCTTGCCGCCGTTGATCGCATCTCCGCCGGCGTACACGCGCGGGTTCCCGGTCACGAACGACTCCCCGTCGACGAGCACGCGCCCGCGCGCGTCCACACGGACGCCCTGGCACGACTCGGCGAGCTCCCGGAGCGTGGACTGGCCGATCGCCCACACGACGAGATCGGCCGGAAGCGTCTCGGCGTCGCGATCGGTCGGTGCGCCGTCCTCGGTGTGGACGAGCCGGACGGCGCTGATCGCGCTTCCCGACCGGACGACCTCCCCGAGCGAGCGCGACACCAGCACGCGAACGCCCTCGCGTCGCGCGGCGTCGAGCTCGTGGCGATAGGCGCTCAGCCGTGAGTCATCCCGTCGATACACGAGCGTGACGGAATCCACGCCGAGCCCGCGGAGCTCGCGCACGACGTCCACCGCCGTGTTCCCCCCGCCGATCACGACGGCGTGCGAGACGCCGGCCACGCTGGCGGCGGGGTCGGTCTTCATCGACTCGATCCACTCCACCGCGCCGACGACGCCGGGACCGCCGGCACCGGGAACCTCGAGCATGCGATCGGCGCCGAGCCCCACACCGAGGAAGACCGCCTCGTGCCGGGCGAGGAGCTCGTCGATCGTGACGTCCTGCCCGACCGTGACCCTGGTCCGGAACGTGACGCCCAGCTCGGCCACGAAGCGCACGTCGTCGAGCGCGTCGTTCGCGGGCAGCTTGTACGGCGCGATGCCGATCGTGTTGAGCCCCCCGAGCACGTCGCGCTGCTCGTAGATGACCGGCTCGTGTCCGAGGCGGGCCAGCGTGCCCGCGCAGGCCAGCGACGCCGGTCCTGCGCCGATCAGACCGATCGAGTGCCCGTTGGACGGCCGCCTGTCGAGAAGCGCAGCGGAGGCACCGTGCGCCATCGCGTAGCGCTGGAGCCGGCCGATCGCGATCGCGGGGCGTCCCCAGCCGACGTAGACGCAGGATCCCTCGCACAGCACCTCCACCGGACACGCGCGCGCGCAGCTCATCCCCAGGAGGTTGGCCTCGAGAATGGTGCGCGCCGAGCCGCGGAGGTTGCCGGTCGCGATCTTGCGAATGAACGTGGGAATGTCGATGGCCGTGGGACAGGCCGGAATGCACGGCGCGTCGAAGCAGTAGAGGCAGCGGTTCGCTTCGAAGCGGGCCTCGCTCTCGGTGAAGAGGGGCTTCCGATCCTCGAATCCCTCCTCGAGGCGCCCGTCGGGGAGCCGGTACGCGTCCGACATCGGCTACCCCTGCATGGCCCGGAACGACTCGCGCAGGATCCCGATGGCCTCGTCGACCTCCGCGTTGCCCACCGTCATCGGCGGCGAGATCCGGATGACGTTGCCCGCGAGCCCGCCCTTGCCGATCAGGAGCCCCCGCGCCTTCGTCTCCTCGAAGAGACGCAGCGTGGCCGGCGCGTTGGGCGTGCGATCGCCGGCGGTCTCGTCGGCCACGAGCTCGATGGCCAGCATCAGTCCCTTGCCGCGCACGTCGCCGATGGTCGCGGGGAACTCGCGCTGCAGCTCCTCGAGACCTTCGCGGAGCCTCGCGCCCACGACCTCGGAGCGCTCGATCAGGCCGTCGTCCTCGATCACGCCCAGCGTCGCGTTCGCCGCCGCGGCCGACATCGGATTGCCGCCGAACGTGGAGATCGTGAGCTTCTGGAACGACGCGGCGATCTCCTCGGACGCGATGGTGACCCCGAGCGGCATCCCGTTGGCGATGCCCTTTGCCATCGTCATGATGTCGGGCTCGACGCCCCAGTGCTCGATGCCGAACCACTTGCCGCCGGTGCGGCCGAAGCCGGTCTGCACCTCGTCGCAGACGAAGAGACCCCCGTACTTGCGGATGATGTCCACGGCGATCTGGAAGTACTCCGGTGGCGGCGTCACGAAGCCGCCCACGCCCTGGATGGGCTCGGCCAGGAACGCGGCGATCTTGCCGGTGGTCGTGGTCTGGATCAGCTCCTCGACGTCGGTCGCGCAGCGGACCTCGCAGCTCGGATACGCCAGACCCAGCGGGCATCGGTAGCAGTACGGCGACATCGCGTGCTTCACGCCGGGGATCTGCGTCGTGACCGCGCGCCAGGGCGCGTGTGCGGTGAGCGCCTGGGCCAGCATCGACCGGCCGTGGTACCCGTGCCGGAGCGCGATGACCTCCTGGGCGCCGGTGTAGAGCTGGGCCAGGGCGATGGCGGTCTCGTCGGCCTCGGTGCCGGACGCGGTGAAGATGCTCTGCTTCAGCGTCCCCGGGGTGATCCGCGCCAGCCGCTCGGCCAGCTCCACGGTCGGCATCGTGGGGTACAGGCTCGACACGTGCCCGAGGCGATCGATCTGCGCCTTCAACGGTCCGATCACGCGCTCGTCACAGTGTCCGACGGAGACGGTCAGGATGCCGCCGAAGAAGTCGAGGAACTCCCGGCCCTCCACGTCGCGCACGACGAGGCCCTTGCCCTCGTCGAGTACGATCGGCTCCTCGTAGAAGTTCGCGACCGCGGGCAGGAGATACTCGCGATGCTTCCGGATCGCGTCGCGGGTGCGCTCGGTACCGGGAGCGCCGGTGGTCTGATCAGGCATCGATGATCCTCTCCAAGAGCGTCAGCGGCGGATCGGCTCGGTCGGCTTGCGCGTCATGAAGCGCCCCGCGCCCCGCTCGGCGTCGAGCGACCCCTTCCGATAGGCCATCTTACCCCCGACGAGCACGTGGGACGGCAGTCCCTCGACGTGAAAACCCTCGTAGATGTTGCGGTCCACCCGGTGATGGTGCGTCTTCGCCGAGATCGTGCCGGTCGCGCTCGGATCCCAGACCACGAGGTCGGCGTCGGCCCCCACCGTGACCGATCCCTTGCGGGGGTACAGCCCGAAGATCTTGGCCGCGCGCGTCGACGTGAGATCGACGAACTGATTCAGATCGAGCCGTCCTTCCCGGACCCCGTACGTGTACAGGAGCGCCAGGCGGTTCTCGATGCCGGCGGCGCCGTTGGGGATGATGCGGAAGTCGTCTCTTCCGATGTCCTTCTGGCCGACCTGGTTGAACGGACAGTGATCGGTGCCGACCACCTGCAGCACTCCCGACTTCAGCGCGGCCCAGAGCGGCTCCTGGTGTCCTCGCGGCCGTATCGGCGGGGACATGACGTAGGCGGCACCCTCGAAGTCCGGCTTGTCGTAGACCGAGTCGTCCAGGAGGAGATACTGCGGACAGGTCTCGCCGAACGCGCGCTGCCCGCGCATGCGCGCCCGTGCCAGCGCGTCCACCGCCTCGCGGCAGGTCATGTGGACGATGTACACGGTGGCGCCGGTCAGCTCGGCCAGCATCAGCACGCGATTGGTGGCCTCGCCCTCGACGGGCGAGGGTCGCGAGAGCGCGTGGTACCGGGGCGTCATCTTGCCCGCGTCCGCGAACTCCTTCTGGAGCTCGGCCACCATCTCGCCGTGCTCGGCGTGGACGGTGACCACCGCGCCCAGCTGGCCCGCGACGCGGAGGCAGTGGATGAGCTCGGTATCGCTGACCCCGATCGCGTCGCGGTAGGCCAGGAACACCTTGAACGACGTGATGCCGTGCTCGCGCACACAGCGCGTCATCCACTCCTCGTGGTCGTCCGACCACCAGGTGATCGCCATGTGGTACGTGTAGTCGGCACAGGCCTTGGCCGACTTCTCGTGCCACGCATCGAGCGCCTCGAACATGTTCTGTCCCCGACCGGGGATGCAGAAGTCGATGATGGACGTCGTCCCGCCCGCGATGCCGGCCGCGGTGCCGGTCTCGAAGTCGTCGGCGGAGACGGTCCCCATGAACGGCAGCTCCATGTGGACGTGTGGGTCCACGCCGCCGGGGAACACGTACTGGCCCGATGCGTCGACGACCTCGTCGTCCGAGGCGGCGTCCAGCCCGGCGCCGATCGCGGCGATCTTCCCGTCGCGCGTGAGGACGTCGGCCTTGAACCGATCGACGGCCGTGACGATCGTCCCGTTTCGAATGATCATGCCCATGGTCGTCACCTCGTCTCGAGTGGCGGTTCGGTCCGGTAGCAGCTCTTGATCCTACCCCATGACGCGCCCGCCGTCGGGGTGAACGCGGAACAGATCGGCTCCCCGATGGGATCGGTGTAGAGCTGACAGAGGTGCCGGAGCTCGACGAGGTCGTACCACCAGTGCGGCTGGAAGCCCATCGCGCGCTCCTCCCCGCCGCACGTGCGCCAGTGGGCGAGGTCGCCCGGGTCGTCCGGATGCACGCCGAACCGGTACTCCCCGGTGAGCCCGTCGATCGAATGCTCGTCGGGCCACAGGAATCCGATCCTGGCCGTCGGGCCGGACGGCACGTAGCAGCCGCCGGCCCAGCTTGCTTCGTACCCGGTCCCCGAGCTCGGCCAGCCCACTCCCGGCACGTCGGCCCCCGCCGTGCATGACGCCCAGGTGGCGGGCTCGTCCTCGCTCCGCTCGAGCCCGAAGCGGATCGAGCCGATGCCGTCGTCGAAGGTCCACCCACGAGCCCACGTCGCGATGATCCAGTACCAGACCAACGGTCCGCCGGGCTGATCGAGACCGCGGAAGTCCTCGCACTCCAGCGTCTCGATGTAGTCCATGCTCTCGCACCCGGAGTAAGTCGCGTCCGTCGTATGCAGATCGAGAAACAGACAGGCGTCGTCGGGGGGCCGCCCGCCCGCGTCTGCGTCCACGGGCGCGATCACGATCACGAGCATGGCGCCGGTGATCGGCGCCCACCGACGTGTGGTTCGTTCCGTCATGTCGCCTCTCCCCTCGTCGAGACAGTGTCGATCGCGCCGGGGAGGGAACGCGTGATCGAACGGTCTACGGCAGGAGCTCCGTCATCGGCCGGTACGTCTCGGGGCGGCGATCCCGGTAGAACTGCCAGGTCCGCCGCACCTCCTCGATCATGTCCAGATCGAGATCCGCCACCACGAGCTCGTCCCGGTCCTCTGACGCCTCGACCAGGAACTGCCCGCGCGGGTCCACGAAGTAGCTCGATCCGTAGAACTTGCCGATGTTCCAGGGACCCTCGTTGCCGACGCGGTTGATGCACCCCATGAAGTAGCCGTTGGCCACCGCGTGCGCCGGCTGCTCGAGCTTCCACAGGTACTGCGAGAGGCCCGCGACCGTGGCCGACGGGTTGAACACGATCTCCGCGCCGTTCAGGCCCAGCAGGCGCGCGCCCTCGGGAAAGTGCCGGTCGTAGCAGATGTACACGCCGACCTTCGCGTACGCGGTCTCGAACACCGGATACCCGAGGTTCCCCGGCTTGAAGAAGAACTTCTCCCAGAAGCCGGCGATCTGCGGGATGTGGTTCTTCCGGTACTTGCCGAGGTACGTGCCGTCGGCGTCGATCACCGCCGCCGTGTTGTAGTAGACGCCGGCCTGCTCGCGCTCGTAGATCGGGACCACCAGCACCATCTCGTGCTGCCTGGCCAGGGCCGCCAGCCGCTCGGTCGTGGGACCGGGGACCGACTCGGCCGCGTCGTACCAGCGCCCGTCCTGGCTGGGGCAGAAGTACGGCCCGTCGAAGATCTCCTGCATGCACAGGATCCTCACGCCGTCGGCGCCCGCCTTCTCGATGAAGGGCAGGTGCTTCTCGAACGCGGCCCGCTTGATCTCGTCGACGGGGACGCTCTCGTCGTTGATCGGGTTCGCGCACTGGATGAGCCCGCATCGAACCGTTCTGCTCACGCCGACCTCCTCAGAACCACCGCGAGATGACGATCTTCTTGTCCGTGAAGAAGTCGAACGACTCGCGCCCGTGCGCCTTCAGATCCCCGAAGAACGAGCCCTTGGCGCCCCCGAACGAGAAGAACGACATCGGCGCCGCGACGCCGATGTTGATCGCCGACATGCTCGCGTCCACGCGGTACTTGAACTCCCGCGCGTGCTTGCCGCTCGTGGTGAAGATCGAGCTGGCGTTGGCCAGCGGGTGCTGCTTGACCACCGCCAGCGCGTCGTCTAGCGAGTCCACGTTCGACAGACACAGCACGGGGCCGAAGATCTCCTCCCGACCAATCGTCATCTCCGGCGTGACCTCGTCGAAGAGCGACGGGCCGAGGAAATATCCCTCGGTCCGGGTCTGCGGGTGCTCGCGGCCGTCGAGAAGGAGCTTCGCGCCCTCGTCGGTCCCCTTCCTGATGTAGGCCTCGACGCGATTGCGGTGCGTGGCCGAGATGAGGGGCCCCATGTCGACGCCGTCCCTCGAGCCGTCGCCCACCGTCCAGCCCTCGAGGCGCCGGAGGATGCCGTCGCGCAGGCGCTGGTGCGCATCCCCCACCGTCAACACGACGCTGCCCGCCAGGCAGCGCTCGCCCGCACAGCCGTAGGCCGACTCCACGATCGCGTCCACGGTCGGCTCCATCTCCGCGTCGGGCATCACGATGATGTAGTTCTTGGCCCCACCGAGCGCCTGCACGCGCTTGCCGCTCTCCGCCGCCGCCTTGTATACGAACTTCGCCACCGGGCTCGAGCCGACGAACGACACGCCGGCGATGTCCGGATGCGCCACGATCGCCTCGACCGCCTCGCGTCCGCCGTTCACGAGATTGAGGACCCCGGGCGGAAAGCCCACGTCCTCGATGAGCTGGAAGATGAAGCGCTGGCTCAGCGGAACCTGCTCGGACGGCTTGCACACGAACGTGTTCCCGCACGCGACCGCGAACGGATAGAACCAGAGCGGCACCATGGCCGGGAAGTTGAACGGCGCGATGCACGCGAAGACCCCGATCGGCTGCCGCACGGCCTCGCAGTCGATGCCGCCGGCCACGTCCTCCAGCGACGATCCCATCAACAGCGACGGCGCGCCAGCGGCCACCTCGACGCACTCGATGCCGCGGCGCACGCTGCCGCGGGACTCGTGAAGCGTCTTGCCGTTCTCCCGGGTGCAGATCGCGGCCAGCTCCTCGGCGTGCTTCTCGAGCTGGAACTTCAGGTCGAAGAGATACCGGGCGCGGACGACGGCCGGCACTTCCCGCCATGCGTCGAAGGCAGTCCGCGCGGCGGCCACCGCGGCGTCGACGTCCTCGGCGCCCCCGAGCGGTGTGTCGGCGAGGTGCTGGCCGGTGGCGGGATTACGCACCGCGTGCACGCTGCCCGCGCTGGAATCGACCCACTCGCCCCCGATGAAGTTGCGAAGTCGTTCCGACATGCCGCCCCTCCGTGTAGTTGGTTGACTGAAGCAAGGTTAGCAGTGATCTCGGTACGCCTCAAGCACCGCCGCGAGGAGCGCGCCGCCATTCGGCCGGGGGGGCGGGCGCTTCTCCCTTTTCCGCCTGCCCGCGGTTCGAGAACACGCTATCGTCCCTGCCGACCGTTCTCCCCCGCGCCGTCCGGTCGGCCGAGGCCGCCGGGCACGTCGAGCGCGAGTCTCTGGCCCCACCGCGCGCGCGTGCGCGCGACGCCGATCGGATTCCGAAATGCCCGATCCATTCGACGTGAGTACCGACGCGCTGGAGCGGCTGGTAGACGACGGGAACGCCGAGGCGCTCGGCTCGCTGATCGAGGAGCTGGACCCCGGTGAGGCGGCCCGCGCGCTGGACCGACTGGACGCGGACACCCAGTCCCGCGTGCTGACGACGCTCGATCCCGAGCGGGCCGCGCTCCTGATCGACGAGATCTCCGACGTGCAGGCGGCCTCGCTGATCGCCGAGCTGGAGCCCGCGCACGCCGCGGCCATCGTCACCGAGCTCCCCAGTGACGAGCGGGCCGACCTCCTGAACGAGCTGGTTCACGAGGACCGAGAGGCCATCCTCGGCGCGATGCCCGCGGACTCCGCGGTCGCGATCCGCGAGCTCGCAAGCTACGAGCCGAACGTGGCCGGCGGTCTCATGGTCACCGAGTACGCCGCCGTCGACGAATCCGCCACGCTCGCGGAGATCATCGACGTGCTCCGGGACCGATCGGTCGTCACGTTCGACGTGCAGTACATCTACGTGACGTCGGGCGAGGGACGGCTCGTGGGCGTTCTCCGGCTCCGGGATCTCCTGCTCTCGTCCCCGAAGCGGATCGCGCGCGACATCATGGTCCGCGATCCCCACTCGGTCGACGTCCGCGCGCCGCTCGACGACCTGGACGACTTCTTCGCCCATCACACCTTCCTCGGTGTGCCGGTGGTCGACGTCGCGGGGCGCCTGGTCGGCGTGGTCCGGCGCCACGACGTGGAGGAGGCGGTCGGCGAGCGCATCGAGGACGAGTTCCGGAAGACGCAGGGCATCGTGGGCGGCGAGGAGCTCCGCTCGATGCCCGTGTGGCGACGCTCCACGCGCCGCCTCTCGTGGCTCTCGGTGAACATCGGGCTGAACGTGCTGGCGGCGAGCGTGATCGCGTTCTATCAGGACACGATCGCGTCGGTGATCTCGCTGGCGGTGTTCCTTCCCATCATCTCGGACATGAGCGGCTGCTCGGGCAACCAGGCCGTCGCCGTCAGCATGCGTGAGCTCTCGCTGGGGCTCGCGACACCGCGCGACGTCGCGCGCGTGTGGACGAAAGAGGTCAGCGTCGGCATGCTGAACGGGCTGGTGCTGGGCGTTCTGATCGGCGCGGTGGCCTGGCTCTGGAAGGGCATGCCGGCGCTGGGTCTCGTCGTGGGCGGCGCGCTGATGCTGAACACGATCGTGGCCGTGTCCATCGGCGGCACGGTCCCTCTTCTCCTGAAGCGTCTGCGGATGGACCCCGCGCTCGCGTCGGGTCCGATCCTGACCACGGTCACCGACATGTGCGGCTTTCTCCTGGTGCTGAGCTTCGCGACGCTGATGCTGCCCACGTTGACGAGGTGAGTCGCGACGGGAGCCCCCCACCGATCCCTCACCGACTCGCGGGCGTCGGGTCGACCCCGCCGGATGCGAAGTGCGCTCGGTCCGCGCGATGTGTACGATCCGGGACGTCCGGGAGAGCGGGCGTCCGGAAGCGACTCGCCCACCGCTCGACCGCCACTCACGCTCGGGGAGTTTGCGATGATTCGAACCCTCGCGGGATGGATCCGGCGGGGTCGCCCAACGCCGGCGGCCGTCGGGACCCTCGGAATCGTCTCGGCCATCGGGGTCGGCGTGCTCGTCGGATGCGCCGCCGTGCGCGAGATCGCGTCTCAGGCCCTGGCGCGGCCCTCGGCCGACGTGACCGGCGTCCGGCTCACGAACGTCACGCTCTCGTCGGCCGACCTGGCCTTCGACGTGGCGATCACGAACCCGATGAGCGTCCCGGTGCCGCTGGTCGACGTGGCGTTCTCACTGGCCTCCAGTGGGAGCCCGTTCGTCGAGGGGGTCACGGCCTTCGATCGGTCCATCGGCGCGGGGGCCACCGAGACGGTGACGCTCCCGGTGTCGCTCGACTACGTCGAGCTCGTGCGAACGCTGGCGTCGGTTCGGCCGGGACAGGTCGTTCCCTACGACGCGTCGCTCACGCTCAGCCTCTCGATTCCCGGCGGGCAGGCGCTCCGGCTGCCGCTCTCCAGACGGGGCGAGGTCCCGGTCCCCGATGCACCCGACGTGGGGATCTCGGGCATTCGCTGGGACGAGCTCTCGCTGACCCGGGCCCGTGGCGTCGTGTCGCTCGACGTCACGAACACGAACGCGTTCCCGTTCGACCTGTCGGCGCTCCGGTATGGCCTGTCGCTCGGGCACAACCGGGTCGCGGACGGATCCACGTCACGAACGGCCGCGTTCGCGCCGGGCAGCACCGCCTCGCTCGAGCTTCCGCTGGACATCTCACCGGTGTCTCTCGGGGCGTCGGTGTTCGACGTGCTCCGGGGACATCAGGCGCCGTACGCGCTCGACCTGGGCCTCACCGTCGGCACGCCCTTCGGGCCGATGACCTGGGAGTTCGGGGACGACGGCACGGCGCCGATGACGCGCTGACGGTCGATTCATCTCGCCCGATGATGCCCGCGCTCGGGGCGAGCTCACGTACCCGGGCACGATCGTGGTGATCGCGCTCTCGCTCTTGCCGGGCTCGGCCCGGGTCGGCATCATGCGCCGCGCGCGAACAGGACACACGACACGCTCGAGTCCGATCCGGAGGAGTCCCGCCATGAGCCACGGCCCGCATCGCCGCCGGAACCTGGCCAGGCAGCGCCTGGCACCCGGCAGCCGCCCCGGCACGCTACAGGTCGACCCGAACGCGCCCCCGCCGGTCGTGACCCGCATCTCGTACGATCCTCGCGACCTTCACACCGAGACCGGCGTGGAGACGTCGTCGCTGAAGTCGCGGCTCGCCGATGCCACCGTGACCTGGATCGACGTCACCGGGCTCGGCGACGCGGCCGTCATCGAGGCCATCGGCGACACCTACGGCATCCACCGGCTCTCGCTCGAGGACGTCCTGAACACGACCCAGCGCGCCAAGGCGGACACGATGGAAGACTACGTGTTCGTCGTGCTGCGCATGCCGAGAGGGGCGTCTCCGCTGTCCACCGAGCAGTTCAGCCTGCTTCTGGGCGAGGACTTCGTGATCACGTTCCAGGAGCTCCCTGGCGACTGTCTGGAGCCCGTACGACGCCGGCTCGAGGACCCGAACGGGCGCCTGCGCAACCGAGGGGCCGACTACCTCGCCTACGCGATCCTGGATGCGATCATCGACTCGTACTTCCCGGTTCTCGAGCACTACGGCGATCTGCTGCAGGATCTCGAGGACGAGATCATCGCCGAGACCAGCACGAACACGATCGCGCGTCTCCATCAGACCAAGCGCGAGCTCGGCGTCCTGCGTCGATACGTCTGGCCGATCCGGGAGATCACGATGCTGCTCACGCGCGAGGACGCGACGTTCATCGAGGCCCAGACCCGGGACTTCCTCCGCGACTGCTACGACCACGCCATCCAGCTGCTGGAGCTCACCGAGACCTCGCGCGACACCGCCGGGGGATTGATGGACTTCTACCTGTCCACGATCAGCAACCGCATGAACGAGGTCATGAAGGTGCTGACGATCATCGCCACGATCTTCATCCCGCTCTCGTTCGTGGCGGGGCTCTACGGCATGAACTTCAACACCGAGACGTCGCGGTGGAACCTGCCGGAGCTGAGCTGGACGTTCGGGTATCCCTACGCGCTGGGGCTGATGCTCGTGATCGCGCTCGGGCTCCTGGTGTACTTTCGCCGGCGCAAGTGGCTGTGACCGCGACGGCCGGCGGGATCACGGCGCCCCGGCGGCGTCGCCCGCGCTCGACCCGTCGACGCGAACCGGCATCGGCCCCGTTGCCGACCCCGCGTACAGCGTCCGGTGCGGGAACGGGATCTCGATCCCCTCGGCGTCGAACGCGGCCTTGATGCGCTCGCGCATGCCGGTGGACACCGTCAGGTAGGACTCCCGCGCGCCCCACACCGCGAGCCGGAGCTCGATCGCCGAATCGCCGAAGTTGCGCACCATCAGGATCGGTGCGGGATCGTCGAGGACGTGTGGATTCTCCTCGGCCACCGAGAGCAGGATCTCCCGCACGCGAGAGAGATCCTCCTTGTACGCCACGCCCAGGTCGACGTCGACGCGCCGGATCGGGAAGTGGGTCAGGTTGCGGAGCTGGGACTTGATGATGGTCTCGTTCGGGATCCGCACGAGCAGATTGTCGAACGTGCGGATCTTCACCGACAGGAGATCCACCGACAGCACCTCGCCGGTGGTGCCGTCCACGACGATGACGTCGCCCACCACGAACGGACGCTCCGCGATCAGGAACAGGCCGCTGATCAGGTTCGACGCCGACGTCTGCGACGCGAACCCCAGGGCCACCGACAGGACGCCGGCGGCTCCGAGCACGACCCCCAGGTGGAACCCCAGCTGCTGGAGCGTGGCCGCCACGACGAGCCCGAACAGCGTGTAGTACGTGAACCGCCGCGCGAGCATCGACTGCTGGGGCGTGGACCGGACGTGGACGGTTCGTCCGACCCCGCGACTGACCAGCCGGGCCAGGGTCAGCCCCACCGCCAGGATGATCACCGCTCGCAACACGGACATCATCCGCTCGGCGGTCACGAGCCGCTCGACGTCGAGGTCAGTCATCCAGTCGGGCATCGAGCCGCCCCCCCTTCAGGCCGAAGATCTCGCCGAACGTGCGGGACAGGATGTTCCGTTCGAAGCGCTCGCGCGGCGCCGCGATGGCCACCGCGTCCGACGCGACGCCGGGCGCCCCGCTGGCCACACGCACCGCGGCATGCGGGCTGTCCTCGTCGCGATCCAGGGTCAGCGACTCGGTCCACAGTCGCCCGTCGCCGTCGGCGTAGACCGACAGGAGCGGTACCGGCAGCTTCAGCCGTTCCAGCGAGAGCGCGCTCGGCAGACGATTGCGAATGCGGACCATCGACACCGCACGATGAGGCCGGTGGAGCTCGCCGGTGGGCTCCAGCTCCAGACGCACCTTCGACGAGTAGCAGAGCTGTCCCACGCGCGTGGACGAGCCGAACCACGTGTCGCTCAATCGATACGTGGGCAGCGCGTGGAGCACCGGCGACGACTCGCTCTCGCTCAGCTCGAGCCACACAGGCGTGCTGATGTAGAGCGAGAGGTCCTCCCGGGGCGGTACCACGAGCGGCATGTCGGCTCGCACCACGACCGGCCGGTCGGCCGTGCGCGGCCGGAGATGAATGCGGTCACGTGAGCGCCCGAAGCCGAGCCGCGTGCACGAGGCCGCGTCGCCGGGCTCGCGGCTCGCGGCGTCGGCGACCACGAGATCGGTGGCCAGGACGTCGCCGTTCGTCTCGGTCGTCACGCGCCACTCGTTGCCCGCGCGCACGATCCACACGTGCAAGGGACCGATCCGCCAGAAGAGCGCTCGGTCGGCGGGTAGCGTGAAGTCCCCCCACCATCCAACGGGTCGTTCGGACATCGATTGCCTCGTGGTCTCGCGTGGCGACGCTCGCACCGGACAGCGGCCGGGTCGGCGATCCGCCGGTACACCTCAGCGCGCCGGCAGTACCTTGGAACGAACCTCGCCGAAGCCGACGCGATAGCCGTCGCCCCGGCAGGATCCGGTCATGACGACCGAGTCGCCGTCGAGGATGAACTTCCGCTCCGTCCCGTCGGGCATGCTCACCGGCTTCGTGCCGCGCCAGGCGATCTCCAGCATGCTGCCGTAGCTGTCGGGCGTGGGGCCGGAGATCGTACCGGACGCCAGGAGATCGCCGGTGCGCGTGTTGCACCCGGTGATGGTGTGATGCGCCAGCTGCTGGGCCATGCTCCAGTACAGGTGCTTGAAGTTCGACCTGCAGACGCGGTGGGGCTCTCCGCCCTCGGGCTCGATCGCCACCTCGAGCTCGATGTCGAACGTCGACGGGACGTCGTGCCGGAGATACGGCAACGGAACCGGATCCTGAACCGGACCGGGGCACCGGAACGGCTCCAGCGCGTCCATGGTTACGATCCAGGGAGAGATCGACGTCGCGAAGTTCTTGGCCAGGAACGGGCCCAGGGGCACGTACTCCCACTTCTGAATGTCGCGGGCGCTCCAGTCGTTCACGAGCGAGAGACCGAAGATGTGGCTCTCGGCCTCGCTCACCGGAATCGGGCGCCCCAGCTCGGATCCGGGACCGATGAAGAAGCCCATCTCGAGCTCGAAGTCCAGGAGCCGGCTCGGCCCGAAGCCCGGCGCGTCGGCGTCGTCGGCCTTCGTCTGACCCGACGGACGGCACACGCCGACGCCGCTGACCACGATCGAGCTCGCGCGCCCGTGGTACGCGACCGGCAGGTGGAGCCAGTTCGGCATCAGCGCGTTGTCGGCACCCCGGAACATCGTGCCCACGTTGGTCGCGTGCTCGCGCGACGAGTAGAAGTCGGTGTAGTCCCCGATCGCGACCGGCAGCTCCATGGTCACGTCCGACATCGGGATCACGGCGCGCTCGCGGAGAGCCGCGTCGTCGCGCAGCGTGGCCACGTCCTCGCGCAGGAGCCGGCTCACGCTCTCGCGAACCTCCCGCCAGGCCGGGCGACCTCGCGACATGAACGTGTTCAGGCTCGGGCGATCGAACACGCGACCGCCGTAGCCGGTCAGCACGATCAGCCCGGCCTCCTCCAGCACGGACAGGTCCACGACGTGATCGCCGATCGCGACGCCGGCGCGGGGGGGGCCGCCCTTGGCGGGGCGAAAGATGCCGTAGGGCAGGTTCTGGATGGGAAAGTGGCTGTCGGCCGATACGGGCACGAACGAGCGGAGCGCGGGATCGCAGGTCGGGTCCATGGTGTCGTCGACTCCTAGAGAAGGCCGAGCGCGGCGAGATCCTCTCGCGGCTCGTCGAAGCTACAACTTCCGTACGACGTCGCCCAGCGGCGGCGTGCGTCGGCGATGAACTCGGTGGAGACGCGGTGAGCGCGCCACGAGAGCCCGGCATCGTCGAACGCGAAGCTCACGGGGTCCTCGTCCGCGAGGATCTCCATCAGGGCCGGCACGTCCAGACCGTCGGCGTGGGCAAGGATCGCGGCGCCGAACACGTTCAGGAAGCCGTGCATCTTCGTGTCCACGGACTCGGCGAAACGCCGGACCGGATGATGAAGGCCGGCGGTGAACTTGAGCCCGAGCCCCGCGTCCCGGCAGCCGGCGATCACGGACGCCACCGCCCGGACCGGCGGAAACGCCGACGCCTCCACTCCACCACAGCGGAGCTTGTACCCGGCGAGAGACACGCCGCCGGGGCGGCGCGCCGCGTCACCCTGACGCGCGGTGTTCGCGTGACGCATGCCCGCCCACACGCTGGGCAACGCGTGTTCCCACCCGTCGGGAAAACCGCCCTCGAACCACGGCGTGATGCGACCGGACGACGCGGGGTCGATCGCGTCCAGCGCCGCGGCGACGAGACCGGCCGCGGTATCCTCGCACCCGGAGGCGACCACGTCGGCGGGCAGCCGGACCTCGAACACGTCGGCGACGACCCGTCCGGCGTGGCGGCGCTCGAACGCGGCGATGGCCGCGAGGTCGGCCGCGAGGCCCTCGAGGAACTCGCCCCGGGACGACCCGCCCCGCCCGAGGACCGAGAAGCGGAACGGCTCGCCGGCGGCGAAGAGATCGTCGTATGCGCCGAGCTCCTCGAGCCGCGTGGACGGACAGATGAACCGGGACAGCATCCACGCGTCCGGGATCCGGCGATACGCGGCGTAGGCGCGGATGGCATCGTCCAGCGGCAGCCTGGCCGGGGGGAACAGCCCCGCGTAGTCGATCAGACCGCTCATGAAGGTGCGAAAGCTCACCGGCATCGTGATCTCCAGTCCTCGCGCGAGCGTCGGGTACGCTATGCTCGCCGCCTCGGTTTCCGCGTGCGGGATTGTATCCTCATGGCGACGGCCTTCCAACCGCCGGGGTCATCGCACGCACGGCATCGTTTCGCGCCCTCGCCGGCGTCGCTCGCACGAGACCCCAATGCCCCGAGCCGCCTGGCCCGAACGCCTTCTCGAGTGGTACGACGCGAACCGGCGTCCGATGCCCTGGCGCGCCGATCCCACGCCGTACCGGGTCTGGATCTCGGAGATCATGCTCCAGCAGACGCAGGTGGACACCGTCATTCCGTACTTCGAGCGCTTCGTGGCCCGCTTCCCGGACATCCGCTCGCTCGCCCGCGCCGATCTTCAGGACGTCCTCCGCGCCTGGCAGGGGCTCGGCTACTACGCGCGCGCCCGGAACCTCCATCGCGCGGCGGGCATCGTGGCCAGCGAGATGGACGGGAGGATCCCCGGGTCGTTCGAGGAGCTCCGGAAGCTGCCCGGTCTGGGGCCTTACACCGCCGCGGCGATCGCCAGCATCGCGTTCGGCGAGGCGGTGCCGGTGGTCGACGGCAACGTCCTCCGGGTGTTCACCCGCTTCTGGGGCATCGAGGACGACATTCGCCGGCCGCGCGTGCGCGACGCACTCTTCGACCGGCTCGGCCCCTACGTGGCCGGCGCGCCGCCCTCGGCGTTCAACCAGTCGATCATGGAGCTCGGCGCGCTCGTGTGTCGCCCGACGTCACCCGATTGCCCGCGCTGCCCGATCGCGGCCCCCTGCGTGGCCCGGCGGGAGAACCGGACGGGCGAGCTTCCGGTCAAGTCGCGGGCGAAGCCGATCCCGCATCACGAGATCGCGGTTGGCGTGATCTGGCGACGGGGGCGGATCCTGGTCGGCCGGCGGCGCGCCGATCAGATGCTCGGGGGGCTCTGGGAGTTTCCCGGCGGCAAGCGCCGGCCGGGCGAGTCCCTGGCGGAGACGGCCCGGCGGGAGATCCTGGAGGAGACCGGGCTCGAGGTCGTCCTGGACGAGACCCCGTACGCGGTCGTCGAGCACACCTACTCGCACTTCCGGATCACGCTGACCGCCTTCCCGTGTCGATCGGATCGGGGTCGCCCGGTGGCGCGGTCCACCGATGCGCTCCGATGGGTCCGCCTCCCGGACCTCTCGGCGTTGCCGTTCCCGAAGGCCAACCTGGCCGTGATCGACGCCATTCGCCGTGCACACGGCGCGAGCGCCGTCGTGGGCGGGATTGACGCCGCGCGGTGAGGATCGCTACCGTTCACCGGATGACGACCAACACGACGCCCATGCCCACCACCGGTCCCCTCGTGGACACGCACGGCCGCACGTTCGACTACCTGCGCATCGCCGTCACCGAGCGTTGCAACCTGCGCTGCGTCTACTGCATGCCCGAGGAGGGCGTCGCGTTCCCGCCGAACGAGGCGCTCCTGTCCGCGGACGAGCTTCGCCGGGTGCTCGGCATCGTGGCGGAGCTCGGCGTCTCGAAGATTCGCTACACCGGCGGCGAGCCGCTCCTGCGCAAGGACGTCGTCGAGCTGGTACGCGCGGCATCCGGCACGCCGGGCATCGACGCGGTCCACATCACGACGAACGGGCTTCTCTTCGCCCGACACGCGGAGGCGCTCCGCGACGCGGGGCTCACGGGGCTCAACGTGAGCCTCGACACGCTCGACGCCGAGAAGTTCCAGCGCATCACGCGGCGTCCGGGACTGGAGTCCGTCCTGGAGGCGGTTCACGAGGCGGTGCGTCTCGGGTTCCGGTCGGTGAAGGTGAACGCGGTCGCCCTGCGCGACTTCAACCACGACGAGATCGGGGCGTTCGGCGCGCTCACGCGGGATCTGCCGGTCACCGTGCGGTTCATCGAGCTGATGCCCTTCGACGCCCACCAGATCTGGAAGACCGGCCGCTTCTTCAGTGCGCGCTGGATCGTCGAGGCATTGCGAGAGGCCTTCCCCGGGCTCGAGCCCGTCGGGGGCAGCCGCACCGAGACGCACGTGTTCCGGATCCCCGGACACGCGGGGACGATCGCCGTGATCGACGCCTACACCCGCACCCTCTGCGGCGACTGCAACCGCATCCGGCTGACCGCCGACGGCAAGATCCGCAACTGTCTCTACTCCACCACCGAGTACGACGTGCGTGATCTGATGCGGGCCGGAGCCGATGACCGCGCCGTGGCCGCCGTCTTCCGCACCGCGATCTGGGAGAAAGCCGTCGACGGCTGGGCGGCCCAGAAGGACGGCGCCGGGGAGCCCACGACCTCGACGATCGACACGTCACGCATCAGCATGACGCAGATCGGAGGATGAGGTGGCCGATCGAATCTCGATCACCGTCAAGTGCTTCTCGCACGTGCGTCACGCGCTCGACTGCGATCAGCTGACGATCGAGCTGCCCGCACCCGCGTTCGCGCGCGACGCGGAGGCGGCCGTGCGGGAGCGGGCCGGCGGCGCGCTGGACGGTCTGCCCCTGCGAATCGCCGTCAACCAGGCGTTCACCGACGGCGCGACCGCGCTCGCGACGGGCGACGAGGTCGCGCTGATCCCCCCGGTTCAGGGCGGCTAGCCGTGCCGAGCGCCGTCGTGAACGTGCGTCTGGTTTCCGGGCCCCTGCCGGAGCCCGAGCTGTCGTCGCGTCCCGACGCGGGGGCCGAGCTGATCTTCCACGGCCGCGTGCGGGCCGGCGAGGGCGGACGCGAGATCCGGGCGCTGTTCTACGAGCACTATCTCGAGATGGCCGAACGGTCCCTGGATGCGCTCGCGCGCGAGATCGTCGCCGAGCACGGCCTTCTGGAGCTGTCGTGCCTGCACCGGGTGGGCGAGGTGCCGCTCGGGGAGGCGTCGCTGCGGGTGACGATCCGATCGGGCCATCGGCGCGAGGCCATCGACGCGCTGGACGCCTTCGTCCGCCGACTCAAGGAAGACGTGCCGATCTGGAAGTGGGGCGTCGCCCCCGACGGCACCCGCTTTCCGTCGGACGCCCGGCGCTGACCGGCCCGGGCCCCGCCGGGGGGGACGACCGGGCGAGCGTGTTATCCTGAGCATGCTCCGCGCCCCCGCGCGATCACTCGATCCTCCGAGAAGCCGAGTCACCCGCGATGTCAGACGCCCACACGGCCCGACCCTTCAGCAGCGCCCAGCCGGCGTCGCTCGGTGCGGTGGAGTCCCGGCTGGCGGCCGAGCTCCGTCGCATCGGCTCCGAGGAGGATGCCGAGCTGGCTGGCGTGAGCCAGACCGGCCACACCGAGACCTACTACGACACCGCCGACTGGCGTCTCCATCGCGCGGGGCACGCGCTCTCCGTCCGCCGGCGCGCCGGGGGTCTCGAGATCGCGATGGCGTCGCTCACCGACTCGCTGGGCTCCCCCGCCGAGCTGACGGTGGACGTGAAGACGGACGGCTCGCGCCCGCCCGACGAGATCGAGCTCCTGGAGCGGGCGGAGGGCCCACTGGGAGACCGGATCCACGCCGTGCGCGGAGCCGCGCCCCTGGTCCCGATCTTCGACGTGCACGCGACGCAGACCCGGTGGGCGCTCCGGCGGGCCGGACGCGCGCTGGCCGAGATCGTCTGCGTGCGTCACCACGTCGACCCCACCGCCGCCGGACGGGCCCGCGTCCGCGTCAACGCCGGAGACCAGTCCTTCGCACTGAAGCTGGCGCGGCGACTCGTCGGGCTGCTCGACGACGAGGAACGATCGGTCACCCACGGCCGGTTGTATGCAGACGCGAACGTGGCCGCGCCGGGCGAGCCCGATCTCGGCCCGACCCGGGTCGACGCCGACGACACCGCGCTCGCGGCGTCCATGGCCGTCTTCCGCGCCCAGTTCCTGAAGTGGCGCCGGCACGAGCCTGGCACCCGGCTCGGCGACGATCCCGAGGAGCTGCACGACATGCGCGTCGCGCTCCGCCGGCTGCGGGCGGCCATCCAGCTCTTCGAGCCGTTCCTGCCCGACGCCGTGCTGGAGTGGCGGGACGAGCTCCGATGGGTGGCCGCGTTGCTGGGCGAGGTGCGCGATCTCGACGTCCAGCTCGAGCAGCTCGACGCCTGGCGGCACGACACCGAGGACCGCACGGGCGCGTTCGACGAGCTCGCGGCGCGCCTGACTCGCCGCCGCGGGATCGCCCGCACGCGCATGCTGGAGGGCCTCGACGCCCCCCGCTACCAGCGCCTCGTGGCCGACTTCACCGACGTGCTCACGTCCCCCGTGAGCGGCTACGGGGCCGCGGAGGCCCCGGTCCTGCTGGTGGCTCCGGCCGTCATCACCCGCCGGTTCACCCGCGTGATCAAGCCCGGAAACCGCCTCCGCCGGTCCTCACCGGCCGCCGACTACCATCGCGTGCGCATTCGCGCGAAGGCGCTGCGCTACGCGATCGAGTTTCACCGCGAGCTCTACGGACGCCCCGCCGAGCGCTTTCTCCGCCGCCTGGTGGCGCTTCAGGAGATCCTGGGGCTGCACCAGGACGCCGACGTCGCCGTGGAGTGGCTCACGTCCGAGGCGCTCCGCACCGACGAGCCGGTCTCCCCGGGCACGGCGTTCGTGATCGGGCGACTCGTCGAACGATACGAACGACAGGCCGAACGGCTGCGCGGGCGCTTCCGGGCCGAGTACCCGAAACTCGCCGGCGCACGATGGTCACGCTTGCAAGCACAGATGGCCAGGCGGTATGAGAAGGCGATGGCGCTGGCGTTCCGGGTGCCGCGGCGGCGGGCGACGCGTGACGACGTCGATGTGGACGCGACGACCGACGGCGAGCCCGCCGGTGGCGACGCAACGGCCGAGCCGCACGAGTAGCGCGGTCCGACGGCGTTCGCAACCCATCCTCGAGAGGTTCACGCGTGATCGTCTGTCTCTTCCGACACGGTATCGCCCACGACCGCCTCGCGCCGGACTGCCCCCCGGATGCCGAGCGGGCGCTCACGCCGAAGGGCGTGAGGCGGACGCGGCGGTCCGCCCTCGGGCTTCGTGCGATGGGACTCCTGCCCGACCTGATCCTGACCAGTCCGTACCGGCGCGCCGTCGAGACCGCGGAGATCGCCCGCGCGATGCTGGGTCTCGGTGACACGCGCGTGCACGAGACCGACAGCCTCCTGTTCGACGCCGAGCCCGAGCGTCTGTTCGACGATCTGACGCACCAGACCGCCGGGGTGAACGCTCGTACCGAGCACGTCGTGTGTACCGGCCACGCCCCTCAGCTCGACGTGTTCCTGGCCGCCGCGGTGGGTGCGACCCGCACGTTCACGCACCTCAAGAAGGCGGGCGCCGCGGCCATCGAGTTCGAGACCCCGCGACCGGGCACGGGGCGACTCCTGTGGCTTCTGGGGGCGCGCGCGTTGCGTTCGCTCGGGCGTGACGTCGGCACATGAGCCCCTTCTCCGACGCCGATACGACCGAGCAGCCCACCGACACCGAGACGGTGGCGGCGGTCGACCTGGGCTCCAACAGCTTCCACCTGATCATCGCCAGGGCCACCCCGGATGGGCTCTACGTCATCGATCGCCTGAAGGAGCCGGTCCGGCTGGCCGCCGGGCTGACGCACGAACACACGCTCTCGGAGAAGGCGCGCGCCCGTGCGATCGATTGCCTGGGGCGGTTCGGGCAGCGTCTCGGCTCACTGAGCCCCCGGTTCGTGCGCGCGGTCGGGACCAACACGCTGCGGCAGGCGCGCCACGACGACGCGTTCCGTGAGGGGGCGGCCCGGGCGCTCGGCCACCCGATCGAGGTCATCGGGGGCGAGGAAGAGGCGCGACTCATCTACCTGGGTGTCTCGCACCTGCACGGCGCGGACGGCCGGCGGCTCGTCATCGACATCGGCGGCGGCTCCACCGAGGTCATCGTCGGCGAGGGATACGACGTCGATCTGGCGCACAGCCTGTTCATGGGCTGCGTGAGCTACTCGCGCCGGTACTTCCCCAAGGGCCGGATCGAACGCGAGGCGTTTCGCCTGGCCGAGACCGAGGCGCGGCGCGAGCTGCAGAGCCTCGAGGGCGCGTTTCGCAAGCACGGCTGGAGCTCGACGCTCGGTGCGTCGGGCACGATCAACGCGATCAGCGACATCCTGCGCGGGGAGGAGATCACCGCGGGCGAGATCACGCTTCCGGCGTTGAAGAAGCTGCGCCGTCTCCTGGTCAACGCCGGCTCCACGGCCGGACTCTCGCTGAACGGTCTCAAGTCCGATCGGGCCCCGGTGCTGGCGGGCGGGCTCGCCATTCTGATCGGGGTGTTCAAGAGCCTGGGGATCGACGAGCTCGTGCGGGCCAGCGGCGCGCTCCGCGAGGGCGTGATCTACGACCTCCTCGGCCGCCTGCAGCGTCAGGACGTTCGCGAACGGACGATCCAGCGCTTCATGCGTCGATACGGCGTCGACGTGGATCAGGCCGACCGGCTCCAGGCCTTCTCCAGCGCGCTCCTGGCTCAGCTGCCCGACACGCCCGACATGCCGCACGACGTGGCCGAGCGGTTCCTGGCCTGGGCGTCCTCCCTGCACGAGATCGGCCTGGCGCTCTCATACTCGGGCTACCACAAGCACGGCGCGTACCTGGTACGGCACTCTCACATGCCCGGCTTCAGCGCCGACGACCAGGCGCTCCTGGCGATGCTCATCCACAATCACCGGCGGGGGATCTCCCGCCTCCCCTTCGGCGACATCCCCCGGCAGCGACACGCGTTCGCGATGCGGCTGGCCATCCTCTTCCGGCTGAGCGCGCTCCTGTGCCGGAGCCGGACCGACCAGACGCCACCAGTCATCGCGCTACGCGACCCCGACACGCTCACGGTCGAGTTTCCGCCGGGCTGGCTGGACGAGCATCCCCTCACGGCCGGCGATCTCCGCGCCGAGGCCAAGTGGCTGGATGCGGTGGGCACGCGCCTCGTGGTCGAGAGCAATGCCCAGGTGGGTGACGCACCGGGTTCGAGCTGACCGTCAGGTCCAGTCGGCGAGCGCGTCGAGCAGCGATTCCTGGGCCGACCAGCGGGGCTCGGCGCCGGGATCCTCTCGGGTGTACTGGCCCTCTGCTCCCATCTCGTAGGCCTGGCAGTTGTCCCGGAAGTACACGTCGAGACCCTCGTCGATGAGGCGACGTTTGAGCTTTCGCGCCTCTATCGGGAACGCGACCTCGACCCGCTTGAAGAAGTTGCGGGGCATCCAGTCGGCGCTGGAGCACATGATCACCTTCTCGCCGGCCGCGTGAAAGTGAAACACGCGGTGATGCTCGAGGAAGCGACCGAGAACCGACCGCACGCGGATGTTCTCCGACACACCGGGCACGCCGGGGCGAAGGCAGCAGATCCCCCGCACGACCAGGTCGACCTGGACGCCCGCGCGCGAGGCACGGTACAGCGCGCGGATGATGTCGGTCTCGATCAGCGAGTTCATCTTCGCCGCGATGCGGGCCGGGCGGCCGGCGTTGGCCTCTTCGATCTCGAGCTCGATCCGTTCGAGAAGCGTGTCGTGAAGCCCGAACGGGGTCTGATGGAGCTTCTTCAGCCTGCGCACCTTCCCGAGCCCGGTGAGCTGCTGGAAGAGCGCGTGCGTGTCCTCGCCGATCTCGTCGTCGGCGGTGATGAGGCTGAAGTCGGTGTACTGGCGCGCGGTGACGTCGTTGTAGTTTCCGGTGCCGAGGTGCACGTAGCGCCGGAGGCGGTCGCCCTCGCGGCGCACGATCATCAGCATCTTGCCGTGCGCCTTGAAGCCGACGACGCCGTACACGACCTTCGCCCCCGCCTCCTGGAGATCCGACGCGAGCTTGATGTTGGCGGCCTCGTCGAACCGGGCCCGGAGCTCGACGACCGCGGTGACCTCCTTGCCCGCGCGCGCCGCCTCCAGAAGCGCCCGACCGACCGCCGACGCCATCCCGGTGCGATAGACGGTCTGCTTGATGGCCAGCACGTTGGGATCGCGCGCCGCCTCGTGCAGGAGCTCGAGCACCGGCGCGAAGCTCTGATACGGATGATGGAGGAGGAGATCCCGGTCGCGGATGATCGAGAAGAGATCCTTGGACCGGGCGTTGAGCTTGCCGGGGAGCCCCGGCTTGAACGGAGGATACTTGAGCGCGGGCCGGTCGACGAGATCCAGCAGGGACGAGAAACGGCTCAGGTTCACCGGGCCCTCGACCCGGTAGACGTCGGCCTCGTGGAGCTGGAACCGGGAACACAGAAACTCCAGGACGTCGTCACCGATCTCGGCATCCACCTCGAGTCGGACCGCGTGCGCGTAGTGCCGCCCCGCGAGCTCGCCCTGCAGCGCGCTCAGGAGATCGTCGACCTCCTCCTCTTCGATCCAGAGATCGCTGTTGCGCGTGACGCGGAACTGGTGGCAGTCGCGCACCTTCATGCCCGGGAAGAGCTCGCCCACGAAGGCCTCGATGATGCTGACCAGGGGGACGATCACGGTGGCGTCGTGGCTCACGTCGTCGGGCACGCGGACCAGTCGCGGCAAGAGCCGCGGCGCCTGGATGACGGCGCGTCCGCCCCGTCTCCCGAACGCATCCTTGCCCTCCAGCGTCACCAGGAAGTTGAGGCTCTTGTTCAGGATCTTCGGGAACGGGTGCGCGGGGTCGAGCCCCACGGGGGTCAGCACCGGCAGGACCTCGGCATCGAAGTACCGGCGAAGCCACTCGACCTCGGCCTTTGTCCACCGGTCGGCGAAGCGGACGTCGATCCCCTCGTCGCGCAGCGCGGGCAAGAGCTCTTGGTCGAGCGTCTCGTATTGCTCGGCCACCAGCCGTACGACGAGCGTGCGGATCTGCTCCAGCGTCGCGGTGGCGGTGAGCCCGTCGGCGCCGGGCTTCGAGATGCCCATCGCGACCTGCTCCTCGAGACCCGCGACACGGATTTCGAAGAACTCGTCGAGGATCGCGCTGGAGATGGTCAGGAACCGGACGCGCTCCAGGAGCGGGACGTTCGCGTCCCGGGCCTGATCCAGCACGCGGAAGTAGAACCACACGCGGCTGAGCTCCCGATTGAAGTAGAGCGAGGGATCCTCGAGCGATGTGATCGGGATCGGCTCGGGTGCAGGCCGGGGTGTCCGCTTTCGTTCGTGAGCTTCCATCGATCGTCGTCCTCGTGGTGGACCGGGCGTGCCTCTCGGCGGAACGGGCCGGGCCGCCGGCGCGCGTCGTGATCGGAGGGGCGAGTCCGATGAGTGTAACCCGTCCGCGAGGCGTCCCGCATCCACCGGGGACGGCCCCGCCGTACGCAATACGTCGGGGATGCGCCGCCGGATCTGAACGTCGAGCCGTCGGCCCCGGCGGGCCAGGGAACTTGCTTCCCTGGTCGATCCCCGGCATCGCGGCCCGGCCGTTGACCTCTCCCTGGGCCGGTGCTAGCGTGACGTCAGGTGGAACCCAGCCCAGTCCCTCCGTCGGCGGGTCCGACCGGCCACGTTCGTGCGCTCGATCCCTCCTCGCGCCTCACCCTCGGTCCCAGGCGCCCCGCGTGATCCGGCTCGCCGCCGTCGTCTCGCCGTTGCTCGGTGACGGGAGGTCCGAGATGCCCGCGACGTCCAGCGTTCTCATGCGCCGCGACGGTCCGTGCACGCGCATCGTCATCGACCGTCCGGAGCGCCACAACGCGCTGTGCGGCGACACGCTGACCGAGCTGCTGGCCGCGCTGCATCGCGCGTCCGATTCGGACGCGCGCGTGATCGCGCTGGAGGGGGCGTCACGGGCGTTCAGCACCGGACTCGATCTGACCGATCTCATCGAGCTCCGGCGCCGCCGCGATTGGAACGGCTTCGCGCGCCTCGTTCGATCCGCACACGACGTCGTGGCCCGCCTGGCCATCGAATGCCCGAAGCCGATTCTGGCGCTCGTGAACGGCCCCGCCGCCGGTGCGGGCCTGGGTCTGGCGCTCGCGTGCGACGTGGTCATCGCGACGCCACGCGCCACCCTGGGCGCCACGCAGGTTCGTCTGGGGCTGCATCCGGACCTGGGACTCACGCACACGCTGGCCGCGCGCTGCGGGCGCGCGATCGCACAGGATCTACTCTGGTCGGGGCGTGTCGTCGACGCTCACGACGCCGCGAAGCTCCGCGTGGTGGACCGGGTGGTGCCGCCCCACGCGGTCGAGCGCGAGCCGGGTACGTTGGCGGCTCGCCTGGTCGACGTGACCGAGGCGGTCGTCTCCAGCATCAAGCGCGAGCACGCGGCGCGCGCGGAGGCGCCGCTACGGCGGGCTCTCGCGAACGAGGAGGCCGCCCAGCTCGCGGCGTTCCGGACGCCCGAGTGTCTCGAACGGCTCGAGGGTCTGGCACGACGCCTGACCGCCCGCGCTCACGCGCGCCGCGAGGGGTGACCACCGGACCTCGCGCTCAGGCCGCGTCCACGTTGGATGCACGCACCCGTGCGATCGATCGTCCGCCGGCGATGTCCAGCCGGACGTCGACGTTTGGCACGATGGCACCGGACGCGACCAGATCGGCCACCGGGAACAGAACGTACTTGCGCACGTTGCGCAGGAGCGGACGCGCGCCGAGATGCAGCCGACGCTGGGCCTTGCCGAGCAGGTGCTCGCGAAGCGGCTCCTCCAGGCGCAGCCGTACCCCGGGCAGACCGCGCGCCGCCAGTCCGCTCTCGATCTCCGCCACCTGCCGGTCCACGAGCAAGGCCAGATGCTCCGGACGCAGGCGTTTGAAGACGATCACGCGATCCAGTCGCCCCACGAACTCCGAGGGAAACTCGGACTCGATCTGCTTGCGCGCGGCGAGGTAGAGCTTCTCGTCGACCTCGTCGTTGGCATCCAGGTCGTGCGCATCGGGTCGATCGTGGAATCCAATCCGCGACGACGAGCGCGCCAGCTCGTCCAGCTGATCGGTGCACTCGCGGGACTCGAACACGAAGACGACGCGCGAGAGGTCCAGCACGTCGCCTCCGCCGAGCGGCAGCGCCGCGTCGTCGATGAGCTGGCACAGCATTCGCCCGATCTCGGCCTCGGCGTCGAGGTAGTCCTCGATGATGACCACCGCGTGCACGAGCCGGCGCGCGCGGCCCTCGGTGTCGCTGGCCGTGACGAGTCCGCCGCAGCGCTCGACGTGGAAGCCGAGCGACTCGATCAGGTTCACGGCCGAGCTCGCCGAGGACACGCCGAGGTTGATCACCAGCTCGGGGCGTCCGAACAGCTCGGTGGCCACGGCCCGGGCCAGCGTCGTCTTTCCGGTACCGGTCGGACCCAGGAACATGAACGCGCCCAGCGGACCGGTGCGGGCGTGGAGTCCCGAGCGCGCCACCGTCAGCGCGCGCACCATCTCGCGGATCGCGAGATCCTGGCCCACGAGCCGTGACCGGAAGTGGTCGACGAGATGTTGGGAGTAGAGCATCGGTGCTTCCCGTCCGCGTGAGAGGTGTTCCGGCGATCACCCTCAATCGATCGGACTCCCGGTGCCGGGGGCGCGCCCGAGGATCGAGATGGCGGGGATGCACCGCCGGGTGCGCGATTGCGGCCACCCCGCGCGGGCGCGGTCCAGGCGTCATGCACGACGGCATCGAACAGAGACACGACCGTCGCCGGACGCTAGACTGCGCCCCGAGATGCCACCACCGGCGCGGAGACTGGAGGAGATCCTGGAAGCCCTGACGCGCGTCTACGTGAGCCGCGACGCTCTCGTTCACAACCTCGAGCTGTTCCGGCTCCTGGCCGGCCACGACCGTCACGTGATGCCCGTGGTGAAGTCGAACGCCTACGGGCACGGGCTCGTCCAGGTGCTGGGCGCGCTCGGCGATTCGAACGTGAGCTGGTACGGGGTCAACTCGCTGGAGGAGGGGCTGGCGCTCCGCGGGCACCTCCCGAACGTGCGCGTGCTCGTGATGGGCTTCGTGGACCCCGATCGCTACGACGACGTGCTGGCCCACGACCTGGACGTGGTCGTGACCACGGCGGCGGAGCTGGATCGCCTGGCCGAGGCGGCCGGAGCGGCCGGCACGCGGGCCCGGGCGCACCTCAAGGTCGAGACGGGCACGCATCGGCGGGGCGCGATGCCGTCCACGTTCACCGACGTCGCGGCCGCCATCACCCGGCATCCGGATCGTCTCGAGCCCGTCGGTCTGACCACGCACTTCGCCAACATCGAGGACACGCTCGAGCACGACTACGCCGACTCCCAGAAGCGGGCTTTCACGGCCGCCGAGAAGGAGCTGTCGGCGCTCGGCGTTCGGTTCGCGTCCCGCCACATCGCGTGTACCGCGGCCGCGCTCTTGTTTCCCGAGACGCACCTGGAGATGGTTCGCGTCGGCATCGGACTGTACGGCCTCTGGCCGAGCCGAGAGACGCTTCTCAGCTATCGCACCGAGCGGGACCATCCGATCGAGCTGCGACCGGCTCTCCGCTGGGTCACCACCGTGACGGAGGTCAAGGACGTGCCGGCGGGCGCGTTCATCGGCTACGGCCGGACCTACCGGACGAGCGTCCCCAGCCGGATCGCGATCCTGCCGATCGGGTACTACGAAGGATACGATCGCGGCCTCTCGGGCCGCGCGCACGTCCTGGTGCGCGGCGAGCGAGCACCGGTCCGGGGGCGGGTGTGCATGAACATGTGCATGATCGACGTCACGCACATCCCCGACGCGCGCGTCGGCGACGAGGCGTGTCTCCTCGGCGTTCAGGGGGACGAGGAGATCCGCGCGGACGATCTCGCCCGCTGGTGCGACACGATCAACTACGAGGTCGTGACGCGGATTCCCGCTCACCTGCCGAGGATCCTGAGCTAGCGGTCGGCCGTCCGACTGCCACGCGGCGCGTGGTACGCGGCGTGTGGGAACGCGGCGCGTGGCGGCTCTCCACGATCGCCTCCGAACGTGGGTCGAGCCGAGTTGAGGCAACCCCGGCCGGCGCCGGTCCGTCCCCAGGGTCGGCCGCGACGCTGCGGCCGTCGATCGCGTACCCTGGCCCACGGTCGGCACGGCGGGCACGGTCGGCTGGACTCCCCGGTCCCCTCCCGCTCGGACTCACGGGGCGGGCCGGCCGCGGGAGAGGCTCCGGAGCCCGAGGAAGGTCGCACGATCGCATGAATACGCCGCCCGGTCGCCGGTACTCCCCCTCGAAGCCGAGCGGCGACAGAAAGGCCGATGCGATGGACCATGCCCTGGATCTCGATGCCGACGAGCGCGCGCTCATCCTCCGCTGCCAGGACGGCGAGCGGGATGCGTTCGAGCCCATCGTCAGCCGCTACATGCGACGAGCGGCCGGCTTCGCCATGGGCTGGACGGGGAGCCGGGACGACGCGCTCGACCTGTCCCAGGAGGCGTTCGCCAGAGCATTCCGGGCGATCAGGCGGTTCGACCCCGACCGCCCATTCTATCCGTGGTTTCACCGGATCCTGAGGAACCTGTGCCTCAACCACCTGGCGCGCGCGTCGACGCGGCGCGAGACACCGCTCGGGGACGACGCCCCCCTCGCCTCGCCCGCCCCGTCGCCCGAGCTCCTGGCCGAGCGGGCGGAGCTCCGGGCCCTCGTCTGGAGCGCGATCCGGCGTCTGGGCGAGAACGATCGCGAGATCCTCGTGCTGCGCGAGTTTCAGGATCTCACGTATGCGGAGATCGCCGCGGTGCTCGACATCCCGAAGGGGACGGTGATGAGCCGTCTCCACCACGCGCGAGCCAGGCTGCGGGCACTGCTCGCGCCGGTGCTGCGCGGAGGCGACGCCCGAGGAGAGCAGCATGACTGACCACGACCCGCGACGTCCCGAGGACGTCGGTCGCCGGAGTCATCTGATCAGCGGCTACCTCGACGACGAGCTCGACCCGACCGAGCGCGCCGAGTTCGAGGCGGAGCTGGTTCGCTCCCCCGAGCTGGCCCAGGAGCTGGAGGCCTTCCGGCAGCTGAGAGGAGTCACCGCGGCCATGAAGCTCGATCCGTTCCCGGACGACGTCTTCGACGATTACTGGCGGACCACCTACAACCGCCTCGAGCGACGGTTCGGGTGGCTGCTGGTGTCGATCGGGGCGATCATCCTGCTCGCGGCGGCGCTGGCTCGAGCGCTCCCCGACTTCGTGCACTGGCTCCTGGCCAGCCCCGAGGACCCATGGTGGGTCCGTCTCGCGATCGGCCTGCTGTCGGTCGGCGGCGCCGTGATCGTCGTCTCGGTGATTCGCGAGCGGTTCTTCACCGAACGGCGCGACCCCTATCGAGAGGTGAAGCGATGATCGAGACCACGACCTTCACGGTTCCGGAACGCGAGATCGGCGAGGTGCTCGGGGTGGTCACGGGCAACACGATCCGCGCCCGCCACTTCGGGCACGACTTCATAGCGGGCCTGAAGGGCCTCGTGGGCGGCGAGATCGGCGAGTACACCAAGCTCCTGGCCGAGAGCCGCGAGCAGGCGCTCGACCGGATGCGCGAGCGGGCCCGCGCGCTGGGAGCCGATGCGGTGGTCGGGATCACGTTCACGACGTCGATGGTGCAGGCACAGGCCGCCGAGATCCTCGCCTACGGGACGGCCGTGCGACTCCGCTGAGCCGCGTAACCCTCGGACTCCTGGGCCACTATCGCGTTGTGGGGGGACCGGCCGTTTGCTACGCTCCGCGCACTCACTCCGAGCCTCGAGACGGTACCGCGAGTCGGAGGTCCATCCCTCGATGTCGGCCACTTTCCACAAGTTCGACGAGCCCAGCGTCACGCAGTTCTCGATATTCCTTCGCAACCGCGTCGGCGAGCTGCTGGAGCTGACGACCAAGCTCGACGAGGCCCGCATCGAGATCTACGGCATGAGCGTCTGGGACGCCACCGATCACGCGGTCGTCCGGATCATTCTGAGCGACCCCCCGTGGGCGTACAAGACGCTCCGCGAGTGCGGGTACTCGGTCACCAAGAGCGAGCTCCTGGCGGTGAGCCTCCGGAGAGGCCATGACGCGATCGGCAACGTCTGCCGGGCCCTCCTGGAAGCCGAGGTCAACATCCACTACTCGTACCCGCTCTTCTGCCGACCGTTCGCGCGGCCCGTCATGCTGATCCACTGCGACGACCTCACCGCGGGAACGGCGGTCCTCGCCCGCAAGGGCTTCGAGCTCATCCACCACGGCCACCTGCGCGACGACGGCGGTCGACCGCCTGCGCCCGAGCTGTCCTAGGATCGGGATGCGGAATCTCGATCGCGCCGTGTGGTCCGGTCGCTCGCGCGCCCTTGCGGGCACGGGTGTTCGCCTGACCCTGGTCGCGTCGCTCGCGCTCGCCGTCGCAGGAACCGCGACGGCCAACGTCCGCTTCCCTCGACACCCCGCTCCGTCGCCCGATGGCCGGCTGATCGCGTTCTCCTGGCAGGGCGACATCTGGACCGTGCCCGCCGAGGGCGGGCTCGCCCGGCGTCTGACCGCACACCCGGGGTACGATGCGTACCCGCGCTGGTCGCCCGACGGGACGCGGATCGCGTTCACGTCGGATCGAACCGGAAACAACGACGTGTTCGTGATCCCGGTGGCAGGCGGCGAGAGCGTACAGCTCACGTTCCACGACGGCACCGATCGGGCGGAGGCCTTCACGGCCGACGGGTCCGGCGTGCTCTTCTCGACGTACCGGGAGCTCTACGAGTTCCGACTCTCGGGAATCCACGTGGTGCCGATCACCGGCGGGACGTCGGTCCGAGCGCTCCCGTCGGTCGCCGATCACGTCGCCGTGCGCGACGGCGGCGCGATCGTCTTCTCGCGCGGAGCCACCGCCGGTACCTGGTGGCGCCAGGGCTACGACGGTCCGGCCGCGCGAGAGCTCTGGATCCACCCCGGCGGTGACGCGAGAGTCGAGCCGTTCCAGGCCGCCCGGGGTCAGGACACGCAGCCGTCCTGGTCGAGTGCGCTCGGGGCCGTCGTGTTCCTCAGCGAGCGCGACGGTACCTACAACGTCTGGATGGCCACGGGCCCCGATGACGCCGCGCCGCTCACGCGCTTCGACGACGACGGGGTGCGCTTCCCCCGGGTCTCGCGCGGGTCCGATCTGATCGCATTCGAGCGGGACCTCGACCTGTGGACCCTGCGGCCCGGCGGCGAGCCGGTCCCGATCGAGATCCACGCTCCGGCCGACGCCGCGTCCCCGACGGCCGAGACGCTGTCGGTGTCGCGCGCGGACGAGCTGGCGGTCTCCCCCGACGGCAAGGAGATCGCGTTCGTGTTCCGGGGAGACATCTATGTCCGGCGCGCCGAGGCCGACGCGACGGCGGTCACGCGGTTGACGCGCTCGCCGGGGCGCGACCACCAGATCTCGTGGCTACCCGACTCGCGCGCGATCGTGTTCGCGTCCGACCGGGACGGACAGTCCGATCTCCACCGCATCGAGGCCGCGATCGACGGCGAGCGGCTCGTGCTGTCGGCGCGCTTTCGAATCACGCGCCTGACGTCGTCCCCCGAGGAGGAGTCGCGACCCCGGGTGTCGCCGTCCGGGGACCGGATCGCGTACGTGCGCGGGCTCGGCGACCTCGTGGTCGCGGACGTGGACGGCGGCTCCCCGCGTGTCGTGTCGACGAACTTCCAGCGCCCCGAGTTCGCGTGGTCGCCCGACGGCCGCTGGCTGGCGTTCACCCGCACCGACGACGACTTCAACACGGACATCTTCGTCGCCTCGGTCGACGACGACGCCGGACCCGACGACGTCGTGCCGATCAACGTGACCCGACATCCCGACCCCGAGGGCTCGCCCATCTGGTCCGCCGACGGACGCAAGCTGGCGTTCGCCGGCAAGCGGCGCTACGACGGTGACTCGGACATCTGGTTCGTGTGGCTTCTCGAGGCCGACGACGAGAAGACGTCTCAGGACGTCCTCGACGAGGCGCTCCGCGAAGACGACGAGCCCGAGGCGGTGTCGGACGAGGAGTCCGCCGAGGACGAGGAGCCGTCGCCGCGGGTCGAGATCAACTTCGAGGACATTCACCGCCGACTCCGCCGGGTCACGTCGTTCCCCGGCGACGAGCGCTCGGTGGTGCTCGCCGACGACGGCGAGACGTTCGTCTTCGCCGCGCGCACCGGCGACGACCACACGCTCTGGAAGGTGCGATGGGACGGCGAGAAGCTGGAGCGCCTGGCCGCGTTCGACGACGTCCCGGCGGGCCTCGTGTGGAGCCCGGAGAACGAGCGGGCCTACTTCACGACCGGCGGCGCGATCGAGAGCGTCGACCTCGAGGGAAAGACCGAGAGCTACCGGACGCGCGGACGGGCCCGCATCGATCTCGTGGCGGAGCGCCGGCAAATCTACGAGGAGGCCTGGCGCGTGCTGGCGACCGGCTTCTACGACGCCGATCATCACGGCACCGACTGGGACCGCGACCGCGAGACGTACCGGCGAGTAGCCGAGGCGGCCGCGCATCCCGCGGACTTCCGCGACGCGCTCCGCATGCTCATCGGCGAGCTGAACTCGAGCCACACACAGATCTACGATCCCCCCGCCGAGGGCCCGGGGGTGATGACCGGACACCTCGGCATCGTGCCCGATCCCCTGCCCGACGACCGGGTCAGGGTTGCCGAGGTCCTGCCCGAGAGCCCGGCCGCGCGCGTCTCCAGTCGGCTGGAGGTCGGCGACGTCCTCGTCTCGATCGACGATCACGAGCTCGCGCGCGGCGACAACCTGTACCGCTGGCTCGAGGGGACCGACGAGCGTTCGATCCTGGTGGGCGTCGAGCGTGACGGCGAGCGTTTCGACGTGCGCATGCGGCCGGAGTCCCGCTCGCGCTATCGCGACCGCGTCTACGAGCGCGACGTTCGCGCCAGCCGCGCACGGGTCGAGGAGTCCTCGGACGGGCGCCTCGGGTACATCAACCTCCGCAACATGGGCACCGCCAGCGCGCGCCAGTTCGAGCGCGAGCTCTACGCGGTCGCTCACGGCAAGGAGGGCCTCGTGATCGACGTCCGGGACAACTCGGGCGGCTGGATCACCGACATCCTCCTCAGCTCGATCCTCGCCGGTGATCACGCGGTCACCGTGGCGCGCGAGGGTGGTCCCGGCTATCCGACGACGCGGCGGCTGATCTACGCGTGGACGAAGCCGATCATCGTGCTGATCAACGAGACCACGTTCTCGAACGGCGAGATCTTCGCCCGGGCGGTCCAGACGCTGGGCCGTGGCAAGCTCGTGGGACAGCCGACGTTCGGGGGCGTGATCTCGACGTCCCAGGTCCGGCTCCTCGACGGGTCCCGGGTGAGACGCCCCAACCGCGGCTGGTACGCCAAGCGCGGCAGCACCTTGGACGAGATGCCACCGATGGAGCGAAACCCGTGCGTGCCCGACGTGCGGGTCGAGAACGCACCCGACGACGCCGTCGCCGGACGCGATCCGCAGCTGGATCGCGCCGTCCGGGAGCTCATGGCCGAGCTGGGCGACTGACGGCCGGGCACGCGCGGCCCCGGGTGGCCGGGTCCTGGTCCGCGGCGGCTGGTTCGCGCCAGGTGCACGCAGTGGCTTGCGCCGCACGACGTTCCCGCACACGTGACCTCACCGGCGAGGCGCTCTCGCGGTCCCGCGCCAGGAAACGCCGCCGGCCAGAACGAAGTTGAGCCGCGGCTCGCACCGGCCGATAACGAGGACGATGCGCGAGGCTCCACGACGGGGGTCATCCGGCCCGGCTCGGCGAGGCCCTCGCGATCGAACGCTCCGACCCCACAACCCGAGACCGGAAGCGGCATGTCACAGATCGACGAGATCTTCGCGGATGGACGCCGGGCGAGCGCCTCCGACGTCCATCTGATTCCGGATCATCCCCCGATGCGCCGCGTGCACGGGGAGCTGATTCCGGCCGGCGGCGAGCCGTTCTCCGCCGACGACGTCGAACGGTTCGCGCACGCGCTCATGACCGACGAGCTGTACGGGCGCTTCGACGCCCGGGGTGGGCTCAGCTTCTGCTACGGCTCCGAGATCGCCGGACGTCTCCGGATCAGCGTGACGCGGCATCGCGATGGTCTCGTGATCACGGCCAGAGTGATCGCCGAGACGGTCATCCCGCTGAACGCGCTCGGCCTCCCGAGGGTCGTCGCGTCGCTGACCGAGCTGAAGTCCGGGCTCGTGCTCGTGACCGGGGCCACCGGAACCGGCAAATCGACCACGCTGGCCTCGCTCGTGGACCGGATCAACGAGACGCGCTTCGGCACCATCGTCACCATCGAGGACCCGATCGAGTTCGTTCACGAGAGCAAGGGATCGATGGTGCTCCAGCGCGAGATCGGCACGCACGTGCGGTCGTACTCGGACGGGCTCAGAGCCGCGCTCCGCCAGGATCCGGACGTGATTCTCGTCGGCGAGCTTCTCGACCGCGAATCGATGCAGCTCGCGCTCGAGGCCTGCGAGACCGGACATCTGGTGTTCGCCACGCTCCACACGCGCAGTGCGGTCTCCACCATCGATCGCATTCTCGACTCGTTCCCGCCGGACGCCCACGGTCAGGTACGCACGACGCTGGCGGACAATCTGAAGTGCGTCATCTGCCAGGAGCTCGTTCGCACCGCGGACGGCGGAGGCCGCCGGCCGACCACCGAGATTCTGACCAACATGCCCGCGGTCGCGCAGCTCATCCGTGACGGCGAGACGTTCAAGCTGCCCAGCGTCATCACCACGGGACGCCGACACGGCATGCGACTGATGGACGACTCGCTGCTGAGCCTCGTGCGGTCCGGTGACATCGACGCGGACGACGCCCGTCGGATCGCGAACGACAAGTCGGCGTTCGGTCCGTACGTCTCGCGGCCCGTGCAGGGTTTCAAGGGGAAGAAGAGCATGTCGTCGGCGAGCCTCAGATGAGTACCGGAACCTCCCTGGAGCTCGTCCGCCCGTTCCTCGAGCTGACGGTGCAGCGCGGCGGCTCGGATCTTCATCTGGCGGCCGGAGAGCCCCCGCGCATCCGCGTGAACGGGCACCTTCACCGCGTCAAGTTCCGGGCGCTGAAGGCACCCGAGATGCGCGTGATCGCCGAACAGCTGATGCAGACGACGCTCCTCTCGGAGCAGTTCGCCGAGCGAAAGACCGTCGACCTCGGCTTCACCCTCGACGACCTGGGTCACTTCCGCGCGAACGTCTCGCACCACCTCGAGGGCATCGCGTGCGCGTTCCGGGTCATTCCCAGGAAGATCCGATCGCTCGAGTCGCTGAACCTGCCGGCCGGCGTCACCCAGATGCTGTCCCAGCCGCGCGGCTTGACGCTGGTCACCGGACCGACCGGATCGGGCAAGTCCACCACGCTGGCCGCGATGATCGATCACATCAACTCGCGTCGCATGGGTCGGATCATCACCATCGAGGATCCGGTGGAGTACGTCCACGGGAACCGCCACTGCATCGTCACTCAGCGCGAGGTGGGCGCGCACTCCGAGAGCTTCGCCAACGCGCTTCGGGACGCCCTGCGAGAGGACCCGGACGTCGTCATGGTGGGCGAGATGCGCGACGTCGAGACGATCGGGCTGGCGCTGACCGCGGCCGAGACGGGCATCCAGGTCCTGGCGAGCCTGCACACGACCGGTGCCGTCCGCACGGTGGATCGAATCGTCAACGTGTTCCCGGCCGGTCGCCAGTCGCAGGTCCGGACGATGCTCTCGGAGAGCCTGAGCATGGTGGTCTCGCAGCATCTCATCCCCGGCTCCGACGGGGCGTCGATGCACATGGCCGCCGAGGTGCTCGTGAACGCCAACGCCGCGGGCTCCCTCATCCGTTCGGGCAAGACCAACCAGCTCACGTCGCTGATGCGGTCGGGCGGCAAGCTCGGCATGCAGCTCATGGACGAGGAAATCGAGAAGCTCTTCGACGCGGGCAAGATCTCCGGCGAAGAGGCGTACCGCCACGCGATCGACAAGTCGCAGTTCGAGTCGTTCGCCACGAGGGTACAGCTTGCGTAGTGATCGAGGCCCGTGCGTGCGTACGGGCACGTCGAGTAGTTGGGAGCGTGGAAACGATGGCTGACTCACGATCGAATGTGCGCGACCGGATCGTTGGAGTGTTGGGTCCCGTGTTCGCGATCGCGGCGATCGTCACGTTCTGGTGGCGGCTCGGCGCGCACACCGGCGCCGAGCTGAGCCTCGCGCTCGGCGGTCTGGCCGGCGTGCTGGCGCTGGCCTACACCCACCACCGCTTGGGCCCGCGGCCCGCGAGCGGCGGACGCCCGGATCGCCACTGGACGCCGGCAGCCGCGCCGGAGCCGCGCGACGACCTCCCGGCGGATGGGGCCGTCGCAGAGTGCCCCGACGTGGACCTCGTGCGTGTGCTCGCGTCGATCATCGACTCGGAGGATCCCTTCACGAGCGGTCGGAGCTATCGCATCTCCCGGTACGCGTTACGCGTCGGGGAGGAGCTCGGGATGCCGGCGTCCGATCTGGCGGACCTCGAACTCGCGGCGCTGCTCCACGACGTGGGCAAGACGGCGATCCAGCACGAGATCTTCCACAAGGCGGGATCGCTCGACGAGGACGAGCACGCGCTGATGACGACGCACTCACAGACCGGGTTCTACATCCTCAAGGACATCCCGGCTCTGGCGCGGGCCGCCCAGCTCGTGCGGTTCCACCACGAGCAGCCCGACGGCGAGGGCTATCCCCAGGGGCTGACGGGCGAAGCCATCCCGCTCGGCAGCCGGATCATCATGGTCGCCGCCGCGTTCGACGCCATGACCTCCGACCGCCCGTACCGGCCCGGATTCGGACCGAGCAAGGCGTGCGAGGAGCTGCGTCGTCACGCCGGCACGATGTTCGACCGGACGGTCGTCGAGACGTTCATCGCCCTCTACCAGACCGGACGGCTGTTCGACCGCATCGATCGGACCGAGCTCGAGCTGCACTCGAATCACCACGGCAAGTCGCTGGCCATCGAGGAGTACCTGGCCAAGAGCGACCCGAGCCCGGGATACGCGCCGGTCACGCCGGTCCGTGGCGGTCGGGACTGCCCGGAGATCGACTTCGAGAAGGGGGATGAGCACGACCGGAACGAGGTCGCGTGAGCCGCGCCGGCGCCACGCGCCGGCCACTGCCGATTGATCCGCTAAGCCAATACGCCAAAGTGACTTAAAGCCCCGGCCGGGTCCCCGCGCCCACGGGGTGCGCCCGCGCTCGGGTGCCCCGAAGCCCACCCCTTACCCCCGCAATCCCCTCTCGCACCCGCCGGGAGATCGCCCTTGGCGTGCTCGGTGGCGCTCCGCTATGATCGCCGCCTTTGTTTCAGACGTGGGTCCGAAGGTGGTGCCGGTTCGCGCGTTCGGCCCACCGATCAACTCTCGAAGAGGGGGATGGGAACGCATGAAGTGGCTCATTCCGGCGGCCGGAGTGCTCGCGCTGGTCTTCGCTTTCGCGAAGGCGAGCTGGATCAACCGGCAGAGCCAGGGGAACGAGACGATGCAGGAGATCGGTCAGGCGGTCCGAGAGGGCGCCATGGCCTTCCTGAAGCGCGAGTACCGGGTCCTGGCGGTATTCGTGGTCGTCGTCGCGATCTTGCTCTACTTCGGCAACCGTAGCCAGCACACGGGGTTGGTGGCGGTGTCGTTCCTCGTGGGCGCGTTCGCGTCCGGACTGGCCGGCTTCATCGGCATGCGGGTGGCCACCGCCGCCAACAACCGCACGACCCACGCGGCGATCACCGGGCTCGGACCGGCGCTGAACGTCGCCTTCTCGGGCGGCGCGGTCATGGGCATGAGCGTGGTCGGGCTCGGCGTCATCGGGCTCTCGCTCCTGTACATGTGGTACACGGGCATGTGGGGCGGCACCGGCGAGGGTCTCGACAAGTCGCTGACCGTCCTCGCCGGGTTCAGCCTGGGCGCCTCCTCCATCGCGCTCTTCGCGCGCGTCGGGGGCGGGATCTACACGAAGGCCGCGGACGTGGGCGGCGACCTGGTCGGCAAGGTCGAGGCCGGCATCCCCGAGGACGATCCGCGCAACCCCGCCACCATCGCGGACAACGTCGGCGACAACGTCGGTGACGTGGCCGGGATGGGCGCCGATCTGTTCGAGTCGTACGTCGGGTCCATCGTCGGCTCGATGGTGCTCTCGACCGCGTTCGGCGCGTTCGCGCCTCAGTACGCGATCCTGCCGCTCGTGCTCGCCGCCGTCGGCATCGTGGTGTCGGTCCTGGGCACGTTCTTCGTGCGCACGAGCGAGGGCGGTGACCCGCAGCGCGCGCTGAACACGGGAACGATCGGGGCCGCCATCCTGATGGTCATCGCGAGCTGGTTCATCATCCAGCAGATCGTGCCCGAGAACGCAGCGTCGGTCGGCGCGCCGGAGGCGACCAAGCTCTTCTTCGCCACCATCGCCGGTCTCATCGCCGGGCTCGGGGTCGGGTTCTCGACCGAGTACTACACGGCGGAGAACCGCGGACCAGCGCGTGCGATCGCCGCGCAATCGGAGACCGGAACCGCGACGAACATCATCGCCGGCCTCGGAACGGGGATGCTGTCCACGGCGCTGCCGGTCATCTTCATCTGCGCCGCCATCCTGGTCAGCTTCTCGGTGGCCGGACTGTACGGAATCGCGATCGCCGCGCTCGGGATGCTGGCCACGACCGGCATCCAGCTGGCCGTCGACGCCTACGGACCGATCGCCGACAACGCCGGGGGATGCGCCGAGATGTCCAAGCTCCCCCCCGAGGTCCGCAGCCGCACCGACAAGCTCGACGCGGTCGGCAACACCACCGCCGCGATCGGCAAGGGCTTCGCGATCGGCTCGGCCGCGCTGACCGCGCTGGCGCTGTTCGCGGCGTTCCGCCAGCAGGCCAACATCGAGACCATCGACGTGACGAAGGCGTCGGTCATGGTCGGGCTCCTGATCGGCGCGATGCTGCCGTTCGTGTTCTCGGCCCTGGCCATGAACGCGGTCGGGCGCGCGGCGTTCGCGGTCATCGAGGAGGTCCGCCGCCAGTTCCGCGAGATCCCGGGGCTCCTGCAGGGAACCGCCAAGGCCGACTACGCGCGATGCGTGGATCTGGTGACGGCCTCGGCCATCAAGCAGATGGTGATGCCCGGTCTCCTGGCCATCCTGACGCCGGTGTTCTTCGGCGTGATCCTGCAGCAGAAGGAGATGCTGGGCGGCGTGCTGGCCGGCGTGACCGCGTCGGGTGTGCTGATGGCCATCTTCATGGCCAACGCCGGAGGCGCGTGGGACAACGCGAAGAAGTACATCGAGAGCGGCGCCCACGGCGGCAAGGGCTCCGACGCACACAAGGCCTCGGTGGTGGGCGACACGGTGGGGGATCCGTTCAAGGACACCGCCGGCCCGTCACTGAACATCCTCATCAAGCTGATGAGCGTGGTCTCGCTCGTGATCGCGCCCCTGCTCAAGTAGCCTCCCGGGAGGCCGTCCCCGGCGGGGGCGGTCTCCCCTCTTCCGTCTCCTCCCACCCACGCCGGCCGTCGGCGCCGCGTTGACCGCGGCCTCCGAGGACTGCTAGCCTCCCGGCACGAGAACGCCTCTTCGGGTCCCGTGCGTCGAGACCGACGTGCGACCGTGCCGCGTGCGATCGAATGCGATCGTGACGGGCGCGAGGGAAGACGGTGCGAAACCGTCGCGGACCCGCCGCTGTGACCGGCGACGACCCTCACAACAGAGCCACTGCGGCCGCGCCCCGAGCGCGACGTGCCGTGGGAAGGCGTGAGGCGAGGACGACCCGGAAGCCAGAAGACCTGCCCGAAGAGGATGCGCGCGCAAGCGCGCGGCCGGGTGCAGCGACGTGCCCGCGTGGTGATGCTCATCCTCGGCGTGGATTCCGATCGATGGGCCATGGGGTCCGAGCGCGTGATGTCCTCTCTTCACGCAACGGCCCCGTCACTCCGCGCGCCTTTCGTTCACCCACGTCCGGTCGACGGAAGGAGTCCCGTCATGATCCCGCGTCCCCGCCCTCACGATCGCCCCGGCACACGATTCGGCGTCGGTGTCGCTCGCCGGCTCGCGGCCACGCTCGTCCTCCTCGCGATGGGCCCCGGCTCACCGTTCGGGCCGTCGCCGGCGTCCGCCGGCTTCGAGCCCCACGTGTTCGTGGTCACGACCGACTTCGGCGCCACCGGCAGCTCCTCGGCCGTGGACATCGAGTCGCCATGGTCGGCCGACGTCAACGTGGAGGGGGTCGGCTCGGATCCCATCGTGCGTCACTTCTTCGGACGGCACTACGTCGTGAACCGGTTCCTCGGGGACAACGTCCAGGTCATCGATCCCGCCTCGTTCTCGACGGTGCGCCAGTTCTCGACCGGCGCCGGCACGAACCCGCACGACATCGTGGTCGTCTCCGAGACGAAGGCATACGTGAGCGCGTACGACGGCACGGACGTGCTGATCGTCGATCCATCCAGCGGCACCGTCACCGGCGGCATCGATCTCGGTGCCTTCGCCGATGCCGACGGGTTGCCCGAGCTGAACGCGATGGCCCTCGCGGACGACCGCCTCTTCGTCCAGGTGCAGCGGCTCGATCGGGACGCGTTCTACACGCCGGTGGCGCCGTCGTATCTGGCCGTCATCGACGTCTCGACCGACACGCTGGTCGACGCGGATCCCGTCGCGCCGGGCACGCAGGCCATCGCGCTGACCGGCACGAACCCCGTGTGCAAGATGGAGCTCGACCCGATCTCGCGCCGTCTCTACGTGGCCTGCGTCGGCAGCTACGGGGCGCTCGACGGCGGGATCGACGTCGTCGACACCGAGACGCTTCAGGATCTCGGGCTCGTGGTGACCGAATCGGCGCTGGGGGGTGACGTCGGCTGTCTCACCATGTGCTCGGCAACGACGGGGTTCGTCCTGTCGTCGACGGATTTCTTCTTCACCACCGACCTCCGCGGGTTCGACACGTCCGGCGCGCTCGGACCGATCGTGTACACCACCGAGTCGTACACCGAGGCCATGGACTGCGACGCGCCGACGGGCACGCTCTTCCTCGGGGTCCGAGACGTCTCGGCACCCGGCGTGCGCGTGTTCGACGCGAGCTCCGGCGCGCCGCTCACGGGCGCACCGGTCGACGTGGGATTGCCGCCCGCCGACCTCGTGATCTCGCGCCCGGGCGTCGTCGACGTCGGCGACGCGTCCATGAGTGAGACGCCGGCGGTCTCCGCGTCGCCGAACCCGCTCCGATCCTCGGTCCTGGTCCGTTTCCTGGCCGCGCCCGGAGATCGCGTCCGCGTCGAGATCTTCGATGCGACGGGCCGATCGGTCCGCGTCCTGGCCGAACGCCTCGACGCCCGGAACGGATGGAACACCGTGACGTGGGACGCCCGCGACGCCTCCGGAAGCCCGGTTGCGCCCGGTGTCTACTGGCTACGGGTCTCGGATCGGGGGACCGACGCCTCGCCCGCCTCCGGGACGGCGAGGGGTCGGACGCGCGCGCAGGTGACGAAGCTGGTGGTCGTGCCCCGCTGACGCAAGAGTCGGGTGCGCGAGCCGGACGTCAGGGTCGAACGCTCTGCCACCCCTGAAGGCCGGGGTCGAAGTCGCGAACGACGTCCACCATCACCTGGACGTTCTCGGGCGGCGTGTCCGGCAGGATGCCGCCGCCCAGATTCAGAATGTGTCCGCGATAGAGCGTGCCCTGGATGAGCAGATCCAGCACGCGATGGCGAATGAGATCCGGCGGTCCGAGAAGCACCGCCGGATCCAGATTGCCCTGGATGCTGATGTTCTCGGGCAGCCGCGTGCGCATGCGCTCGAGATCCACGCGCCAGTCCGGGGCCAGCACCTCGGCTCCGGTGCGCACGAGCATGTCCACGAGGTGCCCCGCCTCGTTCACGTAGAGAATCCCGGGTCGCCGCCGGCTCGCGACGCGCCGGAACACGTCGGTCACGAACGGCGCCACGTGCGCGCGGTAGTCCGCCGTGCCGAGGAGCCCGGCCCAGCTGTCGTACAGAATGAACGCGGACGCGCCCGCCTCGAACTGCACCTCCAGCCAGGCGGTGGCGAGGTCGGCGAGCTGCTCCATCAGCTGATGGGCGGCCTCGGGGTCGTTGTAGAGGAACGCCTTCAGGTGACGGAGGCTGAGCGACCGGCGTCCCTCGACGAGAAAGCCCGCCAGCGTGAACGGCGCGCCGGCCACCGCGATCAGCGGCGTCTCGCCCAGCGACTCGTGCGCCGCCGCCGTGACGCCCGGCAGGAAGGTGTCACTCACGTCGCCGCGGATGCGCAGTCGATCCAGCCCCAGTCGGGAACGAACCGGGTCCGCGATGCGAGGCCCGTCGTCGGTGAAGGTGACCTCGACCCCGAGCTGCTCCAGCGCGAGCAGCGGGTCCACGATCAGCGCGCCCGCATCCAGACCGAAGCGCCGGACGGGCTGCATCGTGGCGTCGGCGGCATGCTCGGGCGTGGTGCAGATGTCGCGATACGGGACGCGATCGCGGAGCTCGCGGTACTCCGGGAGGTAACGGCTGGCCTGCCGGAGTATCCAGACCGGCACCCGGCGGGTGGGGGATCCGTAGCAGGAGTCGATCAGGAGTGGGCGCGGCCGAGTTTCCACCAGCATGTTCGTTTCTTGGTTAACGCGCTTCGTCACTTGGACTTGCGCTGTTCAATCGTGGCCCCCGCCCTGAGTCGAAGACTAGCAGACTTGCACAATCGACAAAAGCCCTCATCACGCCGTTTCGACCTCGATAAGGCGAGATCACGCGGTCGCGACCGGCTGACGGCTTCTGATACTCTCTCGATTCAGCGCGCCATCGCATCCCAATCGGAGTCCGAGATGAACGACCTGATGCCGTTGCGGAGACTCGCGGTCCGCGGGCTGCTGGTGGCGCTGGTCGGGATCGTCGGTGTCGGACCGGCGGCCGTGCCCGCGTGGGCCGAGACGCTCGTCGTCGAGGTCGTGGATCACGCCACCGGCGAGCCCGTCGGGAACGTCCTGGTCATCGTGCAGGGGCGTGCCGCGGGATCTCGCTCGGGTGCCGATGGCCGGGTCGTCTTCGAGGACCTGAAGCCGGGCGCTCACCTGGTTCGCGTGTACTCCGACGCGTACCAGCTCCGGGACTGGGACCGGGTCGATCTCGCCTCCGGGACCGGCTCGACGCACGTCGTTCATCTGACCCCCCGCGTCTACCAGCTTCCCGGCGTGACCATCCAGGCGCCGCGCATGCGTTTCCGGTGGGAGGACACGGTCACGCCGTACTCCTACGTCGAGAACGACCGGGATCGGATTCTCCGCGTGCCTGGCTCGTTCCAGGATCCGTTCCGGTCGCTGCAGGTTCTGCCGGGCGTCAGTGCCGTCAACGACCTCGCCGGGCTCGTCCGCGTCCGCGGTGGGACCCCGGATCAGAACCTGTACCTCGTGGACGGTATCGGGCTCCACAATCCGTACCGCATGCGCATCCTGTTCGGGGGCGGAATCAGCATGTTCAACATCGACCTCGTGGACGACATCCGCCTCCAGGCCGGTGGCTTCAGCGCGCGATACGGCAATCGCCTGGCGTCCGTGATCGAGGTGACCACGCGCGAGGGAAGCCGCCAGGAGACCGCGGTGCGCACGAGCGCGAGCCTGATCTCGGCCAACGTGCTCGTCGAGGGGCCGTGGCGATCCGGACGGGGATCGTGGATCGTGTCGGCGCGGCGCACCTACTACGACGTGGCGGTCAGGGGCGCGGTGGACCCCGGGACCACGCTGCCGAACTTCTACGACTTCCAGCTCAAGTCGGTGCACGACCTCGACGAAACGCGACAGGTCATCTTCGAGGGTCTCTACGGCCGCGAGAAGACCGACGTGACGAGCTCGGATCTCTTCACGTTCGGCGGCGAGAGCGTGACCGCAGCCGAGAGCGAGTCCAGCCTCGGCGCGGTCATCTACCGGCAGCGGCCGAGCGACGACTCGGTGCTGGAGTTGCGTGCAAGCTACCTCCACGACGAGAACACGGTGCGCGTCACCGACGACGTGCTCCGCGTGGGGGATCTCTCCACGCGGGACTACGGATCGTCGTTCAGGGGCGAGTTCGCGCGGACGGCGGGCGCGCGCGACTTCCGGTTCGGCATGGAGATGAATTGGTCGCACTACGACCTCTTCTGGGCACGCGACCCCGGCGCGCCGAACCTGCACTTCCCGACGCCGACCGAGTCGGTCGCCTCGGGCCGGAAGTCGCACAACGGCCTCTACGCCGAGATGACGCAGCACCTCGGGGAGGACGCGCTGGTCACCGCCGGCGTGCGCGGCGACGAGACCACGATCAACGACGACCGTGAGGTCTCGCCGCGGCTGTCGGTGACGTGGCGACCGGCGGCGCCGGTGATCCTCGAACTGGCGGGTGGCCTCTTCTACCAGGCCCCCGAGCCGTCGCTCGTGTTCGCCCGCGAGCACGGCTACGACTTCGGCACCGACCTCCGCACGCTGGACTCCGAGCGGGCGGCTCACGTCAACGCCAGCCTCCGCTGGCGCCGCGGTCCGAGTGTCGGGCTGCGCGTCGAGGGCTTCTACCGCGATCTCGATCAGGTGCTGGTACCGGCCGATCAGCGCAATCGCGCGTCGTCCGACGGCGAGGGGTTCACGTCCGGCGCCGAGCTCCTGGTCGAGCGCAACCCCGGCGGCAACCGGCGCTGGAGCGGCTTCGTCAGCTACTCGTACACGCACGCGCGGGTACGCGGTGGCACCTACACGGACTGGACCCGGCCCGCGGGACACGCGTATCACACGCTGTCGGCGTCGGGCACGCTGAACCTCGGTCACTCCTGGTCCCTTTCGAACCTCGCGTCGTTCAAGACCGGCGGCGCGTACTCGGTGCCCGAGCTCCGGATACGCGAGGTTCTCCCCGACGGCACCGAGAGCTGGATCGCGGTCTACGAGCCGGCCAACCGCCACGAGTGGCCCGAGTACTTCCGCTGGGACGTGAGGCTCGAGCACCACCGGCAGCTGTTCTCGAGACGGGTGACGTTCTTCCTGGAGATGATCAACGTGACCGACCGCGACAACGTGGTCGGGATCCTGTGGGACGCCGACTATTCCAGCAGCGAGGTGCTCCGGATGTTGCCCCGCATACCGTCGTTCGGCTTCAGCGTGGACCTCTAGCGATGCGCGCGAACCCACCCATGTCGGGTCCGCACGCCTGCCGGCCCCGACGCGCCGACCGGCGGCTACTCCTCACCTGTGCCCTCATCGCCGTCGGACCGATCCTCGGCGAAGGCTGCGACGACTTCGAGGCACCCTCGTGGCCCCACGAAGCGGATGGTGACGACGTGATCGTCTCCGACATCGGCAACGGGATCCGGATCCACCGAGCGGCGTGGATGGGACGTGAGGCTGTACTGGCGTCCTCGGCCGACTTCGACCTCCGGATCGGGTTTCTCGGCGCGGACTTCGCACCGCTCGTGGGCACCGCCTACAGCCCGTCGGGCTTGGGCCGCATCGACGCCGCGTCCGGACGCGTCGTTCTGACCGCTGCGCGAGCCGATGCCTCGATCGACGTTCCCCCGGCCGACATCCTGACGATCGATCTCACGACGGGCGAATCACGCCGTGTCCACGTCGATGGATCACCCACGGTGCGCGACGTCGTGGCCTTCGATTCGGGGTCGTTTCTCCTCCTCGAGTCGCGCGGCGTTCGCCTCGTATCGTCGGAGGGCGTCGTGACGGCAGAGGCCACCGTGGACGTTCGCGGTGCGACGTTGAGCAGGATGAGCGCCGACGGACGTCGTGTGGCGGGCACGCGTAGCTTCTTCGACAGCACTGCGGTCGTGCTGGCCGAGCTCGACGTCACCACCACGTCGGTCGACGTGGTGGCCGAGCACACGGTCGGATTCGACGTGTCGTGTTCGGTGCTCGACGTGGCGCCGACCGATACTCGCGTTCTTCTCTGGACCTGGGAGGAAGATCGCCTGATCACGCTCGACGTACCGAGCGGCGCCATCGAGGACGTGGCGACGTTCGACGGCGAGCCCGTGCTCCGTGCCGCCTGGGAACGCGACGATCTCATCGTCGTTCACCAGGTCGGCGCGATCCGCGAGCTGTGGCTCGAGGACGGCACCTGGACGGTTCACGAGATTCCGGTGGATCCCGGTGTCGATGTCGACGCACTGATGCTCTTCCGAGGCGACGGCACGCACGTCTGGGGCGTTCGGCTCGACATCGTCGGGAGCGTTCTCGACATCCAGCTCGATGCCGGCGGCGCGGCGCGGACCGCGCGCGAGTGGATCGTGCCGATTCAGGGGCCGCTGCTCGACATGACGGCATCGCCCGACGGCGATCGGATTGCCATCCTCACGGACCACGCCACCTCCGAGATGGTCATCGAGATCGTCGGTGACGGCGAGATCCGCGCCATCGACTCGCCACCGGGCGTCACGCTCGCGTGGCTGGACGATGGCCTCTACGTCATCGGATATGATCCGGACGGGGTGATCGTCACGCGGCTCTCCGAGGACGGCTCGACCATCGAGCCGCTTCACGCGTACCCGGTGCCGCCCAGCGCATCGCGATCGGTGCTGACCGATCAGGCAGCCGGCGAGATGGTGGTCGTGGTGCGCTTCTCACGCATCCTGGATCCGTTTCAGGTGATCTGGGTCGACCTCCGGACGGGAGACGTCGTCGAGCACGCGTGGATGTCTCACCTCTGTCGCGACGTGGCGCCGTCCTCGAGCCGGCTTCGCACGGGGCTGGGACGGACGTTGCTCGCGGAGTCGACCTCCGGTGACGGTCGTGGCCTGTTGATCGAACCGTTCGACGACCTGCTCGTCGTTCCCGACGTGCCCAGCGGAGCCACGTTCGCCCCGCACCAGCCCGGTCTCGTGTGGACGTACTCGTGGTCGGAGACCGGCCGGATCTACTTCCGCCCCATCGGCGAGGAGCGTCACTGATGTCGCCGCGGCCCAGAGACCCGGTCGGCGGGGCTGGCCGACTTGGACCCGGCGGCATCCTCGCGATCGCGGGGATCGTGACCATGGGATGCCTGTCGGACGACATCCATCGTCCGGCCTTCACGTCGGGGCAGCCCCAGACGCTGGTTCAGGTGGCCCGGTCGCCGGACGCGATCGGGGGTCGACCGCACCATCCGGCCGAGTTCGGGGTGCTGTACGAGAACGTCGCGCTGTACACGGTGAGGAGGCTCGGCTCGGCAAACGACCTCCGGACCACGTCGATCCAGCTGGCGCTGGCAGTGGACACCGATCACGTGGCCTGGGTGGGTGCCGAGCCCATGAGCGGCGATGCGATGAACCACCAGTACGTGTATCGCGTGCTGGCGAGCTTCGACGGCACGGTCATCGAGTCACGGCTCCTGCCGACGCGGTATCGCAACCCGGTCGCGATCGCGCGCGGCGCCGATGGTCTCTATCGCTACCTGACGTCCGGACCGACGCTGCTGGTGGAGACCGCCGACGGAGAGTTCGACCCGATCGATCTGGCCGACGACGGCCAGCCCCTGGCGCTGACGCCGGACGCGTCGCACGCGATGTATACGCGGGACGTTGGACCCGCCGACCCGGTGCTCGAGATCATGTCGCTCGCGACGGGTGACGTCGTGTCGCTTCCATACCCCGGAGAGTTCGTGCACACGATCTCGCCCTCCGGCGATCGGTACCTCACGACTCGTGGCGACGTGATCGTGATCCGTGGCATCGACGGATCGGTGAGCCTGGAGGTGCCCCGGGGGGCCATCGTCCGCTTCGCATGGACTCGTGCGGGCCTCTTCGGGACGACCGCCGACGAGCTGGTCGAGATCGATCCACGCGACGGCTCGACGATCGTCATCCTGGACGGCGTCGAGGAAGCGTTGCTCGGGGCGGCGCTCGACGGCACACCACCGGTGGTGACCCGCGAGGTCCGATCGGTCGTCGGTCGACTCGCGGTCGTGGATCGGCAGCGCGCGATCGTATCCGATGCGACGCTGCTCGACGCCGGCTGGCGAGCCGAGGACGTCGTCGCCTGGAGTCCCCGGGGATCCACGATGGCGATAGGGGTGCACGAGCGCACGGACGCCGGTGGAGCGGCGCTGGTCGTCTGGGCGCCCGGCGGAGCGGCCGAGCGGCTCGACCTACCCGACGGACTCGACCCGAGCTGGATCGCGTGGTCCCGCGAGGGCTTCGTCTGGCTGATCTCCGACCGCAAGCTCTGGAGGATCGACCCGGCATCGGGCGCGGCCCGGCTCCAGGCGACCCTGCCGGTGGACGGAATGCGCGTCACCGACGGTGACGGCGACAGCGTATGCTTCCTCGCATCGTACGACGACGAGCTGTTCACGGTGTCCGAGGACGGCTCGTTGACGTACATGGGAACGGTGGACGGGGTTCTGCTGGGCGACGTCCCCTTCGACCATCCGTTCGAGACGGGGCTCGGGCGGGGGTTTCTCGTCTCCCACCCGGACTTCGGCCTCCGGCTCCACTCGCTCTCGGGCGGTGAGCTGACCACGACGTCGTGGTACCTGGAGGACTTCGGGATGCTCATCGGGGGTTTCTACCCGACCAAGCCGCTCGCCCTCGGCCGTCTCTACTCCGGGTTCTCCCAGCCGTGGGTGTCGCGTGTTCTCGGGGCGTGGATCGAGGAGTGACCGCGCGCGGCTCGGCAGCCCGCGCGCCCACGGACACGATGGGGCCGACGCGTCGATTCGACGAGATACCGCATCACGTCTCGACCGGCTCGAACACCGGCTTCCCGTCCTCGAGCCGCACCCGTCCCACCGGCGTGTCCGGCTCGTGCTGGAACACGACGATCCAGTCCTTCTCGGCCGCCTCGGTCAGCGCGTGCGTCTTGCTCTCCAGCGTGACCAGGGGCATCAGGTCGTAGCCCATCACCCATGGGAACGGCAGGTGGTTCCTCGTCGGGCACAGATCCGACGGGAAGAAGACCGTCCTCCCGCCGCCCTCGACGAGCACCCCTTGCAGGTTCGGGGTGTGCCCGGGCAGCCGCCGCACGAAGACACCCTCGGACACCGGTACGTTGCCGTCGACGAGATCGAAGAGGCCCGCCTCGTGGACGGGCTCGAAGCACGGGCGGAGGTAGGACGCCCGATCGCGCGGCGTCGGCGACATCGCCCAGCGAAACTCCCCTTCCTGGACGACGTAGCGCGCGTTCGGATAGGTCGGGGTCGGGACGCCGTCCACGTCGATCGTGTTGCCGCCGGCGTGGTCGAAGTGCAGATGCGTGTTGATCACCATCGTCACGTCGCCGGGGGCCACCCCGAAGCCGGCCAGAGCCTCGATCAGCCCCGGTGCGTTCTCGAGCGCGTAGATCGAGCGTTCCTTGTCGCTCCAGCGCGCTCCCATGCCGGTGTCCACGAGGATCGTATCGGCGCCGTTCCGGATCAGGAGACAGTTCAGCGCGAGGCGGATCCGGTTGCGTTCGTCGGCGGGACTGACGCGATTCCACAGCGGCTTCGGTACCACACCGAACATCGCGCCGCCGTCGAGCCGGAACGTTCCGTCCGAGACGACGTCCACGCGCGTGTCACCCAGATCGAGATGCATGTCGCCTCCGGCTTCCGGCACCGTGGTACTGTCCCCTCTCGTCCACCCGATGGATGGTGGGACTCTCCGAAAGACCCTGCCGCATCGATTCGTCGATTGCAACGCTCACCGAGCGAGGGCCGCCTTGCCGACGCCGCGCACCGCTCACGCCGATCCCATCGTCCTCGTCCACGGCGGCGTCGGCGCGTCGCCCGACCTCGCTGGCGAATGCGAGCGCGCGGCGGAGATCGCCGCGGCCGGACTCGCCGCGGGAGAATCGGCGCTGTCGGCGGTCGTGGCCGCCGTGGCGGCCCTCGAGGACGATCCTCGCTTCAACGCCGGGCACGGCTCGCAGCTCGGCCTGGACGGCGTGACGCTGGAGCTGGACGCGGCGGTCATGGACTCGGGGGGACGCTACGGCGCGGTGGCCGTCGTGCAGGGTGTGCCGAACCCGGTGCGGGTGGCCGAGAAGCTCGCGGAGGGTCCGGCTCGCTTTCTGGCGGGCGAGGGGGCGCGGCGCTTCGCCGAGCGTCACGGCCTCGCCGGCCCGGTCACCACCAGCGACGCCTCGCGGGCGAAGCTCCGCCGGATGGCCGCGCTCGCGGCCGCCGGACGCCTCCACACCGAGTACGCGGCCTGGCGCGGGGTCGATCTCCGTGCCATCTGGAACTACCCCACGCCGATGCCCGACTTCGACGCGCTCGCCCGCGGCGGCGGTGAGTTCCGCGATCGCGGCGCCACGGGCGGGACCGGGGATCACCGCGCTTCCGGGGGAGCCGGCGACGGTCCCTGCGACACCGTCGGGGCCGTTGCGCGCGACCGGCACGGACGGTTCGCCACCGCCACGTCCACCGGCGGGACGGCGTTGATGCTGTACGGCCGGGTCGGCGACTCGCCCCTCGTCGGGTGCGGCCTCTACGCCGGACCGGCCGGCGCGGTCACGGTGACCGGCGAGGGCGAGGAGATCATGGTCCGATTGAGCGCCGTCCGCATCTATGATGACGTCGCGCGCGGCGTCCCGCCCGGCGAGGCGTGCCGGCGCGCGGCCGACGCGTTCCCGGCCGGCGTCGAGTTCGGCGCGATCGCGGTGTCGGCCGGTGCGATCGGTTCCGCCTCGACCCACACGATGCCCGAGGCGTCCCGGCGACCCGCGTGACGGAGAACCCGACGAATGGAGAGCCCGATGGCGAACGATCCCAGCCCGACCCCCGGCGCCGACACCGACTGGCGCTCGACGCTCACCCCCGAGCAGTACCGCGTCACGCGCGAAGGAGGCACCGAGCGTCCCTTCAGCGGTGAGTACGTCGACTGCACCGACGACGGCACCTACCGCTGCATCTGCTGCGGCGCCGCGCTGTTCACGTCCGACACCAAGTTCGACGCCGGGTGCGGCTGGCCCAGCTTCTACCGGGCCGCCGACGAGGGGAGCATCCGATTCCTCGAGGACCGCAGCCACGGCATGATCCGTACCGAGGTCCGGTGCGCGGCCTGCGACGCCCACCTGGGGCACGTGTTCGACGACGGCCCCGCACCCACCGGCAAGCGCTACTGCATCAACTCGGTCTCGATCGATCTCGATCGCGACCCGACGTAGCCGCGCCGGGCCCGTGAGCGCACCCTCCACATACGAGTCCCGGAGCTTCGTGGACGTCGGCAGCGCGCGACTCTGGGTCGAGATCCTGGGCCAGGGCCCGACGGTGCTCGTCTGTCACGGCGGACCCGGCATCTCCAGCCGGTATCTCCACGATCCCCTGGCCCGCGCGCTGGGCGACCGCACGCGGCTGGTGTTCGTGGATCAGCGCGGAAGCGGCCGATCCTCGGGCGTCGAGGTGCCCGACACGCTCACGATGGCGTCACTGGTCGCCGACCACTGCGCGCTCACGTCCACGCTCGGGATCACGCGCCCGATCGTGCTCGGACACTCGTTCGGCGGTTTGCTCGCGCTCCACGTCGCGCTCGCGCGTCCGGGCGCCCTGGCCGGACTCGTGCTCGTCGACTCCGATCCGGCCTCGCGCCGCGAGTGGCGACTCCACGAGACCCGCGTGCGCGAGCGACTCGCGGAGGACGAGCGTGCCGAGATGGCCGCGCTCACCGAGGCGCCGGGGTGGCACGCCGACCCCGAGCGCCTGGCGCGGTATCTCGACATTCACCTCGGCACGTACGTCTTCGATCGCGCGAGAACACCCGACGTGGGCATCGAGATCGACGATCGCACCGTGCGCGCGCTCGGCGTGACCGGCCCGCGCATCCGCGAGGATCTGGGCGACTGGGACCTGACCGGCCGCCTCGGCGAGGTCGACTGCCCGACGCTCGTCGTGCACGGACGCGAGAGCATCTTCCCCGTCGCAACGGCCGAGACGCTCGCGAACGGCATCCCGGGAGCCACGCTGTCGGTGATCGACGCGTGCGGGCACTTCCCATTCCTCGAGGCCCCGGATGCGTTCCGGGACGCGGTCGTCGGGTTCATCCGGGAGCGGTGCTGAGCAGGTCCGCGGTGCCGATCAGAAGAGCGCGCGCGACTGTCCGCCGTCCACGTTGAGACACGCGCCCACGATCAGCGACGCGCGCTCGGAGCACAGGAACGCCGCCACGTCACCGATCTCGTGCGCCTCGCCGAACGTGCCCCGGGGGAGCTCGTCCTCCACGAAGCGGCGGATCTTCTCGGGATCGGCTTTTCGCTTGCGGTCCCACGACCCGCCCTCGAACAGGACCGAGCCCGGCGCCAGCGAGTTCACGCGTACGCCGTGCGGGATCAGCTCGCGCGAGAGCGACTTCGTGAACGCGATCAGCGCCGCCTTGGCCGCGTTGTAGGTCACCGCACCACCCCACTCGCGACCGTAGATGGACGAGATCGTCAGGATGCTCCCCGACCGTCGCTCGACCATGCTCGGCGAGATCTGACGGCAGAGCCGCACCGCCACACGGACGTTCAGCCCCATCACCGCGTCCCAGTCCTCGTCGGAGGCGGCCGACGTGCGCTCGCCCATCGAGCCCCCCACGTTGACCACGAGCACGTCGATCGGCCCGAGCTCGGTCACGGTTCGTTCGACCGCGGCCGCCGCGGCGGCGGTGTCGGTCAGGTCCACGGCGATGGGGAGCGCGGTGCCGCCCGCGCCGCGGATCTCCCGGGCCGCCGCCTCGAGCGCATCCGTGCCCCGGGCCGTGATGGCCACGTGGGCACCCTCGCGGGCCAGCGAGAGGGCGATGGCCTTGCCCAGCCCCCGGCTCGCGCCACCGACGAAGGCGATCTTTCCGTCCAGTCCGAGATCCATGGGGTCAACGTCCTCGTTCGAGTCGGCGTCGCACCTCGCGGGCGATCACCTCGATGAGATCGGCATCGGAGCCCCGCGACGGGTCGCTCCCGTCGGGGTCGCGCGCGTCGGACGCGCAGTGCGCGGGGGTCGGGGCGGCGTCCGTTCCGGCGCTCTCGCGCGTGTCGGGCCCGGGCGCGTCGGTTCCGTCGCCTCTCCGCGACTCCGGGCCGGGCACGCAGGCGGGCCCCGGCGACCCGCCAACGGCCGCGTGCAGCGCCGCGACGTCACCGGCGCCCAGCACGTTCACGCCGCCCAGGAGCCGCGCGGTGAGCACGATGGAGGCGAAGTGCTCGAGGCGCTCGAGATGATAGTAGGCGCGAAAGAGATCGGTGTCGTACGCGACCGCGCCGTGGTTGGCCAGGAGACAGGCGTGCCCCTCGCGAACGACCGGCCGCACCGCATCGGCCAGCTCGCGGGTCGACGGCGTCGCGTACGGAGCGGTGGGGATCGCACCCAGCGTGGCCACGATCTCCGGGAGCACGCACGCGTCCAGAGAAACGCCGGCGGTCGCGAAGCCGGTGGCCGTCGGCGGGTGCGCGTGTGCGATCGCCAGCACGTCCGGCCGCTCCTCGTAGATGGCCAGGTGCATCCGGATCTCCGACGACGCGCGCGCGGTGCCCGCGCCGGGCGGACTCGCCGCGGCGACCGCGGTGCCGGGGACCGATCCCGCGGACCGATCCAGCGTGCGTCCGCCGTGATCGATCACGACCAGATCGGCGTCGGTCAGGAACCCCTTGATCGAGCCGGTCGCGGTGGCCATGAAGCGATCGGGACCGAGCCGGACCGAGAGGTTGCCGTCGTTGGCCGCGGCGTAGCCCTTGAGCCACATCCGGCGACCCACCTCGATCATCGCGGCGCGGGCCGCGGACTCGGTCACGACGACCGTCCGGCCGGCTCGGGATCGCTCTCCCCGCGGTCGAGCACGTAGAACGCCTCGGGGAGGAGATCCACCAGATCGCCGGCCACGAGGCCCCACTCGGTGAGCCGTCCGGCGCCGAGGTCCCCGGCCAGCCCGTGCACGTGGACGCCGAGCCGGGCCGCGTCGTCGGGATCCATGCCCTGACCGATCAGCGCGGCGATGACGCCGGTGAGGACGTCTCCGCTGCCGCCGGTCGCCATGCCCGCGTTGCCGGTGGCGTTGACGGTGGTTCGCCCCGAGCGGGATTGCACCAGCGTGGGACCGCCCTTCAGCACCACGGTGGCGCCGCTCGTCTCCTGGAGACGCCGGGCGGCGGCGAACACGTCGGCCCGCACCTCGGCGACGGTCGTGCCCAGGAGGCGCGCGGCCTCGCCGGGATGCGGCGTCACCACCCGGGGACCGGTCGCGTCGGCCAGCGTCTCCAGACGCTCGGCGAACGCGAAGAGCCCGTCGGCGTCCAGGATCACCGGCATCTCGAGCTCGCGCACGAGGTGACGCACGGCCACCAGGGACTCGGGATGTCGCCCCATCCCCGGCCCGATCGCGACGACGTCCGCATCCGCGAGGCGCTCGCGAATCGCCGACAGCGAGTGGTGTGTGTGGGCGCCGGTCTCGGTCTCGGCGACCGGGAACGCGATCGCCTCGGTGACGCTGGTCTGGAGCACGTCGTGAAGACCCCCGGGCACGACGGCGGTCACGAGCCCGGCGCCTGACCGGAGCGCGGCGCGGGCCGACAGCACCACCGCTCCCGCCATGCCGCGGGATCCACCGACCACGTGGACTCGCCCGGCATCTCCCTTGTGGGCGTCGGGCGTGCGCCGGGGCAACAGCGCCCGCATCGACGCTGCGTCCGTCAGCTCGGCCTCGATCCCGATCTCGTCGAGCACCGACTCGGGGATTCCGATGTCGACGACGTCCACGTCGCCCGCGTGCGAGCGGCCGGGCTCGAGCACGAGACCGGTCTTGATCAGCGCGAACGTGACGGTGGTCGTGGCGCGGACCGCGAGGTTGCCGACGGCGCCGGTCGTGCCATCGACGCCGGACGGGATGTCCAGCGCCAGCACGTCCGCCCCCGAATCGTCGATGCACGCGATGACGCGCGCCTCGACCCCGGTCACGTCACCGCGGAAGCCCGTCCCGAAGAGCCCGTCCACCAGCAGGTCGGCTCCGGCCGTGACGCGATCCAGCTCGTCCGCCGCCCGCTCGTGAGCCAGGGTCACGACGTCGTTGCCGGTCGCGAGCCAGCGATCCAGGTTCACCCGCGCATCGCCGCGAACACCTCCGGGATCGCAGGTCAGAAAGACGCGAACGCGCGCGCCCCACTCGCAGAGGAGGCGCGCGACCACGAACGCATCGCCGCCGTTGTTGCCCTTCCCGGCGAACACGATGACGGTCTTCGAGGACGCCACGTCGTCGAGGAGCCGGCGGGCCACGCGGGCCGCCGCCTGCCCGGCGTTCTCCATCAGCTGCAGGCTGGGGACCAGGCCCCGCTCGATCGTCAGGCGATCGGCCTCACGCACCTGGCTCGGCGTCGCGAGCTTCATCGTGACCGATCCTCGGGTTCGTTCGCGTTCAGCCGGTCCACGATCGCCAGGAGCTCCCGGACCGAATCGACGGCGAAGTCGGCGCCGCTGTCGACGGTGCCGAACGTGTCGCCGTAGCGCGCGTGCACGGTGCGGATGCCGAGCCTCTTGGCGCCGACCATGTCGCGCTCGGGCCAGTCGCCGATCATCAGCACGTCGTCGGCGCCGAGCCCCATGCGGTCGAGCGCGATGCGAAACGGCTTGGGATCGGGCTTGTGGACGCCGGTGTCGTCGAACGTCACCACCGGATCGAACGCGTGCTGGAGCTCGAGCTGACACAGCCGGAGCCACGCCTGGATGCCGGGTGCGTCGGAGACGAGCGCGAGCTGGATGCCCCGGCGCATCAGGGTCAGTATCGTCGGCTTGACGTGCGGGTAGAGGACGAGCCGGGAGTCTCGTGCGCGGCGATAGCCGACGATGCCGGCCGCCAGCACGCGCTGGTCGACCCGGCCGCTCACGTCGCGAAGGAGCGCATCGAAGACCTGCTGGTACTCGATGCCCTCGCGATCGTAGATGCGGAAGATGCGCTCCTGCGCGTCGTCGTCGGACAGGGGTAGCCCGGCGTCGATCATGGCCTCGACGCCCGCCGCGATCGCATCGCGCTTCATGCGCATGAAGTCGGTGAGCGTGTTGTCGAGATCGAAGATGATGCCGCGGATCATACGCGACTACTTGAAGGAGACGCCCACCGGGCGGCCGGCGCTGATCTCTCCATTGTCGATCCGGAGATTGAACCCGCAATCGGGGTTCGTGCAGACCCACGCCTTGTACTGAATGGGGGCCCCGTCACGTCCATAGTCGGAGAGCGGGACGAGCACGCCCTTGTCACACTTCTGGCAGTTTGGAAACTGAGTGTTGCGCTGTTCCATCATCCCCCCCGGCGTCATCCCGTCCAGGGCGCGCGAGGACCCTGGGTTCCCACGTCGGGGATTGTCGACGGAGGCGCCGCGACTGTCAAGTCATTTGCAGAAAACGAGTTGGAGGAGCCGGGTCGGCGCATCCGCGAGCCGCGCCAACGACTTACCTGGCGATGGTGACCTTGCGGGTGGCCCGCGCCCGGCCGTCCACGACCAGTCTCGCCACGTACACGCCCGGAGGGGCCGGCGCGCCCCGGTCGTCGCGACCGTCCCACGCGACCGAGCGCCGTCCCGAGCGACCACCGCTCGACTCGAGCGTTCGCACGACCCGTCCGGCGACGTCGAAGATCGAGACCTCCGCACGGCCGGATCCCCCTGCGTCGAACGTGAACGTCGTGCCCGATCGCATGGGATCGGGACGTGCGGCCAGCGACACGTTCGCCCCCGGGGCGACGGACTCCCCGACACCGACCGCACCGCACTGCTTCGGATGCACGTTCAGCGTCGACACCGCCCGGTAGATCCGCTCGGGTCCGACCCACTCGTGCGCGTAGCCGACGCCGCCGACCGCGACCGGTCCCGTGGGATCCGTGAAGTCGTACGCGATCGCGCCGGCGTACACGTACGGGTACGCGTCAGGCGTCAGCTCGCCGACGATGTCGTCGCGCCGGGTCACGAACACCGGGTCGGTCGGATCGCTGACGTCGTACACGCGCATGCGGGCCGGCAGTCCCTCGAAGAACGACTCGAACACCTCGCGTCCATAGCAGTGGTCGCCGACGACCTCGACCGACGTGAAGCCCCACGCGGCGCTGGTCGACGGGAAGGACCCCACGAGCAGCGGCGAGCCGAGCGAGCTGATGTCGTAGATCTCGCACGTGATCCCCGCCGAGACGAACAGATGATCGCCCTCGACGTCGCCCAGCCCGAACGACGACACGTGACCCCCCACGACCGGGGCGCTCGGCGTCGACACGTCGATCAGCGTGTACTCGCCGGCCAGCGGTCCTACCATCGCGACCGACCCGAACACGCGGATGCGTGCCGGAGGATCGATGAACGGGACGGTCGCCACCATGGTGGGAGCGTCCAGATCGGAGACGTCGACGACCCTGAGCCCGAGCGCATCGGCGACGTAGGCGTGCTCACCGGCGACGTCGACGCCGAGGGCGCCCGCCATTGCCAGCGAGCTCCTGAGCGCCGGCGCGTCCGGGTCCGAGATGTCGTAGATCTCGATCCCCGAGTCCTCGTAGCTGATCACGAGCCGTTCGCCGTCGCCGGAGATGTCCGACGGCGACGCCGTGATCGGCAGCGACGTGATCGTCGGAACGGGCGCGACCGGATCGACGTCGATGACCGGAACCGACCAGGTCGCGGAGCTGCCGTACAGCGACGATACCGCGCCGCCGCTGCCGACGCCGAGCACGTTGTGGGACTCGTACCCTGCGACCACGACCGGTTCGACCGGATCTGCTACCTCGTAGATCCTGCCGGCGTGGAACACGAAGCCCTCGTACGTTCCGACTTCACCACCATCGCCGGGCGTCGTCCAGCTGCCGAGAAGCACGGGAGCCGTCGGATCGCCGGCGTCGACCACGTCCACTTCGTCGTCGTACGTGTCGCTCAGATACACGATGCCGCCGGACGCGGCCACGCTGGCGTGTCGTCGCGCCAGCGCCAGCGTCCCCACGATCTCCAGGGCCGACGAATCGATGACGACCAGCTCGTCGGTCTCCAGCGTGACGTAGGCCGTCGTCCCCTCCGCCGCCAGGCCTACCGGGCGTGCCGGTAGCGTGAGGCTGCCCATTTCGGCTCCGTGCGAGAAGACGGCGTATCCGTCGGTGCGATCAATGGCATGAATGAGCCCCGGCGTGGCGGCGAGCCGCTCGAACCTGCCGTGGGTGTGTGGGATCCAGAACACGTCGACCACGAGAAGCGCCGTTGGATCTATGACGGAGAGCATCAGGACGTCGTCGTCCGCGATCGCGAAGAGCTCGGACGAGGGTTGCGCAGCGAGGAACGTCGCGGCGCTCGCCGGGTAGCCGAGCTCTTCGGCCTCGATGTAGCCGTTGGGATCGGATGCCGTGGTCCGAAGCGCGATGACCTCCCCGTCCGACTCCGACACGAGCAGCGCGATCGTCGCGCCGACCGCGATCTGCTGGGCGACGTATCGGTCTTCGGTCTCGCCGACCGCATGGATGTAGTCCCCGAGGGCGACACAGTCGGCCGAGGCCACGACGGGAACGACGGCGAGCGCGAGCGCGAAGAGGAGGTGGCGCATGCTGATCCTCCGGCCAGGCCATGATTCCACGTTGGGGAGGGTTCAGCACGAATTGTAGCGCGGATCCGCGAGTCGGTCGACGAATCCCGGCCTATCCCCGACGGCGTCGGACGTCGAGATCACTCACGTCTTGCGGGGCTTCTTCTCGGCGGCCGGGAACAGCACGTTGTTCAGGATCAGCCGGTAGCCCGGGCTCGTCTTGTGCAGCGACAGATCGGTCGGCGGATCCCCCACCCGATGCTGGTAGTCCTCCGGATCGTGCCCGCCGTAGAACGTGACGGTCCCCTTTCCGAAGTTCGAGTGGACGTACTTGACCTCCTCGGTGCCCTCGACCTCGCCCAGGAGCACCACGTTGTCCTTCAACACCCGCCGGTTGTAGCCGGTGGTCTGGCCCAGGAACCCGTTCACGACGTTCACGTGGCACTGGGTGAGCATCGTGGGCACCGGGTCCTCCTTGGCCGAGAACTCGAACAGCGTGAAGCCCTCGGCGCCCGGACCGCGCACGCTCGCGTAGTCCGACACGTCGATGTCGGAGAACTCGTACTGGAACGGGTTCATCACCAGGCGGAAGTTCTCGAACAGGAGCGTGCGCGAGAAGTCCAGCTTCGCCTGGGAGTCGGGATCGGCGGGATCGCCGTCGTAGTACTGCGCCACGATGTCGGTGTCGCCGGCGGCCAGCGCGATCTCGAACGTGTCGGTGGCCGAGCACATCGCGAACAGGAACCCGCCGCGCGCGACGTACTCGCGCACGATCTCCGCGGTGGCGTGCTTGTACTGCCACACCGTGTCGTAGCCGGCCTCCTTGGCGGCGGCCTCGTAGCGGCGCTGTCGGTCCACGTACCACGCGGCGCTGTGGAACTGGATGTAGAACTTGCCGTACTGGCCGGTGAAGTCCTCGTGATGGAGGTGGAGCCAGTCGTACTGATCCAGCACACCCGCCTGCACGTCGGGATCCCAGACGGGCGCGTACGGGATGTCGGCATACTCGAGCGCCAGGGTGACCGCGTCGTCCCACGGCTCGTGTGTCGGCGGGATGTACACGGCGATGCGCGGGGCCTTGTCGAGGAGGATCCGCTCCATGTTGTCGTTCTCGATCGTCGTGTAGATCGCATCCACGTCGCCGTCCGAGATCGACTCGGCCAGGACGCCCCGGATGCGGGCTTCCTGCCGGTTCGTGGCGGAGTCGTCCAGGAGGAACGATCCCCCGCGATAGTTGAGGAGCCACTCGACCTGCTGCCCCTGGGTGAGCGCCCAGTAGGCCAGCCCGTACGCCTTCAGGTGGTCGGTCTGCCGGAGATCCATGAACACCGCCAGCTGGGACGCCTGCACGCGCGCGGCCGGGGCCAGCGACACGAACGACGCGACACAGAGGCCCGCCGCGAGCGCTCGACCCGGGCGGGCGAGATGCCGCGCGAGCCTCGCGAGTCGTCGGGTGGGCGCACGGCGTGCGGCGGTCATGACGGCAGCTCCTTTCTCAGCTGGCTGACGAGCTGTCGGACCTCGGCGGCCTCGATCGACAGCGGATGGTCGATCAGGAGGCGCTCGAACGTCTGCAGCGCCCGGTGCCGGTCGGGGACGAACAGCCCCGCCACCGGCATCTCCGGCGGCCAGGGGATCCAGGTCGCGGCCTCGCTCATCTGGATGTCGCCGAGGCGCTTCAGCGCCCGAGGGACGAGGCGGCTCTCGGGATGCGCGGCCGCGAGTCGCTCGAGATAGGTCGTGGCGACGATCGGAGTCTCCGACTCCGCCCAGAGGCTCCCCAGCGCCCACAGCACGTCGTCGTGGATGGTGGCCTCGCGCACCTTCGCCTCGAGCTCCGTGCCCGCGACGATCGCCTCGTCCAGCGAGCCGTTGCGCTCCAGGGCGAACACGTGCCCCAGCTCGGCCAGCGTTTCGCCCTCTCCCTCGTAGTTCTCGTTGAACAGGAAGATCCGATCCAGCGCGTCGTTGGCGAGCGGACCCGCAGGAAACGCCTCGACCTGCCGGAGGTAGGCGGCGGCGGCCGAGTCGATGTTGCCTTCGTGGAAGTAGATCTCGCCCACGAGGAACTCGGCCCGCTCGCGCGTCTCGGCCTGCCGGCTCGACGTGGACAGCTCACGGAAGTCTTCCAGCGCGCCGGCCAGCTCGCCCGCGCGCATCTGCGTCTCGGCGCGGGCCAGACGCACCTCCTCGTGGCGGGGTCGAAGCGCGCGGTCGGCCAGGAGCGAGTCGTAGACGGCCACGGCCTCACCGGGACGATCGAGCACCTCGCCGAGCAGGCGAGCGCGCTCCATGTCGATCCGGTAACGATCCTCGGGCCGACCGGTCTGGTCGTGGAGACGCGTCAGCTCGTTCACGGCCGCCTCGGCATCGCCCAGGGACTCGTCGAGGCGCGCCTTGAACAGCACCGCCTCGTGCCAGAACGCCGTGCCCACGTCGGTGGTGATCCGCGAGATGAGCTCGCGGGCCAGCGCCGTCTCTCCCTCGCGGTCCAGCCGGCGCGCCAGGTTGAAGAACTCGATGCCGTCGCCGTCGATCATCGGATCCAGGCGCTCGACCACCTCCACCGCCTCCTGGAATCGCCCCGTGGCCAGGCAAAGCTCGAGGAGCGCGGCGCCGACCGCGGCGGCATCGTCGCCGCGAAATCGGTCGCGCAGAGACTCGTACGCCCGCTCACCCAGCGTGGGGTTCTCCGAGAGCTCCACGATCTCGTCGTTGATGTACTGCTTGATGTAGCCGGGCGCGGTGGGCACCACGGCCAGGCACACCTCGAGCGCCTCGGCCTCGCGCCCGAGCTGCGTCAGGAGCCCCACGCGTTCGCGCACGAACGTGGGGCGGGCCTGGACGCGATCGTATTCGGCGTACAGCGTCAGCGCCTCCTCGTAGCGGCCGTACTGACGCAGACACGTGCCATAACCGCGGACGACGTTGGCGTCGCGAGGGAACTCGCGGTGCAGATTCGAGAAGAGCTGGAGGGCCTCGGCGAGGCGACCCTGCCGCATGTACTGGTGCGCGACGTTGATGCGGTCCTGCCGCGAGTCCGGCTGCCGGACGACCGAGCGCGGGGGACGCGCGGGCTCCAGCGTCGGCTGCGCGAGCGCCGATCCGACGAACGCGGTCAGCACCGGAAGCGCCAGCGCGACCGCGCGCGCCAGCGTGCGAGACGGACGTGGGCGTCGGGAGACCGTCATCGGCCGGCGTCCTCGGCGTCCCGGCGGGGTCCATCCCCTTCGCCGAGGGCCTTGAAGTACGCGTCGATCATGCCCCGATACCGGGCCGGGTACGGATCGGTCCGCCCCTGCATGATCTCCCGGTTCAGCGCATCGGTCTCGCCCATGTCGTCCGCGTCGAGCGCGGCCGGCGTGGTCGTGCGCTCGACCTCGTCGGCCGACCGGGACAGGCGACGCTCGTCCTCGTCCTGCTTGCGGATCGACTTCTCGGCGGCCAGGAGGCGGCTCAGGATCTTCTGCTGGCGCTCGACGAGCTTGCGATCCACGTTGCCCCGGGACATCTCCTCGACGACGTCCTCGAGCTCGCCGCCCAGCTCGTCGAGACGGCCGAGGACGTCGCGCCGGCCCTCGAGCTCCTCGGAGATCTCGGCCAGGCCGCGACGGATGGCTTCCTGTCGCGCCGCGAGCTGCTTCATCGCCGCCTGTCCCGCCTGCGGCGAGAGCCGCTGCCGCGCGAGCTGCTCGGCCAGCGACATCGTCTGCTGGTTGAGCTGCTTCTGCATGCCGGTGAGCGTGGGGAGCCGGCTCATCGCGCTGGGGCTCGGGTTCGAACACGAGCCCCCGGAGCTCTGCATCTGCTCGTTGGCCCGGATGATGTCCATGACGGCCTCGTTCAGGCCGGTCATCGCCTCGGCCGCGTCGCGGGCGCCGCGGGCGCGATTGCCGCCCTCGAACTGGGTCGTGGCCCGACTCATGTCGTCGAGAATCGCGCCCATGTTCAGGAGCATTGCCTGCGAGATGAACAGCGTCTCCTTGCCGATCTCGTGCAGGCGTTCGGAGGCTCGGCCGGTTGCCTCGTAGACCCGCATCTGGCCGGCCGCGAGATCGCGGGTGGACGCGCCACCCGGCCCGTCGGACACCGTCTCCTGCTTGGTCGAGAGATGGAGCAGCTCGGCGCCGACCGCGAGCATCTGCTTCGAGAGCTCACTGGTCTGATTGGCCTGCATCGCCTGCATCGCTCCCTGCATGCCGCTCATGAGGCTCTGGATCTGCTCCTGCGCCTTCAGCGTGTAACGCAGCGCGGGCTCCTGCTCGCTCTGCTGCATCTCGCTGGCGGCGTTCTCCATGCTCTCCTGGGCCTGCTGCATCCCCGTCTCCGGTGACTGCTGCTGGAGCGCCTGATCGAGCGCCTGGTGCGATTGCTTCGACAGCTCGCGGAGCTCCTCGATCCGCTCGGCGATCTCCTCGGCGCGCTGGGCCAGCGCCTCCTGAAGCTCGGCCAGCTCCTCCATCGACGGGGAGTCGCTGGGCGGCGATCCCTCGCTGCTCTGTCCCTCGCTCTGGCCGGACGGGCTCTCGGTTTCGTCCGACTCCGAGTCGGACTGGGAGGCGTCCTCCCCGCTCTCGGAGTCGGATCCGTCCTGGGGATCGGTGGCGCTCGTCTCGGACGGGTCGGCATCGGCCTCGGACTGGGTCGCGTCGGCCACGTCGCTCTCGGTGGACTCGGAGTCGGAGACGTCCGACTCGGCATCGCCGGCGGCCGACGGGTCGGTCTCGGAGTCGGTCTCCGACGCGTTCTCGGTGTCTCCGGCCTGCGCGGCGTCGTCGGTCTCGGTGTCCGACGCGGCGGCCAGGTCGTCCTCGGCCGCGTCGTCCTCGGCCGCGTCGTCCTCGGCCGCGTCGGCGTCGGACGCGTCGGCGTCGGACGCGTCCGTGGACTCGGCGTCCTCGAGCGCCTCGAGCTGATCGCTGATCTCGGCCTGCTCCTCCAGAAGCGCCTGCAGCTCGTCGACGATCGCCTCCAGCTTCTGCTCGGCCAGGATCTTCTCCAGATGCTCGAGCGACCGGTCCAGCTGCTGGAGCATCTCGTCCTGAGTGAACTCGAAGGCCTCGAGCGCTTCCTGGAGCTCGCGCTCGTCCATGTCCTGGAGCGCCTTCTTGACCTCCTCCAGCATCGCGTTCATGCGCTCGCTGTCGACCTGCTGGAGCAGCGCCTGGATCTGCTCCATCCGTTCCATGATCTGGAAGCTCGTCATGTCGGTCTCGGAGAGACGGTCCATGCTGCGCTGGAGCGCGTCGAGCGCCTGGGAGAGCTCGTCCTGGATGTTGCTCTGGCTCTCCATGAGCGCCTCGATCTCCTTCTGGCGCTCGTAGGTGATGCCGTCCCGTGCGCGCTCCAGCTCCCGGCGCGTGGCCTCGACCCGATCCCGGAGCTGCTGCTGCTCCTCGAGGACCTCGTCCAGCGAGCCGACCACGTTCTCGGAGTACTCCTCCTCGACGCGCGAGTACAGCTCCGCCATGGACGGGAACCGGACCTGGTACACCGGCGTGCGCGCCGACTTGGGACCCGACACGGTGTCGGTGTCGAACAGCTCGAGATAGTACGTGGCGCTCTCGCCCGGCATCAGCTCGAGCGAGCTCAGATCCCACACGAACTCGACGACCTCGTCCCGCGTGCCGACCTCGAAGGTCCGGACCTCGTTCGAGAACGGCTCGTAGGGCTCCTTGTGCACGTGCAGGAGTAGCCGGGAGAGCCCGTAGTCGTCCGTGCACGACACGACGATCGGCAGCTCCATGCCGTCGGGCACGTCGACGTCTTCTCCGGGGGCCAGGAGGCGCACCAGCGGGTTCTGATCGGGAACCGCGTCGACCGCGAAGAACGGGCTCTCGAACCGGCGGCGTCCCTCGGGATCGAACAGACGCACGCGGTACTCGGCGCGCGCGTCGACCCGGAACGCGAACGACGCGCCGTCGCCGGTCGTCGTGACGTCGGTGGGTCGCCCGTCGCTCCACTCGATCTCGGCGCGCCCGACGTGCCCCTCGGTCTCCAGAACGCACGTGACGTCGGTGCCGGTCAGGAGCGCGACGTCACCGGTGGCGCTCCGGATCGTCTCGTCCGCGAGGCCCGCGTAGTCGGGATAGTCGGCGTGGACGACGTACGCGGCGACCCGAGGCGGCGTGAGCACCTCGACGTCGAAGAGCTCGGAGTCGTGACGGCCGGCTCGAACGCGGTACTCGGTGTCGCGCCGCAGCTCGGTCAGGCTGGCGCGATACGACCGCTGAGGAATCTCGCGCGTGACGGTGACCTGGCTGCCGTCCAGGTGCCCCTTCCAGGGAACGATCGCGTCGGCCACCAGCGTCATGGGGACGCTCTTCCACGCGCCGCCCTCCTTGCGATAGACCAGGCGGGCCGGCTCCTCGGTGCCGGTGACCTCGGCGCTCACGGCGAAGTCGGCGCCCGAGTCCACGGCACCGCCACCCGACGGCACCGACACCACGACCTCCGGGGCGTACGGGAAGCTCACCGGGTGAAGCAGCGCCAGGAGCGACGCCCGGAACCGCATCGGCGCGAGCAGGGCGAAGATCGTGACGCCCACGATGGCGATCGCCAGCGCGATCGCGTACGGGCGAAGTCGCGGCCCGCGATCCAGCGTGGACGGCACCACGGCCATCGCCGGAGCGGTCCCCTCGGCCACCGCATGATCGATCAGGCTTCGCGAGATGGGATCGGGCTCCGCGTCCCGGCGCTTGCCCAGATCGAGCGCGTTGATGACGGCGTCGACCGGCCCCGACGCGACCCTGTCGACCTCGGCGGCGAACTGCCGCAGCGTCGGGAAGCGGCGGAGCGGCGTCACGACGTGGCGCCACAGGAGACGGGTGGCGATCGCGGCCAGAGCGACCGCCAGCAGGATGCCGACGTCGAGGCGCGGGCCGGCCAGACCCTGGAGGATCAGCGCGACCGCGGCCCATGCGGCCACCCAGGCCAGCGCGGCGAACGCGCCCCGCGCGAACAGTCGCGTCATCACGCGCGCGCGAAGGCGTTCGAGGGTATTGACGAGGTCGGAGTAACGGGGTGCCGCCATCACGATCCATCCTCTCGGGTACGCGACGCCTCAGTAGAGCACGCTGTACAGCACGACGTTGATCGCCATCTGCATGGCCGCCTCTCGCCTGTCGGGCGGATCGCCGTGCACGTCGGGGTTCTCGAGGCCGTCGCCGATGTCGGACTCGTACGTGTAGAAGATCACCAGGCGCCCGCGATCGAAGACTCCGAAGCCCTGGGGCGGCTTGCCGTCGTGCTCGTGGATCTTGGGGGGCCCCTGGTCGAAATCGTAGAGCACGTGAAAGATCGGATGGTCGAACGGGAGCTCGACGAGCTCTCGATCGGGAAACACCCGCTTCACGAGTGCCCGGAAGTGCGAATCCAGGCCGTAGTTGTCGTCGGCCCAGAGGAATCCGCCCGCCTCGAGGAACTCGCGCAGGCGTCGGACCTCGGTATCGGTCAATTTAACGGCGCCGTGGCCGGTCATGTACAGGAACGGTGTTCGATAGAGCGTCTCGTCGTCGAGGCTCACGTTGACCTCGCGCGCGGTCACCTCGAGGGTCGTGCGGCGCCCGAGCTCGGTCAGGAGGTTCGGCAGGGACGTGGGATCGGAGTACCAGTCTCCCCCGCCGCCGTACTTGAGCCGCCCGATCGTGAAGCGGGAATCGGGCTCGACCTCGCCGGCCGCCACCGGTCGGACCGGTACCGCCGACAGGGCGATGGCCAGCGTCACGGCGCTGGCGATGGGGATCGTCAGGCTCCGGGTCAAACGGCCTCCGGTCGGGACAGGCTCGGCCCGCGCGAGGTACGAACTCGTAATGACTTGCGACGCATTCGGTTACATGATCAGCCGGATCCACGCCGGATCCTCGCTCCATGATAGCACGAGGCTCGCGACGCCCGCTGGCTAAGGTCTGGATACACCGCAGCTTATGCGCGTCTGGGGGTATACCGGCCGCCGGGCGCGCCGGTTCCGGCGAACGCGAGCTCGGGGGCCCCGCGCCCCGCGCTTGATCGGGAGAGAGGCAGCGGCCACAATCCGCCGGCTTTGGGGGTCCCAGTCTCGTATGCGCAGACTTCATGGAGGAAGCCATGCTCAAGGAATTCCGGGAGTTCGCGGTCAAGGGCAACGTGGTCGACATGGCCGTCGGCATCATCATCGGCGGCGCGTTCGGGACCATCGTCAAGAGCCTCGTGGCCGACGTCCTGATGCCGCCGATCGGTCTCCTGCTGGGCGGGGTCGACTTCCAGAACCTGTTCGCGGTGCTGAAGAAGGGCGCCGAGGACGCAGGCCCCTACGCCGCCCTCAGCGACGCGCAGGGCGCCGGCGCCGTCACGATCAACTACGGCGTGTTCTTCAACAACGTCATCAGCTTCCTGATCGTGGCGTTCGCGGTGTTCCTGCTGGTCAAGAGCATCAACGCGGCCAAGCGGAAGGAAGAGGCGCCGCCGGCCGTGCCCACCACGAAGGACTGCCCGCACTGCTTCCAGACGATCCCGATCAAGGCCGTGCGCTGCGGGTTCTGCACGTCCCAGCTGGAGTCGTAGTCGCCGGCGTCGCGGAATCCGGCTCCGGAGGTGGCGGCCCGGCATCCTCCCTCAGGAGGTGGCGGCCCGGCATCCTCCCTCAGGAGGTGGCGGCCCGGCATCCTCCCTCAGGAGGTGGCGGCCCGGCATCCTCCCTCAGGAGGTGGCGGCCGCCGTCTTCTTGCGGGCGGTCTTCTTGCCGCCGGCGGCCCGGCGCGAGAGCATCGTGAACACCAGCGTGGAGGCCACGAACACCGACGAGTAGGTTCCGATGATGACGCCCACGACGATCGCGAACGAGAAGTCGTGGATCACCGAGCCCCCGAAGATGAACAGCGACAGCGCGGTGACCAGCGTGGTCACGCTCGTGATGATCGTGCGCGAGAGCATCTGGTTGACGCTCCGGTTCATGATGTCGCGTAGCGGGCGCCGCTGCTCGGTCTTTCGCCGCTCGCGGATTCGATCGAACACGACGATGGTGTCGTTGATCGAGTAGCCGGCGATCGTCAGGAGCGCGGCCACGATCGGCAGCGAGATCTCGATGTCGAGCAACGAGAAGATGCCCACCGTGATCAGCACGTCGTGGAACAGGGCCACCACGGCGGCCAGCGCGAACGTGAACTCGTATCGGATGCCGACGTAGAGCAGGATGGCGCCCAGCGCGTAGAGAATGGCCTGGACGGCCCGGCCCCTCAGCTCGCTTCCGATCTTGGGACCGACGCTCTCCTCGCGACGGATGTCGAACGTCAGGCCCGGGTGGGCCTCGGACAGCGCGGCGATGATGGCCGGCGTCGGGCTCTCGGTCGTGGTGTCCTCGGACTCCTTGATGCGAAGCAGCACGCCGGGGTGGGCGCCCGTGTTCGCGCCGGGCTCGTAGTGCTGCACCTCGGCCGTCTGGATCCCGATCGTGCCCAGCGCGTCGCGCACCTCGCGGGCGGAGATGTCGCCGCCGGAGAAGGCGAACTCGATCAGGCGGCCACCCTCGAAGTCGATCGAGTAGCGCGGACCGCCGTGCGCGGCCAGCGACACCAGCCCGGCCACCAGCAGCGCGAGCGACAGGAAGAACGCGGGCTTTCTCATGCCCATGAAGTCGATCTTGGTGTCGCCAATGATCTTCAACATTGCGTGAGGCTCCTTCTCAGCGACTCAGATCGAAAGCTTCTTCGTCTCGGGACGATTGGCCGCCGCATCGAACACCATGCGGGAGACGAAGTAGGCGGTGAACAGGTTCGCGACGATGCCGATGGCGAGCGTCACGGCGAAGCCGCGGATCGGGCCCGCGCCGAAGCGCAGGAGCACGATGGCGGCGATCAGGGTCGTCAGGTTGGCGTCGAAGATGGCCGTGAACGCCTGCTCGAAGCCGCGCGAGACGCTGGCCGCGACCGTCTTGCCGAGCTTCATCTCCTCGCGGATGCGCTCGAAGATGAGCACGTTCGCGTCGACGGCCATGCCGATGGTCAGCACGATGCCCGCGATGCCGGGCAGCGTGAGCGTCGCCGAGAGCCGCCCCATGACGGCCAGGAGGAGGAAGAGATTCATGATCAGCGCGAACACCGCCACGAACCCGGAGAGCTGGTAGTAGATGACCATGAACACGGCGACGGCGGCGCCGCCGATCAGCGTGGCGCGCACCCCCTGGCGGATGGAGTCGGCACCCAGCGACGGGCCGACCGTGCGCTCCTCGATGACCTTCAGCGGCGCGGGCAATGCCCCCGCCTCCAGCACGATCTTGAGGTCGGAGGCCTCCTGCGCATCCATGTTGCCGCCGGAGATGGTCGCACGGCCACCCGAGATGCGACCCCTCACGACCGGGGCCGAGGCAACCTTGTCGTCCAGGACGATCGCGAGCTGCCGACCCACGTTGGCGCCGGTGACGCGCGCGAAGGTGGCGGCGGCGGCAGTCGAGAAGTACAGGTCGACCTCGGGGCCACCCTCCTGGCCCAGCCGCACCAGCGCCCGCTTGATACCCTCGCCCGAGAGCTGGATCTTGCGGTCGAGCACGTGGAGCTCGCGCACGCGGCGGCCGTCGGCCAGCGTCGTCTCGTCCTTGGCCCACAGAAGCCGCGCGTTGGGCAGGCGCTCGTCGATGTTGGCCTCGTCGAACCACTGCTGGAGCTGATCCACGTCGTCGGACACGAACGCGATCTGGTTCCCGGCCAGCGGCAGGTACTTGCTGAGGACCGGGCTCTCGGTGACCAGGGAATCGACGGCGGCCGAGTCGGCGGCGGCCTCGGCCGGGAGCCCCGCGAGGTAGAGCGCGACGCTGCGATCCACGGTCCGCAGGGTGCGGTCGACGTCGGCTTGCTCCTTCTGGAGTACGAACTCCAGCCGGGCCACGCGCTGCACGATCGAGCGCGCGCGCTCGGGGTCGGTGAGGCCGGGCAGCTGGACGATGATGCGGTCGGCTCCCGCCTTCTGGATGATCGGCTCGGCCACGCCGAACTCGTCCACGCGGTTCCGCAGCACGCTGAGGGCCCGCTCCATGACCTCTTCGGAGCTGGGCATGCCGCCCGAGACGTCGGGCTGAACCTCGCTCATGTCGACCTCCAGAAGGAGGTCCATCCCGCCCTGGAGATCGAGACCGAGCGTGAGCGCGCTTCCGCGCAGCGCGTCCTGCTCCGAGCGGGGCAGCTCGGCGAACGCCTCGTCGGAGAGCCCGAAGTACAGGCGATAGGTCGGATAGAGGGCGTACGCTCCCGCCAGGATGATGATGACGACGAACAGGAGCTTCCACCGCGCGTTCTTGTTCATGCTGATCTCCGCGCTCCAGGGCTCGGCGAGGGACGCCCCGCCGGCGTGCGCCGACGGGCCTCACGCCGCCGTATGTTCTTGACCTGCGAGCGCATCGGTCGGCGACGCGCATACGGCCACTGGCTGGCTCGACGCTCGGGCGGGCACCGGGAGACGGCACAGCCCGGGCGAAACAAGGCGAAGATTGTAGGGTCGGGCCGATTGGGGTGTCAACGTCCGGTCTGGACGGGGGGGCGCCCCCCGATCCAGCGGTCGCGGTCCAGATCCCGGAGCGTCACGAACGTGATGCCCTCGTCCCGGAGCCGCTCCACCTCGGGCGGGATGACCTCCAGACAGACCGCGTGCGGGTGGAAGATCGCCACCGCGCTCCCGGTGGCTCGGGCCAGCTCGGCGGTCTCGGCCAGGCGCTCCCGGATGGGCTCGGCCTCCCGGACGTTGTCCAGGAAGATGTCGTTCTGGACGCAGCGGGTGTCGGACTCCCGGGCGATCTTGGGCACGATCGATCGGCTGGTCGTTCGGGAATCGAGAAAGTAGAGGTTCTCGCCGGCCACGACGTCCAGGACGGCCGTCATCGTGGCCCGATCCTGGGTGGCCAAGGATCCCATGTGGTTGGAGATCCCCTCGACGCCGGGCACGGCCTCCAGCGCGCGGCGGACGAGCCGCTTCACCTCGCCGTCGGACAGGTGGACGAGAATCGCGTCCTTGCCCGGGTTCTCGCGCGGATAGCCTCGCGGCTCCATCGGGAGGTGCAGGAGCACCTCGCGTCCCCGCGCCCGCGCCTCCTCCACGATGGCCACGCTGTTGCGGAGGTCCGGCAGGACGGTGACCGCCAGCGGAAAGTCCACGTCGATGAACGAACGCGCCAGATCCATCGGCTGCTGCCCCAGGTCGTCGATGACGAGCGCGACCTTGGGACCGGGTATGACCGGCTCGTGCCGGTAGGCGCGGACGTGGGCCCAGGCGATCCGGCGGCCGTCCAGCCCCACCGACATCTCGAGCCGGCGGTGATCCTCGAGCGGCTCCAGCTCGACCGCGTCGAGCACCTCGAGCCCCAAGGCGACGAGTGCCTCCCGGAGCCGGCGGTTCGCCTCCTCGAGCGGCGTGGTGTCGGTGGCGGTCAGCCGCACGCCGAACTCGCCCCCGGCCTCGGCGGAGGTCTCCCAGCTCGCGGTCACGTCCTCTATGGCCGCCATGGCCTCGACGACCTGGCCCTGCACCCATGGAACGCGCTCCTCGAAGCGCCCCGGCCGGAGCCTGCGATCCAGCTCGACGGCCACGCGCTCGGGAAACAGGATGTCGCGTACGCTCCAGGCACTCACCACGAGCAGCATCGCGAGGACGGCGCCCACGATCGTCAGGACCGTGCTCCGGTCTCTCCGGGACTTCCGGCTCGACACGTCTCCGGGACCTCTCGGGATGGGGGTGGCGTGGGGACGATCGCGAGCGGCATGCCCTCGCGACGGCGTGGCCATGTATAGGCGCGGACCTCGCGGCAGGCAAACGAAAACGCCGCCCGGGCCCGGGCGGCGTCTCCACGACCGTTCGAGTGCGGGGCGCTCGCGCGCCGCGCTCACGCGTCAGCGCTGGGCCAGGTGGTCTGCGGCGAGACGGCCCGTGAACAGATCCTGCTGGTAGACGACCTTGTACTCGGTGGGCGTCTTGGTGAAGTCGGGCTCGAAGATGAACACGGCGGGATCGCCGTTGACGCGGAACGTGATCAGCTCGCCGGACGTCTCGTCCGCGATGCGCGACAGCACGTCGATGCGAACGGCCGGAACGAGGATCTTCATGTAGCCGTCTTCCGGCGGGTACGCGGCGCGATCGGACGGCACGGCGCCGTTGTGATCGAGCGTGATCGTGATGTTGTCGACGTTGCGGAACATGTTCTCGTGGGTCTCGATCTCCTGATCGTAGTTCAGGTAGTCGAAGTCCACCTCGAGGTCGGCCTCGGAGGCCTCGAAGACGTAGTCGTCCGCGATGAGTGCCGTGTAGCGCTGAATCTCGCGGTTGCGGTAGGCCTCCTCGAGGTTGTGCAGCACGTTCTCGGGGGACGTGGGCGCGAGGTAGGTTCCACCCGGGTCCGTTGGGGGGTCGCTCTTCTTCTCGGGCGAGAAGAGGCAACCGGTGGCGGTCAGCACACCGATCGCGAGCACCGTGAGAACGAACGAGCGTCGGGGGTGAAGCGCGTTGATCATGTCAGAGAGACCTCGTCGAGGGAGTCACGGGTTGCTCCGGGGATTGGATCAAGTCTACGCGGAGCATCTCGAAAATGTCCAGACGGGCTGAGCGCCGCCACCGAGCGTCGAGCCCAGCGCCGCCACCCGGTCCGGCCAGGGGGCGTTTCGAAGTCGGCGCCGTCCAGACGGGTCGACATGCGCCGAATCCACGTCCAGGTTTACCCGCCGCCGCGGCCGGCGGTTCCGAACTGCCAGAACGCACCGATCGTCTCGGGACCGAAGGCGCCCTCGTTGTCCTCCCAGGACGTGATGACCTGGGTCGTCCCGTCGTCGCGCACGGTGATCGTCGTGATCCCCCCGAAATCCACTTCGGTCGACCCGAGCTCGATCTTGAGCGTGTAAGTCACATTGATGAAGCGTGTTATGTCGCCCTCGGTGACCTGGCTGCCGCTCGCCTCCGAGATCGTCATGATGACGGACTGCCCCGCCAGCGGAGAGAGCCGCTGGCTGAAGATCTGATCGATGGGCTGGCCGTTCACGAACGTGTCGTCGTCGGGAAACGGAGAGGTGAAGACGAAGTCGTCGGCATGGAGGCCGGCGAACAGCGTGACGCCGTTCTCGGTGCACTCGAACGCCGTTTCGAAGCTCCGCAGCAGCTCGACCGGATCCTGGACGTCCTGACTCCGGCACTCCTCGGGAATCTCGGAGTCGTCCACCGGCGGCACCGGCTCGCGGGTGTCGAACGGGCAGCCGGCGAACGCGAGCAGGACGGCGGCCGCCGCGAGCGCCGGAAGGCGATGCCGCGTCACCGGTGGCGCCGCGCCTCGGGACGCCGCCCTCGGGATCGAGCCGCGGTCGACGGGATGCCGGTGGGTCACGTCGGTCTCCATCAGAACACGTGGTTCACGCTCGCCCGGACCTTCCAGTAGTAGTCCTCCTGGGTCGAGATGATCCGCGTCACGTCGAGGTTGGTGTCGATCGACTTCATCAGCCGCCGCTTGAACGTGGTCTTCAGCTCGAGATCATAGCGTGTCGAACGCCGTGGCGGGGAGTCGGGGGATTCGGTCAGGTTCACGCGGAGGCGCTGCTCGCCCGAGACCGTCAGGTCTCGGATCGGCGCGTACGCGGTGGCCAGCGTCAGCTCCTGCTCGGTGACCTCGCGCTCGAGCGCGAAGAGGCGGATCCCGTCGGCGTCCTCGTCGGTGTACTGCCCGCTATTGCGAAAGTTGTACCGGTGATCGAGCGTCACCCGCGCGCGCCCGTAGATCGGCACGGCGACGGTCGTGTTCAGACGGCTGTTCCGCGTGAGATCGCTCTGCGCCGCGTCGTCGAAGTCGAACTCGCGCGACTTCGCGGTGACGGTGATCTTCTGCGTGGCGGTGAAGCGGCGCGCGTCGTACGAGTACGTGGCCTCGACCGAGACCTGCTGCTCGGTGTTGGTGTTGGCCGAGCGGTCGGGGTGCACGTTCACGGTGCGTGTGCGGGCCTCGGTGAGTCGCACGCTGCTGGAGAACGCGTCGAACGGCTCGTAGCTGAAGTTGACGTCGTTGACGCGGTTCTGCTTGTCCTTGTCCAGGAGCCCCTTCTCGTAGAAATCCTGGGTGAGCGACAGCTCACCGGAGTAGGTGAGCGTGATCCGGTCCGAGAGCCGGCGCCGCAGCGTGCCCTTCAACGACACGAAGTCGGTGGTCACGTCTTCCAGCGACGTGGTGCTCCCGCCTTCCACGCCGAAGTACTCGCGCACGTCGCTCCGGCTGGTGAAGTCCACGCTCGTGTCCCACCCGAGAAGCGGGTAGGCGGCCTGGAGGATGAACGAGTCCTGGGACTGGTCGCGGTTCTGGACCTCCTGGCCGGATCGCGACCTGGAATCGGCGATGCTGTACGCCGTGCTGATCGCGAGGTCGTCGACGGGCTTCAGCTCGAGATCCACCGTCACGTTGTCGTCCCGGGTCTCGAACTTCTCGATCGAGCCGAGGGTCGCGTTGGGGCGCACGAGGTCGGCGGTCGATCGCGAGACGCGCACCGTGGACTCGACCCAGGAGAGTCCCCGCCAGGTCGCGTTCGCCGACACGCTGCGCGTGACGTTGTCGGACTTCTGGAACGTGTCGGTGCGGGTCTCGGTGCCGTCGGACTGGGATTCCAGCTTCGTGTTGTCGGTGGTCTGGCGAAACGTGGTGCTGGAGGCGTCGAGCCCGTAGATCAGCGGGCGGCGGGTCGCGCCGGCGCCGCTGGTGACGCTGAGATCCAGGTTTATCTCGGGGCCGGTCTGGCGCGTATCGTCGCGAACGGTCCGGAAGCCGGTGGTGAACGTGGACGCGTCCTGCTCGGTGTAGCCGGCCCGGCCGTTGGCGGCCACGCGGAGCCCGGCGACGCGGCGCGTGACCCCCGCGGTGAGCTGATACGTGTTGGTCGTGGCCTCGCGATTCGAGGTGGTCTGGGTGCGCCGGTTTCGATCGAAGTCGAGGAGCACGCCGGTCCGGAGCCCGCCGAACAGCGTGTAGTCGAGCGTGCTCCGGCTCCTCGACACCCGCGTCTCGAGATCCGAGAGGTCCTCGTTGCGCTCGATCTTGGACGTGATCGACGTGCTCACGAGGAGCGAGTCGAGTCGATGATCCAGCTTGAAGCTCTGGTTCCAGGTCTTGCGCGCCCGGAGCACGTCGTACGACGTGTTGTACACCGGGTGGAGCGGCCCCAGGACGCCGTCGGGGCGGGAGAGCGCCTGCGCCGAGGCCCGGTCCGGCAGGAGTGCCGGCGCCACCGTCAGGAGCGACGCCACGAGGCACGCCGCGACGCGGCGCAGCACGGCCCACCGCGGGGCGGCCCGCCGCGACGCCGCCCTCGGCGCGACCCGTCCCCACGCGGTGTCCGGCCGGCCGTCGACCCGCCTTCCCGCACGGAGAACCCTCTTCGCTACATCGGCCAAACGCGCCTCGTGCGCTCGTGCATCCGGAGTGTCGTTACCACCCGTGGCCCCGATCGGGGTTCCGGCGGACTCTGGCGACGCGACGCCCTCGCGGGTCGGCCACGCGCCCGAAGGCTCGGATCGGTGAACCGAAGCGCGGGCATGATCGCGCGTTTTCGCGGTCGGCGCACCCCCCGAGGCGGGATATCATCGCCGGCGTCCCGTCACGCCCCGTTCCGCCGCCGTGAAGGAGCGCCCCCGTGGAAGCCATCGACCTCCTGGCCGTGATGCCCCATCCCGACGACGCGGAGCTTCTGGCCGGAGGCACCCTGGCCCGCATGGCCGAGCGCGGGTACCGGGTCGGCGTCTGTGACCTGACCCGCGGCGAGATGGCCTCGCGCGGGAGCGTCGACGAGCGGGCGCGTGAGGCCGCCGAGGCGGCCGGGATCCTCGGCCTGACCCACCGGGAGAACCTGGGACTGCCCGATGCCGGCCTGGCCGACGTGGACGCCCAGCGAGAGGCGCTGGCGGAGGTCATCCGCCGGCTTCGGCCGGCGACGATCATCCTCCCGTACCCCGCCGGCCGGCATCCCGATCACGGCGCCGCCTCCGCGCTCGGCAGGAGCGCGGCGTTCCTGGCCGGCCTCAGGCGCTTCGCGATGTCGGACGCCGAGCCGCACAAGCCCCGGAAGCTGCTCTACGCGTCGGCGTACCGGGATCACGACTCCCACCCCAGCTTCGTCGTGGACGTCACGGACACCCTCGGAAAGAAGATGGATGCGATCCGCGCCTACGGCACCCAGTTCGACGGCCGCGACCAGGGCGGAGAGCTGTTCCCGACCGGACGGGACTTCTACGCCAGCGTCGAGCTGCGGGCGGCACACTACGGCTCGCTGATCCAGGTACCGTACGGCGAGCCGTTCGTGACCCTGGAGCCGATCGCCGTCGACGACGTGGTGTCGCTCGGCGTGGCGTCGATCTGACCGCTGCCGGCGTCGACGCCCGCGCCCGAGGGCGATCCTCTCCGGGGTCGCTCGCGTACGTGGCTCAGTGGTGTCGGAGGTGCTTCGGCAGGAAGATCGCGGCGGCGATCACCGTGGTCCAGACCCCGTGGCGACCCTCGGCCGACTGCGTGACCGATCGTGTCTTCACGATCTCGTTGGCCATGTGGAAGACCTGCTTGCGGTGATCCCAGCCCTCGTCGGCATCGAAGTCGATGCCGAGCGTGGAGGCGAGCATGCTCGCGGCGAGGTCCTCGGCATAGTCCCCGGCCACGCGCTCGGTCTGACCGAACGCGTGGTGTTCGGACAGGTAGCCGTGCCGCTCGGCATCGCTGGGCCGCGCCAGCCCGATACTGGCGGCCAGGAGTCGGTTCCGCTCGTCGGTCTGAGCCTCGCTCATGACCGCGAACACGATCTCGCCGGGCTCGAGCTCGGACTTGCGCGCCCTGGGCACGATCTTGCAGCCGGGCGGGAATATGCTGGAGACGCGCACGAGGTTGACGTGGGCGATGCCGGCGTCGCGAAGGGCCAGCTCGAACGACTGGAGCTTCTCCTTGTGACGGCCGACGCCCTTGGTCAGGAACATCCTCTGCGGGATCATGGTCGACTCCGTTTCGGTGCCACTCGTCGCGCCGTGAACCGGTGGGACCCGGCGTGAGGCTGGTCGAGGCCGGCGGAGTGTACCCAACCCCCGGACACGCGCCAACGACGAGCCCCGCCGTCGGGCGGCGCCGGGGATTTGACCCGATCCGCATCGTCCCCGTACGCTGACACGGCCACCCGACCCCTGAGCGACTCATCGAGGACCGCCCTGCATGACGTTCACGCTGCCGTCACCGAGCGTCCCCGACGTGCGCCGGCGCGCGAGGCGACGCGCCACGGCCCGGCGCGCGCTCGCGACGCTCGCGCCCCTGGCGTTCTCGACCCTGCTGGGATCCTGCGATCGCACTCCGCCCGTGCCGCCGGCCCCGCGCGTGATGCTGCTGGCGGTCGACGGCGCGGACTGGACCGTGATCGATCTCCTGATCGCCGACGGGGCACTGCCCACCTGGGAGCGCGTGCTCCGCGAAGGCGCCCACGGGACGCTGCGGACCATCGAGCCCATCTTCTCACCCGTCGTCTGGGCCACGGTCTCGACCGGTCAGCCTCCGGAGGTCCACGGGATCCAGAGCTTCACGGTTCCGGTGGACGGCAAGCCCATCCCCGTCACGAGCAACCTCGTCCGCGCTCCGAGGCTGTGGGACATGCTCTCATCCCGGAACCGGACCGTGGGGGTGATCGGCTGGTGGACGACGTGGCCTGCCACCCCGGTCGATGGATTCCTCGTCTCCGAGCGCACGTGGCCGATCACGTTCAGCGAGCACGGCATGCCGGTGACGTCGCACGAGGTCCCCGAGCTCGACCGTCGAACCTACCCGGAGACCCTCTACGACGGCATCGCGTCGGAGATCGTCACGCGGCGTGACCTGAGCCGGGGATCGGTCGCCGAGGCCACGCGCGTCGACGTGTCGGGTCCGCTGGGGACCGTCGACAACCGCGGTCCGTCCGTGGCCGACGTGTACGCCAAGGACCTCACCTTCGTGCGCATGGCCCGTCGGCTCGTGCCGTCGGTACGGCCGGACTTCTTCACGCTCTACCTCGAGCTTCCCGACGTGATGGCGCATTACTTCTGGGACAGCTGGCGCTACTCGCGCTGGGCGCGCTTCGGCGAGCCCACGCGCTGGACCGACCCGCCCAAGAACATGCCCCCCGACTTCGCGCAGTACGTCGGCGAGAACTTCGAACGCGCGTTCCGGTTCGTGGACGACACGCTCGCCGAGCTGATCGCGATGGCCGACGACAGCACGACGATCGTGATCGTGTCCGACCACGGGTACGGGGAAAACGAATCCGGGGAGAAGCTCCACATCGGGGACGGGCTCCACGCCGCGAACCCGCACTGGCATCGGCTGGAGGGGATCCTGGCCGCGTGGGGCTATGGCGTGGCGCCGGGAGCCGAGGTCGACGGCAGCGTCTACGACGTCGTCCCCACGCTGCTCTACGCCATGGGCGAGCCGATCGGCGAGGACCTCCAGGGCGACGTGCTGACCGGGCTGTTCGAGCCGGGGTTCGTCCGGCGCCCGGCCGTGACCGCCCCTCCCTACCGGCTCGAGGCATCGCCGGAGGATGCGCTCCCCGTCAGCTCCGGTGACGACGAGGCGTATCGCGAGCTGCTGCGCTCGCTGGGCTATCTGGACTGACCCGCGCCACCCGGTGGACCGGCGGCGTCGACTTTCTGGAACCCGGCTCCACGAGACGGGTATATGCAGGCAACCACACCGACGCACTTCGTGCGGAGGATGCCTCCTGACGGCGAGACCGGTGCCCTCCCGGTCTCGCCGTTGCTTTGTCCGGCGATCTCGCCGTTGCTTTGTCGCGTTGTCCGGCGCGGCTCGACGACCGGGCGGCCGGCGCCGCACGCGCGGCGGCGCCCGGTGCCCGCGACTCCCCGGCGGCTACTTCCAGCCGGGTCGGGCATCCGCGAACGGCTGACCCCAGAACTGCCACAGGGGCGTCGTGGCCTCACCATCGGCCCGATACACCTGACCGTTGCTCATCGCGACGAACACGTAGCGCCCGACCTGGGTGATGCCGACCGGCTCGACGCCGCTCCGCTCGAGACGCATCTGCTGCGCCTCGGCCACACGCGACCCCACGTCGTACCCGAGCCCGGCGACCACGACGAGGGCACACGCGACGAGCCCCAACCATCTTCTCGACATGTCGATCCTCCTCGACGCTGGAACGTCTCACGTTTACGGGGAGCATCGACCAGAGTAGCCAAGACGATGAGCGATCGGGAACCCCGGGGGGTCAGTCCAGCGGGCTGGCCAGGCGGCTGGCGCGGGACCCGAGGTACGGCAGGCGGTAGTCCTCGCCGCTGTACGCCTTCAGCATCAGGAAGACGCTGACGAACAGCCACGCAAAGCCCACGATCCAGCGGAGGATGCCGCCCAGGAGCCAGCCGAGCGGCGGGATCCACCCCAGCACGACCACGCCGATCGTCAGCACGAGGCACACCGCGCCGAGCAGGATCGACTGGAATGCGTGAAACCGGACCGACCGGTCCTCCTGCTCGAGCATCAGCATGACGATGCCGGACGCGAAGCTGAGGATGTAGCAGAGTGCGCAGGCCACGTGCGTGGGCAGCTTGGGCTCGTCGTCCGCATCGCTCCGGCGATCGTCCGCATCGCTCCGGCGATCGTCCGCATCGCTCCGGCGATCGTCCGCATCGCTCCGGCGATCGTCCGCCCGAGTGCCGGCCGGCTCGCCGGTGGCGTCGACGTCGGGGGACCGGTCGGAGCGCTCGTCTTCCGGGGTCGGCTCCGGAGCGTCGTCGGAGGCGTCTGGTCGGTCGTCGGTCATGAGGTCCTCCCGCGGCGGGTGACGCTAGCACACCGGATCCGGGGTGTCGAGCAGGCCACCGTTGAGCGCCCTCCGACCGCGTGCTAGCGTCGCCGCGCCAACGGCCGACCCGGCCACTCGACAAGGAGTCCACGTCGCTTCGCCCGGTCCTGATGGTCGCGTACTACTATCCGCCGGCCGGAGGGGCGGGCGTCCAGCGCACGCTCAAGTTCACGCGTTATCTTCCCTCCCACGGGTGGCGGCCGCATCTGGTCGTTCCGGCCAACCCGGACTACCCGGTGACCGATCCGTTCCTCGAGGCCGAGGTGCCCCCCGAGGTCGTGCGTCACGAGGCCCGGATCCTCGAGCCGTACGCGGTGTACCGTCGACTGACCGGCCGGCGGGGATCGCTCGACGTGGCGTCGCTGACGCGATCCGATCCATCGTGGAGCGAACGCCTCTCCGAGTGGATCCGCGCCACCGTCTTCGTGCCCGATGCGCGCATCGGCTGGTACCCGTTCGCGGTGCGCACGGGCAGCCGCGTGCTCCGCGAGACCCGGGCGTCCATCATCTACACGACCGCGCCGCCCTACACCGCACACGTGATCGGGCTGACGTTGCACCGGCGGACCGGTCTGCCGTGGGTGGCCGACTTCCGGGATTCGTGGGTGGACTGGCTGTCGGCGCCGTCGCGCGCGGGCCTCTCGCGGCGGTGGGATCTGACCCTCGAGGGCGCCGTCCTGGCCGAGGCCACGGCGGTGGTCACGGTGTCCGACGGGGTCGCCGAGGATCTCCGGTCCCGGCACCCGGCGATCACGTCCGAGCGATTCGTCCGGATCCCGAACGGGTTCGATCCCGCCGACCTGGCCGATCCGGGCGGCGCGAGCCCTCGAGTCGGCCCGGCGCCCGGGGAGCTACCAGCGGCGGACGGTCCGGTGATCGTGTACTCGGGGACGCTGTACGGTCCCCGAGATCCCGAGACGTTGATCCACGGCCTCGAGCGCCTCGCGGCCGACGGTCACGCCGCCGCCGCCACGCGGGTCCGCCTGATCGGCCGGGTGGATGACGCGATCGCCGACCGCATCGCGCGAAGCACCGTGGCGGGCGCCGTCGACCGCGTCGGCTACGTGGACCACGCGACCGCGATCGCCGAGCTGCGCGCCGCCGACGTCGCGCTTCTCGTCGTCGATCAGACGCCTCATGCGCCGGGGATCCTGACCGGGAAGCTCTTCGAGTATCTCGGACTCGGCAAGCCGATCCTCGCCCTGGCGGCCGCGGGCGAGGCCACGCGTCTGATCGAGTCGCTGGACGCCGGCGCCGTCGTCGCTCCGGGCGACGTGGATGCGATGTGCAGGGCGCTGGTCGATCTGCACCAGCGCTGGGTCGCGGGAACGCTGCGCGGCGCGCGCCCCGAGGCCGTGGCGGCCTACTCCCGGCCCAGCCAGGCGCGCCAGCTCGCCGAGCTGTTCGACCGACTCACGCCCTCCGACACGACCGTCCCGCGCTGACGCGTGGCGCGGATCCTCCCCGGGTGCGTGCGCCTCGCCGGAGCCGTCAACGGACGCGGTGACCGATTCGCTCCCACCGCGCGCCACGAAACGCCCCTGCGTCCGGGCGGCGGGACCAGTACACGAGTTCGACCTTCCCGATCACGTTTCCGAGGTCCAGGAAGCCCCAGTCCCTCGAGTCCCACGAGGACTCCGGATGGTCACCCAGCACGTAGAGCATGCCCGGCGGCACCTCGACCCGGCGCCCGTCCGTCTCGACCCAGTCGCCGGCGACCGCCGCGCATCGCTTCACGAACCGGCGGTGCGGCTCGTCGGGGTGGCGAAACAGCAGCACGTCCCCGGGCCGGGGCGATCGGAGCGCCGGCAGCCGTCCCAGCCCGGGCACCCGGCTGCCGAACACGAGCGTATTCGCCACGACTCGGTCGCCCACCAGCAGCGCCTCGCGCATCGAGCCCGAGGCCACGCGCACGTGATCGATCAGGAGCACTTCTGCCACGATCACCACGACGGCGGCGGCCAGGAGCGTGGCGAGGATCGATCGAGGCCGGAGTGTTCGACGCATTGACCTTCATCCGAGACGTGTGTCGGGGGTGCAGCCCGGCAGGGGGATCGATCTTGGCCCGTGCGTCGCGCTGGCGCAAGCACGGGACTTCTCCTAGACTGACCCGCTCGATTCGGGTCCTCCGTCTCGCTGCGCGGCCGATTGCCGAGGGGTCTTCGTGTTCCTGCCGTCCGTTCCGCAGCTGATCCAGCTGCTCCACGCGCTCGCGGGCGCCGTCGTCGTCGGCAGTCAGCTTCATCTCGCGCTGATCGTGTGGCGCCCGCTGCCGGTCGACACCGCCGAGGCGATCCACGCCGCGTTCCGGCTGGAGGCCCGCCTGCGCCTGGTGGCCATGATCGGTCTACTGGCCGCGGCGGTCTTCGGCGCGCTCCACCTGCGCTCGACGCTGGTGTCGGTGATGCTGATCCCGATGACGCCGTACGGTCCCCTGCTGATTAGCAAGATCGCGGGCACGATCGTCGCGTTCGGGATCCTGATCGCGACGCCCGCCGTCTACGCCGGCGATGGACACGCGCCGCGACGGGGTCCCGGGAACGTGCTCATCGGTGGCGCGGTGCTCACGCTGGTCGTGTTCGCGATGTCGTACGCAATCGCATACGTGTAGGCGGCGCCGTCCGCAGGGCGAGCGGAACGGGTTCAGTTCAGGTAGCCGAGGGCCCGGATCCGATCCACCATCTCCTTGCGTGTGGCCTCGCTGCCGCCGCCCGCGCGTGCCCTCGCCAGGAGCTCGGGGTCGAACCGGTGCGGGCCGTAGCCCGGAACCGTCGTGATCGGGTGAGCCTCGAGGAACGCCGGCGCGAGCGCCTCGTCCAGCACCCGTCCCTGGAGCTCCGCCGACAGCGGAACGCCGAGGAGCCGCAGGATCGTGGGCGTCACGTCCAGGTCCTCCGCGCTCTCCAGCGTCACGCCGCGGCGCACGTCGGGACCGCACAGGAGCAGGACGGCCGGGCCGTACCCCGCGACGTCGGTGCCACCCCGGTGACCCCCGTAGGTCGGATGCAACGCGAACACCGACCTCATCGGCGCGGAGCGGCCGGCCACGACCACGCGACGCGTGAGTGGCTCCAGCACGTCGCGAAGCGGCCGCCGGAGCGGATGGCGCACCACCACGTCGAAGCCCGCGGCATCGGTCTCGATCGTCGTGAACACGGGCTCGCCCGAGTCGGCGTACCGGACGGACCCCAGGTCGCGCACGAGCGCCTCGAGCGCGGACGCGCGCTCGGCGACGGGCACCACGCCGTTCGGCTCCCTTCCCCGGAGGTTGAGCCGGAGGCCGCTCGTCTCCGCCGGCGTCGGGGTGCCCGGGTCGTACGCGCGCGTTCGCGTCCAGTCGATGTCCCCGTCTTCACCCCGAACGAGCCATCCGAGTCGATCGAGCAGCGTGTCTGCGTCGAGCGAGACGCTGTCCTGTCTCGGGGACTCCGCCCGGTTCGGATAGAAACCGTGGTCCGAGACGATGCACAGCGTCCACCCGGCGTCGCGGATCTCTCCGATCAGGAGATCCAGCTCGTAGTAGGCGTCGTGAAGCACCTCGAGCACGGCGGCGCTCGCGTCGGGTGAGACGTCGAGCCATGGGAACGCGTCGGGTCTCAGGAACGGCAGGAGGTAGTGCTTCATCGTGTCGGGCTGGCGGAACTTCAGCGTGACGAGGTCGAGCCCGTCGCACTCGGTCTCGAAGAGACGGCGCGCCATCCGGAGCTCCTCGAGCCACTCGCGGTGCTGACGCCGCGCGGTTCGCACGAAGAACGCCGTCTCGGCCTCGCGCGAGCCGGAGACGTCCGCATCTCGGCCGCCGGGATCGATCGAGGGCGTGTCGCCCGGATCGGCCATCGCGTCGGGCGAGCCGATCGCGAGGGCGTCGAGGGGCATGACCAGCCGGTCGGGGTAGACCGCGTCCGCCCGCTCACCCCGCACGAACCGATCGGAGACGAGAAAGCCGCGCACCTGCTCGGCGGGCCAGCTGAGATCGACCCCGAACGTCCCGGTCGCGAGTCCGGCATCCTCGGCGATTTGCCAGAGCCGCTTGAACGCGACGTGCGTGGCGTCCAGCAGCACCAGCGGCCGATCGAACGGATGGATCGCGCGGGCGTAGGCGACGGCGGCGAGGTCCGCCGGAGCCGACAGCCACCCGATGATGGCCGGCGGCGGAGGGAGCTGCCGACGTTCGCTCAGGACTCGCGCCGTGATGTCGTGAATGCGCGGGCGGCGAACGAGGTCTCCCCACGCGTCCACCTGCCCGGCGAACGCGACGATCCCGTGCGTGTGATCGTCCACGCCCGACAGGATCGTCGTCCACGACGGGGGCGTGAACGGAAACCGGACGTACAGATCGCCGGCGGCGCCGTCCTCTCGCGCACGGGCCAGGTTCGGCATCACACCGGCCGCGATCAGCCGATCGAGCGTGATCCAGTCCGCGCCGTCGACTCCCAGGAGCGCGATGCCGGAGGACGACGCGCGCGTGAGCGGTGGAAACGGCTCGGTCGCCGCGGCCGGGCGTGGCTCGGACGTCGACCTCACGACGACCGCGACGCCCACCGGCACCGCCACCGCGAACAGGACGGCCATGCGGATGCGGTCCCACGCGGGGTGACGTCCCTCACGGGGAAGCCGGACGACGATCACCGCCAGCAGCACGGCCAGCGCGGTGCCGGCCGCCACGGCCGCCACGACCCGCCGCTCGCCGTCGAGCAGGTCGGCCAGCCACGGCGCGCTCAGCACGACGAGCGCCTCCAGCCCGACGAACGCGAGCGCCGCCCGCGCGAGGGTCCGCGGTCCCGGCCGCCTCGCGATCGCGTGGCCACGCACGAGAGCGACGACGACGCCCACGATGAGCCCGACCGGCGCGAAGACGCCCGCGTAGCCGAGCGCCATTGCGATGGTGACGCGGAGCACCGTGGTCGGTCCATGGGGCAGCGGCGCCGAGGAGGACGCGTTCAGTGACAGCGCCGAGACCCCCAGCGAGAGGAGCGCACCGACCATCGCGAGCGTGAGAACGCTCGACGCCACGATGGCGAGCCCGATCTCGGCGCGTGCCGAGGTGCTCGTCGGAACCGGATCGCGGTCGGAACGAATCGGTGGCGGCATGAGGGGTGCCCGTCTCGGTCGTGGATCTCGCGTGGGATGCGGCCGGCGGGTCCGGCCCGGCGGCATCTTACGCGACCGGGATGACGGGCGCCTCGGGGGCACGAAAAAAGCCCACGGCCGCGGTCCCCAGGCGTCGGGAGGCTAGTACCCCAACGCCTGAAGAAGAGCGGAGGCACCGGCCGTCGGTCCTGACTCTGCAAGACAACAGCAACGAGGGCTCTGGCGAGGTCGCCAGCAGGATCTGGAAGAACCGCGACGAACAGCTCCGACCGCTGCCAAGAGAAGGAGCTGCTAGACTGCCGGGGTTGGGAAACAGGTCGCGGTTCTTCCAGATCCCGCCGGCGCCTCACGCTGCCCTGTCGTATTGCACGCAGTGTGCCAAAGGACCGAGGAGCGCCTCGATCCGCCCAAGCTCCTCGACCGCACACGCTTGGAGAGCCCGGTGCCGCGGGATCGGGAACCCCGGATCGGAGGCCGGATCCGGGACCGGGGTGCCCATAGTAGCCAGTTCTCGCACAAACCGTTCTCCTGCAGCATGTTGGTGTGGGTACTTCGTACCCGGCGGCGACCGGTGCGTGGGTATCCGCCCGAGCCTCGTGCCGCCCGCCGGCCCGCGCGTGGCGGGACGCGGCCGGGCGCCGCGACGTTGCGCCGGATGGTGCGACGCAGGACAATCGGCCGCTCGTGGTCACCGTTCTCTCCCCGCCAGGACGACACATGACGCCGAACGCTCCGCCGGCCTCGAACGTGATCTCGTTACGAGGCGTGCGCACGCACAACCTGCAGAACCTCGACGTCGACATCCCGCGCGGGAAGCTCGTCGTCGTGACCGGCCCCTCCGGATCGGGCAAGTCGAGCCTGGCCTTCGACACGCTCTACGCCGAGGGACAACGGCGGTACGTGGAGTCGCTCTCGGCGTACACGCGTCAGTTCCTGGAGCGGATGGACCGGCCCGACGTCGATACCGTCGGCGGGATCCCGCCCGCGATCGCGGTGGAGCGCAAGCCGCCGGCGAAGACGAGCCGATCGACGGTGGGGACCGTGACCGAGATCCTCGACTACCTGCGCATGCTCTACGCTCGCGCCTCCGTGCTCCGGTGCCTGGGATGCGGGAACGTCGTCACGCGGGACACGACCGTCTCCAACGTGGACCGCCTCCTGAATGCCCACGCCGGCGAGCGGGCGTCCGTCGTGTTTCCGGTGATCGATCGCAGCGAGAGCGCGCTCGACGCGCTGGTGCGCCGGGGATTCTATCGCGTCACGACCGACGGCACCGGTATCGACGATCTCCACGAGCCCGTCGTGCGCGACGCGGTGGCCACCGTCGGCCCGGACGACTCGCCGCCGACGTTCGTGGTGTCCGATCGGCTCCGGCTGGCGCCGTCGAACCGCCAGCGCCTGGCCGAGGCGCTCGACGCCGCCTTCTCCGAGGGCGGTGACCGCGCGGCCGTGTTCCTCGACGGCCCGCGGCCGGTTCGACTCTCGCGTGGGTTTCACTGCGCGGAATGTGACCGCGCGTACACGGATCCGGGCCCGCTCGCGTTCTCGTTCAACAGCCCGGCCGGCGCGTGTCCGAGATGCCGGGGCTTCGGCGACATCATCGACCTGGACCCCGATCGCATCGTCCCCGATCCCTCACGATCCCTGGCCCGCGGCGCCGTCGCGCCCTGGCAGAGCGCGGCGCGACAGAAGTGGCGGCGCCGTCTGATGGCGTTCGCCTCCGATTCCGGCATTCCGACGGACGTTCCCTGGCAAGACCTCCCGGAGACCGATCGGCGCGCGATCTTCGACGGCACCCCGGACTTCCCCGGCGTGCGCGGATTCTTCAAGGCGCTCGAGGCCAAGATCTACAAGCTCCACGTGCGGGTGTTCCTGAGCCGGCATCGCCGCTACGTCACCTGCGACGCGTGCGGGGGCACGCGGCTCCGACCCGAGGCGCTCGCGTTCGAGGTCCTCGGCCGGTCGATCGCCGACGTGTGTCGGATGTCGGTCACCGATGGGCTCGCGTTCTGGAAGGCGCTCCCGCTGGACGGCCGCGCGGGAGAGACCGCGGCGCCGCTGGTGACCGAGATCGTGCGGCGTCTGGATGTCATGCAGCGGGCCGGGCTCGACTACCTCACGCTCGACCGATCCAGCCGCAGCCTGTCGGGCGGCGAGTATCAGCGCATCCTCCTGGCCGGGGCGCTGGGATCGGGTCTGGTCGACACGCTCTACGTGCTCGACGAGCCGTCGGTCGGCCTTCACGCCCGCGACAACGATCGGCTCCTCGGCATCCTCACCGAGCTGCGCGACGGCGGCAACACGGTGGTCGTCGTCGAGCACGACCGCGACATCATCGCCGCCGCCGATCACGTGATCGATCTGGGACCGGGCGCCGGCGAGCACGGCGGACGGATCGTCTACGAGGGCGACCCGGCCGCGCTGGAGACCGACGCTCCCGGCTCCACCGCGGCGTACCTGAGTGGCCGCCAGACGCTGCCGCCCATGACGCGGCGCGACCTGACCGGCGCACCCGTGATCGGCATCCGCGGGGCGAGCGGTCACAACCTCGACGGCGTGGACGTGGACGTTCCGCTGGGAGGACTCGTCTGCGTGACCGGCGTCTCGGGATCGGGCAAGAGCACGCTCGTCGAGGAGACGCTGTACCGGAACTACCGCGCCGAGCGCGATCCGGGCGGCGCCTCCCCGGCGCCGCTGAAGCGCCTGTCGGGACATGCGAGAATCGACGACATGCTGCTCGTGGATCAATCACCGATCGGCCGCACGCCCCGATCGAACCCGGTCACGTACGTGAAGGCGTTCGACGGCATCCGGAAGCTCCTGTCGGGAACGCGGGACGCGTCGAGGCTCGGACTCTCGCCGGGCGACTTCTCGTTCAACGTGGCGGGCGGGCGCTGCGAGACGTGCGAGGGGGCCGGCTCGATCCGGATCGAGCTCCAGTTCCTCGCCGATCTGTTCGTGACGTGCGACGACTGCGGCGGCCGCCGCTATCAGGCCCGGATTCTCGAGGCACGGTACCGCGGCAAGAACGTCCACGAGATTCTCCAGATGACCGTCACCGATGCGATCTCGTTCTTCGCCGACACGCCGGCGATCTCGCGGCCGCTGTGGCACCTCGCGGAGGTCGGCCTCGGGTACCTCCGGCTCGGGCAGCCGGCGACCACGCTGTCGGGCGGCGAGGCGCAGCGGCTGAAGATCGCGAGCCACCTGGCCAGGACGACGCGCGGCACGAACCTCTTCATTCTCGACGAGCCCACGACGGGGCTGCACGTGGGCGACATCGGCAATCTCCTGCGCGCCTTCGAGCGGCTGCTGGATCGGGGACACACCGTCGTCGTCGTGGAGCACAACCTGGACGTCGTGGCGCGCGCGGACCACGTCATCGATCTGGGTCCCGAGGGGGGCGCCGGTGGCGGTCGCGTGGTCGCGACCGGAACCTCCGACGAGATCGCCGCGAACGCGAGCTCGGTGACCGGACGACACCTGGCCGCTCATCTGAAGCGGTGGGGTCGCCCGGCCGAAGCACGACCCGGGCACGCGCACGCGCCCGCACGACGCGCCGTCACCCGAAAGCCCGGGGCACGCTCGGCGCGGAGGCCGGGCTCGCGGCGCTAGCCGCTTCCTCGCCGCGGGCTCAGCGCGTGGCGCCGATTCGCTCCACGATCGCCCGGATGCGTTCGGTGTCGGCGTCGGCGTCGCGCGTCAGGTAGTCCTTCAACGCCTCGATCACGGACTCCGGACGCACGCAGGGCCCTTCCCGGCTCATCCGATCGAGCACCTCCACGACGTCCCGGGCCTCGGCCACGAGTCCGTGCCGGAGCGCGGCGAGCCCCGCCGGCTCGAGCCGCCGCGCGGTGCGGTAGAGCTCCGCCGGCAGTGCGCTGGGGACCGAACCGGTCGCGTGCGACACGTCGTGAGCCGTGACGCCGGCGCCGGTTCCACCGTCGGCGCTCCCTCCAACGTCGGCACTGGCTCCACTGTCGGCGCCGGCTCCAACGTCGGCATCTGCCCCGTCCGCTTCCGGATCGCGGGACGGCCACGATCGCGCCATCGCGGGTGCCTCGCGGTAGAGGCGCGCCAGGACGCGGTAGGCGCGCGGCTCGCCGGTGCGCCCGAGCGCGACGATGCCGGCGCGCTGGATCCGCCAGTCGGAGGTCTTCGCGATGAGCTGAGCAAGGAGCGGAAGGGCGGCCCCACCCGACTGCTCGGCCGCGGCCACCGCGACCGCGTCGAGGCTCTCGGCGTACGGGATGGGATCGTGCACGATCTTCTCGAGCAGACGGACCAGGAGGGGGCCGACGCGGTCGTCCCGCGACTCGAGCGCCAGCTCCGCGCCGCGTCGCCGGTCGGCGTCGCGCGTCGAGGTGAGATGGGTGCTGAGGCGCGCGAGCACCGCATCGCTGTGTCCGAACGCCACCGCGCTGCGCTCCAGGTCCGTGCTGGAGCCGGGGCGCGCATCGGAGAGCGTCAGGAGAGAGCGCGCGATCGCGTCGGCCTCGGCGTCCGTGAAGGCGTCGATCTGCCGCTGGGCCGCGCGCAGATAGGCGTCGTGGCAATCGGGGGCGAGCGAGGGATCGCCGAGGCGCGCGACGATCGTGGCCGCATCGGGGGGACGATGACGCGTGTACGCGATCAGGAGGCGGCGAAACGCCGGCGCGGGCTCCGTCGCGGCGCTCGCGCCGGCGGCGTCGTGGCCGGGATCCGCGGCGCACGCGTCGAGGACGTCCGCGTCGGTGATGCCATCCAGGAAGGCGCGGGTGATCTCGCTCGCCTCGGCCCGGGGACGTTGGCGTGTCTCCGCCTCCAGGCGCGCCCACGCGGCCGCCAGATCCTCCCGTGATCCCGACACCGCCGGTGCGGCGCCGAGGGCCAGGAGGATCGTCGCCGCCAGCACCGCGCGTGCGATCCGTCTGTGTGTCATCGCTCCCGATTCTCCATCGTCTCCGCCGCCGCAGCCCCGCGTCGACCGCGACCGGTCGTTGCGGGGGTCCAGCCGCCGTATTAGTCTTGCCCATCGCAGCCATCGCTCGCCTGCGGCGCCGCCGCGATCATCCGGCGCCCGCGTCCAACAACGCTAGATCGGCGGAGCCGACCCGTGCAAGCCTACCTGGATCTCGTCCGCACCGTTCTCGACCAGGGAACGCGCAAGCCCAACCGGACCGGCATCGACACGCTCTCCACGTTCAACCACAACTACAGCATCTCGCTCGACGACGGCTTCCCGCTGCTCACGACCAAGGAGATCTCGTGGAAGAACATCGTCGTCGAGAACCTCTGGTTCCTGTCCGGCGACCTGGACATCGGCCTCCTCCGGAAGCACAGGTGTCGGTTCTGGGATCCTTGGGCCGACGCGGACGGTAGGGTGCCGAGCGCCTATGGAAACTTCTGGCGGCGCTTCCCGGTTCCCGGCCCCGAGGGTCCGGCGTTCAACGACCAGATCCGCTACGTGCTGGACGAGCTCGCGCGGAACCCGACGAGCCGGCGTCTGGTCGTGTCGGCATGGGCGCCGGGCAACGCGCAGACCAGCAAGCTCCCGCCATGCCATGCGATGTTCGTGTTCAACGTGCAGTTCGACGCCGACGGCGAGCCGCGACTCTGCCTCCACCTGACACAGCGGAGCGCGGACGTGGCGCTCGGCGTGCCGTACAACATCGCCGGGTACGCGTTCATCCTGGAGCTGTTCTCGCATCTCTCGGGAATCCGCGCCGGCCGGTTCGCGCACACGCTCGTGGACGCGCACGTCTACACCGAGAAGCCCGACGGGTCGATGTCCGAGTACGACCACGTGCCGGGTCTCCGCGAGCAACTCACGCGGACGCCCGGACCGCTGCCGCGTCTGACGATCTCCCCGGACGTCCGGACGCTCGACGACGTGGATCGGCTGATCCGTGCCGACACCACCGAGATCCTCGACGTGTTTCGACTGGAGGGATACGCGCCGCAGCCGGCGATCCGGTTCAAGGTCGCCGTGTGACGCGCGAGGCGTCCCCTCCCGAGGAGTCCTCGTCCCGTGCCGCCACCCGGGCCGAGGCGTCGGCTCCGACCCCCGTCCGCGGGCTGATCGCCGCGGTCAGCGTCGACGGCGTGATCGGGCTTCACGGCCGGATTCCGTGGTCGTATCGCGGGGATCTCCGCCGCTTCAAGGAGATCACGCGCGGCACGACGGTCGTGATGGGTCGACTCACGTGGGAGTCGATGGGGGCGCGCCCGCTGCCGGATCGCCGCAACGTCGTGGTCACGTCCCGTCCGATCCCGGGCGTGGAGCTCGTCCCGTCGGTGGAGGCGGCGCTCTCGCTGGCCGGAGACGCCGACGTGTGGTTCATCGGCGGTGCGCGCATCTACGCGGATGCAATGCCGTTGGGGAACCTGATCGACCTGACGCTCGTCCCGGAGGTGATCGATCACCCGGACGCCGTTCGGTTCCCGACGATCCCGATGGACACGTGGTCGCGCCACGAGCCGTCGGCGCATCCCTACAACGCGGAGCTCACGGTCGTCCGGTACACGCGCACACCCTCACGCTGACCGACGCGGTCGCCGCCCGCCCTGGACCCGCGCCGGCGAGCCTCGTGGAGGTCATCCCGCCGAGGCCGCCACCAGCGTTCCCGCCCGATGCAGGCTCGCGAACGTCCCGGCGTCGCTCCACCACCCGTCGAGCACGTCGAACGACATCTGCCCGCGCTCGATGTATGCGTTGTTGACGTCGGTGATCTCGAGCTCGCCCCGCGCGGACGGGTCGAGGCGGCGGACGATGTCGAACACGGTCGCGTCGTAGAAGTAGATGCCGGTGACCGCAAAGCGCGAGACCGGCGACGCGGGCTTCTCGACGATCCGCACGACGCGATCGCCGTCGATCTCGGCCACGCCGAAGCGCTCGGGATCGTCGACCTCCTTGACCAGGATCCGCGCGCCCACGCCCTGAGTCTCGAAGTTCCGGCGATGCGTCGCGATGCCGCTCTGGATGATGTTGTCGCCGAGGATCACCACCATCGAGTCGCCGGCGACGAAGTGCTCGGCCAGCCCGAGGGCCTCGGCGATCCCGCCGTGGCCTTCCTGGTACGTGTAGTTCAGATGCTGCAGCCCGAAGTCCTTGCCGTTGCCCAGGAGCTTCAGGAAGTCGCCGGCGCTCTCGCCGCCGGTGACGATCAGGATCTCGTCGATGCCCGCGTCCACGAGCGTCCGCAACGGAAAGTGGATCATCGGTCGGTCGTACACGGGCAGAAGATGCTTGTTCGTCACGCGGGTCAGCGGATCGAGGCGCGTGCCGCGCCCGCCGGCGAGAATGATCCCTTTCACTGAAACACTCCTGTCGTCGAACGGCCCCGCGGCGGCGGTCAGCTCGAGCGGGCGCGCAGCTCCCAGAGCAGCCGGTGCACGGCGTTGGCGTAGCGGATCGACTCGACACCCGACTGGCTGAACGACTGCGCGAACGACTCCAACGTGCGCTCGGCGAGCTGCTTGTAGGTGTCCTCCAGCGTGGCCGCGTAGAGGTCCATCAGACAATCGGCCATGCGGACGTTCAACGTCAGGGGCCGGTCCTTCAGCATCAGGCGACCGGGTCCGGTGGCGATGATCGGCACGTCCCAGAACACACCGGCGACGTCGTTCGCATACGCGAGCCGGATCCTGGCCTCGAGCTCCCTCGCGCGGGCCAGGTACGAGTCGTCGTCCGTGACGGCGTAGGCGCGAATCAACGCCTCGAGCCCGGCCACCTGATCCTCGAGCACGTTGGGGCCCACGAACCGTTTCCCGTCGTATCCGTGCGGGATGCCGGTGCCCCAGTCTCCGCTCGCAGTGGTGAAGAAGTCGATGGTGGCGATGGCGCGCTCGCGGTAGCTCACCTCGTCGAGAACCTGGGACGCGCCCAGGAGCGCCGACGCGACGCGCAGGTTGGCCGCGGCGTAGGCGTTCGTGTCGACGCGCGGTCGCGGGCCGCTGGTGCGCGCGGCACGAAGGCGCGTCGTCGCACGCTCGAGCACCGCGGCGTACGTCGCGGTCTCCATTCCGAGACGCTGGGCCGCCTCGTCGATCGAGTACGTCTCGTAGATCGTGTTCCGATCGGGGCTCGTCGGCACCTCTCCCGAGGGGGCGATCCCGTAGTGGAACTTGAAGACCTGCGCCTCCTCGGGGCTCACCAGCGAGTCCACCTCGGACACGGTCCAGGTGTAGAAGCTGCCGTCGTCACCGGGGCCGAGGTCGGGATCGACGGCGTTCGCGAACGTGACCCCGTCGGGGTTGGCCAGCGTCGTCATCACGAAGTCGACCGTCGAGCGGACCGCGTCACGGTGCAGCGGATCGTCCCAGCGGCGCGCGGCGAGGACGTAGAGATCGATCATGTCGGCCTGGACCGACAGGAGCTTCTCGAAGTGCGGGATCGACCAGGCCCGATCCTCGGTGGAGCGGAAGAACCCCCCGAACATGTGATCGTGCACGGCGCCGCGCGCCATCGTGGTGCACGTGACCTCCAGCCAGGTCTGAAACGCCGGATCGATCGCCGACAGGGGGTCGATCTCGCGCAGCATGACGGCCAGCACGCCCGCCGAGGCCAGCTTCCGATTACCGCCCGCGATGCCCGAGAAGCCACCGTAGTCGGTATCCAGGACCCGCCGGAGCCCCGTGACGACCTTCCGGCGCACGTCGCCGTCCAGCTCGCTCTGCTCGCGCAGGAACGGCTGTGCCTCGGCGAGCTTGCGCCTCGCCTCGAGCATCTGCGTGCGGGTCGAGTCGGCGATGGATGCGTAGCCCTCGAGCGCCCGCTCGAGAAACGCCTGCACGCCGTCCGGATCGTACGTCGTGCCGCGGATGACGTCGCCGTCGGGGGTCAGCACGACCAGGGTGGGCCAGCCGCCGTGGTTGTACCGGGAGTCGATGTCGGGTCGCGCATCGGGATCCACCCGCACGGGGACGAAGTGCTCGGAGATGTACCGGGCGAGCTCACGGTTCGCGTAGACGGTCTCGTCGTAGAGATGGCACCAGTGGCACCACTTGCCGCTGATGTCCAGCAGGACCGGCTTCCTGGACTTCCCGAACAGATCGTCGCTCCACGGGCGCCAGTCGACGAGGCTCAGCTCCTCGTACGGATCGTGGGCCTGGAAGGTCGGTCGCGAGTCCGCCTCGAACCCGGTCTCCGGCTTCCGGTCGCGGTCGCAGGCGCAGACGGCCAGCGCGAGCGCGGTGACCAGCGCGGCGGGCCTGTAGAATCTCGTTCCCATCGATCCGATCGCTCCTTCCACGCCCGGGGAGCCGGCGCTCGGGTTCCGTTTCTCGGGCGGGCATTATAACCACATCGTTCGTCCCCGCGCGCGCCGGGGTCCGCCGGCCTCGCGGGACCGGCCTGCCGAGCGGGTCGACGTCCGTTCAGCTCGGCGGGGACTCCCAGTCGAACGCGTACACCGCCATCGGCATGGGCTCGGCGAACCGCGCCGAGGATCCCCCGCGCTGGACGGTCGTCTCGAACACGACGTTGAGACGCGAGCCGAGAGACTCGAAGACCTGTCGATCGATGCGGTCGTCCCCGCTCGAGACGTAGTAGTCGGGTCGCGCCTCGATCAGGTAGTCCGCCACCCGGTACGAGGTCACGTAGGGCAGCACTCCCGGGGTGACGAGCCCCGCGGTATCGATCACGCGGCGCTCGGCGAAGAAGCCGACGGCGCCCACCTCGTGGACGGCGACGACGGCGTTCTCGTCGGTCCGGCTCCGCAGCCAGTCCCCGATCGCGATCAGGCTCTCGTCGACGCCGCGGACGAAGCGGGTGCGGGGATAGACCACCTGCGCCTGTACGAGGATCGAGCCCGCGAGGGAGGCGACGATCGTGGCCAGGGCGACGCGCGAGCGGTGTCGCTCGGGGATGGCGTCGAGCGCGGCCACCACCAGCACCGCCAAGAAGGGCGTACACAGGAGGAGATAGCGCGACGCGACGTAGCTCTCGGTGAGGACGTAGGCGACCGGCAGCCCGAACGCCCAGCCCCAGACGGCTGTCCGGTCCGTCACCCACCGGAGGCGCGCCGCCCACGGGACCGGCCGCCGGAGCGCGGCGATCGCGCCGGCCACGCCGAGCAGCGTCAGCGGCACCATCGAGGAGCCCAGGATCTTGACCGTGCGCGTGGCCGCATCGATCCAGGACGTGTGCCCGGCCTTCGCATGGATCGTCGTCGGCACGACGTCGCCGAACGTGGACAGGGCGAACAGCGCCCACGGCAGGAGCGGCACCAGGAACAGGAATACCCCGAACGCGCTCTCGTACAGGGGGCGCCGCGCGAAGAACACTCGATCGACGGTGCACACCAGGAACAGCCCCACGAGCTCCGGGCGGACCAGGGTCGCGATCCCGAGGAGGAAGGCCGAGGCCGGGATCCCCCCCTCGTTGCGACGCACGAGGTGCATCGTGACCGCGCTCACCGCCAGCGCCACCGCCAGCGAGGTCTCCATGCCGCTGGCCCCCCACTTCAGCATCCATGGATCGAACGCGACCAGCGCCGCGGCGCAGAGCGGCGGTACGCGGCCGGGCGTCACGCGCCGGGCCAGCACGAACACGGCGACCACGGCACCGACGTAGGCCAGCGCCGACAGCACCTTGGCGGCCAGGTAGAAGCGCCCGCCCGCGAGCTGGCCCCCGCCGGCGATCAGGATCGTCCACAGGGGGCTCGTCGAGCCATAGGACGGCTCGCCCGGGTTGAACGCGAACCCGTTGCCGGAAGCGATGTTGCGGGCATACTGGAGATGGATGAACGTGTCGTCGCCCGCGTAGCCCCAGTACTGGGAGAGCGCCACCGCACCGGCCAGTGCGACGAAGAGGCCCATTCCGAGCGGGGCGGCGCGGCGCGCGCGGCGTCCCCCGGCGCCGACGTGGACCGGGGTGGGGGGTGTCGTCATGCTCATCCGACGCATTATCGGCAAATCGACGCGCGTGACAACCCGGCCCGGGGCGACGGCCGTGATGCCCGGGCGGGCGGTCCACGTCCGTTGCGCCCGCGCGGGCTTTCTGGCATCATGCTCCGCCGTTCAACAGGCCCATATCGTTGGAGGTCGTCCGGATGGAGACGCTGATCATCCAGCTGCGAAGCGCCACGGGCTGGGACGAGTCCCTCATCGACTCGCTCATGGACGCGGTCCGCGGCTCGCTGTCGGCCGGGACGATCTCGGAGGATCTCCAGGAGCTGTCGGAGGCCGCCGCCGATGGCGGCGCCACGCCCCAGCTTCGCTTCGCGTTCACGTTGATGGCGGCGCTCGACGGGACCGACCCCATCTACGCCGAGCGGCTCGCGGCCACCCTGGAGAACCTCAATCAGCAGGGCGAGTGGGCCGCGCTGGGGCGGCTGGCCATCGGGATCGCCGACCTGGCCGGCGATCCCGGCTTCTGCCGCTACGTGGCCCGGGCCGGCGAGGAGGGCAGCGTGGACGTCCTCCCGGAAGGGACACTGGACCGGGCGCTGGAGCTGGCGCCGGACAGCCACCGCCTGTTGTGGCTGAAGGGCACGCGCCTGGCCGACGCGGGCGAGGGCAACGCCGACAGCTTCTTTGCCGCCGCGGCGCCCGGATGGGCCCGAGCCAAGGCGGTCGAGCGCGTCGAGGAGGCCATCCTCCAGGTCATCGAGACGCCCGACGCCGATCACTGGGAGCAGATCTGGGACGCGGTCACCCACCTCGCCAAGCACGGCGAGCCGAAGCCGCTCAACAGCTTCCTCGAGATGGGCATGGAGCACCTCGCTCCGCTCGGCATGCTCGACACCGTCTGGGACTCGCTCCGGCGACTGATGGAGATCGGCCAATCCACACGGAAGATCCGCGCCTTCGCCACGACCGTGGCGACGCATCGACATCGAAGCCTGGCATCGATCGAGCAGATCCTCGAGCGCAGTGGGTTGGGCAACAGCGACGTGCCGGCGAAGACGGCGCTCAAGGAGTACGATCGATTGCTCAAGTTCGCACCCGGCTTGCTCGTCATTCACCAGGGCTTCGGCGCCGGCACGATCAAGGACAACGACGGCGACAGCCTCGTCATCGACTTCGACGAGAAGAGCGGACATCGGATGAGCCTCAGCATCGCCGAGCGCTCCCTGGACATCCTCCCCCCCGACGATCTGATGACGAAGATCCTCACCGATCTCGACGGGATCAAGACGATGGCCAAGAAGGACCCGGTCGAGCTCCTGAGCCTGGCGCTGGTCAAGGCCGGCGGCGAGGCGTCGAGCGCCGACGTTCGCAAGCAGCTCGTGCCGCGGGTCATGTCGGCGCAGTCCTGGCCTGCGTGGTGGAAGAGGGCGACGACCGCCGCGAAGGACGACGCCCGCATCGACACCAGCCAGACGTTCCGCCGGGTCTACCGGGTGGCCGACGCCGCCGGCGATGCGTCCCTGCTCCCGCCGATCCAGGAGCGCTCGGACCTCCATCAGAACCTCGAGATGATCCACCACTTCCTGATCCAGCATCCCGAGGCCGAGAGTGAGGCCCGCCGCGTGTACCGCCCCCGGCTGGCCCAGTGGCTGGGCACCAGCCAGCGCCACGAGGCGCGCGTGCACATCCTGGCCGTGCTGCGTCGCTGGGATCGGGGGCTCGATCAGTCGTTCCGCGAGGAGCTGCGCGAGCTCCTCGCCGCAGGGGGCGACTTCTCGTTCACGTCGCTGGACGTCGAGCAGATGGAGCTCGTCGACGTCGCCCACGACATGGGACTGACGATGGTAGCCGCCCTCGCCGCGTTCCCGTCGCGCCACGAGAACGTCCGGCGTCACGCGGCCGAGCTGCTGGGCGGCGAGCCGCCCGACGAGGTCCGTCGCTTCGTGCGCGAGCTCTTCAGCCGGTCGCCCCAGGACGCCAACCGGATCCTGGGACTCGTGGAGTTCGCGGTCTCGGCGCCCGACGCGGTCCCGGTCGCGATCGAGGATCCCTGGTTCGCGCTACGTGCGCTGATCGCCATCATTCACGGCGCGGCAAAGGAGCCGCCGCGCCGTCAGGCTCTCGCTCAGCTCAAGCTGAGCGGTCCGTTCGTGAAGGTCCTGGCCGACCACCCGATCGACGACGAGGGTCACCAGCTCCTGGTCACCCAGCTGACGTCCTGGCGCACGACCGATCGCCTGCTCTTCCCGATCCTGGACTTCATCGAGATGGCCGGAGCCCGGAACGTGGTCGAGGAGGTGCACCGCGACCGCTCCGAGAAGTCGGCCGAGTTCGTCGTGCGCGGGGACGCCGACGAGGGCGAGGCCGGCATCTTCATGACGCGCGCCGGCATGGAACGACTTCGGGACGAGATCCTGGAGCTGGAGACGGCCCTCAAGACCACGCTCCCGGCCACGATCCGCCGCGCGATGGAGCTGGGCGATCTGAAGGAGAACGCCGAGTACCACGCCGCCAAGGACAAGCAGCGCCAGTTCGGTCAGCGGGTGCAGCAGCTCCAGCAGCTCATCTCCCAGGCCCGCGCGATCGAGGAGATGGCCCTCGACGACACGGTGGCCGGACCGGGTCGAGAGGTCGTGACCGAGGACCTGGCCGACGGGTCCACGCACACGTACTGGATCCTGGGCGAGGGCGACACCTTCCTCGGAAACGACGTGATCTCGTACCGGGCCCCGCTGGGCGCCGCGCTGCGTGGCCACAAGGTGGGCGACGAGGTCACGGTGCCGCTGGAAGATGGTCCGCGGCGTCTCCGGATCGTGTCGGTCGCGCGGAGGCTCCCGCAGCCGACGTCGTAGCCCCGTCTTCGCGCCCATCCGACCGGCGGCACGGTCGCCGAGCGCCTCGGCCGACCGTTCAGCGTAGCCGGACCACCCGACGCGACCGGACGCGCGTGTCCACGGTCGCGCGAACCACGTACACGCCCGACGCCACCGTGCGCCCCCCATCGTCGGTGCCGTCCCACCACACGAGTCCGGCGTCGGCCGCGGCCCCACGCACGAGCCGCCGCACGACACGTCCCGACACGTCGATCACGTCGATCACCAGGGCGCCCCGCGCTTCCGGTCCCGTCCCCTGCCCCAGCACCTCGAATGCGATGCCGGTGGTGAACGGATTGCGCGTGCGGAGAGCCAGGCTCAGAACGGGATGCTGCCCGGAGCCCGGACCGACCCCGGTGACGGGACGCTGGATCGCCCCGACGTCGAGTCCGTCGCTGGCCGCGTCCCGTCCCGGAGATCCCTCGCCGAGCATGAAACTCGTCGAGCCGAGCGGATACCCCCGCCCGTCCGGATCGACGAAGAGCGGGTCGTCGAAGTGGCCGTTCGCGTCGTGCGCCCAGGCGCCGGTCCAGTCGCTCCATACGACGGCCCGACAGACCGGGTCGCAGACCTGGAACCACACCTCGTCCGCGTCGGGTGAGAAGTACAGGTTGTAGTCCCACGCAACGCCGTCCGCCTGGTCGAAGGTGCTGCCCTCGTTGCCGAAGAACGACGCGGGCCCGGCCAGGAGATCGTAGACGCAGTTGTCGAGCACCTTGACCGATTCGCAGGTTCCCCAGACCGAGAGCGCGTTCGAGTAGCAGCGCACGAGCGTGTTGTGCCGCACGTCGACGAACTGACCCTTCAGGTCGATCCCGTTGTCCCACGGATGATGGATGACGCAGCCCGAGATCACGCCATGATGGGAGGTGGCGTCGACGTAGATGCCGTCGTCGTAGGTGCTGTCCGTGTACACGCGCTCGATCGTGAAGTCGTGGGACCCGAGCAACACCTCCACGCCGTGCCCGGCGCCCCAGAACAGGCAGTCCTCGATCCGCACGTCCGAACATCCGTCCCACAGAACGACGCCGTCGCACTGGTGAAGCGGGTGGTCCTCGCCCTCGAACTGCCAGTCTCCGACGTAGCGGCGCATCTCGCAGCCGCGGATCGTGGCCCGGGTGGTGGAGGTGAGGTGGATGAAGTCGCTCTCGTCGGTGGTCGGTGTCCGGATGCCTCCCGCGTTGTATCCGAAGCACCCCTCCACGACGAGGCTGTCGACCGAGAAGACGCGAACGGCGGGCCGTCCGCCCTCGGGCAGCGCAAGGTCCCGCACGTCGTTGAACAGGCCGTCGCGGACGGTGAAGATCTCGTCGGTACCGGGGTTTCCGTCTCCGTGGAGGACGATCGACGCCCGCCAGTCGTCGGCGTTTCGGGTGAACGCACAATCCGCGATGGTGACGTCGTGCGACCCCCCGGCGGCGGACGTGACGGTGACGGTGCCGAAGTCGGCGCCGCAGCTGTCCCACGTGCAGCTCTCGATCTCGAGGGCGTCGGTGCCGTCCACGCGCACGTGCTCGCTGTTCGATCCCGAGCCGAGTGCGTGCACCCACGCGCGGAACGTGATCCCGGACATGCGGAACCCGTCGTCGTCGGTGTCGAGACGAATGGCCGGCGCGTTCGGTTCGAACGAGATTCCGTCGTAGTCGACGATCGGGGTCTCACCGGGGTAGGCGGCCAGCGTGACGCCGGGCTCGACGGGGCTCCAGCCGCGGAGACCGGCAACCCCACCCTGGTTGAACACGGAGTAGACGCCGCCCCGGAGCAGCACGACGTCGCCCGACGTGACCCGGGTGAGCGCGAGCTCGATCGTGCGCCACGGCTCGGAGACGGTGCCGGAGGCCGAATCGTCTCCGGACGGGTCCACGACGCGTACGACCGCCGACGACGCGCCGGCCGCAAAGGCGAGCGCGACGACGGCTCGAAGAACGGCGACCATGGACCTCCCACCTCGGCGTCCGTCGAGGGCGGGCCGCCCGACGTTTGCGACTCCTCGGGGCGGGGCGACGCTACGAGAGGCCGTCGACCCGCCGACGACGAGCCGGGAGGATATCAAACGTCGTCCGGAAAGGCCCCCGGGAGCGTGGGCGCGCCCGGGCATCTCTTGCCTACCAGGAGAGCCTGGCCTTGTGTACGTCGGCCACGAGGGCTGCGAGCAGGTCGATGGACGCCTGGATGTCCTTGGTGTGGCACATCTCGATCACCGAATGTACGTACCGGCACGGGATCGACACGCATCCCGCGATCGACCCGACGCCTGCTCGCTGCATCGCCGCGGTGTCGGTGCCTCCGGCAGGTAGGATCTCCAGCTGGTGGGGGATCTTCTTGGTCTCGGCGACCTTGATCATGTAGTCGACCAGCTTGCGATGCGCGATGACGCTGGAATCGAGAATCTTGATGGCCGTTCCGCCCCCCAGCACCGACACGCGGTCGTGCGGCTTCGCGTCGGGGACGTCGTTGGCCAGCGTCACGTCCAGCGCGATGCCGATGTCGGGCTGAACCCGATGCGAGGCCGCGATGGCCCCGCGAAGGCCCACCTCTTCCTGGACCGTGGCCACCGCGTAGAGCTCGCATCCGTGCCGCTTGGCCTTGCGCACCGCCTCGATCATCACGAACACGCCGACGCGATCGTCCAGGGACTTCGAGTTGACCATGTGACCGATCTTCTCGAACGAGCGCTCACGGGTGATCGCGTCGCCGATCCGGACCTTGCGCGCGACCTCCTTGCCGGTCAGGCCGAGATCCACGAAGTAGTGATCGAGCTTCGGGCCGGCCCGCCGCTCCTCCTCGGTGAGGATGTGGATCGGCTTGGTCCCCATGACACCCAGCATGGGACCCGAACGGGTGTGCACCCACACGCGCTGCGCCGTGAGCGTCTTGGGATCGAAGCCGCCGAGCGGCGTGACGCGGATGAAGCCGCTGTCGTCGATGTGGCGCACGACGAAGCTGATCTCGTCCATGTGCGCCGCGAGCATCAGCTTCTTGGTGCCGGGCTTCCCCTTTCGCCGGCCGATGACGTTTCCGAGATTGTCCACCTCGAGCTCGTCGACCAGCGGCTCGAGCTCCCGGATGACGACTCGGCGAATCTCGTCCTCGGAGCCCGGCGCACCGGGGGTCTGGCAGATCTCTGAAAGCAGCTCGAGGTTCATGGTGCTCTCCCGAAAGCTCGCGGGCGTCGCTCGAAGCCCGCGTCGTGGTCACGAGGCAACGACGCGCGAACGGCGGCGGATGCTACCACACGCCGGAAGCGGGATCGACCGCGGTGATCACTTCCCAACGCGCGGAGGGAGCGACGCTCCCCCGGATCCGGTCGAGGACTCCGACACGCCGCCGGGGCCCCCGAACTCACGCTCGCGCTCCTCGTACGTGTCGATCAGCCGCTCCTCGAGCATGAGAATCTCGGTGAGCGATTCCAGCTGCGGGAGCTCGTCCGGATCGATGCCGGCCAGAGCCGGCGCCGGCAGGTAGCCCTCGACGGTCACGGTCTTCGCGCGGCTCGCAGGCTCGCCCGCCGGCAACGGCTCCACGTTGCTCTCCGCCCAGTACCAGGTGAAGAAATCCGTGGTGTCCGCGCGCTTGGGCTCCCAGGTTCTCGGCGTGGAGCTCGCCGAGAACTCCCACGCCAGCCCCTCGTCCGCGGCCTTCTGCCACAGCTCGCGCGAGACCGAGAACCGGTACTCCTCGCGCAGGACCGGCCACTGAGGTTGAAACTCGAAGCTCTCGTCGACCGACACGCCGACGCCGGTGAGCTCGTACTGCAGATCGACCACGCACGGCGGCTCGATGTCGAGTGCGACGACGATGAGGCTGTCGCCCACGGTCGCCGAAACGTCTTCCAGCTTCTCGGCGTCCTTGCCGTTGCGGTCGACGAGGTAGACGTTCAGCGAGCTCATGTCGGCGCTGCGCGGACGCCGGAACACGAACGTCGCGTCGCGGGAATGGGCCCCGGTGAAGTAATCGACGCGCCGGCCGGTCCACTGCAACCGGCAGATCGGGGCGCCCTCGGTGACCCGCGTTCGAGACGTGTGCTCCAGAACGATGCGATCGTAGGCGTCCCGATACGGAGCGATCCGATCGGTCACCCGGTCGGGATTGTAGGTGTAGTGGTCGACCTGTTTCCTCGGCCGACGCGGGCGCGCGTCGACCTCGGTCACGGCGAGCACGGCCGTGACGATCAACATCCACCAGGCGAGATGGCGCATGGAAGACTCCCTTCGACGCGAGGCGACGATCCGACCTGGTGAGACCCGCCGTTCCGGCTCGGGTTCGGGCGCGGAGTCGGACCGGGTCGTCCGACGCGTCCGCCGGAGTCTAGGCGCCGTTCGGAGCCGGCGTCAAACCCATGAGCCGAGCGGTGGAACGCGATTTCGGCTAGACTTGAGCCCCCTTCATCCCAGGAGATCAACGCATGAAGCGTCTCGTGCACACCGTGACGGCTCTCGCCGCCGCTACGATCGCGCTCGCCACGAGCGCGCCATCCCAGACCGTGGTCAACATCATCGACGCGACGTCCGGTGCGTGGGGACTCGATTACCACGACGGGTTCCTCTGGCAAGGCGACGACTCCGACGGCTTCATCTACAAGCTGGATCCGGCCGACGGCACGGTGCTCGACGTGCTCCCGTCTCCATACGACGAGAACCACATCTCGTTCGGCGCGAATCACGGCGTGACCTGGGACGGCAGCTCGTTCTGGGTCGCGGGAGACTTCGGCAAGGACTGGATCTACGAGCTGGATGCGGCGGGCGCGACGCTGGACTCGATTCCGAGCCCGACCGATGCGGTGGGCGGGCTGTCCTGGGACGGAACGAACCTCCTGGTGTCACGCTACTACCCGAACGATCAGGCCGACGTGCTCGTGGTCGATCCGGCCGACGGCACCATACTGAATACGATACCCAGCCCCGGACTCCAGCCGTTCGGGATCGCGTACGACGGATCCGACGGCACGATCTGGAACGGCATGGACGACATCGACGGCGACCCCGAGAACATCTGGAACCTGACCTACCCCGGGGGCGCCGTCCTCTCGGACTTCGCGTCGCCCGGTGGCGGCCCCAAGGGCATCGCGATCGGCGGCGGCTACATGTGGCTCGTGGCCAACGCGACCTCGGGCGGCGGCCGGCGCATCTACCAGATCGATCTCGCGGGCGCGGGCACACCCGACATCACGGCCATCCCGACCAGCTTCGACTTCGGCATCGTGGCGCTCGGATCTCCCGCCTCGTACTCCCAGACGCTGCGCAACGACGGCGACGGCGACCTGACGATCTCCGACGTCGTCGTGGGCGGCGCGTTCTCGCGTGACGCCATCTCGTTTCCCGTCGTGCTGTCGCCGGGCGGGACGCTGATGTTCGACGTCACGTTCGACCCGCCGGGCGCCGGCTCGTTCGCGGTGAACATGACCGTCGAGAGCGACGACATCGACGAGGGATCCCTCGTGATCCCGCTCGAGGGCACGGGTGTGTTCGCCGATGCCACCATCAACGTGGCCGGGCTCCCGGTGTTCGACGACACCGGCGTCGGTCTTGTGGAGGGCCGGATACTGACGATCGAGAACGTGGGCTTCCAGGACCTCACCGTCACCGACATCGCCTCGGACGATCCGGCGTTCACGGCGCTGCACGATGCGCTGCCGATCACGCTCTCGACGTTCGAGTCGTTCGACGCCACCATCGTCTTCGCCCCGACCGAGGAGATCGCCTACGGAGGAACGATCAGCATCCAGAGCGACGATCCATCCACGCCGACCGAGACGCTCGCGGCCAGCGGCACCGGCGTTCTGCGGACCTACGCGGGTGGAGACGTGATCTGGAGCGCCCAGGGGATCGAGAACGTCGTGACCACGCTGCCGATCGCCGACATCACCGGCGACGGCATCCCCGATCTCGTGTCGGAGTCCTACGACGCGGGCGCCAGCGGCGACCCGCACGTCGCGTACTACGGCAACAGCGACGGCGTCGGCGTGTCCGCCTGGGCTGTCGGCGCGGGGGCCAGCGGCGGCTACGGCGACGACTGCCTGGCCACGATCGCCGATCTGGACGGTGACACGTTCCCCGAGATCGTCCGCGGCGTGGCGTGGGGCGGGCAGCGCGTCGAGGTCCGCGGCAGCGAGGACGGCGCGCTCCTGTGGTCGTACGCCACGTCCGTGCACGGTGGCGGCTGGGTGTACTCGGTCGACGTGCTGGAGGACGTCTCGGGCGATGGTCTTCCCGAGGTCCTGGCCGGGGCCGGAACCGATGGATCCGGCGGTGGATCCCGGCGGATCTACGGCCTCGACGGCGCCACCGGCGCGCTCCGCTTCGCCTACATCACCGGCGACGCGGTCCAGTCGGTGACGTCGATCGGTGACGTATCCGGAGACGGTGTTCAGGACGTGGTCGGCGCGAGCTCCGACGAGTTCGTGTACTGCCTCAGCGGTGCCAGCACGGGCTTCGCCACGGTGCTCTGGAGCTTCGACACCGGCGGCACCGCCTACTTCGTCGACGAGATCGAGGACGTCTCGGGCGACGGGCTGCCCGACGTGATCGCCGGCTCGTGGTCCAGTCGCGTCTTTTGCCTGAGCGGAGCGAGCGGCGGCGTCGAGTGGGAGCACATCACCGGCTGGCCCGTGCTCGAGTCCAGGACGATTCCCGACGTCACCGGGGACGGCGTCCAGGACGTCGTGGCCTGCGGCTTCGGACCCAACTTCCGCGTTCTGGATGGCGCGACCGGGGCTCTCCACTGGTCCTACACGACGGGTGAGAACAACTGGTCGGTCGACTGGATGCCCGATGTGACCGGCGACGGTGTCCCCGAGGTGATCGCCGGCAGCCAGGACCAGAAAGCCTACTGCATCGACGGCGCCTCCGGTGAGCGGGTTTGGGATACGGATGACCACCTGGACGCGACCGTGCTCACGGTGCGCGCGATCGGCGACGTGAACGGGAACGGAACGCCCGACGTCGTGGCCGGAACGCAGTACCTCACCGCGGGCGGCGGCAAGACCTGGTGCCTCGACGGCGGCGCCGGCGTGATCGCGGTCGATGATCCGACGGTCGATGATCCGACGTCGGTGCCGGCGGTCTCCACCGTCCGGTTCGCCGGCGTGTCGCCCAACCCGCTCCGGGATGGACCGGCGGCGTTCGTGTTCGACGTGACCGGCTCCGGCGCGGTCCCGGTATCGGTGGACGTGTTCGACGCCGGCGGCCGCCGGATCGCGACGATGGCCGAGGCGGCATCCGCGGGCACGAATCGCGTCCTGTGGGACGGCCGCACGTCCGCGGGCGATCGGGTCACTCCCGGCGTGTACTTCTACAGGGTCACGGCCCGGAACGTGACCGGCGAGTCGCACACGCATGGCAAGCTGCAGATTCTCCGCTGACGTCACCTCCCTCAGCCTGGCGGCGGTCGCGTGCGCGGCCGTCGCCGGCCTCCCGTCCTCCGTCACCTCCGCCACGGATGCCGGCGATCGGCGGAGCGCCATTACCGGGCTCGTCGAGCTCGGACGCTTCGCGGAGGCCGACAGTGCGATCGGGGCGTGGCGAAGCGCGTTCGAGACCGGAGCGGAACACGATTCGACCCGGTACGCCGATCTCCTCGACGCCGATCTGTCGCTGCACGTGAGCGCGAACCGAGTGGGTGACGAGGTGACCGCCCTGGCCGAGTCGGCGCTGTCGCTCCGGCGGCGGCTCTTCGGTCCCGAGCACGAGAGCGTCGGCGCGACGTTGCACGTGATCGCCGCGCTCCACCGGCGACGCGGGGACTTCGAGGCCGCGATCGCGGCCAGTGAGCGCTCGGTGGCGATCCGTGAGGATGCTCTGGGAGCCGATCACGTCGACGTGGCGGAGTCGCTGGACGGGCTCGGTACCGTCTTCGCGATCATCGATCGGCGCGACGACGCGCGCGCCGCGTTCGAGCGCGCGCTCCGGATCCGGGAGGCCGCGCTTCATCCGGACGACCTCGCGCTCGCCACGAGCCACCAGAACATCGGGATCCTCGACCGGTATCGAGGTGACTACGACGCCGCTCGCGAGCACTTCGAGCGCGCCCTCGCGATCCGGGTGCGGTCGCTTCCGCCCCGACACCCGCTCATCGGCCGCACGTATCGAAGCCTGGGGCTCATGGCGCTGACCGCGGGCCGCCACCGCGAGGCCGGCGACGCGCTGCGCGAGGCCGTCTCGATCCTGGACGAGACCCTCGGCCCCACGCATCCCACGTCCAGCAAAACGCGCGCGGCGCTCGCGAGCACGGAGGTCGCGCTGGGACACTACGCGCCGGCGATGGCGATCTTCGACGAGGCGATCGCGCAGATCGAGACCCGCCTCGGGCCCGCTCACGTGGACCTCGTGAGCGTGCTGAACTCGCGCTCGATCCTCCAGCGCCGCTCGGGAGATCTCACCGGCGCTCGCCGCACGGCGGAGCGGGCGCTGGCGATCATGCGCGGCATGGACATGGCCGATCAGCAGGACGTCGGTACACTGCTGCAGAACCTCGGGAGCTACGCGCTGGCGGCCGGCGATCTCGCCGGCGCCCGTTCGTATCTGGAGGAGGCCATCTCGATCCTGGAGGGTGACGGCGAGGGCGGTGAGGGTGCACCCGGCAGCAGCCTGGCCGCCGCGCTGGACAATCTGGGGCTGGTGCTGGCCGACTCGGCCGGCGTCTCCGGCGACGACACGCTCGGGGCCGAGGCCTACCGGCTTCACGAGCGCGCGTTCTCCATCCGGCAGGACGTCTACCCCGACGACAACATCGAGATCGCGAACAGCCTCCTGAACCTCGGCCGCCTCGACGCCCGGGCCGGACACCTCGATCGGGCTCGCCGGTCCTTCGATCGAGCGCGGCACATCTGCGAGACGCAGTACGGGGCCGACAACCCGACGACCGCGAACGCGCTCATGCACTACCTGGACGGCGCCGTGGGGTCGGTCTCCGAACGCTTCGAGATGGCGCTCACCGCCGAGCGCATCGCGCGTACGCACCTGGTGCTGACCGCACGGGCCATGCCCGAGCGTCTCGCGCTGCGCTACTCCGCCACGCGCGACAACGCGCTGGACCACGCGGTGGCGCTGGCCGACCCGAACGATCCGGACGACGTCAGACGAACCTGGGACGCGATCATCGCGTCCCGCGCCGTGCTCCTGGACGAGCTGGCCGAGCGCGCGCGCGCGTCGCGGGGAGCCGACGATCCGGAGGTAGCCGCCGCACTCTCACGGGTCATCGAGACGAGCGCACGCCTGGCTCATCTGGTGTCGCTGGATCCCGAGGACGATCCCGACGACCTGCGAGCCTCCATCGCGGAGGCGGTTCGTGACGAGGACGACGCCGAGCGCGAGCTGGCGCGGGTGAGCGAGCCGTTTCGCCGGCGGCGAGCGCGTGCGGTCTGCCGCGTCGACGATCTGGAGCGGGCGCTGCCGCCGGATCACGCACTGGTCGCGTTTCATCGGACCTCGCTTCCGGACCCCGAGTACGTCGCGTTCGTCCTGCCCCCCGGCCGATCCGCCGATGGAGCCGCGGGCGTGCACATGCTGCGACTCGGGTCGGCGGCCGAGATCGATCTCCTGGCCGATCGCTGGCGGGACGAGACCACGCTGGGTCACGCGATGAGCCGTCCCGACGCCGAGGCCGATGCCGCGTATCTGGGAGTGGCCACGGCGCTTCGCCGGCGAATCTGGGACCCGATCACGGATGTGATCGACCCGATCACGGACGTGGTCGACCCGAGCGTGAACGGGATCGATCGCGCCCGGACGAACGCGATCCTGGTGGTGCCCGACGGCATCCTTCACCGGGTCGCGCTCGGTGCGCTGACCGAGGACGACGGGACGTTCCTGATCGAGCACGGCCCGATCATCCACCTCCTGACGACCGAGCGTGACGTGCTCGACGAGGCCACGCCGGGATGGGGATTCCTGGCGCTGGGCAGCCCGAGCTTCGACGCTGGCCTCGTGGCATCGGCGGATGACGACATCGTCGGGAGCGCCCGGGAGCATGAGGCGTCGCGCCGGGACCCGGCGTCGCGACCCGATCCCGGATCGGCTCCCTGCTCGCTGGCCGACGTCCACTTCACACCGCTCCCTCAGTCGCGCCACGAGGTGACCGATCTCGTCTCCATGTGGCGATCGGCCGCGCACGACGGCGAGCCCGCGGTGGGCCTGACCGGAGACGAGGCATCCGAGTCGATGCTCAGACAGCTCGCGCCGGGTACGCGCATCGTGCACATCGCGACGCACGGGTTCTTCCTGGCCGCGAGCTGCGACGTGAGCGTCGCGGAGCCGCGCCGCCGAGCCGTCTCCGGGCTCACTCCCTCGGCCGGCGTAACCGCCTCCATCTCCGGCGCCGGCCTGAACCCCCTCCTCCTCGCGGGCCTGGCGCTGACCGGAGCGAACGACCGCGCCGAGCGCCCCCTCGACGACGACGGCATCCTGACCGGCGTCGAGATCGCCACCATGGATCTCGAGGGGGTTCAGTGGGCGGTGCTCTCGGCATGCGACACCGGGCGCGGGGTGCTGCGACCGCGCGAAGGGATCTTCGGGCTGCGGCGCGCGCTGCACGCCGCCGGCGTCAGCACGTCGATCCTGAGCCTCTGGTCGGTCGACGATCTGGCCACGCGGGAGTGGATGCGCGCGCTCTACGACGCGCGGCTCGTGCACGGGGACTCCACCGCCGAGGCCGTCCGCGACGCGAGCCGGCGAATCCTCCGGTCCCGGCGCTACCGCCACGATTCGACGCACCCGTTCCACTGGGCCGCCTTCGTCGCCGCCGGCGACTGGCGATAGGTCGCGATCGGGAGTCGCCGGCGCCGACGAGCCGGACGCCCGGGACGCAGATTAGATGCCCACGAAGAGCCCGCCGCAGCCGCGGTGCAGATACGTGCGCCCTCGATCCAGCCGGCGGACGCGACGAAGCCGGAAGCCACACCGCTCGCAGACGGCGACCACCTTCAGGCGGGAGAGACGGAGCGCCGCGAGCGCCGCGCTCCGCCCGCGTCGCTCGGGCCGGGCGCCCAGCGCGACGGCCCACGCGCGCCAGGTCGGACCGTGGGGACCGCCGCCGGATCGGTCCCGATCGCCGCTGACGTGGTCGAACGCGTGCGCGAGCTCGTGGCGAAACGTCTCGAGCAGCTCGTCGGGCTCCTGCGCGAACTGCAGGCGGATCGCCTCGGGCGAGCCCTGACGGGTCACGTACATGCCGAACGCCCGGGTCGATCGCGATCGCTGGACCGAGAGCCGGCTGACCCGGTCGAGAAGCGACCGGGTCCGGGCGGGATCGCCGACGTGGGCGCTCACGCCCCGTGTGATCGATTCCCAGATGCCGAGCGACTCGGCCAGCGCGCGCACGGTCAACGGTCGCCCCCGGACCTCGTGGGGGGGGCTCCGTCGGCCGCCGCGCGGGCGTCGGTGAGGATCCTCGCGAGCGCGCCGGTGAGCGTTCGCCGGTCGTACGTCGACGGGGGCGTCGCGGTCACCTGCGGCGCGCTCAGGAGCTCGACGAGCGCGCGCGCCGCTCGGGCGGGATCGGAGGGATCGCACACGCGCCCCAGGGGCGTCGCCCGGACGATCTCCGCCGTCGCGCCTCCCGGCGGGACGAGCGCCAGGATCGGACGTCCGGTCGCGAGGTACTCGAAGACCTTGCCCGAGATCCGGATCCGCGCGTCGTCGGGCCCCAGGCTCGACACGAGGACGTCGGCCCCGAGCTGAAACCGGCGGACCTCGGACGGCGGCACCGGCCCGTGAAACGTGACCGCGGATGCGACGCCGGCCCGTTCGAAGGCACCGGCGGCCACCGCATCCACGTCCCCGACCACGTGCAGGCGGATCTCCGGCGCCCCGTCGGCATCCTGTGAGCGGAGCTCGCGCAGCATGGCGGCCAGCGCATCCGGTGCGTACTGCGTCGTGAGCTTCCCGGTGTACACGAGCGCCGGATGATCCAGCTCACGCGGCGCGACGCCCTCGTAGTCGGCGGGATCGAACCCGTTGGTGATCACGTGAAAGCGCGTGGAGCCGCTCTCCGGGTGACGCTCGGCCAGGGCCTCGGCCAGCGCGGGCGCGGTCACCACGACCGCCGCCGCGTCCCTGACCACGAGCCGCTCCATCGCCTCCTCGCGACGCATGCGCTCGGGGCGTTCGGCCGCGCGGAGTGACGCGAACGAATCGACCCAGGGATCGCGCAGGTCGGCCACGAACGGAATCCGGAAGCGCCGCGCCAGCTCCCTTCCCAGGCACAGTGCCGAGAACGGTGGAGCGGTCGCGAGCACGGCGTCGAACGGCGCGTCGCGATGCAGCGCGAGCGCGCGACGCCTCGCGAGTGGCCACCAGAGAACGCGCGTGTCGGGCACCAGGAACCGGTCCCGCACCCGATCCAGCCACCGGCGACCGGTCGGACCACCCGCACGGCGACCATCATCCACCCGACGGCGTCCGGCCCTCTGATCCTCCGGCGGCACCAGCGATCGGACGCGATGCACCTCGAGCCCATCGGGAAGCGCCTCGGCTCGGGCGTGCGCACGCCGGGCGACCGTGAGCACGACGGGGTCCCACCCGAAGTCGCGAAGGTACGTCGCGAACTTCACCGCGCGCATGACGCCGCCCCCGACGGCCGGTGGAAACTCGTAGGCCAGGTACAGGACGCGCACAGGGGACGACTCCGTTGACGCTCGGGCTACGGGGGTCGGCTCAGCGAATCTCGTAGTTCGGTGCTTCCTTGGTGATCGTCAGATCGTGCGGGTGGCTCTCGGTGACCGACGCCGCCGTCACACGGAGGAACTGCGTCTCGGTGCGCAGCTTCTCGAGCGTGTCCACGCCGCAGTATCCCATCCCGGAGCGAAGACCGCCGACGAGCTGAAAGATGACCGCGTGCAGGGGTCCCTTGTAGGGGACCCGCCCCTCGATGCCCTCGGCGATGAGCTTCTCGCGCTCGTCGACGTCGCCCTGTCCGTATCGCTCGCGACCACCGCGGCTCTCCATCGCCCCCACCGACCCCATGCCCCGGTAGGCCTTGTACGAGCGACCCTGGTACAGGATCGTCTCACCGGGGCTCTCGGCCACACCGGCGAACAGGCTCCCGATCATGACGGCATCGGCTCCTGCCGCCAGCGCCTTGGTGACGTCGCCGGAGTAGCGGATCCCGCCGTCTGCCACGATCGTGACGCCTTTCTCGCGGGCCGCGCGGGCGCAGTCCATGACCGCGGTGACCTGCGGCACGCCGATACCGGCGATCACGCGCGTCGTGCAGATGGCGCCCGGTCCCATGCCCACCTTCACCACGTCGGCGCCGGCCGCGATCAGATCGCGCGTCGCGGCCTCGGTGGCCACGTTGCCGGCCATCACGTCGATGTCGCCGTAGCGGGACTTGACCGTCTCCGTCGCGCGGAGGATGTCCTCGGAGTGGCCGTGCGCGCTGTCGAGACACAGGAGATCGACCCCCGCCTTCACCAGCTCCGCCGCTCGTTCGAGGTAGTCGCCGTTGGCGCCGATGGCGGCGCCCGCACGCAGGCGGCCCTTGTCGTCCTTGCTCGAGTTCGGGTACTTGATGCGCTTCTGGATGTCCTTGACGGTGATGAGCCCCTTCACGCGGCGCTCGGCGTCCACGACCGGCAGCTTCTCGATCCGGTTGTCGTGGAGGATCTGCTTGGCCTCCTCGAGCGTCGTCCCGACCTCCGCGGTGATCAGCCCGTCGCGGGTCATGACCTCGGAGACCGGCACGTTGGCGTTCTCGATGAAGCGGAGGTCGCGGTTGGTGAGGATGCCGACCAGGCGCCCGTCGTCGGTGATCGGCACGCCCGAGATGCGGTACTTGGACATCAGCGCCAGGGCGGTTGCGACCGACGCGTCGGGTCCGATCGTGACCGGGTCGAGGATCATGCCGCTCTCCGAACGCTTGACCTTGTCGACCTCCTCGGCCTGCTCGGCGATGCCGAGATTGCGGTGCACGATGCCGATGCCCCCCTCGCGCGCGATCGAGATCGCGAGCTGGGCCTCGGTGACGGTATCCATCGCGGCCGACACGAACGGTAGGTTCAGGCGGATTCGCTCGGTCAGGTTCGTGGCGGTGCTCACCTCGGTGGGATGGACACCGCTGCGGCGAGGAACCAACAGGACATCGTCGAAGGTCAGGCCTTCGTCGGAGACGAAACGCTCCTCGCTCACGACAGGCTCCTTTCGCGGGTGCAAAGAAGCCCGGCCGAAACCGGGCTCTCGAGATCCGCCATCATCCACATCTTCGTCCTGCGTCGCCGGGCCGGCGCCGGCGTGGCCGGTCGCACCGGCGACGCGTCACGAGCCGTCGGTGCGCCTCCGAGGATCGACCCACTCCTCCTCGGGCTCCTCGACCCGTTCCAGATCGAAGTACAGCTTCAAGCCGATCCTGCCGGAGATGATCACGTCGTTGCCGTTGAACACGGGATAGTCCGCGTACTCCGAGTCGGCGTCCTTGTCCGGGCGGTCGGTGTCGTTCGCGCTGAACACGTAGTGGGCGAACGCCTCGCCCTGGATCGCCACGTTGTCCGACACCGGTCGCTCGTATCCCAGAAGGGCGTGCACGCCCGGATCGAACGTGAAGACGCGGCCGGACTCGACGCGCTCGAGCGTCTCGGGGTCGCGCTGTGTCTTGCCGCTGATTCGGAAGCGCCACCAGTAGAGTCCCGCTCCCGCGCCCGCGTAGAAGAAGTTGTCGCCCTCGGTGTCGAACCGGCGGATCAGCGAGAACACCGTCGGCCAGACCTGCTTGACCGGACGGGAGTCCCGAACGCCGGCGGTCACCGGAGACTTGTCATCCGGATAGGAGACCCAGCCGAGACTCGTGTCGAGACGAATCGCCGATCTCGCGGACCTGGAGTACTCGAAGGTCGCGCCGAAGGCGAACCGCGGCGACGCGTCGGCGCGGGAGTCCTCGTCGGCGAGGTACTGCAACGTCCCCAGCGTGGCGCCCATCGCGGCCGATTGCGCGTGATCGAACCCGAAAGCCACCGCCGGCAGGAGAACCAACCCCCCTATCCCTGCCACCACCGCCAGCCGGTTGGTCATCCCGATCTCCTATCATCTTGTGCGATCGCACGTAAGGTACGGAAGGGAGTGCGCGGCAGTATAGGAGACGCGATTCTGGTCGTCAACGGCCGGCGCGCGCCTGCCGTGGACGGGTCGAGTCCGTCTCCGCCGACCGCGCCCGCGGATGCGGCCGCATCGTGGCCGCGCTTGACACGCGATGCCGGCGGCTTCTAGATTCCGCGACCCCGTGATTCCGACCGCTCGCGCGGGCCTGCGGTGACGACGCCACGGGGCCTTGGCGTGCCGGAGTAGCTCAGTTGGTTAGAGCAGCGGAATCATAATCCGCGTGTCCGGGGTTCGAATCCCTGCTCCGGCACCATTTCCCGTCCACCGTCCTCGTCCCCGGGCCGATCGGACCTCGTTCCATGGGTGCCGCCGGGCGACTCCGGCGGGGTCGGTCTCAGGGTGCCCAACCCTGCTGGGTGACCGCGATGTTGACCAGCGTTCGACGGTGGTGCCGAGCGCACGGGCTTCCCGCCGCCGGCGATCACGTGCTGTGCGCGGTCTCCGGGGGTGCCGATTCCACTGCCCTCGCCCACGCCCTCGCTCGCCTGGCCGGCGAGCTCGCGTTCGCGCTGAGCCTGGCCCACGTCAATCACGAGCTCCGAGGCGCCGAGTCCGAGCGAGATCAGCGGGCGGTCGAACAGCTCGCAGCCGACCTCGGCGTGCCGCTCCTCGCGGGCCGGCGTCCCCCGGCTCGGTCCGGCGGCTCGCCGGAGGAGCGGCTGCGCGTCCTCCGCCTCGAGTTCCTCACCGAGACCGCCGGCGCCGTCGGGGCCAACCGGATCGCGCTCGCCCACACCCGGGACGACCAGGCGGAGACGGTGATCCTCCGAATGGCGGCCGGCACCTCCCTGGCCGGACTGGCCGCGATGGCCCCGGTCAGCCGTGGCGGCCGGCTGATTCGTCCCCTGCTGGCGGTGTCCAGGGCCGACGTGCGGGCCTGGCTCGAGTCCGAGGGTCTCGGCTGGGTCGAGGATTCGTCGAACGCTGAGCTCCGCTACCGCCGCAATCGCGTGCGACACATCGTCCTGCCGGCGCTGGCCATCCACCTCAACCCCCGGGTCACCGACGCGCTCTGCCGGCTGGCCGACGACGCGGCCGAGACCACGGCCTGGCTCTCGGAGTGCGGCAACGAGGCCCTCGAACGGGCCGTCGTGCACGCGGGTCCGGGCCAGGAGCCCCCCTCCCGGCCACCGGTCCGGCCCGGAGCCCCCGACGTGTGTGAGATCCGGGTTGGCAAGGCGACCCTGCGTTCGTATCATGCGGTCATTAGACGAGTTGCGCTGCGAACGGCCTACGAACGGGTTCGGGGAGGCCGTCGCCATCTCGCACGCCGGCACGTGCTGACGCTCGATCAGCTGCTGTGGCAGGTCGGCGAGTGCCATTTGCCCGGGGATGTCGTGGCCATCGCCGATTCCGAGTGCCTTTCCGTACGCCGTCGCACCGCCGACCGACCGAACCGCGTTCGGCCCGTTCCGGCGACGTGCCGCCTGGATCTGCCCGGTCCGACTCGCGTGGATCTCCAGTGGGCCAAGGTGAGTCTAACCGTCCGGACGCGACCGATCTCCGAGACCGAGCACGTCGCGCGGCAGCCCGGGGGCTCCGGTGCCGATCCACCGGTCGTCTCCCTGGATGGCCGGAGGGAGGCCGTGTTCGACGCGGACGATCTGGAGCCCCCCCTGGAGGTTCGCAGCTGGCGCTTTGGTGATCGGTTTCGACCTTTCGGGGGACCCGGCCGGCGGAAGCTGAGCGATCTCTTCGGCGAGGCGCGGGTGCCGGTCGCGGAGCGACACCGAGTGCCGATCTTGAGTGACGGACGCGGTATCCTCTGGGTGGTCGGGCTCAGGCGCTCGGCGCGGGCCCCGGTCACACGGCGGACCGAGCGCGTGGTCGAGGTGACCGCCGAGACCCTCGGGATCGATCGGACTTCAGAAGCGAGAACGAACGACGATGCCTCCTAAGGAAGACCTGATCATCAACGTCGGCGAGGACCGCATCCTCCACTCCGAAGACGCGTTGCGGAGGCGAGCGTCCGAGCTCGCCGTGCAGATCAACGAGGACTACGCGGACTCGAGTCCCGTCCTGATCGCGGTCCTCCGGGGCGGGTTCGTGTTCCTGTCCGATCTCGTGCGCTCACTGACGATCCCGCACGCGATCGATTTCATCGCCGTGTACCGCCCCCCGTTCGACCCCGGCGCGGCGGTGCACAATCCGGTGAAGATTCTGGCCGATGTCCAGGTACCCATCGAAGGACGCGACGTCATCGTCGTGGAGGGAATCGTTGGAACCGGATACACCCTGAAGTACGTTCTGAACTACCTGGAGCTGAGCCATCCCCGTTCGGTCTCCATCGCTACGATGTTCAATCGCCGCACGGAGCGGAAGTTCTACTTCCCGATCCGCTACGTGGGGTTCCAGCTGACGGACGAGTTCGTCGTCGGCTACGGCATGGACTACCGGCAGAAGTATCGCCACCTTCCCTACGTCGCACTGTGGGAAACCGGCGACGAGCCAGTGCCGACGCACACTCGCGAGTGAGGGACGAGAATGTTCGACGACGACAACAGGCAGGATCCCCCGGTTCGTCGCGGGTCCGACGGGCCCGACGGTGGTGGGCGCGAGCCCCGCCGGGGTATGAAGCCGCCTCTCAACATGCGCAACCAGCGCCCCATGCGCACGCTGTCGTTGTGGGTGCTGATGCTCCTGCTCGTCTTCATCGCGATGAGGTTCTTCAACCTCGGCGCGCCCCGGGAGACGACGATCTCGTTCACCGAGTTCGAGGAGCAGATCGCCGCTGGGAACATCGCCAAGCTCACGGTCTCCGGCACGGAGGTGCACGGCGAGCTGGCCAAGCCGGTGACCCAGACGCTGCCGAGCGGGGCCCAGAGCACGTACACGGCGTTTCGCGCCGAGAGCTTCGAGGTGGACCGCGAGTTCGCCAAGGAGATCCAGGAAGCCAACCCGTCTGCCGTGATCAAGCGCGAGAAGCAGAGTCAGCCGTGGATCCAGATCTTCCTGACCTACGTGTTCCTGCCGATCCTGCTCTTCTTCGGGCTGTGGATGTTCGTGCTGCGCCAGATGCAGAGCGGCGGGTCGGCCGCGCTGAAGTTCGGCAAGAGCCGCGCGAAGATCCTGATGGAGTCGAACCTCAAGATCACGTTCAACGACGTCGCCGGCTGCGACGAGGCCAAGCAGGAGCTCGAGGAGATCATCGAGTTCCTTCGCGACCCCAAGCGCTTCCAGGCCCTGGGCGGCCGCATCCCCAAGGGCGCGCTTCTCCTGGGACCTCCGGGCACCGGCAAGACGCTCCTGGCCAAGGCGGTGGCCGGCGAGGCGGGCGTGCCCTTCTTCTCGATGTCCGGTTCGGACTTCGTCGAGATGTTCGTGGGGGTGGGTGCGTCCCGCGTGCGCGACCTCTTCGAGCAGGGCAAGCGACATGCGCCATGCATCATCTTCATCGACGAGATCGACGCCGTGGGCCGTCACCGCGGCGCCGGCCTCGGCGGGGGCCATGACGAGCGCGAGCAGACGCTGAACCAGCTCCTGGTGGAGATGGACGGGTTCGAGTCGAACGAGGGCGTCATCCTGATCGCGGCCACGAACCGCCCCGACGTCCTCGACCCGGCCCTCTTGCGCCCCGGCCGCTTCGATCGCCAGATCGTCGTGGACCGCCCGGACGTGCGCGGCCGCGAGGCGATCCTGCGCATTCACAGCCGTCGGATCCCGCTCTCGAAGAACGTCGACCTGGCCGTGCTGGCCCGCGGCACGCCCGGCCTGGCCGGCGCCGAGCTGGCCAACCTCGTCAACGAGGCCGCGCTCCTGGCCGCTCGCAAGGGTCTCAAGCAGGTCAGCATGCCCGACTTCGAGGACGCCAAGGACAAGATCATGATGGGGACCGAGCGCAAGAGCCTCCTCATCTCCGAAGACGAGAAGAAGGTCACGGCCTATCACGAGGCCGGGCACGCCCTGGTGGGCTGGGCGCTGCCCGACATGGACGATCTCCACAAGGTCACCGTCATCCCGCGTGGCCGTGCGCTCGGCGTCACCAGCTTCCTGCCCAGCGACGATCGCTACACGCGCTCGAAGGAGTACCTCGAGCAGATGCTGGCGATGATGATGGGCGGCCGTGCGGCCGAGGAGGTCGCGTTCGAGCGCATCACGTCGGGGGCGGCCGACGACATCCGGCGCGCCACCGAGATGTCGCGCAAGATGGTCTGCGAGTGGGGCATGAGCGACGAGCTGGGCCCACTGGCGTTCGGACAGGGCAACGACACGGTGTTCCTGGGGCGCGAGATTCAGCAGCACAAGGACTACTCCGAGGCCACCGCGGTGACGATCGACGCCGAGGTGCGCCGGATCGTCGACGCGGCGTACGAGCGCGCGAGAAAGATCCTGCTCGACAACGTCGAGATGCTTCACGCACTCGCCCAGGCGCTCCTGGATCGTGAGATCCTCGACGGCAACGAGATCGACATCATCCTCCGAGGTGGCCAGCTCGACGACGATGCGCCGGGCGCCACCGAGCCGTCCCTGGGGACGGTGGTCGGACCCGCGGTCAGCAAGTCGCCCGATCGCCCCGACGAGGCACCCGGAGTGGGCGGAGGAGAACCATCGCCGTCTCCGGCTTGACCGACGTCGCCCGGGCGCGCCCCGGGCGGCGGCGCTGATACGACACGAGGCTCCCGGGCATGAGCAGGACATGGAAGCTCACGGATCGCGACCTGATCCTCGGCAACCGGACCCTGGTCATGGGCATCCTGAACGTGACCCCCGACTCCTTCTCGGACGGGGGTCGTTTCGTGTCGCTCGAGGACGCGGTGGCCGCCGGACACCGCCTCGTCCGGGCCGGCGCCGACATCCTCGACGTGGGCGGGGAGAGCACCCGCCCGGGCGCTCGCCCGGTCCCCGCTCGTGAGGAGCTCGATCGGGTCCTGCCCGTGATCGAGGCGCTGGCCGCGACCACCGACGTGCCGATCAGCGTCGACACCCAGAAGGCCGTGGTGGCGGCGGCCGCCCTCGAGCGCGGGGCATCGATCGTCAACGACGTTAGCGCGTTGCGGGGTGACCCGGCCATGCTGGACACGGTGGCCGGCACGCCCGGCGGGCTCGTGGTGATGCACATGCGCGGTACGCCGGCCACGATGCAGGACGACCCCGCGTACGCCGACGTGGTCGAGGCCGTGGCCGCGTTCTTCCGGAGCGTCCTGGCGCAAACCGACGCCGCCGGGATCGACCGGGAACGCATCGTGCTCGACCCCGGCATCGGCTTCGGAAAGACCCTCGCCCACAACCTCCGCCTGATCGCCAACGCCGACGCGTTCGCCGCGCTCGAGCGACCGCTTCTGATCGGTGCCTCCCGGAAGTCGATGTTCGACCCGCTCCTCGGGGGCGCGGGAGTGGACGAGCGGCTCGAGGCGAGCCTGGCCGCGGCCTCCGTCGCCGCGTTCCTCGGCGTCGACGTGCTTCGCGTCCACGACGTGGCGGAAACGGTCCGTGCGATCCGGGTCGCGGACGCGCTGGGCCGGCATCGGGACACGGATCGATCCGCCGGCGCACGTCCGGCCGCCCCGGGCATCGGCGTGGCCCCGAACGCGGGGGTGAGCTCGTGACCTGGCGGGAGTGGGCGCTCCGAGTCGTCGACATCTTCCTGGTGGCGTTCCTGTTCTATCGCGTGCTGCTCCTCGTGCAGGGGACGCGCGCGGCACAGATGATCGTGGGGCTCGCGGCGCTGGCGGTGGTCAGCGTGCTCGCCGACTGGGCCCGGCTGGACACGCTCAACTGGCTCCTGTCGAGCCTGAAGACGGTCTGGATCATCGGCTTCATCATCATCTTCCAGCCGGAGCTCCGGCGGGCGCTCGCGCAGATCGGTCAGTCGCGTGTCTTCCGGCGATTCGTCCGGACCGAGTCGTTCGGGGTCGTCGGACACCTCGTCAGCGCGGCCGAGGCCATGAGCAAGCGCCGCGTCGGCGGCATCATCGTCATCGAGCGCGGCGTGGGCCTCCGGAACTATCTGGAGACCGGGGTCGCGCTCCACTCGGACGTCACGCAGGAGCTCCTCCTGTCGATCTTCAACACACAGAGTCCGCTGCACGACGGCGCGGTGATCATCGTGGGCAACCAGATCTCGGCCGCGCGCTGCATCCTGCCCCTCTCCAACGCGCGCTACCCCGGACGGGCCCTCGGAACCCGGCACCGTGCGGCGCTGGGCCTCAGCGAGGAGTCCGATGCCGTGATCGTCGTCGTGTCCGAGGAGAGCGGCCGCATCTCGGTGACATCCGAGGGCGAGATGACGCGCATGAAGAACGCCGCCGAGCTTCGCAGCTACCTCAGCGAGGTGCTGGGGACGACGAAGTCCGACAAGCCCTCCGCCCCGTGGCTGCGCGACGTGCTCCAGCGTAGCGGGCTCTCGGGAACCTCCCGCTAGGCTGCGTCTAGGCCTCCGTCCAGGACCCAGCCGCGGTCACCCGGTCGTGGAGTCCCCGAAATGCGACCACCCGACGTCGTGAGGCCGCTCGATCGCCCCGTCCGTGGATCGGATGAGCACGCGGCCCTGCGCGGCGTCGAAGCCGTGCCACGGCGCCGCGACGAACTCGCCGAGCACGAGGCCCGGCGGCGGGTGCGAGTGCGGCCCGGCGTCGCCCGGAACCGCGGCGAGGAGTGCGTACTCCTCGCCGGATCGCAGCGCCTCCCGACCGGGCTCGAGCCCGAGCGCGTCGAGCACGCGCTCCGCGTCGGGGTGGACCGGTACCCGTGCCGCGTCGACGACGACGATCAGATCGGAGCACTCGGCCAGGTGTCCCGCGTCGATGAGCACGCCGTCCGAGACGTCGATCATGGCCGAGACGCCGCTCGACACCGCGCGCCGAGCCCAGTCGAACTCCGGCTGGAAGCGCGCGTACGCACCGAGGACGGATGCGGCCTCGCGCTCGACACTCCGGGGACGATCCGCGTCGGGTCGCGAGAGCCAGGCCACCGCCGCCGCCGACGCGCCGAGCGACCGCGACACCACGAGCCGATCTCCGGGCCTCGCACCGGCGCGCGTGGCGACCTCGCCGAACGGAGTCCCCGCCACGGTCACTGCCAGCGTCACGACCGGTGAGCGCGTCGTGTCGCCGCCCACGAGATGCGCGCCGAACTCGCTCGCGGCACCGACGATGCCGGCGGCCAGCGCCCGTGCGTCGGACTCGGAGAAGCCGTCGGGCAGTCCGACCACCGTCAGCGCCCACGCGGGCTCGGCGCCCATGGCCGCCAGGTCGCTGAGCGCCGACGCCATCGCCCGGTAGCCGACGTCGTCCCAGGAGAACCAGCTCCGTCGAAAGTGAACGCCCTCGATGCTGGCGTCGACCGAGACCACGAGATCGGTGTCGACTACTCGCAGCACGGCCGCGTCATCGCCGACACCGATGCGGACGGGGTCGACGGCGTGTCGGACGGGGCTTCCGCGCGACGCCGACTCGATCCGGCGCGCCATCTCGCGGATGAACGCGCGCTCACTCACCGCCTGCGATCCGGGCTCGACGCTCATGGGAGTCCTCCGCAGTCAGTCTACTCGCTCGGAGTGCGATTGGCGACGGCGCCGCGTCGCGCTACCATTCATCCGGCGCGCACCACGTCGGTCGCGCCGGAGCCGCTCCTGGAGACCACACGCATGGGGAACCCCAAGTCACCCGCCGCGACGCGCGTGTCGTGGCACGAGTACTTCATGAACATCGCCCACCAGGTCGCCACACGCGCCACGTGCGATCGCAAGCACGTGGGCGCCGTGATCGTGCGCGATCGCACGATCCTGTCGACCGGCTACAACGGATCGATCAGAGGACTCCCCCACTGTGACGAGGCCGGCCACATGATGGAGTCCGGCCACTGCGTCCGGACCGTGCACGCCGAGGCGAACGCAATCTGTCAGGCCGCGACGAACGGGGTGGCCATCCAGGGCGCCGACATCTACACGACGGCCAGTCCGTGCTGGAGCTGCTTCAAGCTCATCGCGAACTCCGGCATCACGCGCATCTTCTACGGCGAGTTCTATCGCGACGAGCGGGCGCTGGAGCTCGCCGACGCGCTCGGGATCCAGCTCGTCGACCTGCGCGACGTCCTGGAGGAGTGAGTCGCCGGAAGCGAGAACGCCCCGGAGAGACCTACCGTTCGGCACGCCTCCATTCCCGCCTCCGGCGAAAGTCCATCGCCGCCCACGTGACCGGTGCTCATCGGTCGCAACAATGGGGCCAGGCCTCACGTCCGGGGCCGCTGAATCACCTCGACGGCTAGCTCCCTCATCCACCGTGTGTTGCGCGGGTGACCGGCGCGTCGGCGCACCGGGCCGCCTCGTCTCGACGGGTCGGGCCGTCGCGATCTCGTCGGACCGGAATGAGCGTTCGAGTCACTCTCGCGTCGTCGTCGATCGATCGGTCGATCACGGCCACCCCGTCGGCCCGGGGACACGGCGTCCGAATCCGGACGTTCGATCGGACCCCGGACGAGTCGAGCTGGTCGAATGTGCCGATGTCGCGTAGACTGATGGCGGTCGATCCCCCAAAGGTCTCGCGCCATGGATGGTGGCCCGTAGTCGAGAGCGGCTACCGGTGTGCCTGAGCGTGGGCGTACGTCCGCGTTCGGGGGCTGCCGCCACGGCATCTCGAACAATCCATCAGGAGGCACAATGGTTGGACGCAGACTGACATGCGTCTCCGCGGTCATCGCGACGGTCCTCGGGTTGATCTCGCTCGTCGAGTCCACCCTGGCCACGACGGTGGTCCGACGGAGCACCGAAGAGCTCACCGTCCTCTCGGAAGCGGTCGTGGAGGGTCGCGTGACCGCGGTCGAGGCGAAGTGGCACGACGAGCACCAGTTCGTTTACACGTACGTGACGATCGAGGTCGGCGAGGTCTTCAAGGGCCACGGCGTCGCGTCGACGATCGTGGTCGAGGAGCTGGGTGGCGTGGCGAACGGCGTCACCGTCACGGTGCCGTCGGTGCCCGAGTTCGAGGTCGGCGAGGACGTCGTCGTCTTCCTGGACATCGTCAACGACAACTATCGCTGCCACGGGTTCGCGCAGGGCAAGTTCACAGTCGAGACCGGTGATGACGGGGCTCTACGTGTCACCCGTCCGCTCGACGTCGAGCAGGCGTTCAACCGGAGCCAGCAGGGCGAGCTCGACTCCACGATCAATCCGTCCACCGGCGTCCGCAGCTACGAGCGCTTCGTCTCCACGATCGAAGCCTGGGCCGATCGCCTGACGCTCCCGGGAGGTGACCAGTGAAGCGCGTACTCCTTCCGGTGACCGCGGTGGCGGCCGTCACGCTCGTCGGGTTCGGCCTCCAGAAGGCGGGGGCCTACTCGTTCATCGGCGACAAGTGGCAGAACCCGATCTTCCCGGTGCCCTACGTCTTCAACACCACGCTCGACGAGGCCTGCATCACCGGTGACGACGAGGACGAGGAGGTCCGCCAGGCCTTCTTGACCTGGGAAGCGGTCACCGGCACCACGATGTCGTTCCAGGACGTTCCGGGCAACGGGGCGGCCTGCGGTCTCGTGGTCGACGGCCAGAACACGATCTCGATGGAGGACTGCCTCAACCAGTGCACGGGCAGCTGCATCGCGGTCACCAGCTCCATCGACTGGGGTGGCGGCGGCGACCCGACCTGGGCCTTCGACGGCGGGACGCCGCGCCAGCTGCGCGGCAAGATGGAATCCGACATCACGTTCTCGAAGTCGTGGCGCTTCGGGACGCTGGCGGACGTCGGCTCGGGCTGCATGTCCGACGCGTGCCCCGCGGGCAACACGTTCGACATCCGCGGCATCGCCGTTCACGAGATCGGTCACTTCATCGGTCTCGGTCACTCCTCGGTGCCGGGCTCGACGATGTTCGCGTCGGCCTCTGCATGCAACGTGGGGCTGTCGTCGCTTCACTCCGACGACATGGCCGGCGGGCGCGTGCTCTACGACTCCAACTATGTGCCGTTCGACTATGGCGACGTCACGGGCGGCAACGTGAAGAGCTCGATCCTGAATGCCGGCAACATCGGCATCTCGGGTTCGGGCGAGTCGGTGCCGGGTCAGTTCGGCAGCGGGTTCCAGTATCCGATCGGCACGCAGAACCTCTACGAGGCGGCGCTGATCTTCGGAACCGACGGCTCCTCGTCCGTGTCGAGCGACTACCGCCAGGCGGGCGCGTTCGGTCAGGACAACGACTTCTTCCAGCTCACGCCGGTCACCGCCGGTGGCCTGGCCGCCGACGACGTCAAGCAGGCCCGCTACGCCGATGACCGTGGCGAGAGCGGCGGCTACGGCATCGAGGTCACGTCCACCATGAGCGCGTACAGCTCGGCGCCGAACGACGACTTCGTCATCGTCTGCTTCACGCTGAAGAACGTCTCGGGCGCGACGATCTCGAACCTGCGCGTCGGCATGCTGATGGACTGGGACTTCAACGACGTGTTCGCGACGAACTCCCTGACCTGGGACGCCGTCAACGAGGTCGGAATCATCTCCGATCCGTCGACGACGCGCCGCGCGGGCGTCGCCGTGCTGAACGCGGCGGGCACCGCCACGTTCCGCGGCCTGACGTCGTCCGATCCGCAGTCCGACCTGAACAAGGCCGACTACCTGTTCTCGGACTTCACGTCGACCGACGTCGTCAACGACGACGTGAACCTGCTGATCGCCACCGGCGACTTCACGCTGTCGGCGGGCGCCGAGACCACGGCCAGCTTCGTGCTCGCCGGTGGAACGAGCGAGGCCGATCTTCTGACGAACGTGGCCCAGGCCCGGTCGATCTACGACTCGGCCGACTTCTGCGGCACGGTCGTCGGCGTGGACGAGGCGGCGGTGCCCCAGGGCCCGGCGCAGCTCGGCCAGAACGTCCCGAACCCGTTCAATCCGCGCACCACGATCTCGTTCGAGCTCGAGCGTGCGAGCATGGTGCTCCTGGACGTGTACAGCGCGGCCGGGCAGCACGTGCGCTCGCTGCGCGCGGGCGTCGAGTCGCCGGGTGCGCACTCGGTGGTCTGGGACGGTCGTGACGACGCGGGGATGGACGTCCCGTCCGGGATGTACTTCTACACGTTGAAGGCGGCCGGAGTGTCCCAGTCGCGGAAGATGATGCTTCTGAAGTAACGACGCGCTTCGGAGGCACGTTGTTTCGACGACGCGGCCGCGTCTCACGTTCCGGTGAGGCGCGGCCGTTCTCGCGCCCGGTTCCGCACCCGATCGACGACGAGGGCCGGTCGTGCTTCCCGAAGCCGGCGCGTTCCCCTGGAGACCGTGTTACACTCTTCCGATACCCCGTCTCGCGATCGAGTTCCCCACGAGGAGGTCCCGCGTGAAGCCCAGGTGCGTCCCGGTTCTTTCGACGATCACCGCAACGCTGGCGCTGAGTGCGTCCACGGCGTTCGCCGGTCAGCTGCATCCCGCGCTGGAGGACGCTCTGGCGGCGAAGTCCGCGACCGAGATGACGTCCGTCATCGTCTACATGGCCGACCAGGCCGACATCGCGGCGATCGATCGATCCCTGACCCTTTCGAGCGCGAAACGGGCCGAACGTCACCAGACGGTCGTCGGCGCGCTCCAGTCCGCGGCGACCGCGCAGGAGCCCCTCGCGGCCGAGCTGGACCTGATGGCGATCTCCGGCGCCATCGAAGGCTACACCCGTTACTGGATCGTGAGCGCGATCGTCGTGAAGGGCACCACCGATGCCATTCGCCGGATCGCCGACCGCGACGACGTCTCGTTCGTCGATCCGAACTTCACGGTCAGCCTGATCGAGCCGGTCGGCGGCTTCACGCCCTCGGGCGAGGACGGCGCCGGTCTCCGCGGTGGTAGCGGCTCCACGCCGGGCCTCCGCGCGATGAACGTGCCGCGCGTGTGGAACGAGCTCGGCATCACCGGCGAGGGCGTCATCGTCGCGAACTGCGATACCGGTGTGGACGGCACGCACCCGGCGCTCGCCGATCGCTGGCGCGGCGCGAACGGGGCGAGCGCGGCCGAGTCGTGGCTCAACGTGCTCGGCAGCGGCTCCACGACCTTTCCGTGGGACTCGGGCTCGCACGGCTCTCACGTGATGGGGACGATCACCGGCCTCTCCGCCGCGGGGGACTCGATCGGCGTGGCCTACGGTGCCCAGTGGATCGCCTCCAACGCCATCGGCCAGGGCGGCGGGTCCGAGCTCGACAACGACATCATCGACTCGTATCAGTGGTTCGCCGATCCCGACGGCGACCCCGGCACGAGCGACGACGTTCCGGACGTCGTCCAGAACTCCTGGCGGGTGAACGAGAGCTTCTCGGGGTACAGCGACTGCGACGGTCGATGGAACGCGGCCATCGACAACGCCAGCGCGGCCGGCGTCATCTCCATCTGGTCGGCCGGGAACGAGGGTCCCGGCTCCGAGACCATCGGCTCCCCCGCCGATCGCATCGCGACGCCGCTGACGAGCTTCTCGATCGGCGCCGTCGACGCGACCAACTTCGGCTACCCGTACCCGATCGCCAGCTTCTCCAGCCGTGGACCGTCGGGGTGCGACGGATCGACGATCAAGCCCGAGGTGTGCGCGCCCGGCGTCGACGTCTGGTCCAGCGTCCCGGGCGGCTACGGGTTCCTCAGCGGCACGTCGATGTCGGGCCCCCACGTGACCGGCCTCGCGGCGCTGATTCGCTCGGCCAACCCGGACCTGACCGTCGACGCGGTCAAGCAGCTCATCCACGACACGGCGATCGACTTCGGGCCCGCCGGAGAGGACAACGGCTACGGGAACGGCTTCGTCGACGCGTACGAGGCGGTCAGCCAGGCGCTGGAAGGCATCGGCTCGATAGAGGGAACGGTCACGCACGCCGATACCGGCACCCCCGTACCCGGCGCGGTGGTCGAGATCGTCGAGGCGGCCCGCACGATCGACACCGACGCCGACGGTCACTACGCGAGCTACCTGACCGCCGGAACGTACACGGTCCGCGTCACCCACCCCGCCTTCCTGGACGGGCTGGCCACCGACGTCGCCGTCGTCGAATCGGCCGCGACCGTCCAGGACTTCGCGCTCGACCCGAATCCGCTCGACTCGACGCCACCCACGATCACCGACGTCGCACAGCCGTGCGCGACCGACGGCGTGCTGGGCCCGTACTGGGTCTCGGCCACGATCACCGATGATCTCGTGTTCGTCGAGACCGAGCTGCTGTACAGCGTCGACGGTGGCGAGTTCCTGGCCGCCGGCGCATCGGTCGAGGGTGACGTTCACTCGTTCGCGATCCCGGGGCAGCCGCTCGGGACCGAGATCGACTTCTACATCAGCGCGTCCGACGCGAACGGGAACGTCGCCACGGACCCGGTGGGCGCCCCCGCGGTCACCCGTCGCATCACGGTGTCCAGCGCCGTCACGGTGTTCACCGACGACGTCGAGTCGGACACCGGCTGGATCCTCGGTGATCCCGGCGACACCGCCACCACCGGTGTCTGGGAGCGGGGTGATCCGCAGGGCACGACTTCCGGCGGGGATCAGGTTCAGCCCGAGGACGATCACACGCCGCTCGGCACCGACTGCTTCGTGACCGGCCTCTTCGGAAGCGGAGCCGGCGACAACGACGTGGACGACGGGTGCACCACGCTCACGTCCCCCGTCTTCGACATGTCCGGGGCCGCCGACGCCCGCGTCTCGTACTGGCGCTGGTGGTACAACCGCGGCTCGGTTCCCGACGACGACGTCTTCGAGGCCGACATCTCCAACGACGGCGGTGCCACGTGGATGCCGCTCGAGCGCCTGACCTCCACGGTGGGCGCGTGGACCGAGGCCCGGATCAACGTGTGCCAGATCCTGCCGCTCACCAGCGACATGCGCCTGCGCTTCCACGTGTGTGACGATCCCAACAACTCGCTCACCGAGAGCGCCATCGACGACGTGCTGATCGAGACGTTCGATGGCGAGATCGTCGGTGTCGACGACGCCACGACGATCCTGGGCCCGCCGACCGGCCTCACCGCGGTGAGCCCCAACCCGTTCAACCCGCACACGTCGATCGAGTACGCCCTGTCGACCCCGTCGGAGGTGTCGCTCGAGGTCTTCGCCGCGAACGGCCGTCTCGTGGCCACGCTCGTCCAGGGCCGGCAGGCGGCCGGACGCTACGCGTTCTCGTGGGAAGGCACGGCGGGAGACGGTACGGCGCTCTCCAGCGGTGTGTACTTCGTCCGGCTCTCCACCGAGAGCGGTGAGTTCCGGGAGCGCGTGACGCTCCTCAAGTAGCGACCGACGCGTCCACATCCCGATCCTCACGGGGCGGCCCTGGCCGCCCCGTTCTCTTGCCCGAGAGTTTCTCGATTCTGACGGCCCACCCCGGTCACACCTCCAGCCGTCGAGCGACCGGTGTGAGAAGCCCTGATATCAGCCGTCACATCGGGAGGCCATGGATGTATCAGCCGATCTCGCGCGGTGCGATCCGCACGATCGTCGCCACTCTTCTCCTCGGCGCCACCGCCGTTCCCACCCTCGCCGGACCGCGAATCTGCCGGCTGCCGCGGGAACGCCCGCTCCCCGACCACGTTCTCGAGGCGATGTCGCTCCCAGAGACCGGGCCGCGGTCTCCGTGGGGCTACGTCGAGACTGCGAGACGCACGCGCGCCAATCGGCTCGCGCTCGCCCGGGGTGAGATCACGCCGGCCGAGGCCGAGGCGCGCGGTGGTACCCGTGTGACGGGCAGCGGTCAGGTGCCGGTGTTCCCCGTCCTGTTCGCGAACACGGAGTCCGAGCCGTTCACGCCGGCGGAGATCCAGACGCAGCTCTTCGACGGACCGTACCCCACCGGCACGTTGAAGGACTACTACCAGGAGGTCTCGTACGGGCTCTACTCGGTCAACGGCGTGGTGGATCCCTGGTTCACGCTCTCCGAGAACGACACGTATTACGAAGGCACGTCCAACGGCCTGATCCCCGGCGCCGCCCGCACCGACGAGCTCATCGTCGAGGTGCTCGCCGCGCGCGACGGTGCGATCGACTTCGGGCAGTTCGACACCGACGGTCCGGACGGCATCCCCAACTCCGGAGACGACGACGGCTACGTGGACTTCATCGCGTTCGTCCATCCGGAGATCGAGGGCGCGTGTCGCGAGACCGGTGGAGGCAACATCTGGGCCCACCAGTGGGCGCTCAACCAGTGGACCGGGAGCTCGTTCGAGACCGACGATCCCTCCATGGCGCCCGGCGTGGCGAACATCCGCGTGAACGGCTACTTCATCTACGGCGCCCTCGACTGTGACGGGTCGACGCTCGCCGGGATCGGCACGTTCGCGCACGAGTTCGGACACGCACTGGACATCCCCGACCTCTACGACACCGACGACATGAACGGACCGTCCGAAGGCATCGGTCACTGGGGCTTGATGGCTGCCGGGAACTGGAACACCCCGGACAGCCCGGCGCACATGACGGCGTGGACGAAGGAGCGACTCGGATGGCTCTCCTACTTCAACGTCACGCACGACCAGGAGCAGCTGTGCATTCCGCCGGTCGTCGAGTATCCGGTCGCGCTCCGGCTCTGGACATACGGTCGCATGGGGCCGGAGTACTTCGTGGCGGAGAACCGCCAGGCGCTCGGCTTCGACGCCCAGGTGCCCGCCCCGGGTCTCGTGATCTACCACGTCGACGACGCGGTCTACGCCGCCGAGTACTGGGACAACACCGTCAACGGGGACGAGACGCACAAGGCCATCGACGTCGAGTGCGCCGACGGCTGGGACGCCACGCACGCCGCCAATGCGGACGACCTCGACCAGGAGGTCAACCGCGGCGACGAGCTGGATGTCTGGTGCCCCGGCACCCAGGATGAGTTCTCGGACGTGAGCATCCCCGACACCCGATCGTACTCGGGAGACGATTCGCTCGTGCGGATCCGTGCGATCGACTCCTGCGAGGGCGGCGAGCTGGGAGAGCCCGGCTGGATCTGTGCGGACGTGGAGGTGGGAACCCCCTCCACGGAGAACGCGTGCATGATCGACTGCGAGGAGGACGGCTGCAACGAGTTCTCGGCCTGCGGGCGATGGTGGGCGAGCCCGGACATCTGGATCGACAACGACGACGACGGCGCCGACGATCACCCGGCCGAGGGGATCACGAACCACCTCTGGTTCCGCGTGCACAACGACGGGCCGGACCCGCTCGCCAACGTCCAGGTCGATCTCTACTACGCGGACCCCGCCATGGGACTTCACTTCCCGTCCACCGGCACGCTGATCGGGTCGAGGGTGATCCCCCTCGTGGCTCCCGGCGGGTTCGAGGAGAACTTCATCGACTTCGTCTATCCCACGACGCCGGAGTTCGTGGATCACTACTGCATCGGCGCGATCGCCACGACCCTCGGCGACACCCAGTCCAGCGAGTTTCCACCCAACGACAACAACGTCGCGCAGGTGAACCATCAGGTCCTGGTCGTGCGCCCCGGGAGCTCACGCGCCGAAAGAGCCCTCGTCCGGGAGGGTGGATTCGAGAAGGTGTCGAAGATCAACCTGCTCGGCTGCGGCGAGCAGTTCGGTTCGGCGATCGTACGGCTCGGGAGCTATCCCGAGTATGACGACTGGGTCCTGCCCGAGAGCTGGGACGTGCAGTTCGACGAGGGGCCGTACGATCTGTTCGAGTGCGAGCCGGTCGAGCTCTGGGTCGCCGTGGCGGCGGCCATGGCCGAGCACGGGGAGACGGCCTACCTGCCGTTCACGCTCGTGAACGCGCAGACCGACGAGCCCATGGGTGGATGCATTCTGGAGTACCGGGTGGACTGCATCGAGCCCGGCGGTGTCGACGCGGGCGCGACGTGCCTGTCCCGGCCGGGTGACGGTCTCGACGGTCCCAGCGTGCGCCTCGACTGGGACGACGACGTGCGCGACCTGGCCGGGGAGCCCGAGCGGGTGCAGTACGTCGAGGTGTTCCGCGAGGACGACGCCGGCACGCCGCTGACGCTGATCGACCGTGTCGCCGTGGATGCCGAGCCTGCCGAGGCAGGCTTCCAGTGGTACGACGATCCCCCGTTCGGTGGCGGCACCGTGTACGCGTACTGGCTGCGGGCCGTGGATGCCGCCGATGCCGCTGGGCCGCTCACCGGTCCGTTCGTGGCGGACTGCGCGCTCCTGGATGCGAGCGAGGTGCCGGATGCCCGGTCGCTCCGGCTCGGCCAGAACCGCCCCAATCCGTTCAATCCCCGGACGACGATCGCGTTCTCGCTCGACCATGCCGGCGACGTCCGGCTCGACGTGCTGGATCTGGTGGGCCGTCGGGTCCGGCGGCTCACGGAGTCCCGCTACTCGGCGGGCGAGTGGCACGTGACCTGGGACGGCCGGGACGACCGCGGCCTCGAGGTGCCATCCGGCGTCTACGTGTATCGCCTGACCAGCGACGGACGGGTCCTGGCCCGGAAGATGATGCTGTTGAAGTGATCGCCGGCGCCCCCGGCGCTGCGTGCTAGTCGGCGGCCGGCGGCACGTCCGGCGTCCGCCGCCGCCCATCGGCGAGGAGCGTCGCGAAGGCGCCGGCGTCGCGTGTCGCGACCGCCTCGACGATGCGATCGAGCGCCGCGCGCAGTCGATCGAGGACGTCCGCCGAGTGCGGGTTCATGGCCTGGATCTCGTAGTACACGTCGGGGCTCTCGCGCACCACGGTGGCCGCGAGCGACTCCAGTGCCCGGAAGGTCGTGCTCCGGACCGGATGCTCGTCCTGCGGACACGCCAGCGCGAACGCGATCGCCGAGACGTGGGCCAGGCTCAGGAGATCGGCCATGAGACGGTCGTGCTCCTCGAGGGGCAGTCGCACGAGCCGCGCCTCGGTGGGCTCGAACAGCGCCTCCACGGCCGCGCCGGCGTCGTGATCGCCGGTGTCGCAGACGACGACGTCGGCGTCGCGAAGAAGCGCGATCGACGGTCCGAACATGGGATGGATGGACGCCACGCGACCGCCGGCCCGCTGGAGCCGCCGGATGGGCTCCACGAGCGGCGTCTTGATGCTGGCGATGTCGACGATCACGCCGGAGGGGGGCGCCTCGACCCATGCGTCGTAGAGCGAGACGGTCGCCATCGGCGGCGTGCAGCACACGACGAGGTCCGCGTCCGGTAGCGCCCGGCGCGCCGCGGCGGGATCGTCGCCACCGGGGTGCGGTGCGGGGTCGAGCACGTGCGTGCGGTAGCCCTGCGCGGCCAGGAAGCGATCCAGCCAGCGCCCCATGCGCCCGGCACCGCCGACGACCACCGCCCGGCGGCCGGCGCCGGCGGCGACGCCGCGCAGCCGGTCCTCGTCCTGGACCGTGATCGCGGCGCGAATGAGCCCGGCGAGAAGATCCTCGGCGACGCGGGAATCGAGGCCGAGACGGGCGGCGTCCGTGCGGGCGCGGTCGAGCACGCGTCGCTCCTGGGCGTAGTCGGCGACGGGGAGGTCCAGTCGGCGTTTGACGTCTCCGAGGCGTCTCGCGAGCTCCACGCGTCGGGCCGCACGCTCGATCAGCTCGAGGTCGAGCTCTCGTATCTGGTCGCGTAGCTCACGCAAGACATCGTCGTCGGGTGACGCCATCGGCTCATCCTCGGTGCATCGATGTGACGGTACGACCGTCGATCCCGCCGCGCCGTTTGGCGCGGCGCGGCCCGAAACTAGACCGTCCGCAGCAGCTTCGCAATGCGGTCCCGGTGCGATGGATGAGACGCCAGCAGCCCGGCGTCGCCGGTCTCGTAGTCCGCGTAGTCGAACCCCGGCGCCATCGTCGTTCCGAGAAGCGCCCAGCTCCCGCCGGGAATCACGCACGCACCCTGCCACACCCCTCCCGGCACGACGTGCTGTACGCGCATCCGCCCGAGGTCGGGCCCGAGCACGACGATCTCACTCGATCCGTCCGGGTGCAGCATCAGCATCTCGACCGGATCGCCGAGGTAGAAGTGGAAGATCTCGTCGCCGGGAAGGCGATGCATCGCCGAGCAGGTCCCGGACGTGAGGAGATAGTAGATCGCGGTGCCGAGCGCACGCTCGCCGGCGAACGGCGAGCCCGGGTGACAGCTCCCCCGGGATCGGTACGTCTCGCGAAAGAAGCTGCCTTCGGCGGGGTGGGCCTCGAGCCGCAGCAGCTCGATCACGTCTCGGGCGGTCACGCGGCCTCCTCCTGGGCGGCCGTCCACCGACCCGCCCTGAGGAGAGTACCCGCGGGACGGTCCCGGCGCACGCCTGCCGTTGGAGCGGTGGCGGCCGGTCGCGTATCCTTGTGTCACGGCTGGGTGAGATCGCACCGCCGGCGGCGGGGGGATCGCGACCGCCCACACGATCCACCCGAGGAGGCGCATCTTGAGCCGGATCGACTCACTCGCCGCGATGGCGCTCGCGTTGGCCGGGCTGGCCTGCGTCGCCACCGCCTGCCCCGACGGCACGGACGTCTCGGGCGACGCGCCCGCATCGCCCACCGACCGCCGTGGGACGTTCTTCGGCGACGACTTCGGTCATCCGATCAGCGTGCCGATCTCCAACTACGACTCGGATTGCAACCCGTGGCTGACCGCCGACGAGACCGAGATCTTCTTCATCCGACACAGCGGGACCTACGGACCCGCCGACGCCGGCTTCGAGGCGTGGGGCGGCGAGTGGGACATCTACCACGCCGAGAAGGACACGACGACCGGCGACTGGGGGCCGGTCACCAACCTCGGTCCCAGGATAAACACGTCCGAGGGCGAGCGACGCCCGACGACCACCGCCGAGGGCGACACGTTGTTCTTCGGACGGGGCAGCGAGATCTACTACAGCATCCGGACCGCCGGCGACTGGAGCGATCCGGTGGCCGTCCTCACCGGGTTCGATCCCTGTCTGAGTCAGGACGGCTTGCACCTGTACTACTGCAAGTACTCCGGCGCGAACGACATCTACCACGCGCGGCGCGCACCGAGCGGTGCGATCGACGCCTGGATCGAGCTCGGCGCCGTTCCCGGCGCCGTCAACGGGGCGACGACCTCGGAGGTTCGGCCGTACATCTCGAGGGACGATACCCAGCTGTTCTTCTCTGACTTCGGCGGCTTGCGGAGCGGTGGCTTCGGTGGCGTCGACCTGTGGGTCAGCGACTGGCAGGGCCCGGTGTCCGGGTGGTCCACGCCGGTCAACGTGGGCCCGATGCTGAACGTGGACCGCCCGGCGTGTACGGCCTATCTCTCGCTGGACGGCGACCGGTTCTACATGTCGTCCGAGACGTTCGAAGGCGCGCGCGGCGCCGAGGACATCTGGGTCGCGCTCCGGGGGCTCGTCCCGCAGCCGGATTCCGTCGGAACCGGACCGGCGAGCTGGGAGCTCCTCGGGAATCTCCAGAACGCGTGGAACGTGTACCGTCTCGACGTGGACGCCGACGGAACCCTCTACGCGGCGACGTATCCGGCGGCGGTCCATCGCTCCGAAGACGACGGCGCGACCTGGTCCGTGACCGCCGCGATCCCGGGCTCACCGCGCATCGCGTACTCCGTGCTCGCGTCGAGCGACGGCCGCCTCTACGTCGGCACGTACCCGGACGGCGACGTCTGGGTCTCGCTGAACCGGGGGGACACGTGGCTCCCGACCGGCGACATCGCGGGCGCCACCGCGGTTCGCGCCCTCCTGGAGACGTCCGACGGACGCATTCTGGCCGGGGTGTCTCCCGACCCGGCCATCTACGAGCTCGACACCAGCGGCGGTCCCCCCGGAGTCTGGGTGCTGGAGGACGATCTCGCCGCGATGACGAGCAGCGTCACCACGCTCTACGAAGCGAGTGACGGCACGCTCTTCGCCGGGGGCTGGCGGCTTCCGTATCGCCGCCTCCCCGATGGTCACGCGGACTGCGGCGGCGGGCCGTGCGACTGGGAGGTCATCCAGCCGTTCACGGGACAATCCAGCATCGAGGCGTTCCTCGAGGACGACGCCGGGCGCATGTGGATGTGTGGCTGGAGCCACGACGACCACGGCGGCTTCGTGGCCTACTCGGACTCGGCGGGGGCACTCGACTCGTGGGTCATGACCACGCCGGTGACCGCGGGAGAGCTGACGTCGTGTCGCAACTACGCGCTCGCCGAGACACCCGACGGGGACGTCCTGGTCGGCTTCCAGCCGGGCCCGGATCTGGTCGTGGTGCGGACCGAGGACGACGGGAGCACGTGGAACCCCGAGGGCGTGCTCGACGGCGCACGGGACGTCCAGCACCTTCTCCGGCTGGAGGACGGCAGCATCCTCGCCGCGACGACGCCGAACGGCGACGTCTTCAAGTGGACCGCGCCGATCGCCGCCTCGCCGCCGGACTCGCCCGCCGATCCTCCCGGGGTCACGGCGGTCGTGGCCGCGGTGCCGAACCCGTTCCGGGCCGAGACCGCGGTGCGCTTCCAGCTTGCCGCGGCGGGCCCCGCGGATGTCTCGATCGTCGACGCGTCGGGCCGGCGCGTCCGGCGCCTGGCGAGCGCCGTGCTCGATCCCGGCTACCACGAGATCACGTGGGACGGCGAGGACGACCGGGGACGCTCGGCCGCCCCGGGCGCTTACTTCGCGCGGCTGGCGGTCCGGAACGAGGTCACGTACCAGAAGCTCGTGCGGCTCCCGTGAGGCGGATCGCCCGAGGGTACTCCGGCCCTCGGGGCCCTGGGGCGTTCAGGCCGAGAGGCCGCGAACTCGATCCGACGGTGTCGTGCCACCCTACGACCGCGACGTGATCGGAACCGCGTCGCTCCCGCCGAACATCGTGCTCCGGCAGAACAGACAGTCGAAGATCGTGATGGCCGGCGTGTGCTTCTTGACCGCGTGGACGACCATCGACAGGGTCGCCTCGCCCTTGAACCAGCGATTGCGCACGGTGACGACCGCGGCGACCTTCTCCCGAGACGCACCCTGAAGGAGCTTGTCCTTGCGGGCGCCCGCCTCCAGCTTCTGCGCGCCGCCGAGGAGCTGCTGCTTCGCGGCCACCGTCTCGTTGATCACCGTGGTAATGGACTCGTACGTCTCCGACTTGTTGCCGTGCCGTCCCTGGTACTTCGTCAGGAGATAGTCGAAGCACATGTCGCCCTCGGTGATGATCTCCTTCGGCGCCGCCTCGCCCCGGTAGAAGTCGTTGAACCCGGGATCGATCACGGACTTCGTGTCATCCGAGTAGAAGCGCAGCACGACGTCGGTCGGCACCTCGAACTGATTCGTCTTGCTCAGGACCGCGTGACCGCCGTGGGCCGAGATGATCACGCGGTTGGTCGACTCCTTGGGTAGGAGCAGATACAGAAGGTCGGTCTGATAGATGCGTAGACCGGACTGCTCGCCGAGGCTCTTCATCTTCGTCTTGGACGCGAACAGCGACATGTACGGGACTCCTCGTGAGACGTGGCGTGGTCGAGCGTGCCGGACCCGAACTGGAAGTGGAATGCTAGCACGTCGGCGATGTGCCGCCGACGAGCATCAGAGGCGCTTCTCCATGCAGATGCTGGTGTCCGGCGACAGGCAGTACTCACCGAAAGGAGGGATGCGGATGAAGCCCGACGTTTCGTACAGGGAGATCGCCGCCGACTGCCGGGTGCCGGTCTCCAGGACGAGGCGCTCGGCTCCGAGACGCGCGGCCTCGGCCTCGAGCGCCGCGAGCAGCACGCGTCCCAGCCCTGTACCCCGCCGGTCGGGGATCACGTACATGCGCTTGAGCTCGGCGGTCGCGGCGTCGAGGCGGCGAACCGCGCCGCAGGCCACCGGATGCGTGCCGGCGTAGGCGATCAGAAACGCCCCCCGCCCGCCGGCGACCTCGTCCTCGCCCAGACGAAAGTGGGTCGCCCCGGGCTCGGGATACGTCGCGGACAGCTCGGCGTTCAGCGACCTGATCAGCTCGGTGGCGATCGGTGACGTGATGGGCTCGCGCCGGATCGTGACCGGCTCGACGTCGTCGGGCGACAGATCAGGCTCCTCTCGTCGGCGGCGGCTCAGTGCGAGTCGACGACCAGCTGCCACACGAAGGCCGGCCCGACCGAGCTCTGAAACCGGACGCCGTAGACGCCGTCTCCGGGCACGTCGAGCGCGACAATGTCCGTGTACTCGATCAGCGCCTGCGTGCACGCCGCGCGCGCCGGGCGCTTGCTGCCCACGCGAACCAGAAACGAGTCGGGGGGCGTGAACGAGACCGCGGGCGTGTCGAACCGGCTGCAGCCTTCCGGCAGCCAGCCGGACAGCTCCAGCTCGACGGCGGTGCCGCTCTGCCTGACCACGCGCACCGAGTTGACGGATGCCCACGAGTGCCGATACTCGGGGACTCCCGTCGCATCGCCGTCGCCGCATCCCGCGATGCTCGCCCCGCACAGTCCGATCGCGAACGTCGCGACCACGAGGCGCCGGCGCCTCCGGTGCGTCCGAACGTCACGCATGTCGTCCTCCTGCGTGATGGCGGGCCGGCGCCGATCGCGGCGTCGCCCGCGAGGGCGGTCCGGGGCTCGAGCACCACTGTGCCTGCCCGGTGGAGAGCCGGTCAACCCGGTGTGTGGGGGCTCACCGGCGTCGCCCGTCCCGGAATCGCCCGGGGAAGCGGCCGTAACCGGGGGGGGCGGACTCAGGTCAGGACCCGAACCGGAAGGGGAGTCTCGACCACGTCGCCGTCCTCGAGCGCGACCCGGTATACGGACGCGGTCGGCCGCGAGCCGACGGCCTCCGACAGCTGGGACCCCTCGAAGTGGAGGGCCGCGCCGTCATCCGCCGCGTGTCCCGCCGGCGCCCCGTTCGCGACGAACCGGCGATAGGCGACCCGTCGCTCGGGCTCGCCGTCGTAGTGCGGGCACGCGGTCCCCGGGATCAGGCCGAGCCCGTCGTCCAGCATCTCCAGGCCCCCGAACGAGTCGGTGAGCCCGCCTTCGAACCAGCAGATCATGCCCGCGCTGAGTCCGGCGAGGACCGCGCCCGCCTTCCACGCGTCGACCAGCAAGGAATCGAGACCGTGGGTCCGCCAGATCGCGAGCAGGTTGGCGGTGTTGCCGCCCCCGACGTAGAAGACGTCCTGCTCCATCACGAAGTCCTCCAGATCCTCGGTTCTCGGGGGTCTCCTCGGCAGCAGCAACGAGTCGAAGAGCGTCAGATCGGTCGGTGTGCAGCGGCCGGAGAAGGCGCGGTAGAACTTCGCCACGTAGGCCGGGGACTCGGCGCTGGCGGTCGGGAGGAAGCACACGCGAGCCGGCCGGCGACGGGCCAGTGACAGCACGAAGTCGTCGAGTCGCGGGTTGTCGGGCTCCATCGAGAAGCCGCCGCCGCCCATGGCGACGATGTGGCCCCCGGTCGCGTCGGTCATCGAGCCCCCCGTTCCGCCATGCGTTTCGCCTACCCCGACAGGACCTGCCGGCACAGCTCGTCCACGGGGACGTCGCCGGGCTGGAGAAGCACTCGCATTCCCAGCGCCCTCGCCTCATCACCGATCCGCTGGTTGAACCAGAGGCTCCGCGCGATGAAGTTCTCCAGCATGCGCGCGGGATCCGCCGAGCCCTCGAGCCACGCGGTGTTGGCCCGCTCTCGCGCCTCGATCACCGACGGTGAGGCGACGATCCAGCATGCGCTCACGCTGTCGAGCTCCAGCGTCGCCACCCGTTCGGGCCGCAGGTACCATCCATCGATCACGATGGACGACGGGTCCCACGTGGCGTGCTTCACGACGACGGCCTCGACGAACGGCCAGCACGCCGCGTGCTGCGCGTCGGCGTCGCGCTGCAACGTGTCGAGCGTGCTGTCGGTGAAGTACTTCCGAGACGGCACCCTCCGCATCGCGTGGAGCCCGGGATGTGTCTCGCGGGTCGTCACCGTCTGGGCCACGGTCATGAGGTCGTCGATGCTCACCGACGAGATGCCCAGCCGTGCGCCGAGCGCGCGCCCGAGCGTGGTCTTTCCCACGCCGGGCGCGCCGCCGATCAGAAAGACCCTGGCTTCGTTCGTCATCGACGACTCCAGCACGTTGTTCGTGGCCGGCCGTTGCGCGTCACCCCACGATGAGATCCCGGCATTGTACATGCCGGCCCTCGTTTTGGGTGGCGCGCCATTCCCGCCGTGGCCGATGATCCCGGCTCACGGCCCGAGCAGCACCGGGTTTGGAGGGAGGGAGCAAGCGTGGGCAAGACGTACGACGGCATCGACGACCGGCTTCGCGCGTTCATCGAGGCTCAGCACATGTTCTTCGTCGCGACGGCGCCGCTCTCCGGCGACGGTCTGGTGAACGTGTCGCCCAAGGGGCTCGACGCGTTCCGGGTCCTCGGACCGAGAGAGGTAGGCTACCTGGATCTCGTGGGCAGCGGGATCGAGACGATCGCGCACGTGCGCGAGAACGGCCGTCTGACGATCATGTTCTGCGCGTTCGAGGGACCGCCGAAGATCGTCCGCCTCCATGGCACGGGACACGTGCACGAGCCCGGAACATCCGGCTACGAGGAGCTCGCCCCGCGCTTCATCTCCCACGACGCGGCGCGCGCCATCATCACGCTCGACGTGGCGCGGATCGCCGACTCGTGCGGGTTCGGCGTTCCGCGCTACGCGTTCGACGGCGACCGCGACCAGATCACGCGCTACGCGGCGTCCAAGAGCCCCGAGGCCGTCGCCGAGTACAAGGCAACGCACAACCGGACGAGCCTGGACGGACTGCCCGGGCTGGCTCTCGACCCGCGGGGATCGAGCGACCCGGCGTGAGACTCGCCGGCCACGGCGCCTCCTCGCACGGCGCCGTCCGGGTCACCCGATCACCAGCACGCGGCGGGTGACGAGGTTCCCGTCCGCGACGAGGCGGGCGAAGTAGAGCCCCGACCCCCGCCCGACGCCCGCGCTCCATCCCACGGTGTGAACGCCGGGGCCCTCGCGGGTGTCGACCAGGGTGGCCACTCGCCGTCCCGCAACGTCGTACACGTCCAGCCGGACCGACATCTCGCGGGGCAGCGCATACGTGAAGCCGACGACCGACGTGCTGGAGACCGGCCCCACGTCGAGGGCCACCCCCGCGACGGGGGGCTCGGCGTCGGACCAGGCCAGGGTCGGGACCTCGTCACCCTTGCGGATCGAGAACGCGTCCCGGACCGCACCGGCGTCGTCCAGGAATCGCGCGTCGAGCCGTTCGCCGTCGACGTCGATCACCAGCGAGCCGAGCACGTTCATCGACGCCACCATGACCGGATGGTCGAGATCCCCACCGCCCAGCCTGGACGAGCTCCCGGCGACGGCATAGACGCAGCCCTCGTGGGGCGCGGGCCCGGACGAGGGCTTCTCGTACGCGCCGTCTCCGGGCTCGCGGCCGTCGCCGTCGTCCACCCGGTTCGAGTCCACCAGCGTGCTCGAGTGACCGTAGTGGGCGTCGAGCAGGAACGATCGCTCGTAGGAGTGGCTGTGTCCGCACAGAACGAGATCCACCCCGCCCTCTTCGAGGATCGGAAGCGCGTACTCGCGCATCTCCACGAGCGCGGCCTCGGTGTCCGAGTCGTGCGATCCCTTCGAGTACGGAGGGTGGTGCCAGAACGCGATCGTCCAGTCCTGGAGGTTGGCGGCCAGATCCTGGGCCAGCCAGGTGAGCATCGGGCTCCCGGGTAGTCGGCTGCTCTCGAAGGAGTCGAGACAGACGAAGTGGACGTTGGCGTGGTCGAAGGCGTAGTACGCCTCGGTTCCCGAGGCGACGCCGCCGCACTCCCCCAGGGTGGGCAACGTGAAGATCTCGTAGTAGTCGTCGTGGGCCCCACCGTGACGCAGGTCGTGGTTGCCGCGCGCCGGCCACAGCACGGTGCGACGGAGGAGCTCCGGATACGCGTCGAACACCCCGGCCTGGTACTCGGCGTCGGTTCCGGTGGTGTAGGCGTTGTCGCCCAGCATGAGCCACAGGTCCGTGCCGCGATCCCCCGTGAAGGCGCGGTAGGCATCGCGGACGGCCCTCTGGCCGGCTCCCGGCTGCCCGGAGTCTCCGATCACCCAGACCCTCGTCGCCTGGCGACGGCCGGGGACCGGTGCCGTCACGAACGTGTACGTGGAGTCGCCGCCGGCGATCGTCGCGTCGGGCGTCCCGACCGAGTAGAAGTACCGCGTACCCGGCGAGAGGCCCGCGACGACGACCGCGTGGTCGGCGCCGACGAAACCCTCGCCGACCCTCTCGCTGAGGCTCTCCGGGGCGAGGCCATAGCGCACGACGCCGTCGGTGTCGAGGTCGGTCCTCCAGAGGACCGTCACGTGGTCGGGCGCACCGGACTGGAGATACGGTCCCCGCAGGACGAGCACCGGGGCGGTCGACTCCGCGCCCTCGGGGACGACGGCCCTTCCCCGGAGGCCCGCGACCGGAGTCGGCGCCGGACGCCGCGCGATTGGGGCGCTCGACCGAGTCTGGGCCGGACCCTCGGGATGGCTCCCCGCGGGACCGGTCATCGTCAGACACAGCCAGAGCCCCGCGACCGCGCGGGCGCGGGTCGCGGCGGTCACGGCGCTTCCGCGGCCGGGATCTCGTCCACCGACCGGTAGACGCGTCCCCCTCGGGCCAGGATGACGTCGACCTCCGCGTCGGCGCCGGCGGACTCCCCGCCGATCCGGAGCACCGCGTCGCACCGCCCCGCCGCCGCCAGCGACAGCGGCATCATCAGCTCGGCCTCGCTCGCCGGCCCCGCGGCATCGATGATCGGAAGCACGAGGTTCACGCCGACGATGGGGACGTGTCCCTTCTGGAAGATCTGGTGAGCCGCCACGTTCAGAGCGTGGAGATTGCGCGCCCGATCGTAGGGGGACTCCGCCCCCGTGGTGTAGGGTCCGGCGATCATGATCCACTGTTGCGCCACTCGACGACTCCTTCCGTGCCCGGCCGGCCGGCGCGTCGGCCAGGATCCTTCCCGTCCTGTAACTCATTTTATGACAACAAATAACACACCGTTCGGCATTCCCGTACCCACGGCTTCGGAAACCCCGGATCGCCGGGCACCCCCAGGATCCCTGATCTTCCCTCCGTCCTCCAACCCGATTACCCTTGCCCATTTCGAGGAGCCGAGATCGCATGATCGGTGATGCATGCTGTGCGACCCCGCCCGCCGGCTCCGGCTCGCCCGCGGATCTCGCGCTGCTCTTTCTCGCCGGTCTCACGATCAGCGTCGGGCACTGTACCGGCATGTGCGGACCGCTGGTCGGCGTCGTCTTCGGCGCACGTGACCCCGAGCGTGGCTCCCTCGCGCGGCGGCTCGGCGCCTACCACTCCGGGCGACTTCTCTCCTACGCGGTCATCGGCGCGTTCTTCGGCCTGGTCAGCATGTTCGGGCTCCGGGGCATCGGACCCTCCGGACAGGGCGCGCTCTCGGTGGCCTGCGGGGCCGCCGTGATCGCCCTGGGCCTGGAGCTACTCGGCGTGCGGTTCGTGCCGCCGATCGGCGCGGTCACGACCCGGACGCGTCCAAGGGGGCTCATCCAGGTCCTCTTCCGCGGCGCCATGCGCCGCGGAGACTTCCCGGTCGGTGTGGTGAACGGCTTTCTGCCCTGCGGGCCGGTGCTGGCGGCCGCGATCGCGGCCGGAGCCGCGGCCGGCCCGATCCGGGGCGCGGCTGCCATGCTCGCCTATGGACTCGGGACGCTGCCCGCGCTCGTGGTGCTCTCGGTGGGTGTCCGCCGTCTGCCGATGCACCGCCTCGCGCACGCACAGCGCATCGGGGCGGCGGTCGTCGTGGTCACGGGCATCCAGATGGGCCTTCGCGGTCTGGCCTCCTTGGGCGCGCTCGACCACGTGATGCTGGGGAAGGTGATGTTGTGGTAGCCCTCCTCGCGAGCGACGGCGCCCGCGCGACCGATCCCCCCGGGTCGACCGCCACCCACTGCGCGCACTGCGGTCTCGACCTCACGGCCACCCAGCGCCGCGACGGCAAGCGGTTCTGCTGCTCGGGCTGCGAGTTCGTGCACGATCTGATTCACGCCGAGGGTCTCGATCGCTACTACGACCTGAAGCCCACCACCACGGCTCCGCCGACCCCGTCCGCGGCCGAGAGTCACGCGTGGCTGGAGGCCGCGATCACCCGGTCGCCGGACGGTGGCCGCGCCAGGGCGACACTCGACGTCCAGGGGGTCCACTGCGCGGCGTGCGTGTGGCTCCTCGACACGCTCTACCGGCGTCACGACGGTGCCCTCTCGCTCCGGATCAACCCGGCCCGCGGCACCGCCGAGGCCTCCTGGAACGCGGACACGTTCGACCTCGCGATCTTCCTCCGCGAGGCCGCACGCTTCGGATACCGCTTCGGCCCGAGCACCCGTGAGCGCACCGGATCCGACCGCGCGCTCCTGATCCGGATGGGGATCTCGGTCGCGGCCGCGCTCAACGTGATGGTGTTCATGCTCACGTTCCACCTCGGCCTGACCGCCGACTCCGGCATGCTGCATCACGTGATCGGCGCGGTCGCGTTCGCGTTGACCGCGGTGACGATCGTGGCCGGCGGCACCCCGATCCTCCGGACCGCGATCGCGTCGCTGCGTCACCGCGCGCTGCACCTCGACCTGCCGATCGCGCTCGGCATCGCGCTCGCGTTCACGGGATCCACGGTGGTGTATCTCCAGGACGGGCCGGGCGCCACCTACTTCGACACCGTGGCGATCTTCGTCGCCCTGATGATCGTCGGTCGCTGGCTCCAGGAGCACGTCCTGGCTCGCAATCGCCGGCTGATCCTCGAGGAGAGCGGCGTCGATCACCTGATGACGCGCCGCGCGCCACGCGCGTCCGACGCCGAGCCCGCGGGGGATCTCCAGACCATCCCGGTGGAATCGGTTGCGCTGGGCGACACGCTCGTGATCGTGCCGGGTGACCTCGTGCCGGTCGCCGGGCGAACCGGGCGACCGGCCGTCGTCTCGCTGGACTGGATCACCGGCGAGTCCGAGCCGATCGCGTTCGCGGCCGGCGCGCGACTGCCCGCCGGTGCCTTCAACGCCGACCGAACCCCGATCACACTGATCGCCGAGGAGCCCTTCGCGGCCTCGCGCCTGGCCGATCTCCTCGTGCCGATCGAGGACGCACCGGCCGATGGGGGTCCGGACACCGGAACCCCGGCCTCGGCCGCGCGACGCGATCCGTGGTGGCATCGCGTCTCCGCCTGGTACGTCGCATCGGTCCTGAGCGTGGCCGCGCTGACCGCGGTCGCCTGGGCGTTCGCCGATCCGGCGCGGGTGGTCCCGGTGACCGTGGCCGTGCTCGTCGTGAGCTGCCCGTGCGCGATCGGTCTCGCCATCCCGATGGCACGCGAGCTCACGTCGCTGGGGCTTCGCCGGGTCGGGGTGTACGTGCGCCGCTTCGGTTTCTTCGATCGCGCGGTGGCGATCCGGAACGTCGTCTTCGACAAGACCGGCACGATGACGGGCACGTCCATGACGTTGACACCGGCGAGCCGCCGCGCGCTGGACGCGCTCGGCGCACCCGGCCGTGCCGCCCTCGTCGCCCTGGCGTCCCGCAGCAACCACCCGGTGAGCCTCGCCATCGCGCACGCCGCGGGCAGCGGTGGCCTCGCCGCCGATCCCGAGGTCCCGCCGATGGACGACCTCCGCGTGGAGGAGATCGAGGGTGAAGGCGTTCGGTGGGTGACCAACGCCGGCACGTATCGCCTCGGTCGCGTGGGAACGAGCATGTCCAGCGGCGGCGCCCGCGTACGCTTCTCGTGCGACGAGCGAACGATCGCCTCGTTCGACCTCGACGAGGAGCTTCGCACCGACGCCGTGGACGAGGTCGCCCTCCTCCAGGCGTCCGGCTACGAGACGTACCTGTTCAGCGGGGATGCGGCCTCCCGCACCGAGGAGATCGCCAGGTCGCTCGGCATTCCCGCCGCGAACGTCGCGGGGACGCTCGCGCCCGAGGACAAGGCCCACCGCGTCGGCGACCTCGGACGCGATCACACGATGATGGTCGGGGACGGCATCAACGACGCGCTCGGCTTCGGCGCCGCGTCGGTCACGATGGCGCCCCTCTCGACCCATGCCGCGATGCCGGCGCGCGCCGACGCGTACTTCGTCGGGCACGGCATCTCGGCGGTGCGGCGATCGCTGGTCGCCGCGCGGCAGCTCCGGCGGACGATCGCGCTTCTGCTCGCACTCGCCGTCACGTACAACCTCGTCGCGGTCTCGCTGGCGTGTCTCGGTCGAGTCACGCCGGTGGGCGCGGCGATCTTGATGCCACTCAGCTCCGTCACCGTGGTCTCGGTGGCGGTCTGGCTACTCACGGGGAAACGACGTAGATGGACATTCTGATCGTGCTCATTCTCATCAGTCTCGCGCTTCTGGTGGGAGCGATCGTGCTCCTGCTCCGGAGCATCGGTGCCGGCGACTACGAACACGCGGACCGCCTGTCGTTGCTGCCACTCGAAGGGGACGACGACACGCGCGCGCGCGACCCGCGAGCGCAGCGTCTTCGACCCGCGACCGAGGGAAAGGGGGCCGGGGAATGACGACGGCGCAAACGGTGGGCGCCGAGATGCGCTCGCACGACCACGAGGAGATCGTCTACGACGACGCCATCACCCGCGCGTACGTGATCGCGACCATCGTGTGGGGCATCGTGGCCCTGGGGCTGGGGGCGCTCATCGCCAGCCAGCTCACGTGGTTCAAGATGAGCTTCGGTCTGGAGTGGCTCAGCTTCGGGCGCCTGCGCCCCCTGCACACGAACGCCGCGATCTTCGCGTTCGTGGGCAACATGATGTTCGCCGGCATCGGCTACTCGACCCAGCGCCTGGTGAAGCAGCGCCTGGCGTCCTCGTTCCTGAGCTGGTTCTCGTTCTGGGGATGGCAGCTGATCATCGTGGCGGCCGCCCTCACGCTTCCCCTCGGCATGACCCAGGGCAAGGAGTACGCCGAGCTGATCTGGCCGATCGACATCGCGATCGCGGTGGTCTGGGTCGCGTACTCCGTGAACTTCTTCTGGACGCTTGCGCGCCGGAACGAGCCCAACCTCTACGTGGCCTTGTGGTTCTACATCGCGACGTTCGTGACGATCGCGGTGCTCCACATCGTGCGGAACCTGGTGATCCCCACCGGCTTCTTCCACTCGTACCCGGTGTACGCCGGCGTCCAGGAAGCCCTCGTGCAGTGGTGGTACGGGCACAACGCGGTCGGCTTCTTCCTGACCACGCCGATTCTCGGCATCATGTACTACTTCATCCCCAAGGCGGCCGGACGGCCCGTCTACTCGTACCGCCTGTCCATCGTGCACTTCTGGGCGCTGATCTTCGTGTACATCTGGGCCGGTCCCCACCATCTCCTGAACACGTCGCTGCCCGACTGGGCCCAGACCCTGGGCATGGTGTTCAGCCTGATGCTGTGGGCGCCGTCGTGGGGCGGCATGCTGAACGGTCTCCTGACGCTGCGCGGGGCCTGGGACAAGCTCCGGACCGACCCCGTGATCAAGTTCTTCGTGGTGGCGATCACGTTCTACGGCATGTCCACGTTCGAGGGCCCGCTCCTGTCGATCAAGGCCGTCAACGGTCTGGCCCACTACACCGACTGGATCATCGCTCACGTGCACGCGGGCGCGCTGGGCTGGAACGGCCTCATGGCCGCCGGCATGCTGTACTGGATCGTGCCGCGGCTCTGGAACGTGCCGCTCAAGTCGATGCGGATGGCGGAGGTCCACTTCTGGGTGGCCACGTTCGGGATCCTGTTCTACGTGGTCGCGATGTGGACCAGCGGCATCAACTCCGGTCTCTACTGGCGTGCGCTGAACGAGGAGGGCTTCCTCAAGTACCCCGACTTCGTCGAGGGTCTTCTGGCCTCACGCATGCTGTATCACATGCGACTCATCGGCGGACTCCTGTACCTCGGCGGCTTCGTGCTGATGGCCGTGAACCTGTTCTCGACGATCGCGGCCGGCGCCCCGGTGAACGGCACCGTCAAGGTCCCGAAGGCGATCGCGGAGGTCGCGCCGGCCCGCTCGAGCTGGAGCCTCCTGAAGGGCGCCCCGGTCGTGCTGTCCCTGCTCGGCATGGTCGTGCTCCTGGCTCTCGGCCTGGCAACGCCCCTCACGGCGGCGGTCATGATCGCGTTCGCTCTGGGGTACGTGGCGCTCACGTACATGCTCGTCAGCCGTGAGACGCCGGTCTCCGAGTCGTGGCATCGGCTTCTCGAGGGGCGATCCTTGATCTTCACGCTGCTCGTTCTGGTTGCGATCCTGATCGGCGGACTGGCCGAGCTGCTCCCGAGCATCGTGATCGAGAAAGAGGTGCCGATGGTGGCCACCGTGGTCACGAACGAGCAGGGCGAGCCCGAGCGAACCTACATCCCGATGACCGAGTCCAGGTGGACGCAGCAGCCGTACAGCCCCCTGGAGCTCGAGGGACGCGACATCTACGTGCGCGAGGGCTGCTACAGCTGCCACAGTCAGATGGTGCGGCCGTTCCGGTTCGAGACGCTGCGCTACGGCGAGTACACGCGGCTCGAGGAGTCGATCTACGATCGACCGTTCCAGTTCGGATCCAAGCGCACCGGTCCCGATCTCCATCGCGTCGGGGGTCGTTATCCGAACCTGTGGCACTATCAGCACATGATGGACCCGCGGTCCACGTCGCCGGGATCCAACATGCCGGACTACGCGTTCATGCGGGATCGGACGGTGGACCTCTCCAGGACGGCGACGAAGCTGTCGGTGATGAAGACGCTCGGCGTTCCCTACACCGAGTCGGACGTGTCGACGGCAGCCGAGGTCGCACGCTCCCAGGGCCAGCTGATCGCGGCCGACCTCGAGGAGCAGGGCGTCACGATCGCGCCCGACAGCGAGATGACGGCCATCATCGCGTACCTGCAGCGGCTCGGCCGCGGACCCCGACCGACCGGCGCCGAGGGTCTCGCCTCGACGCCGGCGCAATAGGAGGAGTCGCCATGTACCAGCAGTTTCTCGCGAACAGCGATCTCCTCCAGTGGCCGCTCCTGGCGCTGGGGATCTTCTTCGCCGTCTTCGTGGCCGTGCTCGTGTACGTGCTCGTCGGCCTTCGCGGTCGCAGACCGGAGATCGATCGGATGGCCGCGTCACCGCTCGAGGACGACGAGGAGCCCTCGTTCGGCGGACGGACGGTCGCGCGCGGGTCGGGTCGGGCGTGCGGGGAAGGAGGTGCGGCGTGAGTGAGGACCTCGGGCGAGATCGCGTGGATCAGGTTCTCGACCACAGCTACGACGGCATCCAGGAGTACGACAACCGGCTGCCGAACTGGTGGCTTCACACGCTGTACTGGTCCATCGTGTTCGCCTTCGGATACTGGATCTTCTACCACATCCTCGGCATCGGACACTTCAAGATGGAGCGACACGCGATGGAGGTGGCCGAGGCGTCCCGCGCGCAGCTGGCGCGCATGGGAGACCAGGAGGTGACCGACGAGTCGCTCACGCTCCTGTCCACCGTTCCCGAGAACGTGAACGCGGGCCGCGAGGTGTTTCAGCAGTTCTGCGTGGTGTGCCACGGCTCGCAAGGCGAGGGCAACGTGGGACCGAACCTGACCGACGGCTACTGGATCCACGGCTCGAAGCCGACGGACATCCTGGCCACGGTCACCGACGGTGTTCCCGAGAAGGGAATGGCCTCGTGGATCGGTCAGCTCGGACCGACACGCGTGAACAACGTGGTCGCCTACGTGCTGACGCTGAAGAACACGAACGTCCCGGGCAAGGACCCCGAGGGCGAGCCGGTGCCGCCGGAAGGAGACCAGGCCACCGCCCTGCCCGGACGCTGACCGAATCGAGCGGCCGGCGAACGCCCCATTCGCGCGGCCGCCTCTCGCGACCGCCGGTCGCGCCGCGGCCGGTCGTGCGAAATGGATCGAAGGAGTCGACACCCGATGCCCGACACGAAGGTCCGCCCCGGAACACGGCGTCCCGACCTGGACACGATGTTCACCGTGAACCCGGACGGGTCACGCAACATGATCAACGTGGCCGACGTCGCCGGCCGGTGGCAGAGGCGCAAGCACGTCGTGTGGTTCGTGCTGATCGCGGTGTATCTGGCGCTGCCGTTCGTGCAGATCGGCGGGCACCCCGCCGTTCACATCGACCTGCCCGGACGTGCCGCCTACATCTTCGGCCTCACGTTCACGAATCAGGACTTCTACCTGTCGTTCTTCCTGTTCACGGCGATCTGGTTCGTGCTGTTCGTCGCCACCGCGCTCTGGGGGCGCGTGTGGTGCGGCTACGCGTGCCCGCAGACCGTCTTCCTGGAGGGCGTGTTCCGCCGCGTACAGCGGGCGATCGAGGGCTCGCGCGAGAAGCGCGCGCGCGTGGCGGGCAAGGTCACGTTCCCGAAGATCGTCACCCACACGATCTTCCTCCTCCTCTCCTCGATCCTGGCCCACGCGTTCGTGGCGTACTTCATCCCGGTGCAGGAGCTGCTCGGGGCGCTCACGAAGGGACCGGCGGAGCACATGACGGCATTCGTGTGGGTCACCGTGTGGACCGGGATCCTGTACGCCGACTACTCGTGGTTCCGCGAGCAGACGTGCCTGATCCTCTGCCCCTACGGGCGGCTGCAGAGCGCGCTCGTCGACGCGGATACGGTCGTCATCGGCTACGACGAGAAGCGCGGCGAGCCTCGCACCAAGAAGATGGGCCAGGGCGGCGACTGCATCGACTGCTTCCGGTGCGTGGCCGTCTGTCCCACCGGCATCGACATCCGGAACGGCCTCCAGCTCGAGTGCATCGGCTGCGCGAACTGCATCGACGCCTGCGACGCGATCATGGAGAAGGTCGGCCGCCCCAAGGGCCTCATCCGCTACGACTCACGCGTGGGCTTCGAGACCGGCCGGCGACGCTCGATCTTCCGCCCGAGGGTGTTCGTGTACGCCGCGTTCGGCGTGGCGGGGCTCGTCGTCGCGTCGCTGGCGATCTCGAACCGGGCCGACTTCACGGTGAACCCTCTCCGGAGCCGCGGGCTCCCCTACTCGCTCGTCGAGGACAAGACGGTCATCCGGAACGTGTACAACATCAGCATCCAGAACAAGACCGACCGGGAGGCGTCGTTCGCGGTCACCAACGCGACCACCGACGACAGCTCGGCGATCGACGTCGTGATCGCCCAGCCCGAGGTCGAGATCGCGCCCATGGCCACCGCCGTGGTGCCGATCGTGGCCGAGCGGCCCCGGGCCGATCACGTGGCCAACGTGCCGCTCAGGCTGGACGTGACGCACGTCGGAGGTAAGTCGAAATCGGTGGAGCTGACCTTCCGGGGGCCGTGACGGATCCTCACCGCCCCGTCCCCGTCGTCGTCATCTTCAGCCACGGATCCCCGTAGTGCCGGTACGCGAGCCAGAGCGCGCCGTACGCGTCCTCCTTCGCCTGCAGACGTGACCGCGCCGCCCGTACCGCCTCCCCCAGCGCGACGTGCGGCTCGTCCCCACCGGGCAGGAGCCGGTCGTAGAGCACCTCGGCGAACTCGATCGCCCCGTCGTCGAGCACCTCCCAGGCCGTGCCGACGTAGTTGCGAACGCCCCGGCGGAGGAACTCGTCGGCCAGCCCCGGCAGGAGCGACGGCCCGTCCACGGCCGACTCCTCGCCTCGCCGCGCCCGGGAGAGCCGACCCGACAGGCACGCGTTCGCGACCACGAGCTGCGGCACCGTCGACACCCGCGCCAGTGCGCCGGCGGTCAGGAACCCGTCGGCGAAGAGCCAGCCGGCCGACTCGTCGGGGTGCTCGGGGTCGAAGTCGCCGTGCCCCGCGTAATGGAGGACGTCGTAGTCGTGCTCGAGCAGCCGCTCCAGCACCTCGAGCCGCGTCGCGGGCTTCACCCCGGAGACGGCCCCCCCTCCGGCCGCCGTGGGCGCGCCGAGCCGGAGGTCGACCCGGAAGCCCCGGCGCGTCAGAAGCTCGGCCACCCGTTCGGCCTCGAGGCGCGCACCGGGGAGGTCGTCGCCGGCATCCGGATCTCCCGGATCCCCGATCACGAGCGCCCGCCGGTGGATGCCGAACCGCAGCGAGGGACTGATCGGGGGGCTGTAGCCGGTACGGAGCTGTCGCGCCACGACGCCGCGGGTCCCCACGTAGCCGCTGCTGCCGGTGCCGGCCGCCGCGCCGCGTGGCCCGTGGGCCGGCCCTGCGCCGCCGGTACCGGTGCCCCGTTCGAGTAGCTCCCAGCCCACCGCGGCCATTGCCCGATCGGTCTCCACGATCAGCGTCGCGTCGGACGTGAACGCCGGCAGGAGGTCCTTCGGAACCAGCAGCTCGCGCATGAGCCGGGACAGACGCGGGAGGTCCGCGGGATCGGGATCGGTCATCTTGGCCACGAGATCGGACACGAGCCCCTCGTCCAGGCGCACCTCGCGCTCGGGCACGACCGCGGTGTCGGTGATCGCGGCCACGCGGATCGTCCGGCGATCGCGAATGAACGAGACCCGACTCACCGCCCCCCGACGACCGTCCTCGTCGTGGCGAAGCGACACCTCCAGCCGCCGCGCCACCTCGGACGCGCCGTGCTCGCGGGCGAGCTCGACGAGGTCGTTGTCGCCTCCGCGCGAGGTGATCGCGCGGCGAGCCCCGTCCCGCTCGGCAGCTCCGAAGTCGCCCCGCGTCGAGATCGCGCCCAGCACCTGGCTGGCCGCGCGGCGCCGGGACGCGCTCCGCGGGTTGTCCGCGCTGCCGAGAAGCGCGGCCAGCGCGAGGCTCCACCCGTGCTCGGTGGCCACGACGCCGCCGGGTCCCTTCTTGACGCGCGGGGACCGCCGCACGCGGAGCACGGACGCGATCTCCTCGGCCACCTGGGCGACGGCGTCGTGGGCCTCGTGCGCGCGGTCCAGACGCCTCTCGATGATCCGGAGCTTCTTCACCTTCGTCCGAGTCTCGAGGCCGGCGCCGAGGGCGTCGGCGAGGCCGGACAGGAGGCCGTGGACCGACGCTCGCGGATCGAGGTTGCCGGCGCCGGCACCGATCAGCACCGTACACACCGTCTCGGCGTTCGGCAGCGAGCCGACCGCCCAGGCGAGGCTCCGCCCGAGCTGACGCAGCTGGGGCCGCTCGAACGTGCCGGGCTGGCCCATGCCCGCCACCGCAACCACGCGCGGGCGAGCCGACTTGCCCCGCCGCGCCCACGGGAAGAAGCTCACCGAGCCCAGCTCGCCCCGGAGGACGCCCCGGCGGGTCAGGGATCGGAGGACGAGCTCGTCCTCGTCGGCGCCGCGCTCGGACACGACCCGATCCAGCGCCCACTCCGCGTTCTGGGGCAGGACGCCCTCGTAGTGCCCGACGCAGTACACGTCTCCAGTGGCCCGCGTGACGTCACCCCACACGACGTCGACCGCCAGCGACGGCGGCGGTCCGGCCGTCACCGGGTCGGCACCTGTCTCGAGTGGATCGGACTCGATCGAGACGTCGTCGTCCATCAGGAGCGCTTCGGCCCGGAGGGCGCGAACCTCCAGATGCCGCGATCGGCGCCTCTCGGCGGCCGCGCGGGCCTCGCGGCCGAGCGCCTTCAGCGCGGCCTCGTCCGTCGCCGCCGCGGCCAGCTCCTCGGCGGGATGCCATCGCTCGACTCCCCGCACCGCCCGCACGCTCGGGGCCTCGCGCGGCAGCCGGCTGGTCGCGCCGTGCAGGAGGAGATCCCCGGCGGCGTCGAGCACGTGATCGTTCTTCGGAAGCGCACCGTGGGATTCGCGCACCCAGTAGGTATCGACGCCGTCGAGCAGCCCCAGCGAGTGGGGCACGCGACCATCGCCCGCGTGGGTCATCTCGTACTCGAAGCGGCCGTTCGCCGGGATCCGGACGCGGTGCACCGTCTCCTGATCGTAGCCGGCCACGTACACGAGGCGCCCGGGGGTCAGCACGCGGCTCATGTCTCGCTGGAACACCTCCGCCCGCGCCAGGAGCGACGGGTTGACCGGGTACTCGCCCCAGGCCTCTCGCCGGAACAGCCGCACGTGGTCGTCGTCGAGATCGACGTCGGGCGAGGGGAGCATCTGATAGCCACCTGGGAACGTGGAGATGATCCGGAGGATCTGAGACTTCGAGTGCTTCGTGTCGATCGCGGCCAGATAGGTCACCTTCTTCTCGACGCCCGTCAGCATCAGCGGAATCGCGAACGAGCCGCGATTGGGCGTGCCCATCATGATCAGGCGTCCGCCCCGTCCGGCGCCCGTCGGATCATCCATCTGTCGCCAGAGATCTCCATGCCGATGGATGAAGCGCCGGCACACCAGACCACCCATCGAGTGGGCGACCAGGTGGACGGGCTCCCCGCCGGCCCAGGAGCGAATCGTCCGGGCCAGGAGATCGGCCGTGTCGGAGATGTCGAGGCGCCAGTCGAACGGGAAGGGCTTCACGTGCCACGACGCATCCAGCTCCAGGAGGAGCTTGTAGTAGGTCTTGTGCAGCCCGGCCACGCGCACCTCGACTCCCCGCGGCTTCGGCCGTCCGTCCAGTCGCAGCTCGAAGTCCCGGAAGCGGCCGCGAGCGATGCGCCAGACGTTCAGCCAGACGCGGTCCCGATCCCCGGAGGTGTCCTCGGAGTCGAGGTTCGCACCCATGATGCCGTTCAGGACGATCACTCGGCCGTGCTTCGGTCCGCGCCGTCGCCGGGCCGAGCGACGGAGCGCGCGAACCTCGTCGGACCCGAGCTCGAGCGCGAGAAGCTCGCGGTCTTCCTCGGACATCTCCTGGAGAATGCGCCGGGCGCGATCGAACTGACCTTCGGCAAAGGCCCGATCGAGAGCCTCGCGACGGGTGGGCATCATGGGTCGTCTCCCGGGAATGTGTCGCGGTGCATGTCGGCGAACGTCACGTCGGCACGCGACGACGCATCCGGTCGGCACGGGGCGCCCCGATCGCGGACCGGTCGCGTGACGCGGGTGACGAGAGGATGAGATCGTAGATCACGAGGACCGGCGACGCGACCGTTCGCTGACGCGATCGAGCCGGTCGCCGGCGAGAGCGGTGCCGCGACTCAGAACAAGAGGACCGGAACCTTCGTGTCGTGCAGCAGCCGATCGGTCGTGGAGCCCATGCCGAATGGATGCCGGTGGGCTCCCCGCCGCGCGAGCGCGATGAGACCGATGTCGGCCTCGTCGTTCGCGTACGCGGCCAGCGACTGCGCCGGCTTGCCCTCGAGCACGGCCAGCTCGATCTGATCGGGATGCGACACCCCGGACGCCGTCACGAACGCGTCGAGTCGTTCCAGGAGGCGCGGCTCGAGCTCGTGGTCGGCCATGAAGACGCTGACCCCATTCTGGTCCAGGACCGGCGGCAGCTCCACGTGGATCACGTGGGCCAGCGTGACCTGGGCCCCGATCTCCCGGGCGAACGAGACCGCCGCGAGGAACGCCTCCCGCGAGGCATGCGAGAAGTCGGTCGCCACGAGCACGCGTTCGGGCGTCTCGAAGGTGGCCCGGGGTCGACCCTTTCCGACGTGGACGCACCACATCGGCACCGCGCCGTCGCTGATGAGCCGGCGTGCGACGCTTCCCAGGAAGAGTCGCCCCAGGAACCCCCGTCCGTGAGTGGCCATCATCACGACGTCCGCCGGCTTCTCGTCCAGGTATGCCACGACCCCCCCGACGGTCGACGCGTGCTCGCGGACCGCGGAGGTGACGGTGACACCCTCGGGGATGTCGGTGGGGATCCAGTCCTCCATCTGGGCCGTGGCGCCTTCCAGGAGCCACTCCGAGTACGAGGGCCCGGACATGGTCGCCGCCTCGGCCGAGAGGTGCGTCCAGTCCTGTGCGACCACGTGCAGCACGTCGATCGCCGCGCCGAACCGCTCGGCCATCCAGAATGCCTGGGGCCACACGGCGCCGGCGGCATCGGAGAAGTCCGTCGTCACGACGATTCGCCTGGGGGCCGCGAAGTCTCTGATCGCCGTCATGGTCTCCTCCCGGTGGGCGGTCACCTCTGGGGCGACCGCCGCCTCTGCCCGACGGCCGGGCGCCGGGGCTGCCGGCCTACGTCAGCCCCGGCGGCACCGATCGTCGGACTCGACTCTAGGGGCTCGGCACGAGCTCCTCGTCGGACGACCGAGTCCCGTCGTTCTCCTTCGGGACGGCATCGCGCTCGATCGCGTCGAGATCCTCGAACATGACCGTGTAGCGACACTCACCGTCCTCGACGTGGAGGACGTGTCCCAGGCGCCGGTGGAGCGTCATCGCCCCCGCGTTGCCCAGCGCAAACGCGCCGGTGGCGCCCTTGTATCCGATCTCGCGTGCCCGGCGGACCAGCGCGCGCCACAGCATCGTGCCCAGTCCCTTGATCCGGAGGTCCTCGGCCACCACCAGCGCGATCTCGACCAGCCCGGTCTTCCGGTCGCCGACGTAGCGACCGATCGCGCAGATCCGCTGATCGTCGTCGAACACGCCCAGCGCGACGTGCCAGCGTTGATCGACCGAGCAGAGGTGGAGAGCCTCGTCGTGCGTCAGGGACTTCTTGGCGCAGCGGAACCGCTGCTGCACCGTGTCGCGGTCGTGCCGATCGAAGAAGCCCCTGAGCTTGTCCGCGTCCTCGGGCACCAGAGGACGCACCGCGTAGATCACGCCGCTGATCTTGAGCAACGGGTCGTCCCGGTGTTCGGGCACTGCCTGCTCGCGCCAGTCCGGCGGCAGCGGGAAGTACTTGCGATCGGCGGCCTGTGCGCGAAGCTCGGCGCGGTGATCGGGGTGTGCGATGTCGATCAGCGCCGCGGCACGATGGCGGATCGTCTTGCCGTGGAGGTAGGCCGCTCCGTACTCGGTCACGACGTAGTGCACGTCGCCGCGACTGGTCACGACGCCGGCGCCGGGGCTCAGGATGGGCACGATCCGCGAGACCTCGCCTCCCTTGGCCGTGGACGGCATCGCGATGATCGGCTTCCCACCGTGACTCATGGCCGCGCCGCGAATGAAGTCGACCTGCCCCCCGATTCCCGAGTAGAACCGCCCCGCTCGCGAATCGGCACACACCTGCCCGGTCAGGTCCACCTCGAGGGCTCCGTTGATGCTGATCATCTTGTTGTTGCGGGCGATGTTGCGAGGATCGTTGACGAACTCGGTGCGGTGGAACTCGAAGAACGGATTCTCGTCGAGGAAGTTGTAGAGCCGCGCGGTGCCCATCGCGAAGCTGGCGATGGCCTTGCCGTCGCAGAAGCCCTTCTTCGCGTTCGTGATGACGCCGGCCTCGCACAGGTCGATGATCCCGTCCGAGAACATCTCGCTGTGGAGACCGAGATCGTTGTGCTCGGCCAGTCGAGACAGGACGGCGTCCGGAATGCGGCCGATGCCCAGCTGAAGCGTGGATCCGTCGGTGACCAGCGAGGCCACGTTGCGGGCGATCGCCATCGACATGTCGTTCGGCTCTGGCGGCTCGAGCTCTTCCAGCGGAGCCTCGTGCTCGACGAAGTGGTCGATGTCCGAGATGTGGATGTACGTGTCACCGGCCACTCGCGGCATGTAGCGGTTGACCTGCGCGACCACGACCCGGGCGTGATCCACACCGCTCATGACGATGTCGGGATGGATGCCCACGCTGCAGTACCCGAAGCGATTCGGAGGCGACACCATGATCAGCGCCACGTCGAGCGGCATCTGACCCGATGCGAAGAGCTGGGGGATCTCACTCAGGAAGATGGGCGTGTAGTCCGCGCGTCCCTCCTGCACGGCGCCACGAACGTTGGCCCCGATGAAGAACGCGTTGTGACGGAAGGCGGACTGGTAGCGCTCCTGAACGTACGGGGCGACACCGAACGTCAAGAGATGAACGATCTCGACGTGACTCAGCTCGGCGGCTCTGGCCACCAGCGCGTCCAGCAGATGAGACGGCGCCGCACACCCGGAACCGACCAGAATGCGGTTTCCGGAACGTACGACGCCGACGGCTTCCGCGGCGGACGTCATCCGATCGAGGTAGATCGGCTGCCAATCGGCTTGCATGACTCGCTCCTGTCGCCCCCGAGGGCGAACGCACCCCTCGGTGGTGGTGCGCGAGCTCGGCGGGGCGCATTACTTCGATTTCTCGGCCAGGGCCGTCTCGTCGGCGACGAGGGCGCCAAGCAGATCGTCGGTGGTGATGATTCCGATGAGCGCGCCCTTCTCCATCACCGGGAGCGCACTCACCCTCGCGTTGTGAAGTACTGTCGCCACGCGTGCGAGTTCCGCATCCGGAGCCGTCGTCAGGGGATCAGGCGTCATCACGTCGCGCACCGTCGTATCCGACCAGTCCGTCACGCCGACGGCGGCCAGGCGGCGCCCCACGTCGACCGTGGAGAGGATCCCGATCAGCTGACCATCCTGGACGACGGGAAGATGCCGGATCTCGTACTCGATCATCCGGCGATAGGCATCGATCAGACGCGTCTCCGCGGACGTCGTCATCGGGTCGGGCGTCATCCATTCCTTGACCAACATGACGGACCTCCTCGGTCACAAAGGCGCGTCGCGTCTCGCGTCGCCGATGATGGCGCGGAGCGTCGCCAGAAAGGTCCCCCGGGAGACCGGTCTCTCCAGCACGTTGGTGGCGCCGGCACGCATCGCGTTGACGGCGTTCGACACGTCGGCCGCGTCGGTCAGCGCGATGATCGGTACGCCCCTCGCCGCATCGGGGAGCGTCTGGCCGAGATCACCGTTCGCGAAGATCACGCACAGCGGTCGGTCGGTACACGCAAGCCTGTAAGCCTCACTCGTCGGAAACGCGCGCACCGTCAGGTGCAGGACGCGACCGATCTCGGCGAGGGCCGCGATCTGCGACGTATCGTCACTGATGACGTGTACCGTGCCCTCGATCTCGGCCATCCAAGTCTCCGATTGAAGGGCGGTTCCGGCTGAACCACCACAGTCGAATCATCGCGACGGCTGGCGGGGTCTGAAATACGGAATGGGCGGGGGGCCAGTAGTGGAATCCCACTACCGGCAACCGACGTCACTCGGCGGCGCCCCGGGAAGCCACCACGAGCGTGACCAGGTGGGCCAGTGACTCGGCCCCCATCTTGGTCATGACGCGTGATCGATGGATCTCCACCGTCCTCTCGGAAAGCCCCAGCTCGGCGGCGATGGCCTTGTTCGGCGCACCTCCGACGACCAGATCCATGACCTCCCGCTCGCGCGGCGTCAGGGTCTCCTGGCGCTCGGCGATCTCGGCCCGGTTGGCCGAGAGCTTGCGTAGCCGCTCGTCCTCGGCGAGTGCGGTCTGGATGCGGTCGATCAGGTCCTGATCGCGGAACGGCTTCTGGATGAAGTCGATCGCTCCGGCCTTCATCGTCTCCACCGCCATCGGCACGTCACCGTGCGCGGTGATGAAGATGATCGGAAGGTGAACGTTCATCGACAGGAGCTTCTGCTGGAGCTCGACGCCGCTCATGCCGGGCATGCGCACGTCCAGAACGAGACACCCCGGCACGCCGCGCTCGAACGTGTCCAGAAACTCCTGTGCTGAGGCATACGTCTTGGCCCTGAGGCCCACCGACTTGAGCAGCATCGTGAGCGACTTGCGGACGCTCGCGTCGTCGTCGACGACGTTGACGATGGGGTCAGCCATCGCGTTCTCCCTTTTCGAAGGCCGGCAGCGCGACCGAGAACGTGACCCCGCCCTCGGGGTTGGCGACGAACCAGATACGGCCGCCGTGCGCATGGACGATTCTCTGACAGATGTTGAGCCCGAGGCCCATGCCGTCGGGCTTGGTCGTGCGGAACTGCTTGAACACGTCGTCCTCGGACTCGATGCCGACGCCCCCGTCCCGCACGGACACGACCACGTTGCCGTCCGCGTCGGTGGCGCTGGATACCGTCACCGTGGGTCGCGGGGACGGCTTGTCCTGGGTGGCGTCCAGCGCGTTCCGGACGAGGTTGATGATCACCTGCTGGATCTGGACGCTGTCGGCGAGAATGGTCGGAAGACCCGGCGCGAGGTCGTGCTCGAGGGGAACGTCGCGGTGGTGCGCGTCGACCTCGGTGAGCTTGGCGACGTCGCGGATGAGCGCGTTCACGTCGCACGGCTCCTGGCTGGTCTCGTGGCGGCGCGTGAAGGCCCTCAGGCGGTGGATGATCTCGCCGGCGCGGATCGCCTCGTTGGAGATCTCCGACAGCGCGTCGGCCAGCTCGTCGGTGTCCGCCGTGCCGAGCAGGATCATCCGCTTGCAGGCCTGAGCGTAGGCCGAGATCGCGGTCAGCGGCTGGTTGATCTCGTGCGCGATGCCGGTGGCCAGCTCGCCCATCGTCCCCAGCCGGTCGATGTGCGCGAGCGCTTCGCGCTGCTTGCGGAGATCTTCCTCGGTTCGCTTGCGCTCGGTGATGTCGCGCAGGATCCCCACGTATCGCCGCTCCCCACCGCCGAAGCGGGCCTCCCCCACGGACAGATCCATCGGAAAGACGTCCCCGTTCCGCCGGACGCCGTCCACCTCGCGGCCGATGCCGATGATCCTGGCCTCGCCGGTCTCGTCGTACCGGCGGATGTAGGCGTCGTGCCGGTGGCGGTCCGGCTCGGGCATCAGCGCCGACACGCTGCGACCGATCATCTCGTGCTCGGGGTATCCGAACATGCGCTCGGCCGCCGGGCTGAAGCGTACGATCCGACCCCGCTCGTCGATGATCACGATCGCGTCGACGGCGGCCTCCAGAAGAGCCGTCAGGACGTCGTCGTGGGATCCCTCGCCGAACCGCGATTGCGGCTCGGCCCGGGAGGCGTTCGTCAGGTCGTGGTCGGTGCGCTCGGGCATGGGTCGGTGTCGTCTCCGTCTCCGCCTTGGGTTCCTGTAACCACCTGAGAATAAAGATGCAACGGCTCCGGGACAAGTCGCGCGAGCCGGCTGTCCGCCCGGACCGCGTGGATGCTGGCTTTTGACACTCGTTTCGGCGGTTGCGTATGATGCCGAAAAGCCGTGTTCCAATCTCCCGGACGATCGAAACGTCACGATGACGAGCCTCTCCGAAGAGCGCGACGCGGCCGTGGACCTCGCACGGCGCGCCGGCGAGCTGGCGCTGGGCTACCAGAGGGTCGGCGTGTCCGCCGAGGCCAAGGCGGATGGCGAGCCGGTCACGGCCGCCGACCGGGCGGCCAACACCCTGATCGTCGAGGCGCTGGCGGACCGTTTCCCCGACGACGCGATCCTGGCCGAGGAGTCCGATCCCGACCCCCGGCGCTTCGAGACTCGCCGGACCTGGATGGTCGACCCGATCGACGGCACCAGCGAGTTCATCCGGGGCAGCGACGCCTGGGAGGTCCTGATCGGACTCGTCGAGAACGGCGTTCCGGTGCTCGGTGTGGTCTACAACCCCCGGAACGACGTCCTCATCGAGGCGGAGTCGGGCCGGAAGGCGTGGATCACCGAGGCCGGGGGCGAACGCCGGTCGTTCACGGTCCGCGCGGCCACCCGCCCGTACACGCTGGCGGTCAAGGAAGGTCACTACGACGGCATCGTCCGCGAGGTGGCCCGGCGCCTCGGCGTGGGTGACGTCGTCGAGAAGGCCGGCTTCGGCGCCCGGATCGTGCTGGCCGCCCGATCGGAGGTGGATCTCGTGCTCCGCGTCGGCGGGACACCTCGAGAGTGGGACACCTGCGCGCTCGAGGTCGTCCTGGAGGAGGCCGGAGCCGGCATGCGCAGCTGGCGCGGACGGCGGTTCTCGTACCTCGAGCCCGACCCGACCCAGCGCGACGGCATGATCGTCGCCGGGCACGCGATTCTCGACGAGGTCCTGGCCGTGGCCGTCCCCGCCTACGAGCGGCACCTCGGCTCGGGCTAGCGCCCGCCGTAGGCCCCCTTCAGCGCCGACCAGCTCGCGGTTCGGGTCGGCACCACCTCGGATCGATAGACCGCCGAGAAGAGAAACGCGAAGTCCTCACCCGCGAGCGAGAACGCCTCGGTGTAGTCGCCGGTGGTGCGGTCGATCGTGAAAGCGGCCAGCGCGCCGTTCCGGAAGAACCAGAGCTGGTCGGTGTCCGGATCGAACGCCAGCGCGAAGACGGTCCCCGATGCGGGAAGATCGAACGACAGGTCCAGCGACCCGTCGGAGGGCTGGATCCGCCAGAGCTTCCTCGCCGCGACGTCCACCCCCCAGAGGTGCTCGCCATCCGACGTGAGATCGGCGGTCAGATTGACCTCCGCGGGGATGACGTAGCTCCGGAGCTCGGCCGCGGTGGTGGGGTCGAGCACGTGAAGTCGATCGTCGCCGACGGAGGCCTGGCCGATGAGCCACAGCTCGCCGTCGAACATCGTCATGCCCTTGGGGGTCGCCGCGGGGAGGTCGCCGATCCGCTCGGCCCCGTAGAAGCTGTCGGTGATGCTCCACAGCGACCCGTCGTCGGCGTCGGTCACGAAATACCGGGTGCCGTCGGTCGCGATGGACTGCGCAGACTCGCCGACCGTGGTCGGCATCGTGTAGGTCGACACGACCTCGCCGGTCTCGGTGTCGATGGCCACGATGTGCTCGCCCACCGCCTGGGCCACCAGGAAGCCGGCCGCCGCCGGCGGGGCCGAAAGGCAGAGCGTCACCACCGCGGCCGTGGACGCAAGTCGTATGGTCATCGGAAGTCGTCCTCGCATGACCGACCTCGCGGCCGGGAGCGCGTGCTCGGCCGTGACGTCGGGAAATCGGGTCCGGGGCTCGGAGTCGCGCGCCGAGACGGCTCGGGCGCACGACGGGGTCCGGGGGCGCGCCACAGGCGCGAGAAGTATACGCCGTGGGCACACGCGCGGGCAGGGGCAATCGGCGGGAACGGAGAGGTCGGGTTGCCCGGATCAGCCGGCCACGCCGAGGAAGACCTCGGCCGGGATGATCAGATCGACGCGCGACAGCGCCTCGTCCAGGCTCGACTCCAGATCGGCGAGCCGGGCCACGCGCCACATCGCGGCATCGGGATCACGGGGATGGAAGCTCGCCAGCTCGGCCGCCCGTCGCTCGGTCACGACGACCCCGGCGTCGCACGTCGACGCGCGGACGTCGAACGTGAGCGTGGCGCGCCATCCCTGCCCCACCAGCCGGTCCTGGGCGCCGGCAATCGCCACGTGAAGAATGTGATGAGGCGGCGGGGGCTCGAACGTGACTCCGTCCTCGGACGGAATCGGCTGAGGACACCCCGAGCCGAGCCCCACGTGAAGACCCATGTCCAGCAGATACTGCATCAGACGCTGGCGGATGCGGGGCTCCAGCGGGCGCGGATCGGTGTCGGGCGGCCAGTCGAACACCACGTCGAGGCTCCAGCCATGCGTGTCCATCATCTGGAGCGCGGCCGGGCGCAGATCGAGCAGCCGCGGCTCGGGCATCCACCGCGCACCGCGGGCCGAGTCGGGCGCGGCGGCGGCGCGCCGATCGGACGCGTAGGCCAGGAGCTCGATGGCGATCCGGTCGGCCTCCCGGCCCAGTGCGGCCCGAGACCAGCGCGCGAACTCGAACCAGTTCTGCCCGCGGTACGCGTCCTCGGCCCGATCGCAGGCGTCCACCACCCGCGCACGCATCTCGGCGGCCCGCGCGCCCAGGACGGCCTCGGCCTCGTCGGCATCCAGATAGGCCAGTGCATAGTGCGCGCCGAGATACCGCCCGCGCGTCTCCGGGGCGATGCGGATCAGGGAGTCCAGCACGGCGAGGGATCCGCCGGACGACCGGAGGTCGCCGGCCACGTGGCCGGCGAAGTCCTCGCCGAGCGAGAAGTAGGCGTGCACCGCCTGGGCGGCCGCTTGCGCACCGTCCAGGGCGTCGAGGACGTCGGCGCGGACACGGGCGCGTGCGACGCTGTCGGCCACCGCCTCGCGTCGGTCGGACGCGACGGCGACCCGGTACGCCGGCGCCCGATAGACCGGATGTGGCCGGCCACCCAGTACCCACGCGGGCAGCGGCGCGTCGTCGTCGTCCGCTCGCGTCTCCTGGTCGGCGTCGGCCGGCTCGGTCATCGGAGCGTCCTCGACGGGGCTCGGCGGCTCGACGTCCGGATGGCGCGGCGGAACCGTTCCGCCTCCGCACCCCAGCATCCCCACCGAGAGCGCCAGGACAGACCCTTGCAATCGCCGCATCGCTCCGATCCTCCTTCCGGGCGGAGAACCGATACCACAGCTCGACGTGCGGCCGCATCTTTCGACATCCCGGCCCCCGAGAGCCGGCTCGACGAGTGGAGACACGAGAAACCCCCGAGATCGGCGGAGCACCGAAGCCGATCCCGGGGGTCGACCGGGGGGTCCTAAAGGGTGTCGTCGCTGAAGAACTTGCGGATGGCCGACCAGCTCTTGGTCTGCACCGGAAGCGTGTCGCCGCCGTTCACGAGACCCCGAAGCTGCGCCCGGATGGCGATGTCGCTGACCACGGTCTGCCAGTCGCCGTCCTCGGTGCGCACGGACATGACCAGACCGCTGTACGTCTCTCCCCAGCCCGTGGACGGCGCGATCGCGATGGTCTGCGGCTCTGACGACGTGACGCGAAACACCAGTCGCGTCGTGAACCACGGAAGGTCGTCGTTCGCGAGCGGAACCCCGAAGGCGATCGCGATCCCGCCCGGACCGTCGGTCAGGAAGCCGGAGGACCCGTCGGTCCCGTACGCCCCCACCAGCTCGAGGCCGGACGTGGCGTCGAGGCCGAACTGGATGCCGCCGACGTACTCGTACGGATACGGGATGAAGTCGAGGGTCACCAGCCCCACGACGAGGTCGCCGACCGGTGCCTGGATCGTGCTCCGGACCGTCGACGGATCTCCGTCGTCGTCGAAGTCGATCGCGACGTAGAACGCGTCGGCGGCCAGGGGAACGGCGGTCGCGACCACCGCGATGGCCGCGGCGCGGAGAGCTGCCGCCCGCGGGCCTTGGAAGCGTGTCGGTTTCATGGTGCCCTCCGTGATTTGGAACGCCGCCTGCGGATTGGCGACTCGAATGCCCAGGGTCACGATTTTGCATCGATCGTGCCAGACGGAGGGCGGTCGTTGACTGTTGCAAGTTCCAGCACGAAAACGACTTGGCGACGGCGGCGGCGGCGCGGCCTCGCGATGCGGAATCGGTCCACTGGATACGCACCGCCCCCGTCGCGGCGGCCCGGCGGCCAAACCGTTCGGCCGTGCGGACTTGGCCGATGGGTACGAGGTTCCCGGCCGGCGGTGCCGCCGGCGTCCTGGTGGGCATCAGGAGCCGAACACGGCCTCGGAGATCATCGCGCCGCTCATGGGCTCGACGAAGAAGCCGCTTTCGAGACGGAATGGGACCCACACGACCTCGCACTCGGCGGCCCGTGCGGGCGAGACCGCCGGATCCCATCCCCCGGCGAAGGCCGGCGCGAGCTCGGGCAGCGCGATCTCCGAGATCCGCGACGCCGCTTCACGCGACAGCGTGCAGGGTGGTGCGCCCGTCGGCGCGCCGGGGATCTCCTCGTACGTCGGCGTGCTCTCGGAGATCGCGATCGTCAGCCGCCGCATCAACGCCGGCGGACAGTCGGCGAACGCGGGCACGTAGACGAAGGGCAGGCTCGCCTCGATGCCATCCCCGTTCGCGGCATCGGGCAGGTGCAGCCGGACGCGCCAGAACGGCAGCGTGTGCCCCTCGCCACGCGCGACGACCGATCCGACCGCCACCAGGCGGCTGCCGGAGAGCGTCCACGTCTGGCGGCATACCCGACAGTGGAGCAGGCTCGACTCCGCGGCGCCGAACATCCGGCGCTCGCAGGTGGGACAGTCGGCGGCGAACTGCGGCACGGTTCCGCTGCCGAGCAGCACCTTCCCCGCCACGGCGCAACCGCTCTGCAACGCGACGTCACCGGCGACGCGACCGAGCACCTCCCCGGAGCGTCCCGACACGACGATCGTGAAGTGGTCGGAACGGAAGCTGTAGCGAAGGAGATGGAACGGCCGGTACAGCACGACGTAGCGTTCGTCCACGACGGCATGACGCACCAGTGCCTCGTCCTCGGTGTCCTCGACGAGCGCCCGCCGCCGGAGCTCGTCGGTCGTGGCCGCGTCGCGCTGGCAGTCGGCGACCAGCACGTCCGAGCCGACGTAGTACGCCGAGACCGGGTAGCAGTGAACATCCCCCGCCACGTCGGGCTCGGTGGCGAAGATCTCGGCGCATTGACTGAGGGCGGGGAGCCAGGCCCGCGAGGTCGTCAGGCTGGCGCGCGCGCCGCCGTCCACGAGCGCCTCGTCGGGCCAGACGACGGCCGTGCGCCGGAGTCCCCAGTACGGGATGAGCACCTTGACCACGCTCCCCAGCTTCGTGGCGCGGTGCCCCTCGGCACGCATCCATCGCTTGATGGTCAGGGCCGTGTCGTCGGCCGGAATCGTGTGGGGCTGGAACAGCGCCAGCGGCCGGGCGCGGTCGACGAGGCGCCCTTCGCCGCAGAAGCGGCAGACGAGCGCACGCGTCTCCTCGGTCACCGGAACCGGCGCGCCGCATGAGCTGCACGTCGTTCGCCAGCGAAGCAGCGTGTCGTCGTTGGGCGCCGTGGCGACGTCGTGCTCGGGGATCGCGCTCATCACGCCACCGCCTCCGGGGCGAGGTTGCGGTTCGGACGGCCGCACGCCATGCAGAAGCGGCTGCCGTCGGGTAGCTCCACCGAGCAGCCGGCGCAGCGCAGCGCCTCCACCAGGCACGCCCCGCAGTGCTGGCAGAAGTCCGCGTCGACCGCGTTGGCCTCACCGCAGCTGAGGCACGGATTGCCGGCACAGAAGGCCGCACCGCAGGCCGCGCAGAACTTCGACGAGGGCGGGATCGACGAGTGGCATGCGTGGCAGCGCAAGGGCCGCGTCCCCGCATCGGTGGGCTCGTCGAGCGTCTCGGTACCCACGTCGGCGGCGAGCCCCTGCGGGTCCGCCGGACCGTCACCGCGGCCGGAGTCGGCCTCCAGCGTCGCCACGGGAATCTCCGAGTCGATGGGCTCGCCGTCCCGGAGCCCCACGGTGGCCGCGGACTGGGCCCGGAAGAACTTGCTCACCGCGTGGACCGCGGACACGCTCCGCCTCTCGTCGAGCGTGGCCAGCACGTCGTCGGGCAACGTGATCGCGTTCAGATGGAACCCGAGCAGCTCCACCCCCCGCCGCAGGAAGTCGTTGGCCAGGCGGATCCCGATCGCGTTGGTCGCCTGGTCGTAGTAGCGGGGCAGGTCGATGATCGTGTCCACCCGCTCGTTGACGAAGTCGGCGACCCGGCTGGCGATGATGTCGCCGATGTGCGCGTCGGGTGCGCGATCGGGGTCGACGCCGGTCCGCCGCACGACGGTGTTCGCGTACAGCGTGGGGTGCGTCACGCGAGCGGAGAATGTGCCGTGTGCGCGTAGCCGGATCTGACCGAACATGTTGTCGTGGAAGGCTATCGGATAGCGTGTGCCCCAGCCCCGGTTCCGCACCGACCGCGCGCTGATCGTCACCAGCGACGCCTGGAACGTCGAGGCCGTCCCGTACGGCAGCACGGCGAACCGGGTCACGAGCGGCAGCGTGGCGGTGGCCAGCGCGTGGCGCCCGGGACCGAGCGCGTCGAGCGCCCGGCCGTTGATCATGAACACCGCCGTCTCGTCCTCGCCGACGACGAGCTCGCCTCCGAGGCGAAAGTGCCCGACCCCTGCGTCGGGGTGACGGCGTACCAGCGCGTCGTTCCGCGCCGCCGGAAATGCCAGCTCGACGATGCCGGACCGATCGGTCACGTCATTTGCCTTTGACTGCACGATGCCGCGCATCGACGGCCAGCTCGACCGCGCTCACGCGCTCGTCGATGCCACCGAGCGTCTCGCGCAGATACCCGGGAGTGAACGAGGCGCCGCCCAGCCCTTCGACGTGCTCGGAGAGCGTGTCGAGCTCGACCAGCAGCGACAGATCACAGTCCATGACCGCCGCGCACTCCTTCTCGTCGGACGGCGCGCGGCCGAAGAACTCCTCGTATTGATCGGCAGCCCCGGTGACGTGATCACGAGCGTCTTCCAAACGACGGACGAAACCATCCAGTCCGGCCACTGCGGGATTCCAGCCGTCTTCCGACAGATCGAGAAGGTAGTCCTCCAGAAGCGCCTGGACCCGATCGAGCCGCTCGCACACCTCCAGGCGGACGCGGGCGTCGTCGTCCCGTCGGTCATCGATCTCGCGATAGCCGTTGAATCCGGAGACGATCGTCTCCAGGCGCTCCAGCAGTTGAGCTGAGCCGCTCCGAACCGCGCTCGTGCTGCCCATGAGGATGCCCCCCTTTTGCAGGTTGCAACGCTAGTGGTGTCTTGCAATGCTCCCGATCGCCGTTGGAGTGACGTCTCCGCCTCGTTTCGGAGCAGCCCAACCGCACGTGGGAAGCCGAGGCCCCCACACCAGGCGCACGGCCGCACGCAGTGCAATGGATGTGCCTAGCTGAGTGTCAGTTATCTGCCGCCGAGGTGATCCGCGATGCCGCACGCGGCGACACGGCCACGAGTGCTCGTCGTGGCCCGGGACACGACCGAGATCCGCAAGATCGTCGGATATCTCGAAGACGACCTGCTCTACGACGTCACGTGGGCCCCCGACGGGGAATCGGGCTACAACGCCCTCGATTCGTCGTTCTTCGACGCCATGGTCGCCGAGATCCGCCCCCAGCGCGTGGTCGGCCTGCGCCTGCTGACCCTGGCGCGTCAGCGCAACCCCGAGGTGTGCGTGGTGCTGTTGACGTCGTCGGCACCCGACGACATCGAGCTCGCCACCGAGGCGATGCGGCTGGGGGCGTACGACTTCCAGATGGCGCCGTGGAATCTGCAGAAGCTCGGGGCGGTCATCGACCGCGGGCTCTCACATCAGGAGCTGGTGGTCCAGTTCTCGGAGCTGCACCGGCGTGTCGAGCAGAAGTACGGAATCCACAACATCATCGGAAACTCGCCCCAGATGATCACGATCTACAACCAGATCCGCCAGATCGCGCCCACGCACGCCACGGTGCTCGTGCTCGGCGAGAGCGGCACCGGCAAGGAGCTGGTCGCGCAGGCCATCCACCAGCAGTCGGCGCGACGCAACGAGCGCTTCGTGAAGCTCGACGCGACCGCGCTCTCCCCCACGCTCATCGAGAGCGAGCTGTTCGGGCACGTGAAGGGCGCCTTCACCGGAGCGATCCGCGACCGGAGGGGGCGATTCGAGATCGCCGACGGGGGCACGCTCTTCCTCGACGAGATCGGGGATCTCCCCAAGGAGGTGCAGTCGAAGCTCCTGCGCGTACTTCAGGATCGCGAGTTCGAGCGCGTCGGCGGTACCGAGACCGTCCGCTCCGACGTCCGCCTGATCTGTGCGACCCACCGCAACCTCCAGGCCATGGTCGACTCCAACGCGTTCCGGCTGGACCTCTACTATCGACTCAACGTCGTCACGATCACGCTGCCTCCGCTTCGCGAGCGCCGCACCGACATCCCGCTGCTGATCGACGCGATGGTGCGCCGGTTCAACTCCGAGCACGGCAAGAGCGTCACGGGCCTGACCCGCGGCGCGATGGACCGCCTGCTGACGTACGGCTGGCCGGGCAACGTCCGCGAGCTGCGCAACGTCATCGAGGGGCTCATCGTGCTCTCGTCCGGGCCCGATCCCATCGACGTGGAGCAGCTCCCCCGCCAGATCCGACGCTCCGAGCCCGACGACACGGCGATCAGCTTCCCCGTCGGAACGCCCATGAAGGACATCGAACGGCTGGCCATCGAGGAGACGCTCCGGCACGTGCGCGGCGACAAGGGCAAGGCGGCAGAGCTGCTCGGGATCGGCCTCCGGACGCTCTATCGGAAGCTCAAGGCATACGGGCTGCCCACGGCCTGAGTGCCGTCCGGCGATCGGGCTCGGGATCCCGATCGGACAAGTCGTTGACCCGCACGTCGGACACTCCTAGACTCCCGCGCTGTCCATTCCGAGACCCGTCCGCCGAGCCCGGGGGAGCCCGATCGATGATGCCAGCACGCTTCACGATGATCTGCGGTGCCGTTCTCGCGCTGGCGGCCGGCTGCGCGAGCTCCGAGAGCGGCGACGGGCGCCCGCCGGCGAGCGCCCGCCTGGCCCCGCCCGTCGTCAGCGAGCTCCTGGCCCAGGCCCGGACCGACGTGGGGCTGGACGAGACGGCACCCGAGCCCCGGATCTTGCTCTCCCCGGACCGTCCTCTGGAGCTGACCGATCACCTGGAGCTGACCGAGCGCGCGGCGCCCGGCCGGGGAGCGAGCGAGGGGGCAGGAACCGGTCCCGCCCGGATCCTCACCCCCGGCGACCGTCTGTCCCTGTCGTGGTCGGTGGCCCCCCAGGGTGACCGGCTCGTCCTGCTGACGGTCGCGGAGCTGCCGCCGCGTGGGGGCGCCATCGGGACCGGCCTCGAGGACGCCGGTGCGCCCCGCGGCCTGATCTGGAACGTGGCCCCGGTCGACGGAGATCGGGTGGTGCTCGACGTCCCCCCGACCGACGGAATCGGGCTCTTCGCGGCCGCCGTTCTGCCGGAGCGAGCGCTGGACGGCTCCGGCTCGCCGGTCGCGACGGCGTGGGCGGCGGTGGCCCCCACGACGACCGTGGAAGAGCAGTTCGCCACACGCTGACCGCCACGCGCGACCGGCCCCGTGCCGTCGCGCGGCCGAGAAAGGGAGCGCTCCGATGATCCGATCCTGGCGAGCGGCCGCCGTGGCCGCACTCGTCGTCGTCTCGCCCGTGGCCGCGCAAGATGCCATCAGCGACCACCTGGCGATGCTCGGGTTCGGCTACCACTCCTCCGAGGCACCGATCGGGCTGCGATTCTGGACCGGCCCGGGGCTCGGCTTCGAGGCCGGCGTGGGCTTTCGGACGGAGAACGAGGTCCCGATGGTCGGGCCCGGGGGCATGACCCGGACCACCAGCCTGGCGAGCGTGGCGGTGGAGGGCGCGCTGCTGCTCCCGCTGCGCTCGGACGAGAACATGATCATCTACTTCCGGCCCGGGCTCCTCTACACCGCCGACCAGATGGTCGTGGACGTGGGCCCCGACATCGAGCAGGACAAGGACACCGAGACCAGCGTGAGCCTCGGCGCGTCGATGGGAGTGGAGCTGTTCTTCGGGCGGATGGGGTTCGAGAACCTGTCACTGAGCGCCGGGATCGGGCTCCAGTTCACGAGCACGAGCCCGGCGGGCGGGGGTGACTCGAAGGCCGTCATCGAGACGACGATCGACCGTTTGAGCTTCGTGGAGAGCACCGACCTCGGGTTCCACTTCTACTTCTGACCGCGCGATCACGATCCGGAGGCGACCCGGGCCGCGGGCCAGGCCCGCGGCCGCCCGGGGGAGGCGCATCCGGATCGCGGCCAGATGCCATTTGGGCAAATCGTATTATTTTGAGATACTTCTCCTAACTCACTACAGAACAAACGACTGAACTATGGAACATCCAGCCGTCTCCCGGTGTAGATGCCGTCGTGTCGGGGGAACGGCCCGGTGCTGTCATTATGACACCGACGCATGGGTCTAACCGAACGCGCCTGGCCAGATTGGCATCCCGATGGACCTCCGACCGAACCGGGGCCCCGGCGATCGATGTAAGTCATTCTTTTGAAATGGATTGGTGAATCCGAGGAGTCGGCGGCGATCTGGCATGTCCGGTGCAATTCCCGCGAGTGCCGCCCGGAGTTCGGTACGGGTCCCCCGTGACCGCGACGTCCGGCCAGGCTCAAACGACACAACGACACGCGCGACGGCGGCGTCGCGACCCGAAACTCAGAAAGGACTGAGACGACGATGAAGGTCAATCCACTCGGCGACCGCATCCTGGTCAAGCGCCTCGAGGAGAACGAGACCACGTCCGGCGGGATCATCATTCCCGACACCGCGAAGGAGAAGCCGCAGCAGGGCAAGGTGATCGCGGTGGGCCCGGGCAAGATGAACGAAGACGGCACGCGGACGAAGCCGGAGGTCTCCAGCGGCGATCGGATCCTGATCTCCAAGTACGCCGGTACCGAGGTCAACATCGAAGGCGACGACTACATCATCCTGCGTGAGGACGACGTCCTCGGAATCGTGGCCGAGAAGTAGCCACCCGGGGTCGGCGCCGAGGCGCCCCCACGCGATCCAGACACGAACACGACGACCTCAACCTCGACGAGGAGACCTAGAACCGATGAGTGCAAAGCAACTCCTGTTCAAGGAAGAAGCTCGCCACGCGATTCTCGAAGGCGTGGAGATGCTGGCGAAGGCGGTGAAGGTGACGCTTGGCCCGCGCGGCCGCAACGTGGTGATCGACAAGAAGTGGGGCTCTCCCACGATCACCAAGGACGGGGTGACGGTGGCCAAGGAGATCGAGCTGGAAGAGCCGTACCGGAACATGGGCGCGCAGATGGTGCGCGAGGTGGCGTCGAAGACGTCGGACGTGGCCGGTGACGGGACGACGACGGCGACGGTTCTGGCGGAGGCGATCTTCCGCGAGGGCCTTCGCAACGTGACGGCGGGCGCGAACCCGATGGCGCTGAAGCGGGGGATCGACCAGGCGGTGGAGGCGATCACCGTCGAGCTTCAGAAGCTGTCGAAGAACGTGCGGGAGTCGGAGCAGATCAAGAACGTGGCGTCGATTTCGGCGAACGGAGATCTGACGATCGGGGAGATCATCGCCGAGGCGATGGACAAGGTGGGACGCGACGGGACGATCACGGTCGAGGAAGCGAAGTCGATGGACACGACGCTCGACGTGGTCGAGGGGATGCAGTTCGACAACGGGTATCTGTCGCCGTACTTCGTGACGGACAAGGAGGCGATGGAGGTCTCGCTGGAGAACGCGTACCTGTTGCTTCACGAGAAGAAGATCTCGAACATGAAGGATCTTCTTCCGGTCCTGGAGCAGATCGCGCAGTCGGGGCGTCCGCTGTTGATCATTGCCGAGGACGTGGACGGCGAGGCGCTGGCCACGCTGGTGGTGAACAAGCTGCGGGGGACGCTGCAGACGTGTGCGGTGAAGGCCCCGGGGTTCGGGGATCGTCGCAAGGCGATGCTTCAGGACATCGCGATCCTGACCGGCGGCACGGTGGTGTCGGAGGATCTGGGGATCAAGCTGGAGAACATCACGCTGAACGACCTGGGTCAGGCGAAGCGGGTGACGATCGACAAGGACAACACGACGATCATCGAGGGTGGCGGCAAGAAGGCCGACATCACCGGTCGCGTGAGCGAGATCCGCGCCCAGATCGAGAAGACGACCAGTGACTACGACCGCGAGAAGCTCCAGGAGCGTCTGGCGAAGCTGGCCGGCGGTGTGGCGGTGATCAACGTGGGCGCGGCGACCGAGACGGAGATGAAGGAGAAGAAGGCGCGGGTGGAGGATGCGCTTCACGCGACGCGGGCGGCGGTCGAGGAAGGGATCGTGCCCGGGGGCGGCGTGGCGCTGATCCGGTGCGCGAGCGCGCTGGAGAAGCTCGCGGCCGGCGGCGACGAGAAGATCGGCGTGCAGATCGTGCTGCGGGCGATCGAGCAGCCGCTCCGGACGCTGGCCTACAACGCGGGCATCGAGGGCTCGATCGTGGTGCAGGAGGTCAAGAAGGGCAAGAAGTCCTACGGCTACGACGTGGCCGGCGCCACGTACGTCGACATGCTCGAGGCCGGCATCATCGATCCCACCAAGGTGACCCGGTCGGCGCTCCAGCACGCGGCGTCCATCGCCGGGCTCATGCTCACCACCGAGGCCCTCATCACCGAGGTCCCCGAGAAGGAGAAGCCGGCGCCCGGTGGCGGCGGCGGCATGGACGACATGGGCGGTATGGGCGGCATGGGCGGCTTCTAGACGTCCCCGCTCCGTTCATCGGCGAGCGCACGGAGCGCTCGCCCTCGTTTCGGTTGACGACGGGGTCGGCGCTCGAGGTGCCGGCCCCGTTTCTCGTCTGCGCGCGAACGCGACGGCCCGATTCGCCTCGGCGACGGCTCGACCCGGCATCCCGTCGCGTGAGGATTCGACCCGGACCGCACCCCTACGTTGACGATGCCGAGACACCGTGAAATCATGCGTGTCCCTCCGGGACTTCATCATTCAATCGGGAGGCTCGCCATGCGTCTCACAGCATCGATCCTGATCCTCTTCGCTCTCGTGTCCACCTCCGCTCTGGCTCAGGGTGACTGCCCGGGCAACGAGTACGGGTTCGTGGTCCACTTCGAGGACGCCTCCTACGCCGGCTGCAGCCAGCTCGACGACGACGTTCTCGACTGCGACGCGCTCGCCGCCGCCGGGGCCACCGGCGTCGATCAGTTCGCGTGGCTCGTCACCTACGGATGGGAGAACATCCCGGGGTGGCCGATCGGTCCCGGCCTCGGCGGCGTGGAGTTCGGCATCGAGTACGATCCCACGGTCGACGTTCTGAGCTGGTCGCTCTGCACCGGTGGCAACGAGATCCCACAGGACGACGAGAACGGGACGTGGCCCGAGAGCCACACCGGAAACGCGATGACGTGGGGATCCGCGGACTACATGCAGCCGAGCGGCTTCGCCAAGGTCGGGTACCTCACCATCGCCGCGGGGAGCGCCGGTCGGCTGGCCATCATCGACGATCCTCGGATCGGAGCCGCGTACATCGCGAGCGGCTACCATCCCCCGTTCGAGCCCCAGCAATTCGAGGTGCCGCCGACGGGCTGGTCGGTCGGTTCGGTCGACGGTAGTGGGCCGACCTGCAAGACCTGCGATCTGATGGGGACGCCGATCACCGAGACCTCGTGGAGCCGTCTGCGTCAGATGTACTGATCATCGGTCGTTCCGCACCGTCTTCCGCGCCCGACCGCGACATCCACGGGGACCAGCCGGCGCCCACGAGGCCGCTCGGTCCCCGCACGCGTGCTAGAATCGGCCGTCAAGGTGAGTGATCACGCCTGAGACGCGCTCGCGCGCCTCGCCACGCACCGGAGGCCCCCCGATGTACGCACGCCGCCAAGGTCGCTCGTCCGCACTGGCCCGCTCGATCCCGATCGCACTCCTTCTCGCCGCCGGTGCCCGCACCGCGTCGGCGTCCACGCCGGACTTCCTGTACGACGAGTCGATTCACGGCCGGACGCCCCCCTCGCAGCGCGGCATCCCGGAGCCCCTGGGGCCGTTCAACTACGTCCGCGAGTTCGATCAGATCGTCGGGTTCCTCGCGGTGTGGCAGGTCTCCGACATGGGATCGCCCGACTACGGCGGCATGATCGAGGCCGAGGGCGGCCCGCTCGGCGGCGTCATCCAGACCGACAACACGCTGGAGGCGATCTGGTGCTGGTCGCGCTACCGCGCGCTCACCGGGGATACGAGCTACGACGACAACCTCGCCGCGGCGTGGATCTACGTTCAGAACTTCCCCGCCTGGGACGAGGAGGGCGATCCCGGGAACGACTACTACCGCGTGCACAACTGCGCGTGGGCCCTGACGGCCGCTCTGGAGTACGAGGCCGCCACCGGCGACGCGTCGTTCGCCGGCTACGCGGCCACCGCCGCCCAGTACATCGCCGACACGCCGCTCGATTTAACCGACGGCACCACCTACCAGCAGCGCCTCGACGCCTTCGTGAAGGGCTGGGCCGCGGGTAACCTCTACCGGTACGCCGAGGCGCTCTCCGATCCCGTGCTCCTGGCGGAGGCCCTCACTCAGGGTCTCGACGTCTTCGGCTGGCTCGACTTCGATCCGGCCACGCGTCTCGGGCTCGAGTACTGGGCGATGTCCAGCGGCACCGCCCTCTGGGGCGTCTGCAACTCGGTCTTCGCGGACGATCCCGCGCTGGGCGTCGCGTGGCTCACCGCCAACGCGCCGTTCCTCGACACCTGGCAGGAGTGGATCGACATCCCCGGCTTCGACTGGGACTCCGCATGGAACGTCGCCTACCTGAACGCGCACTGGGCGGTGTACGAAATCCTCGGCGATGCGGCGTACCGCGACAACGCGATCGTCATCGCCGATCGGCTGCTCTCGTTCGACACCGATGACGATGGCGGCATCATGGCCCAGTCGGTCGAGCCCGACACCGAGGATGCGAGCTGGGTCACGAGCTACCTGTGCAAGTTCGGCGTGGATCGGCTCGTGGGCACGCCGCTGCCCACCGACGTGGGTACGCTCCGCTTCGACGGCCTTGCCGACGGCGACATGATCGAGGTGGGTCAGCCCATCGACGTGGCCGTCATCGCCACGAACTTCGGGCTCGACGATCAGCTCGGGGCAACCGTCGAGCTGAGCGGCGACGCGGGCGGGGGCTCCACCAGCGTCGACCTGCCGTTCGCGGCGCTCGTGACCGAGACGTTCGTATTCGGGTGGACGCCGCCGGTGGGGACATACACGCTGACGGGATCGACGACGATCGGCGGGGACGGCGATCCGACGAACGACGTGGTGTCGATCACGATCCACGTGGTCGAGGCGATCGGGGTGCCGGGGGACGTGGCGTCGACGATGCCGCTCCTGGCCCGGCCGCCGGTCACACCGTTTCGCGGCACCGTCGTCTTCGAGCTCGTTCCGGGAGTCGCACCCACCGAGATCCTGATCGTCGGCCCGGGTGGAGCGCTCGTGCGCCGCGCCGTCACGACGGGCAACCGCTGGCGCTGGGATGGACGAGACGAGCGCGGCCGGCCTGTCGCCAGCGGCGTGTACACCTACGCCCTCGGGCGGAGTGAGGCTCGGGTCAGCGGGAAGCTCGTTCGCCGGTGGTAGGCGACGGCCGCCCGTCGCATGGACCCGCCGAGTGCCTGGAGTGAGCCCCGCGATGCGGGACCCGATCTCGTGATCCGGCGGCTCGGTCCGGTTCCGGAGAGCTAGACGTCCAGACCGCCGGCGTCGACGTCCGACGTGGACGGATGCGCGCCGTCGCCTTCGGGAGGCGCTGGTCTGGTGATCAGACAGAGCGGGGCGTCGAAGGGCGACACGTGGCGATGCTCGACCTGGAAGCCGAGCTCCCGCCAGATCTCCACGCATTCCTTGGCGTCGTGCAGCCGGATGCGATGTCGCTCATCCGTGGTCGATCGGCCGGTCCGATAAGAGAACTCGATCTCGATCGCGTTCCCGACATGCCTGGCGGTGGACCGACGCTCGCAAACCATGCCGCCCACGTCGGCGTGGGTGACGGTCGCCTGAGGGGGATCCAGCGCGCTCGCCGATAGGGCGGGCTCGACGAGGACGATTCCCCCCGGACTCAGATGGGCCGCCAGGCGCTCGTATGCGCGCTCGATCTCGACGCGTGTCTCCAGATAGCCCACCGACGCGAACAGGCTCACGATGACGTCGAACGTGCCGGACAGCTCGAACGTCCGCATGTCGGCCTTGAAGAGCGGGACGTCGGGTAGCTTGCGTCGCGCGACCGCGAGCATGGCCTCGGAACGATCGACGCCGGCCGTGCAGAAGCTGCAGCTGAGAAAGCGAAGGTGCTCGCCGGTGCCGCATCCGACGTCCAGGAGATCGGCGCCCGGCTCGTGCCCGTGCTCGGCGGCGATCTGCCGGACCGCCCGTGCCTCGGCGGCGTAGTCCTTTGCCTTGGCTCGATAGATCGCGTCGTACCAGTCGGCGGTCAGCTCGAACGGGGGTGCATGCGTCGCGCGGGACTCGCCGGCGAATTCGTGCGTCGCATCCACGGATCACCCTCCCGTGTCGGTAGCTCCTCGTCACTCCGCTCGCTTCGACTGTGCCCCCGCGAGCCCGCTCAGGTCAACGCGAAGCTGCATTCCGGCCGGTCGGAGCAGGCCCTCCGGGGTCACGATCGCTCGTCCGACACGCGCGCTGACCGACGCGGCGCTCGGCGCGGCGCTCGGAGCGGCGCTCGGAGCCGAGATCGATACCCCGGGACGAGATCGCCTGGTATGGTCCTCGCGGCGACGGCGCGCGGTCGATCGCCGCGTCCATCCCGATCCGGAGAGCCCGTGCCGACATCGCCCCGCTCCATCGCCGTCGTGACGTCGTCCCGGGCGGACTACGGTCACCTCTACTGGCCGCTCCACGAGCTGAAGAATACACCGATTCGCACTTCCCTTCTCGTCACCGGGGCGCACCTGTCACCCGAATTCGGCCACACCGTCGACGTGATCGAGGCCGATGGGTTCGAGATCACCGCCCGTATCGAGTGTCTCGTGAGCGCCGATACCGACGTCGCGATGGCGAGGACGATCGGGCTCGCCACGCTCGGCTTCGCCGACGAGCTCTCGCGCCTCCGGCCCGACGCCGTGCTCGTGGTCGCCGATCGCTACGAGATGCTGGCCCCCGCACAGGTGGCAACCGCGCTCCGGATCCCGATCATCCACGTCGAGGGCGGCGAGGCCAGCGAGGGCGCGATCGACCACGTCATCCGGAACGCACTGACGATGATGAGCCACGTGCACATGACCCCCACCGCGCTCGCCACGCGGCGCGTGATCGCGATGGGCGAGGAGCCCTGGCGCGTGCATCAGGTCGGCGCGCCGTCGCTCGACCATCTCCGGCGGAGCCGGCTCCTGGATCGTGAGGAGCTGGAGACGGCGCTCGGGAGCCCGCTCGCGGACCCGATCCTCGTCGTCTCCCATCATCCCGTCACGCTGGATCGCGAAACGACGGCCGAGGCCGACGCCGTTCACGCCGCACTGGAGGAGCTGGTCAAGCCCGAACCGTCGCATGCGAACGGCCCGCACACGCCGACGGTGGTGTTCTGCTTCCCGAACGCCGATGCCGGGAGCCGTCGCTTGATGGCCCGAGCACACGCGTTCTGCGACCGTCGGCTGGGCGCGCAGCTCGTCGTGAACCTGGATCCGGTCACGTACTGGAGCCTGCTCTCGCATGCCGCCGCGATCGTGGGCAACTCCTCCAGTGGCATCATGGAGTCCCCGTCGCTGGGCCTTCCCGCCGTGAACGTGGGACGCCGTCAGGACGGCCGGGAGCGTGCGGCCAACGTCGTCGACATCCCGGCCGAGCCGCGGGCGATCGGGGACGCGCTGGCCTGGGCACTCGCACCGGACACCCGCGGGCGACTGACGTCGATCGTCAATCCGTACGGAGACGGACACGCGGCCCAGCGGATCGCCGGTCTCCTGCGCGCGCTGCCGCCCGCCGGGCGGCTTCTGGCCAAGCGCGCAATGCCCGATCCCGCAGGGCCTGCTGCCTCCCCCCGGCTCGAGCCCGTTGGGAACACCGATCCCTGAGGCCCACGTTCCCCGGGGGACCCCCGGGCTCGGGAAGCGGCGATCGAGCCGCCACACCCGCTCCCAGCGCTTGTTCCCGCGGGAACGGGCTTCTATCATCCCGCATCGATCGAATCCGACCGCGATCCAATGGAGGGTGCATGTACTCACTCGACCTCGCGGGAAAAACCGCTGTCGTCATGGGCATCGCCAACAAGCGTAGCATCGGCATGGGTGTCGCCGAGGCCATCAACGCCGCAGGCGCGGACATGGTCTTCACCTACGTCGGTGAGAAGTTCGGGAAGAACGTCAGAGAGCTGACCGAGGGCTTCCGGAACGCGGCGTACTACGAGTGCGACGTCTCGGTGGACGACGACATCGAACGCACCTTCGAGACGATCGGGCGCGAGCACGGGCACATCGACATGCTCGTCCACTCGATCGCGTTCGCACCCCGCGAGGCGATCAGCGGCGACTTCATCGACACCGACCGCGAGCAGTTCCGGATCGCACTGGACGTGAGCGCCTACTCGCTGATTCACGTGGCCCGGGCCGCGAAGCGCTACATGCCGAACGGCGGCGCCATCGTCGCGATGAGCTACCTGGGCGCGATCCGCGTGATCCCGCGCTACAACGTCATGGGCACCGCGAAGGCAGCGCTCGAGCACGCCGTGCGCCAGCTCGCCTTCGAGCTGGGCCCCCAGAACATCCGGGTGAACGCGATCTCGGCCGGCCCGGTGAACACGCTCAGTGCGCGCGGGCTTCGCGACTTCAGCGAGATGCTCAAGCACCACGAGAACAAGTCGCCACTGAAACGGAACGTGACACTGGAGGACATCGGCGGAACGGGGCTCTACCTGCTCTCGGACATGAGCTCGGGCGTGACCGGCGAGACGATCTTCGTGGACGCCGGGTACAGCATCATGGGGTTCTAGGAGCCGTCTCTCGGCCGTCCGAGGAGCGGGCGCCCGGGTCCACGACACGCCTAGGGCGCGCAGGCGCGTGTCTCGCGCTCGGGATCCTCGAAGAACTGCACGCGACCGGGAGCCCGCGGCACTCGCGCCATCGCGAACGGGCGCGACGCGGGCGCATCGCAGCCCTCGGCCATGTCCGTGCGGCGAAACAGTACGTTGACGGCGCCGTCGAGCTGATAGGCCACGTCGGCGAACGTGAGCGTATCGGTCTGCATCGCGTCGTCTCCGAAGAATACGCCCACGACCATCTCTGTCGCGAAGTCGACGCGTGCGAACGCCGTCGCGTCCAGAGAGCCCACGCGCCAGAGCAGGTTGATCAGCTCGTCACGGGACCGGATGACCGAGAACTCGCGCCGCGCGATCCGCGTGTGGCGCCCCTCGACCAGCGCCCGCACCGCGAGCTGATTGCCTTCGCCGAACTGCTTGCTGGCGGCGAGCAGGGGCTCGAGCTGCGCGAACAACACCTCGATCTCGGGCGGTACCGGGGCATCTCCGTAGCGGACGAGGTCGTCGGAGCGCCCCTCGAACTGGAAGATGATGGTCTGCTTGGGGACGCCGGCGGCGGGCTCCCCGAACGTGCTGTCGGCCCAGAAGAAGAAGTCGGAATCGTTGAAGTCGGTTCGGAGCGCGAGCAGCTCGTCGTCGCGGAGAAAGCGAATCGGCTCCAGCGTGCTGCCTCTGCCGCGGCCGGCGATGCGATAGATCGCGCGACCATCGTCGGTGATCTCGATGATCTCGATGCTCGTGGCGTCGGCGTCGGAAACCGTGTACGTGATGAAGTCGAAGCCGAGCGCCTCACCGGCGGTTACGGTGTCCTCGGGCTCGAACACGACCTCGCCGCTGCAGCCGGCGAGCACCGCGCCGGCCAGACCGACGGCGGCCAGCGCGGCGCGGCCGGCCTGGAATCGGGCGGGTTCGGGGTAGACGAATCCGGGATGGGAGGGGCGGGTGGTCGATCGCGGGCATGCGACCCCCCGGGGCCGGTTCGCGTGCGCTCGATGTGGGTCGTGGTTGCCGCGAAAGGTGGGGGACCGCGGAGTCATGATCGAACTCCCGACGAAATAAACCGCTGACGCCGCCCCGCCGTCCTGCCTTCTCCCTGCGGGCTCTCGTGATGAAACGCGAGAAGAAGTTTCAGGCGGCGGTGTCGGCTCGTGCCCTCCCGCTGGTGCATCGATCCCGATGGGAAGTCGCACCGCCGAGACAAATCCTTCAGGGGGTCATGCCTGAAGAACCGGCGGTTAGTTGCAACACGGCTCGTGGGGTCGATCGTCGCACGACTCTGCCGACGTCGGAGGCGATGTCGCCGTCGAGTCGTCGCCGATCTGTCCTTTCAAACCGCCCGCTGGGTTCGGGCACCAAACGCCGGAGCGGCGTCCGGGCCTATTTGCTCCCGAAAGCAAGCAACTACTGAGCCAATTGACACACCCGAACCGCTCCGGGACATCGCCCGGTCCATCCGCTCCGGCTCCAGCGCCCTCCAGAAAGATAACGGACTCCCATTAAACAACTTAGAGCACGCGACGCACCGCTCACCCCCCGGGCGGCGACCGGGAGATCGCCGCTCCCGGAGCTCCGACGCGGCTGCCAATGCGCACCCTCCACGGAAATCCGACCGCCCGACCCTCAGGAATCTGAGCCCACGCCAGCCCCGATCCCTAGAACCGCCACTCGACATACACCCCGCCCAGGAGTTTGTCGTAGAACTGATCCAGGATGATCGCCTCGTTGTACTCCCACCCCAGTCGCAGCTCGATGCTGGTCTCGGTGGTCAGCGCGCGGTCCACCTCGAGGGTCACGCCGTTGTTCTGCTCGCGCTCGAAGTCGAAGTCGACGATCACGAACCGATCCAGATCGTCGCGATACGTCCGCCACTCGCGACGCGCCACGACGCCGATCGACGTATCCAGGGGCTCGATGCGCCGGCGGAACGTCACGTCCACCCGATGATAGAAGTACGCGCGCCCGAACGAGTTCGAGTCGTTCACGAAGTACGTGTACCCGAGCGACAGCAGCGTGCGCCGCACGAACGTCAGATCCACCGATCCGAGGCCGTAGGAGTCCTTCTGGTCGAAGGGGCCGCGGACGAGCGCGCCGGCCGACTCGTCGAGATCCCAGGACGGGCGATTGAAACGGAACGATCCCCCGGCGCCACGAACCCGGACGAGCAGATGACGTCCGATCCGGCGCTGGAGAGCAGCCTCCAGGCGATTGCCCGCCTGCTCGCGTCCCGGCGTCACCTTGTAGTCGACCTCGACGCGGCTGCCGCGCACCTCGGCCGTGAAACCCCTGACCGGTGGCAGGTCGAACGCGACGTCGGCCCGGAACGCGCCGTACCCGCGCGAGGACGTGGAGTCCGCGTAGTCTCGCCCCTCGAGGAGGAGATCGCCCCTGAGCCCCAGGCCGTTCTCGGCACGATAGGCCAGACCCCAGCGCGTCTCGCCCAGCACGCGGCTGTCGTCGGAGATGTCGCGATAGCGCTGCAGTCCGACCCGCGCCGAGGACCGCAGAACGACGCGCTCGGACAGGGGGGCGCGAAGCCGGATCGCGCCGAACACCTGCAGCGCCTGATCGTCCTCCTCGTTCGCGACCTGCTCGAGCACGTTGCTGTCGTGGAGCGCGCCGATCTGCAGGCGACCGTCGACCTCGACGTCGGAAACGGCACGCCCCGGGGCCGCCGCGCCGGCGATGATCAGCCCGGCCGCGCCGATGCGGGCAATGCGCGTGCGCAGGCGCCGATGCGAACTCATCGCTCGAGCTCCTCTCGTCGTCGAGCTTCCTGCAACGCGATCCTCCGCTTCTCGGCCATGCGGGCGTTGTCGTCCCGGAGATCGTCCACGAGGCGGTCGACGCTCTGAACGAGCCGGTCGAGATCCTCGATGGCCGAGACTCCGCCCGTGGGAATATCGAGGTGGTCGCGTACCTCGCGCAAGTTCTCGGGGACGACCACGAGTCCGGTGATGTCGGCGAAGCCGGACGTGCCGTCCGGCGCGAACGGATCGGTCGAGCCGAAGAACCCCTGCTCCTCGGCCAGGCGCTTGGCCTCCTGCAGCATCTCCCGCTCGGCCCGGAGCTCCGCGTGCCAGGACTCCAGGTCATCGAGGAGACCCCCGTTGAGATCGATCAGATCGGCCAGGAGATCCGCCTTGACGCGCAGGCTGTCGGGGCCGTCGTCGTCGTCCAGCGTCACGTCCAGGCGCAGGAACCGGGCCGTGGGCGTGAACAGGGCACGCAGGTCGCGCACCTCCTCGAACAGGGTCTCGTAGCGCACGAAGAGCTCGCGACGCTCGTCGGAGCTGGGGGACGCGGACTGCCAGGCCTCCCGGAGCGTCGTGACCTCGGGCTCCAGCAAGGCGATCAGCGCATCGGCGGCCTCCCGATACGGGACGTCGATCTCCCGCCGCTGGCGCTCCAGCGCGGCCAGTCGATCGGCCAGGTCCTCGGAGAGCTGCTTGTACCGCGAATACTGTGCGCGCTGGAGCGGCCCGAGCGACTCCTCGCGATCGAACTCGGCGAGCTCGGCGGCAACGTCGGTGGCGCGCCCGCGGACCCGTTCGATCTCCGCGTCCTTGGCCCGCTGCTGGGCGTCGTACTCCAGCACCGCCGCCCGCAACGCGTCCACCTCGGGTGGCAGCGCCGCCCGGAGACCGGATCCCGGTGCGAGCGCGATCATCACCACCACCACGATCGCGAGCACGCGGCGCACGGAGATCGAGCACCGCCCGTCCCGACCCTCCGCGCGCTCTCGGACCTTCATGCCTTGATCTCGTACTTCTCGAGCTTGTAGTAGAGTGCGCTCTCCTTGATTCCGAGGCGGCGGGCGGCCTCGGCCTTCACGCCGCCCGAGCGCGCGAGCGCGCGTAGCAGGAGCTGCCGCTCGAGCGCCGAGAGCGTCTCGTTCAGCGGAGGGTCGTCGTCGGGCAGGGAGAGATACCGGTTGGGCTCGGGCGTGGCCATGACCGGCACGTCGTTCGCGGACAGCTCGGCGGACTCGGACAGGACGAGCGCACGCTCGATCACGTTCTCGAGCTCCCGTACGTTGCCCGGCCAGTGATACGACACCAGAACCGCCTCGGCATCGGGCGTCAGCGTGTGCGGCTCGAGGCCGCGATCGGTCGTCATGCGTTCGAGGAAGTACCGCGCGAGAAGCGCGATGTCGTCGGGCCGCTCCCGCAGCGGTGGCATCTGGATCGGAATGACGTGTAGTCGGTAGAAGAGATCCTCGCGGAACCGGCCCGCGGCCACCTCTGCCTGGAGGTCGCGGTTGGTCGCGGCGAGGATCCGGACGTCGGCCTGGTGCGTCTCCTCACCCCCGACCCGCTCGAACGTCTTCTCCTGCAGCACGCGCAGCAGCTTGACCTGCGTGCTGGGCGGCACTTCGCCCACCTCGTCGAGGAGCAGCGTCCCACCCTGTGCGAGCTCGAAGCGGCCCTTTCGCTGGCGCGTGGCGCCGGTGAACGCGCCGCGCTCGTGCCCGAACAGCTCGCTCTCCAGAACACCTTCGGCCAGCGCTCCGCAGTTGACCTGGATGAACGGACCCGCCGCCCGCCGGCTGTTCCGGTGGATGGCCCGGGCCACGAGCTCCTTGCCGGTGCCGCTCTCGCCCGTGATCAGCACGGCGGCGTCGGACGGCGCCACCTTCTGGATCTGGGAGAAGATCGTCTGCATGACCGCCGAGCGCCCGACGATCTCGTCCACGCGGAACTGGCGCTCGGCGACCTCGCGGTAGTAATCGGCCCGCTCCTCGGCGCGCTGCCGGCGATTCCGCTCCTCGATGACGTCGGCCAGCCGCCGCACCTTCACCTCGAGCGCGTCGGGGCTGAACGGCTTGGTGACGAAGTCGGCCGCACCGAGCTTCATGGCCTCGACCGCGGTCTCGATGGTGCCGTACGCGGTGACGACGAGGACCTCGACGCTGGGGTCGATCGCCTTGACCTCGCGGAGCACCTCCATGCCGTCCACGGGCGACATCTTCAGGTCGGTGACGACGATCGGCGCGGGAGACTCCCCGAAGCGATCCAGTCCGGCTCGCCCGTCGGAGGCCTCGACGACCACGAAGCCCGCATCCTCCAGCGTGGCCGCGATGCCGGCGCGGAGCGTGTCGTTGTCTTCCACGACGAGTATCTTCATGGTCATGCTGCATCTCCGCGCTTGTCGCGCGGCGCGGACCACGTCATCACGATCGACGTTCCGCGCCCGGGTCGCGATCGGATCTCGAGCGCCCCCCCGTTGCGCTCCACCAGATCGCGCGCGATCGACAGCCCCAGTCCCGACCCCTGCTGACGGGTGGTGAAGAACGGCTCGAACACCCGCTCTCGGATCGCGGGGTCGATGCCCGGCCCATTGTCGTTCACGGACACGGTCGTCGTGTCGGCGTCGGTCGAGCCGTCGACGACGACGCGCCGGTGGCCCTGGTCGCCCTCGAGCGCCTGGACGGCGTTCTGGACCAGGTTCGACAGGATCTGCCGGAACTGCGCGCGATCGGCGAGCACGCTCACGCCCGCACAGTCGACCTCGTAGGTTACACCGGCCTCCGCGATCTTTGCTCCCAGCACCTCGCCGACCTCGTGCGCGACGTCCGCGACCGCGAACACCTCGAGGTTGGGATCGACCGGCCGCGCGTAGTCGAGAAAGTCCTTGATGATCGACTCCAGATGATGCACCTCGTGCAGGATTCGGTCGACACTTTCCGCGGCCTTTTCGTCGTCGGCGACACGCCGCTCGAGGAGTCCCGCGAACAGCTCGATCCCGCCGAGCGGATTGCGGATCTCGTGAGCGACGCCGCCCAGCATGGCCCGGAGGCTCCGTTCGCGCGCGAGCACGGCCGCGCGCATGCGCTCCAGCGTTCGTGCGAGATAGCCGATCTCATCGCCCTTCATCGACGGCACCGGCGTCTCGAGATCCCCCGCGCGAATGCGATCGGCCGCCGCCACCAGGCGGCGGATGGGCGACACGATCGTGCGTGCGAGGACGAGCGACAGCACCACCGACCCGATGAGGCCCAGGACCGCGGCCAGGATGAGCGCACTGCGGAACGTGGAGATCGTGTCGAGGAACGTGGCACTCCCGACCACGGCGAGGGCGGCCTCGGTCTCGCCGGCGACCGGCAGCGGCAGGTACGCGGCCTTGTAGACCTGACCGTCGCGCCCCGTGAACAGATGGCTGACCGACTCGCGTCCCGAGAAGACCTCGTCCAGCGCATCGAGCTCGAACTGGAGCTCGGGATACGTCGTGCCGGGCTCGCGTTCGTCGGCATCGGCCAGCGCGGTGCCGTCACGATGGAAGACGTACAGCCGGAACAGGCCGCTTGCGTCCCGGAAGCGCGCCAGCTCCTGTCCGATCGCCTTGGACGTGCGTCCGCCGCGTCCGCGTAGCGACACGAGCACCTGTCGTTGATCTTCGCTGATTCCGGCCGTCACGACCGAGCCCACCGCGATCAGCTTTGCTCCGAGCTCGGTCTCGAGGTGTACGCGTGCGCGTTCGTAGAACAGGACGCCACCGAACCCGAGCACCGCCAGCGCGTACACGCTGAGCGCGACCAGCAGGCGACGTTGTACACCGAGGGGACGAATCACGTCGCGTCACTCCCCGGATGCGACTCCGCGGCGCCCGACGCGGACTCCGCCGGAACCGCGGTGCGGTCCCCGGCGGGGGCGCCGCGGCGCTGCGCCTTCGGGTCCGGGGCGGTGCCGCGCAGGAGCTCCCGTCCTCGGACGCGGTACTCGTCCCAGATCGCACGTACGATCTCGGTCGGCGTCAGCGCCGACCCGGTTCGGAGCTTCTCCAGCTGCCGCTCGATCTCGGTCAGCGCGTCGCTCAGCCACTCCGAGGGTACGAGCTGCGCCTTTCTCATCGGGACGAGGACCGGAAGCGCTTCCGGGGTCACGTCTATCCGGAAGTGCGAGCGGGCCTCGAACACGTCGCCGTCGATCTGAACCGGCATTGCCGGCCGCAGCCAGACGTCCACCGAGGACGACCGGTAGAACACGGCCTCTCGCGCCCGCCGCCAGCGACCGGTGATCGCGAACCCGACGAGCTTGAGGAACTGCCAGAGGTCGGCGAAGTGGAACACGGCCACGTCGATCAGGCCGTCGTCGATCGCGGCGTTGGGAACGATGTCCACCTGCGCGAGCGTCTCCGCACAGTTCGCGAACAGGATCAAACGCGCCCGGTGCTGGACCCGCTGGCCGTCGGCGAAGCGCATCTCGACCCGCACGCGGCGGCGCGACAGATTCCGGAGGAGCGACCACAGGTAGGCCACCGGCCCCAGGTAGCGCTTGAGCTCCCGATCGGCGTCCTGGATCACGTCGGTGGCCAGGCCGAAGCCCACCGCCAGCACGAAGGGCTCACCGTCCAGATGCGCCACGTCCAGGTGCCGGACGTCGCCGTCCGTCAGGAGCTTGACCAGCGCTCGGGGACGCGTGGGCACGCGGAGGTGCGTCGCGATCAGGTTTGACGTTCCCGCCGGGACGAGGAGGACGGGCACGCCGCGGCCGTCGAGGGGCCGCAGGTACGAGCGGAGCGTACCGTCGCCGCCGACGATGACGACCAGGTCGCAGTCCGCGTCGATGGCCCGGCCCACGGCGCCGGGCTCCGCGTCGGCGTCGCCGACTCGCCTGAGATCCACCTGGAGTCCGGCCTCGGCCAGAAGACGGGTGATCTCCCTGGCCAGGCCCTCGCCGCGCCCGCGGCCCGACTCCGGATTGCTCAGAACGAGCGCGTGGCGGTACCTCATCGCGTCACCATCGGGGTCGGCCTGCCGCTCGAGTGCGGAGGGTGCCCCACGAAACAGGCCTGATCGCACACCTCGGGTTGGAGTCTCCGATGGCAATGGTATACTCCGCCGGGTTCGTTTCGCACCTCATCCCATCGTCACGGACGCCCCTCGCCGCCCGCCGGGGGCCCCTCGCCGTCGAGCACGCGTGAGCGTCCCGCCACCGGCTCCACCCAGCATACGCGAGGAACCTAGAAAGGGGCAGCACGTGGAGTATCGCCGACTGGGGCGCTCGGGGCTCCGGGTGAGCGAGATCGGTCTCGGGTCCTGGCTCACGTTCGGGCGCTCGGTCGACCAGTCCGACACCGACGCCTGCTTTCGACGTGCCTTCGACTCGGGCGTGATCTTCTTCGACACCGCGGACGTGTACGCGCGCGGCGACGGCGAGATCGCCGTCGGCAAGGCGATCGCCGACTTCAAGCGGTCCGACTACGTTCTGGCCACCAAGTGCTTCTGGCCGATGTCCGACAATCCCAACGACCGCGGCCTCTCCCGCAAGCACATCCTGGAGGCGTGCGAGGCGAGCCTGGCCCGGCTCGGCGTCGAGTACGTGGACCTCTACCAGTGCCACCGGTACGACCCGGCGGTGCCGGTCGAGGAGGTCGTCGGCGCCATGGACACGCTCGTGCGGCAGGGCAAGGTGCTCTACTGGGGCGTCAGCTGCTGGTCGGCCGAGCAGATCGTGGACGCCCGCCGGATCGCGGCCGCGAGCCATCGCTTCGCGCCGATCTCCAACCAGCCGCCTTACTCGCTCCTGTGCCGCGAGATCGAGAACGAGGTCATCCCGATCTGCGAGCGTGAGGGGGTGGGGCAGGTCGTGTTCAGCCCGCTGGCCGAGGGCATCCTGACCGGCAAGTACTCCGGCGGCGCCCGACCCGAGGGCTCGCGGGGCGCGGATCCGAAGGCCGGGCAGTTCATGCAGCCGCTCCTGACGGCGGAGAATCTGGCCCGGGTGGACCGGGCCACCCAGCTGGCGACCGATCTGGATCTGACGACGGTTCAGCTCGCGCTGGCCTGGTGCCTCCGACAGCGAAACGTGGCCAGCGTCATCGTCGGCGCGACCCGGACCGACCACGTCGACGACGCGGTCGCCGCATCCGGGGTGACGCTGCCCGAGGACGTCGTGGAAGCCCTCGATGAGCTCTTCGCCTGACCGGAACGCCGAGGCAGGCAACGGCGACGCCGTGGACGCCGTGGACGCCGCGGGCCGGCGGGACCCCACCTGCCCCGCTGCGCGCGGCGACGCCGGCCGCGTCTGCGAGGCGCGCTGGCTGGGACGGCGCGACTACGCCGACACCATGGCCCGAATGGACGAGCGCGCGCGGCGACGCCGGGACCTCGACGTTCCCGACGCGCTCTGGCTCGTGGAGCACCCCCACGTGATCACCGTGGGGCGGCGTGGAACGTTCACGCATCTCGTCGCATCCAATGCGCAGCTCGAGGAACGCGGCGTGTCGTTGCACCCCACCGGGCGAGGTGGCGACATCACCTACCACGGCCCGGGCCAGCTGGTCGGCTACCCGATCGTCGGGCTTCGCGACCTGGGCATCGGCCCGCGCTGCTACGTGAACCGGCTGGAGGAGATCCTGATCCGCACGGTGGCCGGCTTCGGCGTGACCGCCGGGCGGATCGAGGGCCGGACCGGCGTCTGGGTGGGCAACGCCAAGATCGCGGCGATCGGCGTCCAGATCGGGCGGGGCGTGACCTCGCACGGCTTCGCGCTGAACGTGGCAACCGATCTCTCCTACTTCGACCTGATCGTTCCCTGCGGCATCGCAGGCGCGTCGGTCACGTCGCTGTCGCGCGAGCTCGGCCGAGCCGTTACCCTGGACGAGGTCATGGCACCGGTGGCCGACACGTTCGGCCGCGTGTTCGAGAGAAGGATCACATGGCTCGACCGCTGACGACGACACCCGGGTCCCGGCCCATCCGCTTTCGCCCCGCCTCCGGCGGTTCGGCACGCACCGCCGAGCTCCGTGAACGGCACGCCGCGCTCGGGGAGCGACCCGAGTGGATCAAGGTCGATCTGAAGGCCAAGCCCGAGTTCTTCGCGCTCAAGAAGCTGTCCCGCGCCAAGGCTCTCACCACCGTGTGCGAGGAGGCACGCTGCCCCAACATCTACGAGTGCTGGGCGCACGGCACCGCCACGTTCATGATCAACGGCGAGCGGTGCACGCGGACCTGCGGCTTCTGTGCCGTCGCGAGCCTCCATCCCGACCCCCTCGATCCCGATGAGCCGCGGCACGTCGGCGAGGCCGTACGCGAGCTCGGGATCCGCCATGCGGTGGTCACGGCGGTCAATCGCGACGACATCCCCGACGGCGGTGCCGCCCAGTTCGTGGAGACGATCCAGTCCATACGAGCGCTCTCGCCGGAGTGCGCGGTCGAGGTCCTGATTCCCGACTTCGAGGGCAACGAGGCCGCGATCGACGCCGTCCTCGACGCGGCTCCCGACGTCCTCAACCACAACATCGAGACCGTGCCCGCGCTCTACAAGACGGTCCGCCCCCAGGCGCGGTACGCGACCAGCCTCGCCCTGCTGCGTCGCGCCGCCGATCGGGCCGCGACGACGTCCGCCGGCGCGATGGTCACCAAGAGCGGACTGATGGTGGGGCTCGGCGAGACGCACGATCAGATCGTGAGCCTCCTCCACGATCTTCGCGCGTGCGACGTCGACGTGGTCACGATCGGACAGTACCTGTCGCCGTCGCTGAAGCACCTTCCGGTGCAGACGTGGTACACGCCCGAGGAGTTCGACGCTCTCGCCGCCATCGGTCGCGAGATGGGCTTCAAGCACGTGGAGAGCGGGCCCCTCGTACGGAGCTCGTATCACGCGCACGAGCACGTTCCGCGCTAGTCGCGCGACTCCCCCCCGACGCGCGCCGCGAGATCGTCGTCCTCGGACGCGCCGGACGATCGGGTGGCGTCCGTCCCGATCGGACGGATCAGCGCGGGCGCAGCGCGTCGAGCGCCGACCGGATCCGGTCGAAGGCGGTCGTGATGCGCTCGCGCGACGCCGCGTAGGAGAGTCTGAGAAAGCCCGGGGCTCCGAAGCCCTCGCCCGGCACCACCGCCACGTGTCCGTGCTCGATGAGATACGTCGCCAGGTCGATCGTGGTGTCGACGTTGCCGAACTGAGGGTGCCGCGTGCCCAGCGACGCCGACGCGTTCGGGAAGAGATAGAACGCCCCCCCGGGCGTGACGCAGGTCCACCCGGGAATCCCGGCCAGACGCTCCATCGCGAGCGAGCGTCGCGCCGCGAACTCGCCGACCATCTCGGTGACGACGTCCTGCGGACCGGACAGCGCGGCCAGGCTCGCGGCCTGCGAGACCGAGCACGCATTCGACGTGCTGTGGCTCTGAAGCACGCCCATCGCCTTGATGACGTCGCCGGGCCCCGCCGCGTAGCCGATGCGCCAGCCCGTCATCGCGTACGTCTTGCTCACGCCGTTCACGACCACGGTGCGCGCCTTTGCGGCCTCGGACACCGACGCGGCCGACAGAGCCGTCGTCGGTGGATACGTCATCTTCTCGTAGATCTCGTCGCTGATGACCGTGACGCCGGCCTCGACGGCCATCGTCACCAGCTCGCGGAGTACGTCGGGCTCGTAGGTGGCGCCGGTCGGATTCGACGGCGAGTTGAGCGTGAGCACCTTCGCGCCGTCCAGATGCGGGCCCAGCGACTCGGGCGTCAGGAGGAACCCGGCGGACTCGTCGCACGGAATCACGATCGGGTCGCCGCCGAGGAGCTTCACCATCTCGGGGTAGGACACCCAGAACGGCGCCGGGATCAGCACGCGATCGCCGGGATCCACCAGCGCGGCGTACGCGTTGAACATCGACTGCTTGGCCCCGCTCGACACGATGATCTCGTCCAGCTCGTACTCGAGACCGAAGTCCAGACGCATGCGCTCGGCGATCGCCTTGCGCAGCGCGACCGTGCCCGCGTTGATCGTGTATCGCGTCTCGTTCTGGTCGATGGCGCGTTTCGCGGCCGCCTTGATGTGGTCCGGGGTGGGAAAGTCGGGCTCGCCCATGCTCAGATCGACGATGTCGACGCCCTCGGCCCTCATGCGCTTGGCCGCCGCCGAGACCTGCATCGTGGCCGAGATCGCCACCCGTCCGAACCGCGTCGCTATCACGTGTGTGCCCTCTTCCAGCGCGCCGATCACGCGCAACTCAACTCTATTGCAGTGTGAGACTTACGGCTTCGTGGCCTGTCGGGAGGGACGAGCTGGGATGGTGAGCGCCCGCCAGGAACCGGTCAAGGGAAATCCCCCGCCCGCGATCACCCGGGACCGACGAGCACATCGATGCGGGCACGCGCTTCGGTGGCCGTCGGCGAGTCGGGGGCCAGAAACAGGATTCGATGATAGGCATCGAGCGCCTGCTGCTGGCGGGAGACACCTTCCAGGATGCGCGCCTCCCGGAACGCGGCGTGTGCGGCTTCGTCCAGGCGATTCCGCATGGCCGGTGCATGGTCGCTGTTCGGGAATCGCTCGAGGAACTCGCTCGCCTCCTCGAGCGTGTCCACGTCGGTGACGAGCGTGTCCATCCGCGCGCGCGCGGGGCGAGCCAGAGAATCGGGAACGTCGGCGTCGAGCAGCTCCTGCATCACGATCGCACTCTCGATCCTGGGCACGATGGACGGCATCGCACCGGCCGCGCGCGCGGCCCACACGCTGTCCGAAGACGACTCGATCAGCTTCAGGTAGGTCTCGGCGGCCAGATCGCTCCGGCCGGATCGCCGGTAGTTCTCGGCCAGATTGAAGCGCATCTCGTCGAGTCGTTCACTGTCGGGGTAGTTCCGCACGAAGCGCTCGAGCAGGCTCGTGGCGCGGACGTCCCGGTCGAGCCGATCGTAGTACTCCGACAGCGCTCCCCGGCGCGTGGCCTCGACACTGTCCCGGTCGGCTCGTAGCTTCTCGGTCAGCTCTCCGCCCGCATCGATTCGTTCGCTGACCGTGATCAGCGAATCGTAGTCGGCCACGATCGGCCACAGCTCGCGCGTGAGGAGCGGCTTCCCGTCGTTTCGACGCGTTCGGAACCGGAGGATCTCGTGTCCCGCCTCGAGTCCCGACTTGCCGAACGGCTCGGCTGCCAGCGCGAGGTGGTAGATGAAGGCCGCCGAGTCGTCGTCCTCGGCGCCCCGGGCCGAGGCGATCGCGATCAGCCGCTCGCGGACGCGCCGCCGGTACTGAAACGCCGACGGCGGCTCGGCGGGACGCTCCAGAGAGCGCGAGAACAGCTCCGCCCGGTCGATCCGATCGGGGAAGAACGGATGGGTGAGCCAGTAGCCGTAGGTCTGATCGTCGTGGATGTGGCGGCGGAAGCGACGCAGCATGCGCTCGGCCGAGTCGGTGGCGTAGCCGGACTGCACCGCGGCCCTCGCGCCGAACTCGTCGGCCTCGTACTCCAGCCCGCGGCCGTACTTGCGCTCGACGAGCGTTCGAAACAGCCCCCCGAACGCAGGTACGCCCTGAACGACGGCATCGCGGCCGGTGCTCCCCCGGTAGATGACGTCGTCGTCCACCTCGTATCTCGGTGCGTAGGACGGCGAGCCTCCGTCCCCTGCCAGGAGAACCCCCACCGTCAACGCGAGCTGCGCGATCGACAGGACGCTCGACAGGCGTTGCGATCGGGCGAAGTGGTTGCGGGCGACGTGTCCGATCTCGTGCCCGATCAGCGCGGCCAGCTCGGACTCGGTCAGCCCCAGCTCCAGCATGCCGCGCGTGACGAAGACGAAGCCGCCCGGCAGCGCGAATGCGTTCGGGTCGGGCATGTCGATGACGTGAAAGGTGAAGGGTGCGTCGCTCCGCACGACGGACGCCACCCGGTAGCCGACGTCCTGGACCAGCGCGTTCAGCGAGTCGTCCTCGACGACGCCGATCTGGCGATACGCCTCCATCGCGATCCGGAGACCCAGCTCGAAGTCGCCCAGGTTCTCGGATTCCACGGCCACCGGGCGCGGCGCCGCCTGACGCGGAGCCGGCGCCTCCACGGGCGACGGGGGTGGCGCACACGACAGGCTCACGGACGTGACCGCGACGGCGGCGATCCAGCTCGATCGGGACATCGGCCTGGCAACTCCTTGATCCGGGCTGGCGCGAAGGTACCAAGCTTTACCCCGGCGGGGGACATCCGGTTCGCGCGTCGAGAAGGCGCGGTGGCGGCGGCGGCGACGTCAGCGCCGGAACTCGGCCACACCGGGGTGGTGTGCGCGCGCTCGGGCGGCGAGGCGTGCCGCCTCGCCCGGTCGCTCGAGCAGCTCCTGCAGCAAGATCAGGTTCCGCCAGGTCCGAACGTCGGTCGGGTCCAGCTCCACCGCGCGCCGCCACAGGTGGTCGGCGCGATCGTGAACCCCGTTCGTCGCGAGCAGCGTCGCCAGGTCCGAGAGCGCGCTGGCGAGGTCCGGCACGCACCGGGCCGCCGCGGCGGCGGAGCGCACCGCGCCGGCCTCGTCACCGATCGCGAAGCGGTACGCGGCCTCGTGAAACCGTACCGCGTAGAGCGCCGACCGCTCGAACACGGACGGGACGCGGTCGTCCGGATGCCGGAGCGAGATCGGCGTCCACGACGGCTCGGTGTTCCCCACTCGAAACGCGAGGCCCTCCGGTGTCGTGGGCAGCGCATCGAACGGAGGCTTCGGGACCGTGACGAAGATCGGTCGATCACCTCCCACGAGCGTCCGGAGCGGCGGCGCCCGGTGACCGTACGCGTCGCGGGCAGGCGGGGCGTCCACGGTACGGAGCGAGACGTCGGGCCGCAGGTGCTCGATCGTCTGGAGATACATGATCGAGAACGCCTGGTAGTCGGCGGTCACGTAGAGGACCGCTCGCTCGGGCATGGACGTCAAGAGTGCCCGCCCGTAGTCCTCGGCGATCCAGCTGTCGGCGCGATCCACACGGGGCCACCCGAGAATCGTCAGCGCCAGCGCGGCCGCGACCGCGGCGGGCGCACCGACCCGCGACGCCCCGCGGCCGAGCGCCGCGATACCGTGCGCGGCCAGGAGCGCCAGAAGCGCGTACGACGGAATCCAGAACACCTCGGGCTCGAGGAGCTGCTCGCCGTGCAGTCCGCTCGCGACCGAGGCGATCCCGCCCACGATCGCGATTCCGGCCAGGAGCGCCAGCGTGCGAACGGCGCCCGCGACGTCGGTTCCGGGCGGGCGCTCGCCCCGGCGCGGGCAGCGGGACGTGGTCACGACGCCCAGTACCGCCAGCGGTCCGAGCGTCGTCGTGAGCGCGCCCGCGGAGTCGGCCCGCCACCAGGCAGCGAGCATGTCGACCAGGACACCCGCCGGTGGCCAGGACAGCCCCCCGTACTGCGCGCGCGTCACGTGCGCGAGAAACGCATGGAGGTCCGCCGGGTGCCCCCAGTCGAGCGCGGGCAGCGTCGCCGAGCGCACCGGCAGGTACAGCAGCGGCGAGAGCCCGACCAGGGCGGCCACGCCGCCCAGGATCACCGACCGTGCCCGGTCGGCTCCCCGCACCGCGCGCCGTGCCCACAGCACGACGACGACCCCCACGATGCCGGCGTTGCTCCCGTGCGAGACGAGCGCCAGCGCCGACAGGAACGGAACGAGCGGCGAGGCCGACGCCCGGGAAAGCGTCGCCGCCACCAACCCCAGCACCACGACCAGGTTGAACGCGTACACCTCGGCCACGATGGACTGACTCCAGAGGACGGGGCTCACCCCGTGCACGAGCGCGACCGCGCCGGCCAGGAACGGCGGTGCCGCCAGGCGTCCGGCGGCGATCCACGCAACGAGGGCGGCCGCGACCGACGACGAGAGCGCGGTCGCCAGGTTCACGGCGAACGCCGGGCTCACGCCCGGCAGCATCGTGAACGGGTGCATCACCAGGCACCAGAGGGGATACCCCGGCGGGTGCGCGATCCCCAGCGTGGCCGCCGCGGTGACCAGCTCGCCCGAGTCTCCGATGCCGATGCTCGGGGCCAGCGTGAGGCGGTAGATCCCGAAGAGCACGAGCGCGACCGCGACCGACGTCCACCCCCGGGCAGAGCCGATCACGGGCCCTTCGCCTCCGGCGGAGACCGGTCCACGAAGTGATCGAGGAAGCGGCGCCATCCCGACACCTCGGCCACCGAGCGCGCCACCTGCGCCGAGGTCCGGCCCGAGAGATGATTGCCGACGTACAGGCGGACCTCGCCGACGACCTCCCCCTCGGACAGCGGCGCCGTCAACGAGTCGGACACGGCCACGAACACCTGAGGAGGTGTCGCGTCGTCCTCGTCCTGCCAGAGCCAGAGCGAGTCACGCGGTGCGACCGCGACCTCGGTCACGTCCGCGCCGCCGATCACCGTACGCGTGGCCACCTCCACGCCGGCGGGCAACACGAGCCGCCGTCGGCAGCGATCGAAGCCGAACGCGAAGAGCGCGGAGGCCAGACGAAACCGGGCCCGGCTGGACGGCGATCCGAGTATCGCGCACACGAGACGGCGACCGTCGCGCTCGGCCGATCCGATGAAGCAGTACCTCGCACGCTGGGTGAAGCCGGTCTTGAGGCCGGTGACGTGGTCGCCGTCGCGAAGGAGCGTGTTGGTGTTGATCAGGATGAGGTCGCGACCCGGAAACGGCGTCCGCTGTACCGCACACCAGCGCGCGACCATCGTATCGGCGCTCGCCGCGCGAGCCAGGCGGGCCAGATCGTGCGCGGTCGAGCGATCGCCCTTCTGGCCCCAGCCCGCCGGCAGACCGTGCGGCGTGCGAAAGCGTGTGGCTCCGAGACCCAGCTCCGAGGCCCGCGCGTTCATCCGGGAGACCGCGCGCTCGTAGGATCCGAAGAGGCCCTCGGCCAGCGCGACCGCCGCGTCGTTGGCCGAGTGCACGGCCGTGGCCAGGGCGAGCGTCTCGATGCTGTATCGCTCGCCCTCCTCGAGGTAGAGCTGCTGACCGCCGGTCGCGCGCGCGCGACGCGAGATCCGGATGCTGTCGGCCGGACCCCGTCCCGAACGGGCCAGCTCCTCGGAGGCCACCAGGAGCAACATCAGCTTGACCGTGGACGCGGGTGGCAGGACGGCGTCGGCCTCGTACAGGAACAGCGGCTGCCCGGTGTCGGCATCCACGAGCGCGGCGGCCGACACCTCGCGGCACATGCGTTCGAGCGCGCCCCGATCCGGCGGACGGGACGACGCCGCGAGCGCCGCGGTCACGACGAGCGACACGGTGATCGCGGCCCCCACGGCCATCGTGACCACCGCGCGGGACGCGGCGGTGGTGATCCGGCGGGCCCGCGCGGCGGGCCCGTTGGCGCATGGTTGCGCCGTACGAGGGCTCCCGGTACCCTGTTCCGATCGTTTTCGGTGTCCGGTTCGACCTCGACTGGGAGTGACCATGACGGTGTCCATCGCATACTGCGTTCAGTGAAACTACGGTCCGGCAGCCGCCAGTTTGGCGGACGAGATCGAACGTGAGCTGGGCGTGAAGCCCGAGCTCGTCGAGTCCCGCGGAGGAGCCTTCGAGATCCGGCGCGACGGCAGCCTGGTCTTCTCGAAGCTCGAGCTGCGGCGGTTTCCCGAGGACGGCGAGATCGTCCGCCTCCTGCGCCAGTCGGCCTGAGGGCCGGCGAGCGAGGGCGGCGGTCACTCTAACGTCCGGCAGCCCGGATCCCAACGTTTTCGCCCGACTCCCGCCTCCGGCGGGGCCACCGGCCGGCCGACCGGCCACGACACGACCCGAGGACCCACGGTGCGAACCGAGTATCTGTGGTCGCCGGACAACCCGGCGCGAACCCGGTCGGAGGCCGTCACGGACGGCGTCCGCGTGACGGTGGTCAGCTACTTCTCCCCGCAGCACTCTGCCGCCGACCAGGGGCGGTACGTGTTCGCATACCGGATCCGCATCTCGAACGAAGGACCCGCCGCGATTCGCGTGATGCGGCGACGCTGGATCATCACCGACGGCGTGGGGCATCGCCACGAGGTCAAGGGAACGGGCGTCGTGGGTGAGCAGCCGCGCCTGGTGCCCGGCGAGAGCTTCGAGTACCAGAGCTCGGTCCCGCTGCCCACGAACCTCGGGTTCATGCGCGGCACGTACGAGGTGATCGACGACGACAACCAGACCCGAACCGTCAAGATCGACGAGTTCGCGCTCGTGGCCCCCGGCTTGATGAACTGAGCCCACGACCGGGCGAGGAAACCCGACGATGATCGACTTCAAGGCGTTGCGCGCGGACCCCGAGCGTTTCATCCGGGGCGCCCGGGACAAGGGCGTGGAGGTGGACATCCCGCATCTCCTCGCGCTCGACGAACGCCTGCGCCGCTGCAAAGCCGACATGGAGAGCCGCCGCGCCGAGCAGAAGCGGCTGGGCCGCGAGGTGGGACCCAGGATCGGCCAGCTGAAGGGACAGCTCGCCAAGCTGGAGGGCGCCGAGCGCGAGCGGGTCGAGGCCGAGATCGCCGAGCTGCAGCGGCGGCCCGAGGTGCTGAAAGCCGAGATCCAGGCCCATGCCGAGGAGATCGAGCGAATCGAGCCCGAGCGGATGGACCTGTGGCGACTCATCCCACAGCCACCCGACCCCGACGTCCCCAAGGGTCGGAGCGAGGACGACAACGTCGAGATCTCGCGCTGGAACCCCGACGGCTTCGACACGAGCGAGACGTTCGAGAGCCAGCGGGGCTTCGCGCCCCGCACGCACCTCGAGCTGATCGATCTGCACGGTCTCGTCGAGTTCGAGCGCGCGGTGAAGATGTCGGGCACACGTCACTACGCGCTCAGCGGCGATGGGATGGCGCTCCATCAGGCCGTCCTGCGCTGCGGCTTCGATCTGATCACGACGCGGCACGGATTCAGACCGATGTCGGTGCCCGTGATCGTGCGCGAGGCGTCGATGGTGGGCACGGGTTTCTTCCCATCGGGGCGGGATCAGGCCTATCACATCGACGAGTCGCGAAGCGGCGGCCACGATCTGTTTCTGACCGGCACCGGCGAGGTCGGGCTCATGAGCCTCCACGCCGACGAGATCCTCGATCCACAGATGCTGCCTCTCAAGTACGCCACCGTGTCGACGTGCTTCCGCCGCGAGGCGGGCTCCGCGGGTAAGGACACCGCGGGGCTCTATCGGATCCATCAGTTCGACAAGGTCGAGCAGGTGGTCATCTGCCGCGCCGACGAGGCCGAGAGCCGCGAGTGGCACCGGACGATGATCGGCATCGTCGAGGAGCTCCTGCGCGCCCTCGAGCTGCCCCATCGGCTCATCCAGTGCTGCACCGGTGATCTCGGGGTCAAGAACGCCGACATGATCGACATCGAGTGCTGGATGCCGAGCCGGGGCGAGCGCGACGCGGACGACCGGCCGCTGGGCGCCTACGGCGAGACCCACTCGGCCTCGCGGCTGTACGACTACCAGTGCCGGCGGCTGAACATGCGCTACCGCGACGAGGACGGAAAGACGACCTTCTGCCACAGCCTCAACAACACGGTGATCGCCTCACCCCGCATCCTGATCCCGATCCTGGAGATGTACCAGAACGCGGACGGGACGATCACGATCCCCGAGGTGCTCCGGCCGCACATGCAGGGGCGCGATCGGATCGGCTAGCCCGGACCGGAACGCGACGCGGATCCGATCCGATCGAGGGCGCGACCAGTCGGCGGCCCCTACGGCGTGATCCACGTCCCCGCGTTGCCGGCGAGCGCCTCGATCAGACTGGAGTGGTCGGTGATCAGCACGCGACCTCCGCCACCCTCGATGAACCGGCAGGCCGCCTCGATCTTCGGTCCCATGCTGCCGGGCGGAAACTGTCCCTCGGCCATCAGCGCTCGTGCCTCGGTGACCGTCATGCTCTCGATCGCCCGCTCGTCGGGCTTGTCGAAGTCGCGCATGACGTGCGACACCGAGGTGAGGATGAACAGCTCGGGGGCGCCCACCGCGAGCGCGATGATGGCCGACGAGAGGTCCTTGTCCACGACGCCCTCCACGCCGATCGGCTCGCCGCTCCCGGTGCGGCTGACGGGGATTCCCCCGCCACCACCGGAGATCACGATCGTGCCCGAGTCCATCAACGTCACGATCTCGTCGCGCTCCATGACGCCGACCGGTTCCGGCGAGGGGACCACGCGCCGCCAGCCGCGCCCCTTGTCCTCCTTCATGGCCCAGCCGCGCTCGGCCCGCAGTCGGTCGACCTCGGCCGCGGCGTACACCGGTCCCACGAACTTCGTGGGGTTCTGCATGGCGGGATCGTTCGCGTCGACCTCGACCATCGTCAGCACACAGCAGACCCGGGGCAAGAGCCCGCGCTTGCGCAGCTTCGATCGGAGGACCCGCTCGATCATGTAGCCGAGCCCACCCTGGATGTCCGCACCCATGACGTCGAGCGGAAGGTCGGGCGCCTCTCCACGCGCGAGCTCGACCCGGATCATCTGATTGCCGATCTGCGGGCCGTTGCCGTGGGTCAGGAGGATCTGGTATCCGGTCTCCAGAAGCGCGACCACCCCGTCCAGGCTCTGGTCGATGTTCTGGTAGTCCTCCGCGACCGTTCCCTCCTGGCCGGTGCGGGTGATCGCGTTGCCACCCAGCGCCACGACCGCGCGCCGCCTGTGGTGGGCCGCTCTCGCCATGGATCCTCCGAGAATCGGGGGGAAACGCGGTTTCTAACCACTCGGCGGGGCGGCCGTCAACCTGTAGAATGACGTTCGTTCGAGCGGAGGCCGGTGCCCATCCCGGCGAGGCCTCCCGACCGGCCGAGCCGGCCGGCGTCGCGCCCCCAGGAAGGCCCAATCTCCGTGGACGGTGATCACACGTGAGCATGCCAGCGCCGGCCCCGCCGAGCCGCCAGCACCGGTCGTCGGGGCTGGCGCGGCTGTGGTCCTACGCCCGGGAGCACCGCGGCGCGATCCGCGTGGCCACGACGTACTCGATCCTGAACAAGGTCTTCGACCTGGCTCCACCCCTGCTGATCGGCGCCGCGGTCGACGTCGTCGTGCAGCGCGAGGAATCGCTGGTGGCCAAGGCGGGCGTGACCGACCCCGAGGGGCAGCTCTGGGTGCTGGCGATCCTGACGCTGGTCATCTGGGGGCTCGAGTCGCTCTTCGAGTATCTCTACGCGGTGCGCTGGCGGAATCTCGCGCAGGCGCTGCAGCACTCGCTCCGGCTCGACGCATACGCCCACATCCAGCGGCTGGACCTCGCGTACTTCGAGGACCGCTCCTCGGGCGGACTCATGTCGATCCTGAACGACGACGTGAACCAGCTCGAGCGATTCCTGGACGGTGGCGCCAACGATCTCCTGCAGGTCGGCACCACCGTGGTGGTGATCGGGGCCATCTTCTTCTCCCTCGCCCCCCAGGTGGCGTGGCTCGCGTTCCTGCCGATCCCGTTCATCCTGTGGGGGTCGTTCTCGTTTCAGAAGCGGCTCGCGCCGCGATACGCCGCGGTGCGGGAACGCGTGGGCGTGCTGAACGGTCTCCTCGCGAACAACCTCGGCGGTATCGCGACCATCAAGAGCTTCACCGCCGAGGCGCACGAGATCTCCCGTGTCGATCGGGAGAGCAGCCGCTACCGGGAGAGCAATTCGGCCGCCATCCGGCTCAGCTCGGCGTTCTCGCCGCTGATCCGAATGGTGATCGTCGTGGGCTTCGTGCTCACGCTTCTCCTGGGCGGGCGGTCGGTCTTCGCGGGCGACCTGGCCGTCGGCGCCTACAGCGTGATGGTGTTCATGACGCAGCGGCTCCTTTGGCCCCTCACCCGCCTCGGCACGACGGTCGATCTGTATCAGCGTGCGATGGCCTCCACCCATCGCATCCTGGATCTCCTGGACGAGCCAATCACGATCCGAAACGGGTCGACACCCCTCCGTCGCGAGGACGTCTCCGGGGAGCTGACCTTCGATCGGGTGTCGTTTCGATATCCGTCCGGTCCGATCGTCCTCGAGGACTTCTCGCTCCATGTCCCGGCCGGTCGGACGGTGGCCATCGTGGGCGCCACCGGATCGGGCAAGACGTCGCTCGTGAAGCTCCTCCTCCGGTTCTACGAGCCTCACGCCGGCTCGATCTCGCTGGACGGTCACGACCTGTCCACGCTCTCGCTCGCCGACCTCCGCGGTGCGATCGGGCTGGTCAGTCAGGACGTCTTTCTCCTGGACGGCACCGTCCGCGACAACATCCGCTACGGGACGTTCGACGCCGACGACGACGCCATCGTCGCCGCCGCGATCGCGGCCGAGGCGCACGGGTTCGTCCAGGAGCTCTCCGACGGATACGACACGCTCGTCGGTGAACGCGGACAGAAGCTGTCGGGCGGACAGCGTCAGAGGCTGTCGATCGCCCGCGCACTCCTCAAGGATCCGCCCGTCATGATCCTGGACGAGGCCACCTCGTCGGTGGACAACGAGACCGAGGCGGCCATCCAGCGCTCGCTGGCCCGCATCGCCGCCCACCGGACAACGGTGGTGGTCGCGCACCGCCTCTCGACCATTCGACACGCGGACGAGATCGTGGTGATGGAGCGGGGGCGCATCGTCGAGCGCGGAACTCACGATTCCCTCGCCACCCGCGACGGGGTGTACGCGAAGCTCTGGCGGGTCCAAACCGGCGACCAGGAGCCGGCACCGCGAACGAGCTAGGGAGCACGCCGACGTCTCGACCGCGGTCACGCCGGGCCCGACGTCTGAACGGGCGCGGCCGGAAACCCGCGCCGACATAGGCTTCCCACCCTGCACTAACGCGGGACTAACCAGCGTCTCACCGTCCGTTAACCCACGGCTCGCCGAACATACCTACTCTTCCCGCGCCTGGAGGAACCGGTGCACGCCTCCGACACCGGTACCTCCGTGGAACCGAGACCTCGTCCGACAAGCGCCGGCGTAGAGGGAGAAGCCGGCACTGCATCCTGGAACCAGTACTTCCAAAGGAGCTTCACTCATGAAGCACGTCAAGTGGGCTGGTGTGTGCGTCACGCTGCTCATGTTCGCGGCCGGTGCGAATGCGCAGGACACCGTGTCCGGCAACATCTTCTTCGACAACGCGAGCGGCGCCGAGGACGACGCCAGCGGCAACTACGCGGTGGCCGGCTGTCCGCAGAACCACGTCGGGAACGCCGGCGACCTCTTCCACAACGACGTCGCCAACCCGATGCTCGCCGATCCGCTCAACAACCCGATCGACGGCACGCCGGGCTTCGCGCCCGACATGACCCCGGCGGCGGGCTCGATCGCCAGCGGCATGGTCGATGCCGTCTCGAAGTTCTGGTTCATCGACGACGACTGCGAGAACTGCGAGGGCGAGATCGACCTGTGCGCGAAGATGCGGGACAAGTTCGTGCCGGTGTGCTACCGCGGCGCGATCGAGCCGGGCGGCGAGGACTGGACCGCCGGCTGGACGTACTACAGCTTCGACGGGCTCGACGAGGATGGGAACCCGCGGACCGACATCGACTTCGGTAAGCCGCTGGAGATTCACGAGGGCGTTCTGGGACCGGGCGAGCTCAACTGGTCGGCCGCCTCGAACCATCTGCTCCGCGGGCGTGTCAGCGTGGCCGCAGGCGACGAGCTGGTCATCGAGGCCGGTACCGTCATCTTCGGCGAGGCCGCCACGGCCGGCTACCTCGTGATCGAGCGCGACGCGAAGATCCACGCGGACGGCGAATGGGTGAACCCGGGTACCGGCGTTCGCGAGATCCGTCCGATCATCTTCACCTCCGACGCGCTCCCGGGCGACTACGCTCGCGGCGGCTGGGGCGGCGTCGTCATCCACGGCAACGCGATCGCCAACTGCGCCGACTGCATCGGCGGCGAGAGCTGCGCGTCCGAGGGTGGAACCGCCGGCTTCTTCTGCGGCAGCGACGACTGCGACGACAGCGGTCTCGTCCGCTACGCGCGCGTCGAGTACGCCGGCATCGGCATCACGATCGACAACGAGCTGAACGCCTGGACGTTCAACGGCCTCGGCTGCGCCACGGCCCTCGAGTACCTCCAGGCCCACATGGGCTTCGACGACAACTTCGAGTGGTTCGGCGGTAAGCCGTACGGCAACCACTGGCTCTCGACCGGTGGCGGCGACGACGGCTTCGACTGGCAGATGGGCTTCCGTGGCGGGCTTCAGTTCGCGATCGATCAGCACTGGGCCGACGACGGCGACAAGGGCATCGAGGCCGACAACAACGAGTTCGACAACGATGCGCCGTGCCGTTCCAAGCCGATCCTGGCCAACCTGACGTTGATCGGCCCCGGCCCGGCGGGCGGCAGCCCGACCGACGGCATCAACCTCCGCCGCGGAACGGACGCATCGGTGCACAATTCGATCATCGCGTACTGGAACGCCTACGGCATCCAGGTGCAGAACGCGGCCTCGCTCGCTCGCGGACTCGGGTGCGACGGAAACTGCGCGGACCCGGGTGTGTTCTGCAGCCCGACGGTCGCCGCGGGTGACGTTCAGGCGCCGACGGCCAGCGTCGCGCTCCGAGCGTTTCCGAACCCGGTCAAGACCCATGCGACGTTCGCGATCACGCTCGACGCCGATGCGCACGTCGAGCTGGGCGTGTACGACGTCAGCGGCCGCCTCGTGGACTCGATCGCGGATCAGCAGCTGACGGCCGGTGCGCACGAGATCACGTGGGCCGTTCCCTCGGGCCTCAGCACGGGCGTGTACTACTACCGCATGATCGGTGGGGCCGAGCAGGTCTCCGGTCGCCTGTTCCACATGCAATGATCACGATGTCGAGCCCCTCCGGGGGCTCGACGCGACAGCTTGCAGCGCCGCGTTTCAGAGACTGACAGCTCAGCGTTACATCTCTGACCGTCGAGAGCCCCGACCCCGTCGGGGCTCTCCTCTGGTTTGCCGACGGGCAGCTCTGCGACGGATGCCCTTCGACCTCCCGCGGCCCCGCGGCTCCGCGCCCGGAAAACACAGTTTCCTAACATCAGGTCCTCGAAGGGCGGCCGTAGACTTCCCGGACTTCGGATCGGTACCCCCCGTCTCGGTCCCCGAGGAGCGTGTGCCATGATGCAGCCAGGTAAACGGATTTCGATGGCCGTGTCATCGCGCGATGTGGCCTTCCCCGCCTCTGTCGGTCTCTTCGTTCTCGCCGCCCTCCTCTTCGGAACGCCCCGGGCCCTCGCCCAGGACGACGTCGACGACGTCATCGAGCCTCCGGATACCGTCGAGTCGCTTCCCGTGCCGGGGACCGGCGAGGAACAGCGCGATCGCATCGTCAGGGGGCGCGTGTACGACCGCGTGACCGGCGACGGCATCGCGCTCGCGCCCGTGACGGCCTATCGCATCGAGTCCCTGGCCGACACGCTCGGCACGAGCTCCGGGGGAATCTGGTCGAACGAGCAAGGGTACTACCAGCTCGTGTTGAAGCCGGGCCTGTACGATTTCGGGGTCGCGTACTTCTCGTACGAGCCCTATCGCGCTCGAGCGGTACGCGTGGAGGCCGACACGACCGTGGTCGACTTCCCGCTCAGCGAGGACGTCGTCGTCCTCGACTCGTTCGACGTCGTCGACCTGCGGCTCGAGAACACCGAACAGGCCGTACTCACCGAGCAGCGCGAGTCGTTCGCGGTGCTCGACGGCATCAGCTCCGAGCAGATCAGCCGGGGCACCGATTCCAACGCGGCCGAGGCGCTCTCGCGCGTCACCGGATTGACGAACATCGGCGGCGAGACGTACGTGCGAGGCCTGGGCGATCGGTATAGCTCCACGCAGGTCAACGGCGCCACCATCAGCAGCCCCGACCCGAACCGCCGCGTGGTGCCGCTGGATCTGTTCGCGACCGGTCTCGTGGACAACATCGTCGTGCAGAAGAGCTTCACCCCGGACCAGCCCGGGCAGTTCGCCGGGGGCACGGTCGACATCCGCACGAAGGACTTTCCCGGCCATCGCGCCTGGAGTCTCTCGGCGTCGGTCGGGCAGAACTCCCGCGCGACCGGCTTCGGCCGGACGACCTATGCCGGCGGCAGGCGCGACTGGCTCGGCTACGACGACGGGACACGCGCGCTTCCGGACATCGTCCCCGAGGATCAGCGTGTCGTCAGGGGCGGCATCGCCGGTGGGCTCTCGGCCGAGGAGATCGAGGCGATCGGAGAGGCCTTCCCGAGGAGCTGGGGCACGCGTCGCGCCATCGCCGATCCCAACCAGAGCTACGGCGCGTCGTACTCCGACCAGGCCAAGGTGTTCGGACGCCGCATCGGCGTCCTCGCGTCCGGCTCGTACTCACACGGGTTCTCTCAGCAGGATCGGACGCGGGTGATCCCGACGAACATCCAGGACGAGGAGAGCACCGAGATCGACGTGTCCTACGACCTCGACTACAACGAGCGGAGCATCCTCTGGGGCGGCGTCGGCAACGTGACCGCGGAGCTCCTCGAGGACACCACGTTCCGGTTCCGGTCGATGTACAACCGCTCGGCCGAGGACATCACGCTCATCAAGTCCGGCGTCGACGAGCAGTTCCGGGACTCGGTGCGAGTGACCGAGCTGGCGTTCGTCGAGCGCTCGATCCAGACCAACTCGTTCGAGCTGGAACACCCGGTCCTCGTGGGAGCGCAGCTCGAATGGAAGTACTCGCGGTCGCTGGCCGATCGCAGCGAGCCCGATCATCGGAAGTACACGTACGAGAAACGCAATGACGGCCGTTACGCGCTCAGCAACAACGACCAGTCGAACCTGCAGATGATCTTCGGCGACACCAACGACGACGAGCGCGTGTCGAAGATCGATCTCACGGTGCCGCTCTGGGGTGAGAGCGACGACGACTCCAAAGCGAGCCGCGTGGCCCGCTTCAAGGGCGGGTACTTCCGAAAGGACGAGGACCGCAACACGCTCTACCGGAGCTTCAAGTACTCGGTCCCCAGCATCGGCGACGCGGGCCGACTGATCCAGGAGGGCGCCGGCATCGAGGAGCTACTGACCGACGAGAACATCGGAGGGCAGTCCGCGGCGCGCTCGTTCCGCATCGAAGAGACGACCCAGTGGTTCGACGGATACGAGGGCTCACACGAGATCGACGCGGGCTACGCGATGCTCGACATCCCGATCCGGTCACGCCTGCGGGCGACCTTCGGTGTCCGCTGGGAGAACTCGCTCCAGAAGGTGGACTCGTCCAACCCGTTCGGCGTGCAGGAGCTGGCGACCGCGTCCAAGCTGGACACCCGGGACGCGCTTCCGGCGGTCAATCTCGTGTACAGGGTGAGCGACCGGACCAACGTTCGTGCGGCATTCACCGAGACGCTGACGCGACCACAGCTTCGAGAGCTGGCCAGCATCGTGTTCTACAACTTCGAAGAGGACGAGTACAACGTCGGCAACCCGGATCTGAAGCGGACGCTCATCGAGAACCTCGATCTCCGGGTGGAGACGTACCTCGGCCCCACCGAGCTCCTGGCCGTGAGCTTGTTTCGGAAGGACTTCGAGAACCCGGTCGTGCAGACGATCACGGCGGGCGGCAGCTACCTGTACGTTCCGCAGAACGCAAAGGACGGCTGGGTCCGCGGCCTGGAGCTGGAGGCCCGGTTCGGCCTGGGGCGGCTGTCGCACAAGTACCGCAGCTGGGGACTCAGCACGAACTTCACGTTCACGGACTCCAAGCTCAACTCCGAGGGTCTTCCCGGCATCCAGACCGCCGGCAACCGGCCGTTCGACGGGCAGTCCCCGTACATCGTGAATCTGGGCGTGCACTTCACGTCGGTGACCGGCGGCACGTCGGCGTCGCTTCTGTACAACGTGTTCGGCAAGCGACTGCGCAAGATCGCCGGCTTCGGCCAGCCGGACGAGTACGAGCGACCGTTCCATAGCCTCGACGCCAAGTTCTCGCTCGGAAACGGCCTCGTGAAGATCGGATTCGAGAACATCCTGGACGACGAGGTCGAGTACCGCCAGGGCGATTTCACGACGAAGGGTCATCGCCTCGGTCGGAAGGCCTCGATCTCATTCAACCTGAAGGGCTGAACCGTACCGTGAATGAGTCACGACACACCGGAGTTCGTCCCCTCATGCTCGGCATCGCGCTGATGGTGCTCGGGTCGAGCTGCTCGAAGGGACCCGATACGGCACGGGCCGACGGCGTCTCCGATGACGTTCGCGAGGTCCTGGAGGCCGATGCCGATGGGCACGTGCCGGCGGTACCGATCGTCGCCCCCGGCAGGACGGTTGCGCCGTCCGCCCTCGCCAACGCGCCCGGCTACACACCGCCCGACGATCCTGAACGAGACGCCGTGGAGAGCGGCCGTCGCGAGGTTCCGCGAAACACGAATCTCAGGCTCGAGGGCGGACAGCCGAGCTTCAAGGCGCTGCTCACGGCCGTGGTCGATGCCGCGGTCCGCGACGACCGGGCTCGCCTTCAGGCGCTCGCGGTGGACGCTCACGACTTCGAGGACGTGCTGTGGCGGGAGTTCCCCGAGAGTCGTCCCGTCACCCACATCGAGGCCACGCATGCCTGGGGGTTCCTGCACCGCAGCAACCTCTCGGGCGCGACTCGAGGTGCCGATGCCATCGACGGGCGTCAGCTGACGTTCAGTCACGTCACCTACTCCGAGGGCATCACGCCCTACACGAACTTCACGCTGCACCGGGGCCTCGTCCTGCACTGCGTCGACGCGAGCGAACAGCCCGTGGAGCTGACGTTCGTCCGCACCGTCGCCGAGTGCAACGGGACGTGGAAGGTCTACCGCTACGCGGACTGACGCCCCGTTCGACTCGTCTGTACCGGATCAGTCGCGCGCTCGGGGTGGCTGCGTGCGACCACCGGTCCCCTCCACCTGCCCGGGTCTGCTAGACTCCCGCGGTTCCATGGGCGCGATGCGCCGCCGATCAGCCTCCTGCGACCCGGGCACGGTGTGCCCGGGCGCACACCCGCGCCGGCCCGCCGGCCACCGGGCGTCCACCTCGGAGAGCCACACGATGAAGTTCGCCACCAGGGCCATCCACGCCGGACAGCCGTCAGACGAACGGACCGGCTCCGTCACGGTCCCCATCTTCCAGACATCCACGTACGAGCAGGACGGAGTCGATGCGCCACGGTCGGGGTACGAGTACGCCCGCACGCAGAATCCCACGCGCGACGCGCTCGAGGAGACGCTCGCCAGCATCGAGGGCGGCAAGCACGGCGCCTGCTTCGCCTCGGGCTCGGCCGCGACGGCGGCCCTCCTGGATCTCCTGAAGCCCGGCGACGAGTTCGTCTCCACGATCGACGTGTACGGGGGCACATATCGCCAGCTCAGGATGGTCTACGACAAGTACGGGATCCGGTCGACGTTCCTGAACACGAGCTCCGCGGACGACATCGCCGCGGCCATCACCGACCGGACGCGCATGATCTGGATCGAGACGCCCACGAATCCCATGCTGAACGTCATCGACATCGCTCGCCTCGCCCAGGAGCGGCGGCCGGGGCTCACCCTCGTCGTCGACAACACCTTCGCGACGCCGGTCTTCCAGACGCCGCTGGCGCTCGGGGCCGACGTGGTCGTCCACAGCACGACGAAGTACATCGGCGGTCACAGCGACGTCGTCGGCGGCGCCGTGGTCACGAACGACCCCGAGATCCACGCCCGCGTGAAGTTCTACCAGAACGCCTGCGGCGGCATCCCCGCGCCGCTCGACTGCTTTCTGGTCCAGCGCGGCGTCAAGACGCTCGAGGTGCGCATGCAGCGCCACGATGCCAACGCGCGGCGGGTCGCGGCGTTCCTGGCCGATCACCCGCGCGCCGAGCGCGTGTTCTATCCCGGTGATCCCGAGGCTCCCGGCCATGCGATCGCCTCCCGGCAGATGTGCGGCTTCGGCGGCATGGTCTCGTTCTGGGTCCGCGGCGGACGCCAGGGCGCGGACGACTTCTTCAAGAAGCTGCGCGTGTTCAAGCTGGCCGAGAGTCTGGGCGGCGTCGAGTCGCTCGTGTGCTACCCGACCCGGATGACGCACCACGCGATCCCGCAGACCGAGAAGGACGCCATCGGAATCACCGACTCGCTGTGCCGGCTGTCGGTGGGGATCGAGGACGCCGACGATCTGATCGAGGATCTGGACCGCGCCCTCGCCACCTGAGCGAGTGGGGCGATCGGGACGAACGCCCCGACCCGGGTAACCGAGACCCTCGACATACACCGACGAAGCCGGGCGAACGCGACCCCTCGCGGCCGCGACGCTCGCCGAGAGGATCCGATGGATACCGACTTCGTCTCGCTCCTCCCCAAGGTCGAGCAGATCACGTCCGCGCCGTCGCCCGCGGACGCGCGCCTGAAGGCACTGTGCTACCTCCTCCAGCAGAACGTCCCACACTACGACTGGGTGGGCTTCTACCGGATCGCCCCCGACGCCCAGCGGGAGCTGGTGCTCGGCCCGTACGAGGGGGCACCGACCGACCACGTGCGCATCCCCTATGGCCGCGGGATCTGCGGCCAGGTCGCCGAGACCGAGAGGACCCGGATCGTCGACGACGTCCGAAACGAGTCGAACTACCTCGCGTGCAGCCTCGACGTCCTGTCCGAGATCGTGGTGCCGATCTTCGTGGACGGTGTGTTCGTGGCGCAGCTCGACATCGACTCGCACACCCCGGCCGCCTTCGCCGAGGAGGACCGGCTGTTTCTCGGGCGCGTCTGTGACATCGTCTCCGCGGTGTTCCGGGAGGACGCCACGAGGACCCGGTAGACGTGACCGTGGCCGGCTCGACGCGAGGTCGGCGCCGTACCGGTCTCCGGTGACCCCGCCCGGCCGAGCGCGACGGCGCAACGTCCATCTCGCGACGGGGCGACGAAAGCTGCTAGTGTTCCGCCGCGAGACACGTCATGCTCGTCGCGAGGGACCGCTCGGGTGAAGCAATCCTACGATCCGACACAGCCCACGCTGCGCGACTCGGTTCGCCCGTTCATTCCGCGCTTCGGGTGGACGACGCTGTACTTCTCCTCGGTGATCGCGCTCGGGGCCGCCGGGTATCACACGCTCGAGCACTGGTCGTGGGGCGACAGCTTCTTCATGAGCGTCATCACGGCGACCTCGGTCGGCTACGGCGAGATCCAGCCCCTGTCCGACGGCGGTCGGATCTTCACCGCGGTATTGCTGGCGTTCAGCATCATCGGTCTGGGTGGGTTCTGGGCTCTGATGACAGCGTTCATCGTGGAGGTGGACCTCGGCGGGTTCATGAGGAGGCGACGAACCATGCGTGAGATAGACGATCTCCGTGACCACTTCATCGTGTGCGGGACCGGTCGCATGGGCCGGGTGGTCGTCGACGAGCTCGTCCGGGACGGCGTCGACTTCGTGTGCATCGAGCAGTCCGAGCGAGCGGCGGAGCTCCTGTTCGAGAACCACCCCGACGCGCTCGTGATCGACGGCGATGCGACCAAGGACCACGTTCTGGAGGAAGCCGGTCTGCATCGGGCGCGAGGGCTGGCCGCGTGCCTGAGCAGCGATGCCGACAACCTCTTCCTGTGCCTGACCGCGCGCGAGCTGAGACGGGACATCGTCATCGCGGCTCGCGCCGCCGAGGAGGAGACGATTTCCAAGCTCCGCCATGCCGGCGCCGACCACGTGATCCTCCCCAACGTGACCGGCGGCGTGCGCATGGCCACGATGGTGACCAAGCCGACCATCGCGGGCTTCCTGGACGCCACGATGCGAACGTCCGACATCGAGATGCGATTGGACAGCGTGACCATCCCCGAGTCCTCGATCCTGGCCGGGCAGACGCTGGCCACGCTCGAGGTGCCCAGGCGCACCGGGCTGATCGTGCTCGCCCTTCGTCACAGCGGGTCGGAGGAGTACCGCTACAACCCCGGTCCGTCGGAAGTGGTCGCGGCCGGCGACAACATGGTCGTCCTGGGGACGAGCCAGCAGATGATGCGTCTCAAGGCCTACGTCGACGGCGGCGGCGGCGGCGGCGTCTGAAGCGGCCGACGCCGAGCACCCCGGCTCGAGCGTCACTCGCCCGCGTCGATCTCCTCGAACCGATTCTGCTCGCGGTTCTTCCGCACGCGGTCCGGATCGAAGACCTGTCCGCTCATCGAGATGTAGACGCCGGGCGGCATCGACTGCACGACGCCGATGGCCATCCCCACGTTGAACTCCGCGTCGCTTCGGCGGAACCGCGCCGGGCTCAACGATCCGGTCAGAACGATCACCTTGTCCGGAATGCCCGAGAGGGAGCGGGCCGTCTGGACCATCGTATCGGTACCGTGCGTGATCACGACGTGCCGTTCCGGCGCCGCGACGACACGCTCGCGGATGGTGGCCCGATCCTCGTCGGTGAGATCGAGGCTGTCCTTCTTGCAGACGGTCTCGACCTCGTAGTCGAACGTCGCCTGCGAGCGTGAGAGCAGATCGGGGATCTGGGACTCGCCGACCTCGAACTCGCTGGCCGCGTCGAAGTAGACCTTGTCGATCGTCCCGCCGGTCGTGATGAACCGAATGGCCACCGACATCGCTGACGTCCCCTCCACCGATCGGGGCGCCTCGGGCGTGTGCCCCGATCGCCGTGAGCCCGCCGTCCCGACCCCGGTTCGATGCGCGGCCGAGGCGAGGCTCGGGCCACGACCATCCTTCGTCCAAGGTCGCGGAACACCCGCGTCCCGCGTCCGAAGTCGCGGAACACTAGCCGCTTCGTCGACTCGTCTCAAGGTGGTGGATCCCGACCACGCTCGCGGGCAGCGATCTTGCTCCGCCCGACGACGGGGCCTTCATCCACCAGGACGACAGTCATGACCTCCACACGAGCCCTGATGGCGCTGCTCGCGATCGGCTTCGGCGTGATCGCGCTATCCGCCTGCGACATCACCCGGGTCACCGACCCCGCCGGCGACGATTCGGCCGCTGGCGACTCCACGGGAGGTGACACACCGCCGGACACGACCGGACCCGGCGGCCCCAGCGCGCCGGGCGACACCTCGGCGCCCGACGGCGGATTCCCGCGCGTATGTGCGTTCATCGGCGACTGGTCGGCCTACTCCGCCGGGGAGCAGGACGACATCGCGCGCTTCGGCCTGATCACGCTGCGCGGAGACCCGGGCGAGGTGCGCGAGATCCGGCTCCGGAACCCGGACGCGCGCCTCTTCCGCCGCACGATGCCTCAGATCGTTCCCGAGACCGACTGGGGTGAGGAGTGGTCGTGGGAGGACGTCGTCCGCGAGTACGCGGCCGCCAACGACTGGATCATGCGCCATCACAACGGCGAGGAGGCGGTGGCCCGAGGGTGGGGGACGTACTGGCGCTGGGGAGACTTCACGAGCCACTGCCCGCTCGGCACGTACTCGGAGCCCGATCACCCCGAGCTCGACAGCACCGGGCTGACGATGGCCGAGTGGATGGCCACCCGCTTCATCCCGTGGTTCGTGGAGACGCAGATGACGGGCTACGAAGGCCTCTGGTGGGAGGTCGTCGCGGAGCGTCCCAACCAGTACTGGTGGTATCGCGACACCCCCAGCGGCACGGGCGGGCTCCTGGACTGGAACCGCAACGGCGTCGCCGACTGGACCGAAGGCGGGCAGGCCGAGTTCGATCGCTTCGTGGAGGACTGGGTCGAGGTCACGACCTGGTGGATCCAGGAGGTGCGGCGCCAGCTCGGTCCCGACTACCCGATCATCGCCGGCGGCGACGTCTTCACGCCTCCACTCGAGTACTTCCACGGCTTCAAGAACGAGGACTGGATGAACCGCAACCGCTGGTCCGGACCTCGCTGGACCTGGTGGGACGAGTTCTACAACACCCACACCACGTATCCCCGACGGGGGTACGTGTTTCAGCGCGACCACGCGCTGGCCGGCTGGTCCCTGTCGATCAACCAGGTGAGCTGGCGGAACGACGCGCGCTGGCAGTGGGACGACCCGGAGTCGATGCGGCGCTACGTGCGGCTCTTTCTGGGGACGACGCTTCTCGGGGACGGCTACTTCTGCCTGGTCGACACCGAGACCCGATCGGCCACGACCGCGCGCAACCCGTGGGTGTCCGAGTACTACGACCTCGAGCTGGGGGACGTGGCCGATCCGTACCGGCGCGAGATCTTCTCTGGAGACACCCTGTACACCCGGACGTTCCGGGACACCGACGGCAACCCGACCGGATACGTGGCCGTGAACCCGTATGACCATCCTGTCGGCGGGGTCCCGGCGGAGGACGCGATCTTCGAGACCTACGCCCCGCGCGATCCGGGCGACTAGTGCTCCGCACGGGGGCGGCCAGTGCACATCGGCCTCCCCTTCGGTGTCTGCGAGCAGCTATGATCGAATGCACCGCCCGAACGCGGCGGCGACCTCTCGAGCGACGACCGGAGATACGATGGCGATCGACTCCCGGCGCGTGCCGGATCGCGGACCCGCCCCCGCGGACCCCCGGGCCGCACATGCGGTCGGTACCGTGACGAGCGCCGATCCACACTGGCACCTGCCCTATCCGTCACGGCGCATGCCGGTGCTCGCGGCCAACGTCGTCGCCACGTCACAGCCTCTCGCGGCGCAGGCCGGTCTGTCGATGCTGGCGAACGCCGGCAACGCCGTCGACGCCGCCGTCGCGGCGGCGATCGCGCTGACCGTGGTCGAGCCGACCAGCAACGGCATCGGCGGCGACGCGTTTGCACTCGTGTGGCACGGGAGGACGCTCCACGCGTTGAACGGCTCCGGCCGATCCCCGAGATCGTGGACGCCCGAGCGCTTCGCACACCTCGAACGCATGCCCCTCCGGGGATGGGAGTCGGTCACGGTTCCCGGCTGTGTCGACGCCTGGGCCACGCTGTCCGACCGGTTCGGAGCGCTTCCGTTCGGCGAGCTGTTCGGTCCGGCCATCTCGTACGCGAGAGACGGCTTTCTCGTGTCGCCGATCACCGCCGATCGCTGGCGTGCCGCCCAGGACGCGTTCGGCGGTGAGGAGGCGTTCGCGGCCACGTTCCTGCCCGGAGGACGCGCTCCGCGCGCCGGTGAGCGCTTTCGGTGTCCGGATCAGGTGGCCACGCTGCGGGCGATCGCGGAGTCTCGCGGCGCCGCGTTCTACCGCGGCGAGATCGCAGAGCGGATCGTGCGCGACGCGCGAGATCACGGTGCGGCCCTCGACACGACCGATCTGGCCGAGCACCGATCGGAGTGGGTCGACCCCATCGACACGACCTACGCGGACCTGCGCGTGCACGAGATCCCGCCCAACGGACAGGGCCTGGCCGCGTTGATCGCGCTCGGGACGCTCGCCCACGTCGACCTCGGCTCGCATCCGGTGGACGGGGCAGACTCGGTGCACGTGCAGATCGAGGCGATGAAGCTCGCGCTGTCCGACGCCGCCGACCACGTCGCCGACGCGAGTGCGATGCGCGTCAGCGTGGACGAGCTGCTCGATGCGAAGCGACTCGCCGCCCGGGCGGCGTCGATCCGGCTGGATCGGGCGTCGCCCCCTCCGGATCCGGTGCCCACCGATCATGGCACCGTGTACCTGACCGCCGCGGACTCGGGGGGCATGATGGTCTCGTTCATCCAGTCGAACTTCTGGGGCTTCGGATCGGGCGTCGTGGTGCCCGGAACCGGGGTGAGCCTCCAGAACCGTGGATCGGGGTTCGTCCTGACGCCCGGCCACGTGAACGAGGTCCGCGGCGGAAAGCGTCCCTTCCACACGATCATTCCCGGCTTCGTCACGCGGGACGGCGCGCCGATCCTGAGCTTCGGCGTCATGGGCGGCCACATGCAGACGCAAGGGCACGTGCAGATGGTCGTCCGGCGATTCACGTACGGACAGAACGTCCAGGCCGCGAGCGACGCCCCGCGCTGGTTCGTGCGCGAGTCCGGCGCGATCGCGCTCGAGCCCGCGCTCCGCGAGTCGATCGGGGGCGACCTGGCCGCGCGCGGACACGAGGTCGAAGACGATCCTCCCGAGTGGGTGTTCGGCGGCGCGCAGCTCGCCGAGCGCGTCGACGGCGGCTACGTTGCCGCCTCCGATCACCGCAAGGACGGGTGCGCGATCGGCTTCTGATTCAGCACGCTCCCTCCCGGCAGAACAGAATCTGCACGATGCACGCGGCCACGCCGTAGCAGTCGATGCAGAGGGGGTTCGCGTGGTCGAAGCGCGTGCACTTGGTCAGTCCGCAGAACGCACCGTCGGGGCAGTAGCTGGGCTGGTATCGCGCGCCCTCGGTGGCTGCCAGGACCCCTTCGGAGACGAGGAACTCGCGAAGCGACGGCGACGCGAGCACCATCATCAGCCTCTCTCCGGCGGGACAGTGCATGAGGCTCGGCGCCGTGGCCAGGAGGTCGTCCAGCGCATCCAGATCGGACGAGCCGATCGTGTCGCCGGACCGCGTCCACGTGCGATCGCCGATCCGGTAGGTCTCGCGGACCGGTGCCTCGCCATGCCACGCGATCACACACGTGTCGGCGGCCGTGAACTCGCGCACGTAGTGCAGGCTCCCGATCGAGCCGCTCACGACTCCGAAGCCGAGCTCGCCCGAGCGCGGGTCGCGAATCCGGGCCGACCACGCCCCGCCTCGCGGGTCGTGGGCCACCACGACGTGAGCGGGCTCTCCGTCGACCCGTACGTCGAACGTGGCGGACACGTCGTCGTGTGTCCACCGTTCGACGCTCACCGGGGGGAGCCCGGGGGTGGGACCTACATCCGGCTCGCTCGCGGCGTCGGACAGGCGTTCCCCCGGCCCGGCGCCACCGCCGACCCATCCGGGACCCAGCTCGTCCGTGCGGTCGCATGCGGCCACCATCGCCACCGCGACACCCAGCGCCCAGAGTCCGCTCGTTCCAGTCGATCCTCGCACGCGTGACCTCCTTCTCGTGCGTCGGCGCGCCGCCTCGTGCGCGGGCCACCGCTCGCAACACCCGGGAGCGTGAGGTCGATTGCAAGCCCGGGGCCATCGGCACGACGGCGACTTCGGAAGGGGGCTCGGGGCGCCGGAAGTCGCGAGGCGAAAGGACTCTCCGAGTGTGCCGGCCGGACCTTCGGCGTGCGGACGGGGTTCATCGGACCGTCCGGGATCCGACGAGGCGGGTTTCGATCCGACGGGCCGACTGCTAGTCTCTCGGCCTGCCTCCGACGAAGGCACGCGGCGCCGGTGGCGCACGATCGCGCGCCCGACACCCTCTACACGGGAGAAGACCTCGATCATGAGCACACTGGGAGATCCTCGGCGCCTGGGCCTCGGCCTGGCACTCCTGGCCGTCACCGCGGCGAGCCCGGTCCTCGCCACCGATTACACGGCCTTGCCGGAAGCACCGTCGGACGTCGCAGCCGAGCTGGGAGGTCTGGCCGTCACGATGGGCAAGGCGATCCAGATCGCCGAGGAGCACGGGAAGGGCCGTGCCTCGAGCTGTACGCTGACGATGGACGCCGAGACGCCGTACTACGAGATCCGCGTGTACGGCACCGGGGCGGCGTGGGACCTGCGCGTGGATGCCGATAGCGGCGAGATCGTCTCCAAGTCCGCCGTCACGCGCTTCCCGGGCGACCCGGTCTCCGGCGACTGGACGGAGACCGCGTCCGGTCTCAAGTACTTCGATCTCGTCGAAGGGGACGGCCCGGCGCCATCCGGCCCGGAGGCCCGCGTCAAGGTCCACTACAGCGGCTGGCTCGTGGACGGAACCCAGTTCGACAGCTCGGTCGAGCGCGGCCAGCCGATCACGTTCGGCCTCAATCAGGTCATCGCGGGCTGGACGGAGGGCGTCCAGAGCATGAACGTGGGCGGAAAGCGGAAGCTGATCATTCCCTACCAGCTCGCGTACGGCGCCAACGGGCGTCCGCCGAGCATTCCGCCGAAGGCCACGCTGATCTTCGACGTCGAGCTGCTCGAGCTGCCCTGATCCCGCTCGTGGGAACCGGTCGCGCCCCCCGAGGGGGGACGCGACCGGCCCTCGGTGCCGGCGTCACTGCTCTCAGGGGCACTCGTGCAGGAAGTGCGTCTGGAAGACCACGAAGTCGGGCAGGGCCACGAACCCGTCACAGCCGTAGTAGTCGTGACAGGGGTCGTCGCTCAGGAAGTGCGTCTGAAACAGGACGAAGTCCGCGAGCCCCACGAAGCCGTCGAGCGGGATACTGGTGTCGGTCGACGTGATCGAATCGTACACCGCGCAGGCCACGCCACCCGGATCCACCTCCAGCACCACGGCCGCCGGGCTCGTGCAGCAGCCGCTCAACGCGATGTCGAAGACCACGTGTCCCCCCGTGTCGGTGACGCCCTCGTACACGGGGTAGGGGTCGCCGGGGCACGGCAGCAGCTCGGTGCAGGACGAATCGATGATCAGGCGCACCGGGGTGTTCGCGAGCGGTGCGCCCGAGATGCCGATCAGCGTCGCCTCCACGGGGAAGTCGCCACCGGGGCACACTCGGATGCACTCCGGGAGATCGCTCGAGTCACAGTCGATGATGTCGGCTCGCGCGCCGGGGAGCCAGAGCGCGAGTGACGCCACGAGCCCCACGGCGGCGGCATTGAGTGAACTGGCCATCTGTCGTTCCCTTCTCCAGTGCGTCCAGCGGACCGACGCGAGTAGCCGGGAGCGGGCGCGGGCGAACGATCACTACTCTAGCAGATCCATGAGTGTACATCAAATATAATGAAAAACATCTCTCTGCCTGATTGTAGAAACACATCGCTCGCGCCCGCGACGTGTGGGGACCGCGTCTGCGGCGGGGCTGCTCGCGCACCCGGCCGGCGACGGAGGTGCACGTCGACGGCCCGGTAACGCGGTTGGTACCGGTCGGCCCCGGGATCGTCGATCGGTGCTCAGAGACGCCGAGTGCCACCCTCGGTGACGTGGGTGAACACGGCCTCCAGCGACGCGTCGAGCGTCTCGACGCGGTGCACGCGGATGCCCGATTGCAGGACGATCCGACCGATCTCCTTGTAGGCCGAGTCGGGCTGATCGGTCACGAACTCCACGGCATCGTGATCGATGGCCAGCGTGCGGACGTGCTCGAGACTCACCAGCGACTTGGCGAACTCGCGGGGAGCGGGGGTCCCCACCCGCACGCGGTGCGGGTTCCGGTCGCGGATCTGGTGCAGCAGATCGTGGATGTGGCCGAACCCGAGGAGCCGTCCATGCGCCAGAACCCCCACGCGGTCGGTCAGCGTCTCGATCTCGTGCAGGATGTGCGACGAGACGAGCACCGTGCGGCCGGCCGCCCCGAGCGCGAGGATGTGCTCGCGGAGCGCCTTCCGGTTGGGCGGATCCACACCGAGAAAGGGCTCGTCCAGAAGCACCAGCGTCGAGCTGGAGACGAGGGCCAGTCCCAGCTTCAGACGCTGGCGCATGCCGCGCGACCACGTCCCGTACCGGCGATGGCCGTCGGCCGTGAGTCCGACCACCTCGAGCGCCTCGTCGGCCAGCGACGCCGCGCGACCCCGATCGGCGCCGTGCGCGAGGAAGGCCACCTCGAGGTTTCGCCGTCCCGAGAGACCCGGGAAGAAGTTCTCGGTGGCGGGCACGAACGTGATCCGGGAGCGGATCTCGGCGTCCCGAAACGGGCTCCCGCCCAGGACGCGGATCGAGCCCTCCTGGGGGGCGATGAGGCCCACCAGACCGCGCATCAGCGTGGTCTTGCCGCTTCCGTTGGGTCCCACGATCCCGGTGATGCCGGGGACGAGCGTGAGATCGACGCGGCTGAGGCCGATGACCTCGCCGTAGAAGACCGTCGCGCCATCCAGCACGACGGGGACGTCACCGCCGGCGGCGGACGCGTCGCGCGAGGGGGAGACCGTGGTCGACGTGACACCGGTCATGGCGTCATCTCCTGTCGCATGCGCCAGCGCGTCACGAACAGCCCCGCGGCGCCCCAGGCCGCCAGCGCCAGCGTGCCCGCCACGCCGAACGCGAACCACCCCTCTTCGGTCTCGAACAGCGCGTACAGGAGATCGCGGCAGCCCCGAAGCGGCCCCAGCGCGTACGTGTCGTCACCGAACCAGACCGCATCCGAGATGATGTTCGGGACGGCCAGGCACGCGAACGCGATCAGCATCGCCCAGCGGGCCTTGGTCGCGGTCGCGCTGGACCCCACGGCGACCCCGGCCAGCCCCCACGCGATCAGGATCGCGGCCATCGTGACCTTCAGGATCATCCCGATCGTCGCGGCGAAGCCGACCTGATCGGGCACCAGCCCGTACTGCAGGGTCGCGATCAGGACGCCGGGGATCCAGAAGAGGAGCCCCGTGGGCACGGCGACCGCGAACATCTTCCCCAGCGCGTACGCCGACGGCGACACCGGTCGGGTGGCGTACAGGAACAGCACGTCCTCGGCGCGGTCGCGGGCCACGCACGGCGTGCCGATCCCGAGCGAGAGGAAGATCACCGGCGTGAGCTGAGCCTGGAAGAAGCGCAGGACCGGATCCCAGTCCAGCGTGAACCCCTGTTTCTCCACGAGCACCATGACCACGAGGACGACCGCGACCACCACCGGCGGCAGGAGGCTCAGGATGAAGAGCCACTTCACCAGCCGTCGCCGGCGCGCGGTGGCGAGCTCGCGCTGCGAAATGGCCCGGATCACCTGGAGTGTCGTCGGGGCGCGCCTCTCAGTGAGCATCGGCCTTCTCCATCGCGGCGACCACGGCGTCCTCCAGTGAAGGAAGATCGCGCCCCAGGAAACGGACCTCGGCGTCCTCCTCGACCACCGCCCTCCAGAAGCGATCCAGATCGAGATCGTCCACCGGCTCGAAGCGGACGGCGTGCTCGCTCTGCTCCAGGACCGTGTAGCCGGACGCGGTCAGCTCGTCGGCCACGGCCAGACCGAGGCCCGGCCCGCGGGCCACCATGACCCCGAGGCCCGATCCGACCAGATCGCCCAGCGGTCCCGCGAACGCGATCTGCCCCTTGGCGATCAACAGGAGCTCGTCGCAGAGCCCGTCGGCGTCGGCCATGATGTGCGTCGAGAGAATGATGCGCCGCCCCTCGTCGCGAAGACCGCGGATGAGATCGAGGAGCTGTGCCCGGCCCGCGGGATCGAGACCGACGGTGGGCTCGTCGAGGATCAGGATCTCGGGATCGTGGACGAGGCTCATGGCCAGCTTGCAGCGCTGACGCATGCCGGTGGAGTAGCCCTTCGTGGGGCGATAGCGCTCGTCGCCCACGTCGAGAGCGTCCAGCGCGCGGTGCGCGCGTCGCAACGCCTCCCGACGACCGAGGCCCGACAGCATGCCCGCGAACACGACCGCGTCCACTCCCGACCCGCCCGGGAAGATACCCGCCTGCTCGGCCATGACGCCGGCCCGGGCCCGCACCTCCATGGCGTCGGACCCGACGTCGATACCCAGCACGGCCACGCGCCCCGACCGCGGGCGCAGGACACCCAGGAGCGCGCCGATCAGCGTGGACTTTCCGGCGCCGTTCGCGCCCACGAGCCCGATGGCACGACCGGACAGCGCCGCGTTCAGCCCCTTCAGCACGGGACGCCCACCGCGGAACAGGTGGACGTTCTCGAGCTCGATCCAGCGAGTCGTCGCGGCGTCGCTCATCAGCACAGCTCCCCGAGATCGCGGCGGTCGAAGAGGTGCGCGGTGACGGCGAGGCAGATCGTGCCGACCGCGAGCAGCACGATCGACGACCAGAACACCGACGATGCCGGAGCATCCACCGGGATCGGCAGCATCGTCGTCTCGACGTGATCGGACACGACGGCCACGTGATAGGACAGCGACACGTTGCGGACCGAGAAGGGAACGCGCCCCACGGGCATGTCGAACATGAAGAGGTAGATCAGTGCGAAGATCAGGCCGCGCTGATTGAGCAGATGCACCAGCCCGAACAGCGCCACGTACGCGAACGAGGCCAGCCAGATCGACACGACCTCCGACGGCACACCGCGCAGGTCCTCGCCGAGCTGGAGCATCATCAGGAAGCGCACCAGGAGCAGGAGGATGGTGCCGAGCGCGGCCACCAGACCCATCGTGACCCCGGTGCGAACGAGCGCCTGCGTGGCCCGGGGAACCGGGCCGAGCAGCGGGTAGAGGAGCGTCCGGTGAGTGATCCCGTCCCGGAGCGACATCTCTCCCAGCACCGCCGCGCCCAGCGGCACCGCCATCAGGATCGCGATGTGCTGGAGCCCGGTCAGAGCGGCCTCGGTGATGTCCTCGTCGATGGCCCCGCCGGCCATGGCCAGCGCCGCACCGACGCAGAAGAGGATGGTGAGGATGATCGTGATCTTGAAGGCTCGCGCCGACGTCATCGGCGTGACGTACGTCCAGAACGCGATCGAGACGTGTCGCATCGACGGTCCCATGCGTGACGACCCAGCGCGGCGCGGCCGCGTCCGGGCTTGGGGGTGAGGGATCTAACGGCGCGCGTGGGCCCGGGTTTCGGATTCTGGATCCGACCGGCTCCGACCCCGCACGACCGCGGTCCCGGCTCTCTCGGCTATGGCGTCACCACGGCCGCCGATTCCCGCCTCGGCACCTCGCCGAAGAGGATCCTCTCGACCAGAAGGCGACGCGCCTGGAGACTGTACATGATCGCCTCGAAGCAGTCGCCCCCGAGGAACAGGAGCGTGCCCAGCACCACCCCGTTGACGTCGGGGTTCTGGTGGACGACTCCGAAGCCGACGATGGCCACGAGGACGGTCTTGATCGGGGAGACCACCATGAACGAGTCGGTGCGCTGCGCCTTGATCAGCAGTCCCTGCGACACCGACCGAGCCGCCAGGAAGAACGGCTCCAGCACGAGCAGGATCAGTGCGGGAACCACGACCTGCTCCAGCTCGGGCGTGAGGTCGTAGAAGCCGTCGAGCACGAGGCTGCGGATCGGCGTCAGTGTCAGGACGACGATGAAGCCGGCGAAGAACACGGCCGCGGCGGCCGCGAACCGGATCACCCGGCGGAGATCCGCACCCGACTCGGGCAGCACCAGGCTCACGTTCTGAATCGTCCACAGCGGCGAGGACGTCAGGAGAACGAGCGGCATGATGAACCCGAACCCCGCCTGGGCCAGCTCGGGATCGGAGAGGCGGCCCAGGATGGCGTTCAGGAGCGGACGGAACGCCGTCCACGAGATCGAGGAGACTGCGAGCGGAAGGGCCACCCGCAGCACCTTCGCGACGACGTCGCGCTCCAGACGCGGCCGGGCCACGGGTGTATCCGTCCAGGGTCGGCCCCGGCGCCAGCTGCGGCGCACCCCGATCCAGATCACGGCCGTCTCCAGTGCGATGCCGGCTTCGAGTGCCGCCACGCCGGCGAACGCTCCCGACCCGGTCCCCACGAGCACGACGACGCCCACGACCGACGACAGGGCCAGAAGCCGGAACAGCGTGGCTCGGGCCACGAGCACGGTCTGGCGCTGTCGGATGGCGATCCCGTTCCCGATCCCGCGGAGCGAGATCAGCACCGGCACCGGTGCCAGTGCGCCGAGCACCCACCGCGACAGCTCGGCCACCCTCGGCGTCGTCTTCACGACGTGATCGAAGACGAGGTCCCCGAGCGGTGTGAACGCGACCGCAAGCACGCCCACGACGGCCAGCGCGGCGAACGTCATCGAGTAGGCGACCACGTGGCGCAGCATCCGCCCCGAGTCGACGAGGGACGAGGTGATCTGCTGGATGGCGAGGCACGGGCTCTCCAGGAACATCAGGAGCGTGAACCCGATCCAGTACGCGGCGAGCTGCAGCGTGGCGTCCGAGTCGTTCCCGACGGCCTTGTTGATGATGGGTCCCGAGAGGGTCATCATCTGGGAGTTCAGGACCAGGGGGATGTAGAACCGCAGAATGTCGCGCAGGGAGACGAGCTTCATCGAGTTGGCCGTCCGAGGCGCTGGGTGACGGGGTTGACTTGGACGCCGTTCCGGCGGCCGGCATCATACCGCATCCCTCGCGCCATCGCGCGCGAGCCGCTACTCGACCGTGACGTGCTCCACGTGCAGGAGCCGCCCGTCGGAATCCACGACCTCGAGGCGCCAGTCCCCCGGCTGTTGGGGCTCGTGCATGCTGTAAACCCGATATCGCGGTGACCCGATCGTGATCTTCTGCTCGTGGTGCGTCTCACCGCCGTGGATCCACCGATGCACGACGAACCGATCGGTATCGTCGACGGCCAGGAGGTTGGGGGTCTCGATCCGGGTCCAGTAGAAGAGCTTCGTCCCCACGCGGAACGACGTCCCGGTCCCCACGGGCTCCAGGCTGACGATGTTCGTCGCGATCGCCGACGCGCCCACCGTGAACTGGGCCCCCGGCGGGGCCGGCGTGACGTCCGCGGGCACGGCCGGCGCGGCGTCCACGCTCGACGCGCCTCCGTCGGCGCTCGGCTCGGAGGCACTCGCCCGCGCCGCGCCGGGATCGACCGCCGGTCGGGATCGCGGCCGGGCGTCCTCGGCGGCCATCTCTCCCCCATCCTTCACCGCGGCCGTCCCTGAAGGGGTCACCTGGACGCCCTCGGCGTCGGAGCGGTCGCCGGTCGCGGAATGGGCGGGAGCGTCGGCCTCGGCGCGCTCGGCTCCCGCGTCGTCGGACTCGTTCGCGGTGGCCCCGCGGTCGGCGGGCGCGACCTGGGCGACGTCGCTCGCACGGTCGCCACCTCCGGGGCGAACCGCCGTCCACACCGACGTCACCGCCGCGATGGCCGCCAGCCCCAGCGCCAGCATGACGGCGCGGTGGATGCGATCCACCTTGCGGACCAGGTAACGCTCGATGTCGGCGACTTTCTCGTCGGTCGTGTCGTACTGGGACATCTCGGCCTCCGGAGACGATTGGCGCTGGCAGGCACCGGCGACGTCGCCGGCGACGTCGCGGCGCTCATTCTGGCAGTGACCGGCGCCGGAGCCAACCCCCCGGTGGGGCGCCTTCGGCGGCTCGGTCGTGCCGTCCCGCGGCCGGCAAGGTCGGGGGCTCGCTCGTCCCGTTCGCGAAACCCGTCGTCGCGAACGTGTATGAGCGATGGAAACCGCCGAGGACGGCCACCCTGTAACCCTCGGCAGGCATCGGGTCGTTGAGAACCCTTTCACGCGAGAATCGACGGTCCCGGCCCGGGACCTCGGCGCCGGTCCAGCGTGGACCGGCGGCGGCTACTCCAGGCGCACGACCCGACGGTGCCAGAGGGGTCGATCGTCGGCCCCTACCGCCCGCAAGACATACACACCCGGCGAGACGGCCTGCCCCGAGGCATCCCGGCCGCTCCACACGGCGGTGCCGTCGACGATCGGCGTGCTGCCCACGAGGCGGCCCGCGACGTCGTAGATCGAGATCCGGCCGGCTCGCGGCGCACCGGGAACCACGACCGCGATCCGCGAGCGGAACGGGTTGGGTCTCACGATCACGCGCGCCGGCGCGGAGGGGGCGTCGGCGATGCCCACGACGGGCGCGTGCACGACGACTCGCCAGTTGTCGATGCCGTGCACCCGCGTCTGGGGATCGTGGGCGGTCGCGTGGTTCGAGGTCTCGTACCCGAACGTGATCGGGGCGCCGGCCTCGGAGAAGTCGGGGTACGCGGGGCCGGGCGACTCGACCGCCTCGATGGGCGTGAAGTCGGTCGCCGTCAGCGCGACGTGCACTGCGGACTGCCAGACGGCGTCGAACACGGCGTCTCCGCACTCACAGGAGTAGTAGATCCCGTCCTGGACCAGCATCGGCCGGTAGCGTACGCCCCAGCCGCTGACCGGATCGTGCTTCACGTCGTAGAGCACGTCGACGGTGCCGATGGGACCGGATTCCGACGGATCGTAGACGGCGTCGTCCTTCGTGTGCGCGACGTGGAGATCGGTGGCCCGATACACGTGGGTGGTCTCCCGGTAGTCTCCCGGATTCCCGCCGGTCTCCACGCGCTCGGCGGAGACGAGCGCCCCTTCGGTCGTGTCGATGAGCTTCACGAGCGTCCACTGCGCGTCGGGAAACGTCTCGTCGTGAAACTCGACATCGGTCGCCGGGACCGAGGTGGCGAGCGCTCCGAGGATCCCGGTGGCCAGTACCGTGACGCCGAATCCGCGGTCGATGCGGGGGTACATGGTTCCCTCCTGGGCAAGCGTCGTCGTGGGTGGTGGGCGGCACGAGCGTATCAAGGCGGGAGCTCGCGACAAAGGGACCTCCGCCGGACCGAAGGCCGCCCCCGGATCCGGAACGAGTCCCGCCGAGGCCGGCAAAGGGCCTTGAAATCCAGGGCCGGCAGCGACTATGCTCCCGAAAGCGGACCAATTCAGTCCGAATTAGCGAGGAGCACATGCTAAAGCTTTCCAGGGAAGCGGATTACGGCATCGTCCTGATGACCCGGCTGGCGCAGCTCGGGAGCACCGAGCCCGTCAGCGCGCGTGACCTGGCCGACGATGCGCAGGTCAGCCACCAGATGGTCAGCAAGATCCTCAAGCAGCTGGCCCGGGAGGGGCTCCTGCGGTCCCAGCGCGGCGCCCGGGGCGGGTATCGCCTTGCGCAGCCACCCGAGTCGCTGTCGGTGGCCGACGTCATCACGGCCATCGAGGGCCCGATCGCGCTCACCGAGTGCGCCGAGACCACGCACGGCGACTGCGAGCGCGAATCGATGTGCCACGTCCGCGGCAACTGGCGGCTCATCAATCGGCGCGTGCTCGACTCGCTGGGCACGATCTCGCTGGCGGAGATGGCCCGTCCGCTCAGGGACGTTCGCTCGCCGGATCCGATCTCGTTTCCGTTGACGCGGCGCCGACAGAACCGCGCCGCGCTCTCCGACACCGCAAGCACGACGCAGACGGAGCCCCGCCGAGTCGGCGGGAAGTAGGGAGTCTCCATGTCGACCGATCAGAAGATCCTAGAGGACTACGCGAAGAAGGAGTACGAGTGGGGCTTCGTGACCGACATCGAAGCCGACTCCGCACCTCCCGGATTGAATCCGGACATCATTCGCTTCATCTCGGCCAAGAAGGGCGAGCCGGACTGGCTGCTCGAGTGGCGGCTGAAGGCGTACCACAAGTGGACCGAGATGACCGAGCCCCGCTGGGCGAAGTCCCGGTACGACGAGATCGACTACCAGTCGATCGTGTACTACTCGGCCCCCAAGCCCAAGAAGACGCTCGCGAGCCTCGACGAGGTGGATCCCGAGCTCCTGAAGACGTTCGAGAAGCTGGGCATTCCGCTGGCCGAGCAGAAGCGGCTGGCCGGCGTGGCCGTGGACGCGGTGTTCGACAGCGTCTCGGTGGCCACGACGTTCAAGGACAAGCTGGCCGAGCTCGGGATCATCTTCTGCTCGTTCTCGGAGGCGGTCCGCGAGCATCCCGATCTCGTGCGGAAGTACCTCGGCTCGGTCGTCCCCTACACCGACAACTTCTTCGCCACCCTGAACTCCGCGGTGTTCACCGATGGGTCGTTCGTCTACGTGCCCAAGGGCGTGCGTTGCCCGATGGAGCTGTCCACCTATTTCCGGATCAACGCGGAGAATACCGGACAGTTCGAACGCACGTTGATCGTGGCCGACGAGGGCGCGTACGTGAGCTACCTCGAGGGGTGCACGGCTCCGATGCGCGACGAGAACCAGCTCCACGCGGCCGTCGTGGAGCTGGTCGCGATGGACGACGCCGAGATCAAGTACTCCACGGTACAGAACTGGTATCCGGGAAACGACCAGGGCGTTGGCGGCATCTACAACTTCGTGACCAAGCGCGGCGCGTGCCGGGGCAAGCGGTCCAAGATCTCCTGGACGCAGGTCGAGACCGGCTCCGCGGTCACCTGGAAGTATCCGAGCTGCATTCTCCAGGGCGACGACTCGATCGGCGAGTTCTACTCCGTGGCCCTCTCCAACAAGCGACAGCAAGCGGACACCGGCACCAAGATGATCCACATCGGCAAGAACACGCGATCCACGATCGTGGCCAAGGGCATCTCGGCCGGCAACGGCGACAACACGTACCGCGGGCTGGTCAAGGTCATGAAGAACGCCATCGGTGCTCGCAACTTCACGCAGTGCGACTCGCTGTTGATCGGAGATCGCTGCGGTGCGCACACGTTCCCGTACATCGAGACCATGAACGCCAGCGCGCAGGTCGAGCACGAGGCCTCGACGACGAAGATCGGCGAGGATCAGATCTTCTACTGCAACCAGCGCGGTATCTCGACCGAGGACGCGGTGTCGATGATCGTGAACGGATTCTGCAAGGAGGTCTTCCGCGAGCTGCCGATGGAGTTCGCGGTGGAGGCCCAGAAGCTCCTGAGCGTGAGCCTGGAGGGCAGTGTCGGCTGATCGTCGCTTCGCGACGACTCGGGCGTTTGCCTCGCAAACGCCCATTCATGTGGATCATTCCTGGAGGCTGGGATCGTCGCGGGGTGCGGTGACGTCGAGTCTTGAACCTGAGATCAGCGCCGTGAGCGCGTCACGTCAGACACGGAGAGTGAACATCACATGCTCGAGATCAAGAACCTGAAAGCCAGCGTAGAGGACAACGAGATCCTCCATGGAGTCGACCTCACGGTGAAGCCCGGCGAGGTGCACGCGATCATGGGCCCCAACGGCTCGGGCAAGAGCACGCTCGCCCAGGCCCTCGCCGGACACGAGGCTTACGACATCACCGGGGGCACCGTCACCATGGACGGCGAGGATCTTCTGGAGATGGAGGCGGACGAGCGAGCGCGCGCCGGACTCTTTCTCGCGTTCCAGTATCCGGTGGAGATTCCGGGCGTCGGCAACACGTACTTTCTCCGGAGCGCGCTCAACGCGATGCGCACGGCGCGCGGCGAGTCCGAGATGGACGCCATCGACTTTCTGAAGCTCGCGCGCGAGAAGATGGGTCTCCTCGACCTGGACGAGAAGCTGATGCACCGATCCCTCAACGAAGGCTTCTCGGGCGGCGAGAAGAAGCGCAACGAGATCTTCCAGATGGCGGTGCTGGAGCCCAGATACGCGATCCTCGACGAGACCGACTCCGGCCTCGACATCGACGCGCTCAAGATCGTCGCCAGCGGCGTCAACGCGCTCAGGAGCGCCGACCGCGGCTTCGTCGTGGTCACGCACTACCAGCGGCTCCTGAACTACATCGTGCCCGACTTCGTGCACGTGCTCGTGAACGGACGCATCGTGAAGTCCGGCGGCAAGGAGCTCGCGATCGAGCTGGAGGAGAAGGGTTACACCTGGACCGAGGAGCTGGCGTCGGCCCGATAGGCCAACGCCGAGGAGAAGCCATCCGATGAGCACGACCCTTCAGCGAACCGACGATTTCGTCGACGCATTCCAGAGCTTCCAGGCCGCGCGCGTGGCCACCGAGCCGGCATGGCTCGCCGAACGCCGCAACGTGGCCATGGCGGCGTTTCGATCGCAGGGCATCCCGACCACCAAGCACGAGGACTGGCGCTGGACGAGCCTCTCGCAGATGATGCAGTCCGGTCTGGCCCGAACCGAGACGATCGACCTGTCGACCCTGTCCACGAGCGCGCTCGACGCATACACGTTCGCGGACGCCGACACGATCCGACTGGTGTTCGTCAACGGACACTACGCCGCGCTGCTGAGCTGGACCGACGACGCGATGTCCGGGCTCACCTGCCGCCGGCTGTCCGATGCAGTCGCCGGCGGAGACGCGTTCGTGCTCGAGAAGCTGGCCACGATCGCCCCCGTCGACTCCCGTGCGTTCGCGGCGCTCAACACCGCGTTCCTCGGCGACGGCGTCGTCATCGACGTGGCCGACGGTGCGGAGATCGGCGTCCCCGTTCACGTCGTGCACCTGACCACGACGCCCGAGGGCCCGACGCTCGCACATCCGCGCATGCTGGTTCGGTGCGGGCGAGATGCACGCGTGACCATCCTGGAGACGCACGCCGGGCTCGGCGATGACGCCTACCTCACCAACCCGGTGAGTGAGATCTTCTGCGAGCCGAGGAGCGAGGTGCTGCACGTGCGGCTGCTTCGCGACTCCGACGTCGCCTACCACATCGGCGTCAGCGCGATCGACGTGGGCACCGAGGCGACCTACACCGCGCACGCGTTCACGTCGAGCGGCCTTCTCGTCCGGAACGAGGGGCACGCGAAGCTGTCGGGCGAGGGCGCACACGCCACGCTGAACGGCCTCTATCTGAGCCAGGGCGAGCAGGTCGTCGACAATCACACCCGGATCGATCATGCTGTCCCGCACTGTACGAGCTGGCAGATGTTCAAGGGCATCCTGGACGGCGCGTCGCGCGGAGTGTTCGACGGGAAGATCCACGTGTACGTCGACGCCCAGAAGACCGACGCCAAGCAGACGAGCCGTAACCTGTTGCTCAGCGACGATGCGGTCTCGAACAACAAGCCTCAGCTGGAGATCTACGCCGACGACGTGAAGTGCACGCACGGCGCGACCACGGGCGAGCTCGACGACGACCAGCTGTTCTACCTGCGGGCGCGTGGACTCAGTCCCGAGGCTGCCCGATCGCTCTTGACCCACGCGTTCGCACGCGAGCTGATCGACCAGATCGAGATCGACGGCGTCCGCGAGGCCGTGGAGCGGGAGTTCGCCAAGGGCCTGCCGAACGGCGAGGCCATTCATCAGGCTCGCTGACCGGCGAGCCGGGGAGACGGCATGGAGGGCGTAGTGACGGTCCAGGGGCGATCCTCGTCGCCGGTCGACTTCGACGTGGCGAAGGTCCGCCGCGACTTCCCGATCCTGTCCACGACGGTGCACGGGAAGCCCCTGACGTACCTGGACAACGCGGCGACCACGCAGAAGCCGCAGCGCGTGATCGACACGGTGACGCGAGTCTACGGCGAGATCAACGCCAACATCCATCGAGGCGTCTACGATCTGTCGATCCGGGCCACCGCCGAGTACGAGGCGGCGCGCCGCGTCGTGGCGAGGTTCATGAACGCCGCGTCCGAGCGAGAGATCGTGTTCACCCGGGGCACCACCGAGTCGATCAACCTGGTCGCGCAGACCTACGGCCGAAGCCACCTCCGGGCCGGTGACGAGATCCTCGTGTCCGAGATGGAGCACCACTCCAACATCGTGCCGTGGCAGCTCGTGTGCGAGCAGGTCGGGGCATCGCTTCGCGTGATCCCGATCGACGATCGGGGCGAGCTGGTGCTCGACCGGCTCGAGTCGCTCCTGACCGATCGCACGCGGCTGGTGGCCGTCTCGCACCTGTCGAACGCACTGGGCACGATCAACCCCGTCCGAACGCTCATCGAGAGCGCGCATGCGCGCGGGATCCCGGTTCTGCTCGACGGTGCGCAGGGCATCGCACACCTCCCCGTGGACGTGCAGGAGCTGGACGTCGACTTCTACGCGTTCTCCGGCCACAAGGTCTACGGACCCACCGGAATCGGCGTCCTGTACGGGAAGGAATCGCTCCTGGACGCGATGCCGCCGTATCAGGGTGGCGGCGACATGATCCGGTCGGTAACGTTCGAGAAGACCACGTACAACGACCTGCCGCACAAGTTCGAGGCCGGAACGCCCGACATCGCCGGCGCCATCGGTCTCGGCGTCGCGCTCACGTACCTGGACGAGATCGGGATGACGCCGATCACGCTCTACAACGCGATGCTGCTCGAGTACGCCACCCAGGCCCTCTCTGCGGTGGATGGCGTCCGGATCATCGGACGCGCCCGCCGCAAGGCCAGCGTCCTGTCGTTCGTCGTGGATGGCGTCCACCCGCACGACGTGGGCACGGTGCTCGATCGGGACGGTATCGCCGTTCGCACCGGACACCACTGCGCGCAGCCGGTGATGGCGCACTTCGGGGTTCCGGCCACGACGCGAGCCTCGCTGACGTTCTACAATACGAAGTCCGAGATCGACGCGCTCGTCACCGGGTTGAAGCGCGTCATCGACATGTTCTCCTGAGCGCGAGGGACGACCCGCCGTGGACGATCTACGCGATCTGTATCAAGAGGTGATCCTGGACCACGGGAAGCACCCGCGGAACTTCCATGCGATGGACGACGCGAGCCACGGCGCCGAGGGCCTGAATCCGCTCTGTGGCGATCGGCTCGTGCTGTACCTGAAGGTGGAGAACGGCGTCGTCGCGAGCGCGTCGTTCACCGGCTCGGGGTGCGCGATCTCCACCGCGTCCGCGTCGGTGATGACCGAGATCGTGACCGGCAAGACCATCGACGAGATCCGGAGGTTGTTCGACCGCTTCAAGACGATGGTCACCGCACCGATCGGCGAGACGCCCGACACCGTGGACCTCGGCAAGCTGGCGGTCTTCGCCGGCGTGCGCGAGTTCCCGGTCCGGGTGAAGTGCGCCACGCTGGCCTGGCACACGCTCGAGGCCGCGCTGGAGAACGCGTCCGATCCCATCACCACCGAGTGACCCCGGGCGCCCGCGCCGTCCGGCCCGAACGATGGAGAGGAAACGACGATGACCCACGACGCAGAGAACGGCCGACCACCGGTCGGACGCGCTTCCACACCGCCGGGGGCCCGAGAGGACGCGTCACCGGCCGATCCCGACACCGCCGGCGGCACCCCGTCGCTGGAGGCGCGCGTGATCGAGGCGATCCAGACGTGCTACGACCCGGAGATCCCGGTCAACATCTACGACCTGGGGCTGATCTACGGCGTGAAGGTCTCCGGGGACGGGCGGGTCCAGGTGGACATGACGCTCACGTCACCGGCATGCCCGGTGGCCGAGTCGCTCCCGCCCGAGGTCGAGGAGAAGGTCCGCGGCGTGCACGGCGTCACCGACGCCACCGTGAGCCTCGTGTGGGATCCCCCGTGGACGCCCGACCTGATGACCGAGGCCGCGAAGCTCGAGCTGGGCCTGATGTGATCGGGGATACGGCGACAACTCATTTAAAATAGGAAACTTACCGACTGCGTCACCTCTCCGGCGGTGACACGGTGCGCAGCGACGCGGTATGCTCCCAGGCTGTTGACGGAGCTCCCGGCATCGAGGTGGAACGCATGGTCATGACACGCCGCGATCACGACCGCACGGCCGACGACGCCACCGGGTCGCGTTCGCCCGCGCGAATGCTCTACCTGGCCGGCGGTCTCCTCTTCACGGGGCTCGCCGTGATCGGCGCGATCCTACCGATCGTGCCCACCACGTGCTTTCTGATCGCCGCGCTCTGGTGCTACTCGAAGAGCTCGCCCCGGCTGCATCGGTGGCTCTACACGCATCCGCGGTTCGGTCCCCCGCTGCAGGCGTGGTCCACGCACCGGGTGATTCCCCGGCGGGCCAAGATCCTCGCGCTGATCTCGATGTCGATCGGACTCGCCGTGCTGACGGTGGTCACCGGGAGCAACTGGCTGGTGACCGGGTCCATCGCGGCGGTCATGGCCGTCGTCGCGGGCTACATCCTCACGCGACCGAGCCGGCTCGAGACGCCACGCTGACGGACGCGCCCGTGCCGCCGTACGAGCGAGAACGCCTCATCGTCGGCGACGTGCACGGCTGTGCCGACGAGCTCGACGCCCTCCTCGAGTCGGTCTCGTACGACCCCGCACGACACGAGATCTGGTTCACCGGCGACCTCGTCAACCGCGGCCCCTCGTCGCTGGAGGTGCTCCGCCGCGCCGTGGCGATCGACGCCGGCTCGGTCCTGGGCAATCACGACCTCCACGCCCTCGGCGTGGCCGCCGGAGATCGCGCCGCCAGGCGTCGCGACACGCTCGACGCGCTCTCGAGCGCCCCGGATCGAGACGATCTTCTCGATTGGCTGCGGACGCGTCCCCTTCTCCAGACGTGGCCGGATCTGGTCCTCGTGCACGCGGGGCTGCACCCGGCCTGGACCGACGCGGGCGGCCTGTCGAACGCCGACGGTGCGTCGCACGGGACGGGCGCCGCGAGTGCCTCGCGAGCTGGCATCGCCGCGCGACGGCTCGAGACCCGCATCCGTCGCGGCGACGTTCCCTGGGACGACGAGGACCTCGCATTCTTCACCCGCGTCCGGCATTGCTCGGCCTCGGGAGTCCGCCCCCACGACGACGTCGACCCCCCGGACGGCTTCGCGCCCTGGGACGCGTGGTATCGTGGCGCGACGCGCGTCGTGTTCGGGCACTGGGCCATGCGCGGCCTGGTGCGAACCGAGCGGGTGGTCGGTCTCGACACCGGCTGCGTGTGGGGCGGCGCGCTCAGCGCGTGGCTCGTGGACGAGGATCGTGTCGTGTCGGTGCCGGCGCGCCGGGTATACCAGACCATCCCTTGAGCAATCGGAGGGTCCCATGACGTTCTCGAACCCGGCCGAGATGGCCAGGGGGTCTTCGGCGGCCTACACCCGCGCGCTCCTCGATCTTCTGGGCGATCGCGATCCCCTGGTGGTGCTGCGATCGTTGATGGCCGGGCTGGCGGGGCGCCTGTCCGCGCTCTCCGACGATGCGATCGCACGCCCCGAGGCCGAGGGGAAGTGGTCGATCCGACAGGTCATCGAGCATCTGGCCGACAGCGAGATGGTCTACGGCTACCGGATGCGGCTGGTGGTCGCCGAGGACGAGCCCGCACTCGTCGGGTACGATCAGGATCACTTCGCGACACGGCTCCACTCCGAGCTCGGCGACGTCGGCGACACCCTCGAGGAGCTCTCGTTCATGCGCCGCCGGAACCTGCGCTTCGTGCAGGCCCTGTCGGATGCCGAGCTGGATCGCGTGGGACACCACGACGAGCGCGGCCCCGAGAGCGTGCGGCTCATCGTGAAGCTCCTCGCCGCCCACGACATCGTACACTGCCGGCAGATCGACCGGATCGCGGCCGCCGTCGCGGGCAACGGGTAGCGACGCGCGTCGGGATCGGGCTTCTCGGCGGTGCGATTCCCCGGCAGCGGGACACGACCGTCCGACGATCAATCGGTGAGGTGCGCCAGCGCGACCTCGAGCGCGCGATCGCGACCTGCGCGCACGTCTTCGATCGACTGGTGACACGGGATGGTGGGCTGCACGCCGACGCCGACGAACTGCCGGCCGTCGGGATAGAAGTCCCGCTTCGTGCAGATCCTGGCCGATCCCCCGCCGGGCAGCACGACCGACAGCGGCTGACCGGTGCTGCCGCCGGTGGGCTCGCCGATGATCGCACCGCGCCCCATGATGTCGAACGACACCGCGAAGTCCTCGGCCGCCGAGAACGTGCGGGGGCCGATCAGGATCGCGCACGGCTTGTCGAAGACTCGATCCTCGTCCTGGGTGAAAGTGTCCGAATCCACGCCGTAGGTCTCCTCGGCGCGATTCCAGGCGCGATAGGCCGGACGGTAGCTTCGGGTGAACCATCCAGAGGTGGGGACCCCGCCGTCGGTCAGGCATGCGAGCACGCGCCAGCCGATGCTGCTGTTGCCGCCGCCGTTCTCGCGCACGTCCAGGATCAGGGCATCCGCGGTCGCGATCTCGTCGAACGCGGCCTCGAACGCGTCGGCCGCCTCGGGGTCCTGGAACGTGTTCAGCGCCACGTAGGCCACGTTGCCGTCCAGCCGCTCGATCGTGATCGGCGGGCGGGGCGGGACGAGCTTCCGATAGTCCGCGCCGAAGAGGCGTGTGACGGACCGCACCCGGCGCTCGCCGTCGGCCCCGACCAGGGTGAGCTCGATCGACTCGTTCGCGGGCCCCTGGAGGAGCGCCCTCTCGTAGGTCCGCGCGTCCAGATCCTGCGGCGTGGACGCACACTGATGGGGGCGCACGCGCTCCAGCGCGTACGTCTCGACCGGGACCCCGTCGATCGCCACGAGCTCGTCCCCGACGCTCACGCCGTCGGCCGCCAGCGCGTCATCGTAGACGTCGATCACCAGCACCGCGTCGCCGACGAGGCGTGTCCGGAGCGGCGGACGCGCGTAGAACCGAGCGCTCAGCTCCCTCGGCGGATACACGTTGCTGTGGCCGTCCCGGAGCGCGGCCACCAGACGCTGGAGGCGCCGGTAGTACGCCGCCGTGGACGGCGTCTCCTGGATGGATCCCAGTGCGTCCACATACAGCGAGTCCCAGTCGAGCGACGGGACGAGATCGAAGTTGACGAAGTTGAACCGGACCTCGGACCACAGGCGCGACAGGCCGGCGATCTTCTGCACCGCAGTCAGGTTCTCTGCGTACGGCGTGGCCAGGGCGGGGCTGTTCCAGAGGCGATCGTGGGCCCTCGCGTTGGCCTCTGCCCCGCCCACGACGTCCGGCCACGCGGGGTCGTCCCGAAGGAGCGCCAGGTCGGAGTCGGTCGTAATGAGCTCGAGGTTGCGAAAGCCCCGCCTCACCGCGAGATCGAGCATCCGAAGCGCGTCGCCGGTGCGACCGGCGAGAGCGAACGCGCAGGCGCCGTTGTACGGCGTGGTGGAATCGCGTGCGCCCTGGGCGATCGCCTCCTCGAAGAGTGACGCGCTCTCGGCGTAGTCCCCGCGGTCGTACGCGTCGGTGGCCGCCCGCCGCGTGTCCTCCAGATCGTGGGCGACGGCCCCGGTCGCGACGAGCACCGCCGTCAGGAGCGCGAGCAGCGTCGCGCGCGGCAGCGTCTTGGCGACTTCACCGAGCAGGGCGACGGGCGGCATGGTGATCCTCCTCATGGCGCTGGATGCGAGTCGACTCTCCAAGGGCTTGGACGCGCCGATCGGGGCCGGGGTTGGAACCGATCCTGCTCGCGCAGCCCCGTCTTGAATCGCGCCGCGTCCCCGGCGACGATTCTGCTAGAATGCCGTCCGACGCCCCGAAAAACCCGCTTTCGAGAAGGAGACGGCGATGCGGCTTCCGCTCTTGCTGTGCGTGCTGACATGTATCGTGCCCGGCATCGTCGGCTCCGCCGGTGCTCAGGGACACCTGTTGCCCGGCAGCGACGAGTGGATGATCGCTCCCGGGGGTGACGAGTTCGACTGCCCGTACGAGATCGTGTGGGAGCAGGTTCCCGACGATCAGTCGGGGCTCTCCTCGCAGTACGACCCGTGCTACCCGTTCGAGTCGGAGGTCGCGGACGACTTCACGTACGACGGCTCGACGGTGGTGGCCGTGGAGTGGTGGGGCGTCTACTGGTGCGGCTCGCCGATCCCGCCGGACAACTTCCGGATCCGGATCTACACCGACGACGCCGGCGCACCGGGCTCGGTCGCGTACGAGGAGATCGACACCGAGTATCACGAGTTCCGCGATCCCGACTTCAACAAGAACCGCTACTGCATTCTCCTCGACACGCCGTTCGAGGGGGAGATCGGCAAGCGCTACTGGCTGGCCTGCCGGTCGCAGGGGTGCATCAATCCCCAGTACGGTCAGGCCACCGGCTCCGGAAACGGGCTCGAGGGCGCGTTCCAGTCTGCGTTCTTCGGCTTCGCCGACTGGGTGCCGCACACGTCGGTGTTCGGGATTCCGTACGAGTCGGCGTTCCGACTCCGGGGCGATCCGGTGGTGCCGGTCGAATCGGCGTCCTGGAGCCGCGTCAAGGAGATGTACTGACGGACTCGCTTCCGTCTAGGCTCGCCCCCGGCTGCGCCCCTCCCCCCACGCGCCGACCAGCACGTGCGCCACGCGGATGGGCTCGGGGATCGACCCGTGAACCGTCAGCCGATCGAGCGTCACGCGGGCGTCGGTGGCGTCGATACCCGCCCGCTGCACGTACACCGACCCCATCGGCTCCATCGGCCCCAGCCGTTCGATGAGCGCCCACTTCCGACGTCCCCCGCGCACGCTCCCGAGGAGCGCGCGCCGGATCGCATCGAGGTCCGGGGCCCGGCGCGCGACCACGAGCACGGGCCGTCCCGTCCGCTCCGCGAGATCCGGCACGTCGACCACGTTGAACCCGGCCATCGCGACCCCCTGGAGCAGGATCAGCTGCACGTGCTCGTGAAACCGGGAGTCCACGAGCGCCTCGGCCAGCCGTTGCGCGGCGTTGGCGCCGTCGCGGCGCACGCGCGTGACCACGACGCCGTCCAGCCGGGTCTCCGCGAACACCGCGCCGACCACGGGCACGTCGCCGCGGTGCGTGCGATCGAACGGCGCGTCGTCGAACGCGATGACGTTGGAGAAGCCGCGAGGACCGCGCGGTGACCGGACGCGAGACGGGCCCCTCGCCATCGCGGTCACCCGCCAGACGGCGTCGCGACGGCGAGCAGCGATGCGACCGTCACGTCACCGGTCAGGGTCTCGCCGTCGTGCGAGACGAGCCTCGTGTCGACGGTCAGGTTGGCCAGCGACCGCGACTCGTGTACCCGGGTACACACGCGGAGATAGTTGTCGGTGTATCCCGACCATCGCACGGTCGTGTCCGAGGCCCCGGCGGCGACGTCGATGCCGATGTCGACGCGAGGCGAGGCGCCGTCGTCCACGCGGGTCTCCCAGAGGACCGGCCGCGACGTGCCCACGTGCCGCGAGAGGTGGTCGGCCTTCATGCGGGCCGCGAGCTCCCGGATCTCCGCGCTTCGCGCCCGCTTCGTCGCCGTCGTCACCTGATTGGCCAGGCGAGCCGCCCCCGTTCCCTCCCGCGCGGAGTACGTGAACACGTGAAGGTGCCCGAACCCGATCGACTCGATCGTGCGCATCGTCTCGCGCCACTCGGCGTCGGTCTCGCCCGGGAAGCCGACGATCACGTCGGTGGTCAGCGTCACGCCGTCGATCGCCGCGCGCGCCGTGTCGGCCAGGGCGCGGAACGTCGCCACGTCGCACCGGCGGCCCATGCGGCGGAGCACGGTGTCCGCCCCGCTCTGGATCGGCAGGTGGAGGTGCGGCATCAGCCTCGGGTCTCGCCAGAGGTCGAAGAAGCCGTCGGGAAGGTCCCACGGCTCCAGGGACGACAGACGCACTCGCGGGACCCGCGTCCGGGACAGAACGGCCTCCACGAGCGTCCGGAGGTCCACGCCGACGTCCGAGCCGTATCCCCCGAGATGAACGCCGGTGAGGACGATCTCCTGGACCCCTGCTGCCTCGAGATCGGAGATCTCGCCGACGACGTCGTCGAGGGTGCGGCTCCGCTCCTCGCCGCGGGCGACGGTCACGATGCAGAACGTGCACCGGTGGCGACATCCGTCCTGGACCTTCACGAACGCCCGCGTCCTCGCCGCGCGCGGATAGGGCGTCGCGTGCGGCTCGCGGGCAGGCGCCGGCATCACGCCCGGCATCAGGGTGTCGAGCACGATCGTGGCCAGTCGGTCCTTCTCCCGGTTGCCGACGACGAGGTCCACGCCCTCGAGAGCGGCTGCGCGGTCGCGGTCGAGCTCGGCGAAGCATCCGGACAGCACGAGCCGCGCCCGGGGATTCTCGCGATGCCGCCGCCGGATGAGCTGGCGCGACTTCCGGACCGCCTCGCCGGTGACCGCACACGTGTTGACCACCACGACGTCCGCGTCGATCGGGTGCCCGACGATGCGATGCCCCGCTCCGCGAAACGCGCGCGCCCAGCTCTGAAGCTCGGCGTCGTTGAGCCGGCACCCGAGACTGTCGAGGAACACGCGACGCGGCGTCCCGGCACGAGCGTCCGGGGCCCTCACTTCCCGCGCCTCGCGTCCGGATCCCAGGTGGCGACGTACTGCGCCGGAGCGCCGCCGGCGCGGGTGAAGCCGCCACCCACGAGAAGACGATCGTCCGTCGCGCTGACCGACCAGGCGCACATGTCGAGCCCGGAGCCGAGCCGAACCCACCGGGATCCGTTCCAGGCGGCGACGAACTCCGCAGCCACGTCCCCCGCGGTCAGGAAGCACCCACCCACGACCAGCCATCCCCGATGGGTCGCGACGTCGACCGCCCAGCGGCTGAGGCCAGCGCCGAGCGGCTCGAACCCGTTCACCGATCGGCGGGCGATGTACGCGAGTGGTGCACCGCCGATCGTCTTGAACTTGCCACCGACGATGAGCTCGCCCCGGTAGTGACCGAACGTCTGAACGGCGTCGTCGGTGTCGCCGCCCGCGCTCCACGTCTCGCCGTTCCAGACGGCGAGGTTCCGGATGCGCGCGTCCCCGATGGTCTTGAACGCGCCACCGACCCAGAGCGTGCCCTCGTGGCTCGCCAGCGCATGGACCACGTCAGCGCTCGGGCCGGGATCACCGACGCCGGACCCGACCGGTCGCCAGCGCGTGCCGTCCCACCGGGCGATACGTCTCATCTCGGTGTCGCCGGAGAACCGGAACTCGCCGCCGGCGTAGAGCGCCCCGTCGTGAACGGCGAACGTCTCGACGCCGCCGTCGAGCCCGTCGCCCATGGCCGCCCAGCGGTCGCCGTCGTGAATGGCGACGTGATCGGCCGCGATGCCTCCGATCTCCGTGAAGTGGCCGCCGGCCACCAGCCGGTCGCCCCACCGGAAGAGCTCGCGCACCATGCGGTCCGCCCCACCGTCGAACGACCGCCAGGTGGACCCGTTCCACACCGCGATGTACGCGGGATCTCGATCCGCGCTCACGCGAATCGATCCGGCGACGACGACGTCGCCACGGTACACGACGACGTCCTGTACGGCGCCACGATCCCCGGGCAGCGTTCCCATCAGCGCGGCCGGCGGTCCGATCGGGACCCACTCGCCGGCAACCAGCTCGTCGGGCTCCGGGGGCTCCACGGATGCGTCGCGATCGGGGTTGCCGGCGGGCGCATCGCCCGTGAACACCTCGGCGGGCGATCCCGACACCACGGCGGCGTCGGGTGCCGGCAGCGGGTCGGGACGGTGCGACGCACAGGCCGGTCCCAGGAGGGTGAGCACGATCGCCGGAACCACCACCGGGAGCCCGGCGGCGCCCGTCGCTGCACGTCTCATGAGTCACTCTCGAGTACGAGCCTGTCGCGGCAGACGAGCTGCGTGAGAGGATCCAGACCCAGCTCCGAGAGCACCTCGTCCGGCCGACCCGTCGCGCCGTCACGCGCCACCAGCGTCATCCGCAGTATCCCCGCCGGCGGGCTTTCCGCACCCACGTCGTGGCCGCCCGGCCCGTGGCCCGGGGGATCCAGCGTCATCGATCCGATCAGCGGACGCAGATCATACGCCTTTCCCCGACGCTCGCGCGGAACGGAATCCGCGGCGAGCACCGCCGTCACGCGCAGGGCCAGGGCGTCCAGGTCCACCTCGGGTGCCAGTCGCACCGTATAGTCCGAGGCGGCGATCTCGGTCTGCACCGCCGGTGCGCGGGGATCCACGCGATCGACGTGATCGATGCGAATGCCCGGCGGCGCCGACTTGCGCAGCGTGGCGGCCAGCGATTCGGGCGCACGGTCCTCGACCAGGTAGAGCTCGGCGATCTCGGCCTCGCCGATGAACCCGAGAGGCAGCGCGGCCGCCAGGTTGAATCGGGCGCGTGGATGGAACCCCTGCGTGAACAGCAGCGGCAGCTCGGCTCGCCGGATCAGACGTTCCCACGTGCGCTGCACGTCGAGATGGCTCGTGTAGCGCATCTCGATCGTCTTGGCGAACGTGATGCGGTAGCGGTACGCATCGATCCGGCTGAGACCGTCGCGATCCGGTTGCATGGCGGCTTCTCGGCGTCCCTGGCTCGAGGCCGTCACGGCCTCATCGGGGCGCCCCGGAGATCGGCACGCCCGCGGCCACGTCCTTGCGCGAGCGAAAGTCGATCGTGGCGGACGCCGGTCTCGGGCCGTTCACGTCCGGGCACTCCCAGACGTCGCCCGCGTTCTCGCGCCGGAGCTCCTTGAACTTGGGCAGGATGCCACACGCGAAGCACTGATCGCGGCAGTCCACGCGGGTCTTCTCCAGGAGCGACCACTTGTAGTCGTCGGCCAGGAACGGCTTGTTGACCGCGGCGTCGATGTGATCCCACGGGAACACCTCGTCCAGCGCGCGCTCGCGGTGGGTGTAGAAGTCGAGATCGAGCCCGCAGGCGTCCATCGCGGCCATCCACTCGTCCCACACGAAGTGCTCACCCCAGGCGTCGAAGCGCGCGCCTCGCCGCCACGCCTCGTGGATGACGTCGCCCAGTCGGCGATCGCCGCGTGAGAGCATGACCTCGAGGAAGGTCTCGCGCCAGTCGTTCCAGTTCAGCTTGATGCCCTTGATGCCGCGCGTCTGGCCGTGCAGGAGCTGCTGCTTGGCCCGGATCTGATCCACGGTGTCGCAGGGCACCCACTGGAACGGCGTGAACGGCTTGGGCACGAACGTGCTCACACCGATGTGCACGCGCGCGCGGCCGCCGATCTCCTTGCGCCCTTCCTCGAGCACGGCCTTTGAGAGATTCACGATCTCCTGCACGTCCTCGAGCGTCTCGGTGGGATGCCCGATCATGAAGTACATCTTGATCGTGTGCCACCCACGCGAGTAGATCTCGCGCGCGGTGGTGATGACGCCCTCGGTGGAGACCGGCTTGTTGATGATGCGCCGCATCTTCTCGCTGGCCGCCTCGGGGGCCAGCGTGAACCCGCCCCGGCGGGTGTCCTTCATCAGCTCGTCCATGAGCTCGACCGAGAACGACTCGATCCGGAGCGACGGCAGCGATATGTTGAGCTTCTTGTGGTGGAACCGGGCGCTGACCGCCTTCACCAGCGGCAGGATCTCGTCGTAATCGGACGAGGACAGCGAGAGCAGGGCGACCTCATCGAAGCCCGTGTGCTCGAGCGCCGTGCCGATCGCGTCCACGACCTCGTCCACCGTCCGCTCGCGCACCGGCCGCGCGATCATGCCGGCGTGACAGAAGCGGCAGCCCCGCGTGCAGCCGCGCATGATCTCGATCGCGATGCGGTTCTGGACGGTGTCCACGTAGGGCACGATGAACCGCGTGACGGGCTCGGGCATCGTGGCCACGACGCGCTTCAGGACCACCGCGGGAGCCGAATCGCTGACGGGCTCGGTGCACTGGAGCGTGCCGTCCTCCGCGTAGCGCGCGCGGTAGAGCGAGGGCACGTAGAGCCCCCAGACCCCGGCCAGCTCCTCGAGGAGCTGACGTCGCGAGCGACCGGATCCCTTCCACCCGCGCACGACGTCGGCGACGTCGACGATGGCCTCCTCGCCGTCGCCGATCACGAACACGTCCACGAAGTCGGCCATCGGCTCGGGATTGAACGTGGCGTGACCGCCGGCCACCACGATCGGGTGCGACTCGTTGCGGTCGCGTGCGCGCACCGGGATGCCGGCCAGATCGAGCATGTTCAAGAGGTTGGTGTACAGCGTCTCGTAGGGCAGCGAGACCCCGAGCACGTCGAACTCGGCGATCGCGTGCTTGGTCTCCAGCGAGTACAGCGGGAGCGCGTCGGCGCGCATCTCCGCCTCCATGTCGGACCACGGCGAGTACACGCGCTCGGCGGCGATCCAGTCCTCGCGGTTGAGGATGTCGTACAGGATCGACAGGCCCAGGTTGGACATGCCGAGGTCGTAGATGTCGGGAAAGCCCAGGGCGACGTGAACGTCCACGTCGTTCCAGCGCTTGACGACCTGATTGAGCTCACCGCCGGTGTAACGGCCGGGCTTCTGCACCCGGGGCAGGATCGACTGCAAACGGCGTTCGATCTCGGCCGGTGTGGTCAGGGTCGGTCGGGTCTGGGTCATCGGTCGCGGCTCCGGTTGATTTCGTGCGGCCGACAGTGTACGACGGGTGGCCGAGACCGGTCGACCCGAGGCCGTTAGCCTCACATTGACAACGAGTTACGACTTCCAGAACACCCGGGTGTAACGAAACGCGGGGGCCGATCGTCCTCTGAGCAACCGGCAATTGCCTCCACGCCGGACCGCCTTCCTCGATCCGAGGGGGGCACAACGAGGATGACGACGATGAAACGACTTCTCTGCGGCGTGCTCTGTCTCGCCATCAGCGTGGCGTCGGCCGATGCTCAGGAAGCCCGTTGCGGGGCTCCCGAGCCGACCTCGAAGCCCGAGATCTCCCGATCCATCGGCAGCATCATGACCGCCTGGCACGGCGGCCTTCCCGACTTCGACGAGTGGTGTGACGCGACCCCCGGCGCGTATCGTTCGGTTCCCTACGTCGCCTCTCGCATCGACCGGGTGCGACACGGACGGCGCATCGTGCTCGCCGGCGGCGCCGTCGTGCGGGCCACCCGGCGGCTCGACTGCGTCCTCAGGAACCAGCGCGTGGTCCTGTACCGTGCCCGTGGCGGATGGTCGCTCTGGATCGCCGATCACGGCACGGTCCGCGTCCACATGATCCGACGGCCCAGGGCGGACGAGATCGCGTTCGCGGGTCTGGACGAGATCCGGACCGTGCGCCGCGGTCGTCTCGTGCTCGAGGGCGGCGGCGTGCTCGCGATCTCTCGGGGCGTCGGTGCCGAGGCGCGCGACTGGCGCCGGGGCGACCGGGTGCTCGTGCTGGCCAGTGGTCGCATTCTGAACCTGAGCCACGAGGGCGAGACGGTCCGCGCGTCGTGGATCCGCGGGAACGGACACGGGCCTTGGTCGGACTGGGACGACGACGGACCGGGTCGCGGACCGCGCGGTGGCTGGCACGGTGACGGCCGTGGTGACGGCCGCGGTCCTCGCGGCGACGACCCTCACGACGGACGCGGGGACCGCCGCCGTCAGGTGATCGCCGACTGGTGAACGGGTGCTTCGCCCGGCCGCCGCTTCGGATCGTGTGGGAGGCGGCGAGCCGGGCAGTCGCCACGGACGTGCAAAGCGACCGGCCACCGTGAAGGCGATCGGCCGACACGTGGCCCGGCGTTCACCGGAACTCGACGAGATAGGCCAGCTGGAACCACAGCGTCGAGCGGTCCGTCGCCATCGTCGCCGACCCCTCGAAGCCCACGCCCAGTCCGTGGTCGCGACCGCGGAAGATGGTGCCGGCGGCGAGGCCGAAGAGGGCCCTGAAGGTGATCTTCCCGGTCCCTTCGACCGTATCGAACCGAGGGTCATCGGGACGACTCACGAATCGAATCGTTCGCGTGACCTTCCCCACGTCGGCCACGAGGACCCCTCCACAGAGGCCGACGAAGCGCTTGACCGAGGTGCCGCCGACACCGCGGAGCGTGAAGGTTCCCTCCAGGGTCCGCAGCCCCACCCCGTCGAACGCGCATCCGCACCCGAAGCCCGCGCAGTACGGGCAAGCGCCCTCGTACCGATCGAACCACCCGATGCGCGTGGTGAGGCGGGACGCGAGCTCGAGGCTCCGGGCCAGCGGCAGCGTGAGACCCGCGGAGAGGCCGAACGTCTGGTCCCAGCTCCTCAGCACACCGGTCGACTCGTCGTCGCGAACGACGAACCCAGCCTCCCACGTCCTCGCCGTGAGCGGCGGCGCCAGGCACAGCGTGGCAACGGCCAGCGCAATCGTCGTCCAGCGCACCGCGTCCCTCCTTCTGACTAGAGCGGCGGATCGGTGAGCTGTGTCCACCGACCGCTGGGGATGTCCAGCACCCAGAGCACGCCGATGGTGCCGGTGGTGTCGGCGCGCGTGGTCACGACCTTCGTGTGGTCCGGGCTGAAGTCGAACGCGCGCAGGTTCACGGGCTCGCCGTTGGAGGAGAAGCATCGGACACGGCCGGTATCCAGGTCGATCACGTACTCCATGTCCTCTCTCTCATCCACACGGGTGAAGACGACCTCCTCACCGTGCAGTAGCCACCATGTCGGGGCCTCGTTGTCCCATCCGGTACGTGTCAATTGGATGTAGTCCGTCGAGTCGGGAAACACGCGAAAAAGCTCGAGATCGTGCCGACCACGAAACACGACGATGCTCCTTCCCTCGTGATCCCACCTGGGGTGGCCGCCCGCGATGATCAGTCCCCCGCGCCGCGTGAGTTGCCGATCCTCGAGCGTCCTCACGTTCACCACGTGCATGCCGCCGGTCGAGTCTGGGTCGATCTGCGAGCCGCCGAGGACCTGGGCGTAGACGAGCCACTCACCGTCCGGATGCCAGTCGGGCCAGCGGGCGTCTCCGACGCGGGTGACGCGCGTGGTGTCGTGCGTCGCGAAGTCGAGCGTCCAGATGTCGCCGGCGAACCAGTACGCGAGGGTGGTCCCATCGGGTGAGATGCGGAGCTCGCCTGCCGGCCCCAGCTCCGTGAGGTCCAGAAGCAGCTCGGGATCGCTCTCTCGCTGACCGTCCTCGTCGACGAACACCCGGTGGAGCCCCATCACCTGTCCCCCCGTGGTGGGCCAGGTGCGATACGCGATGAACTCCCCGGTCGGTGACCAGGCGGGCAGAATGTCGACGCCGGGCGATCGATCTTGCACAGGGGGCGTGCATGGCCGCTCCAGCTCGAAGGGACCCGTCGGCCGTTGCTCGCAGGATGCAATCGCGATCAGCATCAGCGCTGGAGCGACTCGCCGCATGACGCGGCTCCTGCAACACCGGGCCACCGCCTCGGACCGCTCGGTTCGCACGCCTCTATCTCGTCACGAGCATGCGTGCATGCCCGAGGTTGTCGGCTCCGTCTTCCAGCTTCAGGAAGTAGACGCCGGCGGCGACCGGCCTACCGGTCCCCGTGGTCAGATCCCAGACGAGGCTCGAGTTTCCGTGAGCCTCGAATCGCCGCACCTCGCGACCGGATGCGTCGTAGATCGACAGCCGGGTGTCCGGCGAGCGCTCCCGGTCCGCGAACGGCAGCCGGATGGCCGCCCAGGTCGATGCCGGGTTCGGAACGACCCGCAATACCCGGGTACTCGGCACCGCGCCGTCCCCCACCGCCAGGGCCGGCGCCGGCCCGATCACCGTGAACGAGAACCGGACGGTTCCACCGTTCGGGAACCGCCCCACGTATCCCCCATCGGAGACCCGGTAGAGATCGTAGTAGTAGGTTCGCACGGTGATGCTCGAGCTCGACACGGCCGCGATGCTCGTGTGGCCGGCGTTCTCGCCGGGCAGGTCGAACACGTCGCCGTCCACGATGCGCCGCCACCCGATCGCGCCCTGCACCCGTCCCCATGCCAGGGGCTGTGCGACGAAGCCGTCGTCCAGGGGGATCGTCTCGTCGACCCGGTAGCGCTGGAAGGCGTAGCCCGCCGCTCCCAGACCTTCGACGTTCATGAACACGGCCACGCCGGTCCCATCGAGCACCGCGCTGCCACCGCTCACCCCGGTCCGCCGTTCGGCCACGTAGGGCCACTGGGTCAGCTCCAGCGCGGCCTCGAGATCCGGCCGCCCCCAGCCGGAATGCTCGTCCCATCCAATCTCGTATTGCCTGTGGTCGTGGGCGGTCCGGATCAGGATCTTCTCGGCGTCCTCACCGTCGAGGTCGGGGTTCATGGCCAGGATAAGCCCCGCCGCGCCGCTCACGTGCGGCGTGGCGGCCGACGTACCGCCGAAGGCATCGACCGTGCTCCAGTCCGTGATCCCGCCGTTGGCACACGAGCGCCAGGGATCGGTGACTTCGTAGTATCCGTCGTCGAACACCGAGTGCTTGGTGGTGAAGATGGCCCGTCCACCGGGAGCGGTCAGATCCACCGTGGTGCCGTGGTAGGACTCGCACGGCTCGTAGTCCGGCCGATCGCCACACACGGCCGATTCGACGCCGCAGAGAAGAACTGGCGAGTCGTCGACCCATCGGTCACCGTTCATCATGAAGGCGTTCACCGACAGGCAATGCCGGCCGTAGGCGGCGGGATAGTGCGCACCGCCGGAGACCGGCTGGTAGTTCCCGGCCGCCGCCACGTTCGTCATGCCGGCGGCGCGCCCGTTTCGCACGACCTCGCGCACCAGCGAGGAGAACGGCTCACCGCCGAGGCTCATGTTCGCGATCTTGATTCCCTGGCTCCGTGTCCAGTCGAGGCCCGCGGCGATCCAGGAATCGAAGCCGCCGCCGCCCGCATCGAGCACCTTCACCGGCACGATGGTCAGCTGCCATCCGACGCCCGTGCCCCCGATCCCGTTGTTGCCCTTCATGCCGGCGATGCCGGCGACCGCCGTCCCGTGCCAGACGCCTGCGCTGTCGTCCTCGGGCAGCCCGCCGGTGACGAGGTTCACGCCGACCTCGACCTCGTGAAAGTCGGGGTGAGCGAAGTCCATGCCGGTGTCGAGCACCGCGATCCGGACCGGATGGAGCCCGGCTCCGAAGTCGTCCCAGGCGTCCTCGGCGTTGAGGTCCTTTCCCGGCACGCCGCCATACTGGCCGGTGTTCCGCAGGCCCCACTGGCGATCGAAGTAGTCGTCGTTCGGAAGCGCGTTGGCGCGCCGGCGCCAGTCGGGCTCGGCCACCTCGACGTCCGGGCTCTCGGCCAGGATCGCGCAGCTCTCCTCCACCCGGTCGTGCGAGAGATCGAGGACGTACCAGAGACCGAGATCGTGCGGGACCGTGAGGACATGACCATCCGCGTCGGTCACCGGCTCGCCGTTGCGGTCCACCACGGTGGGATCGAAGGTCGGGATCAGGTGCCCGAGCCCGACCACGCCCACGGCGTCGAGCTCGGCGCCGAGCGCGTGCCGGGTCAGAACGCCGGGCGTCTCGACCGCATCCGCCAGCGCCAGCTCGGTGACACCCGGCGGCAGGGCGATCGACCCCGGCACAAACCGGGCCAGGACCACCGCCTCCTCACGCGCGGAGGCTCCGTCCGGGGACGCCTCGGATGTGTCGACGCTCTCCCCGATCGAGGTCAGCAAGGCCAGGACGATGATCTGGTACGTACGCATGTTCCGTTCCCCTGCATGTGATCGATGCGCGGATCGTCAATGGGCGACGAACTCTGATCTGGATATCAATGTACTCAATATTGACTATCTCGATCAAGCCGGAAGCTCAGGAAAGGAGAGGTCCCGCCTCGTGGCCGTCGATCACGCTCGTGGCGATGGGTAGGCGCTCCGGAGCTCGGTGCGCGGACGCGTCTCGCGGGCACTCGCGGGGTATCGAGCGGTGTCACCGTGGCCGGCAGCGCCCCGGACGTCGAACGCGTACGGGATTCGCGGGGCGCCAGCCGGGGAAGCTGTTCGATCGGCGGTGACGGCTACCGGGACGGCGCCTTTCGCCGAGACCGGCGGCCTCGGGCGCCGTTCGTCTTCTCGACGACCTGCTCACCGAGGTCACGACTCTCGGGCGCCCTGGAGTCCGGATCGATCTCGAGCGTCTTCATCGCCTTCTGGACGACCGACGCCTTCACCGCGCCGGCGCGACAGAGCCCGGACAGCGCCGCCACCACGATGTGTCCCGCGTCGACCTCGAAGAAGCGCCGGAGCGACTGACGCGTGTCGCTTCGCCCGAACCCATCGGTTCCGAGCGCGATGAAGGTCTCCGGCACCCACTTCGCGATCATGTCCGGCATCGTCTTCATGTAGTCCGACGCGCAGACGATCGGGGAGTCCTCGCCGCCGAGACACTCGGTCACGTACGGCTTTCGCGCCTCCTCGCCCGGATGCAGGCGATTCCAACGATCCACCTCGAGCGCGTCTCGCCGGAGCTCGGAGTAGCTGGTCGCGCTCCAGACCTCGGCGGCCACGTCGTAGCCCTCGGCCAGCATCTCGGCGGCGCGCAGTGTCTCGTTCAGAATGGGACCGCTTCCCAGAAGGCGCACGCGGTGCTTGCCCGTCGGCGCCTCGCGGAATCGATAGAGCCCCTTGAGCACGCCCTCGGACGCTCCCTCGGGCATCGCGGGCATCGTGTACGCCTCGTTGTAGAGGGTGATGTAGTAGATGACGTCCTCGTTCTCGTCCAGCATCCGGCGAAGGCCCTCGCGGGTGATGATGGCCGCCTCGAATGCGTAGGCCGGATCGTACGCGTGCACCGACGGCACGACCGAGGCCATGACGTGGCTCTGGCCGTCGTCGTGCTGGAGCCCCTCGCCCATCAGCGTCGTGCGGCCGGCCGTGGCACCGAGGAGAAAGCCCCGACCGCGCTGATCGGCACACGCCCAGATCAGGTCTGCGACCCGCTGGAAGCCGAACATCGAGTAGAACATGTAGAACGGCACCGTCGGCTCGCCGTGCGTCGCGTACGACGTGGAGGCCGCGGTGAAGTCGCACAGCGCGCCGGCCTCGGTGATCCCCTCCTCGAGGATCTGCCCGTCGGCGGCCTCGTGGTACTTCATCACGTAGTCCGCGTCGACCGGCGTGTACTTCTGCCCCTGCGACGCGTAGATGCCGAACTCGGCGAACAGCGGATCCATCCCGAACGTGCGCGCCTCGTCGGGAATGATCGGAACCACCCGACGCCCGAGCGCCGGGTCCTTCATGATCTTCCGCAGCATCCGGACGTAGGCCATCGTCGTGGAGGCCTCGACGTTCGCCTTGGTGCCCGCCAGGAACTCGGTGAACACCGAGTCCGCCGGGGGCGAGATCGGCGTCTTGGCGCGAGCGTGTCGCGTGGGGACGAAGCCGCCCAGCGCCCGCCGCCGCTCGATGAGGTAGCGCACTTCGTCCGACTTCGGACCGGGGTGATGGAAGGGGAGGTCGTCCAGCTGATCGTCGGGGATGGGCAGCTCGAGGAGATCGCGGAACGTCCTGAGCTGATCGTCCTCCAGCTTCTTCTTCTGATGCGTGACGTTGCGTCCGGCGACGCCCGGGCCCAGCGTCCACCCCTTGACGGTCTTGGCCAGGATCACGGTGGGCTGCCCGACGGTCTCGGTGGCACGCTTGTACGCCGCGTACATCTTTCGATAGTCGTGGCCGCCGCGGCGCAGCCGCTTGATGTCCTCGTCGGACAGGTCCTCGACGAGGCGCGCGAGCTCCGGATCGGGACCGAAGAAGTGCTTGCGGATGAAGGCGCCGTCCTCGACCGAGTAGAGCTGATAGTCGCCGTCGAGCGTGTCCATCATCTTCTGCTCGAGCACACCGCGGCGGTCCCTGGCGAGCAGCGGATCCCACTGGCGGCCCCAGATCACCTTGATCACGTTCCAGCCGGCGCCGCGGAACACCGCCTCCAGCTCCTGGATGATCTTCCCGTTGCCACGCACCGGACCGTCGAGTCGCTGGAGGTTGCAGTTCACGACGAACGTGAGGTTGTCGAGGCCGTCACGCGCCGCGAGTGTGAGCGCGCCCAGCGCCTCGGGCTCGTCGCACTCGCCGTCACCCAGAAACGCCCACACGCGCTTCTGTGACGTGTCGGCGATGCCCCGGGCATGGAGGTACTGATTGAACCGGGCCTGGTAGATCGCGCTGATCGGTCCCAGTCCCATCGACACGGTCGGAAACTCCCAGAACTCGGGCATCAGCCGCGGGTGCGGATAGCTCGAGAGCCCGCCCCCGCCGGTCTCGCGCCGGAACCGATCGAGCTGCGATTCCGACAGACGACCTTCCAGGAACGCGCGGGCGTAGATGCCCGGCGCGGCGTGGCCCTGGAAGTAGATCTGGTCCCCACCGCCGGGATGATCCTTGCCCCGGAAGAAGTGATTGAACCCGACCTCCAGCAACGTCGCGGCCGAGGCATAGGTCGACAGGTGTCCGCCGAGTCCGTCGAAACGGCGGTTGGCCCGGATGACCATCGCGGCCGCGTTCCAGCGGATGAGACGCCGGATGCGCCGCTCCATGTCCTCGTCTCCGGGGAACGTGGGCTCCTGCTCGGGACTGATGGTGTTGATGTAGCGGGTCTGTGTGGTCGGCGGCAGGCCGACGTTCCGCATGCGCGCGGCCTTCAGGAGCTTGTACATCAGGTACTGCGCGCGCTTGGCGCCCGACTGCTGAATCACCGACTCGAGAGACTCCAGCCACTCCTGGGTCTCGATCGGGTCGATGTCGGGAAGCTGTTGCTTGAACTGATCGAACATGAGGCGTCCTCCGCTGTCTTTCGACGCCGTGGAGATACCGTTTCATCGCAACATGACAGTACCCGCTCGGGCTCGGCGCGGCAACCGTGGCCCCGATCCGGACGGCGGGCCTCGTGCGATTGTCCGGACTTCGGCCGCGATCCTGGTAGACTGCCCGTCCCTGGACCCCGACTGGAGGACGCACCGTTGCCGTCGTTCGTGAGCGTCGTGAGCATGTGGTGGAGCCGGAACCCCGCGCGGCCGAGCCGGCCGGCTTCGCCGGACGCGCCGGGATCGCGCGCCGTCTCGGTGGTGGCGCTGGCCGTGTCGGCCTGGGCGCTGGTGTCGTGCGACGAGTCGACGCCGCCCGGACGCGAGGTGAGCGCGATGCCGATCGCGCGCGGGGCGCTCCAGGGATACAACGTGCTCGTGGTCACGCTGGACACCGTGCGCGCCGATCACCTCGGCTGCTACGGGTATCGCGCCGCCGAGACCCCGGTGATCGACGGCCTCGCCGGACGCGGCGTTCGCGTGACCGACGCCGTCACGCCGGTGCCGATCACGCTGCCGGCACACGCCAGCCTCTTCACCGGACTCGTTCCGCCCGATCACGGGGTCCGCCTGAACGGCGTGCACCATCTCGACGATCGGGTGACCACGCTGGCCGAGCGACTGTCCGGGGCGGGCTACGCCACGGCGGCCTTCGTGGCCGCGTCGGTGCTCGAGCGGAGCCGCGGGCTCGCGCAGGGCTTCGACGTGTACGACGATCAGCTCTCCGACGACCCGCGGGCCCAGCGCGGCTCCGCGGAGCGCCCGGCCGACCGCGTCACCGACGCCGCGCTCTCGTGGCTGAACTCGAACGTGATCGACATGATCGATCGCCAGCCGTTCTTCGTGTGGGTGCACTACTTCGACGCCCACGATCCGTACGCGCCACCGAGCCCGTTCGACGCGTCGTTCGCGGACGCCCCGTACGACGGCGAGATCGCGTTCGTGGATCGGGAGCTGGGCCGCCTCCTGGCCGCGCTGGACTCCGGTGGAGTCGGCGACCGGACGCTGATCGTGGTCACCGCCGATCACGGCGAGGGGCTCGGCGAGCACGGCGAGCGGACTCACGCGCACCTCGTGTACGAATCGACCATGCACGTGCCCCTGATACTCGTCCCGGGCAACGCGATGAATGCACCGGCCACGCTGTCGGGCCGCGTGGTCACGACGTGCGACGTGTTCCCCACCGTGCTCGACCTGCTCGGCATGACTCACGACACGTCCGGCGAGGCACTCTCGCTCCTCGACCCGCCACCGGACGAGCCGCGAACGGTGTACCTGGAGACCCTCTGGCCCCACCTCATGCACGGCTGGGCGCCGATCCACGCGCTTCGCCGCCACGGCGACAAGTTCATCGATGCCCCGTGGCCCGAGTACTACGACCTCGCGCGGGATCGGGACGAGCGGAAGAACCTGCTCGCCGGCGATGCACCGCCGACGGTCTCGGAGATGCCTCGCGCCGCCGCCGAGCTGCAGTTCGAGCTGACGGAACGCGTGGCCGCCCACGCCGCTCCGCAGCACGCCGAGGCCATCGACGAGGACATGCGCCGGCGCCTGATGTCGCTGGGCTACGTCATGGGCGACGATGCGGGGACCGCGCCCGAGACGCGCGAGTTCGAGCCCACGCCGCTCGGCACGATGATCGAGCGCTGGCAGGCACGTTCCGACTCGATCCTGCACTCGAGTGAGATGCAGGTGGCCAACATGCTCGAGATGCAGCTGCGGTCGGTGGCGCTGACCCCGGGCGATCCCGAGGCGCATCACGGGCTCGGAGAGACGTACGTCGTCATGAACCGCTGGAAGGACGCCGCGCTCGCGTTCGAACGCGCGGTCACGCTGGACTCGACACGCGTGCTATCCTGGCTCCGGCTCGCCGAAGCTCGCGGCGCCACGAACGACTGGGATGGGTTCGACGCGGCGGTCGCGGGCGCGAGACGCGCCTCCCCCGGCGACTACCGCGTCGCCATCCTCGAAGGGCGGCGCGCGCTGGCGATCGGTGCGTACCGCGACGCGCTCGAGGCGTTTCGCCGGGCGGAGTCACAGGCTCCCCGGACCGAGAAGGCCCGCGTGACGCCGTGGATCGACCGTGCACGCCGGAGACTCGGCGGCGGCTAGCTCTCACTCGGCACATGCGGGCGTCATCGGAACGACCGGCAGTGCCGCCGTACGACACGTCCGGTCCGTGTGCGGGGCGCCCGGCGCGACCGACGAACGCGATACCCAACCGAGAGGACGACCTGCATGCAACGCTCGGCTCTCTACGCCTCGATCGTGTGTCTGATCGGGTTCGACGGCTCCGCCACGGAGAACGCCCCAGACGACTCCGACCGGAAGCCGATCTACACCGGCGAAGAGGTCGTGGTACAGGCACCCCGCGCGGTGACCACCATCGGCGGCGCCAGCGCCGTCGAGGCGGAGCTGGACTCGCTGCCGGTGCCGGCGGCGGCCTCGCTCGAGAACGTCCTTCGCGAGCTGCCGATGCTGCACGTCCGGACGAACTCTCGCGGCGAGGCCGAGATCTCCGCGAGAGGATCCGAGTCGCGTCAGGTCGCAGTGCTGGTGGACGGGGTACCGATCACCCTGGCGTGGGACGCACGTGCCGACGTCTCGGTCATCCCGGCCACGGCTCTGGAGGACGTCACGTTCACGCGAGGGCTCTCGTCGATGCTGCACGGGCCCAACGTGCTCGGCGGCGTCGTCGAGGTCCGGGTCGGTGACGCTCGCGCGCGATCCCCCGAGAGACGGCTCGAGATCACCACCGGCGCGGACGACACCGGTGCGTTCGGGACCACGGTCACGACGTCGATCCCGTTCGAGTCGCGCTCCGGGAGCTGGCTGGCCCGGGCCGGGGTCGGCTTTCGCGACCGAGACGGCGAGCCCCTGGCCGACGGCATCCGCGAGCCGGTCCGGACCAAGGACGACCTCCGCCTCAACACCGACCTCCGCAACGTCAACGGATTCGTCGCGCTGCGCTACGACACGCCCGGCGGCGCGTGGCTCTCGTTCTCGGGATCCTCGTTCGACGAGGAGCGTGGCATCGCCGCCGAGCTCGGAGTGCCCGACGAGGACGCCCGACTGTGGCGCTACCCGAGCGTGTCCCGAACGCTGGCGGTGCTCTCGGGCGGTACCGGCCTCCGGCGCTCACCGTTCGGCGGCCGCGGCGACCTGGAGCTGAGCGTCGGATACGATCGCGGCCGGACCGACATCGACGCCTATGCCACCCGTGCGTACGACGAGGTCGTCGGCTTCGACGACGGCGAGGACCGGACGGTGACGCTGCGCCTCCTCGCCGATCAGACGCTCGGACGCCGCGGAATGCTGCGCGGTGCGTTCACGTGGTCGGGCATTCGCCACGACGAGAGCCTTCCCGAAGGCGACGCTCGCTACCGCCAGGAGATCAGCAGCGTCGGCGTCGAGAACGTCTGGCGCACCGACGGCTTCGGAGCCGTCGACGCCCTCTCGTTCAGCGTGGGAGCCGCCTACGATCGTGCCGCCACGCCCGAGGCGGGTGGCCGCGACACCCAGGAACCGCTGTCCGAGCTGGGTGCGCGCGCCGGCCTCTCGGCCGTGATGGGTCGGGCCGTGGTGCACGCCGGGGTCAGCCGGCGGGGCCGGTTCCCGGCGCTCCGCGAGCTCTACTCCGGCGCACTCGATCGATTCGTGCCGAACCCCGACCTCGAGCCCGAGAAGCTGCTGACCACCGAGGCGGGAATCAGCTCGCGCGTCGGCGACGGATCGGCCCAGCTCGTCGTGTTCCACACGCTCCTGGAGGACGCCGTGGTGCGCGTGCTCCTCGACGACGGCACGGGGAAGTTCATGCGCGTGAACCGGAACGAGCTGACGAGCACGGGGCTCGAGCTCATCGGGGCCCATCGCCTCGGGCGCATCGAGCTGTCGGCCAACGCCACGCTTCAGTCGGTGGATCTGACCGACACCGAGACGGACGACACCACGCGGCCGGAGAACCTGCCGTCCGCGTTCGGAGATGCCCGCGCGCGGTTCCCGATCGCCGCCGGCGCGGTGGGCAGCGTCGGCGTCTCGTACACCGGGGATCAGAGCGTGATCGACGGCATCACCGGCGACAGCGTCGAGCTGGATGCCGAGGCGATCCTCTCCGCATCGGTCTCCCGATCCTGGCCGGTACGCGTGTCCTGGGGCGCAGGTACCTTCTCCAGCGCCGAGGCGCGGATCGCCGTGGACAACCTGGGCGACGTCGCGCTCTACGACGCGTGGGGCCTGCCGGCCCCCGGGCGGCGGATCCGGCTCGAGCTCCGGCTGCGCTGACCGCGCCGTCCCGGCCGACCGCCCCGGCCGTCGGTGCCCGCGAGCGGGCGGGCACCGCGCTCACGAGGGCCCGATCAGGGGAAGATCCCGAGCGCCAGGTAGCTCTCGGCGATCTTCTGGATCGCGCAGATGAAGGCGGCGGTCCGGAGATCCTCGACGCCGCGATGGCGCTTTCTCGTGTCGCGGATCTCGTTGTACGCGGTGACCATCGTCTCCTCGAGCCCCGAGTTGACGAGATCCTCCTCGTTGCCGCCGATCATCATCTTCCGACGCACCTCGGACGGGAACTTGCGCCCGACGAGCTTCTCGATCTCCTGCACCTGCTGGCGCGAGACCGCCTCGTCGCGTCGCTTCTCCATGCGGCCCAGACGCATGTGCGAGATGTTCTTGCTCCACTCGAAGTACGAGACCGTCACCCCACCCGCGTTGAGGTAGATGTCGGGCAGGATCCAGACCCCGCGCTTCATCAGGAGGGCTTCGGCCTCGGGCGTCGTGGGCCCGTTGGCCGCCTCGGCGATCACGCGGGCCTTGACCTTCCTGGCGTTGGCGAGGGTGATCTGATGCTCGAGCGCGGCGGGCACGAGCACGTCGCAGTCCACCTCCAGGCAGTCGAGCCCCGTCGGCAGCGTCTTGGCGCCGGGGAAACCCCGGATGGAGCGCTTGGATCTGAAGTGCCGCTCCAGCTTGGCGAGGTCGAGACCGTCCGGATCGTACGCCGTGCCGTCGTACTCGCCGACGGCGACGATCCTGGCGCCGTCCTCTCGCGCGAGGATGTTCGCCACGTGGAACCCGACGTTGCCGAAGCCCTGGACCGAGACCCGCTTGCCCTCGAGCGTGCCCGAGAGGCCGGCCGCGACCACGTCCTTCTTGTGCTGGAAGAACTCTCGCAGCCCGAACACGACGCCCCGCCCCGTGGCCGCGCTGCGTCCGCGGATTCCGCCCTGGCTCACGGGCTTGCCGGTGACGCAGGCCATGTTGTCGAGCTCACCGGCGTGGAACGCATCGTAGGTGTCGGCGATCCACGCCATCTCTCGCTCGCCGGTGCCGTAGTCGGGCGCCGGCACGTTGATCCCCGGGCCGATGAAACGCTTGTTGATCAGCTCGGCAGTGAAGCGACGGGTGACCTTCTCCAGCTGGTCGGGCGTGTAGTCGCGGGGTCGAAGCTTGACCCCGCCCTTCGAGCCCCCGAACGGGACGTTCGCGATGGCGCACTTGTACGTCATCAGCGCCGCGAGCGCGATGACCTCGTCCTGCTCCACCATTCGCGAGTAGCGGATGCCGCCCTTCAGCGGCTTCTTGTGGTGGCTGTGCTCGGCTCGCCATCCTTCGAAGATCTGGTACCGCTTACCGAACTTCACGGGAAACTGCACGTAGTACACGTTGTTGCAGACCTTGATCGACTGGACGAGACCCTCCGGGAGCTTCAGGAATCGGGTCGCGCGATCGAACTGCCGGTCGACGACGTTCTTGAAGTTCAGATCTTCGGCCCTGGCTTTGCGTGTGGCCACGTGACCTCCTGTGGCGGCGCGAGTGCGTCACGAATGCGAACCTGGTTCTGGTCACCGCGTATTCTGACAGCGCCCTAGGACGTTGCAAATGCTTAAAGATGGCGCCGCGCCGGCCCGATCGTTACGACCGTGCAGCTCCATGTCACGTGATCGCCCTCGCCGCGTCGGCGGCCTCGCTCTTGCCCACGAGCCGAGCTCCGTTACCGTCCGCGCCCCGGTGCGGCGCGGCCCATGGAACGTGAAACGCCCGCGCGCGGCACGTTCCGGCGTGTTCGCCTCCGGAAACGCCCACGAGGGGGATCCACCGCACGATGCGGATCGACACGAGCCCGGGCCGGAACACGCGCGGCGTGGTCGCGATTCTCGCGCTGATGGCGCTCGCCTGGAGCGCACCGATCGTGCGGGCCGAGACCGTTCCCGGCCTCGTGATCGACGGCGAGACGATCGTGACCCCGGGACATGCGCCCGAGCGGCGGGGTGACGTCTGGCTGGTGCCCACGCGTCCGATCGCCCAGACGCTGGGCGCCACCGTCGTGTTCGAGAGCTACTCGCGATCGGTTTCGGTGTCGATCCCGTCGCAGGGGGTGACCGCGTACTACGACGGGCTGACCGGCGAGGTCAGCCGGGACTTCGCCATCGGCAGCCGTCTGGCGCCCGGGCTGCCGGTCGGCACGCACGAGGGCGATCTCCGGGTCCCGATCGAGCTGGCATCGATCCTCTTCGGGGTAACGATCCGGGTCGATGCGCTGACCGACGCCCTCATCGTCACGTCCAATCCGCTGGATCCCGAGCAGCTCCGCGCGGAGCTTCCGGCCATCGGCGTGCAGGAGGTCCGCTACCACGGCAACGCGGTCGAGCGCGGCGACGTGGTCAACGGCGCGCTCACGCTCGAGAACCGGACCCGCGTCCGGACGGGGCTCCTGTCGACGCGGCTGGACGGGCGGTACACCGATGCACAGCATGCTCATCTGAACACCTTCCTGACCCAGCTCGATTCCGGAGCCGGGAGTCGGGTGATGCTGGGCGACCTCCGCGGAGACACGCGCATGTCGTGGCTACGCGCGCACGGCCGTGGCATCGGCGCCGATCTGGAGCTGAACGGCGGCGCCCGGCGGCTGTCGGCCAGCTACGTGCAGCTCTCGTCCGGATTCACCGGCGCCCGGAGCAACTTCGTGGGACCTCGCTTCGACGAGCACGTGGGTACGGTGTCGATGGGCTGGCGCCTGCGAGACGAGCCGACGGCGGCCGACGCCCTCGATGTCGGGGCGTCCTGGATCGGACGCGGGGCGTCCCGGCGCGAGGGCATGCTCGTCGGCGTGCGTCACGAGGCGCGGCGAGAGCGATGGCTGACCCGCGTGGAGGGCGGCGCGTTCGTCAGCCCCGGACACGACCTCGCCGATCGCGAGGCGATCGAGCTCCACGCGCAGTGGTCACCGGAGGACGACACGGCGCTCCGCGTGCGCGCGGGGCACTTCGGCACCGCGTTCCAGCGCGCGTCGGTGTTCGCCGAGGACGGCTCGTCGTTCTACACGCTGGGTGCGAACCGCCGCCTGTCCGAGCGCGTGTCGCTGGGCGCGTCGCACTCGCTGCACTACGACCCGGTCCTCCGGTCGACGGACCGGCTCTACGATGCGGCGACCGCGTGGACCCCGTCACATCCGGCGCTCCAGTCCGCGGTCGCCACGCTGTCGATCGCCGATCTCGGCCGAACCTCGACACGTACCGACCTCTCGCTGGACCTCCGGGGACGGCTGCCGATCGGCAAGTGGTACGGATCGATGCGACGACGGCTGAGCGGCTCCGATGCGTTCTTCGCCTCCGCCGGTCTCCTCGTCGACACCCGCGCCGGTCGAGCTCAGCTCGCGACGTCGTGGAGCGATCATCGCTTCGCCGGAGCGTCGGCAGACTGGTCGCCACCGGTCCGCATGCTCGGGGGCCTCTCGATGACCGTCGGCGGCCGATGGACGCGCACATTCGTGGACGAGCAGCGAGGCTTCACCGCGCGCATCCGCATCGGCTACGCCTCGGGCGATCACGGGGCCAGCATCGCCGTGGATCAGCAGCAGGTCGGACATCTCACGCGCGCGGACTGGCGCGGACGCTTCGTGCTGGACGAGGATCGGCTCCGGCACGCGGGCATGGACGATGCCGCCGGCCGCAACCGACCGGTCGCGATCGAAGGTCGCATCTACGTCGACACGAACCTGAACGGGCGCTACGACGAGGGCGAGCGGCCGCTGCGCGGCATCGTGGTCACGCTGGATCGCGGCATGGACCGGCGTGAGACCGACCGCGAGGGACGATACGCGTTCGAGTCGCTCGCCCCGGGCCGCCACCACGTGACCGTGGAGGCGACCACGCTGCGGGCGGACCTCTCGGTGCTCGGCGCACTGTCGGGCGACGTGACGATCGGGCCCCTGACCCGGGCACGGATCGACTTCCGCGCGTGCGTGAACCGCCGCGTGACCGGCATCGTGTTCGTCGACGTGAACGGAAACGACCGGCACGACACCGACGAGCCGGTCGTGTCCGATGCGCTCGTGTTCATCGCGGGGGGCTCCAACACGCTCTCGAGCCCGGACGGCTCGTTCCGGCTCGGAGACGTGCCCCCGGGACGGCACGCCCTCCAGATCGCGCCGGCGTCGCTCCCCGGCGAGCTGATCGCGCCGGCCACGATGCAGGTGGACGTGCCGGTGACTCGCGACGTCACGGGGATCCAGGTCGGGGTGGTGCCACGGCCCCGCGCGGTCGTCCGGAAACGGTTCTAGCGCGCCCCCGAGGCCTCGCGCCCGATCGAGCAGTCGATCGCCAGAAGGCGGACGGCTCGACGGCTGACCCCGGTTCCGGAGCGGCCGGCCGTCCCGAGCACGTTCCCTTTTCGCGAAACATCGTGCGGGGGTCGGTCGATCAAGATCCGTGTGACGCGCGGGCGCGCGATTCCGATCCGGAGACCGGTTCGCGACTGCTGGTCGACGCGGAATCCTCCGGCTCCCGGTCGCCTTCCGCATGCGTGACACGCTCGTCGTCGCACACGTGCCACGACGAGCCGCGAACCGACACGTACCCGACACTGCAATCGAGGATGACGTCCCGTCGTCCCGGCAAAAGGACGCGACTCATGAAGTCTCTGATCGAGAACATGGCCCGCGAGCTCGTCGACAACTCCGACAGCGTCTCCGTGCGTGAGATCTCGAGTCAATCGCTGACCATCTACGAGCTGTCGGTGGCCAAGGAAGACATGGGGCTGATCATCGGCAAGCACGGCCGGAACCTCGAAGCGCTCCGGACGATCGTCGCCGCCGTGGGCAGCAAGCATCATCGGAAGGCGCTGGTCGAGGTGCTGGGCTAGTCGGCACCACCAGGATGGTCCCCGGATACGATGCTCGTATTCCGAGCATCGTATCCACGCCGTGAACCGGGCCACGGGTTCCCTTCGACGGCCTCGCAGGGTAAGCTCGCACGATCCCCCCATCATTCATTCACCGTGACTCACCAGGGGACGTCCCATGGCCCGCTCGATGCCCGCGCTCGCCTGGATCGACGACGTCGTCGACGACCGGGACAGACGCTCGCGCGCCGCGGCGGACGGCGCACCGCGTGGTGCGCGATGACGAGCGCCGGACACTCCCGTCGAGGCGAGCGATCGTCAGGCAGCCCCGCCGGCTCGCTCGTCACCCCGCTCGTCTGGATGACGGTGGCGTTCGTGCTGCTCAAGCTCCTCCAGGTCTACCTGTACCCTCATCCCTATCTCGTCGGCGACAGCGAGGAGTACGTGTTGTCGGCCGAGTCGTTGAAGGCGAACCCGTACAAGCCGATCGGCTACTCGCTATACCTGGCCGCCACCCGCGTGTTCTCGCCGACGCCGACGGTGTCGGTCGTGCTGGCCGCTCTGCTTCGGCTGATCGCGTCGCTCGGACTGACGTGGGTGCTTCACCGCCACCAGCGCGTTCGCCGGGAGGTCGCGGTTGCGGCCGGAGCGCTGATCGCGTTCGATCCCCACGCGTGGTACCTCGATCACTTCCTGATCGCCGATACCGTCTATACGGCGCAGACGATCGGCTTCCTGGCCACGATTCTCGCGTACGTCGACTCCCCGACGAGACGGTGGTTCGCCGGCGCGCTCGCGCTGTCGGTGTCGACGATGTTCCTCCGGTTCGTGGGCCTCGCCAATCCGGCGTTGCTGGCCGCCACCGTGGTGTGGCGTGCGCCGTCGCATGCGAGCCGTGCCCGTCGTGCCGGCATGGTCGTGCTCGTGTCCTCGGCCAGCATCCTGGCGATCAGCGCGCACGTGGACTGGAGCCTCGGACGCTTTCGCCCGACCACGTTCGACGGCTGGGCCCTCTACGGCAACATTGCGCCTCACCTCGACGAGCTGGCCCCCGAAGACTTCCTCGACCCAGAGGCCCGTCTGGTCGCCGAGTTCCTCACCGCGTACCCATCGTCGATCCGACCCGACCACGACTCGAACTGGCATCGCTGGAATCGCAGATCACCCGCGAAACGGTTGCTGCGAGCCTTCTGGCCCCGCTACGAGCCCGAACCGAAGGACGTGGAGCCTTATCGTCGGTTCCTGACGGGCTTCATCCGCGAGGCGAAGGTACCGACGACGCCGGCTCAGCGGTACTTCGTCGAGCACCGGAACCGGACGAACCCGGCTCTCCCCGCGTTCGCGCTGCAGTACCGAAACGCGTTCATTCTCGTGAACGAGCTCTTCCGGTCGTTCACGCACGAGTGGATCGCGCAGAACCTGGGAACGTATCTGCGGACGTTCGTGCTGCCGAGCTTCGCACGGGTCTTCGTACCGACCTCTCCCGTGGCGCACGGCCGGTACACGTACCGCGAGCATCCGGACGGCTCCATCACCGCCTTCTGGCCCGGACAGCACACCACCGAGTGGACGCCGCGCCACGGCGACCCGATGGCCGCTCTCCGGAAGCTCTACGCCCCGTGGGCCATGGTGAGCTGGGCGGTCGCCGCGGTCATCCTGTGCGCCGCGTTCACGCGTCCGGCGGGCCCGGACGCGCGGCGGGCGCGCCGGATCGCGATCCTGATCTTCGCGTTCGCGATCGCCTGTGGATTCGCGGTTGCCTGGAGTCATCTCGTTCTCAGGCGCTACGTGATGCCGCTGCTGCCGTTCGTCTGGACGGCGGCCGCGCTCGCCTTCTCCGCGCGCTCGGCGGATCCGGACTAGCGTGCCCGCCGCACCGGTCGGATCGGATCGCGGCGGCACACCACCGTCAGTCCCGGGTGGCGACGACCGTCGGGACGTCGTCGGGACCCGGGATCTCGAACGTGCTCTCCCCCACCATCAGGGGGTAGGGATCTCCCGCGTCGGCCTCGTACACGATGCGGTAGGCACCGGGCTCGAGGTACTCCGGCAGCCAGTGTCGGAGTCGGCGCAGTCGTCCCGGCAGCACGACCCCCGCCTCCTCGGTCTGCTTCACGTATGCGCTCCCCAGGAGCGGGTTCTCGATCGGCAGCACCTCGAACGAGTCGACGATACGGGCGTGCTCTCCGCCGTCGTTCCGTAAGGACGGAACCACCGCCCACCGCCCGCGATCGGCGACCACGTCCAGACCGACCAGATCCAGCTCGTGCTCGATCGGCGGCACGCTCACGTAGATCGTGGACGCGAGGCGGTAGCGAAACTGGAGACGCTTCTGATTCTCTTCGAGCGGCCGATACGCCGGCCTCGGCTGGGCGATCAGCGCGGCGCGATACTCGCCGCCCCGCGCGTCCTCGGGCACGATGACCGACATGCGCGCATGCATGATCTGTCCGGGGACGATCTCGGCCTCGCTCGGCGAGAAGACGACCCACGACGCGGCCGATTCCGGGAGGCTGTCGGGCACTGCATATGAGAGCCGTCCCTCGGCGTTCATGTCCCAGTCCTCGGTGGACAGGACGATGCGAAGCGGCATGTCGTCTTGGTCGTTGCTCTTGGCGTACACGATCTCCACGAGCGTCGTGAAGTCCTCGCCCGGCGGAACCCGCACCTCGACGAGGCTCGGGATGATCGACACGTCGCCGGCCCGGGCGGCGGGGACGGCGACCGAGGTCGTCACCAGGGCGAGCGCCACGGCGCTCGCGAAACGGGTCGGGATCGTCATAGGAGGATCAGCTCCAGTTCCAGCTGGACCACCTGCGAGGGTCCGGGGGTGAAGTACTGCGGCCCGACGGCGAAGATGAGCGTGAAGTAGTTCCACGAGCCCCAGTAGAAGCCGCGCATCCGGAGAATCTCGGTGCCGGGAATGAACGGACCCAGTGACTGGACCGTGCCGACGAACAGCGGCTCGTCGTCGGCGTTCTTGGCCACGGTCGACGGGTCGTAGTCGTAGTCGGGGTTGATCCGCGGCGCCCGCCCCACCGGATCGGTGATCCCCATGCCGATGTCGGCCGTCGTGAACGCGCCGACGGGCCCTCCGGCCGGCGTCAGCGACCGGGCCGTGAGCCGGTAGCGGGGGAAGTACCCGAACGGCGAGTAGATCGCGATCGTGGTCTCCTCGCGCACCCACGGCACGCCGACACCCGGCGTCAGCTCTCCCAGCTCGACGGTGCCGAGCGGGATCCGAGCGGTCCCGGTCTCGGCGAGGTCATCGGGCAGCACGACGATCTCGCCGTCGAAGCCGGCCGGGGGCTTGGGGGGAGGACCGGGAGGCTCGGGCAGCACGAGGACCGGGCCCAGCTCCGCGACCGCGACGCTCGTGCCCCAGAGCCCGAGCATCGCCGTGCACCAGAGCGCCCGGCGCACGACGGCGCCGAAACGCACGAGGCCCCGGCCCCGCGACGTGCGCGGTCCGGGGCTCCTCGGATGGGAACCGTCGGCGATCGGATGCCTCGATCGCGGGGGCGCGCCGCGCGCGCCCCTGGGAGGGACCTGTCGAGACATCGCGCTAGGGGGTGGCCAGCGTGAACGTCACCGTGGCGTCGAAGCTCGCGACCGGCGTGTAGAACTGCGGGCCGATGGCGTACGTCGTGTCCACCAGGAGGCCGTTGTTCGGCGAGCCGATGCCGCCCCGGTTCGAGATCCGCGGACCGTCGAGCACCTGGACGCTGGACGTGACGTCGTCGAGCGACGCGGTGAAGATCGGCTCCTCGTCCACGTCCTTCGCCGCCGCACTCGGATCCGACGCGAACGCCGCCGCGACCGTGGATCCCGACGCCGGATCGCCGAAGACCTTCGGGCCGGAGTTCGACACCGACCCGATGCCGAAGCCGACGTCGCTCAGCGCCATGTCGCCGTTCGCGATCGTGCCGAAGCCACTCGACGTGGTGACCTGTGCGTTCAGCGTGTAGGCCGCGTTGGAGCGGATGATCATCTGGACGGTACCGCCGGTGTAGCTCTGGAGATTCAGACCCGCGGCCGCCTCGGACACGTCGAGGCTGAAGTCCATGGGCCCGTTCTGCGTGGCCGGGTTGTTGGTGCCCACCTCGCCCACGATCGGCGTGTAGCTCCACCAGCGAATCGCAGCCGACTTGGAGACCGCGCCGCTGACGCTGACCGTGCCGGTCGACTGTGCGAACGCGCTGCCCGCCATCAGCGGCAGGAGAGCGCATCCGAGGAGAATGGTCTTCTTCATTCCGTCATCGCCCCTTCTCGTTTCCGGGATGGCTCCCGGCTCGACAGAGTCGCAAACGTCGCCTTATCAGCGACTTGTGCCGATCGAGGTCGGCACCACCCCAACGCACGTCGGACGGAGTCGAGGAGACGCGGACGCTCTCGGGGGTCGGACGATCGAGGCACCGAGCGGATCGCCGGGAGTCGGCGCCGGGCGGAGCGGGAGCTTGGGCGTTTCGCGGTTTCGTCTCGCAGGACGGAGATTCGACTCACATTGCACGTATCGGCCCGTCCGACAACGCCCTTTAGGTCCGCGCCCCCCGGACCGCGAGCGCCTCGCGCCGGCTGATCCGGGCCGCTCTCTCGCGGGTACTTAGTGGGCGACGTGGCCGGGTGACCGGCTTATACTGCCCGGCCTCGTAAGTCCCGAAGCCACGTCTCGGGGACCATTCACCCGGATTTCGGAGGAGGAGACACGACATGCGCATTTGGTCGCTGACGACCGTGCTCGCGCTCGCCAGCGCGGTCGCCGTGGGCTGCGCGAGCTCCGGCGACAAAGCCAAGACGGATGACGGCGCCGAGGCCCGAGCCGAAGCCGCCATGTCCGAAGATGCACCGGCCAGCGACGCCGGCCACGCGGGAGAGACGTCCTTGCTGATGGATCCGAAGGCCGGGGCCTTCAAGGAGAAGGCCCCCAGCACGTATCGCGTGAAGGTCGAGACGACCAAGGGCGACTTCGTGGTCGAGGTGGATCGCGCGCTGGCGCCGCGCGGCGCCGATCGCTTCTACAACCTCGTTCGCCACGGGTTCTACGACGACTGCCGGTTCTTCCGCGTGGTCGAGGGCTTCGTGGTGCAGTTCGGCATGAACGGCGATCCGACGATCACGCAGGCCTGGCAGACCGCCAAGATCCTCGACGACATCCCGAAGGAGTCGAACCAGCGAGGGACCATCACGTTCGCCACGTCGGGGCCGCACAGCCGCACGACCCAGGTGTTCATCAACTTCAAGGACAACTCGTTCCTGGATCGCCAGGGGTTCGCGCCGTTCGGGCGCGTCGTCGAGGGGATGGACACCGTCGTCGACGAGCTCTACGACGGCTACGGCGACGGCCTCCCCCAGGACCGCATCAGCGCACGGGGTAACGAGTTCCTCGATGCGGAGTACCCGAACCTCGACCACGTGATCGCGGCCACGATCCAGGCCGAGTGACGCCACCGGCTCGCCGCGCGGGGTGGCGCTGGCCGCCCCGCACGACCGAGGAGGCCCGACGTGAAACGCCTGATCGCGGTGGCGGCGGTGATGTTCCCGGCAGCGGCCCTCGCGTTCGAGCCGACGGGGCTGGTCGTGTTCATGAGCGACTTCGGCGTGCGCGACGACGCGGTGGCCCTCTGCAAGGGCATCATGCTCGCGCGCGAGCCCGCCCTGCGCATCGTCGATCTGACGCACGACGTGACCGCGTTCGACATCCGTGAAGGCGCCTTCTACCTCGAGGAGGCGGCCCGAACGTTTCCGGCCGGCACCGTGTTCGTCGGCGTGATCGATCCCGGTGTGGGGACCGAGCGGCGGGCGATCGTCGCCGAGACCGCCAACGGCCAGCTCTTCGTCGCACCGGACAACGGTCTCCTGACCCACGTGCTGGCCGAGTGGCCCCTCGTCGGCGCGTGGGAGATCACGAACCCCGCGTTTGCGGTCGAGGCGCCGTCGACGACGTTTCACGGCCGGGATCTGTTCTCGCCCTCGGGCGCGGTCCTGGCCGCGGGCCAGTACGAGCCCGCCGACGCGGGGCCTTCCGCCGAGCGCCTCGTCACGTTCGAGATCCCGACCTCGGAGCTCCGGGACGGCGCGTGGCACACGGCGGTGCTGCTGCTCGACAAGGCGTTCGGGAACGTCTGGACGGATCTGACGCGGGCCGAGCTGGAGGCGCGGGGTCCGTTGCCGACGCTCCTGCACGTGTGGATAGGGGACACGCGGCTGGATCTGCCGCTCGTGGCGACGTTCGGCGACGTCCCCGAAGGCCGGCCCCTGGCCTACTTCAACAGCCGGGAACGGCTCTCGTTCGCGATCAACATGGGGAACTTCGCGGCGGCACACTCCGTTTCAGTAGGGCAGCCCGTCACGGTCGAGCTCTCGGACTGATCTCGCATCCGGGCACCGGCCGCGCATCGGCCAGGGCGCGCCGCCGACGCCACCGGGGACGCGACGCCCAGGAGGACAGCATGCTCTCTCGCTCATCGTCGCTCCGACTCGTGCTCGCGTGTGCCGCAATTGCCTGCGCCGGATGCACGGCGGGGCTCCGTGAGACGTACTCCGGCACCTACATCCGGACGTGGATCGGCGATGACGGCGAGACCCACCAGCGGTCGGGGCCGGTCCGGATCGAGGTGACCGACGGGACGCGGTACTCGCTCGAGGGCGCGTCGTTCGACTTCCCGCCCGCGGGCACGGGCCGTCTCGAGCAGCGCGACGGCACCTGGGTGCTCGTCGACACCGGCCCCACCGTCGGCGGGTTCGACCGGAGCCTCGTCGTCGACGGACCGTTCGCGGTCGCGGCCGAGGGCGATGCGCTCGTGCTCCGGCAGGAGAACCTCTGGGGCGCCAGTCACCTTCTCGTGCTCGATCGCGTCGCCGGCGACTGATCTCCGAAGATCCACGACCGAACGACAGCCGGCGCAAGAGATCGCGGCGGCGGGATCGCTCAGTCGCTCGCCCTGGCCGACGGGTCCTGGTAGTCGGGGTTCGTGAAGAAGTCGTCGTCGGTGAGCGCCCGGAGAAACTCGACCAGATCGGACACCTGCTGCTCGCTGAGCTGGAGCCCGACGCCCACCCGGATCAGGGGATCCACCGTCGCCGTCCGGAAGCCGCCGTGGTTGTAGTGCTCGACGACCTCGCGAAGGGTCTGGAACCGCCCGTCGTGCATGTACGGCGCCGTTCGCTCGACGTTCCGGAGCGACGGGGTCTTGAAGAGACCCACGTGCTCGGGACGCTCCGTGATGCCGCCGAGGCCGGGGTCCACGATCACCGAATCGACCCCCACGTTGTGGTAGCGGTTGTCGGTGAAGAGACCGTTGACGCCGTGGCAGTGGAAGCAGTCCCCGACCTCCGAGAAGAAGATCTGCCAGCCCCGAACCGCCGCCGGGCTCAGCTCTCCGGCGCCGATCTGCCAGCGATCGTACGGAGCGTTCGCCGACACGAACGAGCGCTCGAACTGGGCGATCGCCTTCTTGATCCGATCCGCCGTGATCTGCCGGTCCCCGAACGTCGCCTCGAAGCAATCGAGGTAGCCGTCGCTGGCCGCGACCCGGGCGACCACCTCGTCCCAGTCGGCGGCCATCTCCTTGGGGTGCGTGACGGGTCCATCGATCTGCTCCTCCAGCGATCCGGCTCGACCATCCCAGAAGAGCTCGCGGAACCACCCGACGTTCATCAGCGCCGGCGCGTTTCGCGAGCCGGTCTCGCCGGTGATGCCCTGGGAGAGCGACGCGCTGTCGGCGAATGCGTGCGAGGGCAGGTGGCAGCCCCCGCACGACAGCGTGCCGTCGTCGCTGAGCACGGGATCGTAGAAGAGGCGCCGCCCGAGCGCGACGCCGGCCGGCGTGGTGGGATTGTCCTCGGGCACCACCATCGGCGGAAAGCCGGGGGCGGTGAACTCGATCGGCGTCGTGTCGGTCTCGCAGGCAGTCGCCGGGGGATCCGGATCGGTGGTCTTGTCCGAGGCGCACGCGCCGAGCGCGAGGCAGACGGCGGCGAGAAGGCCGCCGATCGATCGGGTACTCGTGGTGCGCCGCGGCATCATGCGTCGTTCACTCCGAGAGCTCCGCGACCGACTCCACGCGGAAGACCGTCGCGGCGTTCGCCTCGAGGATGTCCTGCGCCGCGGTGGTCATCATCATCATCCGTGGATACATGTCGAGATCGTACTCGATCGGGTCCTCGTACCACTGGTTCACGTCCATGACCATGCGGATCTCCCAGTGGTCGGTGCTCGCGGCGTCCAGACCGAGGCCGGAGAACGTCAGGTCCACGTAGTGCTCGATGGGCTCGGGATCCGGCGGCCCGCCCCAGCCATCCTGTGCGTGGCGGCGGCCGGTGTGGGTCGCAAAGGACTCGACGTCGTCGCCCTCGGTCCGGAAGTCACCTTCGAGCTGCATGTAGTGGTAGCCGCCGCCCCAGAGCGTCGGCCAGCGCATGGCCTCCCACTCGGGCGTCTGGGGCAGGTCTCCGCCCTGATCGGGGTCCTTGTTCAGCTCGCCGTCCAGCCCGTACGTGATCCGGAGCTGCGTGTACGATGCTGGCGGTACGTGCTCGATCGACAGCGCGCGCGTCCCGTCCTCGAACGCGTCGCGATAGTGGACCAGGGGACCCGCCACAACGCCACCGGTCGCGTTCACCAGCTCGACGCGCGAGACGATGTATCGAAGCGTCTTCACCGAGTAGTCGTTGCCCTCGGCGGTCGTGTAGTCCATCGCGTCGAACAGGAGCGGTGCTCCCGCCACGTCGTGGTCGAACGCCACGTCGATGCGCGCGCCCGCGTTCTCGTTCCTGGGGTCGCCGAACACGCTGGGTCCGTTCCCCTCCAGGATGTTCTGGGCCGCCGTGTTCATCATGATCATCAGCGAGTACATGTCGAGGTCGTAGGCGTACGGGTCCTCGAACCACCCATTCAGGTTCATCGTGATCGACACGTCGGTGTCCGTGTCGTCCTCGACGGTGAACGCCGAGCCGGGCACCGTGACCGTGAAGAAGTGCGGGATGGGCGCGGGGTCGGTTCCGAACGTGGGGTCCGACGTGGCGTTCCGGCGTCCCGTGTGCATGGCGAAGCTCTCGGTGGCCGCGTCGTCGGTCTCGAACGTGCCTTCCAGCTTCATGTAGTGGTAGCCGCCGCCCCAGGTGGCGGGCCAGCGCATGGCCTCCCACTCGGGCGTGCGGGGCAGCGTCCCGCCCTGATCGGGATCACGGTTCATGGTCTCGTCGAGACCGAACGTGAACGACACCGCCGTGTAGTCGCCGGCGGGAACCTCGTCGAAGACGAGCGTGTGCGTATCAGTGTCGTCCGCCGAGACGTAGAACGCGGCGTCGCTCTCGAACGCCCGGGCAGCGGTGCTCGTGAACGTGACCCGCGAGAGGACGTACTCGAGGTTCGCCACCGAGTAGGTGTTGCCGGTGGCGTTCGTGTACGGTGTGTTCAGCGCGAAGCCGGTCCCGTCCACCTCGTGTACGATGCGCACCGTGGCCGAGCCGGTCGCGCCGGGACCGTCGTCGGGGGTCATGGGATCGTCGTCGTCTCCGCAGCCTGCGGTCATGGCGAGTACGAGCGTCCATGCGAGAGCGGAACGTCGGAACGTCGAGGGATCGATCACGAATGTCTCCTGTTTGACGACCCGCGGCCGGCTCTGGGTGGACACGTCGCGGGGCAGGTCAGCCGAAGCATGGGGGATGCTGAATGCGCGACATCGTTCGCGTCGACAATACCAACTCGACGGGGATCCGGTCAAAGCAGGTCCCGGGCGACGCCACGCCCTCGGCACACCCCACGGACTCCGGCCCGGTTCCGTCGCATCCGGGTGGCCGCCGGCCCGGCCGGCGACGCGAACGCGTGCCCCGGACGGTCGCCGCGACGGCGTTCGCGCTCGTGGCGGCGCAGGGTTGCTCCGAGGATACGGTGCCGACGCCGCCCGGCCCCCCGGCCTCGGACGCAGTTCTACGGGTCACGCTGCGACACGTGGCCGCCGGAACACCGTTCGAGCTCGGCGCCGAGTACGTGAACGAGGTCGGCAACCCGTATCGCGTCAGTGTGCTGCGCTACATCGTCTCGCGGCTCGACGTCGTCGGCGGAGATCGGGGTGACGGAGGGCCGGGCGGCCGAGGGCTCGGCGACGACCGGCGGGGCGAGGCCCCGGCGGTCGTCGTGGACGTCGCGCGTCCGACCACCACGACGTTCCGAGCGACCGTTCCGCCCGGATCGGTCGACTTCCTCACGTTCACCCTGGGACTCGGCGAGTCCGACAACCGCGACCCGACGCAGGGCGGTCAATGGCCCGCGACGCCGGACTGGGAGGCGATGCGCTGGCCGGCCGAGCTCGGCGGAGGGTATCACCACCTGATGATCGAGGGGGAGAACCGAACGCGGGTCGACGGCGGGGATCCCTTCGACGCGTTCCACGTGCTCGTGGGGCGCATCGACGACGGAGCCGGACCGGTGGAGTCGTTTCACGCCGAGGTCCGCGCACCCATCGGACCGCTGGACGTCGTGGCCGGCGACACGACCGACGTGGTGCTCGACGTCGACGTCAACGAGTGGTTCGCGCACCCGCATGCGATCGACCTGGACTTCGTGCCGGCCACGCGGGACGTGCGCGGCGATCGGGAGCTCGGGGCCGACGTGCGAGACAACACGCCGAGCGTGTTCGGCGACCGCCGCGCGCTGGTGCCCCGCGCGCGACGGGTTCCCGCGGAGTACCCCACGCTCCAGGCGGCCATGGACGCGGCCAACGCCGGCGACACGGTTCTCGTCGCCGACGGCGTCTTCACCGGACCGGGCAACGTCGATCTGAACCCGAGCCGCTCGACGACTCCGCGGCCCAAGAACCTGGTCATCCGGAGCGAGAACGGACCCACGTCGACGATTCTCGACGCGGCCGCCGGACCGAGCAATCCTCACCGCGCGTTCCTGTTCCAGAACGGCGAGGGACGCGACACGATCGTCGAGGGGTTCACGGTCCGGAACGGCTGGATGGGAACCGCGGTCGGCGGCGCCGCTGTCGAGCGACGCCACGAGCTGTCCGGGGGGGCCATCGTGTTCCGATTCGCGGGCACCGCACCCACCATTCGCGGCTGTGTGTTCGAGACCTGCTTCAGCGCCTACTCCGGTGGCGCCCTGGAGGCCGAGGTCGGCGCTGCGCCGCTCATCGAGGACTGTGTGTTCCGAGCCAACGTCACCGACAACATCGGCGGCGCACTGAGCCTCGAGTCGGGATCCGAGGCCATCGTCAGGCGCTGCGTGTTCACGGGAAACGTATCGGGCGCCGGAGGAGGAGGAATCTCGGTGTCGGCCCCCGCCACGTTCGAGGCCTGCCTGATCGCGGGCAACCGGGCCGGGGCGCTCGACGAGACGCTGGGCGCCGGCGTCGGGGGCGGCATCGAGGTGAGATACCCCGCTCGCGTGACGCTCGAGCGCACGGTGATCTGGAACAACGCGGCGATCGACGGCGCCCCGAACGTCTTCTACGAGAACCTGTCCGGCATGTCGGCCGTGTTCACGTGCTCGGCCGTCGACACCCTGGGCGCGATCGACGAGGGCGTCGTCTACGAGACGTCCCTGTTCGAGGATCCGCGCTTCTGCGCACCGGCGCCCCCCGGCGACGCGCCGACGTCCGGGGGCGACTACGCGCTGTCCGCGACGTCGCCGTGCCTTCCCGCCGCGAGCCCGTGCGGCCGGCGCATCGGTCCCGACACCGGCGTCTGCACGGGCGCCGGGGCGGCCCACACCGGCCGGTGACGGATCAGCGACGGATCTTCTCGACGACGCGTTCCTGAACGTCGTCCACGAACAGCTGCAGGTGGGGGAACGGAATCTGGATGCCCGCCGCGTCCAGCGCGAGCTTCGAGGTCTCCAGCACGTTCGAAGAGATCGGAACCTCGTTCGCCGTCCCGTGGATCCAGACGCGCACCTGGAGATCCACGCTCGAGTTGCCGAGCGCCACGACGGCGACGGCGGGGGCCGGTGTCTCCAGCACGCCGTCCAGTCCCTTCACCGCTTCCAGCAGTACCTTTCGCGCGGTCGGAATGTCCTCCTTGTACGCGATCCCGAGCGGAACGTCGACGCGGGTCTCCCCGTTCTTGGTGTGGTTGATCAGCATGGTGTCGATGATGGACCGGTTGGGCAGCACGACGTAGGTGTTGCGATTCGTCCGGATCCGCGTGGACCGGAGCGTGATGTCGGTGACCGAGCCGTACTGGTCGTCGACCGTGATGAAGTCCCCGACCTTGAACGGCTTGTCGGACATGATGACGAACCCGGCGATCATGTTGGCCAGGAGGTCCTGGGCCGCGAACCCCACCGCGACGCCGGCGATGCCGATCCCCGCGAGTGCGGCCGCAACGTCGATCCCGACCTGGCCGGCCGCCATCACCACGCCGAAGATCATCATCGCGCCCCGGTAGATCCGATCCACCAGCAGCGTGACGAACGTGTTCTCGAGACCGCTGCGGCGGAGCGTCCCGGCCACGACCGGTCGAGTCAACCGGTACAGCAACCAGAAACCGAACAGAACCGCGAACGCGACCAGGATTCGTGGCGCGAACGCCAGTGCGCTGGTCGCCAGCATCCTCACATCCACGAGGTCGGCCAGCTGGTCCATCGAGAGTCCATCCCTTCGACAACGGGGCGAGCCGCGAAGTGCGCCGTCCCACCGGGCACGTGTCGGTCCCGCGCGTGACTACTGCGTGTACGCCTCGATCGGTGGACAGGCACAGACGAGATTGCGGTCGCCCGCCACGTTGTCCACGCGCGACACGGGCGGCCAGTACTTGTGCTCTTTCAGCCACGGCGCCGGGAACACGGCGGTCTCGCGCGAATAGGCACGATCCCACGTGTCGGACGCGATGTCGGCGCTGGTGTGGGGCGCGCGGCGGAGCGGACTGTCCGCGACCGCGATCTCACCGCGCTCGATGGTGCGGATCTCGTCGCGGATCGCGATCATGGCGTCGCAGAACCGATCCAGCTCTTGCTTCGATTCCGACTCGGTGGGCTCGATCATCAGCGTGCCGATGACGGGCCACGACATCGTCGGCGCATGGAAGCCGTAATCCATCAGTCGCTTGGCGATGTCGTCGACCTCGATGCCGACGCGCTTGAAGGGACGGGTGTCGATGATGCACTCGTGTGCGACGAAGCCGTTCTCTCCTCTATAGAGCGTCTCGTAGTGACCCTCGAGCCGCTTCGCGACGTAGTTCGCGTTCAGGATCGCGACCTCGGTGGCGTGGGTGAGGCCGCGCCCGCCCATCAACGCACAGTACGCATAGGAGATGGTCAGGATGCTGGCGCTGCCGAACGGCGCGGCGGCGACCGGACGGATGGCCTTCGCACCGCCGACCGCGACCTCGGGATGGCCGGGCAGGAAGGGCGCCAGGTGCTCGGCCACGCAGATCGGTCCCATGCCCGGTCCGCCGCCGCCGTGTGGGATGCAGAACGTCTTGTGCAGGTTCAGGTGACACACGTCCGCGCCCAGCTCGGCGGGTCGTGACACGCCGACCATCGCATTCATGTTCGCGCCGTCCAGGTACACCTGTCCGCCCGCGTCGTGAACGATGGACGTGATGTCCTGGATGGCCGACTCGAACACGCCGTGGGTCGACGGGTACGTGACCATCAGCGCGGCGAGTCGGTCCCGGTGCGCGTCGGCCTTCGCCCGGAGGTCCTCGACGTCGATGTTGCCATCCTGGTCGCAGGCCACCACGACGACCTCCATGCCCGCCATGGTCGCGCTCGCCGGATTCGTCCCGTGCGCCGACGCGGGGATGAGGCAGACGTCACGGTGCGCATCGCCGCGATCGAGGTGATGCGCGCGGATGACCATCAGACCCGCGTACTCGCCCTGCGCGCCCGAGTTCGGCTGGAACGTGATCGCGTGGAAGCCGGTGATGTCCAGAAGCCACGTTTCGAGGCGCTCGAAGAGGGATCGGTAGCCGGCGGTGTGCGTCACCGGCGCGAACGGATGGATGCTCGCGAACCCCGGCCAGGTCATGGCCAGCATCTCGGCGGTGGCGTTGAGCTTCATCGTGCACGAGCCCAAAGGGATCATCGAGGTCGTCAGCGACAGGTCCCTCGTCTGGAGGCGCGAGAGGTACCGGAGCATCTCGGTCTCCGAGCGATGTCGGTGGAACACCGGATGGGTCAGATAGTCCGTCCGGCGGACGAGCGCATCGGGAATGGTCGAGGGGGTGCGCACCACCCGGTCGGCCACGTCGAACGACCCGGCGTCGCCGCCGAAGATCGACACGAGCGCGCGAACGTCGGCTGCCGTCGTCGTCTGATCGAGCGCCACCCCCAGATCGCCGTCCGGGTAGTGACGCAGGTTGACGCGCTCGGCGGCCGCGCGCGCGAGCACGTCGTCCCGCGTGCGCTCCCGGGGCGTCACCCGAAGCGTGTCGAACACGACCCGGTGCCGGACGTCGTGACCGATCTCGTGCAGCGCCTCGGCGAGGCCCATCGTCAATCCGTGGACGCGCGAGGCGATGCGACGGAGCCCGTCGGGTCCGTGGTACGCGGCGTACATCCCCGCCACGATCGCCAACAGCACCTGGGCGGTGCAGATGTTGCTGGTCGCCTTCTCGCGGCGGATGTGCTGCTCGCGCGTCTGAAGGGCCAGCCGCAGCGCCGGACGACCGGCACGATCGACCGAGACGCCGGCGATGCGACCGGGCATCTGCCGCTTGAACGCGTCGGTCGCGGCGATGTAGGCCGCATGCGGGCCGCCGAACCCCAGCGGCACGCCGAAGCGCTGCGTGTTGCCGACGGCCACGTCGGCGCCGAACGCTCCGGGCGGACGGAGCACCGTCAGCGCGAGGGGATCGGCGGCCACGACCACGAGCGCACCCGCCTCGTGCACGCGCGTGCAGAACGGCTCGTAGTCCACGACGGCGCCCGACGAGGTCGGGTACTGCACGAGCGCGCCGAAGGTGTCCTCACCGAACGACGCGTCCTCGTGATCGCCGACGACGACCCGGATCCCCAGCGGCTCGGCCCGCCCCTTCACGACCTCGATGGTCTGGGGGTGGCAATCCGAGGAGACGAAGAACGTGCGGGCATCGGGCCGCTTCCGCTCGAGGTGACGCCGGCAGAGCGTCATCGCCTCGGCCGCCGCGGTGCCCTCGTCGAGAAGGGATGCGTTTGCCACCTCGAGGCCGGTCAGATCGATGATCATCGTCTGGAAGTTCAGGAGCGCCTCCAGGCGACCCTGCGAGATCTCGGCCTGGTAGGGCGTGTAGGACGTGTACCAGCCCGGGTTCTCCAGGATGTTCCGGAGCAGCACCGGCGGCGTCACGCAGTTGTGATAGCCCATTCCGATGTACGAGCGGCACACGACGTTCTCGGCGGCGAGCGCCTGCAGCTCGGCCACGACGTCACGCTCGGCCTTGCCCGCGAGGTCGGAGAGCGGCCGGGTGGAGCGAATGCGATCGGGCACCGCGCGCGTGACCAGCTCGTCGAGCGAGGAGAGCCCCAGCTCGGCCGCCATCTCACGAATGTCCTCGGCGCGCGGCCCGACGTGCCGCGAAACGAAGGTGTCGGTCGCGTCGAGATTCGGCGGCGCGACCCGGCCGGTGCCGGATCCGGCGGACGTGGGGTCGTTCGTGGTCAACATGTCCCGCCTCTTCGAGGGCCCGTCGTCAGCAAGGGACGGACCGCAAGGGGTTCCTTGGGGGCGACGGAAATCGTTTGGGGGCCGGTGACTAGGCGTTACCAGCGGATCATCCTATCACCGGGATTCGGGGGCGGCAACCGACCGCGTCGCGGGATGATGGCGGGACGGGTACACCGCGGGCGGTGCGATCACACCGGACGCGCACGGGTTGACCGGTGTCGGGCGGAGCGGCGTCGCCGCCCGAACCGACCGCCACGAAAGAAGGGCGGAGGCGGGCGTCCCGAAAACGCCGCCCCCGCCCCGTGCCTGGACCGTTCCGTGATGCCCCGAACTCGGCCCTGGAGGCAATCGACTCTCGCCGGTTGCCGCGGCGAGAAACGCGATGCCGCGCGCGCGCGTCATCGCTCTGGCACGCGCTCGGAGCCCCGGCAGGCGCCGGTGCCCCGTAATCTTCTCAAGCAGCTCGCGTGCCACGCTCACGGGGCGGCCCGGCCAACTCCTCGCTCCGGGCTAATGTATTCCGAAGAAACCAATTACGTTCCGGCCCGCCGCCTCCGGCCGGGCACGCGGGTGTCGCCGCGTCGCGTCCGCGGACACCCCGCGGACAGTCCGGACAGCCGCGCGGACGACCGTTCCGGGCCGAGGTGAACCGTCCCGCCGGTCGGGGTGTGACGGATCGGCGTTCGGAACTACAATCGGTCGCTCGGGTCCAACGACCGTCGACGTCTCACCCGGCCCAAGGAGGTCATCTTTGACGAGTGCTCGCCATCGGCGCGGCGTCGCGTCCACCATCGCGACGGTCGTGGCGGCCGGTCTCATCGCATCGGCGGCCGAGGCCCAGGTCACGTTCACGTCCCTCGCGGACCAGTCGCTGGAGGAGGTCGTCGCGGCGGCCGGCGAGGCCGACCGGCTGGTGATGCTCGTCATCACCCAGCCCGACTGGTGTCCGCCGTGCATTCGCCTCGATCGGGATCTCCTGCGGAACCCGGACGCCGGCGAGATCCGGGAGCTCACGCGGGACTGGGCGGTCGTCGAGATCCACGGGTACGACGAGGACGGCGACCGGCTCCTGCGCGATCAGGGCATCCAGTTCTCCGGGACCCCGACCACGCTCGTCGTTCGCCCGGCGCCCGGCGGCGGCAGGCTGCGCGCCGGGACGCTCCTCGGGAGCATCGTGGGATACCCCGAGGACTACGTGGCCCAGCTCCGACGGGCGGCCGGAGGTCACGATCCGCTCGCGGCCGCCGAGGCCGAGGCCCGGACCCGCGACCTGCCCGCCGACTGGATGGCGCTCGGCGATCTCTACGTGGCGCGCGGCCAGGCCCAGCTGGCCAAGCGGGCCTACCAGCGGATTCTCGGGCTCGAGGCCGACGACCTTCCGGGAATCGACGCCGACTCGCTGGCCGTTCTGCAGCGCCAGGCCCGATGGGCCAACATCACCCGCGGGTACCAGCGCGTGGCCAAGGACCACAAGACGGCGCTCCACCTGCTGGACGACTTCGCGGCCATGTATCCCGATGCCGAGAGCGACGCGAAGTTTCAGTATGTGCGCGCGTGGTCGCTGATGGCGGACGGCCGCGAGGAGCGGGCCCTGGAGCACCTCCGCGAGCACTTTCTCCCCCCGGCCTCTCTCGAACAGCTCGAGGACTTCCTGTACCTGGCGTTCCGGCACCCGCTCCCCGACATCATGGACCTCGCGGTGGTCGAGGCGGAGCGCGGGCTCGAGACGTACCCCGATGCGGAGGCGAGCCTCCGGGAGTCGCTCGCCCGGGTGCTCCGGCGGCAGGGCAAGACCCGTCAGGCGGAGGCCGAGTTCGAGCGCGCGCTCGCGCTCACCGATCCGGCCGACGCGCGCTATCCGATCATCGAGGCGCAGCTGCACTTCGTGCGTACGCTCTGATCCATCCGATCACGCGCGGTCCCGGGCGGGTGTGCGCGCGCGGCGCGACGGCATGCTCTGCCGGCGTGATCGGGCGCGCCGGCTCGCCGTGCGCTACGGCGCGACCACGAGCCGCCGGATCGCCCTTCGTCCGCTCGCGTCGACCCTCAGGAAGTAGATCCCCGGGCTGAGCCCGGCACGCCCGCCGCGGGGCGTCCACTCCAGCGAGAACCTGCCGGTGGCGGACTCGCGTCGCGTGCCGTCCAGGCGATGACCGACGACGTCGAACAGCGCGAGCTCGAGCACGGCCGCGCCGGGAGCGGTCAGCGACAGCACGATCGCGTCGCCGGGCGCGATGGGATGCGGGCCGACGTGCACGTCCAGCCCGGATGCGGGCGCCTCGGGCACACCGACCACCGGCGGCCCCACGATGCGTCCGAAGGACGCGGGGCTCCGGAGACGGGTGTAGTACAGCGCGCCGTCGGGCCCCACCTGGAGGTCGGTGATCCAGTCGATTCCGCGGGCCCAGTCGAGCGGACCGGGCTGCCCCGGCACCGGCGGGGCCGGGACCCAGGCGCCACCGTCGTCGGTGAGCCGGCGGATCACGCCGCTGTAGAACTCGAGGTAGAACACGTCGCCGTCGTACTCCGCGTCGAGGTCGAACACCCCACCGCGCGGCCGGTAGCGCGGGCCGCTGATGATCGAGAAGGGATTCACCCCGTCGTGCGCGATCTCGGCGATCGGGTCCACACCCGGATCCTTCAGGCAGGGCTGTCCGGGCACGTAGTCGTGCGCGCCCTCGCGCTCGGGCCAGCCGAAGTTCTCACCGCCGATGCACTCGTCCAGCTCCTCGTACGCGGCCTCGCCCACGTCGCCAACGTAGAGCGCGCCGGTCAGCGGATCGACGTTGAACCGGAACGGGTTGCGAAACCCGATGGCGAAGGTGAGCCGGGCGAACGCGTCCGGTCCCGCGAACGGATTGTCGGCCGGCGTGATGATCGACTTGTCGGGTGGTCCGCTCCCCGCGCCGGGCAACGCCGACACGTCGAGTCGGAGAATCACGCCGTGCCATCGGGACGGGTCCTGGAAGTCGTCGCACTGATCGGTGGCGTCGTCACCGTGCGAGACGTAGAGCATGCCGTCGGGACCGAAACGCAGCGTCCCCCCGTTGTGCCACTCCAGGAAGTCGGGCAGGTCGGTCAGGACGTCGTACGGACTCGAGAACGTGAGCGCCGTGCCGTACGGGTCGGTCAGATCCCCCACCGCCGCGTACATCCTCACGCGGTTGGTGCCGTCGAGATGGTCGTAGAAGAAGTAGGCGTACGGGCGATCGGGCCATCCGGGATCCACGGCCACCCCGAGGAGGCCCCGCTCGTTGCCGACGGCGTTGACGTCGGGGATGACGAGGATGGGCGACCCGGTGACGGACCCGTTCGCGTACAGGTAGACGTAGCCCTCGGTCTCGTGGGGGGCCTCCTGCTTCTGCTCGACGATGAGCGCCCGGCCGTCGGGAAGGAACGCGAACCCCACGGGATTGGAGAGCTCGGCCAGCGTCTGCACGCTGAACCCGTCGGGAAGCTCTTCCACGGCCAGAGCCGGAAGGGCCACCGACGCGACCAGCAGGGTCAGCGTGATCGGCGGGAAGGTGGATTGCATGAGGTCGTCCTGAGCTGCGTTTCGGGTCGTGTGTGGTCGGCGGCGTCCAGCCGCCGTCGTCTGATTCTATCGGCAACGCTCCCGGTCACCAAGGGCGACGAATCCGCGCTCCGGTTCCCGGCGGGAATCGCCGGCCACGACCCGGCGTCGAGGGGCTGGAATGCACCACCGGGGCGTGTCGCCGGCGGCCGCGCGGCTCTCGGCGGGCCGCGACGGCCGCGATCGTCAGGTGCCGACGATCGGGCGCGACCGGCGTCGGCGAACCGAGACGCCGATCACCACGGACAGGATCATCACGAGCGCGACACCGACGAGCCCGAGCGACGGGACGGCGTTCGTGTTGACCAGGAGTACCTCCTGGAGCCTCTGCGAGCCGTCGGTGAACGACGCGGGCAGGAAGGGGTCGATCTCCCCGCTGTCCTTCGTCACCCTGACCAGCGCCCGGGTGCTGTTGCAGACGACCACCGACACCGTGTAGTTGCCCGGAAGTACCGCGACGAGCTCGTCGCGGATGTCGTTGGCGGTCTGACCCGGGCTGGAATCCTCCTGGATCGTGACGGACGTCGTGAAGCCGTCGACGTTCAGGTCCACCGTGTACATCGACACCGACGTCTGGGTGATCTCCCACACCCGCGACTGCTTCGCGGACGGAACGATCGGAACCGCTCGCGAGTCGCAGTCGTCCGCGAACGCGCCCCCGGCGACCACCAGCGATCCGATGAGTGCGAGGCACCAGGACCTCGCGCGAGTCCACGACCTCTCTCGATGACGCATCTCGACCTCCTAGATGTCGTGTGCCGGGGCGTGCCGCCCGGCCTCGGCGAGGACGGAGTCGACCGCGGCGTCCGCGCTCATCGCGCGGCCCTCCGTCCATGCCGTCTCGAACTCTCGAGCGTCCAGTCCCTCCCGGGCGGCGTTCGCGCCGCGATCGAGTCGGGTGTGGTCCGCGGGCGGAAGGGGAGCCCGGGCCCTCTCCCGCAGCGAGCCGGCCGCGGCCAGGGTCCGAACGGCGGGCGCCAGCCGACCCAGCGAGACGAGGACGAGCCCCAGCGATTCGAGGCTCTCGATGACACCGACGCGGTTCTCGAGGTCGCGCAGGATCTCCAGCTGCTCGGCCTGAAGCGCCACTGCCTCCACATGGTCGCCGCGCGCCGCCGCGAGGCTCCCCAAGTTCCCGAGGCAGTTCGCGATGCCCTCGCGATCACCGAGTCGCTTCGCGATCGCGAGACTCTCCTCCTGGAGCGCCGTGGCCTCGTCCGGGTCGTCGGTCACCTCGCCCAGGTTGCGCAGTGCCAGCGCGACCCCCCACGGATTCTTCATCCGACGTCGGATCTCGAGCGCGGACTCGAAGTACCCGCGCGCGCCGGCGTCGTCGGACATCATGTGAGCCACCATCCCGAGGTTGTTCAACGTCGCCGCCACCGCGTGCTCGTCGCGGACCGCACGCGCGTGACCGAGGCTCTCGCCGAACAGCTCCAGGGCTCGATCGAAATCGCCGCGGCGCATTGCGACGACGGCCAGGTTGTTGAGGACGTTCGCGGCGCTGACCCCGTCCTCCGCCTGCCGCCAGATGTCGAGAGACTCCTCGAATCGGGCCGACGCCCGGGTGAGATCCCCCGAAGCGTGACTCAGCGAACCCAGCGCGTTGAGCGCTTCGGCCACACCGATCTCGTCGCCGAGCCGTCGCGCGATCTCGAGACTCTCCTCCAGGCGGGCGCCGGCCTTCGCGTGGTCACCGTGTTGCTGCGCGATGCTCCCCAGGCCACGCAGTGCGTTCGCGGTGACGGCCTCGGCACCCACGCGGGTGGCGATCTCGAGCGCCTCCTCGAAGTAGCGCTCGGCCAGCTCGGCCTCACCGGCCTTCCACTCGAGCTTCCCCGCGCACTCGAGCACGATCGCCCGATCGGTCGAGCTCGCCGGACAGCCGGGATGTTCGAGCACGCGCGTGCACGAGAGACGCCCGATCGCCCAGTGCCCGCGGACGCGCCAGAAGCGACTGACCACCTCGACGATCCGGACGGCGGCGCCGACGTCTCCCCGATCCAGACATCGGAAGAGCACCGCGACCAGGTTGTCGTGCTCGGCCGCGAGCCGGTCGAACCACTCCGCCTGGGCCGACCCCGACAGCATGGGCGCGGCCCGCTCGACCAGCTCGAGGATGTGATCACGGTGGTGCCGCTCCACCGGGTCACGATCGCTGGACTCGGCCAGACGCTCGAGCGCGTACGCGCGAATCGTCTCCAGCATGGAGTAACGCGGACCGCCGGGCGCCGGCAGCCGATCTCGCGACACCTCCACCAGCGAGCGGGCGATCAGCGAGCCGCTGACGTCGAGGATGTCGTCGGCGGCCAGCTCGCCGAACGCACACACGGCCTCCGCCGACGGCAACGTCCATCCGCCCGAGAACACCGCGAGTCGTCGAAACAGGCTCTGCTCGGCCGGCGACAGGAGCTCGTGGCTCCAGTCGATCGAGACCCTCAGCGTCTGATGGTGCGGCAGCGCCCCCCGGGTACCCGACGTCAGTAGCCGGAAACGATCGCCGAGACGATCGGCGATCTCGGCGACGGATAGTATCGGTGTGCGTGCCGCGGCGAGCTCCAGTGCCAGCGGGATGCCGTCCAGCCGGCGGCAGATCTCGACGACGTCGGCGGCGTTGGTGTCGTCCAGCTCGAAGCCGGCTCCCGCGGACGCCGCGCGGTCGCTGAACAGCCGAACGGCCTCCACGTCCTTCAGCTCGTCGAGGGCGTGGCTCGTTCGCTCCGCGGGCAGCTCGAGCGGCGGCAGACGATGGACGCATTCACCCCTCACGCGCAGCGGCTCCCGACTGGTGGTCAGGATCCGTAGCGCGGACCCTGCCTCCAGACACGCGGTGACCAGCTCTGCACAGGCGTCGATCAGGTGCTCGCAGTTGTCCAGCACCAGGAGCGCAGGTGCGTCGGCGAGGGTCCGCACGATCGTCTGGGTGAGCGTGCGACCCTCCTCCTTGCGGACGCCGATCGTCATCGCGACCGCGCCGAGCAACGCCGCCGCGTCGTCGAACGGAGCGAGCTCGACGAACCACACGCCCTGTGGAAACTCGCCGAGATTCCGGCAGGCGAACTCGATCGACAATCGGGTCTTGCCGCAGCCGCCGGGACCGACCAGTGAGCAGAGGCGCTCGCTCCGGATCAGCTCGCCGAGCTCACCGAGCTGCGCGCGTCGTCCGACGAAGCTCGAGATCGGTCTCGGGAGGTTGTGGGGCACCTCGGCCGGATCCCTCCGCGGCCGAGGAATCGTGGTGCCCGGCGTCCGATTCAGGACGTTGCACACGGCGGTCATGTCGCTCGGGCGGTCGTCGCGGTCTCGCGCGAGACACGACTCGATCAACGCCCGGACGTCGTCCGGCACGTCCACCGGCAGGGCGGTCCAGTCCGGGCTCGCCCCGAGCGTCGCGTCGATGACCTCCAGCGTGGTGCGACCGGGAAACGGCGGCCGCCCGGTGAGGCACTGGTACGCGACGCAGCCGAACGCCCAGAGATCCGTGCGTTCGTCCACGTCCTCGGACCGCAGCTGCTCGGGGCTCGCATAGCCGAGCGTGCCCAGGATGGCGCCGGCCAGGGTCAGGCTCTCGGAGACGGCGCCCGCCCCCATCACAGACTTCGCGAGTCCGAAGTCCAGGATCTTCACCCGCCCCGATGCGGTCAGCATCACGTTGGCCGGCTTCAGATCGCGATGAACGACGCCGCGCTCGTGGGCGGCGTCGAGGGCGTCCGCCACCTGTCGTATGAGGTCGAGCGTCTCCGCCACGCTCAGGCGTGTCCGCTCGAGCCGTGACTCCAGCGACTCGCCCTCGACGAACTCCATCGTCATGAACACATCCTGCCGGTCATGCTCGAACGAGTGGACGACGGCGATGTTGGGATGATTCAGCGACGCGAGGAGCCGCGCTTCGCGCTCGAAGCGGGCGAGGCGGGTCGCGTCGGCGGCCAGATCCGCCGAAAGCACCTTGATCGCGAGCTTGCGGCCGAGCGTGGAGTCCTCACCGAGGTAGACCACGCCCATCCCCCCACGGCCGAGCTCTCGGAGCACGCGATAGCGACCGACTCGCTGTGGGACGCCGCGTGGCGCCGCCACGTCTCCGGGCGACGGCGCGGAGCCGGCGGTGCGACCGTCTCGTGGCGATTCCGGACGTTCGTGTCTCGGGCGGGAGTGAAGATCGGGCGCATCCGATTCTGGCACCATGGCCACCTCGAGTCGGCGTGCGGCAGAGCGCTCGTCCGTTGACGCCTCCGTCGGCGAGCGGCCCGGGGTCGAGGATACCTTACCCACCCGCATCCCGGGAGGATTCTCGACCGCGCCGGGCGCCCCCCCGGGGGGTCACGCTTCGTCGACGACCTCTGGACTTCGATCGGTCGCGCGAAACATACTGTCGCGTCCCACGCCCGGGGCCGCGGTCGCGATCCGCGACCGAGCCCCTCGCCAGCCCGTCGCGAGGTGACGATGTCAGACCCGAAGCCACTCTCTCCAGCCACGCGTGCCGCGCAGGCGCTGGCCCCGATCGATCCGACCACGCGCGCGATCGTGCCGCCCATTCACGCGTCGGCCATCTACGAGCGCGCACCCGACGGCTCGTATCCCGACGGACGCAGCTACTCGCGCGACGAAAACCCCACGTTCGAGCACGCCGAGGCCCTGCTCGCCGATCTGGAGGGTGGCACCGACGCGATCGTGTTCAGCTCGGGCATGGCCGCGGCGACCGCCGTCGTCGACTCGCTGCCGGTCGGTGCGCACGTGGTGGCGCCGACGATCATGTACTGGTCGCTCCGGCGGTGGCTGGAGGAGATTGCGACCGCGGGGCGACTGACCCTCGATCTCGTACCCACCGGCGACCTCGACGCGCTGCATGCCGCGATGCGGCCCGGCGAGACCCATCTCGTGTGGATCGAGACACCCGCCAACCCGACGTGCCGGATCACCGACATCGCGGCGGCCACCGAGATCGCGCACCGTGCCGGCGCTCTCGTGGTGGCTGACAACACGTTCGCCACGCCGATCCTGACGAGACCTCTCGAGCTCGGCGTCGACGTGGTCATGCACTCGGCCACGAAGTCCCTGAACGGGCACACCGACGTCGTGGCCGGCGCGCTGGTGACGCGAGATGCCCGCGGAGAGCGGTGGCAGGACATCCGCCGCCAGCGTGCTCGACGCGGCGCGATACTCGGTCCGTTCGAGTGCTGGCTTCTCCTGCGCGGCATGCGCACGCTGGTGCTCAGGGTCGAGCGCGCCTGCGCGAACGCGATGGCGGTGGCCGAGGCGCTGTCCGAGCAGCCCGAGGTTCTCGAGGTGTTCTACCCCGGTCTGCCCGACTTCCCCGGACACGCGCTCGCCGCAGGGCAGATGCACGGCGGGTTCGGCCCCATCGTGTCGTGCCGGGTACGGGGCGGGTTCGACGCCGCACGCGCGGTCGCCGGTCGCACCCGCGTGTTCCGGAACGCGACGTCGCTGGGCGGTGTGGAGAGTCTCATCGAGCATCGCGCGCCGGTCGAGGGCGAGGGCACGCCGGTGCCCGAGGATCTCCTCCGGCTCTCGATCGGCATCGAGGCGATCGAGGATCTGATCGCCGATCTCTCGGACGCGCTCACGCCGTCGAGCTGACGCGCTTCCCCGTCGGCGGGCCGGCGCGCTCCTCGGTCCTCGTCAGCGCGCGACCACGACCCGTCGGCTGGCGACCGTTCGCCCGCCGGCCTCCAGCGTCGCCCAGTACACCCCCGGCGCGACGTCGCGCGTGTCCCAGCTCACGTCGTGTCGGCCGGCGTCGAAACGTCCCTCGGCGATGCGCGCGCGCTCGCGTCCGGACACGTCGACGATCCGGAGCGTGACGTCGGCCGCATGACCGAGAACGAGATCCAGGTGGGTCGTGCCCCGCGCGGGCTGGGGGCGCGGCGCGCCGACCCCGAAGGGGGCCGACGGGCTCACCGTCGCCACCTCCGGCGTCGAGATCGGACCGTCCCAGTCGATGACGGTGAGCACGTCGGGTCCCGGCATCGTGACCACCATGCGCGTGGGCGTCACCGCGAACGACGACGGCGACGTCGGAACCGTGACCATTCCCACATCCTCGACGATCACGTGTCCGCCGACGTCCGCGGACGGTCCCAGAAGCACGACGTAGAGCCCGCTGTCGTCGTAGCCGACGTCGATCACGTTGCCGAACGACGCGAAGCCGTGACTGTCGGCGATCGCGCCGGTCGTATCGTCGATCTCGACCAGCGTCTTCGCCGAGTAGACTGCGACGCCGAACAGGTTCTCTGCCGGGCTGAACGCCACGCGGAGCGGGCCGTCCCCCACCGCGGTCGTGGTCACGACCGACGACGCCGCACCGTCGATGGCGAGGAGCGAGATGCTGTCGCCCTGGTAGTTGGTCACGATCGCGCGGGATCCATCGGCGTTGAAGGCGAGGGAGAGCGGAAAGTCGCCGACGGGCAGCGTGGCCACGATCGAGTTCGTGGCCGTCGAGATGACCTTCACGTTGTCGTCGAACGACGCCGCCACGAGCACGTACTCGCCGGTCGGGCTCATCGCGACGCCGCTGGTGACGCCGAACGCGGCGAACGTGACACCGATCGTCCCCACCGGGAGCTCGGCGATCTCGGTGCTCGACGCGCCGGCCAGCGACACGACCGAGACCGTGTTCGACTGGATGTTGGCCACGTACGCGCGTGTGCCGTCGGGCGTGAGGACGACGCCGGCGGGCCGGAGGTTCGTGGGCACGATCGCGTCGACCGTCTCGGAGAGGAGGTCGATCACGGCCACCTGATGCGCCTCCTGCGCACACACGACGGCGACCGTCCCGTCCGCCGAGATCGCGGCGTCCTTCGTGCGCTCGCCGACGTGCAGGATCGACGAGACCACCCCGTCGTGGAGGATCGTCGCTGTCTCCGACATGACGTTCCCGACGACGGCCGTCCCCCCGTGGAGGGCGACACGATACGGACAGTCGCCCTCCGGGGCCTCGCCCGCGGGCGTCGTCCCGCGGTACACCGGAGCCGCCGGCGTGGCGACGTCGAACTGGTGGATCACCTCGTTTCGCAGCGGATCGAACGACGCCACACGGTCCAGCACCGGCGAGACCGCGCCGATGCTCTGGTTGTGATTCGGGACCTGAGCCACCATCGTCTCGGTGTCGAAGTCGACGATCGAGAAGCGGTTCTGCCCGCTGATCGCGTAGCGATGGTCCGCTGTCGACCCGATCCAGAACGCCGTGAACGTGGACGCGAACGTCACCGCATCGGAGGTCGCGAAGCGACCGATCGCGGACTGGTTGCCGCTCAGGCCGACGTAGCACTTCGACCCGTTCTGGTTCACCGCGACCTGTCGTGTGGCGATCGTGGTGGGAAACACCACCGATCCCGTCACCGCCCGGCTGGTGAGATCGACCTGATACGCGACCCCGGGATCGGTCGTCGCGTCCAGCGCGACCAGCGTGGACCCGTCGGCGGACAGGCCCACCGCGACCGCGTTCGGGATGCCGGTGACCTGATCCACGAGCGCACCGGTCGTCGTGTCGTAGAGACGGACCTCGTTCACGAGGTCCGGCACGAGCAGATGGGCCCCGTCGGGGCTCACCTCGAACTCGGAGAACGAGAACGACGACCGTCCGTTCTCGGCCGCGAACGAGAACGTGAGGAGCGCGATCGGAAACGCCTCGATCGTCCCGGCGTGCATCAGCGTCGTCAGATCGATGATCTCGCAGGTGTCCGAGACGTCACACGCCACGAAGGCCCGTGAGCCGTCGGGGCTCACGCGAACGACCCACGGCTGCTCGCCGGTCGCGATCACGGCCGCGACCGAGTAGTCGCCGAGGTCGATCACCCAGGCCTCGTCCGAGAAACCGCAGGCGACCACGGCGTAGTCGGCGGTGCAGGCCACGCCCCCGGGTCCGGTGCCGACGCCCACGGTGGCCACGGGCGCCATCGTCGACCAGTCGTACACGGTGACGTTGTTCGTCTCGCGCTGCGCGACCACGAAGCGGGAGCCGTCCGGCGTGAACGTGACGTCGAGCATCGCGTCGCCCTCGGGTGCGATGCCGGGATCCACGTCCTCGGGGAAGATGTAGCTACCGCGGGCCAGGAGCTCGTCGACGGTGGCCGCGCCGTCGACGACGAGGCGCTCGATGCCGGGCTCACCCGAGGCGCTCATGACCGGAACGGACGCGACGACGACGGTGGAGAGCGGGGTCAGGGCCAGCGCGATGACGCCGGCGACGGCTGGCGGCGCGATCGGACGAGAGCGCATGGAGTCCTCCGAGGGGTGCGATCGATCGGCGTTCGCTCGTGTCAAACGAATGACGTGCAGTCCACCGAAGAGTGTATCGGAGTTCGCGCGCACGCGGCGGCGGAATCTCCCCGCGGTGGACGCCATCCTCGCGGTGTCGCGCACCGGAACGTCGCGAACGTCAGGAGCGCCGATGCCGCTCCACGTGCACCATCAGGACCGACAGGTCGGCGGGTGTGACGCCCGAGATGCGCCTCGCCTGGCCGAACGTCTCGGGGCGCACCGCGCGCAGCTTGGCCACCGCCTCCGAGGAGAGGCCGGTGAGATCCCGCTCGAGCACGGACGCGGGGATGCGTCGTTCCTCGAGGGCTCGGTGGCGTCGGATCTCATCCTCCATCCGTCGGATGTACCCGGCGTACGTGATCTCGTTCTCGATCTTTTCGATCACCCGCTCCTCGTCGATCGACGGGAATCGGTCGCGGCACGCGTCGTCGAACAGCACGAGGCCGGCGGCCACGAGGTCGGACAGCGAGTAGTCCGGTCGCCTGACCAGCTCGGCCCAGCTCCGGACGTTGCCGGAGACCGGGGTGCCGGTGACCTCGGCGAGTCGCTCCAGCGCGTCTCTGGGCACCGGCGAGCGATCGAGGGCAGCGACGCGGTCGGCCGCGGCGCCGGACTCGTGCGCGAGGCGATCGGCCTCGGCGTCGGTCAGCAGCCCGAGGCGGCGCGCGGTCTCGCCGAAGCGATCGCCCGCGTTGTCGCAGCGCAGCATCAGACGATACTCCGCCTGACTGGTGAACATGCGATACGGCTCGCGCGTGCCCCGCGTGACCAGATCGTCGATCAGAACGCCGATGTAGCCGTCGGCCCGCCCCGGGACCAGCGGCTCGGCACCGCGCAGGTACTGGACCGCATTGACGCCGCCCACGAGGCCCTGCGCGGCTGCCTCCTCGTAGCCCGAGGTCCCGTTGATCTGTCCGGCGAAGAACAGACCCGGGTACGCCGTCACCATCAACGTGCGATCCAGCTGAACCGGCGGGATGCAGTCGTACTCGACGGCGTACCCGGGCCGCAGGATCTCGGCCGTCTCGAGTCCCGGGATCGAGTGCACCATCTCCTGCTGCACCGCCTCCGGCATGCTCGTGGACAGCCCGTTGACGTACATCTCGTCCACGTCGAGCCCTTCGGGCTCCAGGAAGATCTGGTGCGACGGCTTGTCGGGGAACTTGACGATCTTGTCCTCGACCGACGGACAGTAGCGGGGACCGATCCCCTGGATGCTACCCGCGTACAGCGGCGATCGGTGCAAGTTCGTCCGGATGATGGACGCGGTGCGCTCGGTCGTGCGGGTGATCCAGCACGACACCTGCGGACTGGCGTTCGCGACGTCGAAGTGGCTGAAACGTGGAAGGGGAGACTCGCCCGGCTGCTCCTCCATGAGATCGGTGCGAACGCTCCGCCGGTGCACGCGGGGCGGGGTCCCGGTCTTGAACCGCGCCAGCTCGAGCCCCAGCGACCGGATGCAGTCCGAGAGCTCGGTCGTGCGTCGCTCGCCGCGGCGCCCCCCCTCCATGCGGCGGTCCCCGATGTGCATGAGCCCGTACAGGAACGTGCCGGTGGTGATCACGACCGCCCCGCAGGCGAGCTCCTGGCGATCGCCGCCGCCTCCGCGTGACGTCCCCTCGGCGCCCCGGCCATGCGCGGCGACGTCCGCGAGGACGACACCGGCGACCCGGCTTCCGTCGAAACGGATGCCCGTGACCTCCGCCTCGATCAGGTCGATGCCCGGCTGCGCCTCGATCACCCCGAGCATGGCGCGGTGATAGCGGACCTTGTCCGCCTGGGCGCGGGGTGCGCGCACGGCCGGTCCTTTGGCCCGGTTGAGCATCCGGAACTGGATGCCCGTCCGGTCGATGACCCGCCCCATGGCGCCGCCCAGTGCGTCGAGCTCTCGCACGAGGTGGCTCTTGGCCAGGCCGCCGATCGCCGGGTTACACGGCATCTCGGCCACCTTCCGGCGGCTCAGCGTGCACAGGGCCACGGTCGCGCCCATGCGGGCCGCGGCCAGCGCGGCCTCGCATCCGGCGTGCCCCGCTCCGACGACGAGGACGTCGTATCGTGTGGTCGGTGTCCGTCGTGTGATCATGGCGCGCGGGAGTGTATCACGCTACAGTCCGCGCGCTCGACGCCAACCACCGAGGGAGCCCCGACGCGATGTCCAACTCCACGATCCGCGGACTCGCGTACGGGGCCGGCGCGTTCGCGTTCTGGGGGCTCGCGCCGGTCTACTGGAAGACGATCCAGCACGTGCCCGCGACCGAGACGCTCGCCCATCGGATCGTGTGGTCGTTTCCCCTCGTCGTGCTCACGCTCACCGTACTCGGCCGGTGGCACGAGGTGCGGGCGGCGCTGGGCGACATGCGCGAGCGCATCCGGCTGACCGCGAGCACGATCCTGATCTCCATCAACTGGTTCGGCTTCGTGTGGGCGGTCAACAACGATCACGTCCTGGACGCCAGCCTCGGGTACTTCATCAACCCCCTGGTCAACGTGCTTCTCGGGGGCGTGTTTCTGCGCGAACGTCTCTCGCGACGACAGGCGATCGCGGTGCTCCTGGCGGCCGCCGGCGTCACCCTCTTGATCGTGCGGGTGGGGCGCGTCCCGTGGATCGCCTTCGCTCTCGCCGGATCGTTCGGACTCTACGGGCTCGTGCGCAAGGTGATGCGGACCGACGCCATCGCGGGACTCGGGGTCGAGCTGGCCGTGCTGTTCGGTCCGGCGCTCGCGTACCTCGTCTGGGCCGGGCGGGCGGCCGGCGGCGCCTTCACGCTGTCCCGCCCCGGCGAGGCCGCGATCCTCGCCTCCACCGGCGCGTTCACGGTCGCGCCGCTCGTGGCCTTCACGCTCGGGGCGCGCCGGCTCCGCTACACGACGCTCGGTCTCCTCCAGTACCTGACGCCGACCTGTCACTTCGTGCTTGCCGTCTTCATCTATGGCGAGCCGTTCACGGGGTCGCACCTCGCGGCATTCGCGCTGATCTGGTCGGGGCTGGCCCTCTACACGTCCGACGCGTTTCGCCGGCGACCGTAGAGCCGTCGGGCGCCGGGCGACCGTAGGGCCGTCGGGCGCCCAGCGACCGTAGGGCCGTCGGGCGCCGGGCGACCGTAGGGCCGTCGGGCACCCCGGCGACCGACGGAAGCCCGCCCCTCCCCGGATTCGACCGCGCGGTCGGTTCGATCGACCGCTCGTCGCAGATCCGCGACTTGGGCCGAGCCGGGCGTCTTCTGTGGGCAGAACACAGGACTCGATGATAAAATCTCCGGACAACATAGTCGTGCGCGACGCTCGTGGGTTTCATGTGGAAGAGGGGTCATCCGTATGAAGTCGACCTGGTTCGCTGCTGTAGCGTCACTGCTCATGATGCCGCAGGCAACCGTTTGGGCCGAGACCGCATTCGTCGACGTGACCGCCACGTCGGGGCTCGGATTCGTCTGTGCATTCGGCGAATCCATCGACGGCAGCATCATCCAGGAGATGATGTTCCTCAACATGGGGAACGGCGCGGCCGTCGGGGACTACGACGACGACGGGGATCTGGACGTCTACGTCTGCGGTCAGTGGGGCGACACCAACGTCCTCTTCCGCAACGAGCTGGATCTCGGATCGAAGACCTTCACCAACGTCACGCCGCCGACCCTGGCCGATCAGGGCATGTCGCGCCTGGCGTTCTTCGCCGACATGGACGGGGACGGTCTGCGCGACCTGGTTCTCGTCAACGACGGGATCGCACCCGGCGCAGGCCCCGAGAGCACGAGCCAGATCTGGCAGGGCAACGGCGACGGTACGTTCGTCAGCGTCACCGCCGGTTCCGGCTTCGCGCCCGACGGCATGCTGCACTGCGGCGCCGCCATCACCGACTACGACGGCGACGGCGACCTCGACATCTACACCACGAACTGGTCGATGTACGGCTCGGCGGGACCGGCTCAGTTCCCGGGCTCCAACCGCCTCTTCCGGAACAACGGGAGCTTTCTGTTCAGCGACGTGACGGCGCTCTCCGGCCTCGGCGTGCTCGCGATCGACTCTTTCACGCCGATCTTCACCGACTTCGACGCCGACCTCGATCAGGACATCTTCGTCGCCATCGATCACCGGAAGGACCGGTTCTACCGGCGCGTCGGCAACTTCTTCTCGGACGTGAGCGCCGTCGTGGGGGTCGACCACATCGGCAATGACATGGGCGTGGCGGCCGCCGATTTCGATGACGACGACGACCTCGACCTCTACGCGACGAACATCTCCGACGACGACGGCATCATGGGACTCGGGTACGGCAACGTGCTCTACATCAATCAGCTCACCGAGTCGGGCGCCGCCACCTTCGTGAACGAGGCCGCGAGTCGTGGCGTCGAGCAGACCTACTGGGGCTGGGGCACCGTGTTCATCGACGCCGACAACGACACCGATCTCGACATCGTCGCCGGGACCGGATTCGATACGTATGTGGAGTTCGCGGTGGGTCCGGGGTCCCCGGTCTACCAGACACCCACGGTGTATCTCGAGAACGACGGCACGGGACACTTCACGCGGGTGACTCCGGTCGGTCTCGAGGACGGCGACGACTCGCGCGCCGTGATCGCGTTCGACTACGACCGCGATGGGGACGAGGATCTCCTGGTCACCAACATCAACCAGTCCTGCCGGCTCTACGAGAACGTCAGCACCGATCAGGGACACTGGCTGCACGTCCGGCTGGGACCCGACGCGGACGCCGCCGGAGCCGTGGTGTACGCCACGATCGGCGACCGCACGCTGCGTCGCGACGTGCTCTTCGCCCGCAGCTACGTGGCAGGCTTCCCGCTCGAGGCCCACTTCGGGCTGGGCGCGGCGACGACCGTCGACGAGCTGCGGGTTCGCTGGGTCGACGGCTCCGAGGACATCTACGTCGACGTCTCCGCGGATCAGCTCCTCAGCTTCCAGCGGGGGCTCCTCGCCGTGGACGCACCCACCTCGGGTGCCCCGGTGGCCGTGGCCGCTCCGCATCCGAACCCGACACGGACGGGAACGTCGTTCGCGTACCGGGTCGACGTGGCCACGCGTCTCGAGATCACGATCCACGACGCCCGCGGTCGACTGGTGCGCCGCATCGCGACGACGGTCGACGCGGGCACCGGATCGATCCACTGGGACGGACGGCTGGCCAGCGGCAGCGCCGTCCTTCCGGGCGTCTATCACTACCGCGCCGTGGGCGACGGCGGGATCGAGGTCGCCACCGGCAAGGTCGTAATCGCGCGCTGACGCTCGCGGTGATAGGATCCGCCGGGACCGGGTGAGCTCTGGTCCCGGCGCTTTTCGTATGCGCCGGATTCCTACCGACTCTTCGTACGGAGAAGCACGTCATGCGTACCCGCTTTGCCTCGTGTCTGGTCGTCGTCGCGCTGGTCACGGCTCTCGCGGTCGGTGGCTACTCGGCATGGGCGGCCGGCACCGAATCGAAATCCGACGCCGATCCCTCGGCCGAACTCTTCAACGAGGCCAAGGCACTGGCCGAGTCCGGCGACTACGTCGCGGCCCGCGCCAAGCTCGAGAAAGCGGCCAAGGCCAAGCCGGACGATCCCGAGATCCTGAACCTGCTCGCGTTCTCGCAGCGCAAGACCGGCGCCCTGACGGCGGCGTTCAAGAACTACACGCGCGCGCTGGAGCTCCGGCCGCGCTTTCCCGCCGCGCGCGAGTACCTGGCCGAGGCGCACGTTCAGGCGGCGCTCGAACAGCTCGCGTTTCTGCGCAACTACGGCGACGAGGGGGCCGAGCACGCCGCCGAGGTGCAGCGCGTGCTCGAGAACGCCCTGGCCGCGGCCAGAGGCGAGGGCTCGCTCGAGGACGCGGCCGCCGGCAAGGACTGGTAACGTGCTCGAGCGCGTCGAGGTGGTGGTGGCCGGCGACGCCGACGTCGACGAGCACGCCACGGTGCGGCGGACGCGCGACGTCGTCTCGCGCCTGGCGCCGGGGGTGGACGTCACGGCGCGCCACCCGCACGAGGACGACGCGCACGACGCGGTGCCCGAGCCCGGTCGCGCGATGGTGACGATCAACGGCCGGATCGTGGGCCGTACCGGGCCCGCGAACCAGGATCCTCGGGGGTGGATGATCGAGGCGGCTCTGGCCCATGCGCTCGAGCCGCGTCACATCCTGTTCATGTGTGTGGCCAACTCGGCCCGTAGCCAGCTCGCCGACTGCATGGCCCACCACCTGGCGCCGGCCGGGGTCACCGTGTCCTCGGCCGGGTCGCACCCGACGTCGCTTCGACCCGAGGTCGGCGTGGTGCTCGGCGAGCTCGGACTCTCCGCCGACGGCCTCCGATCGAAGGGAGTGGACGCCGTCGACGTGGACACGGTGCAGCTGCTGGTCACGCTGTGCGCGGACGAGGTGTGTCCGACGATTCTGAAGCCGGTGCCGCGCATTCACTGGCCGATCGACGACCCCGCGGCGGTCGGAGGCGACGACGAGACGCGGCTGGCCGCGTTTCGCGCCGCACGAGACACGATTCGCGAGCGCCTGTACGCACTCTTCAACGGCTGATCGGACGACGCGATGACCACGCCGCGAGGCACCACCCGATGACGAGCCCCACGACGAACGTCCGGGAGCCCGAGCTCCGCGAGCGGCTCCGGCAGCTCGACGCGCTGGATGCCGAGTTCGATGCGCTGTTCGACGGTTGCGACGACGAGATGCTGAACCGGCCGCGCGAGGACGGCGGCTGGTCGATGGCACAGCACCTCGATCACCTGATCCAGACGTGGGGTGAATACCGGGCTCCCATGTCGGGGGCGATCGAGACGGCTCCCTCCGGAACCGGGCCCTTCCGGCACGGATGGCTCGCCAACCGGTTCATCCGCGCGCTCGAGCCCCCGCCCCGGTTCAAGGCCAAGGCCCCGGGGCGCTTCCAGCCGGTGACCGAGCGTCGCACGGTGCCCGATGCACGTGCCGCGCTCGCCGGGGCGCATCGGGAGATTCGCGAGCTCATCGCGCGTGCCGACGGACGGCACCTCGGCCAGGGCAAGCTCGCGTCCCCGGTGACGCGTCTGCTTCGACTCAGCCTCGGGCAGGCGTTCGATCTGGTCGTCACCCACGAGCGGCGGCACGCCTGGCACTGTCGCCGTCTCCGGGAGCGCGCCGCCGGTGCCCGCTGAGCCATGACCGACGCCGCGCCGGTCGAGGCGCTCGGCCTCGTCAAGCGATACGGTGAGTTCACCGCCGTCGACGCGATCGACTTCCGCGTGGACGCCGGCGAGTGCGTGGGCATCCTCGGCCCCAACGGCGCCGGCAAGACGACCACGGTCAGGATGCTCACGTGCTTCAGCCCGGTCACCGCGGGGACCATCCGGGTTTTCGGACACGACGTCATGCGGGCCCCGCGCGAGGTGAAGTCGCTTCTCGGCATCTGCCCGCAGGAGGACAACCTCGACCCCGACTTCTCGGCACTCCAGAACCTCGTGGTGTTCGCTCGTTACTTCGGCATCACCGGGCGCGAGGCCGAGTCACGGGCGCAAGCGCTTCTCGATGAGATGGCCCTCGGCGAGAAGGCCTCGGCCCGGATCGATGCGCTGTCGGGTGGCATGAAGCGGCGCCTGATCCTGGCCCGCGCGCTCATCAATCGACCCCGGATGCTCGTGCTGGACGAGCCCACGACCGGACTCGATCCCCAGGCCCGCCAGCTCATCTGGGCCCGGGTCCGCCGCCTGCGTCGCGACGGCACGACGGTGCTCCTCACCACGCACTACATGGAGGAGGCGACGCAGCTCTGCGACCGGGTGATCCTGATCGACGCGGGCAAGATCCTCCTCGAGGGTCATCCCAAGACGCTCGTCGAGGAGGAGATCGGCAGCGAGGTCATCGAGCTGTGGAACGTGTCCGACGACGTCCGGGCCTTCGTGACGAGCCAGGCCGAGCGCGTGGAGGATCTCGGGGATCGACTGTTCGTGATCCCGGCGGCGAACGGGGACCTGTCGGCGACGCTCGGGGCGCGGTTCCCCCATCAGGAGCGACTCATTCGCCACGCCACGCTGGAGGACGTCTTCCTGCATCGAGCCGGAAGGACGCTCCGCGAATGACCGGCCCCGTGACGCGAGACCGATCGCACGGAGACGCCACATGATCGACGCCCTTCGCAACGTCTCACGCCGCTCGTGGCGCGTCTGGCAGCGGAACGCCGACGTGTCGCGCACGACCTGGATGGTCAACGTGCTGCCGCCGCTCTTCGAGCCCATCCTGTACGTGCTGGCGTTCGGCCTCGGCATGGGGAGCCTGATCGGCACCGTCGTCTACCAGGGCGAGGAGATCCGCTACCTGCGCTTCATGGTGCCCGGCGTGATCTCGGTGGCCATCATGTTCTGGTCCTACTTCGAGACCACGTACTCGAGCTTCGTGCGCATGTACTTCCAGCGCACGTTCGACGCCATCATGGCCACGCCCCTTCTCGTGGAGGACGTGATCGTGGGCGAGTGGCTCTGGGGCGGCACGAAGGCGTTCTTCGCCGCCACGCTGATGCTGGGGATCATGACCGCGTTCGGCCTCGTGGCCTGGCCGTCGGGCGTGGCCGTGATCCCGATCGCGGTCGCGGGCGGGCTCATGTTCGCCGCGCTGGGGCTCATCACGACGGCGCTCACGCCCAACATCGACACGTTCAACGTGCCGATGTTCGTCCTCGTGTTCCCGATGTTCCTGTTCTCGGGGACGTTCTTTCCGATCGACATCCTGCCGCCCTGGGCCATGGCCATCGCACTGGCGCTTCCGCTGACGCACGTGTCGTTTCTCGTGCGCGGGGCAACGCTCGGCGTGCTGCCGCCCCACTGGGACGTGAGCGTCGCGTACATCCTCGTGCTCGGCGCCGCGCTCACGGTGGTGGCGATCCACCTGATGCGGCGCCGTCTCGTGAAGTGACCCGGCGGGCCGATCAGCCGTCGTCGCGATTCACGGTTTCGGGCGAGAACGCCGGCACGCACACCGCGACGTACTCCGCTCCCCCGGGCTCGGGCGTGCTGTAGCGCACCCACTCGTCAGGATGGGCGACCACGGCCTGCCCGGCTCGCACCTCGATCGTCTCGGACTCGGTCTCGACGCACAGCACGCCCGCGAGGACGATCGTGACCTCCTCGAACGTCGGGCGCTGGCCGGGCTCCACCCAGCCCCCGGGGCTTCGCATGTGCGCGATGCTGACGGCGTCGGTCTCGGTGTTCACGCGGCCGACGTACTCGTCGATGACCTTCGGCTTGTTCCCGGCGGCCGTGATGCGGGTCGGATGGGCGATCAGCGTGGGCATGTGGCATTCCTCGATCGGTTAGAAACGCAGCGACAGGCAGGTGAGCCCGCCGTCCATCCTCTCGGACTCGCTCGTGTCCAGCGCGCGGACGGTCAGTCCGCGGCGCGCCAGTGCCTCCCCGACTCTGGGATAGGCGATCGGCGCCAGAACGACGTCGTTCACTCGGAGGCAGTTTGCTGCGTAGGCATCCCGTGCCTCGACGACGACGCGGTCGTATGCGTCGAACTCGCGGCGGGACACGACGTCGGCCCAGCCGATGATCGCGTCGTCGGCGATCGCGTTGACCGCGGCCTTCAGGTGAAGCCCGGTCTGGATCGGGATCGGATGGGTCGAGTAGCCGTACGGGGCGACGTGCGCCGCGAGCTGCCGGGCCCCCTCGGCGTTGGTCCGGGTCGAGAGACCGACGAACGCGCGGCGTCCCATCACGAGCACGTCGCCGCCGTCGAGCGTTCCCGGGGCCTCGATTCGCGCGAGCGGTCGCGCCTCGCCGTGCCCGGCGCGGGCCTCGTCCACGGCGACCCGGTGCGTCAGGAGCGCATCCACCATCGGCGCCACCTCGGGCCGCCGGGCCGGTGCCCCGGGATGCGTGGCCACGACGAGCTCCGGAAGGATCACCGCGGCGTCCTCGACGAAGTGCGCATCGGGACATTCGGGCAGGGGATCGAGCACGGTCACGCGAACGCCGGCGCCGGTGAGCGCCGCGACGTACGCGCGGTGCTGCTCGCACATCCGCGCGTAGTCGGGCGCGCCGAGTGCCGCCGTGCTGAGTCCGTCACCGAACGCCTCGCAGGGCCGGCGAACGATCGCCGTCGTGAAACGGTTCGTCATGCGGGGATGGTACCGGCAACGTGTGCTCGTTTGCGAGGGAGAGCCTGGTGCCGCCCGGGACATCGCTTCACTCGAGCTGCAGGAGCTCGGTCGAAGCCCATACCCTTGCGGACTCCATCACCGGAGGATGGACGCCGCCTCGGGTGACCGGATCCAGGCGTCCCCTCGGAATCTCCACGACGGTTGCACCCGGGTGTAGCGGGCCGTCGAACACGGGTGCAACGAGGCATCCCCCGACATCGATGAGGTCGATCCGTGCGCGGCCGTCCTGGAGCTTCGTGACGAAGGACTCGTTAACATATTGTCACGTATTGATTTATGCTTGACTTCGGCGGGCGATTCCGGTAACTTTCTCACGTCGATCAGCCCCAGGTCGGCCGAGCTCTCCCCCCGTTGGATCGAGCAGCTGCCCCGGTTCCTTCGCCGCGCACGCCCCGGGCGATGGCGTTCGCCGGTCGATCTCCGTCGGCGCCGTCTGATGACGCGGCGCCGTGCGTTCGGATCGGCCGGTCCTCTGATGATCAACACCGTCGACTGAGGGGTGCATCATGCGGGTGTCCAGGACCGAGCCATCGCGTGTCGCGAGCATGTCCAGCACGAACACGAGCGGCCTCCAGGGGACGGACGTTCGGAGCGACGCGCGCTCCCGTCTTCAGGGGACGGACGCTCGGCGCGAGGCGCGCTCGCGTCGCGCCTGCCGGCGGCTGGAGCGCGTGCGACGTCTGGAAGGCCGCGCGAGCGTCGCGGTCGCGCTGTCGTTCGCCGAGATCGACGCCGAGCACCACTATCGCGTGCTCGGCTTCACCTCGATGCTGGCGTACGCGATGGAGCGACTGGAGATGTCGGCGTCGCGGTGTCATCAGCTGCGGGGGCTGTCCGAGCGGATGCGGGAGTTCCCGGCGCTCCGCGACGCGATGGCGTCGGGCCGGCTGAGCTGGACGAAGGCGCGCGCGATCGCCCCGATCCTGACCGCCTCGTCCGCGGATGCGTGGATCGGGCTGGCGTCGCGCCTGTCGCGTCGGGAGCTGGAGCAGCGGATCGCGGACGCCCGGGGGGCGGCGCGGCGTGCGGTCGGTGGCGGGGCGCAGGAGACGATCCGGGTCGATCCGGTGCCGGCGAAGCCATCGTCACGAGGGGACGCGGCGGCGTCGCCGACGATCGGCGCGGCCGACGTCGCGCGGGCCGCCGATGAGGCCATCGCGGCCGATCTCGCCAACGCGGACAGCATCGCCGTGTCCGGCGCCGGCGCGGACGCGGTGGCTGACTCGGCCGCAGCGGTCGACTCCGCCGCGGGGACCAACTCCACCGTCGCGGACGACTGCCCTTCGGTGGCCGACTCGGTCGCGGACGTCGACTCGGTCGCTGGGGTCGGCGATGCGGCCGTGACATCGGCGCCGACGCTCGAGGTGACTCTCGAGCTGCGCGTGCGGCTCGACACCCTCTCCCATGCGCACGCCGAGGCCGCGTGGGAGCACGCCCGGAAGCACGGGTTCCGGGGCTCGAAGGCGGAGTTCGTCGTCGCGGCGATGGCGATGTTCGCGAACGCCCTGTCGTCGGGGTCGGCGCCTCGGTCGACGTCGGCGGAAGCGGCGGCTCGGTCGACGGCGCCGTCTTCCTCATCCCCGTCGGCTTCCTCATCCCGCGTGCCTCCGTCGTCTCCGGCGTCGGCGTCGTCGGCAGCGTCCTCCTCGGCGTCATGCTCCACGCCGTCTTCCTCGTCGTCGGCGATGGTGGCAGAGGCGGGACCGCGGTCGTGCTATCAGATCGTCGTCCAGGACTGTCCGACCTGTCATCGGGCGCGCGTCGGCGATCGTCCGCTCAACGATGTCATGCGCCGGGCCATTCTCGCCGACGCGGACGTCGTCGACGCTCGCGGTCGGCGGCGCGCCAGCATCGCGCCGAGCCTGCGGCGACGCGTGCTCGCGCGCGACGAGCACCGATGCCGTGTACCCGGGTGCAACAGCCGTCATCACCTCGCGGTGCATCATCGGCTGCCCGTGGAGCGCGGGGGTCGGAACACGATGGAGAACCTGGCCACGGTGTGCTGGCGCTGTCACGCCGCGTTGCACGCGATGCCGGTGGCCGCGGCGCGCGAGGTGTGGCTCGTCGCGCGACGGCGCGAGTGACAGCGAGTCGTCGCACGACGGGACGAGCCCACGCGCCGGGTGTGGAGGCCGTCTCACGCGTCGCAACCTCGCGGGGACGCGAACGGGTGACGGGCTTCATCCGGATCGCGAGGGGCGCACTCGCAGAGACGTGCACTACCGCCATGAGCTGACCTTCATGATGGTCACGTGCGCCGGGGCCAGGAGGATCACGGTGCACGATGGTCGCCGGGGGCACCGGAGTCGCCGACGCGCCCGGGTCGCCGGGGGCACCGGAGTCGCCGACGCGCCCGGGTCGCCGCCGGCACCGGGGTCGCCGTGGGCGCCAGGGTCGCCGGGGGCACCGGGGTCGCCGAGGCGCCCGGGGTGCCGGGGTTGCCCCGGGGGACGGCACCATGGGCTCGCCGGGCGCCATCAGTATCCTGAGGCTCGTCGTGAGTATGCCTGACCGGTCTCACGGCAACGCCGGTAGCCGGAGCGACGGCGTGCCCCGCCCTCGCCGACCCGACACGAGCGCCGGGCACGACCGCCGGGCCGGTCGACCGGAGCGGGACTACGACGGCGCCTCGGCCCCGAGATGCCCCCGGAGAGGCAGCGGCACCGGCTTCCCCGGCAGGATCGCGTCCCAGTAGACCGTCTCGAACGCCCGCTTCGCGGCGTGGTTGGCCCGCGACTCGCGCAGGACCGACAACGGCCCCACGAGCGGCCACGGATAGCGCCCCGGGCGTGGCTCGACCCCGTAGTCGTGGTCGATGAAGAGGGCCCGCTCGTGTCCGGTCTCCACGACGAAGTTCGCGTGTCCGTCGAAGTCGCGGGTCGGCTCGCGTCCGTCGATCGCGCACAGGACGTTCTCGGCCACCACCTCGCTCTGGAAGTGCGCGACCGACCCTCCCTTGGACGTGGGTAGATCGGTGGCGTCGCCGAGCACGAACGCGTCGTCGATCTCTCGCGCGCGGAGCGAGTGGGGATCTGTGGGAACGAAGCGGAGCTCGTCGCCGAGTCCGGATCGCTCGACGTAGGAGGCACCCTTGTGCGTGGGAACGGTCACGAGGAGGTCGTAGTCGATCGCGCGCCCGTCGTACGCGAGAAGGCGTCGGCCGTCGGCGTGCACGCCGCCGGTCGCGAAGTCGGTGACCACCGCGATGTCTCGCCGCTCCAGGAGCTCGCGGATCGCCTTCGACGCGAGCGGCTTCGTGAACGCGTCGTGAAGCGGCGTCACCAGCGAGAGCGTGACGTCGTCGCGAATGCCGCGCCGCTCGAAGTAGTCGTCGGCCAGAAAGGCGAACTCGAGCGGCGCGATCGGGCTCTTGATCGGCATCTCGATCGGGTTCACCACGAGCTTGCCGCCCTCGAACGTGGAGAGGCTCTCGCGAAGCGCAAGCGCGCCGTCGAGCGTGTAGAACTCGTGAATGCTGCGGCGCCACTCGTCGCCGTAGAGACCCTCGGTCTCCTCGGGATGGAGATGCGATCCGCTGGCAATGACCAGGAGGTCGTAGTCGAGCGTCTCGGGTCCCTCGAGGAGGATGCGCTTTCGATCGGGCCGCACCTCGAGGACACGGGTGCGCCGCCATCGTGACGGCGCACGGAGCGTCCAGGCGCGGGCGCGGCGGAGCGTGCGCGCCCGGTGCAGGCCGAACGGGACGAACACGAGCCCGGGCTGGTAGAGGTGATCGACCTCGGGGTCGACCACGACGATCTCCCAGTCGGCCGGCAGTCGCCGCTCCAGACGGTTGGCCAGAATCGTGCCGGCGGTCCCGGCACCGAGGATCGCGAGCGTCTTCATGCCGGCCTCCGGCCGCTCGGGAACGTCGCCTCGGATGAGAAGCGTCGTTCCATTCAACGACCCGGGCGTGAAGACCGGAATCGGGAAGTCCGGAAGCGAGGTAAGGGGAATCCCGTAGCCGCGCCGTCCCGACCCTACGCGGCCGCCGTCCCTTCCGCATACCTCCTGCGCATCGGCTGGACCTTCCAGTAGGTCAGCGTCCGCCACAGCCACTCGGCCGGGCCGAAGCGGAACCACGCGAGCCAGATCGGGCTCCACCACAGCTCCACGAGCCAGATCGCGACCACCACCCCCATCAACGCGAAGCGGTCCAGGTGGGAGAAGAGTCCGAGGCCGTAGCCGTAGAACAGTGTCGTCGCGATCACCGACTGCATCAGGTAGTTCGTGAGGGCCATCCGTCCCACCGCGGCCAGGCGCCGCTGGAGCGCGCCGAACGCCCCGCTCTTGACCACCAGCATCACCAGCGCGATGTGGCCGAGCGCGACCGCGATGGCGCCCACGGTGTTGAAGTGACTGTCGGTCGAGAGCTTCGCGGCGTACCCGAAGTCGTGCGAGAACCGGAGCCGGGTTCCCACGATGACGAGGGGGAACCCGATCGCGTACGAGATCACGAGCAGCCGCGTGTAGAACCGGCGCGACCGCGATGCGTCGAGGACGCCGATCTTCAGGAGCGCGATGCCGAGCATCATCAGCGCCGCCACGCGCGGCAGCACCACCGTCATCGACCCGATCTGATTGGCGGGCAGGAACTCCAGGCGATCGGCCAGGATCCCCCCGTATCCGCCGTTGAACGGCGTCACGCGATCCACCTCCCCCCCGCGGAACATCGCGATCCGCCGTGTGGCCTCCTCGGGGGTCGGGTGGTGGAACGACCGGCCCATCTCCCACTGATCGTAGAGGACCCGATCGTCCGGGCTCGGCTCCTCCCCGGCCGCGAGCTGCTCGGCCACCACGGCGGCGCGCTCCTGGGCATGCGACATGTAAGCCCCGATGGCCGCCATCATCGCGATCCCGATGGCGAAGCTCACCGCCGACGCGACGAAGAGCTTCCGTGCCGGCCACTTCCGGAAGCGGTACACGACGGCGCCGCCGATCGCGTAGTGAAAGAGCACGTCGCCCCACCAGATGAAGAGGCCGTGCGCCGCCCCGAAGACGAGGAGCCAGAAGAGACGCCGGACGTACACGCGTCCGAAACGAGAGCCCCTGGCGTCGGCCCGCGACGACATGATCCACATGCCGGCGCCGAAGAGCATGGCGAAGATCGAGATGAACTTGCCCTCGACGAAGACGTGCGTCGCGATCCAGGTCCCGATGTTCAGCGGACCGCCGCCGCCGGCCCCGTATGGGTTCGTGTACCCGGGCGCGATGTAGGCGAACGCGTAGATGTTCACCAGAAGGATGCCGAAGACGGCGATGCCCCGGAGCACGTCGATCGACCGGATGCGCTCGGCGCCCGTGACCGGAGACAGCGCGACACGCGGGGCCGGCTCGGCGGGCTCCACGGGCTCGGCGAACTCCTCCAGCGCGGCCGGGTCGTCGAGAGCATCGAGCTCACCGGAGGTGTCGAGCTCCGCGGATCCGTCGGATCCGTCGGATCCGTCGGGTTCGTCGGGCTCGTCGGGCTCGGTGGGTTCGGCGACGGCGGCATCGCGCCGGCGCGAGGCCGTATTGCCATCCGGGGTGAACGACGGCTCGCGGCCGTCGGGACGCTCGTCCATGTCTCCTCCCTGGAGCGGGGCGGGCCGTGGCGATCAGTCGTACACGGCCGATACGTGTCCGATCCACGAAAGGGTACACGGAATCCAGGCCGCCCAACGTCCGGGTCAGGGGGTCGCGTCGGCGTCCTCGCGCGCGGGGGCCGGGTCGTCGCTCGTCGCTCCGCCACCGATTGCCGGCGCTCTGCCGCCCGGCTCGTCCCCGGCGGACGACGCGGGGTGAGCCGGCGTGACCACGGTCGGCGGGGCGTGCCCGACGTTCGTGAACTCGTCCACCGCGACGGCCGCCGCGCGCGCGTGCTCGGCCGCTTCCGCCCGGCGATGCTGGTCCTCGGTCAGGATTCCTGCGTCGAGGGCGCGGCGATACAGCGTCGCCGCCGGACGACGCGCCAGAGCGCCCGATCGGATGGCCCTCTTCACGGCGGTGTGGGCATCGCGGGCCGCCACGATCTTGGCCAGCGCATCCTCGAGCCGGCCGAGTCCGGGCTCGCCGGCCGGCGGCACGTAGATCCCCGACGCCAGGTGCCGTCGGGCCTCGCCGTTCTCGATCAGTCCGGACGCCACGCGCGCCCCGAGCCGATCGGACGGCGGGGCGTAGCGGCCGCCGAATGGAAAGGCCAGGAGTCGCACGCCCCACCCCACGACGCGGCTCGGCAGGTTGTCGAGGAAGGCCAGGAGCGCGGTCTGGATCTCGTGGAGCGCGTGATCGAGCGCCCACTCGGCGTAGGGACGATCCCGCTCGGTCTGGCCCTCGTCCACGTATCGCTTGAGCGTGGCCGACGCGATGTACATCCAGGACAGCGCGTCCGCGAGCCGACCGGTCAGCCGTTCGCGCCGCTTCAGGCTTCCGCCGAGGGTGCCCATGGCCACGTCCGAGACGAACGCGAACGTCGCGCTCAGCCGCGACAGGCGCTGGAAGTACCGGCCCGTGGGTCCGGGGATCGGAGGCGAGACGAGGCGCCCGTCGGTCACGGCCAGGAGCCACGTGCGAACCTCGTTCGTGGCCACGAAGCCGAGGTGGCCGAAGAACGCGCGATCGAAGCCGGCGACGTCCTTCTCGGCCACCGCCCGCACCTCGTGCTGCGCGTACGGGTGACAACGGAGCGCTCCCTGCCCGAAGATGATCATCGTCCGGGTCAGGATGTTGGCGCCCTCGACGGTGATGGAGATCGGCAGCGACATGTACGCGCGGCCGAGCGTGTTCATCGGTCCGAGCGAGATTCCCGCGCCGCCCGAGATGTCCATCGCGTCGTTGACGATGCGGCGCATCGTCTCGGTGGAGTACGCCTTGGCGATCGCCGAGATCACCGACGGCTGCTGGCCGGCGTCGATCCCGGCCGCGGTCACCGAGCGCACCGCGTCCACGGCGTAGGTCAACCCGCCGATCCGCGACATCGCCTCCTGGACGCCTTCGAACCGCCCGATCGGCAGCGAGAACTGCTCGCGAACGGTGGCGTACGCGCCCACGACCCGCGTGGAGAGCTGTGCCGCACCCGCCGACAGTGACGGGAGCGAGATCCCGCGTCCCGCCGAGAGGCACTGCATCAACATCATCCAGCCCCGCCCGGCCATCTTCGGCCCGCCGATGATGAAGTCCACGGGGATGAAGACGTCCTTGCCCCGGGTGGGCCCGTTCAGGAACGGGATCGAGAGCGGATCGTGTCGCTTCCCGATGTCGATGCCGGGCAGGCCGACCGGGATCAGCGCGCACGTGATGCCGAGGTCCTCGGTGTCTCCGATCAGGTGCGCGGGATCGTACAGCCGGAACGCCAGCCCGAGAATCGTGGCCACCGGCGCCAGCGTGATGTACCGCTTGTCCCACTGGAGGCGGATGCCGACTACCTCCTCGCCGTCGTACGTGCCCCGCTCGACCACGCCGTGGCTCCGCATGCTCGACGCGTCGCTGCCCGCGCCCGGCTCGGTCAGCGCGAAGCACGGGATCTCCTCGCCGGTGGCCAGGCGCGGCAGGAAGTGGTTCTTCTGATCCTCGGTGCCGTAGTGGAGAAGCAGCTCGGCGGGGCCGAGCGAGTTCGGCACCATGACGGTCACGGCGGTGGCCGTGCTCCGGCTCGCGAGCTTCATCACGACCGCCGAGTGGGCCTGGGCCGAGAAGCCCAGCCCCCCGTACTGCTCGGGGATGATCATCCCGAAGAGCCGGGTCTTTCCGAGGAACTCCCAGACCTCCTCCGGCAGATTGCCCGCGCTGGCCAGCTCCCAGTCCGAGACCCTCTCGCAGAGCTCTTCCAGCGGTCCGTCGATGAACGCGCGCTCGCGTTCGGTGAGCCGCGGCGGGTCGTTGCGCAGCCACTTCTTCCAGTCGGGATTGCCCGAGAACAAATCGGCGTCCCACCAGACGGTGCCGGCCTCGAGCGCGATGCGCTCGGTGTCGCTCATGCGCGGAAGCACCCGGGCCAGCGCCCGCATGACGTGCGGCGTGACGACCTGGCGGCGGACCGCGGGAACCCCGAGGAGAATGGCCAGGACGCCCACGAGCCCGACCACGGCGTTGAAGAACGCGCCCCCAACCCCGCCGGCGAGGCCCCAGGCGCCGATCGCGATGCCGAGGGGAAGAAGCCACGCGAGCTTCGTGCGGCCGGCGTAGGTCAGAGCGCCGGCGAGAATCAGTAGCGCGATGAAACCGACTGTCCACATGACGACCGTCACCTTGGATCGAGGAGGGCCGGGCGCGCCTGCTCGAAGTCTCGGGATGGCGCGGGATTACACCCGAACCGATCGACCGATCGCGGGCGGATCTGTACCTGAGAGGATACCTCCGTCGGCAGGCCCGGCGCGAAGCCGAACGTGCAATCGGGGGCCTGTCGCTCCGTGTCCGGCCGCATCGAGACTAGCCGCTCGGGGCCACCGGGGGTACGTCGGTTTCGTGAGGATCGCCGGTCGTCTCGGTGGAATCGACCGCGGGCGGGTCGGGCGCATCGGCGGGAAGGCGCGCCAGGTGGAGAACCGCGTCGCCTCCGTGCATGACGGGGTTCGTGGTGCGTCCGATGACGAGCCCCGGGTACGGCGCGCGGACGTCGCACCCGTCTTCCCCGAACGGATCGGTGATGGTGCCCAGGAGCTGGCGTCCCGCGACACGCTCGCCCTCGGCCACTTGCAGCCGTACGAGCCCCCCCCGCCGCGCACGGATCCACGAGCTGTCCTCGACGAAGATCGTGCGCTGGCGCGAGCGCCGGCGCCGGTAGCGGATCAGATCCAGCGCGTTCATGACCCCGAGAACACCCTCCACGCCCCGCTCGATCACCTGCGGGTTGAAGCGGAGGGGCTCACCCCCCTCGTACACGAGAATCGTCAGGCCCTGCTTGACCGCCGCCGCCCGTAGCGACCCCGTCCGGACCGACGCGTGCACGGTGACGGGCGCCGCGAAGCCCTCGGCACAGCGACGGGTCTCGGCATCCAGCATGTCGCCCCGCACCTGGGGGTAGTTCGTCTTGTCCGAGGATGCGGTGTGGAGATCGATCCCGTGCGTGCAGCGGGACACGATCTCGGTCATGAAGATGTTGGCGATCCGGGCCGCGAGGGATCCCCGCGCCGATCCGGGAAACGAGCGGTTCAGGTCGCGCCGATCCGGCAGGTACCGCGACTGCCCGACGAAGCCGAACACGTTCACGATCGGGACCGCGATCAGGCTGCCGCGCCGGAGCGGGTAGGACATGCGCTCGAGCACCTGCCGGATGATCTCCACGCCGTTGATCTCGTCGCCGTGGACCGCGGCGGACAGGAAGAGCCTCGGACCGGGGCGCATGCCGTTGGCCACGAAGAGCGGGATGTTGAGCTGCGTGTGGGTGGGCAGGAGCGCGGCCGGAAGGCTGAACCGCTCGCAATCCCCGGGGGCGAAGCGGCGTCCCCCCACCTCGAGGATCGCGTCCACGTCAGCCCTTCACGCGATCGCGGACCTTGTCGCGCGACGCGTTGTCCTCGATGTACTTGATGATGGCGCCGGCCACATCGATGCCGGTGGCGGTCTCGATTCCCTCGAGACCCGGTGAGGAGTTCACCTCCATCACCACCGCACCGTGGTTGGACCGGAGGAGATCCACGCCGCAGACCCTGAGGCCCATCGCCTTCGCCGAGCGGACGGCGGTGCTACGCTCCTCGGGCGTGATCTTGATCACGTCGGCCGTGCCGCCGCGATGCAGGTTCGATCGGAACTCGCCGGGGGCACCCTGCCGGCGCATCGCCGCGACGACCTTGTCGCCGACCACGAGCGCGCGAATGTCGGCGCCGCCCGCCTCCTTGATGAACTCCTGGACGAGGATGTTGGCGTTGAGCCCGCGAAACGCCTCGATCACCGACTCCGCCGCCTTCTTCGTCTCGCACAGGACGACGCCGATGCCCTGCGTGCCCTCGAGCAGCTTCACCACCAGCGGTGCGCCGCCGACCAGCTCGATGACCCCCTGGACGTCCTTCGTGGAGTGCGCGAACCCGGTGACCGGCAGGCCGATCCCCCGCCGCGACAGGAGCTGCATGCACCGGAGCTTGTCGCGTGAGCGCGAGATGGCCTGGGACTCGTTCAGCGGAAACACGCCCATCATCTCGAACTGGCGAACCACGGCCGTGCCGTAGAACGTCTGCGAGGCTCCGATGCGCGGTATCACCGCATCCACCTCGAGCGGCCGGCCCTGGTAGATCACCTGCGGTCGATGCGAGGCGATGTTCATGTAGCAGCGCAGGTAGTCGACGACCAGCGCCTCGTGTCCCGCGGCCTCCGCCGCTTTCTTCAGGCGTGCGGTCGAGTAGAGACTGGAACGTCTGGACAGGATCGCGATCCTCATCGTTTACGGACTCCTCTCGTCGCGAGACGTCGCGTGCCCTTGACGCGCCGTCCGTTCACGAACGAGCGTCCCGTGTCGATCAAGAAGCGCCGACGAATCGCCTGGCGGCCGAGAAGCATGCGGAACCCCATCGCGTCGCGGGACGTCAGCGTGAACTCGACCTCCCACCGCTCGCCGAGCAGCGCGATCTCGGTGCGAACGACCGGACGCATCTCGGAGTGACCGCTGGACGGCGTCACCCGGCGGCGATCGGCGAGCGGCGTCTCGACCGCGATCACCGGATGTGAGCGGCGCTGCTCGGGGTGCAGGTTGAACCGGACCATGTCGCGGCCACCGCGACGGAACTCCTCGATGTCGAACGCGTGTAGTGACGAGGTCCGCGCGCCGCTGTCGACCTTGGCCTTGATCGACTCGATGCCGAACCTCGGCAAGGCGACCCACTCGCGCCAGCCGATGACTCTCTGCACGCTCGGCGACATCCCGACGTTGCAGGTGATGGGTGACGCTCGCCGCGCCATGTGCGGCGGCGCTGCGATTGCGAGATGCGTGACACGCCCGGCCTCGGGCTCCGCCGGACCGAACGGTACCCGCAGAGTATGCGGTGCGAGACCGTGCGATGCGAGGGCGGAGTTCCGACACGGTCTCCGGGGCGGGGCGGCCGGCCCGTGGGTCGGTCTCGGGGGTTGCCGTCGCCGCGGTCCATCGGCTAGCGTATCGGGCATGCTGCGTCATGCACTCGTCGCTCTCTTGCTCTGGGCGACCCTGGGAATCCCGGTGTTCTGCTCGGTCGACGCGTCGCACCACGGCTGTGGTGGGTGCGAGGTCGTGTCGTGCTCGCACGAAGCGTCCTGCCCCGACGATCGATGCGTGGACGTGTTCGTGACCGTCACGAGTGCGCCGTCCAGTGTGGGGTCTCCCGCGATCGCGGCACCGGCTCGCGTCGTCCCGGATCGCCCGGACTCCGGCCCATCGTCCTGCCGCCAGGTCGAGCCCCGGATCAACCTGCCGCGCCCGAAGAGCGACCTCCCGCTCCGATCCTGATCGCCTCCCGCCCGCGGCTCACGCGCGGACCCCGCCCTCGTTCATCGTCGACCTCAACCCAAACGGGATCGTCTCGTCATGTCTCGACATTCACGACGACACGTGCGCGCCGCCGGCGAGGCGATCGTGCTCGTGGCGATCACGGTACTCGTGGCCGCGTCGGCGCCCGCGTCCGACCGACCGACTCCCGGCCCGAAAGAACCCCTGACCCTCGACGCGGCGCGCGAGCTGGCCCTGGCCGCCAATCCGAGGCTGGTCGCCCTGAGCACCGAGCGCCTGGCCCGCATCGCCGACGTCGAGCAGGCAGGGCGCCGTCCCAACCCCGAGCTCGGCGTGGAGGTCGAGAATCTGGCCACCCGGAGAAACGGTGCGGAGACGACGGTCGGGCTGTCGCAGCGGATCGAGCTCGGCGGGAAGCGCGACCGGCGGCGGCACGTCGCATCCCGCGATCGCCACCTGTCCGACGTGGCGATCGAGGCGGCCCGGCGCGAGACCATCGCCGAGGTCACCAGGGCGTTCACCGCCGTCCTGGCCGCCGAGGAGAACGTCGCGGTCGCCGGGGATCTGGTGGGCGTGGCGGAGGAGGTTCTGACCGCGGTCGCTCGGCGGGTCGAGGCGGGATCGGTGTCGACCATCGAGGCCTCCCGAGCCCGCGTGGCGCTCGAGACCAGTCGCATCGACCACGAGCAGGCGCGCCGGGCGCTGACCGCGGCGCGACATCGTCTCGCCGCAACCTGGGGTGACACCACGGCGATCACGATGGACCTGACCGGCGATCTCGAGGCCCTCTCGTCCGTGGAGCCGCTCGACGTCCTGAGAGCGCGAGTGGGCGATGCGCCGGCGGTTCGCACGTGGTCGGCCGAGCTCGCGCACCGGCGTGCCGCGCTCGCGCTCGCCCGGGCCGAGGGGGTGCCCGATCTCACGCTGGGCGCCGGCATTCGCTACGCCGAGGACCCGGGCGATGCCTCGCTGATCGTCCAGCTGGGAATCCCACTACCCCTCTTCGACCGGAACACCGACCGGTCCCGTGCCGCCGCGTTCGAGCTCCAGGCCGCGGAGGAGCGACGACGTGCCGCGACCGTGAGCGTGACCACCGAGCTGGCCGTGTCTTACGCGCACCTTCGCGCGGCCGAGCTGGAGGTGATCACGCTACGCGACGAGGTGATCCCGAGCGCTCGTGCGGCCTTTGCCGCCGCACGCGAGGCTTACCTCCGCGGTCCGATGCGATTGACCGACGTGCTCGACGCCGAACGCACGCTGTACGAGCTCCGCCGCCGGTACGTGACCGCCCTCGTTCGACACCACGACGCGATCGCCGACATTCACCGACTGGTCGGACCGGCCATGCCGGGCGACGCCGATACGGAGGTCTCCCGATGATGCGACACCCGTCGTTCGCGTGGCGCCCGACCCTGCTCGGTGCCGTGCTCCTCGCCGTCGGCCTCGCGACGAGCGTGTCGTCCGAGGCCGTCTCGAGCGATCCCGATCCCGATGCCGGCGGTCACGCGCATGCGCACGCCGGAGCCGACGGCGACGCACACGACGACCATGACGACCATGACGACCACGACGACCACGACGAAGCCCACCGCGATCTCGTACGCCTGAGCGCCCGCGAGCTGGAGGAGTTCGGAGTCCAGATCGCGGTCGCCGGCGCCGGTCGTCTCGAGAGCCGCGTCCAGCTCCCCGGAGAGGTTCGCGCCAACGGGGATCGGCTCGCCCACATCGTGCCCCGGTACTCGGGCATCGTGACCGACGTCCGCACGAACATCGGCGATCGCGTCGAGAAGGGCCGGGTGCTGGCCGTCGTCGAGAGCGACGAGAGCCTGGCCCCGTTCGAGGTGAAGACGCTGATCGCCGGCACCGTCATCGCCAAGCACATCACGCTCGGAGAGGCCGTCTCTCGTGACCGAGACGCCTTCGTGATCGCCGACCTCTCGTCGGTGTGGATCGATCTCGCCGTGTACCAGCAGGACCTCGATCGCGTGCGCGTCGGCCAGAGCGCGAGGCTGTACGTGGGGCACGATCCCATGGACGATCACGCGACCCTCGCCTACGTGACCCCGACCGTCGACGAGCACACGCGAACGGCCACCGCGCGGATCGTCCTGCCCAACCTCGACGGGGTATGGCGACCGGGTATGTTCGTGACCGCGCAGGTGCTCGTGGAGGCGGTGGACGTTCCGGTGGCCGTGCCCCGGACGGCGCTTCAGACGATCGACGGCGTGACGGTGGCGTTCGTGGAGACCCCGGAGGGGTTCGAGGCCCGCCCACTCGATCTCGGCCGCCGCGGCCACGATCGGATCGAGGTGCTGAGTGGACTGAGCGCCGGCGATCACTACGTCGCCGATGGATCGTTCACCTTGAAGGCCGAGCTGGGCAAGGCGTCGTTCGGCGACGGTCACGCACACTGAGGAGCGCCGCGATGTTCGACCGCGTCATCGAGTTCGGCCTGCGGAACCGTCTCCTCACCACGGTGCTCGCCCTCGTCGTCATGGCAGCCGGGTATCGGGCGTACACGGGCCTCCCGGTGGACGCGTTTCCCGACGTGTCGCCGCATCTCGTCCAGGTGTTCACGGTGACCGACGGACTGGCCCCCGAGGAGATCGAGAAGTTCGTCACGGTGCCCGTCGAGGCGGCCATGACGGGCCTCCCCGGGGTCACGAAGGTGCGGTCGGTCTCGAACTTCGGGCTCTCGGTGGTGAACGTCACGTTCGAGGACGACGTGGACGTGTACTTCGCCCGTCAGCTCGTGGGTGAGCGCCTTCAGGAAGCGCGCGAGGAGATCCCCGACGGGTTCGGATCGCCGGAGATGGGCCCCATCGCCACCGGGATGGGTCTCGTCCTCTTCTACTACCTCGACGACACGACCGGGCAGTACTCGCTCGAGGAGCTCCGCACGATCCAGGACTGGCTGGTCAAGTTCCAGCTCCAGACCGTGCCCGGTGTCACCGAGGTGCTCGGCATCGGCGGGTACGAGAAGCAGTTCCACGTGGTCGTGCACCCCGAGGAGCTCCAGCGCTTCGACCTGACGCTGGGGGCCGTGATCGATCGCATCCGGGCCAACAACCTGAACGTCGGAGCACAGTTCATCGAGAAGAACGGTGAGGAGTTCGTCGTGCGCTCGGTTGGCCTGGCCACGGGCATGGAGGACCTTCGCTCGATCGTCGTGAAGAGCGAGGACGGTCGCTCGGTGTTCCTGCGCGACGTGGCGGACGTGGTCGTCGGCGGCGCGACGCGGCGCGGCGTGCAAACGCGAGACGGCGTCTCCGAGGTGGTCTCGGGGATGGTCGTGAAGCTCTTTGGCACGAACTCGTCCACCGTGATCGCCGGCGTCGAGGCGCGACTCGAGGAGATCAACGACATCCTGCCCGACGGCGTCCGGATCGTCCCGTACTACGAGCAGAAGAGCCTCGTCGAGGCCGCGGTGGCCACCGTCACCCGCGCGCTCCTGCAGGGCGTCGTGCTGGTCGCCGTGGTGTTGCTGGTGTTCATGGGCGGCTTCCGGCCGAGCCTCGTGGTCGCGCTGTCGATCCCGTTCTCGGTGCTGTTCGCGTTCCTGGCCATGAGCCGTTTCGGCATGTCGGCCAACCTGATGTCGCTCGGCGGGCTGGCCATCGCGATCGGCATGATGGTGGACGGCACCATCGTCATGGTCGAGAACGTGGACCGCGTACAGCGTGGGGCGCCGGCGGACGAACCGCGGCACCGGACGGTCTCCCGCGCGTGTCGCGAGGTCGGTCGCCCCATCGCCTTCGCGATCTCGATCATCATCGTGGTCTTCCTGCCCCTGTTCACGCTGGAGGGTGTGGAGGGCAAGACGTTCCGGCCGCTCGCGTACACGGTCGCGCTGGCCATGCTGGGCTCGCTCACGTTCGCGCTCGTGCTGGCGCCGATGCTCGGACAGACGCTCATGCGAGGACCGCGATCCCGGGACTCACGCACGGCATCGCCGCCGGTCGACTCCGGCGACGTGCCGCCGACGGGATCCGATCCGTGCGAGCCCGCCGTGGTGCGCGCGCTGCTCGTGCCGTACCGCCCGCTGGTGTCGTTCTTCGTCCGCCGGCGATGGGGGGCGGTCGGGCTGGCCCTGGGGCTTCTGGCGGTCGGCGCCCTCGTGTTCCCGAGGCTCGGATCGGAGTTCACGCCGAGGCTCCGCGAGGGCACGATCGTGGTGCGTCTGACGATGGCGCCGTCGATCTCGCTGCGCGAGAGCACTCGCTCGACGCAGATCGTCGAGCGCCGGCTCCTCCGCATCCCCGAGGTGCGCGAGGTCGTCACCCGCATCGGTCGCGGCGAGGTGGGTGCGCACGCGGACCCGATCAACAGCGCCGAGATGTTCGTGCTCCTGACCCCGGAGTCGGAGTGGCGCACGGCACGCAACCAGGAGGACATCGAGCACCTGATCCGGAGCGAGCTCGGCGAGGTGCCCGGCATGCGGGTCACGCTGACCCAGCCCATCGAGATGACCGTGGACGAGCTCCTCGAGGGCGTCCGCGCGGAGCTGGCGATCAAGCTCTTCGGCGAGGACCTGGACGCGCTGGGTGAACAGGCCGCCGCGATCGCCGAGGTCGTCGAGCGTGTCCCCGGTGCGACCGACGTGCAGGTGGATCAGATCAGCGGCATCCCGCAGGTCCTGGTGCGGATCGATCGGCCGGCCATCGCACGCTACGGCATGAACGTGGCCGACGTGCAGCACGTGGTGCGGGCCGCCGTCGGCGGCGAGGTGGCGGGCGAGATCTTCGAGGGGACCCGCCGCATCGACATCCTCGTCCGTTACGAGCCCGACGCGCGGGAGGACGTGGAGGCGATCCGGCGCATCCTGGTGACGAGCCCCGACGGCGTCGAGATCCCGCTCCACGAGCTCGCGTACGTCGAGGAGATCGTCGGCCCTCGCCAGATCACCCGCGAGGACAATCAGCGCTTCATCACCGTCCAGTGCAACGTGGTGGACCGTGACATCGGCGGGTTCGTGGCCGAGGCCCGCCAGGCGATCACACGCGAGGTCGTGCTGCCCCCGGGCTACCGGGTCACCTGGGGCGGCCAGTTCCGGCTTCAGGAGGACGCCAACCGGAGACTCCGTCTCGTGGTGCCGATCACGCTGCTCGGCGTGTTCCTGCTTCTGTTCGCGAGCTTCGGGTCGCTGCGTGGATCGTTCCTGATCCTCCTGAACATTCCGCTGGCGCTCGTGGGGGGCGTGGTCGCGCTCGCGCTGACGGGACAGAACCTCTCGGTCCCGGCGTCGGTGGGCTTCATCGCGCTTCTGGGGATCGCGCTCGAGAACGGGATGGTGCTCGTGACCTACCTGAATCAGCTCCGGCGCGCGGGGATGCCGGTGGCCGTGGCGTCGGTGCGGGGCGCGTGCCTGCGGCTGCGTCCGGTGCTGATGACGGCGACGACGACGTCTCTCGGATTGATTCCGCTCCTGGTCGCGACGGGGACCGGCAGCGAGGTGCAGCGCCCGCTGGCTACGGTGGTGCTGGGTGGTCTCGTGACGTCGACGCTGCTGACGCTGCTGGTGATCCCGGCCCTCTACCGGTGGTTCGCGGTGGCGCCGGCCCCCGACGCGCCGGTCACCTGATGCGCCGCTTCCGGCGGCGGCCGGTCTGCGATAGACTTCGGGCACCTCGCAGGTCTCCGGCGAATCACCGCATTCGTTGGAGCTCCCCATGTCCGAACGCATCGCCGTCCCTTCCATCTCGAGCCTCTTGCTCCTGGTCCTGATCGTCGTCTCGCCCCCTCGGCCCACGGTGGCCCGAGCCCCGGGAGGACTCGACGACGTGGCGATCGGCGGCCGCCACACCATCAACGCGGTGCTGGGTGACGCCAGCTACGTGGCCCGGTACGGCACCGTGCCGTCGCCCGGCACCGATCCGGACGACCGGATCCGGACCCACCTCGAGTTCGTGCACGCGCTCCTGTCGCGACGCGACGTCTCGGAGCTGCCCGCCGAGCGTCGCAACGCCCGCCGGCGTCACCTCGCGGCGCTCCGCGACTACGTCGACGCCGGTCTCTTCCCACGGAACGACCGGGTGCCGGGCGAGAGCCGCCCGTGCTTCATCGATCGACGCGGCCGGATCTGCGCGGTCGGGTACCTGATCGAGCAATCGGCGGGCCGGGGCCTGGCCGAACGCCTCGACGCCGCGTACGAGACCGAGTACCTCTGGCGCATGCAGGATCCGGAGCTGGCGCGCTGGGTGGCCGCGTCGGGCTTCACGCTCCTCGAGCTGTGCATGGTGCAGCCGGCGTATCCCCCGAGCTTCGAGGTCGAGATCGTCCTCGACTCGGAGCGCGCCCCGGCGACCGCGCACATCACGGGCTCGGTGATCGACGAGGACTGCTCGGGCATCCGACACGTCGAGCTGGACTTCGGCGACGGGGAAACGTGGGCGAGCGGCGAGATCGAGGCGTATGTCCCCGTCCTGGATCTGGATCTCCACCACACGTTCACCTGTCCGGGCACCCACACGATCACGGCCACCGCCGAGGCCTGGTGGTGCAAGGACTCGACTGCGCGCGAGGAGTGGCGGCTCACACTGGTGCCGCCGTCGGTCGAGCTCGAGGTGAGCCGCGAACCCGGTGGGCCACCCTACCTCGTATACCTGTACACGGCTTCGGACATCCGTCTTCCGTACCTTTCGGATGCGGCGGTAAACTGGGACGACTCCGGAGAGCCGGAGGACGCCGGGTGGTTCGTCGAGGGCGAGACGTTCCGGACGTTGACGCACGAGTATGCGTCCGGAGGAGACCGCGAGATCGTGGTCACACACCGCTACGAGGGGCTCGCCTGCAGCTTCGACGAGCTGACGTCGATGATCGTCCCCCTCGATTCGTCCCCGACGCGGCCGGTGACGTGGGCGCGCATCAAGGGGCTCTACGCGGCCACCTCGCGGTAGCGCGTCGACCTCCGCGCCGGCCCCCGGCTCGAGCCGGGTGCCTCCGACGGCCCTCGGTGGAGAAGGGATCGGCATTCCGATGAAGAGCGGCCGACACGCGATACGCTCGTGCTGCATCGCGACCCGCGTCGCGTGGGTCTCGCTCGCCCTGAGCACACTGCCGGGCCGGGGGGCGAGCGGCCCGGGCCAGGTCGTCGACGAGGTGCGGATCGGCCAGGGGTCGGGTGGGTTCGGCGGCCAGATCATCATCAGCGAGTTCGGGTGCGACGTGTCCAGCCTGGGTGACGCCGACGGTGACGGCGTCACGGACCTCCTCGTCGGCGCCCCGGTGGACTTCGACGACGCCGTGTCGAAGGGCGCGGTGTGGATCGTCCATCTGAGCCCCGATGGAACCGCGTACGACTGGACGAAGATCTCCGACGGTCCTGGCGGAATCTCGGGAACGCTCGCCGATGGCGATTACTTCGGGTGGAGGGCCATCCCCCTCGGCGACCTCGACGGCGATCACGTGACCGACCTGGCGGTCGGTGCGCCCGGGGTCGATCTCGGCGAGGAGAACGTCGGCGCCGTCTGGATCCTGTGGATGAACGACGACGGCACGGTGCGAGAGGATCACCGGATCGACGGGGATGCCTACACGGGTCGACTGGGATACTTCGGCCGAGCGCTCGCCCCGCTGGGCGACTTCGACGGCAACGGCACACCGGACGTTGCGGTCGGGTCGCAGGCGACCGTGTGGATCCTGAAGCTCGGGGCCGACGGCACCGTCATCGGCGAGACGCCGATCGTCTCGTCTCCGTCGAGCCACAGCTTCGGTGCGGCGTGCGATGCGATCGGGGACTTCGACGGCGACGGAACCACCGACATCGCCGTCGGGGTACCGTCACACAACGGCGAGCACCCCGGGGAGGGCGCCGTCTGGATCATCCTGCTGAATCCGGACGGGAGCGCTCGTGAGTGGCATCTGATCGCGGAAGGTGAAGGCGGTCTTCAGCAGACGTTCTACCAGTACGACTTCTTCGGAACGGCGGTCGCATCGGTGGATGATGCCGACGGCGACGGCGTCACCGATCTCCTGGTCGGCGCGATCGGGTACGACGAGTTTCCGATGGACGACGACTACCGCTACGGCGCGGCCTGGGTGTTGTGCCTGAATGCGGACGCCACCGTGAAGTCGGAGCTCTTGATCGGACAGGACAGGGGCGGCTTCACCGGCCCCCTGGAGGTTCGCTCCGAGCTCGGTCGCGGCATCACACCGCTCGGCGACCTGAACGGCGATGGTGTCGTGGACCTCGCGGTCGGGGCACCGGGGCACGACGGCCACAGCGGCAGCGTGTGGGTGCCGTTCATGGTCGACACGATCGAGGCTCCCCATGGACCCTCGACCCCACCCGTCCAGCCGGTGGTGTTCCCGAACCCGGCGTGTGGGCGGCTGCGGATCACGGCTCCGGCGGACCGCGACGGCGCCCTTGCCCGCGCGTTCGATGTCTTCGACGCCTCCGGACGGCACGTGGTCCGACTCCCGCGAAGGGGGCGGGAGATCTGGTGGGACGGTCGCGATCACCACCGACGATGGGTCGCCTCCGCCACCTACTTCGTCCGTGCGCGCTGGGACGATGGACGCTCTTCGGAGGCGAGCCGGATCGTCTGGCGATCGCGCTGACGGGCGGGCGACCCGACCGTCCCCGAGCCCCGGGCGGAAGCCGTGTGATCTCGGTGGGAGCCGAAAGCCGCGCGGAAACCGGAGATTGACCGTACCCGGGTAATGAATGATCATTCATTCATGCTTACCCGAGCCCCTCATGGCGCGCCCGCGTAGCGCCGACAAGGAGGTCCGGATCCTCCTGGCCGCCGTCGACGTGTTCTCGCGCGAGGGCTACCACCGCGCGACCGTCGCCGACGTGGCCCGCGTCGCGGGCGTGGCGGCGGGCACGATCTACCTCTACTTTCGGCGCAAGGAAGATCTCCTGGTTGCGCTGGTCGAGCGTTTCATGGCCACGCATCTGGCCGACGCGCGGACCGCGCTCTTCGCCGTGCGGGTGGGGGCGCCCCGGCTCCGGAAGCTCGCGGCGCTGCATCTCGAGTTCTTCGCGGAGAACACCGAGCTGGCCCGGGTGTTTCAGGTGCACGCGCGAGAGGTCGATCCTCTGATCAGGCGCGGGATCGACGCGGCGGTCGCGCCGTACCTGGCCCTGATCGAGCGCGTCATCGAGGAAGGAAAGGAAGCCGGGCATTTCGACCCCGGTCTCGATACGACGGCGGCCCGGCAGCTCGTGTACGGAGCGCTGGACGCCGCCGCCACCGAGTGGGTCCTTGCCGACACGGAGCGAGCGAGTGGATCGGAGGCGATCGGCCCTCGGACCGAACGCCTGACCGGGATGCTGACCCGAGCGCTGGAGCCGGGCTGATCACCGCTCGTGACCCGACGAAGGAGCGTCATCACATGTCCCAGCCGAGAGTACGCCAGGCCGCCGTGATGGGGTCGGGCGTCATGGGAGCCGCCATCGCGGCGCATCTGGCCAACGCCGGCATCCCGGCGCGGCTCTACGACCTGAGGCCGCGCGAGCTGACCGACGCCGAGCGAGCGCGCGGCCTGTCGCTCGACGACCCCGCGGTCGCCACCCGCATCGCCGCCGAGGGTCTGGCCCGCGCGACCAAGGCCAGCCCGGCGCCGTTCTTCACCCCCGCGAGCGCCGCCCTGGTCACGGTCGGGCACTTCGACGACCTCTCGGCCCTCGACGAGGCGGACTGGATCGTCGAGGCGATCGTCGAGCGCCTCGACCTGAAGCAGTCGCTCTGGTCGAAGATCGCCGCGCACGCGCGGGACGACGCGATCCTCAGCACGAACACGTCGGGCATCTCGGTCGCCGCGATCGCCGAGGCGCTTCCAAAGGAGGCCCGGCGGCGCTTCCTGGCCACGCACTTCTTCAATCCGCCGCGCTACCTGAAGCTGCTCGAGCTGGTGCCGGGCCCCGACACCGACCCCGACGTCGTGGAGACCATGGCCCGCTTCGGCGAGGAGCGGCTGGGCAAGGGCATCGTCCACGCGAAGGACACCCCGAACTTCATCGCGAACCGCATCGGCGTGTACGGCATGGTCCAGTGCCTCCACGCGCTCGTCGAGGACGGGTACACGGTGGCCGAGATCGACGCGCTGACCGGTCCCCTGATCGGGCGCCCCAGGAGCGCGACGTTCCGGACCGCCGACGTCGTGGGGCTGGACACGCTCGTCCACGTCGCGGACAACATGGCCGATCAGCTCCCGGACGATCCCGAGCGGCATCGCCTTCGCCCGCCCGGCTTTCTCCGGGAGATGGTCTCGCGGGGCATGCTGGGCGAGAAGTCGGGCGGCGGCTTCTATCGCAAGACGGGCCCCAAGGGCGCTCGCGTGATCGAGATGCTCGATCCGACCACGCTCGACTACGTCCCCGTCGACCCGCCCTCGCTGGAGAGCCTCGCGATCGCGGGGCGTGTTCGCGACCTCGGGGAGCGCGTCCGCGCGCTCGTGAACGCCGACGAGCGCGGCGGCCGGTTCCTGTGGCGGAACCTGAGCGCCGTCATGACGTACGCCGCGCGCTCGATCCCGGAGATCTCCGACGACGTCGCGAACGTCGATCGCGGTATGCAGTGGGGCTTCGGGTGGCGCATGGGACCCTTCGAGACCTGGGATGCCATCGGAGTCGCCGACGCCATCGCCCGCCTGGATCGCGAGGGGGCGCGGGTTCCCGACTGGGTGCGCGCGGTCGCCACCGGCGGCGGATCGTTCTACCGCCGGGTCTCCGGCGGTCTGGAGGCGTTCGACCCCCACGAGCGCGTCCACGTCGCGGTACCGGCCGACGAGCGCGTCATGACGATCGCCGATCGCGCGCGCGACGGGCACGTGCTCCTCGAGAACGATGATGCGGTGCTGGTCGACCTCGGCGAGGCGGTCGCCGCGCTGTCGTTCAAGACGAAGATGAACACGATCAACCGCGGCGTGATGGATCTCCTTCACGCCAGCCTCGACCACGCCGAGCGACACCTCCGCGGGCTCGTGATCGCCAACGACGGCGACACCTTCTCGGCCGGCGCCGACCTGACCCTGATCCTGGGGGCGATCGATTCGAAGGACTGGTCGGCCATCGACGAGATCACCGGTGCCTTCCAGTGCGTGACGCAGCGGCTCACGTTCTCCTCGATCCCCGTCGTGGTGGCCCCGCGCGGCCTGACGATCGGCGGCGGCTGCGAGATCCTCCTGGGCGCCGATCGCGTGCGGGCGGCGGCCGAGAGCTACGTCGGGCTGGTGGAGGTCGGCGCCGGTGTCATCCCGGCCGGAGGAGGATGCAAGGAGATGCTGGCCCGGATGGACGATCGCATCCCACGCGCGGTCGCGATCGATCCGTTCCCGTTCGTGCGCGCGGTGTTCGAGACGCTCGGCATGGGACGGGTGTCGACGAGCGCACCGGATGCGCGAGAGCTGGGCTTTCTCCGGCCGACCGACGGCATGTCCATGAACGGTGACCACCTCCTCCGGGACGCGCGCGACACCGTGATCGCGCTTCAGCTCCAGGGATACCGGCCACCCCGACCGCGTTCGGGCATTCGCGTCGTCGGCGGTCCGGGTCTGGCCGCGCTGCGATCGGGGCTGCACAACATGCGCGTCGGACAGTTCATCACCGAGTACGACGTGGTGGTCGGCGACGCCCTGGCCTGGACGCTGTGCGGCGGTGATCTCTCCGGTCCCGCGGAGGTGTCCGAGTCGTACCTGCTCCGCTGCGAGCGCGAGGCGTTCGGGCGGCTCTGCCGCGACGAACGCACCCGGGCTCGGATGCTGCACGTTCTCGAGACCGGGAAGCCGCTTCGAAACTGACGACCACTCCCTCGGCGATCCGCCCCCGTGCGGCGCCCAGGGCTCGCGAGGAGATCGACATGAGTGACGCTCGACAGCCCGTCATCGTCAGCGCCGTCCGGACGCCCGTCGGAAAGGCGCCGCGAGGACAGCTTCGCAGTACGCGGCCCGACGAGCTCGGCGCCGCCGTGATCACCGGCGCCGTGGAGCGGGTAGCCGGCCTCGACCTCGGCGATCTGGACGACGTCATCCTCGGATGCGCGTTCCCCGAGGGGTCGCAGGGCATGAACGTCGCCCGCATCGCATCGTTCCGGGCGGGGGTGCCGCATCACGTGCCCGCGATGACCGTGAACCGATTCTGCTCCAGCGGGCTCCAGACGATCGCGCAGGCCGCCGATCGGATCGCCGCCGGGAACGCCGAGGCGATCCTGGCCGGTGGCACCGAGTCGATGAGCCAGGTCCCGATGGGAGGTGATCGGTACCTTCCCAACCCGGTGCTCGCGACCGGGGATCCCGACTCGTACCTCGGCATGGGGCTCACCGCCGAGCGTCTGGCCCAGCGATACGACATCTCCCGCGCCGACCAGGATGCCTTCGCGCTGCGAAGCCACGAACGCGCGCTGGCCGCGCAGGCGGCGGGGCGGTTCCGCGACGAGATCGTCCCGGTGCCGGTCGCGCTGGCCGCGGCCGTCGGGGACGACGTGGTCTCGCGCGAGTACGTCGTCGACACCGACGAGGGCCCCCGCGCGGACACGTCGCTGGAGCGCCTTGCCAGGCTACGCCCGGTCTTCGACGCACGGGGCACGGTGACCGCCGGCAACGCATCGCAGACCAGCGACGGCGCCGGCGCGGCCGTCGTCATGAGTCGCGCCCGCGCGGACGCGATCGGGGCCAGACCGCTCGTGGTGTTCCGCGGATTCGCGGTGGCCGGCGTGGCCCCGGACGTGATGGGCATCGGTCCCGTGGAGGCGGTGCCGAAGCTCCTCGCGCAGACCGGCGTGTCGCTGGATCAGATCGATCTGATCGAGCTGAACGAGGCGTTCGCGGCCCAGGCGCTGGCCGTGATTCGCGAGCTGGGGCTCGACGAGTCGAAGGTGAACGTCAACGGCGGGGCCATCGCGCTCGGGCACCCTCTGGGCGCGACCGGGGCCAAGCTCACCGCGACGCTCGTCCACGAGATGATGCGACGCGACGCTCGGTACGGCATCGTGACGATGTGCGTCGGGGGCGGCATGGGCGCCGCGGGACTCTTCGAGCGCGTGTAGAGATCCAGCAGGCCACGTTGCGTCCGTGCGGAGCGAATGCCGGCGCGGCGAGCGCCACGGGCTGGACGCGCGCCCCGGGGATCACTCGACCTGAGCGGGTGTTCGCTCGCGAGTGATCGCGTATCGTATTGCTCCAAAACACGTTGAACGATCGGTCGGCTCACCCGGGAGACATGCGTGTCCGGTACGTATTTTTCTCTTCTTCCGTGCATCTTTTCGGAGCGAACGGCGTCCAAGGAGTTGAACGCACACTGCCGGTGACCGGCAGCACGAGTCTCGCTTTTGCGGCGGGGGCAAAGAGCCGTCGAGTGTATCCCGGCCTACCTCGATGGAATTCTGGCTCCTGCCTTTTCTTTTGCCCTAGGGTTCGACCCCCACCCGTTCGCGAGCGCCAGCTCGATCTCGACGTCGTACACGGCGCGAGATCAGGCCGAACGGTGGACCGGCAGCTGGAATTCGAACGTCGTTCCCACCTCGAGACGACTCTGCACCGTGATCACCGTCTCGTGTGCGTCGAGGATCTTCTTGGCGATCGCCAGCCCGAGGCCCGAGCCGCCCGAGGTCCGCGAGCGGCTCTTGTCCACCCGATAGAACCGATCGAACACGTGGGGAACGTCCTCGGGTGGGATTCCGCATCCGGTGTCCGAGACGTTAACCAGCACGTGGTCGTGGTCGGCGCGCTCGATGGACACGGCGATCTCGCCGCCCGCGTCGGTGTAGCGAATCGCGTTCTCGATCAGGTTCGACACCACTCGCTCGATCAGCGCGATGTCCGCCACCACCACCGGCATGCCCGCCCCCACCTCGGTGCGGATCGTGACGCCGGCCTCCTCTGCACGCGGCCTGAAGCTGACGGCCACGTCCTGCACGAGCTCGGCGATGGAGAACGGCTCGGGCTGGGGGACGATCTGCTTCGCGTCCAGCTTCGACAGCTCGAAGAGCTCGCCGACCAGGTTCGAGAGCCGATCCACGCTGGCCAGCGCGGTGGTCAGATGGGAACGGCGCTCCTCGGAGGTGAAGTCCTCGTCCCGGATGAGAACCCGCTCCAGATAGCCGCGCACCGCCGCGATCGGGCTCCGGAGATCGTGGGAGACGTTGGCGATCAGCTCCCGGCGTTGTCGGTCGGTGTCCTCGAGCCTCTGGAGGTTGGCGTCGATGGTGTCGGCCATCTCGTTGAACGCCGACGCCAGCCGGTCCACCTCGTCCTGAGAGCGCACCTGGGCGCGGCGGTGACGATCACCCCGCCTGAACTCCGAGACCACGGTCGCGAGCGATCGGAGTCGCTGCGTGACGCGGGCGAACAGCAGCAATCCCAGGCCCGCCGCCACCAGGAACGAGAGCGCCACGGACCGGATCGCCATCTGCACGATCGCGCTCTCGGACAGCATCTCGCGCGCCGAGTCGTACTTTTCGCCGCCCAGGATCACGTAGATGTATCCCGACATGTCGTGACCGTAGGACACGGCGGCCGCGGAGAACGGCTTCGACCCGCCCGCGCGGAGGGGATCGTCACCGAGGAACGGAAGCTGAACGTCCTCACCGCTCTCGATGAACCGCTCGATGGGCTCGAGATCCACGCGATCCCGCTCCAGCACCTTGTACTCGGGGAAGTACGCGATCGGCGCACCGGTGTCGTCGAGGAAGTAGATTTCGACGTGGGGGTTGATCACCATCAGGTGGTGGATCTCGTGTGCGATGCCCTCCAGGTCGAGCGTGTCGGTCATGAACGGCGCGAAGCCGCCGGCGAGATCCGAGGCCAGGGTGCGGTTCAGCGTCTGATCGGTCTCGCGGACGAAGAGCATCGACGCCCGGTAGGTCGCGTACACCTGGAAAGACCCCAGCAACACGAGCACACCCAGGAAGGTCAGGGCGACCCTTCCGTACACACTCTTCGCGAACGTCATCGGTCGTCGCTCTCGTCGTGGAACCGGTAACCCACGCCCCAGACGGTCTCGATCAGCGTGGGCTCGGCCGGGTTGGACTCGATCTTGGCGCGAAGGCGGTTGATGTGCGAGTTCACCGTGTGTCCGTATCCCTCGAACTGATAGCCCCACACCTTGTCCAGGAGCTCGGAGCGATTGAAGACGCGCCCCGGGTGCGACGCGAAGAGCACGAGGAGATCGAACTCCTTGGCCGTGACCTCGATCACACGGTCGTTCTGCCGGACGCGGCGCTTGGACAGATCGATGGAGAGGCCACCCGACGTGATCACGCCGCCGTCGTGCTCGTCCACGGCGGCCCGGGTCTCGGTGCGCCGGAGAATCGCCTTCACGCGGGCGCCCAGCTCGCGCACGCTGAAGGGCTTCGTGACGTAGTCGTCGGCGCCCAGCTCGAGCCCGAGGATGCGCTCGACCTCGTCGGTCTTCGCGGTGAGCATCAGGATGGGGAGATCCTCGCGCTCCTTCCGGATGTGCTTGCACACCTCGAAGCCGTCCATCGACGGCAGCATGATGTCGAGGATCACCAGGCTGAAGTTGCCGGCCACCGCGCGCTCGGCACCCTCGCGACCGTCGCCGGTCTGCTCGCACTCGAAGCTCAGATCGGTCAGGTGCATCGCCACGAGATCGGCGATCTCCTGATCGTCTTCGATGATCAGAACCCGTTTGGACACACGCCCCTCCCGTTCGGAGTGAAGAGGAGTCTAGCGCAGTCCCGACGAGCGTGCCGTCACGGAGTTCTCACAAGTGTGTCACGTGCCGGGCTACTCGGGCCATGGTGGCCGGAGTGCGCGACCTCCGGCGGTCCCTCCGGGAGAACGAGCCCCCGGCGTCGTGCTCGCCGTCCACCCGGATCGAGTCGTCGTACAGCCCGGACGGCATTCGAACGGCGGTGCCGCCGAGAGCGAGTCGCCGCCGCCGGCCGGCACCCGTGCCTGGACGGCACGCGGGGTCAGGGAGTCGCGACCACGTACGCGATCCAGGCCTCGGAGTCGTCCCCGGTACGGCTCTTCGTGAAGACTCCGTTGCCCTCGCCGTCGCCGTCGGTGCCCTCCCAGTACACGTCGACCTCGCGGAATCCGGCCTCCAGCAGCACGTCTCGGAGCTCGGGCGCCGCCCACAGACGCCAGTCGTAGGTGAAGGCCTTCTTCAGGCGGCTCCCGTCGGGGAACCGGAAGTGGATGTAGTTCAGCGCCTCGTTCGTGACGGGATTGAACGTGTGCTGATCCCAGACGTACTCGAAGCCATCCAGCTCACGCTCCTCCTCCTGCACCACCTGCGCATCGGGGCCGCCCATGATGTCCAGCACGAAGAGCCCCTGGTCCCGGAGCCCCGCCCGTACGGCGCGGCAGTACGCGAGCAGCGTCGGGCGATCCTTGAAGATGAAGTACGAGAAGTTGAACGACGCGATCACGTCGGCTTTCCGGCCCTCGAACGTCAGGACGTCGTTCTCGATGAGCTCGACGCGCGAGGCGTCGTCTCCGAGCGCGGCCACGTTGTGCTCGCGTCCCCAGGCCAGCACGGACGGGTCGAGATCGATCCCGAACGCGCGGTTCGTGGGGCGGGTCCGGACCCACTCGCAGCACATCAACGACGTGCCGCAGAAGTCCTCGCGCAGGATATCGGGCAGCCGGCCGTACGTCTCCCGGAAGACCCGATCGAAGAACTCGACGTCCGCCTCGGGACACTGTACCGACAGCTCGTAGAGACGGTGCTTGTCCGCAGTCCTGGCCGTGTAGTGGGGTCGCTCGCGCTTCTTCGACTTCTTGGGCTTCTTGGCGTCGCCCTTCTTCTTCTTGACCCTGCCCTTCGCCTTGCTGCGCGAGGCCTCGTCCTTCTGCTTGCCCTTCTCCTTCTCTTTCTTCGGCTCTCCGTTGGTGCCGCGCGCCGATCCCCCCGTCGGGGTCACGACGCCGCTCATGCCGGCCTCCTCGGCCGTCGTCTCACTGAAGTCCTGGCTCGACACGCCGCCTCCACGTCTCGGTTGACTGCCGGCGCCGTCGGCTCGGAGCCCGCGCCATCGTGAATGAACAGGACAATAAGACCGCACCGTGCGCGAGGAAACCGCGAAGTGGCAAAGGTGCCCGGTCGCCAGGCCCGCCGGGTCCGACAGCTCGTGACGCACGCGTGGTGGTTTGCTAGTCTGGCGTCTCCTTTCCGGCATCGTCGACGTGGAGAGGCTCGTCATGGACGACCGAGCGGTCGGGATTCCCCGCAGACGCTTCGTGCAGGTTCTGGGCGGCGCGGCCGCCGGTGGCGCACTGGCCCGCCTCGTGCCGGGGCTGGATGCGCTCCTGAGCCCCGCCGAGGCCCGGAGTCTCATCGACGAGCCGTTCCCGATCGACGACGGGCTCGCGAGGCGCGTCCTCGCCGCGGCCGGTGACCGCGGCGCCACCTTCACCGAGATCTACCTCGAGCGCCGTATCTCCACCCGGTTGACCCTCGTCGACGGTCAAGTGCAGTCGATCGAGCAAGGGATCCTGAGTGGCTGTGGCGTTCGGGCCGTTCATGGCCAGCGCGTCGGCTACGCCACGACCGACCGGTTCGACGCCGACGCGTTGATGGCCGCCGCGCGTCGGGCCGCCGCCATCGCCCACGCGTCCGCGACGGACTTCGGCTCCATCACGTTCGAGCCCGTCGACGCGCCCGACGTGGTCCGGATCGAGCGGTCCCTGACCGACGTCACCGCCGGGGAGCGAGCCGAGTGGCTGTCCCGCGCCGACCTGGCCGCCCGGGCCCACAGCCCCACGGTGACGCAGGTCAGCGCGTCGCACAGCGACGAGGAGCGCCGGTTCGCCGTGATCAACTCCGAGGGCGTGTGGGCCGAGGATCGACTGCCGCTCGTCTATCTGAGCGTGAACGTGAACGCGCGCACCGACGCCGGCCGCGGCCTCGGACAGGCGCGCTACAGCCTGCGTCAGGGCGCCGAGCAGATGACGTCCGAGGGCGTCGACGACACCGCCCGGGAGGCCGCCCGTCAGGCCGTCCGCATGTGCGAGGCGGGGCCCGCGCCGGCCGGCGAGATGCCGGTGGTGCTCGCGTCCGGCGGCGGGGTGCTGTTCCACGAGGCCGTCGGACACGGTCTCGAGGGCGACTACGCAATGCGAGGTACGTCGTTCTACGCCGGCCGGATCGGTGAGAAGGTCGGCTCCACGCGGGTCACGATCGTGGACGGCGCCCGGCTCCCGGATCTCCGCGGATCGTTCGACGTGGACGACGAGGGCACGCCCGCCTACCAGAACACGCTGATCGAGGCGGGCATCCTCCGGAAGTTCATGACCGATCGAATCGCCGCCGAGTCGCTTGGCGCCCCGCTCACCGGGAACGGTCGCCGCGAGTCGTACCGGTACCCCCCGCTCGTGCGCATGACGAACACCTTCATCGATCCCGGAACCGACGATGTCGGCGAGATGGTCGAGAGCGTCCGACGCGGCCTCTTCGCCGCGGCGCTGGGCGGCGGCGAGGTCGACACCACCAGCGGCAACTTCACGTTCGGCGTGCGCGAAGCGTACCTGATCGAGAACGGCGAGGTGACGCGGCCGGTTCGCGGCGCCAACCTCGTCGGCAACGGACCCGAGATCCTCTCCCGGATCGACCGCGTGGGACCCGATCAGGGCTGGTGGGTCGGCTCGTGCGGCAAGGGTCAGTGGGTGCCGGTCACGTGCGGCGCGCCCACGCTGCGAATCTCGTCGATGACGGTCGGCGGCGCGGAGAAGAGCTGAATGAGCAAGGCGGGCGATCACATCCGACTCGCGCTCGGTGCACTCGAGGAGGCCGGCGTCGACGGAGACGTCTACGTCCAGCATCGCTCCGACCTCGAGCTGAGCGTGCGCGACGGGGAGCTGGACGGCATCCAGGAGTCCGACGTCGCCGGCATCGCCGTCCGGGCGATGAAGAGCGGGCGTCTCGGCTTCGTGCACGGGTCGATCACTCGTGACTCGGACGCCGTCACGGTCGCCCGGAGCGCGGTCGCCATCGCGGGCGCCGCCGGCAAGCGAGACGATCTCGTGCTCGCGCCGCCGTCGAGTCCACCCACCGGCCGAGAGCCGGGGCCGGGAGACGACGGCGAGTGGCCGGACGAGGGCGAGGCGTTGTCGCTGATGGATCCGTCCCTGGAGTCGCGGTCGATCGAGTCCCGTGTGGACTGGCTCACGACGGCCGAGCAGGCGGCACGGGGCATGGATCCCCTGGTGCGGCGTACCGAGCAGTGCACCCTCACCGAGAGCCGCTGGTCGATCTGGCTCGGGAACACACGGGGGCTCCGGCGTCACTTTCGACGATCCCGGATCGCACCGTCGATCGAGGTCGTTGCCGAGCGTGACACCGACAAGCAGCCGGGCACGCGCTCGGTCGCGGTCACGAACTGGGGCGAGGTGCCCGCGCCCGCCTCGTTCGGTCGGGAAGCGGCCGGCGACGCCCTCCGGCTCCTCGGCGCGGGTCCGGTCCGCACGCGACGCGTGCCCATCGTCTTCTCCCCCAGGACCGGCTGGACTCCGGTCGCGTACGTCCAGAGCGCGCTCGACGGCGATGCGATCGATCGCGGGCGATCCTGGCTCGCGGGAGCGGACGGCACCCGCATCGGCTCTCCCCTGGTGACGATCCGTGACGACGGTCGCCGCCCGCGCGCACCGGGATCGGCCCCGTTCGACGGCGAGGGCATCGACACCCGTGACACCGTGCTGGTCGACGCCGGCGTCGTGCGCGGACAGCTCGTGGATCTGGCCACGAGCGTTCGAACGGGCCTCGAGCCATCGGGCAACGCGACGCGCAGCGGCTACGAGAGCCTGCCCGCCATGTCGGCGCACAATCTCCTGATGGATCGCGGCGACCGCTCGCCGATGGAGATCCTCTCCGAGACGCGCGAGGGCTTCTGGGTCACCGGGGTCTCCGGGTGGTGGATCGGGCTCGATCCGTCGAACCGCGAGTTCTCGGCGGCGGCCAGCGGCCTGTGGATCGAGTGGGGCAAGGTGGTGAAGCCGGTCTCCCGGGTCACGATCTCGGCTCCGCTCACCGAGCTGTTCGGAGCCGTGGATGCGGTCGGAAACGACCTCATCGTCGATTCCACGATGAAGACGCCCACCTATCGGGTCTCGGAGATGACGGTCTCGGGCACCTGAGCGCCGGCGTCACCCCGCGCTACCGGTTCCGGAGCGCGACCAGCTCGGGATACTCGGCCGCGTAGGCGCGCACGTTCGGATCGGCCGCGAATGCGCGGCGCAGCTCGGCGATCGCGGCGTCTCGTTCGCCGAGGAGGGCATGCGCGCGTGCGATCTCCACGGTCGAGAGCACGATGCTCGGCGCCTCGAGCTGCGCCCGCCGAAGGGGTGCGAATGCCTCTTCCGGACGACCCGCGTCGATCAGCGACTTCCCGAGCTGATACCGCGCCTTGGTCTGCGTCGGCTTCACCTCGAGCAGCCGCGTGAAGGCATCCACTGCGTCGTCCGGTCGACCGAGCATGCTGTAGGCCAGCCCCAGGTTGAAGTACGGCGAGTGATGATCGGGGAAGACGCGCACGAGCCGCTCGGCCAGCGCCGCCGCCCTTCCGGCCTGGCCGAGGCGCAGGTAGAGCGACGTCGGCGAGAACATCACGTCGGGATCGTCCGGGTACTCCACCAGCGCCCGCTCGTAGCGTCGGAGCGCTCCCGGAACGTTACCGGTTCGCTCGATCACGACCCCTTCGAGGTAGCTCGCCCGGGCCGGCGCGATCCGGGATGCGCGCCCGGGATCGGTCACGCCGAGAATCACCGCCACCGCGAGCGCCGCCAGCGCCCACAGCCCCGCACGACGTGACCCGGCGGTGCGAAGCCGCGCCAGTTCCGCGATCGTGAACGCGGCGGCCAGCGCCATCATCGGATACGCGGGCATCCGGTAGCGCGAGGTCACGAAGAAGATCACGCACGTCACCCAGACCGATCCGATCCCCAGCGCCACGACCCCCCACCCGGCGGGACGTCGCCACACCAGGAGGATCAGTCCCGCGAGCGCCAGCGGACCGAGCACCGCGAACGGAACCGTCGCGCGATCCAGGAGCGATCCGGTGGGTATGAACGCCGACGGGTTCACGTTGCGGTCGATCTCGCGTGCCGCCCAGAACTGAGCGCCCTTTCGCGCGAGACGCCCGATCCAGGCCGGGGGATCCGACGCGACGTCCTCGAACGCGGCACGATAGTACGCGCGGTCCCAGGCCGCGTACCCATCGCGAAACGGATCGTGCCGGAACACGCCCGTCGTCTCCAGGGCGCGTGGGGTCTGCATCAGGCGCTCCCACCGGAGCCCCGGTCGGATGTCCATCAGCTCGTGGTGTCTGGCGGCGTTTCCGACGAAGAAGTTGATGCCGCCGTTGTACGAGACCAGCACCCACTCCCCGGAGACGATCCGGTTGCGAACGGCGGCGAGGGACGAGACGCCGACGAAGAGGACGCCGACCAGCGCGAGATGGATCCACCCGAAGGTTCCATGCCGCCGGAGGTGCCGGGCGCGCCACACCAGCACCGGCGCCACGAAGAACACCGACGTGGGCCGGGTCAGGATCGCGGCGGCGCCGGCGACGGCGGCGAGCGTCGCGAACGTCCACGCACGGCGACGTCCCGGCGGGCTCGCGCCGTCGCCCGCGGGGCGGGTGCGATCCGCGTTCGATCCGACCACGACGGCCAGGGCGGTCACCGTCAAGAGGAACGTCTGGAGCGTCTCGTTCAGGAGCTGCCCTTCCAGCAGAATCGGTAGCGTCGTGGTCGCGAGGAGCGCTCCGCCCAGCGATCCGATTCCCGGCCCGAAGAGGCGCCGTCCGAGATACGTGACCATCGCGATGGTGCCCACCCCGAGTGCGAGCTGGAGCACGATCACCGCACGCATGTCCGGACCGACGAGACGGTAGACGAGCGCGACCGCGTACGTGAACGACGGGGGGCGATCGTACGGGCGATCCCCGATACCGGCCCCCGACGCGACGGCCACCGCGTCGTCGTGGAACTCCTTCGCGTCCACGAGCGGTGCCGCGAAGTACGGCGAATCCCAGTCGGCGGCGAGGAAGATCACCCGCAGGAGCACGGCCAGCACGAGCGGCACCCCGTATCCGACCCACACGCGAGCCCACGGACCCGCGGCGTTTGCACGTTCGATCACGGTCGGTCGGCGTCCCTTCGATGGAGCCCGGACGGCCGGCGCCCGAGGCGACGGTCGCTTCCAGCGTCGGCGGCTCACCCGCGGGCGGGTGGAGTCGGATGTATCGGGCAGCTTAGACGCTGGGTCGAGACGCGAAAAGTGGTCGCGACCCCAAAGTGGTCATGACCCCGAGTGGTCGCGACCCCGGAGTGGTCGCGACCCCCGAGTGGTCGGTTGACTTTGCCGGGGCACGGCGGCACCCTCGCCGCCATGTCCATCAGTGATCATGGCCCGTGGGACGAGGCCCAGGCGCTCGCCGAACGCCTCGGGGACACGCTCGGCCCGCGCCTCGTGAGCGCCTACGTCGTGGGCGCGCTCAGCCACGGCGGCCACGATGCGTCGGCGCCGATCGAGCTCGCCGTGATCGTCGCCGGCGAGCACGTCACCGAGGACGATGAGCACGCGATCGCCGCCGTGCGCCGGAATGCGGGGATCCCGTGCCGGCTCGACCTCCTGTGCGAGGCGGACCTGGCGCCTCCGTTCGAGGCGGCCCGCGAGGTGGCGCCGACCGTCGTGCGCCTGGCGGACGAGGGCGTGCGCGTGCACGGCGACGACGTGCGCGAGACGCTGGTCCGCCCCACGCGCGACGACCTCATCGCCTACGTCGCCCACGTCGACGAGATGGTTCGCCACACGTTGCTGCGCGACGACGCCGACGAGGAGCCGGCGCCCGACGCGCTCGCGATGCTGGTGGCGATGGCCTGCCGACATCACGTCTTCGCGAAGGAGAGCCTGTTGATCTGGCGTCCGGTCGATGCCATGACGGCGTTCTGCCTCGGCCATCACACGCACCCCGCCGCGCCGATGGTGCGGGACTTTGCGCGCGCGGCGGGGACCGGGGCCGATCCGGGCCACGGCCCCGCGGAGGTGGCATCGTTCTGGCGCGACGTTCACGCGGAGATCCTGAAGTGATGCGCACGCGCGACGAGCGTCCGGGGCTCACGTCTTCGGGATCGGTGGACGCGCGAGCCGGGTCACGTCTCGCCGGCGTCTGTCTCGTTCTCGCCGTCGTCTCGACCCTGGGCTGCGGTCTCTCGAGCCGCGTCGCGATCAACACGATGGTGCCCATCATCGAGGACTCGGTCACCGCCGCCTACCGTAACGGCGACGTCGAGCTGGTCGAGGCCGGCATCCCCGGAAACCTCCTCTTGATCGACGGCCTGGTCGCGAACCGCCCGAACGACGATCGGCTGCTCACGACCGCCTGCCGGCTGTACTTCAGCTACGCCGCCGGCTTCGTCGAGGGGCGCGACGACGAGCGCGCGCGAGCGCTCCACGCCAAGGCCATGGCGTACGGCCTCCGGGCGTTTCCGGATCTGGCTCCGGACGACCATCTGGGGCGTGAAGGTGACGTGACGTTCGCCGCCGCGCTCGGGTCCTACGGAGAGGACGACGTACCCGGACTCGCCTGGCTCGCGGGCGCGTGGGGCAGCTGGGTGAAGCTGGACATCGGCAACACGGCCGCGATGGCGCAGGTCCCGCGCGTGGTCCAGCTCATCGAGCGGCTGACCGAGCTGGACCCGGCGTTCCTTCACGGCTTGCCGTACCTGATGCTGGGCACGCTCCACGCGCTGCGACCGCCCATGCTCGGAGGCGATCCCGAGGCGGCGAAGGCCGCTTTCGACCGGGGCTTCGCGGTCTCGAACGGCCGGTTTCTGTTGATGCACCTCTTCTACGCCAAGTACTACTGTCGTCAGATCTTCGACGAGAACCTGTTCGACTCGACGCTGAAGATGCTCCTGGAGGCGGACCCGAATGCGCTGCCGGAGGTTCTTCTCCTGAACCAGGTGGCCCAGGCGCAGGCGCGCGCACTTCTGGCCCGGAGGAACGAGATCTTCTGAACGGTCCGGAACACGACCCACGGGGGACGACACCATGACGCGACGAACCACGACACACCGCTCGACGACGGCGCGCGCACGCGCGCGCGCGGTCCGGCTGGCCACTGCGACGAGCCTCGCGTGCGCCGCGGCGTTCGGTCTGGCGGGTATGGTCGCCGCCGCGCCCAAGCCCAAGGTCCAGATCAAGGTCGCCACGCTCGCGCCGGCGGGATCCACGTGGATGCACATCATGACGGAGATGGACGCCGAGGTCCGCGAGGCCACCGCCAACGGTGTGGGCTTCAAGTTCTACACCGACGGCGCGCAGGGCGACGAGAAGGTCGTCCTCCGGCGAATCCGAAACGGTCAGCTCCAGGGTGCCGGACTCACCGGCACCGGGCTCGGTCAGGTCGCGCCGGCACTGCGCATCCTCGAGCTGCCGTTCATGCTGCGTTCCGACGCGGAGGTGGACCTCGTCCACGCGACGTTCGACCCCGAGTTCGAGGCCATGCTGGCCGAGAAGGACTTCGTGCTCCTCGGCTGGGCCGAGGTGGGCTCGGTCCACGTCTTCACGAAGACGCCCGTGCGCTCCCGCGACGACATGTCCTCGGTCAAGATGTGGCTCTGGGAAGGCGATCCGGTGGCCGAGTCGATGTTCGAGCAGTTCCAGATACCCCCGGTGCCACTGTCGATCGCGCACGTCACGACGTCGCTGCAGACCGGCATGGTCGACGGCGTGTACTGCTCGCCGTACGCGTGCGTGGCGCTCCAGTGGTTCACGCGCGTGAGCTACATGACGGCCGAGCCCATGGCGCACGCGACCGGTGCGCTGGTGATCTCGAAGAAGGTCTTCGACAAGATCCCCGCCGATCAGCGCCAGACCGTGCTCACGATCGCCAGGAAGCACCTCGCCGCGCTGACCGAGGCCACGCGCCAGCAGAACGCCGACGCGCTGGTCGAGCTCGAACGACACGGCGTGGAGGCGGTCACCGCCGACGCGGATCAGCTCGCGGGACTGCGCGAGAGATCCGAGCTCGTCTGGACCGACCTCAAGGGCGAGCTCTATCCGGCCGATCTCCTGGCTCGCGTCACGAGCACGCTCGAGGCCCATCGCGCCAAGACGGCCTCGAACTAGCCCATGGCGGGCGCGCCGGGAGAGTGGGGACGAGCGCTCCTCTTCACGATCTCACCCGGCGCCCCGTTCGCGCTGACGACCGGCGGCGCCATCCTGGTCGCGCTCGGCATCCGCCTGACGTTGGATCGATCCCGGCCCGGGAGGCGATGGCTCCGCTTGCTGGCGACCACCGAGCACGTGTGTCTGACGCTGCTCCTGGTGGCGATGGTCGCGCTCTCTCTGACCCAGATCGTGCTCCGGAACGCCTTCGACACCGGCTTTGCCTGGGTCGACCCGCTCCTGCGCCACGCCGTCCTGTGGATCGGCTTCATGGGCGCCGCGCTCGCGACCGCGCACGACCGGCACATCAGCATCGACGCGCTCTCGCGGCTCGTCCACGGGATCCCGGCGCGAGCGATTCACGCCGTGCTGCGCCTGGGCGCCGCGGGCGTGGTGATCGCGCTCGCGAACGCGGCCTACGTGCTCGTCCGTGACGAGTTCGAGTTCGAGTCGGTCGCGTTCCTGGGGATCCCGACCTGGGTCCTGATGACCGTGATGCCGATCGCGCTCACCGTCATGGCGTACCGGTTCGTGCACAGCGCGTGCTGCGGTCCACGCGCGGCCGAGATCGGCAGCGACGTGCCCGACCCGAGAACGGACCCGGGCCTCCGGGCGCGGCCGCCCCGTGGGGGGGCTCCGCGGTCTCGCGGTGAGGTGCCGTCGTGACGCTGCTCCTGATCCTCGGGATCGCCCTCGCCGCGCTCTTCGGCACCCCGCTCTTCGTCATCATCGGCATCGTCGCGCTTCTGGCGTTCCACGCCGCCGACATCAGCTCGTCGGTCGTGGCCATCGACATGTTCCGGATCGCCGAGGAGCCGATGCTGATCGCGATCCCGATGTTCACGTTCGCGGGCTATCTCTTCGCCGAGAGCCAGGCGCCCAAGCGCATGGTGCGGGTGACCGACGCGCTTCTCTCGTGGTTTCCTGGCGGGCTCGGTGTCGTCTCGCTCGTGGTCTGCGCGCTCTTCACCGCGTTCACGGGGGCGTCCGGCGTCACGATCATCGCGATGGGCGGGCTCCTCTTGCCGGCGCTCCTCCAGGACCGGTACCCGGAGCGGTTCTCGCTCGGGCTCCTGACCACGTCCGGAAGCCTCGGCCTGCTCTTTCCCCCGAGCTTGCCGATCATCCTCTACGCGTACGTGGCATCGGTGAACGTGGACGACGTGTTCGTGGCCGGCATCGTGCCCGGGCTCTTTCTGATCGCGGTGCTGTCGCTGTACGTGCGGTGGACCGCGCGCGGCGCGGGCGTTCAGGCCGAGCGCATCGACTGGCGCGAGGCCCGTGCGGCGCTCCGCGAGGCGATCTGGGAGGCGCCGCTGCCGATCCTGGTCCTCGTCGGGATCTACGGCGGCTTCTTCAAGATCACCGAGGCGGCGGCGATCACCGCGTCGTACGCGCTCGTGATCGAGGTGTTCGTCTATCGCGACATCGCGGTGCGCGACCTTCCCCGCATCGTGCGCGAGAGCATGGTGCTCGTGGGCGGGATCCTCGTGATCCTCGCGTCGGCGCTGGGGCTCACGAACTACCTGATCGACGCCGAGGTGCCCGGCGCGATCCTCGGGTGGATCCAGACCTACGTCTCGAGCAAGCTCATGTTCCTTCTCCTCCTGAACGTCTTCTTGCTCATCGTCGGCTGCCTGATGGACATCTTCTCGGCCCTCATCGTCGTGGTGCCGCTGATCGTGCCGGTGGCCGAGGGGTACGGGGTGAACCTCGTGCATCTCGGGATCATCTTTCTGACGAACCTCGAGATCGGCTACTCGACGCCGCCGGTGGGGCTGAACCTCTTCATCTCGTCGTTCCGGTTCAAGAAGCCGGTCGTCGAGGTCTACCGCGCGTCGGTCCCGTTTCTGTTGATCCTCCTGGCCGCGCTCCTGGTGATCACGTACGTGCCGGTGATGAGCCTGGGGCTGGGAAGCCTTCTGCGCTGATCTTGCGCAGGACCGGCACCATCCGCCACGCGGCTTTCTCGTGACCGAGGGCGACGCGGCGATCGAGGGAGCCGTACCACTCCACGATCTCGAACGCGCCACTCATCTCCACCGCGGCCTCGAACTCGGGCTTCAGCCAGCGACGGATGCGCTCGCGGTGCGTGTGGCGGATCGGTTCGCGCCCGGGCTCGGTGACGCGCAGCACCACCGTGACCTCGTCCACCTGGGTCAGCGAGTCGAACGGATCGTCGGGTTGACCCCACTCCGTCTCGACGACCACACGATCGCGCTCCATCGTCCACACGTTCCGGGTGGTGCGCGCCACCCCGAGGTGATTCGACGGATGGGACATCTCGAGGACGTAGACCCCACCGGTCTCGAGATGGCGAGCCACGGACCGGAGGTGATCGATCATGTCGGCGTGGGTGAGGAGATGCGACGCGGAGTCCATCAGAAGGGCGGCTCCGTGGAAACGATCGGGGATCCTGAAGCTCCGCATGTCGGCTTCGATCGCGTGCACCTCGACACCCCGCGCCGCGGCCTTCTCTTGCAGGAACCCGAGCATGTCCGGGGAGAGATCCAGCCCCGCCGCGCTCACCCCACGGCCGGCCATCTCGACGACGTGCTGCCCGGGTCCGCAGGCCAGCTCGAGGAAGGAACCCGCCCCGCCGCCATGCGCCTCGAAGCGCGAGCACAGGAAGTCACACTCGGCTCCCACGTCGCGGAAGTCGAAAGCGATGTCGTAGTACTCCGCCCACTGATAGACGCTACCGAGCGGCTCGTCCGCCATGACAGCCCTCCGAACCTCGTCGTCCCCGGCTCTCGCGCGACGTGCACGACGCGACATCCACCATCATCGCGCCGATCGTTCAGTCGGTGAAGACCTTCTCGCCCAGCATCGCCACGAACTCTTCCACGGGGACGCCGAGCACTCGACCACTCCTGTACCGCTCGCGTCCCCGGTACACCACGAAGCCTCGTGTGAGCGCTCCCGCCTCCAGGAACTCGTTGATCGTCTTCGCGTACTCCGGCCGCCAGGTGCGCGTGCTCTTCACCAAATCACCTTCGACGAATGGGCACCGTGGACCGGTCCACGCGATCTCGTCCAGCGAGAGCTACTTCCTGCGCGTCACCGCGTCCGGGTCGGAGCGGAGCCGGCGGCGATCGTGGTTCGATGACGCGGTCAGATCGAGCGCGCCCTCAGACCGACATCCGATGCGAGAGCCACGCCCGCGCCACCTTCCAGTCCGAGTCGACCGTGCGCGTGGAGATGTCCAGCACCTCGGCGACCTCGCGGATCTTGAGCCCCGCGAAGACCCGGAGCTCGACCACGCGGGCCATCCGGGAGTCCTGCCGTTGGAGCTCGTCGAGCGCGTCGTTCAGGGCGATGACCTCGAACTCCGGAACGCCCGGGGAAACCGCGGCGACGCTGAGCGTGGTGCGTCGCCATCCGCCGCCTCGCTTGGCCGCCGCCTTCCGGCGTGCCCGATCCACGAGGATGTGCCGCATGGCCTTCGCGGCCACTCCGAGAAAGTGCGTGCGGCCCTCCCACGACACGGACGCGCCCCGCGTCAGCTTCACGTAGGCATCGTGCACGAGATCGGTCGGGCTGACCGAGCGCTCCTCCGCCTTACCTCGCAGCATCGCGGCGGCAATCCGCCGGAGCTCTCCGTACACCGTCTCGTAGAGCTGATCGACGACCTCTCGGGACGGCGTGCCCTCCGCCGTCGCCTGCTCGATCAGGATCAGGAACTCGGAATCGGAGCCGTGGTGCAATGTCGTGTCCGGGTTCGGGCCGCGGCGGACGGATCGGGCCGTGGAGCGTGACACGAGGGTACGACCTGCCGTTGGATTCGCGCAACCGATGCTACCGCGAGCCGTCGAGGAGGCTCTGCCAGTTCAGCACGACGGTCATGGGAACCGTGGCCGCGTCCCTGGGCTCGCTGACGAAGAGAAACCGCTCTCCGTCGGGCGTGACGGTGTACTGGTCGTCGACGATGTCTCGCACCGTGAACAGGCGGCGTGGCTCCCCGACCTCGATGGCCCCGTTCACCACGCGCACGTCGAGACTCATCATGTCGGCACCCGAGAGGTACACGATCTCGGCACCGCCCCGGGTCCAGAACGGCGTGGCGCCACCGTCCAGCGTGAGCTGTTGCTGACTTCCGCCCTCCGGAAACGCCTGGATGTATATCTCCGTGGAGCCGGACTGGTCCGACTCGTACACGAGCCAGTCCCCGTCGGGCGAGATCTGTGCTCGTGACTCGCCCCGGGAGTTGAAGAACTCGCGGTCGGGCCCGGGCTCGGTGAGCGACAGCACGCGCAACGAGGAGCCGTGAGCGTCGTCGAAGCGCGTGTAGACGAGGTATCGGCCGTCGGGGGAGCAGCTCAGCGGAAACAGCGCGGCGGGGGACGTGACGAGGGTGTCCGGCTTCCCGACCCCGCTCACGGAGTGGCGGAGGATCCACGACGTGTCCGGGACCGTGGCCAGGTAGATGATTTCCTGCCCGTCCGCGGACCACGTGGGGACGTTGTCGTTGCCGACACGAAAGGTGATGCGCCGGGGCTCCGCGGAACCCCCGTCGTGAAGCCAGATGTCGCGGTTGCCCAGCGCGTCGCTCCGCGCGACCGCGAGCCGCTCTCCATCCGGCGAGAGCGCGGGGAAGCGATACTCCCCGGACTCGAGTGCGACTCCGATCCGGCGCCCGTCCCGATCGATCCAGACGAGGTCGAGCCCCGGCCGGTCCCAGGCGCGATACACGAGCGTGCCCTGCCCGGATGCGCAGAACTCCGCACCCTGCCGTCGGGCCGAGAGCACGTTCTCCGCCACCGGAAACGGATCGCCCGTGAACACCCCCGCACGCAGGTCGATGGGACGCGCCATGAGCGTGTGACGCCGCAGGTAGAGGAGCCGCGATCCGTCGAGCACGAGGCCCCGGCTCTCGGTCTGCTCCAGGTACCGATGTGGCTCACCGGACGCCGTACGCACGGCGAGTCGACGAGGCGCACCGTCGCGACGCACGATGAATGTGAGAACGCCGGATCCGGTCGCAGGGCGACTGTGGCCGATCTCGTGACGGAGCGTGTCGAGCACCGTCCACGGCGTCGGTGCGCCACCGGAGACGGAGACACCGTAGAGCGGACTCCGACTGCCGCGATCGAACACGATGTGATCCTCGCCGTCCCAGGTGAGCTCGGTCTTCGAGCGGGGGGCCTCCACGAAGAGCTCGGACACGGTTCGGACGCGTCCGGTGACGGTATCGACCAGGCGGAGCATCTTCCCTTCGGCCATGAACGCGATCCGGCGCGAGTCGGGCGCCCAGGTCAACCCGTCGACGTGGTCGGTACCGCCGAGGCGCCGGGATCCGATCTCCTCGAGCTCCCGGAGCCAGATACCGTCGGTTCCGAGGGAGTCGGTGCCGATGAACGCGAGTCGTCGACCGTCCGGCGAGATGCGCGGCCGCTCGGCGGCCGCCGCGTCGGCCGGCGGTGGAACCTGGAATCGCGTGGCGACGCGTGGCGGCTCGGTCCGGAGGCCGCGGATGATCCACGCGGCGCCGCCGGCCAGCGCGGCCACGATCCCCACGGCGAGCACCATCGACCCGACACGTCGAAGACCGCCGAGCCTTCCGGCGATGCGCCTCCGCTCGTGGACCGGGTGACCCCCACCCGCCGCGAGCTCGCGCGCCCACTCGAACTGGATGCGTACGTCGTGGGCCGTCTGCAGGCGATCGTCGGGATCCTTGGCCAGACATCGCGTCAGAATGGGATCCAGCAGAACCGGTGCCTCCGGGACGAGCTCGCGCACCGGTGGCGGATCGGTGGCGATGATCGCGGCCACGAGCGACGCCCCCTCTCCGAGAAAGGCGCGCCGTCCGGTCACCATCTCGTACAGCACGGCGCCGAGCGCGAAGATGTCCGTGCGGGCGTCGACGTCCTTGCCCTCCAGCTGCTCGGGCGCCATGTACGGAAACGTCCCCAGGATCGTCCCCTGCCGGGTCAACGAGCTCGCCGCCAGCTCGGAGAACCCCGATTCGTCCGGCCGGCGACGTGACGCGGTCAGCACGGATCGCGCTCCGAGCTTCGCGACGCCGAAGTCGAGCAGCTTCACCCCGGAGCTGGTGAGCATGACGTTGCTCGGCTTCAGATCGCGATGCACCACGCCGGCGCGGTGGGCAGCGTCGAGAGCGCTCGCGATCTCCATCGCGACGTCCAGAGCCTCGATCACGGACATGGGGCCGTCCCCCAGCCGGGTCGCCAGCGTCTCGCCTCGCAGGTACTCGAGCACGAGGTAGTCGAAGCCGTCGCCATGACCGATGTCGTGCAGCGTGCAGATGCCGGGGTGCTGGAGCTTCCCGATGGCCCGTGCCTCGCGCGTGAGCCGGCGCTGGTAGTCGGGATCGCGAGTCCGCCGCGTGGGGAGCACCTTGATGGCGACGGACCGATCGAGACGGGTGTCCCGGGCGCGGTACACGACGCCCATGCCGCCCGCGCCGACGCGCTCCTCGACCTCGTAGGGACCGAGCCGCGAGCCGGCGCCGATGTGGGAGGACGTGACCGAGGCTCCGAGAACGTCGGCGGCGCCGTCGGTGGCCAGGACGGCGGGGACGTCTCCGAGGACGCCCAGGATCGATTCGACCTCGCGGCGCAGCTCCGGGTCGTCCCGGCACTCCGCGTCGAGGACTGCGGATCGACTGGTGGCGTCGAGCTCGATGACCCGGTCCAAAACGGACCTCAGGCGTTCGAAGCGCTCCACCCCACCTCTCCCCCGGTGCGGTCGTCGTCGGCTCTCGCGACCGCCGGGCAGGCCGCGACTCCCGGTCGAAGGCTCACCCGGCGGCGTGTCGCGCGGCTGGTCACGATCCGGATTATGGGGCGTGGTGCCCGCCACGGGCAAGCCGCCACCCCCGGGGAAGCCGAGAGCGTCACGCTCACCCGCCCAGCTTCAGCCGCCTCAGCTGCTGCGCGTTCGCGACGACGTTCACCGAGCTCAGCGCCATCGCCACCTCCGCGATCAGGGGATGCAGGAGCCCCAGCATCGCCAGCGGGATCGCCACCACGTTGTAGAAGAACGCCCAGAAGAGGTTCTGCCGGATCTTGGCGAACGTGGCATTGGACAGCGTGTGCGCGCGCACGACCGCGCCGAGGTCGCCGCCGGTCAGGACGATGTCGCCCGCCTCGATCGCCACGTCGGTCCCCGATCCGATCGCGATGCCGACGTCGGCCTGGGCGAGCGCCGGCGCGTCGTTGATGCCGTCGCCGACCATCGCCACGACCTCGCCGCGCTCCTGGAGCTTTCTCACCTCGCCCGCCTTGTCCGCCGGACGCACTTCGGCCAGCACCCGCGGAATGCCCAGGCGCTCGCCTACCGCCTTCGCGGCCCGGGAAGAGTCACCGGTCATCATGACCGGGGTGATCCCGCGCGCGACCAGCGCCCCGATGGCGGCGGCCGCGCTCGAGCGAACGGCGTCGGCGAGCGCGAGCGCGCCGAGCACGCGGCCGTCGCGGGCCACCCAGATCCAGGTGGCCTCCGGGTGCTCGCCCTTGAGCCGATCCGCGAACGGCCCCACGTCGATGCCGGCGGCGATCAGGAAGCCGGGCCGGCCCACGTGGATCCGCACGCTCCCGGAGTCCGACTCGGACTCGCCGAGCGCCGAGCCGGACGTCTCGGCCACCACCCCGTCCCCGGGCACGACGCGCGAGCTGTCCGGCGCGATCACACGGATCCCCAGCGACTCCGCGTGCGCGACCACGGCCTTCGCGAGGGGGTGCTCGCTTCCCGCCTCGGCGGCGGCGGCGGCACGGAGGAGCTCGTCGCCGGTCACGCCGTCGACGGGCTTCACGTCCACGACCTCCGGGCGGCCGCGGGTGACGGTGCCGGTCTTGTCGAACGCGATGACGCTGACCTCGCGCATTCGCTGGATGGCCTCGCCCCGCCGGATCAGGATGCCGCTCGTGGCTCCGAGCCCGCTTCCGACCATGAGCGCGGTCGGCGTGGCCAGCCCGAGTGCGCACGGACAGGCGATCACCAGCGTGGCGATGGTCGCGTAGAGCGCTCTCGACACCGGATCCAGCGACGGGATGATCCACGGGAGCGACGCGGCGACCGGTCGCGTCCACGCGGCGATCGCGTCGCCGAACATCAGCCAGGCGAAGAAGACCACCACCGCGATCAGCAGCACGACCGGGACGAACACCGCTGTGACGCGATCGGCCACGGCCTGGATCGGCACGCGGGTGGTCTGGGCTTCCTCGACCAGCCGGATGACGCTGGCCAGGAACGTGTTCCGGCCGACCCCGGTGGCCCGCACGCGCAGCAGCCCCGACGCGTTCAGCGTGGCGCCGATGACCAGGTCGCCCGGCTGCTTGGTGACCGGCATCGACTCGCCGGTCACGAGGGACTCGTCGACCTCGCTCTCGCCGTCGATGACCTGCCCGTCGGTGGGGACCTTCTCGCCCGCCTGGACCAGGAAGATGTCCCCCACGCGAACCTCGTCGATCGGGACCTCGACCGCCACACCGTCGCGCACGACGCGGGCCGTTCGCGCTTCGAGGGTCAACAGGCGCTTGATCGCCTCGGACGCCCGCCCGCGCGCGCGTGTCTCGACGAAGCGCCCGGTCAGATGGAACGCGACGATCATCGCGCCCACGCCCGAGAAGTCGAAGAGGTGCGGTCCGCCCGTGAACGCGCTCCAGGTCGCCGCGATCCCGGTGGCCAGCGCGGCCGTGCTGCCAAGCGCGATCAGCACGTCCATGTTCGGCGCGCGGTTGAGCGACGACCGGATGGCGCTGGTGAGCGTCTCGCGCCCCGCGCCGAGCACCACCGGCGTCGCCAGGAGCACCATCCCGAGATGGAAGATGGCCGCGGTGGGCCACATCATGCCGGCGATCATCTCGGGCAGCATCCAGAGCATGATGGGGACCGTGAGACCCCACGCGATCCACATGCGGCGCCGCGCGGCCGCGAGCTTCCGCCGATCGTGCTCGACCGGATCCCGGCGCGGCGCGTCCTCGTCGCGATCGATCATGACCAGCGAGAAGCCGGCGCGGGCGACCGCGTCGTAGAGCGCGTCGACCGGCGGCTCGGGGCCGTCGAACACGACACGTGCGGTCTCGGTGGTCAGGTTCACGGCCACGTCGTTGACGCTCTCGATCTCCCCGATCGAGCGCTCCACGGAGTGGACGCAGCCGGCGCAGTGCATGCCGTCGATGCGGACGAGGACCGCGTCCTCGTTGAGGACGGCGTCCTCGTCCCGCCGCCCGTCCGGCCCGGTCGGCGGCGTCGCCGCCGTCGACGGGCTCGCGGACGTCGCATCGGTCGCGGGCGGCGACTGGCCGCCATGGGTCTTTCGCGTGTTGGGGGTCGATGTGGACATGGTTCCTCCGGACGCCAGCATAGACCTCACCCGGTTCGGGAGCCAACCGGCGTTTGGGTCTGCGCCCTTGCACGAGACCGCGGCTCCGGGCACGCTAGACGGTGCCCCCCGCCGCCGACCCTCACCAGGAGGCTCCGAGAGTGCCGCGAGGTCACTGTCTTTCGATGCCGTTGATCGCCGCGGCGATGCTGGTGTGTCACCCCTCCAGCGGCGCCGCGAGCGGGCCGGGATCGCCCGAGAACGTGGTCGAGCTGGGTCGCTGGACCGGACGGGCGGGCGCGTCCGGACTGGCCCCGCTCCCGACGGCCGCTCCGGAGGAGCGGCTCGTGCTCGTGGGGGTCTCGGACGGCATCGCCGTCGTGAACACGTTCGACGCGGGCGCGATGACCGAGATCGGCTTCGTCCCCGGCGTCACGAGCTCGAGCCGCGCGATCGCCCGGTACCTGACCCTCGCCTACGTCGTCTCCCCGGACGGTGGGGGTCTCCAGGTCCTGAACGTCGCCGATCCCGCGAGCCCGACCGAGATCTCGTCCGACCTCGCGACGTTCGACCGCGCCACCGACGTGCTCGTGGACGCCGCCGGCCAGCGTCTGTTCGTGACCGCGCAACCGGGCCGTCTGCTCGTCTTCGACCTCGACACGCCGCTGGCGCCGGTGCTCACGGGCGCGTTCGACGGCGAGCTCGCGCCCACCGGGATGGCCTTCGCGAACGAGCTCGTGTACGTGGGAACCGGGGGCGCACTCGCGACGCTCGACGTCTCCGGGGTTCCGGTGATCTCGCTCGCGGCCTACGTGACGTACCCTGGCTCGGCCACGCGCGCGGTGACGGTGGACCCCGGTCGCGGGCTCGCGTTCGCGACCGACGATCGCCCCGGTGGCACGCTCAGCACGTTCGACGTGGCGAGCCTGGGCGCATCGGTCCGGCTGGCCACGACGACCGACCCTGCGAGCACCGCGGTCACGGGCATTGCAGGCGACGATCTCACGGTCTACTCCGCCGGCGCGGGATCGGGACTGGTCGCGACCGACGTGTCCGATCCCCGCGTTCCCGAGCCGTTCGCGCGATTCCCGTCACCCGACGGGCGCGACGTCCTGCCCGCCGGGGACGGCACCGTGCTGATGACCGACCGCGTCGAGGGACTGCTCGCGCTCTCGGTGGCGCCGGCGCTGGGTACACTGACCGGCGCGCTCACGGTATCGGGCACCGGCGAGGCCGCGACGTCCGTGACCGTCCGGGTGCGCGGTACCGGCAAGACGTACCGCACCGGGGGCGACGGCACGTTCCGACTCCGCGTGACGCCGGGCGCCTACCGCGTCGTGTTCGATCGACTCCGCTTCGAGCCGGACTCGGTCGACGTGTCCGTCGCCGCCGGGGAGAGCGTCGTCGTCGACCGCGAGCTCGTGGATCGTCCGACGGGGACGCTCCGCGGCAACATCACGCGGCTGACCGGACCGGGCGCGCCGGTGTCGAGGCCGCTCCACCCCGAGGGAACGTTCGTCGCGTTCCTGGACGCCCCGGTCGACGCCGTGCAGGCGTTCGACGGCTTCTACTTCCGACCGTTTCTGCCGGCCGGCACCTATCTGATCGAGGCGCGCGAGTTCGGCTTCAACTCGGTGCAGGCGACGGTCACCGTCACCACCGGGGCCACGACGTTCCAGAACTTCACGCTGGAGCGTGCGCCGATCGTGGACACGTTCGAGACAGACGCCGGCTGGATCGTCGACCCGGACGACACCGCCACGTCGGGGCGATGGGAGCGCGGCGTCCCCGTGGGCACGGCGGCCGGATACGTGGCCCCGAACCGCGACGAGACGCCGGCGCCGGGCGTGAATGCGTTCGTCACGGGCCTGGGTGCCGGCGGCGACTGGATCGACGCCCACGACGTGGACGGCGGTACCACCTCGCTGATCAGTCCGACCTACGACCTGGCGGGCGTGGATCAGCCGATCCTCCAGTTCTACCACTGGTTCAGCAACGATGCGCACACGGAGGTCGAGTCCGGCGACGGCGATCCGTTCACCGTGGCCGTGTCCACCGACGGCGGTGACACGTGGACCGGTGTGTACGAGATCCGCGACTCGCGCCTCTTCTGGCGCGGGGTCACGATCGTGCTGTCGCGGCACGTCGTTCCGTCCTCCGAGACGCGCATCCGGTTTCGCGTGTCCGACGAGGGTGCCCCATCGATCGTGGAGGCGGCCGTCGACGACGTTGCGATCTGGGACGGCCGGCACCTCGTGGCGCTGCCCGACGACACGCCCGTGCGGCTCGACGTCACGGCCGTCGAGGCCGTCGCCCCGGGGCGCGTCGTGCTGCGCTGGCACGCGGACGGTCCGTTCGAGCGCTTCGTGGTCGAACGCTCGCACGACGGCGGTGACACGATCGCGGTGGCCGAGCTCGCCGCCAACCCGACCCGCGCGTACGAGGTCGTGGACTCGTTTGCGCCCCGGACGGGAGAGGCGACGTACTGGATCGTCGCCCACTCCGCGCTCGGCGTGGACCGCGCCGGACCGTACCGCGTGGCGTTCGGTGCGCCAGGGCCGGCTCTCTCGGTCCGGGCATTCCCGAGCCCGACCCGCGAGTCGACGTCGTTTCGCATCGTGGTGCCGGGCTCCGGCACCCCACGCGTGCGCCTGTCGGTGCTGGACGTCCGCGGGCGCGTCGTGCGCGACCTCGTCGACGCGTCGATGGGCGCCGGCACCCATGTCGTCCGGTGGGACGGCCGGCTCGCGGGCGCGTCCGGCGGGGAAGGTGCGGCCCGAGCGCCCGCGGGGGTCTATTGGTACCGGCTCACGGCCGGTGAGGTCAGCCGGAACGGGTCCTTCATCCGCCGGTGAGCCACCTCTCTTTGTCGACGCCATGGTCGTTTTCGACGACTACGTCGACGTCGAGCACGCCGTCCCGCCCGCCGGCGTACACCACCACAGCCGTAAGTCCGTTATTTTAGAATATACTGCGTCAAAGTACGGCATCGGCGACGGCTCTGGCACTCCGCTTGCGTTCATACGCGATCAGTTCGACGAAATCGTTGAACACCGACTTCAACGTCGATCTCGACGGCAAACGGAGGATCCGAGACATGAAGACCCTGAAGCTTCACAAGATGGCGCTGGCGGCGGCTTCCCTGGCGATGGTCGCGAGCGCGGCCCACGCGATCCCCGAGAACGGTCTCGGCGGCATCAGCATCTTCGCCGACGAGCTGCCGTACGTGGTCCTCGATGCAGACGACGACGGCGGCACCGACGGCTGGCATCGCGACGCGCCCAGCGACGGCGAGGCCGAGGTGCTCGGCGGCGGTGGGGCCGACGACGGCGGCGATTCGGGTCCGAACAGCAGCACCAAGGGATGACAGAACGTCCGGACCGCGAGGGACGCTCCGGGGCACGACCCGTCACCGAGGGGGTCATCCCCGGAGCGTTCCCTCGTTCCCCGGACCCCGGATTCATCATACGAACGCCCCCAGCCCGTGATCGACCTCCGAAATCACACTGATTCCTGAGCTTACGCCGGCACGAGGGTTGTCGAGAATCGCGCCGCGCGGTACACTCCTCCGCACCAAACCCCCTGGATCGTCCCCTACGATCTTCCGCTCGAGTTCCGGTCCCGAGCGCGTTCACGACATATGGATCGCACGGTCGCGCGCCGTTCGCGCGTGCCCGTCACTTTCAACGGCTGGCGTCCCGCGTGGCCGGAAACGGCGACCTCGACGCCCGGAGGCTGAAACACATGCACGTCTGGCGGACACCACTGGCCCTGGCCACCCTGTGGGCCCTCACGTCTCTCGCACCGGCTCACGCGCAGGACGCGGAGAACGTCACCCTGCTCGGCAACCTGAGCTTCTCGTCGTGGCACTCGGACGTCTGGGGCTACGAGAGCGGTGGTGTTGCGCTCGCGATCGTCGGCGGGTTCGACGGCACGAGCTTCATCGACGTGACCGATCCCACCAACCCGACCGAGGTCGCGTACGTCCCCGGCTCGGACTCGATCTGGCGCCAGGCCGCCACGTACGGCACCTACGCGTACCTCGTGAACGACGACTACGGGTTCAGCGGCCAGGGACTCCAGGTGGTCGACCTCTCCGATCCGCTGAGCCCGGCCCTCGTGAACGAGATCACGGCCGACTTCGACACCGCGCACAACGTGTTCTGCGACACGTCCACCGGTCTGGTCTATGTGTGCGGCTACGGCGACAACACGCTCGTCTACGACGCGGCGGCCGACCCGGTGAGCCCGCCGCTCATGTACACGCTGAGCACCTTCTACGTGCACGATCTCTACGTCGCCGACGGCATCGCCTACATGGCCGCGATCAACGACGGCGTGCTCCGGACGATGGACGCCAGCGCGCTCCCGGGGTCGTTCCCCGTGCTCGACTCGGTGGCCTCGGACGACAACTTCACACACAACGTGTGGGTCACGGCCGACGGCACCCATGCCCTGACCACCGACGAGGTCTCGACCGGACACATCACGGTCGTGGACTGCTCCGACCCATCCAACCTCTCGGTGGTCGCCAGCTACACGAACGATCGCGATCCCGGCTCGATCATTCACAACGTGCTCATCGACGGCGATTTCGCCTACATCTCGTGGTATCGCGCGGGGCTCGAGATCCTCGACGTCAGCGTGCCCACGGCTCCGGTCCGCGTGGGCTACTACGACACGTATCCGGGCTCCGGCGACGGCTACGACGGCGCGTGGGGCGTGTACCCGTTCGCCTCGTCCGGGTACGTCTACGTCAGCGACATCGACACCGGACTGTACGTGTTCGAGTTCGATCCGAACGGCGGATTCCTCGAGGGCACCATCACCGACGCCGACACGTCCGACCCGCTCGCGGGCGTCGAGGTGAGCATCGCGTCGCTCGGCCAGTCCCGGATGACCGATGCCGGCGGCTACTACCGCTTCTCGTTGAGCCCGGACTCCTACACGGTCGACTACGACCTCTTCGGGTTCGCACCCGTGTCGCGGTCGGTCACGATCGCCGACGGCGCCACGACGATCGAGGACGTCGCGATGACGCGCCTTCCCAGCGGCAGCCTGGCCGGCGTGGTGGAGGCCGCATCCTCGTTCACGGCGATCGAAGGGGCCAGCGTCGAGGTGCTCGGCACACCGCTCGCGACGACGACCGACGCCGGGGGATCGTATGCGTTCGCCGCGGTGCCGGCCGGCTCGTACACGGTCGTCGTGGACGCGGTCGGGTACGCGCCGGAGAGCGCCGACGTCGACATCACCGCCGACGAGGCCGCCGGGCAGGACTTCGTGCTCGAGCCGGCCGCCGTCTTCGACGACTTCGAGGTGGATAGCGGATGGATCGTCGGCGCCGCGGGGGACGGTGCCACCACCGGCATCTGGGAGCTCGTCGACCCCCGGGGCACCGGCGGCGGCGCCGTCCAGCCCGAGGATGATCACACGCCGAGCCCGGGCACCGACTGCTTCATCACCGGTCAGGGCCCCGTCGGAGGCGGCGTCGGTGAGAACGACGTCGACGACGGGTCAACCACGCTGACCAGCCCCTCGTTCGATCTGGGAACACTGGAGAGCCCGACCCTCGTCTATCACCGGTGGTACGTGAACGACGCCGGTTCGAGCCAGGACGACGAGTTCGTCGCGCAGGTGAACGGCAAGAACGGCAGCGGATGGGTCACGATCGAGAATCTGCCCGACTCGCGCGGCTTCTGGGAGAAGATGTCGTTCGACCTCGACACCTACCTGCCGGACGCGGCGGAGATCCTCGTGCGCTTCATCGCCACCGACGACTTCCCGGGCTCGATCGTCGAGGCCGGCATCGACGACCTCGAGATCTACGGCACCGCCGGCGCGGTCTCGGTGCCGGGCGCGGGCGGCAGCCTGACGCTCGCGCATCTGGCGCCCAGCGTGAACCCGTTCCGGACCGAGACGATGCTGAAGTTCACGCTGGATGCCCGCGCGCTCGTCTCGCTGTCCATCTACGACATCTCCGGTCGCCGCGTCCGGACGCTCGCCGGCGGGGTCCAGGAGATCGGGACGCACACCATGGCCTGGGACGGTACCGACCAGCGCGGAGCCGACGTCCCGCCCGGCGTGTACGTGGCGCGTCTCCAGGCCGGCCGGGCGACCGCATCGCTGAAGCTCGTACGCTCGCGCTGACGGGGCATGGACGCCCGTGACCGACACGCCGGTGCGGGCGTCGATCGAAACGGTTCGAGGAGAGACGAAGGGGCCGAGACACAACACGCGCGCCGGGGGCGCAACACTGGAGGGGATGATGAGGTTCGCGACGTTCGCCGTCTCGCTGGCCGCCGTCACGACGATCGCCACCGGCGCGATCGCCCAGACCAACTTCAACGTCGAGCTCAGGTCGCACCTGGCGATCGAACCCTGCTCCGACATCTCGGCACGGGGTGACTACGTCTTCCTGGGCCGCCACCACGACGGCGTCGACATCATCGACGTGTCCGACCCGGACAACCCGTCCGTGGTGGGGAGCTGGGACCACCCGAGCCTCGACATCCGGGTGTACGATCCGCGTCCGATCGGGGCGAACAGTCTCATCCTGTCCAACGAAACGGGCGAGGGCTTCGGAGCGGTGATCCTCGACGTCACGAATCCGGCGGCACCGACGAGCCTCGCCGAGCTCGCCCAGCCGACGTTCCCCGACTACGTCCACAACATCTGGCCGTACGGCGACCACGTCGTGCTGTCGGGATACGGCTCGGTCACCGGCAACGCGATCGTCAACGTGTCGGTACCGTCGTCGCCCACCTACGTGACCACGGTGGGGACGGACATCCACGACAACTCCATCGTGGACGACGTGCTGTACTGCGCCGACGGCTTCACGAGCTGCGAGGTGTACGACTTCTCCAATCCGGCGGCCCCGGCGCTCATCACGAGCTTCACGCCCAACGACCCGGACACGGTCTACTACCAGCACACGATCTACCCGATCCGCGACACGGGCTACGTCATCACCACCGAGGAGATCCAGTCGCCGCTCGACGACTTCTTCTACGATCAGGGCAGCATCCGCGTGTGGGACCTGAACGGCACGCCGACCGAGGTGTGGCGCTGGCGCTCCGAGAACATGAAGAGCGACCCCAACATCACCGTTCACAACGCCTACTGCATCGGTGACTTCATCTACCTGAGCTGCTACCAGGAAGGCCTCCGTATCTTCGACGCTTCCGATCCCACCGAGCCGGTGGAGGTGGCGTTCTACGACACGTTCCCGCAGACGCCGGGCGGGCTCTTCGAGGGCAACTGGGGCGTGTACCCGTTCCAGGGTGACGATCGCATCTTCCTCTCGGACTGGCAGAACGGCTTCTTCACGGTCAGCTTCAACGGCGCGCGCAAGTCCACGATCTCCGGCCAGGTGCTCGACGCCAACACGCTCGCGCCGATCGAGGGAGCCACGGTCCGGAGCCTCACCGCCAACCGGACGGCGCTCTCGGACGCGTCCGGTGACTACGTGCTCAAGACCGGCTCGGGGATGCACGCGTTCCAGGTGTCCGCCGAGGGCTACACGACCCTCGACGAGGACGTCGCACTGGCCGACCTCGGCTCGCTGGACCACGACTTCCTGCTGGCGCCCACCACGGTGGACGTCGCCGGGTCGGCGCCGGGCGCGCTGGCGATCGCGTTGCACGAGGCCTCGCCCAATCCGTTCAATCCGACGACGACGCTCCGGTACGACGTGTCCGAGGACATGGCCGGGCGAGCGCTGGAGCTGGCGATTTACGACGTCCGGGGCTCGCACGTCCGGACGCTCGTCGAGGGCGGCGCCACGCCGGGTCGCCACTCGGCGCGCTGGGACGGTCGCTCCGCGTCGGGTCTTCCGCTGGCGTCCGGGATCTACACCGCTCGCCTGACGGTCGGTGACGTGACCCGTTCGCAGCGGCTGATCCTGACCAAGTAGGCCGAGACGAGCCGCCGCGCCGCGTGACCCCTCCCCGCGTGGCGCGGCGGCCCGCCCTTCGTCCCGGACTCGTGCCCGGGCGATACGCTGCGCGGTTCGCGCCACCGTCGGTCCCCGCCCCCACTTCTCACGGGCTCATCACCGCGCGCCGGCCGATAACACCTTCGTTCCCGCCGACCGTCTCCGCGAGCCCCAGGCGAGGGAGCCCGTGAGCAAGTCCACCCGAGTCGACGTTCGGACAGAGAAGACCGGCGAGGTCGTGATCGTCCTGTCCGGCAGGTTCGACGTTCACGTGTACGAGTCGTTTCGGCGCGCCTACGAGTCCGCCGCCGGATCGACGACCGACTGGACGGTCGATCTCACCGACGTGGACTACATGGACAGCGCGGCCCTCGGGATGCTCTTTCTCTTGAAGGAGCACACCGAGCGCCCCGGGGGACCGACCGACGCGATTGTTCGCGTGGCCAACTGCACCCCCGAGGTTCGGAGCATTCTGCAGGTCTCGAACTTCGATCGACTCTTTCACGTCGACTGACGTCGCCGGGGCCGGTGATCATCCCCGTCACTCGTCGCCGAACGACGTACCCACCGCGCGCGCGGTCATGACAGTCTGCGAATCGCGGGCGACGAGCCGTTGCTCCGCCACCGCCTCCTCCAGCGAGACCGTCGTGACCTCGTTGCCGCGGAGCGCGACCATCACGCCGTAGCTGCCGTTGGCCACGCACTCGGCGGCGCGGGCACCGAAGCGACTGGCGAGCACACGGTCGAACGGCGTCGGGGAGCCGCCCCGCTGCAGATGCCCCAGCACCGTCGTGCGGCACTCGAGCTCCGTGTTCTCGGTGATCTTCTGGGTGACCAGATCGCCGATGCCGCCGAGCTTGCGGGCGTCGGTGCGACGCCTGTCGTACGACTTCACCACCACCTCACCACCCTTGGGCTTGGCTCCCTCGGCGACGCAGACGATGCTGAACCGCTTTCCCTGCGTGGATCGAGCCTTGACTCGCCGGAAGACGACCTCCCAGTCGAACTCGATCTCCGGGATCAGGATGATGTCCGCGCCCCCGGCCAGCCCCGCGTGCAGGGCGATCCAGCCCGCGTAGCGCCCCATGACCTCGATGACCATCACGCGGTGGTGCGATTCCGCCGTGGTGTGCAGGCGATCGATGGCCTCGGTGGCCACCATGACCGCCGAGTCGAAGCCGAACGTGAGATCGGTGCCCGGAAGATCGTTGTCGATCGTCTTGGGTACGCCGACCACGTTGACGCCCAGATCCATCAGCTTGCGGGAGATGTGCATGCTGCCATCGCCACCGATGGCCACCAGCGCGTCGATGTTCCAGCCGTCGATGTGATGCAACGCCTTCGCCGAGGCGTCGACGATCTGGATGTTGGCCTCGTGGTCGAGGATCGGGTAGTGGAACGGGTCGGCCTTGTTGGACGTGCCGAGGATCGTGCCGCCCAGGTTGATGATTCCCGACACGTCGGCCTGCGTGAGCTGGCGCAACCGGCCCTCGACCAGCCCTTCGAAGCCGTCCTCGATGCCGAACACCGTGGCGCGATGCTCGTACATCGCCGGCTTGGCCACCGCCCGGATGACCGCGTTCAGGCCGGGACAATCGCCGCCGCCGGTCAAGATGCCGATCCGCATCGGCGTGGCACCCATGGTTCTCGCCTCCAAGCACGGGCGGCCCGCCGGGGGCGCCTCGTGACAGTCGTCTGCTCTTCAGCCGAGCTCGGCTCGGCGCGTCGCGATCCGCGCCAGGTGCTGGCCACGGATACCCTCGTCGGGAAGCTCGCGGGCCCAGCTCTCCCAGAGTTTCAGCGCACGAAGGTACCCAAAGCGCGTTGCCCACCCCAGCCGAAAATCGGGCGGCACGTCGGGGAGGATCTCGTCCGCCCGCGCCAGGGCGGGAAGGAGCGTCTCGATGGCGTCGGCCGGACGCCGGCGTCCCACGATCTCGGCGCCGGCGAAGCGAATGCGGAGCTCCAGCGGCCGCGCGTGCGCGTCGACCGCCCGCCCGAGAAGTCGCCGGGCCAGCGCGCCCAGCTCGGCGTACTCGCCGACCCCGTCGAGCGGGGTGCCGGCGCCCATCAGCTGCGTCCGGCACTCGAGGAGTGTCACCTCGGCGCCCAGTCTCTGCAGCCGATGCCCGGCTCGCGCCATTGCATCCACCAGCCGGCCCGCCACGGCGGCGGCGCGCGCGTGATCACCGGCCGCACGCGCGATCTCCAGCTCGGTGCCGATGTCGGCGTCGTCGTCGGAATCGGCTGCCGGCGTGCCGTCCCCACCGTCGGCGGAGCGTTCGTCCGACAGGATCCCGCGCGCGGCGTCGACGTCCCCCGTGGACGCGGCCAGCGCAGCGCGCTCGAGCCGCGCCTGGCGCCGTCGCGCCTCGAGCCCGGCACCCGCGAACACCTCCTCGGCGGATCGAAACGCGTCATCGGCGCGCTCGACCTCACCCAGATCCCGGTACAGCACACCGACCAGCGCCGCCGCGTTCCCGAACTGGCGCGGATCCTCGAGTCGCTCGCACCGCTCCAGCGCATCGTGTGCCGCCAGCACCGCATGTCGGTACAGGCCGACGTGGAGGTACACGTGTGCGAGATTCAGCTGGACGCGGCCGATGCCACCGTCGTCGCCGAGCGCCAGCCTCAGGCGCAGAGCTTCGCGGTAGAGATTGATCGCACCCAGGAGCGCGCCCCGTGCGAAGTCGGCGTTGCCGGCGTTCATGACCGCGATGGCGTGGCGGCGCACGTCGCCGGACGCGCGCATCACGCGCAAGCACGCCAGGTACTCCGCACTGGCCTCGTCGTACTCGCGGCGCTGGAACAGCACGCTCCCGATCTCGCCGCTCGCACTGGCGGCGGCGATCACGTCTCCGCTCTCGGAGAGGCGGTCGCGCGCGGCACGGAGCGACTCGAGGCTCTCGTCCAGCCGGCCGAGACGCCTGAGGCAGCTCCCGCGCCGGTAGTGCGCGCGTGCGATCGTCCAGGAGTCCTCGATCGCGGTCGCGCGGCGGAGAGCCTCGTCGAACCGATCGAGCGCGTCGGAGATCCGGCCCTGATGCTGGCGGACGACGCCTTCGAGCTCGGCGACGCGAGCGAGTCCCCCCTCGTCGCCGGCGCGGGCGAACGCGTCTCGTGCCAGTGCGGCGGTCTCGAGCGCCCGGTCGCCGCCGTCCCGCAGCGATCGAGCCTCGGTGATGACGAGCCGGAGCTCGCCGAGCTCGCTCGCGTCCCCGAGCCGGGTCGTGAGCGGCTCCACGAGGGACGCGGTCAGGAGCGCATCGTCCAGCCGGCCGCATCGCACCTCGACCGCGCTCAGCCGGCGGCCGAGCCGGCAGAGGGCCGGCAGCCCCGCCTCGGGATCGTGGTCCTCCCAGATCGCGCGCGCGCGCTCGAACGCCTCCGCGGCGGCATCGTTCACGAAGAGCGAGAAGTCTCGCTCGGCGGCGCGCTCGAACATCTCGGCCGCGGCCTCGTATCGGCCCCCCTGGAGCAAGTGCTCGGCCACGATGCGGGCGTGTGTGTCGTCGCCGGTCTCGTCGACGTACGCGTCGCCGAGTGCACCGTGGATCTCACGGGCTCGGGCCTCGTCGAGACGCCGATGGAGCTGCTCCCGGATCGCGCGGGACGTGAACCGGTAGCCGCTCGGTGTGGACACGACCAGCCCGCCTTCGGCCTCGAGGCGGCGGAGCACGCCGAGGCCGGTGGCCGGGGTCACTCCGGAAGCGCGGGCCACCACGTGTGCCCGAAACGTATCGCCGGCCACGGCGGCTGTCTCCAGAGTGCGCCGGTCGACGTCGGTGAGCGCGTCGACGCGCGCGGCGAGCGCATCGGCCAGGCGCCTCGGAAGCGGCAGTCCCCGCACGGGCCCCGTCAGCACCCAGCGTCCGGACCGGCGCCGGAGGAGGCCCCGCGTCTCCAGAAACGTCAGCATCTCGACCACGTGAAGGGGGTTGCCGCGGCTGTCGAAGGAGATCTGCTCGGCCAGCGCTTCGAGCTCGTCGGCGTCGCCCAGTCGCTCGCGCACGAGCTCGGCGACCTGTCTGCCGGAGAGACCGCGGAGCTGCATCGTCAGGACGCGGTTACCGCGATCGCCGACCATTCCCAGCGCCGGAGCCGGCGAGCCGGACGACCAGAACCGGGACGTGGACGTCGCGACCGTCAGCACGGGCGCATGCGGCACGAGCTCGGCCACGCGCCCGATCAGCGATCGTGAGAGGGTGTCCGCGCGATCCAGGTCGTCGATCACGAACGCGACGGGTCGATCCTCCGCGCCACGCTCGACGACCGCGGCGATCGCGGTCACGATGCGCTGACCGGGATCGGCCAGTTCGTCCACGTCGGGCCGGTGGTGGCCGGCCGCATCCGCGGCGTAGCCCAGAAACGACGTCAGCACCCGCGCGTGGACCCGGAGGTCCATCCGCGCGAGCGCGTCGGTCAGCCCGGCGGCGCCATTCGCGTCGAGGTCGGCCAGGAGCTCGCGCAGGAGGTCGACCCAGAGCCGATACGCCGATCCTCCGGCGTCGCACTGCGCGCGCACGACGCGATAGCCCATCGTGTCGAGCGTTCCCACCGCTTCGTCGAGGAGGCGGCTCTTGCCGAGCCCCGCGTCTCCTTCGACCACGACGATCTCGGCCCCGCCATCGCGCACGCGACGCGCGGCGCGCTCGATCCCCGCCAGCTCGCGTTCGCGCCCCAGGATCGGAACGTGTCGCTCGCGTGCGAGACGCGCGTAGACGTCCACACCGACCCCGAGGCGGGTCGCGGCCTGCGACGGGTCGCCGGTGGCGTACAGGATCTCCCAGTCCCGCAGCATGTCGGCCGTCGTCGGATACCGGTCGCCGACCGACTTCGCCAGCCCGGCCACCACCACGCGCTCCACCGGCTCGGGAACGTCGATGCCGAGGCGGCCGAGCCGCGGCGGCGGAACGTTCAGGATCGCGTGTACGAGGGTCTCGAACCGATCGCCCAGCGAGGGACGCCGGCCCGCCAGCAGCTCGTACAGCACGGCCGACGCCGCGTAGATGTCCGCGCGCGCGTCGAGCGCCTCGCCGAGGAGCTGCTCGGGCGCCATGTAGGCAACGGTCCCGGTGAGCCTCCCCGGCACCGTCATCGCGTCGGGATCGATCGTCATCGACAACCCGAAGTCCAGGAGCTGGAGGCGGCCGTCGGGGGACAGCATCACGTTCGCGGGCTTCAGATCTCCGTGTCGGACGCCGGCCGCGTGGGCGACCACCAGAACCCGGGCCAGCTGGTGACCGATGCGTACGACCTCCGCCACCGACAGCCGCCCCCGGTCCCGGAGGATCTCGTCGAGAGCGCGCCCGGCCACCAGGTCCATCACGATGAAGTCGACCCCGCCGGCGTGACCCACCTCATGGATCCGGGGAATGGCGGGATCGTCCAGGAGGCGCACCAGTCTCGCCTCGGCCAGGAAACGCTCGCGGACCTCTCCGCGCATGACGTCGCGGTCGAGGATCTTGATCGCCACGTCCACCGGATCGTCACGGCGGCGCGCGCGATACACCCGGCTGTGCGCGCCCCGTCCGATCGGCTCGACGATCTCGTACGGCCCGACTCTGGTGAGGTCGGTGGAGATCATGTGGGCGAGCCCGGGAAGGTGTGACCCCCGGCGGGCCGGTGCGCGGGTACCGGGACGCCCCGCCCGACGCGACTAGGCACGCGCCGGCCGGTCGGAGTATCCTGACGACCCGGTCCCGGAGTGATCAACATGGCGTACAACCCACTTCGCTCACCGACGACGCGCTTCGTCGGGCTGTTCGGGGCGCTCGCGGCGGCCGGCCTCCTGCTGCTCCAGCTTCCCATCGCCGGTCGCGTGCTGTGGCCACTGAAGCTCGCCTTCGCCAGCGCCATGGGTGCCGGCCTGCGCCTCTTCGGACATCACGCCGCGGTCAGCGGTACCGACGTGTTGTTCGCGGACCGCGCGGTGGTCATCATCGACGAGTGCACGGGCATCTACGCCGCCATCCTGCTCACGTCGTTCATCGTCGCGTTCCCGAAGCCCTGGAAGGCGAAGATCCGGGCCGAGCTGCTCGCGCTCGTCTTCATCGCCGTGGTCAACGTCGGTCGTCTCGTCGCCCTCGGCTTGCTGATGGTCCATACACCCGAGTTCGCCGAGTTCGCCCACGACTATCTCTGGCAGGTGGTGTGGGGCGCTGCGCTCGTCGGCTTCGTGATGGTCTTCGCGATGAAGGGCGAGCCGTCACGCCGGACGCGCGCGACGACGTGACCGGGCGCCGACCCCGACCACGAGAAGCGCCGCCGCCACCATGGCGATCGCGATCGAGCCCATCGAGGGTGCCGAGCGCGTGACGCTGGCCGGGCACGGAGTCTCGATCAGCTCCACTCGCTGTCCGATGACGCCGTCGAGGACCTGGATGTCGATGAAGGGTCCCCGGATCGTCACGCAGCTGTCGTCGCGCCGAGGGTCGAACGTCTCCGGCAACGTGTCGCGAGATCGAGTGACGATGTTCTGCGCGGTCTGATCGGAGGTGTCACCGGCCATCACCTCGACCGTGACGGTGTAGACCGCGGCGAGCGGTGACGTGTTGTCCTCGATCACGATCTCGACGATGCCGTCTTCCGACGCGGTCCCGGTGACGCCGATGTAGGCATCGGCCGCGCGGGTGAGCGATGCCGTGCCCACCGACAGCACCAGACCCAGAAGCAGCGCGAAAGCCCAGCGTGCGGCGTGCATGCGACGTCCCCCTGATGTGATCGCGACGCTCCCTGGCAGAGCGCCACCGGAGATGCCACAATGGTATCCAAGTGGTCCTCGATCGAGCAACCCTGAGGGGGGTGCGTGCCGACGGTCGCTTCCGAAGAGCCTGGAAATGCCGTCACGGCGCCGACACCCGGGACCGTGGTGGTCGCCATGGGGGTGTTCCTGGTCGCATCGCTTCTTCTGGGGATCGGGTGGTCGCGGGTGTCCCCGGCCTACTACGGCACGATCGCCCCTCTGGTGGCGAAGCAGATCGAGTCGGTCAGCCCCGACGTCGTCTGGATCACCGACGACGACACCGCGGGCCCGATTCTGGTGCTCGAGAACAACGTCCGCAAGCCCACGCTGACCGTGCTGGAGAAGACCGCGAAGCTGATCTACCCCGTGTTCGTCGCGCTGCTCGTGGCCGGCCTCGCGGTCCCCCAGACGCGATCCAACATCCTGGGACGCCCCGGGCTCTGGCGCGTTCCCCTCGGCGTCGGGCTCCTGATCGCGTTCCACGTGCTGCTGGCGACCCTCATGGCGTGCTACGTGGCCGCCTACGAGAATCGCGGCCACGTTCCCCGTGCGCTTCGCATCACCGCGTCGTTGACCGACGTCACGCAGGCGTTCGTTCCATTCGTGCTCTTCGGTCTGGTGTACTGGCCGTGGCGCCGGCGGCCGGAGTCCGATCGGCGGGACGCTGCATGAGCACGCGCCCGCCGGCTCACGCGCGCCGGAACCTCGTCGGTGGTGTCGGCGCGGCCGTGTCGATGCTCGCGGCCGGGGCTGCCTCCGCGCCGGCGGCGGCCGAGTTTCCGGCTCCCGAGATCGCCCAGGCGCCCCGGTCGTACCTCTGCCGTCGCACGACCGATGCCATCGTCGTCGACGGACGCCTGACCGACGACGGATGGGGCCGCGCCCCCTGGACGGCGGACTTCGTGGACATCCGCGGTGACGCGTACGCGGCCCCGCGGCACCGCACGCGGGCCAAGCTCCTGTGGGACGACGAGCACCTGTACGTCGCCGCGGTCATGGAGGAGCCCCACGTGTGGGCCACCCTGACCGAGCGCGACGCGGTGATCTTCCACGACAACGACTTCGAGGTGTTCATCGATCCCGACGGGGACACGCACGCGTACTACGAGCTCGAGGTGAACGCGCTGGGCACCGAGTGGGATCTCCTGATCGTGAAGCCCTACCGGGACGGCGGACCGGCCGTGCACGCGTGGGACATCGCCGGGCTGGCCAGCGCCGTTCACGTCGACGGAACGCTCAACGATCCCACCGACGTCGACGAGGGCTGGTCGATCGAGATCGCCTTCCCCTGGGCGATTCTGCGGGAGTGCGCGGGCCGATCGTCACCGCCGACCGCCGGGGATCAGTGGCGCCTGAACTTCTCACGGGTTCAGTGGCGCCTCGACGTTGCCGGCGGCGGATACCGCAAGCAGGTCGATCCGGAGAGCGGTGATCCGTTGCCCGAGGACAACTGGGTCTGGTCACCCCAGGGTCTGGTGAACATGCACTACCCGGAGATGTGGGGCATCGTCGAGTTCGCCCCGCCCGGCGCGCCGCCCGACGCGACGGCCGCCCCCGACCCGCATGCCGCGGTCCGCGCGGCGCTGAGCCGCGTCTACTACGCGCAGCGCACATTCCGGTCGCGCGAGGGTCACTGGGCTGGGGACGTCGACGCGCTCGGCCTGAGTGCCCCACCGGTGCCCGGTGTTCCGTGGCCACCGGCCCTGACCGCGACCCCGCTCGGCTTCGAGTGCCGGCTGGAGATCCCGGGGGGAGCCGCCACCATCCTCGAGGACGGCCGCCTCTGGACCGAGCCGGATCGATGACGCTGGCACCGATCGACTGGTGCGTGATCGCGGTCGTCCTCGCGGCCATGGCCGCCAGCGTGCTGATGAGCCGGGGCCAGATGCGGAGCGTCGCCGACTTCCTGGCGGCCGGTCGCGGCGCGGGTCGCTATCTCGTGAGCGTCTCCGAGGGCGCGGCCGGTCTGGGGGCGATCTCGGTCGTCGGATTCTTCGAGATGTACTACGCGTCCGGCTTCTCGATGATGTGGTGGGGACTGAGCACGAACCTCGTGCTCCTGCTGATCTCGCTCTCGGGCTGGGTGATCTACCGCTTCCGCCAGACGCGCTGCCTCACGCTGGCCGAGTTCTTCGAGCGGCGCTACAGCCGCCGGTTCCGGGTCTTCGCGGGGTCGATCGCATTCGGCGCGGGCCTGGTCAACTTCGGCATCTTCCCGGCCGTGGGCGCGCGGTTCTTCATCACCTTCTGCGGCCTTCCCGAGACCGTCACGCTCGGACCGATCGAGGTCTCGAGCTTCGTCCTGACCATGGCGGTGCTCCTCTCGATCGCCCTGTGGTTCGTCTTCATGGGCGGACAGGTGGCGGTGATCGTGGCCGACTTCCTTCAGGGTACGTTCGTGAACGTGGTCATGGTCGTGCTCGTCGCGTATCTCCTGTCCCGGGTCGAGTGGGCGCAGCTCGTCGAGGGAGTCGCCGCGGCGCCCGAGAACGCATCGCTGATCAATCCGTTTCGGACCCGTCACGTCGCCGACTTCAACTTCGCCTACTTCCTGATCGGGGTCTTCGGCGTGATCTACAACAAGATGTCGTGGCAGGGAACTCAGGCCTACAATGCGTCCGCATCCAGCGCGCACGAGTCCAAGATGGGCGGCATCCTCGCCAACTGGCGCGTGGTGCCGCAGAACCTGATGCTCGTCATCGTGCCGGTCATCGCCTACGCCGTCCTGCACCAGCGCGACTTCACGGCCAACGCGGTCGTCGTGAACGGAATCCTCGACGCGGTCGAGAGCGAGCCGATCCGAAGTCAGCTCCGTGTTCCGCTGGTGCTCACGACGCTGCTGCCCCCGGGTCTCATGGGCGCGGTGGCGGCCGTCATGCTCGCCGCGTTCATCAGCACGCACGACACGTACCTCCACTCGTGGGGCAGCATCTTCATCCAGGACGTCGTGATGCCGCTACGGCGCAAGCCGCTGACACCGAGCCAGCACCTGCGCCTCCTGCGGACCGCGATCGTGGGCGTGGCCGTCTTCGCGTTCGTGTTCAGCCTCGTCTTCCGCCAGAGTCAGTACATTTTCCTCTTCTTCGCCGTCACCGGCGCGATCTTCGCCGGGGGCTCGGGCGCCGTGATCATCGGAGGCCTCTACTGGCGACGCGGCACGACCGCGGCGGCCTGGGCCGCCATGAGCACGGGATCGGTGATTGCGGTGGGCGGCATCGTCGTGCATCAGCTCGTGGCGGACTTCCCGATCAACGGCCAGTGGTTCTGGGGGCTGGCGATGCTGGGCGCGTCGGTCGTGTACGTGATCGTCTCGCTCCTCGATCGGCGACCGGCGGTCGATCTGGATCGCCTGCTCTACCGGTCGGAGGCCGGCACGGTGGCCACGCCGTCTCGAGCGGGCTCCGGCCCATGGCGGGCCCTCGGCATGGGACGTGAGTTCTCGCGGGGCGATCGCGTCGTCTACGTGGGGACGGCGCTCTGGATCATCGGATGGAGCGTCGTGTTCTTCTGGGGCACCGCGTACAATCTGTCGCACGACGTTCCCGACGCGAGCTGGGTGCGGTTCTGGCGGATCTACACGATCGTGCACCTGATCGCGTCCGTGGGCGTCATCGTCTGGTTCACCTGGGGAGGCGTCCGGAACGTGGTGTCGCTCCGGCGCACCCTCACCGGCAGCGCCCGCGACCACGGCGACGACGGCTGGGTCCAGAAGCGCTGAGACAACTCGGACATCGGAGTGATGATCGTGCGAACGCCGGGATCGAGCATGATGCTCGGAGGAGCCCTCGTCTTCGTTGCGTCGTGGAGTCCGGCATCGGCGGCCGACGCGGCCGATGCCGACGGGGGTCCGCCGGCGGACGTGCGAACGCACCGGCCGTACGATCCGGTCACCGTGCACGTGTTCCACGACGACGACATTCACTTCACACCCGACGATCCCACCCGCTACGACACGGCGCGGGTCGTGGGGACCGACAACGGGCGTGAGGTTCGACGCACGGTGACGCTCCCGGCGTTCGATCATCCGGTCAGGATCACCGCGGAGGTCGCGGTTCACCCGATCCCCAGAGATGAGCAGTCCGTGTGGGACAGGTGGGATCGCGCCGGACACGTGCGTCTGGTACGTGACGGCGCCGACGTGGAGGTCGTCAAGTTCATGACCGCCTATGGCGGCCCGTCGGCGTACGACGTGGACGTGACGGCGCTCGCGCCGCTTCTGACCGGGGAGGTCACGTTCGCCGGCTGGATCGACACCTGGGTGTCGCCCGCGTGGCGCATGGATCTCAGCTTGCGGTTCGATCCCGTCTCCGAGGACGTCGCCCCTCTGTGGGTCGTGCCGGTACTGTTCGTGCCGTCATTGACCGCGGCGTCGGCAGCCGAGGGCGCCCCGGAAGCGCTCGTCGACGTGCCGCCGGGGGCAGGTCGCATCCACCTTCACTACCTCGCGTCGGGACATTGCACCGACGGTCGGGGCTCCGACGAGTTCGTGCCCAAGGACAACGTCGTCTTCCTCGACGGCCACGAGGTGCACCGCTTTCAGCCCTGGCGCGACGACTGCCGACAGTTCCGGGAGGTGAACCCGTACTGCCGGCGCTGGTCCGACGGCTCCTGGTCGTCCGACTACAGCCGCAGCGGCTGGTGTCCCAGCGACCGGGTTCCGCCCACCGAGATCGATCTGACCCCGTGGCTCACGCCGGGACCGCATCGCGTGTCGGCGACGGTCCTGGACATCCGCCCCGAGGACGATCGTGGTCACGGCTACTGGCGGCTCTCGGGCTACCTCGTCGGCTGGAGAGACTGACGCGATGGGCCTACGCCGCCACCCGACGAACCCGGTGCTCACCCGGCACGACGTACCCGAGCACGGGCCCCTGTTCACCGACGTCAGCGCGGTCTTCAATCCCGGCGTCGCACGCCTGGGGACCGGCGTGGGGCTGGTCGTGCGCGTTCAGGGTCGGGGTCGGCACACCGCTCTGTGGCCCGCGACCAGCCGCGACGGCGTGACGATCACGCTCGCGTCCCGGCCGTGGGACCTCGGCGCCCTCGCCGATCACGTGAGCGGACCGATCCACCACGTCTACGATGCGCGGGTCACACGCATCGAGGGCGAGACCGGCGAGCCCGCCGAGTACGTCGTCACGGTCGCGATCGACACCTCGGACGGGTGTCGACTGGGGATCCTGAGATCGAGCCGGCTCGAGACGTTCGACGTCGTGACCGTCACCCCGGACGCCGACACCCGGAACGCGGTCGTGTTCCCCGAGCGCATCGGAGGGCTCTGGTGGCGACTCCATCGCCCCAACGACGTCGCCGTCGGCGCAACGACGTCGGGGACGACGGTGATGGCGACGAGCTCCGAGGACCTGATCACCTGGAGCCGGGACATCCCCGTGTTCTCGGGGCGGCCGCGCTCCTGGGACGAGCGCGTGGGGCCCGGACCTCCGCCCGTGCGCACCGTCGCCGGATGGCTCGTCGTCTATCACGGCGTGGCCACCCACGCGGCCGGCGGCGATCTCTACCAGGCCGGCGCGGTCCTCCTGGATCTCGAGGATCCCACCCGGGTGCTCGGGCGAAGCGCGCTGAACGTCCTCGAGCCGCGCGAGCCGTACGAGCAGACCGGCCAGGTGCCGAACGTCGTGTTTCCGTCGGGCATCGTGCTCGGAGAGCTCGGTGAGCCCGCACCGACGGTCGCGGGACCCGATACGGCCGTCCACGTCTACTACGGCGCCGCCGACACCGTTGTCGGACTCGCGTCCACGACGGTGGGCGAGCTCCTAGAGTGCTGTCGTCCCGAAACGGACGGGCCCACCGGGACGCGTACGCACGATGTCTGAGGAGCGCACGGCCGACGCCACGCGTCCGGACACCGCGTCGCCGCCGGTGCGCGTGGCGTTCATCGTCTCGCACACGCACTGGGATCGCGAGTGGTACAACACGTTCCCGGCGTTTCGCGCCCGCCTGATCGACGTGGTCACCGAGGTGCTGGATCGCCTCGATCACGATCCGGCGTTCGAGCACTTTCTTCTGGACGGACAGTCGATCGTGCTCGAGGACGTGCTCGAGATCGCGCCCGAGCTGACCGATCGCGTCCGGCGCCACGTGTCGTCGGGCTCGCTCTCGGTGGGGCCGTTCTACGTGCTTCCCGACGCGTTCCTGATCGGCGGCGAGTCGCACGTCCGGAACCTCCTCTTCGGGCGCGAGTGCGTCGCACACCTGGGACCGGTGCAGACCGTGGGCTACATGCCCGACTCCTTCGGGCACGTGGCCCAGATGCCGCAGCTCCTGCGCTCGGCCGGCATCGACTCGTTCGTGTACACGCGAGGCGACGGCGACGAGATCGACGCGCTGGGTGACGTCTACACGTGGGCGGCCCCGAACGGCGACACCGTTCTCGCCGTGCACCAGCGGGGCGGCTACTGCAACGGTGGCGGACTCGGCCTCGCCGAGATCTGGCACGCGCACACCCGGCGCGAGGTAAGCCCGAGCCGTGCCGTCGAGACGGTGGGGCGGCTGCTCGGCGAGCTCGCGTCGGGATCGAACCGTGACGTCGTCCTCATCAGCAACGGATGCGACCACTTCCCCCCGCAGCGGGACCTCGGGGCGATTCGCGATGCGCTCACCGCGGCATTCCCCGAGGTCGAGTTCCGGCACCGGTCGCTACGAGCGTTCGTCGACGCCCTGGAGACGCCGCGGGGTCGGACGTTCGTCGGTGAGCTGCGTGGAGGCAAGCGTCATCCGATCCTCTCGGGGGTATGGTCGTCGCGCATGCCGCTCAAGCAGCTCAACGACCACGCCGAGACCTGGCTCGGCGACCGACTGGAGCCACTCCTCTGCCACGCCTGGTCGTCGGCCGTCCTCGACCCGTCGCTGGGCCTCGTCGTCGATCGGTCGCGAGGCCTCGTCGACGCGGCGTGGCGCGCGCTGCTTCGTAACCATCCGCACGATTCGATCTGCGGCTGCTCGGTCGACGAGGTGCACGAGGACATGATCCCGCGGTTCCGGCATGCGATCGACACCGCGGAGACGCTCACCCGGCGGGTGCTGACGCATCTGACCCCGACGTTCGCTCGGCGGGAGGCGGACGATGCCGACACCCGGATCCTGGTGGCGAACACGCTCCCGGAGCGTCGTTCGGCCGTGGTGCGACGTCTCGTCGTCCTCGGGCCGCCGGGGCTCGGCGCCGGTGACGTGCGGCTCGTCGACGAGGACGACCGGCCGGTGCCGGTGGTCGTCGTGGCCCGGCGCGCCGTGGAGCGGTTCTGGGGGATCGACTACCGCACGCTCTTGCACGGCGGCGACGGAGAACGCCGGTTCGACACGTACCTCACCCACTTCGGCGAGCGCATCCTCGTCGACGACGCGAGTCGAGACGCCGACACGTTCCTAACGATCGAGTTCCTGGCCCGGGATCTCCCCCCCACCGGACACCGACTCTACGCGCTTCGGACCGCTGCCGACGGCGAGACCGAGGCCGCTCCGACCGCCTCGGGACACGACACACCGGGCACCACGGAGCCGGCCGGCGGACCGGACGACGTGACGCCGGTGGTGCATTCCGGGGCGACCGTCTCCAACCGATGGTGTCGCGCGACGCTCCGGCCGGACGGCCGTGTCGATCTCGTTCACGTCGAGAGTGGACGTGCCTACCCGGGACTGAACCGGCTCGAGGACACCGAGGACGTCGGGGACGAGTACGACTACTCGCCGGCCGAGCGATCCGAGACGGTTGATTCGTGCGACACGCCCGGCACCGTGTGCGAGCGCTCGGTGTCGCCCCTCGCGGTCACGCTGGCCACCACCTTCGACCTCGACCTGCCCGCGGCGATCACGCCCGATCGCCGCGGGCGGGCGTCCGACCGCGTACGATGCCCGGTGACCGTCGAGCTGACGCTGGACGCGGTGTCTCCGTTCGTTCGCGTGCGCACGACGGTCGAGAACCGCGCGCGGGATCATCGTCTCCGAGCGGTGTTTCCGACGCCGTGCCACACCGAGACCGTCTCGTCCGACGGCCACTTTCTCGTCAACGAACGATCCATCCGGACGCCCGACGGCGAGGACTGGGTCCAGCCGCCACCGACGACGGTTCCTCAGCGCGCGTACTCGATCGTGGCGGACGGGGACGGCGGACTGGCCGTGTTCAATCGCGGGCTTCCCGAGTGCGAGGCCACGCCCGAGGACGGCGGGGTCGCGCTACGGGTCACGCTTCTGCGCGCGGTGGAATGGCTCTCGCGAGACGACTTCCCCACGCGACGGTTCCGGAACGCCGGGCCCACCGTGCACACGCCCGGAGCCCAGTGCCTCGGGTCGCATACGTTCGAGTATGCGCTGATGCCGTTCTCGGGCGACGCGATCGGTGCCGGCGTACATCGACAGGCCCGCCGACATCACGTCGCGCCACTGTCGATCCAGGGCGTCGCGGATGGATCGGCTCCGGGCGCCGAGGGTCCGATCGCGCTGGAGTCGGAAGCGGTGGCGGTCTCGGCGATCAAGCTGCATCAGCGGCGCGCCACGCTCGTCGTGCGGGCCTACAACCTGACCGGCGCCGAGACCACGGCCGTGCTCCGGACGAGCCGACCCGTTCGCCGCGCCTGGAACACGACGATCCTCGAGGACCGGATCGACGAGATCCGGCTCGGCTCGGGGCCGTGCGAGATCGCGCTCGGGTTCGGACCGCACCAGATCCGCACCCTGGAGATCGCGTTCGACACCGGTTCCGGCGCCGGGGATGATGCCGGTGCCGCAGACTGACGAGCCTATCCCCGGCGGAACGTCTCGCGATACCGCTCTCGGGCGGGCCCGGTGTCGACGACGGGAAGGTGGCGATCGACGAGGTCGTACACGTCGGTCACGAGCCCGTCCAGCACCTCCAGCGCAGCCGGTGATCCGCCGGTGAGCGCGCGAAGCCGCTCGAGCAGATCGGGCGGCGCGTGCGCCAGCCTGCTGACGGTGAGCGCGATTCCCTTCACCTTTCCCGGATCGTAGACGCGGTTCACGCCGAGCAGAACGCCGACGAGCCGCTTGGCCGCCCCGAAGAAGCACTCGCGCGTGAACAGGAAGTCGTCGCGAGCCAGACCCATCTCCGAGAGGATCCAGCGAGGCGTGACCCCCAGATGGTGGCGGACCATGCGTTCGGCCAGGGCCTCGGGGTAAGCGTGGAGCCGATCCTGCCACGCCTCGACCCATGGCGCGTTGTGGAGAGGCACCGCATCGAGGAAGCCCGACACGATCGTCTGCATCTCGCCCTCGACCGGGGGATCGGCGAGAAACGTCTCCACCGACGTCTCGAACTCGGCCACCGACCCGTAGCCGAAGTCGCACTTCACCCCGTCCACGAACTCGTACACGCCGAACCCGTCGGCCGGCGAGCCGTGATAGAAGCCCCCTCCGGACGCGACGGCCCGTGCCTTCGTCGCCTCGAACATCTCCTGGGAGGCCGCGTCCTTCAGATACACGATGGTGTCGACGTCCGAGGCATCGTCGGTTCGGCCCCGCGCAACCGAGCCGGTCAGGATGGCTGCATGCACGTTGGGGTCGGTCGGGAAACGCTCGCGCGCGTTGCGGCGTGCCAGGGCCAGAAGGCGCTCGGCTGGATCGGCCACGTCACTCTCCGTCAGCTCGTGGGATACGTGTGACATCGGGCCGCCTCGCGCCCGACCTCGCACCGCACCTCGGGCCGCCACCGGAATCGCTCACGCCAGTCGGTCGCCTTGCCCTGAACGATGTCGGCGATCATGTCCCCGAGGATGGGCGCGTACTTGAACCCATGGCCGCTTCCGCCGCCGGCCACGACGAGCCCTACGAGATCGGGGTGCTGATCGATCCAGAAATCTCCGTCCTGCGTGTCGGCGTACAGGCAGAGTCGCGTGAACACGACCTCGGCGTCAGCCAGCGTCGGAAAGTACTCGCGGAGGAAGCGCCGCAGGCGCGGCTCGTCCGCCGGATCCAGCTCCCGAGGCTCGTCGGGCCCGAGCGCACGACCGACACCGTGATTGGCCACCTTCACCACGCCGTCCGACGTGATCGGGAAGCCGTAGAAGCCCGTTCGCGAGATGTCGGCGGTGAAGGTCGGGAACCGGGTCGCATCGAACAGGTCGCGGTCGGTAGGGCGAAGATGAAAGACCGGATGTCCGGTGGGCTGGTATACGGTCGACAGCTCGGGCACCAGCGCCGGTACCCAGGCTCCGGCGGCGACGACGACGACGTCCGCGTCCAGACGCTCGCCCGATGCTAGCGTGAGACCGCGCACGAACGCTCCCTCGCGTCGGATCTCGGCCACGGGAGCCTGCTCGCGGATCGTGACGTCGGTCGAGCACAGCCACGAGGTGATCGCCTGGAGCACACGACCGCTCTCGGCATACCCCCCCCTGGCGTGGAAGAACCCGTCCACGAATCGATCGGCATTCCACACCGGAAAGCGCTCGCGCAGGAGAGACGGTGTGATGCGCTCGGGTGCGTGTCCGCGCGCGAGGAGGTTGTGATAGCTCTCGTACTCGAAGCCGCCCGGCGTCATCTCGTCGCGACACGCCATCAGCACGCCGGTCTCGTGGTAGAGATGCCGGCCGCCGGCCTGGGCCCAGCGGTCGTTCCACTCGTGCCAGCCGGCCAGCGCGGCCTCCATCAGGGCCATGTAGTGGACGTCCGGACCGTACTCCATCCGGACGACCTTGCTGATGTCGGTGCTCGCGGCCAGCGGGTTCGGCACCGATCCCGCCTCGCAGAGCGTGACGTCGAAGCCACGCTCCACCAGCGAGACGGCCGCCGTCATGCCGAAGATGCCACCTCCGACGACGATGACTCGTGACGAGGAATCCACCGAATTCTCCCGGGCGCGGGCGATGCGTTCGTCGGATGATACCGGTCGAGACCCCCACGCGCCAGCCGGTGTCCTCGAAGGACGCGGTCGTCAGGGCGACGAGCACGGCGAACGCCACGCTCGCTTCCCGACGCCACGACGCGCGCGGCCGGTCTCCACGTCATCGATCCTTCCGCCCGATCGCCAGGAGGTGGGCGCTCGCTCCGATCACCGAGGGCTCGCGCTCGAGCGCCCGGGCCACGTCGACGAGATCCTGGCGCTTGCGCGCGTCGGCCCAGCGGGCGTCGAAGTCCCGGAGGATCCAGCCCGGTCCCTCGATGCCGTAGACCACGGCCTCTCGAAAGCCCGCCGCGGTCACCTCCCGCGCGAGGTCCTCGGGACGATGAAAGAACGCGGTGGTGAAGTAGTCGAATCGATCGGTGGGATTGCGGTGCTGGCCCTCGGCGAGGTCCCGGCGCACGATGTCCCGGAAGACGTGGTCGGCCAGCAGATCGCGGGACAGTCCGTCGAGCGACGATGCATATCGCGAGATCGCGGCAGCCGCCAGGACACCCTTCGGCACGAGCACCCGGCGAGCCTCCCCGAGCGCCCGCTGCCGGTCGGCTTCGTCGGTCAGATGATAGAGCGGGCCCAGACAGAGGACGGCATCCACCGATGAATCGGCGGTCTCCAGTGCCCGAGCATCCCCGACCTCGGCGCTCGCCAGCGGGACGGCGGCGCTCGCGTTGCGCGCACGAGCGGCCTCCACGAGCCGGGGCGAGAGATCGACGAGATCGACGTGGTAGCCCTTCTCGGCCAGCCAGAACGCGTACGGCCCGGTGGCGCCGCCCACGTCGAGCACCCGCGCCGGCGGTCGGGGCAGGAACCGTTGGAGAAGCTCGCGCGTCCTGGCCGCCTCCAGCTGGAACGCTCCCACGGTCAGACGATGCTCCTCGGATCCTTCGGCGTAGTAGCGGGCGATCTCGTCCATGCGACGTCCTCGGGGCTCGGGGATCGACTCAGCGGCCGTAGTGCGTCTCGGGCTCGTAGAAGTCACCCTCCAGATCCTCGAGTTTCTGGAGCATGAACGCGTGGGCGTCCTTGATCGCCTGGTTGTAGACCGGAGGTCCGAGCTCTCGCACGAAGAAGTCGAGGAGGCGCTCGAGGTTGAACGCACTCATCTGGATGTCGAGCTCCTCGTCCAGGAACGCGCCGACCGATCGCAGCGTGCGCTCGCGTCGATCGCCCGAGAGCCGGATTCGCATCGTATCGTCACGGTTCGTCATTGACGCCACACTCCTGTCGATTGGTCGGACCATCCCTACCGCTGCTTCGATGGTCGCTCGTTGCCGCGCTTGAAGTTGCCGGTGACGCGGGCCAGGAGAAGCTGGAGCGCCTCGCCGTCCAGGCTCTCGGCGCTGGCCAGGAACCGCGTGGCCTTCGCCCCGGCGAGCACGACGACCCGGCGCCCATGCCGGGAGATCAGGACCCGGCCGTCCTTCGTCGCCCGGTAGCTGAACTCCTCATCGGCCAGGCCCATGCTCACTCCTCCGGTCGGTGGTGCTTTCGGATCATCCGGTCGAGCTGATTCGCGAACGCCTGACGATCCGCCGCCCCGAACGCGGCCGGACCGCCTGTGGTGACGCCGCTCGCGCGGAGCTCGTCCATGAAGTCGCGCACGGACAGGCGCTCACCGATGTTCTCCTCGGTGTAGTGCTCGCCCCGGGGGTCGATCACGTGCGCACCACGCTCCACCGCCTGCGACGCCAGCGGAATGTCGGCCGTCACCACCAGATCGCCGGCCTCCAGCCGCTTCACGATCTCGGCATCGGCAACGTCGAAGCCGCCGGGGACGACGCACGTGTGGAGATAGGTCGAGCGTGGCACGTGAAGCGACCGGTTGGCCACGAAGGTCACGTGGATCCGCTCGCGGTCGGCCGCCCGGTGGAGGATGTCCTTGATCGGCCTCGGACACGCATCGGCGTCCACCCACACTTGCATCGCAGTCCGTCCCGATGTGAGAGTCGACGCCGAGTGTAGCGCAGCACGGGCGTTCGCGCCCGCGGCGTCAGCACGCCCGCGGCGTCGGGCGCCACCGCGGCTTTCGCGGCGCCGGTAGGGCGCACAACCAGGTCGAGAGGAGGTTCGATGGTCGCTCCGCCCGCCGGTCACGGCTACATCGACTACGACGGCGATCGCGAGCTCTTCTGGCGAATCGAGACGCTGTGGGACGCCGCCACCGGCCTCGCGGCGCACGACGTCTCGATCGACTCGATCCCGTGGCGAAACGACGGCTGCTACATCCTGGGCGATCCGCCGACCTGGGGTGCGTTCGCCGACCACTGTCGCCGGACGCTCGACGCGGACCTCGTCCACCCGATCATACTCGGGCCGACGGGCGACGTGGTGGACGGGATGCACCGGATCGTGCGAGCGGTCCTCGACGGGCGGACCACGATCGCCGCCGTCCGCCTGGACGAGATGCCGACGCCCGATCGCGTTCGACCGCGATCGTGACGCGCTCCCGACCGGTCGTATCGTCGCGATCGGCCGCGCTCAGTGGAGCGCACGGTGGTCATGGGTCTCCCCGCTCGGTCAAGGTGTAGCACTTCGCGTTTCCCCGCTTGCCCGTGACGCGCGCGACACCGCACGCGCGTAAGCAGTAACACGCCTTCTGCGCCAGACCCCGCGGACGTCCCATCAGCCGCGCGAGCTCGGCGGTGTCGAACTCGTCGGGAAGGGCGTCGGGCAGGAGCCCCAGGAGATCGTGGGGCCCGCGGAGTCGAGCGCGCCCGACGACGTCGAGGAGGCGCCGCTCCTCGATCACCCATCCACCGCGGCGGCGTCCGCGGCGCCCGTCGTATCGACGGACCTGCTCCTCGTGCGTGGCCAGGATCTCCAGCTCGAAGTTCTCCTCGGCCAGTAAATCCGGAATGCGCACGAGCTCGCGGAACACCTCCTCGGGACCGGCCGACTTGGGAGAGCGTCTCCGCGTCTGGTGGGGGCTCGCGGGCCCCGGCCCCTTCACGAGCCAGCGACGCGCGGCGACCGGATGCACCAGTCGCACCCGGTGGGACTGGACCAGGATCCGGAGCTTCCGGGCGATCGCCGAGAAGCTCCCGGTCTGGATCTCGATCAGGAGCGGGCCGCGACGAATGTCGACGTGAAAGGTGCCGACGGGCGCCTCGAGCTCGTCGCCGGGCTCGGCCAGATACGTCTTGAGCGCGGCGTGGAGATGCCCTTCGTTCAGCCGCCCGATCGTCGTGGTCATCAGTCCTCTCCGCGATCTGATCCGCATCCTGACGGATGTCATAACACGTTTTGTGGCAATGCGTTGAAAGAAAGTCGACGGCGGGCCGTTCGGTTCGCGCCCCGCGGTCGTCCGGGCTCTACAGGAGAAGAGTCGGTCCGCAAATCGACCACGGCGGCTCGGGTGGGTCACCCGGGACGCCGGTTCGCAACGGGAGGCAACGTCACGATGTTCTCATTCACCCACTTCAATCGGCTCGCGAGCGCCGCGATCCTCGTCGGATCGCTGGCCGTCGCGAGCGAGTCGGTGGCCAACACGGTCACGAACGACACCCAGCCGATCGGGCGACGCTGGGGCTCGGGCACCGAGTCGCCCGGCGATCCGATGTACACCGAGGACAGCATCGCGCTGACGGTCTGGGAGTACCGCCTCGGTGGATCGAGCTACTTCAACGAGGCGCTCATCACCGCTCCTATCAGCGGCTTCGGCACCTCGAACCTGATGAACCTGAACAACGTCTGCACCCAGTTCGATCTGTCGGCGATCGGCGGGTCGGACTGCGTGGAGTTCGAGTACGCCGACATCGGCGGCTCGGAGAACCTGTGGGTCAACGGGTCGGCCACCTACTGGGAGGTTCCGTTCCTGAGCGCGCTCGACGGCGTGGAGGTGGCGCCCGGCGTGTTCGCCACCGTGACCGAGTCCGTGATCCCCGGTGGTGTGAAGGGCGTGGTCCGGCTCGACGGTCCGGTCCAGCGCGTCCGCCTCGGGGGCCAGGAGTTCTGGTGGGACAACTTCTCGACCGACTGCGGCAGCGTGGAGCCGTGTCCCAATCTCGTGAGCCACGAGTCGCTGCCGCTGGGCGTGAAGTTCGGCAACTGCGCCGGTCAGGCCCCCGGTGACTTCGCGTTCAACGAGGGCGGCATGGACGTCTACGTCGACGTCATCGAGTACACGCCCACGACCACCGGCTTCGACTGTGCCGAGGTGCAGTCCTCGTTCGCGGGCTTCGGTGACAGCCACATCATGATGCTGGCCAACCTGACCGCCATCTACGACATGTCGCCCCTCGCGTGCACCGTGACCGAGGTCACCATCGAGTTCCGCGACGAGGGCGGCATCGAGAACTTCCAGGTCAATGGCGCGACGCTCTACCGCGGTGACCTGTTCGTCGACGTCCCGGCCAATCCGGCGCCGGGCGTGACATATGCGATCAGCGGCACTCCCGACGACGCGCTGATCACGTTGACCGGCGTCATCCACGAGGTCCGCATCGGCGGGCAGGAGTTCTGGGTCGACAACATCTGCGCGACGTGCGGCACGCCGCCCGAGCCGTGCGAGAACCTCGTGGATCACGAATCTCTGCCCATCGGCACCGCATTCGGCGCGTGTGTGGGCCAGAGCCCGGGCGACTACGCGTTCACCGAGGGTGGGATCGACGTGTACACGGACGAGATCGTCTACGTCAGCGGGGCCACCGGGTACAACTGCGCCGACGTACAGGCGTCGTTCGGTGGGTTCGGTGACAGCCACATCATGATGCTGAACAACATCACCACGATCTACGACCTGTCACCGCTGGGCTGCCCGGTCACGGAGGTCACGATCGAGTTCCGTGACATGGGCGGCGACGCGAACTTCCAGGTGAACGGGGGTCCGCTCTTCATCGGCGACCTCTTCGTGGATGTCCCGCCGAACCCGGCCGCCGGCGTCACCTACTCGGTGAGCGGCACTCCGAACGACGGGCTCATCACGCTGACCGGCCTCATCGACAAGGTTCGCATCGGCGGACAGGAGTTCTGGGTCGACAACATCTGCGCCGAGTGCGGCGAGCCTCCGGCCGACTGCGAGTTCCTCGTGCACCACGAGTCCCAGCTGCTGGGTCAGTGCTACGGGCCGTGCTCGGGTCACGTGCCGGGCGATCTCTGGTTCGCCGAGAACGGCATCCGGGTGTTCGGTGAGCGTTTCGACACCGGCAGCGGCGTCGCCTTCAACCAGGCCACGATCGACCTCGCGTTCAGCGGGTTCGGAGATGCGCACGTGATGGCCCTGAACAACATCTCGGCGCGATACGGCATGGGCGCGATCCCGTGCGACGTCGAGAAGGTCACGTTCGAGTTCATCGACCTCGGCGGCATCGAGAACTTCCGGGTCAACGGCGGTACGCTGTACGTCGGCGACATCGACGTGGTGGTTCCGCCGAATCCGGCCCCGGGGGTGACGTTCTCGATCACCACGGTGGCGGTGCCCGGTGGGATCCGTGGAGAGGTCACGCTCGAGGGACCGATCCAGTCGTTCCTCGTCGGTGGCCAGGAGTTCTGGGTCGACAACATCTGCGCCGAGTGCGGCGTGCTCGACGCCGGTGCCGCCTCCACCCCGAGCGCGCAGACGCAGCTCGCGCCGGTGACGCCGAACCCGGCTCGACCGCACGCGACGATGGCGTTCACGCTCGCCGACCAGGGGCGCGTGGAGCTGGCGGTCTACGACGTGCAGGGTCGTCGGGTGGCGACGCTGGTCGAGGGCGTCCGGGCGGCCGGGCACCATCAGGTCGTGTGGGACGGTCGGACCGATGCCGGGTCGCTGGCGAGGTCCGGCGCGTACTTCGTGCGCCTGAAGACGGGTGCGGAGTCGCAGACGCGGAAGATCATGTTCGTGAGGTAGTGCGTCCTCGAGGGCGGCCGCGCGAGCGGGGCGCGGTCGCTGACGGGTGAGACGCCCGTCGGACGCGACGCCGGGCTGCTCGGAGCGCGTGAGCGCACCGGGTAGCCCGGTTTCTCGTTCGGGTCTCCCGGAGATCAGTTCGACAGGTCGACGACCCGCATCGCGACCTGCAGGTGGTTGTTGACCGCCCCCAGCACCTCGACGCGCACGCGGTAGGCGGCCGCGAAGTCCCGGAACGCCCGATACTCGTGGGTCGGCACGCCGAACTCGTCGAACACGAGGATGTCACCCTCGCGCAGTCGCGGGGCCAGGCGCGTCAGGGCGTAGAGCGTCGAGCTGTAGAGGTCGGCGTCCAGGTGCACGACGAGTCGAGGCGCGCGTTCGTACCCGTCGAGAAACCCCGGCAGCGTGTCCTGAAAGAGACCGGCGACGAACGTGCAGCGCTCGTCGTTCACGTCCGGTGGCCTGCCGCCGGTGTCGAACGTCCCCGATGCCATCGAGCCGAAGCTCTCCGGAAGGCCCGTGAAGGTGTCGAAGCCGAAGAGGCGCGAGTCGCGGTGTCGGTTGTGCTCGCGCCACCATCGGAACGAGTGGCCCTTCCCCACGCCGAACTCCAAGTAATCGATGGGCCCGTCGAGGTCGTGATGGCGCAGCAGATGCTCGTAGAGCCCATAGCGCTTCTCGTAGGCGTGACCCGGTGAGTCGCGGTCGTGAAACTCGAGGTCACGGTGCTCGCGGATCCACCGCACGAGCTCGGCCTGCAGCGCGACCCGCATGATCACCGGATTGAGCGGAAGCACCAGCCGATCCACTCGGAGCGATGCGTAGGCGCGTTTTCCCAGACGGGCGAGATCCAGAGCGAGGCTCATGCGGCGGTCCCTTCGTCGGACGGAGGCGGGCGTGGCCGGCTACCCGCCGGACCGCTTCACCGTCCAGCCGCGCGCCTCCAGCGCGGGGACGATGCGGTCGCGATGATCGCCCTGGATCTCGATCACGTCGTCGCGCACCGTTCCGCCCGAGCCGCACAGCCGCTTCAGGTCCTTGGCGAGCGTGGCGAGCTCGTCGCCCCCCAGTGGAACCCCGGTGACGATCGTCACGCCCTTGCCCTTTCGGCCCTTGGTCTCACGCCCGACGCGGACGACGCCGTCGCGTGGACTCCCGGGTCGGGACCCGGCGCCACGCCCGCGACGAGACGACCCGCGCCGGCAGGCACAGGCATCCATCGGACGACCGCAGTCGGGGCAATGTCGGCCCGTCTCGGTCGAGTAGACGAGTCCGTCGTCACGCGCCATCGCACAGTGCCTTCATGGATCGAACGATCCCACGATCGGCGGGACGCGACAAGGGAAAGCGCGGCACGAGACCCGTGCAGCGCCGGCACCGTGCGACTAGGCGGGCTTGAAGACGCACCACGTCGTCATGCACCGGAGGCCCTGGACGTTGGTGGTCTTGATGGGATCGGCGAGCCGCCCGCCCAGCCGATCGGTCAGCGCGAGGAGCTGCGGCTCCGTCACGAGGTAGCGATCGGTGCCGTCGGGCAGGCGATAGCGACCGGCGCCGAGCGGCTCGATGCGATCCTCCAGACCGATCCGCGACGCGAGGCGAACGAACAGGAGCCCTCCGGACGCGAGCACCCGCCACAGCTCGTCGACGCCGGCATCGAACGTGCGATCGTCGAGGAAGTGGAGGACCGCGTTGCAGATCACCGCGTCGAACGACCCGTCGTCGAAGGGGATGTCCGTGACCTCGGCCACGCGAAACCGTCGTGACGGGCGATCGTGCTCGTGCGCCGGCGAACGGGGGTCGTTCCGGACGATCAGATCTCGGCAGACCGCGATGGCCTCGGGATCGCTGTCGATCCCGTACAGGTCGACGCCGTGCCGGATGAAGTAGACGAGATTGCGTCCGTGTCCACATCCGACGTCGAGGACCGATCGGCACGAGTCGAACCGGCCGCGCAGGATCTGGTCGATCAGATAGATGTCGGTGGCGCCGAGCTGCGCGCGGAGGTCGTCACTCATGGGGCTCCTCCGGTGCACCGGCCTCGCGCAGCACGGTGTCGATCGCCTGATACCGTGCGTCGCCGACGCGCGCGTGGTCGCGGAAGCCGCCCTCCAGTGCCCGACGCGCGTCTCGCAGAAGATGCACGTCGAGTCGTTCTCCTCCGGCGATCAGCGCGCGGACCGACTCGACCGACCCCAGCCACGCGCCGTGGGCCAGCAGGTCGTAGTCGAAGCAGTCGGGATCGCGCGCGTGGACGAGCGACGGGTCGGAGGCCAGCATTCGCCGCACCTCGTCGATCTCGTGACGGCGCACGCGCCGGAAGAAACGCCAGCGATCGGCCTCGATCGTCATTTCCAGCTCACCTCGAGCTCGTAGGCCATGGAGCGCGCGAGCCCGTCCAGATCCGGAAACAGCGTCGCGTTGGTGATGTTCATCCGGTAGAGGCCGAACATCGCGTCGCGGCGCATGGCCCTGCGTAGCACGATCTTGACCAGGAGCGGCTCGTCCGACTCGTAGTCGGCGAGGAGCGCCTCGACGGGACGATCGACGACACCGGGCACGATGAACGTTCCGGCCTGGGCGACCAGTCGACGGTCCATCCGGTGGGGCTCACCGGCCCACACAACGGGATAGCCGTTCGAGAAGAAGTACTCGATCACGTTCTCGGGCACGCGAGGATCGATGGCGGTCGCATCCAGCGTGGGGTATGCGCGCGGGACGACGCGAGAGCGGACGAGCGACGGGGTGTTCACGGCCCAGATCGCGGCGTCCTCTTCCGCGCGCTCGAGCGCGTAGAAAGCCGCGACGTAGGGTGACTTCGTGAAGTCGATGAGCCGGGTGGGTGCGCCGTGGTGCTGCATCAGAGCCAGGCATCGCAGCGGATCGTCGAGGGCCGACGGCTCGTCGATGAAGGTGTGGGCCTTCCGCTGGAAGATGCGGATCGCGCGCTGTTCCTGACCCGTCCAGTCGGTGTGGTCGGGGACGAACCGACTGAGGGTTCGGGTCAGCGAGCTCACGACCTCCCAGTCCGCATCGCGCTGGCCACGGTACGCCCAGCTCGCGAACCGCGAGCGATGCACGAGGTCCAGGAAGTCGATCCAGCTGTCGATGATTAGGACCTCGGTGGTCACACTTCCTCCGCCAGCGGCGCGGCGATGCCGCGCGGACGTCGATCGGCCGGCCCAGGATCCGGAGCCCGGCCGCCGCCGTCAAGCGGAATGCGCCGCGTCGCAGGTGCGACGTACGAACGCCATCAGGCGCCGGCGCCGCGCACGGGGCGGTAGCCGCCGGCGCCCGAACACGCTCCACGGCGCGTAGTGCGGCACGTCCGGCAGCCACGCCATCGCGGCGTCCACGTCGAAGTACGCGTGATGGCGGTAGTCGGGCGCCTCGCCGCGGTACGCGTCGAGGAACGCGTCCGCGGAGTCGGCGTCGTCGAGGAGCGCGAGGTTCACCCGGCAGTGCGAGACGTCGACGCCCGGAGGCCCCACGCAGGCGTTCACCCAGTCGATGACGGACACGACGTCGCCGCCGGCCCAGAGCACGTTCACGGGATGATAGTCCCGGTGGATGAACACGCGCGGCGTGGCGGGCTCACCGGCGGCGAGCACGCGCGTGATCGATCGCCAGAGACCGGTGTCGTCGAGCCAGTCGGGACGCTCGAGCGTGGGCGGTCGCCAGCTCGCGTACCGCCAGCAGAGGTCCCGCGGATCGGCCTGGTGGATCTCGGCGAGCCGTGCCGCCAGCCGTTCGAGCCAGTCGGCTCGGCTCGCCGGAGTCAGCAGCGGGCGTCCAGCGACACGCGTCATCAGGACCGCTGCGAGGCCGAACGGTGACTCCGTGGCCGCCACGTGACCGATCGGCCTCGGCACCGGAAGCCCGGCTCGGGCGGCCACGTCGAGGGCGACCGCCTCGTGCTCGGCCAGGTCCGGCTCCCGGACGCTCCACCGGGTGTCGGTGAAGCAGCGCACCACGAGCGGACCGGCGCGAGCGTGAACGTGGCAGACGAGCGACGACGTCGCTCCGGTCAGTGGCTCGCCGACCCGGGCGGATGGATCGGCGAGCGCGTCACGTATCCACGCGGTCAGCGAGCGCCGGATCGGCGCGAGGGGATCGGCCCCGTCGGACATCACGGTCCGACCGGGGCGTGATCGCGTCGCCGGCCGCGCGGGTGTCTCACATCGACGGCTCCTCGTCGGCCGAGGGCCCGTACGACGCCGGCACCGGAACGTCGTTCAGCCGCAGGTACATGCCGAGCTGTGCGCGATGATGGATCATGTGGTTCATCACGAACGATCGGAGGACGGCGATCTTGGGCATCGTGAACAGCGTCTCTCCGCCGCGCATCAGGGACCACGGAGCCATCAGGTCGGCGTCGCTCGCCCCGGCGATCGCGGCGCGTGCGGTGGTCACGTTGGCGTCGAAGGCGGCGAGCGCGGCCTCGGTCGAGTCGATCGGCTCGACGCGAAACGGCTCGGCGCCCGGCGGCGCCATGTCGAACGCATCCTGCGCGATCGTCATCTGTGCCCAGCTCGGGAGGTTCGACACGTGCGTCGCGAGGTCCCGCATCGACATCGACTTCGCGTGCGGCTTCCAGTCGAACCTGGCCTCGGGCAGGCGCTCCAGCGCCTTTCGGGCGCCGGCCATCTCGATGTCGAACTCCGGCAACAGCGATTGACTGATCCCCATCGGAGTCTCCCTGGTGGTGTGGGGCCCGCGACGCGGATCACGGCGCGAGGCGGCCCTCGGACCGGCACGTGCTTCGGGGGGACGCGTGCCGCGATCGTGCCGCCTCACCGGGCGGTGAGGCGGCGGCGTGTCTCGTGATTATCGCGCACCTCGGGGACGGGTGCGACCGGGGAGCCGGCGATCCCCGGCCGTGCCGATGGGCTACGTCGGGCGCTCAGCTTCGATCGTCGCCGACAGGACGTAGTCCTCCAGACGCTCGCCGGGCGCCCAGCTGCCCACCATCGAGCGGCTCTCCTCACGGGGCCGTATCTGCACGCTCTGGAAGCCCACACGCGTCAGCATCGCCTCGAGGTCGGACACCAGCGACGCTCCGGCCATGCAGCCCGTGTAGAGGGCCATGTTCTCGCGGATGGCGTCGGGAATCTCCGCGACCGCCACGATGTCCGACACCGCGAGCCGTCCCCCGGGGCGGAGCACGCGGAACGCCTCGCGGAAGACCTGCTCCTTCTCGGGTGAGAGGTTGATCACGCAGTTCGAGATCACGACGTCGACGCTCGCGTCCGCGACCGGGAGATGCTCAATCTCGCCGAGGCGGAACTCCACGTTGGACACGTCGGCCTGCCTGGCGTTGGCGCGGGCCCTGGTCACCATCGGAGGCGTCATGTCGACGCCGATGACGTGACCGGTCTCGCCAACGGAGCGCGCGGCCAGGAAGCAGTCGAAGCCCCCTCCGGCGCCGAGATCGAGCACGGTCTCGCCCGCGCGGAGCGACGCGATGGCCTGGGGATTGCCGCAACCGAGACCCATGTTCGCGCCCTCGGGCACGCCCTCGATCTCGGTGGTCGTGTATCCCATCGCGGCGGACTTGTCTGCGAGTGTGGATCCGTCGGTGGCGGTGGCGTCACCGCAGCAGGACGGACCACAGCACGTTCCCGAATCGGCCTCGGCGACGGCGCCGTAGCGGTCGCGGACGGCCGTGCGAATCTCGTCTGGGCTGCGCGTTTCCATGTCGGTCCTCCTCGCGCCTCACGCCTGTCTCATCGCGGTCGATCCGGACGCGTCGCGGATGTGGTCGGATACGGGACGCCGGTCGTCGGCATCCTCGTTCATGTTGACGACCGGCCCCTCGAAAGGATGCACGGTCGTCGCAGAATGTCCGAGCCCCCGTCCCGGACACAACCGCATCCGCATGGGACTTCGGGTTTTACGTACATCCCGCCCCGGTGGGGCTCCGATAGGATTCAGGGTCAATCTCCTCGCCCGCGCCGGAATCCGCCCGCGCGGGGAAAGCGAGTCGCAGCGATGCAAGACACGCTACAGGGCGAAGTTCTGGCCGCGGTCAGCGGGGCGTTCGCGTCGCTGGGTCGCGTCTTTCTGTGCCTCGACGCCGAGTTCAACGTCATCCACGCGTCGCCGGCGCTGGGCGAGCTTCTCGGCGGGGACGGGCACGTCGCCCTCGACGGCCGGCCGATCGCCGACGTCCTCGGTCCCGAGCCGCTCGGGCCCAGCGGAGCCATGCGACACGCGCTGGTGGCCGGGGAGCGGCGCGAGGGCTGGCGCGCGATGCTGCACCGCGACGGCCATCCGATCCGGCTGGTCTCGGTCTCCGCCGCGCCGCTTCTGGACGCCGCGCGGGAGTGCGATCCTCGCGCCCGCTACGTCGTCGTGCTTCGCGCGGCGGAAGAGGATCCCCAGGCGGGCGGCCCCGCGCATCTGCCGGGCCTGATCTCTCGCTCCCAGGAGATGGGACGGATCCTGAGCCTGGTCGAGAACCTCAAGTCGAGCGATGCCACGATCCTGCTGACCGGCGAGAGCGGAACCGGAAAGGAAGTGGTGGCCCGCGCGATCCACGGCGTGTCACATCGCGCGCGCGGCCCGTTCGTCGCCGTCAGCTGCGCGGCGCTTCCGCCCGATCTCCTGGAGAGCGAGCTGTTCGGCCACGTCCGGGGCGCGTTCACCGGCGCCGTCAGCAACCGCGTCGGCCGCTTCGAGCGCGCCGAGGGAGGAACGCTGTTTCTCGACGAGGTGGGCGACCTCCCGCTCGCACTTCAGGTGAAGCTCCTGCGTGTACTCCAGGAACGCACCTACGAGCGCGTCGGCGAGAGCATCACCCGCACGACGAACGCGCGGATCGTGGCCGCCACGAACCGTGATCTGGTCAACGAGGTCGAGGCCGGTCGATTCCGAGAGGATCTCTACTACCGGCTGCGCGTGGTGCCGATCGCGATCCCGCCCCTGCGCAACCGGCGGGCCGACATCGAGCCGCTCGCGCGCGGTCTCCTGGCCCGGATCACGGCGCGGCAGGGCCGTGCGATGCGGTTCTCACCCGATGCGATCCGTGTGCTGCTCGATTACTCGTGGCCCGGGAACGTCCGCGAGCTCGAGAATGCGCTGGAGTACGCGGTCGCCGTGTGCGAGCGCCAGACGATCCTCCCCGAGGATCTGCCGCGGGAGATCTCCGGCGCCGAACGCGCGAGCGCCGGAGAGGGCCTCGACCCATGTCGCGGCGCGGTACCGGCGCCGGCCGACGACGACCCGCAGCGGGCGGCGCTCCTTCGCGCCCTCGCCGAGCACCACTGGCACCGGGGTCGGACCGCGACCGCGCTGGGCATGAGTCGCACGACGCTGTGGCGCCGGATGCGAGAGTGCGACATCGTGTAACGAATCGTTCCACACGACTCCCGGGTGACGAACCGTTTCAACGATTCGTTCCAAGCGACCGCACCGCCATCTCGGCTCCATCCGCAACCCGTTCGTACTCAACGAACTGGCACGAGCGCTGGGCCCGGCATGCCTGATGCATACGTCCCGATGTCAAGAGGCCGCCAGCGCCCATCCTCGACCTGTGCGGGTTCGACGGGGTGCTCGCCCTGCCCGACGCCCTGAGCGACTTCTCGGGCGGGTGCCTCGTCTTTGGTGTTGCCGACGCCGGCCCGTGGATGGCCTCTCCGGGAGCAGAGCTCGCTGATCGACCGTGGATGAGAGACGGCACGGCCGCTCGACGAAGCCGGCCACACGTGCGAAAGGGGATGGGAGATGCCCACACGTCGCTCCGCGACGGGCACCCTGGAGGTCGACGATCAGGGATACCTCGTGCACAGCTCCGACTGGACACCCGACCTGGCGGACGAGCTCGCGGCCGACGAGGGTATCACCCTGACGGACGAGCACTGGAGCGTGATCGCGTTCTGTCGCGAGGACGCCGCTCGCGAGGGCCGACCGCCGGGGTTGCGCCGGATCGCGAAGCTGTCGGGGACGTCGATCGAGACGCTCCGCCGCCTGTTCCCGAACGGCCCGGGAAGGCTGGCCGCGAAGATCGCGGGGCTTCCGGAGCCGAAGTCCTGCGTGTGAGGGAGATCCGCCGATGACGCTCGCCGAGCCCCGGAGAGACGCCGCCGACCGAGCCCGGCCGGCGCCGGTCACGAAGATCAGCTTGATCATCTCCAAGGGCGCGCTCGACATGGTCTATCCGGGACTGATCCTCGCGAACGCCGCCCGGATGTCCGGAATCGACGCGACGCTGTTCTTCACGTTCTGGGGGCTCGACGTCGTCACCGAGAAGACGGTCGACCATCTGCACGCGCCGGCCGGCAATCCGGCCATGGACCTCCCCACGTACGTGGGTGGGCTGCCCGGCATGGAGAGCCTGACCGCGACGATCAGGGAGCAGCAGATGGCGACGCTCGACCCTCCCCCCGTGCGCGAGATGCTCGAGATCTTGCACGACAGCGGCGCAAAGCTGTTCGCGTGTCAGATGGCGATGGACATGTTCAAGCGCGGGGCCGCCGAGCTCGTGCCGGAGGTGGACTCGGTCATCACGGCCATGGACTTCTACGACGAGTGCGTGGGGGCCCAGATCCTCTTCATCTAGGCGTCTCGCTTCGCCGGGTTGCGTCGCCTCCGCGCGGCCCGGCATCACGCTCGAGTCGGCCGGTCGCTACCGAGGTAGCACGGGACCGGGCCGTCCGGACACTGCGTCCCGACGTGACGTCACTGCGCATCCGACCGGTGTCACGCGGGACGCGGTGTCCAACCACACCCCACGCGATCCGGGCGCCGGCCCCGTCCCTTGCACTCCGGGTCTCCCATCGGGGATAGTCGGGGTCGAGCCCGGCTCCGGAACGTGAGCGTCCCGTCGCCCGATCGAGAGCGATCTGTCCCCGGGTCCGAAACGCCGCATTCCGGGCAAAACCGCCCAACCCAGGGCAGCAGATTCGCCCTGAAACGTGCACCCTCCCGGATCCCGTCGCGGCGGAAGCGCCCGCGGTTTCACACTCGATGCAAGGTCGCCGAAAGGTGGGGCCGTGGTCGTCACCGCCGAACACGAGCTGCGGGATTCGCGCTACGCCTCGGTGAGCGCCCTCTCCAGCCGGTCCGGTCGCACGACGCTCCTCGGCGAGGATCGGCTGCTCGGGCGTCGCGTCGTCCTGAAGACGGACGATCGCACGACGCTCCTGCACGAGTGTGCGACGCTGCTTGCGCTTCCACCCGGGACCGGACCGGACCTGCTGGATCTGTTCGTCGATCACGCCGGGCGTCACTGGGCTGTCGTGGAGCATCTGGACGGTGTCGCGCTCGAGGCCGTGGCGCAGGCGATCGACGCCGCAGGGCGACCTCGGCTGTTCGTCGAGATCCTCGATCAGCTCCTTCACGTTCACCGGGTCGGGATCGTGCACGCGGACGTCAAACCCTCGAATCTCCTGGTTGGGGACGGCTTCGTGCGTGCAGGCGCGCGCGTGTGTGAAGGCTTGTCCCACCCGGGCATCCGTCTCCTCGACTTCGGCTCATCCCGGTGGAACAGCGGACTCCTCGCCCCGCGCGACCACGATCGGCTCGCGGGTACGCCGCCCTACGCCGCACCGGAGATCCTCAGGGGCTGGGCCGTGGACGGGCGTGCGGATCAGTACTCGCTCGGCGTGCTGTGGCGACTCGCGTTTCCCGACGCGACCGCCCGCGAGCCGTGGGCGCCCCTCCTGGAGCGCATGACCGAGGCCCGGCCGGCACGGCGGTTCGAGACGCTGCGCGCGGTGCGAGACGCCGTCGAGGGCGCCTTCGATCCGGTGCGCACCGTCCGCGAGCGGGCGGTTCTGGGCGGCGGTGCACTACGCGGACGCCGGGAGGACATCCATCGTCTTCGGGCAACACTGACCGATCGCGGGCAAACGGCACGTGTCTTGCTGAAAGCCATCCCGGACACGGGTCTCACCCGCTTCTTGACCACGTTTGCGATCCGTCAACATCGACGCGATGAGCCGATCCGCTACGTGGACCTGGGGTTCGGCCGCGAGCACGCCCGATCGACCTTGGACGAGATGATGAACACGACGATCCACCCGACGATTCTCGGCATCGGTGACCCCGCAGCGGACACGACGTGGACGTCCGATCGCATCTCACGCCGCGTGTGCCCTCGCGCCTCGGGGGCCGATCAGTTCGTGCTCCGTCCGATTCGCTCGTGGTTCTTCACCGAGTGTGTCGTGCAGTCCCTCGGCTTCCCGAGCCGGGAGGCGCGGGCATTCTCGGAGCGACTGAATGCCGCGTTCGAGAGCCGGTGGAGGCCGTCGGCGCGTGCTCTCGAGGACACGCTTGCTCGCGACGGCGCTCCGCGAGGAGTTGCATGGACGCTCGGGGCGTCGGCCGGCGGCGACCTCGCGGTCACCGACGACATGGCACTCGTGCCCGCCCCCGACGACGCCGACGAGCCGATGCGTGCCGCCATGGCGTTGCTCGCGCACGCGGGTCGTCGCGTGCGCGTGAGCACCGCGCGAGATCTCCTCGAGACGTTTTTGGATCCCGACGTGCTCGGGGGACTGGCGGACGAGGGACATCTCGTGCGCGACGGCGACACGCTCGTGTTCCCGACACCCCGGCACCGGGAGGCGGCCCGCCGCACGCTCGGCAACGAGAGGGCGGTCGACGAGTGGCTGAACGCGAACCTCGTTCCCGCCGAGGGGGATGGCGAGGCGGCGCTCGAGGCGAGCCACCGGGCGTGCCGGCTCGGGGACGGTGCTCGGGAGCGGGCGCATCTGGAGCGCGCGATCGAGCACGCCTTCTCGGAGCAGAGCTATGCCACGCTACGCGAGCTTCTCGCGTATCCGGATCCTGCGTTCGACGCCCAGGACGGCGCTGACGCACTCGATCGCATGGCGGTGCTGTCGAGGCGACTGAGTGACGCGTTCACCCCTCAACGTCTCGCTCATTACCTCGCGTGCGCGCTGGCTCCCATCGATTTCTCGCTGGCCGCCGAGATCTTCGAGACCGTGGTGGACGGCCGCGACGAGCGCTGGGCCGCCGGCGCCTGCCACGCGTGCGCGATGGCGGCCATGGGACGGGGCCAGACCGACCGGGCCCGCGAGGTGCTCGCGCGACTGCAGTCTCGCTTCGCGTCGCCGCCGGCCTTCTTCCCCGGGCTCGTCCCACACGTCCTGGCCTGGATCGCGTTCGCCGAGGGCGACCGCGACTCGGCCGTCGAGAACGCCATTCGTGCCTTCGAGCTCACGGAGGTGAATGCCGGCTGGCCGTACTTCGCCGTCAGGACGACGCTCGCCATCATGCTGTCCGACGTGGATCCCGATCGGTCGGTCGAGGTGCTGGAAGACGCGATGCGACACGCGCCCGGCCCGAGCGACGCCCAGATTCTGCTCGGAAACCTCTCGAACCTTCTCAGCCGGCTCGGCCGCCTCGAGGAGGCGTGGCGCGCCTCCGAGCGAGCCGCCGCCCTGCTCGACGAGCGGTACACGACCGACCGCAACATCCAGATCGCCAACATCCGTTCGCACATCGCGCTGGGTCGAGACGACCTCGAAGCCACACGCCCGCTCCTCGAGCAGCTGGCCGAGCTCGTGCCGCTGACGAGCCGACCGGACGCCATCGCGTCGACTCACCACCTCATGGGAACCTACTGGCTCTACCGAGGCGTGGCGCGAGAGGCGTTCGCGTCCATCCAGCGCGCCTCCATCGCCGCGCGAAGCGCCTCGCCCAGCATGGCGGCGGTCGTGGTGGATCTTCTGGCCACGAGCGTCCTCGATCTGGACGGGACCGCCTTTCTCCGCGAGCAGCCCGAGCTTCTGGAGACCCCGCTCGGGGGATCGGACCTGCGAATCGACGCCATGCGGCGTCGCCTGCGCGCCCTGTCGGCGGAGCTCGATGACGACCCGGAGAGCGCCCTGGAGCAGCTGACGCTCGACGCCGCCGACATCACCTCGCTGTCCGATCCGGAGCTGGCCGGTCGCCTGCTCCATCACCGCGCGTGGATCGCGTGGCGCCTGTATGCTGATCGCGGTGACGTCGGGTACCTGGACCGCGTCCGCCGGGACGTCGAGGATGCCGAGCGCGCGCTGGGAGTCGGCCGATATCGCTACACGCGAGGACGGGTCGGTCTGCTCCGCGCCCGTGTCCGGCTGTCCGAGGGACGTGCCGCGGACGCGCTCTCCGAGATCGATCGCGTGATCGGGGTCGCGCGTGCCCGGAGGTTCGACGGCCTCCTCGTCGACGCGCTTCGCCAGAGGGCCAGTGCACTCACGGAGGACTCATGATCGGCGACCGGCGGCCATTCGAAGACGACCCCCTCGATACCCTCGATGAAGCCGAGAGCGTACAGGCCGACCTCGGCCTCGGCGACACGGCGGACACGTCCGACCGGGATCGCGCCGAGGAGTGGTCCGCCGTCCGCGCATTCGACGCCCTGACCGCCGTCGCCGCCACGGTGTCCTCGAACCTCGAGTTCTCGTCCCTCGTTCGCGAGATCCTCGACACGGCGATCGAGACCGTGGGGGCCGGTCGCGGCGTCCTGCTCCTGGCCAGGAAAGATGCCGACTCGCTCGTGCCGGTCGCCGCCCGGGATGTGTCTCGATCGGACCTGGCCGATCTGGAGACGATCAGCCGGACCGTGCTCCAGCTCGCTCGCCGGGGCGAGGCGGTCGTCTCGGACGACACGCGACTCGAGCCGAGGCTTCGCGACGTCCCCAGCGTCAGGCTCAGCCGGGTCCGCTCGCTCGTCTGTGCGCCGCTGGTGTTCAGAGGCCGCACGACGGGCATCCTCTACGTGGACAACGACCGCGCGCGCGCGTTCCCGGCTCACGCGAGGCGGTTCCTGGAGGCATTCGCGTCGCTGGCGGCGGTCGCGCTCGAGAACGCGCGCCTGCTCGGCGACCTCCGGCACGACAACGCCCTCTTGAAGCAGAAGGTGGGCTCGCTCGATGCGTTCGGCCGGATCGCCACGGTCTCTCCGGAGATGATCGCCGTGCTCCAGCAGGCCGCCGTCGCCGCCACGACCGACATGCCGGTGATGCTCCTCGGCGAGAGCGGCACGGGAAAGGAGCTGATCGCCAAGTCGATCCACGAGTCGAGCCCGAGAGCGCTCCGGGCATTCCAGTCGTACAACTGCGCGGCGATCCCCGAGGAGCTGATGGAGAGCATCTTCTTCGGGCACGTGAAGGGCGCCTTCTCCGGAGCCCATCGAAACGCACCGGGGCTCTTTCGTCTGGCCGACAAGGGGGTCCTCTTTCTCGACGAGGTGGCCGAGCTGTCGGGGCCGCTTCAGGCCAAGCTCCTGCGGGTGATCGAGGAGGGTGTCGTCCGACCGGTCGGCAGTGACGAGCAGCATCCGGCCGACGTGCGTCTGATCACCGCCACCAGCCGCGACCTGCGCGCGGCCGTCCGCGAGGGGCGGTTTCGCGAGGACCTCTTCTACCGGATGGACGTGCTCGAGATCGACATCCCCCCGCTGCGCGCGCGTACCGGTGACGTCCCGACGCTGATCGCGCACTTCTGCAGCAAGCACGCGGGGCTGGCCCGCTCGGCGGCCCCCGTGTTCACGCCCGAGGCCATCGCGTTCCTGGAGCGCCAGTCGTGGAGGGGCAACGTCCGCGAGCTCGAGAACTTCATCCAGCGCGTTCTCGTCATGTCGAACCGGACGCGCATCGACGTCGACGACGCACGCGAGTTCCTGACCACGCTGGACGAGCCGGACACCGGGAAGGCCACACCGGTCGCCGGCCCCGAGATCGAGCCCCTCTCCACGCGGGAGAGGGAGACGATCGTTCAGGCCCTGAGGCGCGCGGGTGGCAACAAGTCCAAGGCCGCACGCATGCTCGGGATTCACCGGAACTCCCTCGCCCGTCGGATCGAGAAGCTGGGTATCGAGTGGACCGATTGAAGTCGCAACACAGGAGGTACGAGAATGCTCAGGAGAGCGGCCCTCGCGGTCACGATGGCGCTTTGCGCCGTGGTCGTCACTCACGTCATCCGGGCCGACGAGGAAGAGACGACGGACCTGACCGTGTACGCCATATCCTGCGATCCGAGCGGCGGGGGGTATCTGTATGATCTCGTCGGCGCCTCCATCACGGTGACGCACAAGCGCGGGGTGAACACGCTGGCGGTGTTCAACGGCACGACGGATGCAAACGGCGAGTTCGACTTCACCGTGTACCTGCAGGAGAACGACGAGGTGGAGGTCGACGTGACGGAGACATACTCGTCACACCACTCGTACACCTGCGATTATGACCCGCAGGGCAACCCGGGGGAGGCCAGCTGGATACCTCCTGATCCCGGAGGGGCAGGACCGAGCTGTGAGGATGGAGGTGCCGGCCATACGCTCAGAGTCGCGCACCACGACGTCGGGTTCGGCGGGTAGACGGTCGAGCGGGTGCGGGTCCACGGGCCCGCACCCGCGCCGCCCGATGCGTCGGCCACCGCGCCCGTGGTCCCGACGCCTCTTCGCAGGGGCCTCTCCCACCGATCACCCTGCCCCGGTGGGCGACGGAGCTCGTTCCCACGGAACAGCTGGGGACCGACTACCGATGACCGCCGCGGCGGCGGTACAATCATCTCTGCGTCGCGCTTTCGGCACCGCCACGACGATCCCGCGATCGTCATCCTCCCACTTCGAGAGGACGTCATGACTCGCACCGCCATCCTCGATCTGTCGATCGGCATCACGCTACTGACCACGGCCTCGATCGCGGTGGCGGACGTGCCCCCACTGCCCACGGTGGCCGACCGTGCCCGGTTCCTGGAGCATCACCGTACCGCGTACGTGCCGCGAGACGTCGCCGCGCGCGCGGTCCACGACGAGTACGACGTCACGCACTACGACGTGACGCTGAGCCTCGACATCCCGGGGCACGTCGTGTTCGGCACGGTCGAGATCATCGCCGAGTCAGCGGTCGCCGATCTCGCGCTGGCCGACGTCGACCTCTTCGACAACATGACCGTGACCGCGGTGACGGCCGGGGGGACCGCCGCCACCTACGCACATGTCGACGACGTCGTGTCGATCGACCTGGACGGCGTGTACCAGCCCGGCGAGAGCTTCACGGTGTCGGTCACCTACCAGGGCACGCCGTCGTTTCCTGGTCAGCCGTTGCCGTTCCGGTTCATGACCCACGCGGGCTTCCCGATGGTGCTCTCCTACTCCGAGCCGTACGGAGCCCCGGCGTGGTGGGCGTGCAAGGACGATCCGAAGGACAAGGCCACGTTCGACATCCACTTCAGGGTGGACGACACGATGGTCGTGGTGTCGAACGGCTCGCTGACCTCGATCGACGACCATCCCGACGCGACGCGCACGTACCACTGGTCCACCGCCTATCCGATGTCGCCGTACCTGTTCTCGATCGCGGTCACGAACTTCCAGTCCTGGAGCGAGGTCTACACCGCGCTCGACGGCTTCACCACGATGAGCGTCGACTACTACGCCTACCCGGAGGACTTCGCCGACGCCCAGGTGAGCTGGAGCAACAACCTCGACATGATGCTGTACTACCGTACGATCTTCGGCGAGTACCCGTTCCTGAACGAGAAGTATGCGATTGCCGAGTTCCAGCATCCCGGCGCGATGGAGCATCAGACGGCGACCAGCATGGGCTGGGGGTGGGTGAACGGCACGACCAGCAACGACTGGGTGGTGGCCCACGAGCTCTCCCACTCCTGGGTGGGCGACATGATCACGATGACCGAGTGGAGCCACGCGTGGTGCAAGGAGGGATTCGCCACGTACTGCGAGGCGCTCTACTTCGAGGATCTCTTCGGCAGCGCGTACTATCACGACTACATGGCGAGCATGAACATCCTCGCCTACGCCGCCGATCGGCTGTACGCGATCGACCCTCCGCTGGACAGCTCGATCTACTACAAGGGCGCGTGGGTGCTCCACATGCTCCGACACGTGCTGGGCGACACCGACTTCTTCGACGGCGTCCGGGCCTACGTCGACGACCCCGCGTTTCGCTACGCGACCGCGAACACCGACGAGCTGGCCGGGAGCTTCGAGGCGGTCTCCGGACAGGACCTGTCCTGGTTCTTCGACGAGTGGATCTACAGCCCGGGATATCCGATCTACGACGTGGACTGGAGCGCGAGCCCGGCCTCGGGAACCGGGTACGACATCACGTTGACGGTGGACCAGGTGCAGACGCTGGGGCCGGTGTTCACGATGCCGATCGACGTCGTCGTGGAGACCGATCTCGGTCCCGAGAGCTTCGTGATCTGGAACGACGCGATCAGCCAGTCCTTCCCGCTCCACACCGAGGGTTCTCCGATCACCGTGGAGCTGGACCCCGACATGTGGATCATCCGGGAGCTCCAGACGGTGAGCAGCCCGGACGTGACCGTCTCGGCGGCCTCGGCGCTCGCGCCCTGTCGGCCCAACCCGTTCGCGGCCTCCACGTGGATCCACTTCCGGCTGGCGACGGCGGAGCCGATCCGCATCGAGGTGTTCTCGCCGACGGGACGCCGCGTCAAGCGGCTCTTCGAGGGTGTGCATCCCGCCGGTGCGGGCCGTGTGGCCTGGCGGGGCCTCGACGACGCCGACCGCCGGGTCTCGCCGGGCGTCTACTATTACCGGCTGGTCACCCCGACCGAGAGGCTCACGCGCCGGGCGGTCCTGACGAGATAGGCGGCGCAAACCGCGCCGGGGTCGGTCTCCGCCTCGCGCTCAGGTTCTAATGCACGGCGGAGGCGAGACCTTCGTCGACCACACCCGTTCTCGGTGGAACGTAGTACACGGACAGCGAGGACGGTGTGTCGTCCGCCGACCCCTCGGATTCAGCATCCGGATCGAGGGCGTCTGACTGCCGGGCGTTTCGCACCACCACGATCCGGTCCTCGTCCAGCCACTCCACGCGATCCCTCTCGAGGTCGGCCGGAACGATGATGGTCCGCCTCGGTGTCGGCGAGTCGGCGCGGATCCAGGTCTGCCGAACGTACGACCGGCCGTCCTGCTCGAACCGTTCGACGTCCGAGCCGGCCAGCATCCACACGCTCCCGCCCCTGTCCACACGGAGCGCAGTCAGCGCGGGTTCGTGATCGAGGACGTGGACTTCGTAGCGGATCCCCATCGACTCCGCCAGAGGTCCCGGTGCGAGTTCCTCGCGCCGCTGTTCCATTCGTGACTCGGACCGGGGGACCGGTACGCCCCTGATGCCCAGGATGTCGTCGGACTCGCGCATCCCGGTTGCATTCACGTCGACACCGCCCGGCCGCAGTCTCCTGACGACGCTTCGGCTCGGGTCCTCGGAGAGCAACACCGTGGGACCCCGCTCACACGCCCACAACGTGTACGCCAGCACGCGCGCCTCGTCGATGACGAGGTGATTGAGATCGAACGTGGACTCCATCTCCGCGAAGCGCGCGCCGACGTGACCGTCGGCGCCGAGCAGGGCCAGGAAGGAAGTGGACGTCTGCTTGCCACCGGGTCCGGGACCGTTGATCGAGCCCCGCAGAACGAGATCATGCCCCGCGCTCCGGATCTCCGCCGGGCGAACCCGTCGACCCGACGGATCCTCGATGCGCCGGCTCGTGATGTGGACCCCTTCTCGGGTGAACCGATGCACGGTCGCCGGGGCGAAGTCCAGCACACCGATGTCGCCTCCCCAGCGGAACAGACCCGTGGGGTTCTGTAGCTCTCCGGGCCCCTCGCCACGGCGTCCAAAGCGCCGCGTGAACCCACCCTCACGGAATACGAAGATGCATCGGAGGCGTCCATCGAGGACGTAGAGCGTCCCGTGCAGATCCAGCATGATGTCGGTGGGAGACCACATGAGGTAGTCGTCCGTCTCGTCGGTGATCGTGTAGAGGAGCTCGGCTCGGACGTCCTCGGCGAACGTCGCTCGAGGAACGGACAGCGCCGCGAGAACGGCAGCTCCGCAGAGGACGGTGCGTCGAACGCTCAAGGTACCTCCAGGGTGGAATCGTGCCGATCGATGTGTCTCGTCGCGGAGCCGAAGCCAGAGGCGGTCTCGCCCCGGCTCCGCGACGCATGTCCTGATGGCGCGTGTGATCAGTCGGCTCGAGTACGACTCACCCGCACGTCGTCGTACCCAGGCACTCGACCCGACTCGACTCGGGAACGTACTGCACGTCACATGCCGTTCCGTTGTTCGGCTGGCAGCTGGTGACCGAAACGCATTTGTTGTTCGCGCACGTCGGCACCTCGGGCGTGGCATAGACGACACGCGTCGGCAGCGTGTTCGACGATACCGCCAGAGCCAGGACGACGGCCGAAACACCGAGACTTCGAAGCAACCAACCGGTCATTCCACACTCCTCTCGTTTGGACCTTCTCGACCATCCCCGTCCCGGATCACATCGGCCGGCAGGGATCTGTCACGTGTTGGGATACTCATTGCCTGAGGTACGAACCTCACGTGCCCTCTCGAATCGAAGCGGAAGTTGCGATGCTGGAGGACGAGACCGAGGACGCGTCGCCGAAGGCTCTCGTCGATCTGGTCCCCGAGCGACGGCTCGGTTACCCGAAGAAGCGAGTCGAGTCGAACGTCGAACGCCCCGGCGGCCTGCATGAACTCAGTCATGGTCGGGCTCCCGTGGAGGCCGGTGCGATCGCCTCGTGCCCCGCGAAGGATCGACTCGACCGCGGCGCGAGCCGCCTGCTCCTCGCGCTCGTTCGTGCCCAGATTCTCGTGCATCCATAGGAGCAGCACATCGAGTGCTTGCCGGCTTCCTGCGCCGACGCGCTCCATCTCTTCGCAGAGCCGCGGGAGCGTCCGTGCCGCCAGCGGGTCCTCCATCAGCCGGCGCTCGGCCGTAGCGATCCGGGCAAACGCACCGGACGCGGGCTGCGACGCGGTCGCCGCGAAGCGCTCGTACTCGGCCGGGTCGACGAGCCCCGCCACGACTACCGATCTGTCGGCGTCCGACGTCCGACCGCCAGCGCCGTCGCAGCTGCACACGATGGTCAGTGCGAGATACGCTGGAATGCCTGTTCGTATCGCGCGTCGAAGAAGTCGGAGTGGTCCGGATTGTGGCACTCGACACAGACTCCCTTCGTTGGTGTCAGCCGGATGTTGGCGTTCGTCGGATGCTGCACGTGTGCGGCACCAGGGCCGTGACACGTCTCGCACTGGACGTCGGCCAGTGGATGCCGGGCGGAACCCAGCCGAAAGCCGCCGGACCGGCCCAGGCCAGTCACGTGACACGGCACACAGTCGGGGTGGGTGTCTCGTTGCCTGGCCACGAGCGTCTGCATCGCGCGCGAGTGGCCGGTGGTGCGCCATTGCTCAGTCTCGGAGACGTGGCACTCCTCGCAGGCGGAGACGCCAACGTAGCGGCCCGACCGGACGTCGGGATCCCAGTCGAAGAGCATGTGATCCTGCAAGGAGTCGTCCGGCAACGTCGCTCGATGGAACTCATCGATTCGGGAGCGTACCTCCGGATCCGCGGGAACGGTCTGGTCGAGCGTCATCACCCGCGCCGTAGCGCCGACGACACCATCATCGCGCGAGTGATACACCTCGACGAACATCACGCCGAAGACGCCCGACACGCACGGGACGATGGCCGTCCCGTCTCGGACGGTCGCGTACTGCCCACGTTCGGCTTCCGGCGACATCGTCGCTCCGGTGCGCCGGGTCAGGACCACATCAGGTCTCGGGTCCAGCGCCCAAGCAGTGGGTGGGTCGATCGCGAGGTCACCCGCCAGAACGGCCAGATCCGCGCTGGAACGCGACGCCGACCGGACCGCGTCGGCCAGCACACCGTCCGAGTCGGGTGATCCGATCCAGGGTCGTTCGGGCCAGCCGCTCGCATGACCGATGACGGCAACCGTCAGATCGCCCGCCTCACACCATCGGATCGAGGGAACGTGATCTCCGAGCGCTGCCTCTCCCGTCGTCACGAACGGTGCGTCGGCTCCCGAGAGAAGCTTCCGGTCCAGCTCGCTCCACTCGAGCTCACGCTCGGACAGGACGACGGCATCGTAGTCGGCCTCTGCGAGCTCCGAGACGTAGAAAGCCAGGTCACGCCGACTCTGATCGGTCGGTTCACCCACGAGTTCCGGGTCTGGCAGGAAGCCACCGACATCGAGCAGAAGCGCGTCGGAATGCTCGTGTCGAAGTCGAGAGACCACCGTGGCCCGGCGGGCAACCCCCCCCGACATGTTCAGCTTGCAGCCACACGTCTCGAGGTACCCGTCGGTGTTCCCGGTGACGATGAGGCGCAACGTGTCGAGGTCTGCGGTCGCTGGTGGCCGCGCCCGAACGCTCGGCTTCGGCGCGTCGTCGATGAGCGGGAACCGACGTGCCATCGGGTTGTAGCGATCGATCCAGGGCAGGAGAAACGCACGATCGAGGCTTGGCGCCAGCCGCGCGACGGCTGGCCGCAGACCCATCGTCCTGGATACCGTCCAGAGCTCACGCAGCGAGGAGAGACCGCGAATCCGGAGCTCCCACTCGAGCAGAAGAACGGCGCATGCTGCCTTTCGCCGGAAGGAACGGCGAAAGGCCGGAGTCTGCCTCAGCTCGGGACGGCCGAGCATGCCCGCATCCGACAGCGCGACATCATCCGCGGCCGAGAACAGGGAGAGCAGACGCTCGTCGCCGTATCCGATCAGCCCCAGGCCCTCCGTGGCGCGCTCCGCCACGATTCCCGCGTATCCGACTTCCCACCACGCATCGCGTCGATTGGGATCGACCAGCGTGTCGTGGCCGAAACCCAGCCATCGCTCGACCAGGTCCGCGACGTTCGCTCGTGTCCCGCCCGAAGACGAGGCATCGTGTGACAGCACGAGCGCGCCACCGGGAACCGTCCCGAGACCGTACGGTCCCTTCGTGGGATCGGCGACGACGATGATCTCGAGCGAGGACGGCGGGGGTCCGAGATCGTGTTCGAGAGCGGACCAGACCTGCCGGAGAAGAGCCAGAATCCGTCCTCGGTGTCTCCGATCGTAATGACTCGACACGAGCAGTCGAACCGCACCGGCGAGGGCCACCGGCTCGACGCGACTCAGAGCGACGAGCGACTCGCCGAAGAGACGATCTGCCCATCGTGCTCTTGATCGGTTGGCGTTCTCTGCGTCGTCGAGAATGCATTGCCAGTCACGCGCGCCACGGACATGCACGCGCCGAACGAGATCGTCGGGTGGTGCCAACGCGAAGGACGAGAACGGCAGCACCACGAAGTCCGAGTCCAGGACTGCGTACGCCAGCCTCGTCGCACATCGTCCGCCCGTGCGAAAGGGCGAGGGTGCCACGTCGTACGAAAGCGTGACCCTGGGTTCATCGGCGCGAATGTCGTATCGGGTTCTGGGAACGATGTGAATCGTCGTCGCAGGAACCAGCTCGCGATGTCGATCGAGCTGAACGTCGCGGTCGTGAGAGCCGGCCGTGAGATTCGTGACGGGGCAATGTCGATCGTCGCGAATCGACCCCACGGTCAGCATCGAAGGTCTGTCGGAGCGGTACCCCGCGGTTACTCGAAGTGTGGTAGGGCTGATCGGCGTGACCGTGTACTCCACGTCAAAGCCCTCGGGCTCGCGGGTGACGTGCGATGCGATCCATGACACGGAAACGAGAATGACGACGACCCATAGACTTCGCTCCATTATGACGCGCCTCCGTGCCAATTGATCGACATCATGGGCGATATGATCAGAATTCGGCAACTGGATATTGCCAAAATCTGACTACGTAGCGAATTGATGATTATAGAAGGGACGGTGCCGTCCTGCGCGTCGCATCTCCAACCCGGGGGCCGGTGGACGAATCTACGCGTCGAACGCGTCTCGTTCGGATGAGAGGTCGGGCCGGGGGGACTGCGCCGCCTCCTCCAGCCGCGCCATGATCGATCGGTTCGACCGGAGCAGTCGCTCGAGCGCCGCGTCGCGATCCTCGCCGGGGAGCGGCGCGGGACGGGCGTGCAGGTCGGCCTCGAGGTGAGGCCACAGCACCTCGCAGATCTCCCTGGGCAACGTGCTCTCGAGGTACTCGAGCGCGGTCCCGCGGAGCACCGCATCGTCGTCGTGGAGCGCACAGTACGCCACGCGCAACGGCTCGCGCGGCAGCACGAGCGACAGCAGCGTGAACACGTGCTCGAGGCTCCGGGTGGATCGCTCCCGGATCACGCGATCCACCTCGGCGCTGCCGAACCGACTCCAGTCGCTCTCGCCGCCCGCGTCATCCAGCAGACGCTGCCCTCGCCACACGCTCGCGCTGGCCCGAGCTTCCCGCGCGACCACGGCGAACACGGCGCCGGGGGTGAGCGCAGCCCGGTCCGGACGATCCCGCCGGATGCGGGCCAGCGCCAGTCCACACTGGTAGCGCACCTCGAACCGACGGTCCTCGAGTCCCCGGGTCAAGGCGTCGATCACCCGAGGCCCCGAACGGCCGGCCATGGCCCGGGGGACGCGGCGACGGACGGCGAAGTGCTGTTCGGGATCCACGAGCGCAGCGGCGAGCGGCTCGACCGCCTCGTCTCCACTCCGGCGCAGTGCATCGATCGCGGCCTGCGACACGGCATCCCATGCGAGGAGCGCGATCATCTCGCCCACCTCCGCGGCCGATGGGGGCTCGGACCGCGCGAGCGCGGCGACCACGCGATCGGCGTTCCGGGACCGGAGATCGCGCAGTCGCGGCTCGTCGTCGTCCTCCGCCGGCGCGGGGTCCGGGTCGTCACGCGCCGCGTCACTCGCGACCGCCGGCGCCGCCGGCGCGGGCGGACCCGGATCGCGGCCCGAGGGACCGGTCGCCACGATGCGCAGCCCGCGCACCGTCATCAGCGTGGTGCGCGTCGTGCGGTCCAGGACGTCCTCCTCGTCCAGCGAGACCCGGTTTCGGAGGAGGCTCTTCTCCAGCTCGGTCACGTATCCGCGACCCAGCCGCCGGACGATCCACAGCCCGAGCGCCGCGGCCACCAGCGACAGGACGAGCAGCACGGGCAAGGAGCCGGCCGGCAACGCGAGGAGAACCAGCGCCACCAGCGCCGCGCCGACGACGTCGCCCAGCCGATCGAACGCGACATCCACGATGGACTTGATGCCGCGCTTCTGGCGCGGCGCGAGGGGCGTGAACAGAAGCTCGTACCCACCGCGATACAGCGAGCTACGCAGGACCTGCTCGGACGCACGCAGCCACGTCGCGCCGGCCAGCGTGGGGACGATCAGCGCACCGGCCGCGCCGAGCCCGACGACCGCCGGAAGCGACGCCATCGTCACCGTGAGGCCGACGCGCTCGAGGGCACGGCGGCCGGCGATCGACTGCACGAGAAACGTCAGCACCGAGACGCCGGTGTAGAAGATCGCGAAGAAGCGCACGAGCTCTCGTCCGTCGGTGAACGCCAGCGTCGCGCGGGCCTTGAAGACGTAGTCGACCAGCGTGCCCACGACAGCCGTGAGCACGACCACGGCCGCGAGGTCGCGGAGGTACGGTGTGGAGCGGAGGGTGCGAACGCCGGTCTCCGGACCCGCCCCGTCACCGTCCGCCCGGCGGTCGTCTGCGGAGACGACCGGCTCGGCGTCGGATACCTCAGGCAGCGGAAGACGACTCGTGAGCCACGCGCAGGCCACGTGCATCACCGCCAGCACCGGCAACACGGCCGCGATTCCGAACGTCGTCCCCACGCGCTCGGCCACGGCGCCGCCGAGGACGCCACCCAGCGTCGCCGCCGCGGCGACGCTGCCCACCGTGCGCCGCACGGTGCGAGGATCGAAGGCCTCGCCGAAGGCCGCCCAGAACCCCGAGATCAGCAACGATCCGAGCGCGGCGACGTGCAGGAACACCGTCACCGTGACCGGCCCCGGCGCCACCGGGTACGCCGACCACTCGGCGATCGACAGGAGCGCGCTGCCCACGAACAGTCGGCCGATGAGGCGTGCCGGTCCGAGCCGCGTGAGGAGGCGCGCCGAGACCAGCGCTCCCGCGATCGACAGCGCCGAGGCCAGGACGAGCATCCGGGGCAGCGTCGTCACCGCGAACTCGGATAGATAGAGCGCGTCCCGGACGGCCTTGCCGCCGACCTGGTGCGCCATCAGCGCGAGCGCCGAGAGCATGGCGACGCGGGTGGGGGTCATGCGTCGCGCCGCGCCGGTGGTCGGTTCGGAGCTTCCTCGCACATCCTCGGAGGATACACGAGCCGGCGTTCCGAGCCAGGGTCCCGCGCTATCGGCCGGCCCAGATCTCCCCACGGGTGGCATCGATCGTGACGAGCCGTCCCTGGAAGAACTCGACCCCCACCACGCCGTCGTAGATGCACCCGTCGAGGAAACGCACCTGGAGTGGCACGGGTCCGAGTCCCATGATGTCGAGCGCCACCACCTGATCCTCGGTGGTCGCCAGGCCCAGCTGCTGGGCCGTGTGCGGGGCGAGGATCGTGCGCCCCAGATTGCCGGAGTCCAGCTCGAGCCAGAGCGTCCCGGTCTCGGCCCGTACCTCGATGAACGGATCCAGGCTCGCCCCTCCCGCCTGGTGGGCGAACCGGGCGGAGAGCGGCTGGAGGTCCTCGATGCGAGCTCGGAGGCTCGCCTCCGATTCGAGGATGAGCTGCGTCCCGTCGAAGTCGATCGTGAAGGGCTGCCGGGCGAACGTGTGCACCGAGACCAGCCCCCCGAGAGGGGGTGCGTCGCCGAGCAGCGACATGATGTCGAAGACCGACAGCTCCACCGACAGGGGAACGCCGGCGACCGTGAGCACGGCGTCGTCGCACCACTGAAAGGTCACCCGCTCGCCGCTGAGACGAAAGCCCGATGCCTGCCCGTAGGGCTCGCAGCCGATCTCGCCGGCGAGCTCGGGGGTGATACACGTCGCGCCGCCTCCGGTGTCGAACAGAAACGGTGCGTCGGTGTCTCCGATCGCGACCGTGATCGTGTGGAGCTTGCCCAGATACGGCGTCCACGGGACGACGGCGAGCGGCTCCGCCGGCTCCGACTCCCCCGCGGGCCGTGCAACGGACGCGACCGATACGGTGGCCGCGATCAGGATCGAGCCGACGGCGAGCTGACTGGTGCGCATGGTTCCTCCCCGGATCGTGCACTCGCCAGGGTAGACGGGTGACGTGTCCCGGAGGTTACGGCCCCGGCGCCACCGGTCCACCGGACCGGGGGCCGAGGACACGGCCGACATCGACCAAACGACGTCCGGGGCAGGTCCGGGACCGATGCCGGCCCACACCGCGCCCCGGCTCTCACGGTATGATTCCCGGATGCATCTCCGGGCTCTCGCACGTCGTGCCGGCCCCATCGCGGCCGGCGCTCTCTCCCTGTCGATCCTGACGCTCCGCGCGCTCGTGCGCCACGATGCCAGGACCGATCCACTGGGGGGAGTGCTGCTCGCCGGCGCGCGCCGACTGGCCTCCGCGAGCCTGAGCGACCTCGAGAGGGACATCCTGCACCGGGTGGCGGACCCGGATCCCGAGGCCGTGCCGGCCCCGGTGCCGGTCGCGGCGCCGCAGTCGGTTTCGGGGGGCGTGGATGGAGACGGCGTGGCCGGCATCACCGCATCGCAGCTCGGCACCGCTCTCGGCGCGCCGACCAGCCGCGTCGAGCACTACTGCCAGCGCCTCGCCGAGAGGGGATTCCTCGACCTCGAGTATCCGAGCGGCTACCGCCTGACGCCCGTCGGGCGCGCCCTCTTCGCATCGGGGTAGTCCGTCGGTCACGCGAGCGGCGTCGGCGGCGTCGGCGGCGTCGGCGGGGTCGGCGGGGTCGGTAGCGGGGATGCGATCACGCATGCCGGGGCCCGAGTCACTCGATCAGCACGCCCCGCCGGGTCCGCTCGACCCCGGCGGCGGCCAGCCGGAAGAAGTAGACGCCCGGAGCCGCATCGCCCGGCCGCCAGGTGGCTCGGTGCGGACCGGCCCCGAGTCGGTCCTCGACCAGAACCGAGATCTCGCGACCCATCACGTCGTACACGGCCAGCCGGACCGGGCCGGACCGCGCCAGCTCGAACGTGATGGTCGTCACGGGACGGAACGGATTGGGACGCGCCGGTCCGAGCACCTCGAGCGCCGGCCCGTGAACGGACGGAACGTCGACGCTGATGCCCTCGGCGATGACGAAGAGACGCGAGAGCACGCCGCCGTCACCCTCGCAGTGATAGGTCCCGTGCTCGGCCACGCCCACGGTGGCGAAGGTGAGCGTGGAGAGCGTCTCGCCCGCAAGCGGCAAGCCGTTTCGGAACCACTGGTACGTCGTCGCATCGAGGCGCGAATCGAGCACGAACTCCGGCACGCCGATCCCGATGCCGGTCTCCACGCGCTGGTCCACGTCACCGGCCAGCGTCACCCGTGCGTTCGACATGATGCCCCGGTTCAGCAGATCACCGGAGGCGGTGATGGTGAGGGCCGCGCCGTCGTCGTGCACGTCCCCTTCGTTGAGGAACGTGCCGTCGATCGCCAGGTCCGCCGGGTTGCCCGGCCGCGGCCGTAGCGAGCCCGTGACCGTGAGCCCGCCGGTGACCGTGGTCGTCCCCACGATGCTGACCGATCCGTCGAGCACGACGTGATCCATCGAGGTCGCGAAGAGCACACCCGGCCCGTCCATCCGGATCGTGCTCCCGTTGGCCAGGAGCGCGCCGCCGCTGATCGATCCCGACCCGGTCAGCCGCAGCGTCGTCGACGGCGCGAGGACCAGCGTCCCGCCGAGACCGAGGGACACGCCGTCCGAGAAGTGCACGTCGGTCTCGGTGATCAGGGTCCCGGCGCCGAACTCCGGCAGGAACACGTTCGCGTCGACCTGGCCGTCGGGACCCATGCGCACTCGGTGCTCGGCTGCGTCGTCCATCTCGATCTGACTGATCGCGATCAGCCCGTCGGTCTCGAGGTCGCCCGACAGGAACATCACGAAGCTGTAGTCGGTTCGCAGGATGTCGCCGCGGTTGATCAGGTCGCCGTCGATCGTGACGATCGAGCCCCCGGCCGAGGGTGAGTTCTGGAGAAGGTCCATCACGGTGACCGTCCCGGTGAACGTGACGCCATGCGTGACCGTGGCGGTGCCCACCAGAACCGCATCCTCGATCGTGCACGCCAGAAGGTACGACCACGACTCGAACCGCACCTCGTTGCCGTCCGCGACGAGCGTGCCCGAGAGCCCGGACTGACCCAGCGTGAGCGGGCAGTCGGTACCGAGCACCATCCGTCCACTGCCGAGATCCACGTCCGCGAGGGTCCGGAGCGGCGTGTCGACCCGCACGTCACCGGTGGCCGCGTCGTCCAGCGTCAGATCGCACTCGACGTCCGTCGACGCCGCGACGTGGTGGTCGATGACCCCGGTGAACACGGTCTCGTCGTTCGCGAGCACCCCGTGCTGCGCGAGGTCGCCGCCGATCGAGAGCGTGAGCGGAAACGTATCCTCGATCGTGCCCTCGTTGGAGACCGATCCCGAGACGTCGAGCCGCGCCACGCCGGCGGTGGAGGTGGTCAGGAGCCCGGTCGAGAGGACGTCCAGGCCGGCACACGCCCGGGTGGCGGTTACCTGGACCGGACCGGCCAGGACGACGTCGTCATCCGCACCGGGTACGACCCCGCCCACCCAGGTGGCGCCGTCGTCCCAGGGTCCGCCCGTCGTCGTCGAGACGATCGTGGCGGCGTCGGCGGATCCGCAGACGATGCACAGCGTGGCGGCAGCGAGGACTCGACGCGTCATGGCTCCTCCTACGGGCTCGGGGTACACCCGGTGGACGGACGGAACCGGTCCAGAAATACGTCGAGTGACTCGCCGGCACGTCTCATGCCTCGGACACCAGCCTCAGCCCGACGAGCGCGTCCAGCGTCTCGCGCGCCTCCTGGGCCCGGTCCCCGGACCCGGTCAACGATCGCAGCTGGTCCGCGGCCGCCTCGAACCGGCCGGACGCGATCTGCACCATCGCGAGAAGCCAGCCGATCTCTCGCTCGACGCGCGATCCCTCGAGCGCCCCGGACGCCCCGGCCGTGAGCGCCGAGCGCGCCCCGGCGAGATCACCGCACAGGAGCCGCGCCGACCCCTCGTAGAGTCGCACCTCCGGCCGGTCGTGCGCGGCGTCTCCCGCGGCGGCGAGCTCGCGCACGGCCGCCGCGTAGTCGCCCGATCGGTACCGGTCGAGTCCCCGCCACATCGCCGCCTCGGCCTCGTCACCGGCCGCACCGCGCGACGGGTTGACCGGAAGCGGAGACAGCGGCAACGCCGCGACCGCGTTCACCGCGCGCGCGAGCCATCCCGGCTCGCGTGAGGTGGCCGCCACCTCGAGGGCGGACGCGTCCGACAGCACGGGATCGTATCCCAGACGCCGGAGATCGTCCCGGCAGTCGGCACACCGCCGTAGGTGCGCCGACACGGCACGCCGCTCGAGGCCGGTCAGCGAGATCACCGCCATCGGCCAGCCGACCAGCATCGTCGGGCTCACGTGCCGGTCGACGGTGGCGTCCTCGCCCAGGCGTGTGGCGATCTCGGTCTCGAGCTCGGAGCAGGCGTCGCACGTGGCCAGGTGGTCACACACGGCCTCACGCGACGCATCGTCGAGCAGCCCGAGGCGATAGGCCACGAGGAGGCGTTCCGTCACCGCATGCTCGTCCATGGGTCAGCCTCCGCTCCGGACGTGCTCGGCCAGCAACGGGTCGGCGGACAGCGCCGAGCGCGCGATGTCGAGGCAGCGAGACCATCGCTTCCGCAGTGTGGGTGGCGCCACGCCCCGCTCGGCCGCCCCCTGGCTCCAGGGTCGTCCGGAGCAGAAGAGGTTCAGGAGCTCGACGCACTCGTCGCGTCCGTGCTCGCGGAACACCTCCTGCACGATCAGCGGGAGGCGATCGATGAGGCTTCCCAGCGGATCGGGGACGCCGGCGGCCGACGGCACGGGTGCCGCGTCGTACTCGCGCTCGAGCGCCTCGGATCGGCGGCGAATGCGCAGGCCGCGACGGATGTGATCGACGTGTGTGCGTCGGGCCAGCGTCATGACCAGCCCGTCGGGATCATCGATGCCCTCGCGACGGGCCACCCGGAGATACCGGATGCAGATCTCCTGCACGAGATCGTCGAGGTCGTCGCGGTCGCGCGCGTCGATCAGGACCTCCAGACGGCGCCGCGCCAGCGCGCGGATCTCTCCCCAGTCGATTCCGGTGCTGTCCGCTCGGGTCGCGTCGTGCATCGTCCGTCGCTCGTTCGTCGGAGGTTCGGTACGCGCGGCAACCGGCCGCCCAACCCTCAGAGCATAATCGCGGGGACCGCTACTCGCGACCGCCATCGTCGCCGACACGACACCTCCAAGGGTCTCCTCGTGCGCGACCGCGCCGGACCGGCACGCCGGCGCCACGTTCCGAGGTCGCTCCGCGTGGCCCGGTGTGACCGCGCGCGGGTCCCGATCGACGTCTCGCCGCGGGAGATGCAGTACCATGGATGGGTACGGGTCCGGCGCCGGCGCCCGCCGGATGCCGATCTCAGGTTGGCCGCCAGCCCGGAGAAGCGCCACGCATGGACGATCGATGGCACCGGATCCGGGCGCATCGCGCCGACGGCGACTACCAGACCGCCCTCCGCCTCGCCCGTGAACGACTCGCCGCGCTGGAGTCCGATCCCCGGAGCCGGCCGCACGAGCGTCGCGAGGCGCGTGAGCTGGTGTCGACGCTGGAGACGATCCTCGCGCTGGCCGCGAGTGCGCGTGCGGAGCTGGCGGAGGTCGATGCGCTGACGCCGCTGATCGAATCGCACTGCGAGCGCCAGCGATTCTCCGAGGTGCCCGCGATCGCCGAGCGGCAGCTCGCCGTGCGTGAGCGGTGGCTCGGGCGCAGCCATCCCGACGTGCTGACGTCGCTCGATTATCTCTCCAACGCGTACCTCGACATGGGGCGCTTCGATGAGGCGGAGATCGCCGCGCGCCGCACGCTGGACGCCCGCCTCGCGACGCTCGATCCCGACGATCCCGGAATCGCGGAGTCCAGGGCCAACCTCGGCATGATCCTGCGCGACTGGGGCCTGCACGCCGAGGCGATCGATCACTTCGTGGCGGCTAGTCGCATCTGGCGTGCCGCATACGGCGATCATCCGCAGACGGTGCTGGCGCTTCGCAACCTCGGGAGCTGCCTGGCGCTGGCCGGCCGCTACGCGGAGTCGACGGCGCCGATGCTGGGCGCGCTGGCGATGTCGCGGCGGCTCCACGGGCAGAGCCATCTCAGCGCGAGCGTGCTCGTGCACCTGGCCGGAACCGCATCGACCCTGCGCGACTGGGGACGCGGTCGAGAGTGGGCCGAGGAGGCCTTTCGCGTTCTCGACGAACGGCCCGATCAGCTCCCGAACGCGTATCTCCGCGTTATGACGACCCTCGGGATCTGCACGGGCGCCCTCGGCGATCGGGAGGCCAGCCACGCGTGGTACGAGCGGGCGCTGAGCTTCGCTCGCGCCAACTACCCCGACTCGTCGCCGCACGTCACCGCCTGCCTGTCCAGCCGCTCGGCCGCGCTCGCCGGGCTCGGCGATCCGTCGGCGCTGGTCTGGGCACGCGAGGCGTTCGAGAGAAACCTCGAGATGTACGGACCCGATCACCCGTCGATGGAGCACGCGCACTACGTCCTGGCGCGCGCCCACTGGTGTGGAGGGGATCTGTCCCGGGCCGAGGCCCACCTCCGGAAGGCGCTCGAGCTCGGCGACCGGCGCGCGAGTCCCCCGGATCGCAACGCGATCGATCTCGCGGACGTGCTCGCGGCTCAGGACCGAGTGGACGAGGCCACGGACGTCCTCTCGGCCTACGTGCCTCGCTTCGAGCTGCGACGCCGCATGATCGCCAGCGGTGTGATGCGGGCGGTGACGGCACAGGAGCCGTACTCCCGACTCGCGGCGCTGGCGCTGCGCAAGGGCGGTGCGAGATCACGCGCCAGGGCGCGCACGGCCTGGGACGATGCCGAGCGCGCCGTGGGACGCGTTGCCGCCGATCATCTCCTGGGGGGCCGCATCCCGGTCGTTCCCGAGCATGCACGAGAGCGGGATCGTGCGCTCCGGCTCCGGCACCGCCGGCTCGAGACGCAGCACGCCGCGCTCCTGGAGTCTCCTGACCGGGAGGATCCGGCCGTGCGCGAGCAGCTGCGAACGCTCCGGAACGAGCTCCTGGAGGTCATGTCCGACCGCGCCGAGACCACGGGCTCGACCGCCCTCGGGCTGTCGATCGACCGGCCCTTCCCTCTGGAGCGGGTTCAAGCCTCGCTGGGTCCGCACGAGGCCGTGCTGGGCTGGCTCGAGGTTCGACCGCGCCACCAGCCGCCGGAGGTATGGAGCTACGTGATTCGCCGGCGGGGTGACGTCGACTGGAGACGCATCCCGTGCGACGGATCCGGGACACGGTCTCCGCTTCGCGCGGCGATCGAGGACGAGGCGGGAATGGCGCTCGGGCCGCCGGACTCGACCACGACCCCGATCGCACGCTCGTGGTGGGCCGAACGCCTGGAGCCGCTCGGCGACGCTCTCGACGGCGTGCGGTCGATCGTGATCGTGGGCTCGGGCGCCATGTCGTTCGCGCCGATCGACGCTCTGGTCGACGCCGACGGCACCGCGCTCGTCGACCGGCTGGCGAGCGCGTACACGCCCTCGGCCACGGTCCACACGCACCTCCGGGAGACCGCGCGCACCGGCCGCGCGCCGTCGGAGCGTCCGGCACTTCTGGTGGCGGATCCGCCGTTCGGTCCGGCACCGGACTCCGCCGCGGAGCCGGACGGCGACCCGGAGCTCCTCGCGCGCGGTCCCGATCCCCGCCTTCGGTCCAGTCTGCCCAGGCTTGCGGCGTCGGCCGACGAGATCGCGCTCATTGCGCCGTCGTTCCCGCGTCGCGAGATGCTCGTGGGCCCCGCCGCGACCGAGCGCGCGCTGGTCGAGCTGGCCGAACGGGACGCGCTCCGGACGTTCGGTGTCCTGCACTTCGCCACCCACGCGATCGTGGACGAGACGTTCCCGGAGCGGTCCGTGCTCGTGCTGGCCCAGCACGACCTGGACGATCCGCTGGAAGCCGTTCTCTCCGGTCGCCGGGCGCACCGCGGCGTCGTGACCGTCGACGAGATCTCCAGGGACTGGAAGCTGGACGCCGATCTCGTGACGCTGGGTGCGTGCCGGACGGGAGTCGGGCCGGAGATCGCGGGCGAGGGACTGATCAGCTTCGCGCACGCGTTTCTGGAAGCGGGGGCGCGTAGCGTCCTCGTCAGCCTGTGGCGGGTCGACGATCGCGCGACCGCGCTCCTCATGACGCGCTTCTACGAGATCTGGCTCGGCCGCGCGCCCGACCACGACGGGGCTCCGGGCAAGGCCGAAGCGCTCCGCCGCGCCAAGCGCTGGCTTCGCGAGCGTCGTGACTCCGAGGGTCACCAGCGGTTTGCGCACCCCTACTACTGGGCGCCGTTCATCCTCATCGGCGACCCCGACTGACCTCCCACCGCTCCGGCGGTCACACCCGGGCTCGACGCGCGACCACGAGGAAAGCCCCGCAGGCTCGACCACCCGGCTCGTCACATGGAGGTCCTCGATGTCCAGTCGTCCCCATCCGGAGAATCTGTTCGCGGCGCTGCTCGCGGTCACCGTGATCGCAGGGGCCCATGCGCGTCCCGTCGACCGGTGGACTCCCGAGCTCGCGACTCCGGCGTCGCCCGGCGGCCGCTTCGCGCTGACCGACACCCTCTGGCTCGGCGGCGCGAGCCCGGTCCTCGACGGCGTCTGGGACTTCGAGGACGGGACCGTTCAGGGCTGGACGAGCGTCGACCGGTCCGACATCCCGACCTACGTCGGTCGAGACACGCGAGACGACTTCATCGCCGACCCGGTGGATGGCGTGATCTCGGGCATCGCGTCGGTCTGGTTCGGCATCCACAACGTCCCTGCCCGGGAGATGTGCTACCAGGGCGGTCAGGGCTACGGGAACTTCTGGATCCAGGTGGCCGAGAAGACCTACACGCTCGGCGACCAGCCGGTCGCGCCGGGCACGCAGTTCCGCTACTTCGCCGACAGCGAGGACGGCTTCGACTTCACGTACCTGATCGTCGAGACTCCGTACTCGACCGACACGCTCCGGACGTACACCGGCTCGGTCTTCGAGGGCACCGGGCACGGCTCGCCGACCGAGTCGGCCAGCGACGCGCTGCCGCTGATGGAGAACGGCGTGCTGAGCGCCGGCGAGCCGTTCACGGTTCGCTTCGTGTTCGTCTCGGACCCGGTCGTCAGCGACGAGCACGACGCGTGGCACGCGTACGGGTTCGACTGCGTCAACGGTGCGTTCGGCTTCGACGACATCGTGGTCAGCAACGTGGACCTGGGGGAAGGTGGCTCGCACTTCGACAACGACGACTTCCTGAGCGGCGACGAGGGCTGGGTCTTCTACTCGATGCCCGCGACCGGCCGCTTCCTCGACGTGGCCGACGTGACGACCCTCGATCCCGCCATCCCATCCGGGTGCGTCCTCGACCGTCCGGACAATGACTACGTCCTGACGCTGTCGGATCGAAGCCTGTCCGGCCCCGCGCACCCGGATCGACAGATCGAGCACGCCCAGTCGCCGGCCGCCTACGTGGGACCGGGATCGCCGTTCGAGGATGCCCAGGCCTTCTTCGTCGAGCTGGATCGCTACGACGACCTCGGGTTCGACCAGGGCGTCGGATACCGGGTCGGGCTCGAGTTCCATCCCTGGACGTGCCCGATCACCGGGGATCCGACCTGGTCCATCTTCCCCGACGAGCCGACCGGCTACTACTTCGGAGACGAGCACTGTGAGACGCTGCGCTATCCCTCGTCGGGGGCACTCGACGTTCCGGCGGGCACGGACTCGGTCCGCGTCGTGATCGAGGTGCTCTCCGGCTGCGAGTTCTTCGGCTACTCGCCGTGCTCGGACCTGAACGGCAACCAGACACCGTACATCGACGACGTCCGGATCGGCGTCGTGGTCCCCGTGCCCGAGACGATCCGGGTGCCGATCGACCACGCGACCATCCAGTCCGCCATCGACGCCGCCGCGAACGGCGACACGATCGAGGTGCTGCCGGGAACCTACACCGGTCCCGGCAACGTCGGCCTCGACCTCGCCGGAAAGAGCATCGTGCTCCGTTCGGCGTCGGGTCCCCAGGTGACGACGATCGACGCGGAAGGGACGTCACCGGTGATCATTCTCGACGACGGCGAGACGCTGGCCACCGTGATCGAGGGGCTCACGCTCCGCGGGGGCGCCACGCCGGTGGCGGCCGGCAGCGCGGATGGTGCCGGCGTCGTGTGCCACGGCGGGGCCGCGACCCTGCGCGGCTGCATCGTTCGCGACAACGTGGCGACCGGCCTCGGCGGTGGCATCTACGTCCGTGACGGAGCACTGGTGATCGAGGATTGCGTGATCGCCGGCAACAGCGGGCAGGTCGCCGGGATCGCGGCGCTCGACTCGGACCTCCTCGTCACCGATACCGTGCTGAGCGGCAATGCCGGTACTCTGGTCGGCGGACTCGGCGCGTGGGGCACCGGACGGATCGACCTGCTCGGATGCACCGTGACCGCGAACACCGGCAGCGACGCGGGCTCCGTGGGTGGGCTGGCCCTCGTCGGTGGGATCGACGCCAGCGTGGAGCGCACGATCGTCTGGGACGACTGCGGCGATCTCGCCGACGACGTCTGGGTCGAGACCGATGCCAGCCTGTCGATGGCGTGCTGTGACGCGAGCCTCGCGGGCTTCGTGATCGACGGCTCGTTCGTGGCCGCCGGTGCGCTGTTCTCCGCGGATCCGTTGTTCTGTGATCCGCGCGACTGCGCGATGGCCCCCACGAGCGAGGGGCACTACGGCATCGACGACGGGTCTCCGTGTGCTCCGGCGTCGAGTCCCTGCGGCGAGCTCGTGGGCGCCGTGGGATCGTGCGCGCTGCTCTCCGCTCCCGACGCCGCGCCGGTCGCCCTCAGGCTCGGTCCGGCGGTGCCGAACCCGTTCCGGAGCGCTGCCCACATCACGTACACGCTGCCGGCACCCGGCCGCGTCGAGCTGACGGTGTTCGACGTGGTGGGCCGGCGCGTACGGACGCTCGTGGCGGATGCGCAGCCGGGCGGAGCACACTCCGTGCAATGGGACGGCCGCGACGCGCGGGGGACGCCGGTCACCAGCGGCGTGTACTACTACCGGCTGGGCGTGGACGGCCGGGACGTCGTGACGCGGTCGATGACGCTGCTTCGCCGCTGAGGCGATTCTCGAGGCCACAGCACCGAGAAGGCGCCGAGCCACTCACCCGCAGGCGAGACCGGCTCGGCGCCGATCTTCACTCGTGCCGTGGCGTCATCGAAGCACGACCACGCGCACCGGCGCACGATCGCGCGCCCGGGGTCCGTTGCCAGGGCTCACGTGCGCGAAGTAGACCCCCTGCCGGACCAGCCGTCCGCGATCATCACGCCCGTCCCATCGCCAGCGGGCGCGGGTCGACTCGATCGACTCCGGCGCTCCCAGAACCACGACGCGGCGGCCGCCCGCGTCGTACAGCTCGAGCCCATTCGGGCGATCCTCCATCTGCAAGGAGACGCGCGGGACGTCGATGACGATGGTCCCGTCGACCTCGCGAGCGCGGCCGCTTCTCGCCGTGTCGACGGCGGGATCGACGTCGGCCGTGCGGCCCCCGGCGGGAACGACCTCGATCGTGTGCGGCCACGCGTAGCCGCCGTCCTCGGCGATCTTCGTGTTGTTGATCCAGGAGAACGTCCGAGCGTAGAGCGTTCGCGCGGGCGCGAGCGACGCCGCGCTCTTGTGCGGCTCGTAGAACTCGTTCGCCAGGCCCGAGAAACCCCAGACGAAGTCGATCAGGTTCTCGTCGCCTCCCTCTTCCGACGGGAACATCATCCCGTGTGCGGTCGCCACCTGCGCGTTCAGCAGCCACGTCGCCGCGGCGAGGTACGACGACCGGTATCGCAGGTCCCCCGTCGCGTCGTAGAGGCCACCGAGAAATTGCATCACGCCCAGCTCGCCGCGACACCACGTCGTGCGGTTGGTCGGCGTGGGCGCCGGATCCGGCCAGTACACGCCCTCGCCCGCTTCGACGGCCTCGGAAACGAGATAGTTGCCGGCTGCCCTCGCCTCCTCGAGATAGGCGGCGTCTCCGTAGGCGTGGTACGCGGCCAGAAATGCGCGCCCCACACCGGCGGCACCCCACCCGGCGTGAGTCAGGTAGGTGTTCGGGAACAGGTCGACCGACTTCGGCCACTTGCGTGCCGGCTGAACCGTTGCCGTGGAGTCGACCACGCCGACGGAGCTGAGCCACGCGAGGGCGCCACGGGCATAGTCCTCGTACCACGTCGTGGCCGGGAACGTGACTGACATCTCGACCAGGAACTCCGCGATGCCGGACGCCCCGTTGCAGAACGCCGTGTAGACCACCCCGGGCCCGCCCTTGAACCCCCAGTACCAGCCGCCGGACGTCGCGTCGGCCCTGGCCAGTGATCGGTACGTCTCGGCGGCCTGCGTGGCCACCGTCATCGCGGTGGCGTGCCCGGTGGCCCGGTACACGTCGGCGGCACCGCGGCCGATCGCGCCGGTGGAGTAGGAGCCGAGGTTGAAGTCCTCGGGCGCCGGGTACGGATCGATCCAGATCCACCCGGGGGAGCCGATGATCGGCATCAGGTCGACCGCCTGACTGGCCACCCAGTCCAGCGCGCCGTTGGCATACTGCGCGTATGACGGCGTCGCGTCGCGTACGAAGCCCTCGGAGAAGGCCATCGCGACCGTCGCCGTGATCGCGCTGGATTGTCCACCGAAGACCGGGTCGTTCTCGATCCACGGCCAGCTGTAGCCGGTCGGCTGCGTCATCGCATGAGCCTGGGTCCACGTGAGGGCGCCCCGCCACAGCGCCCCGGTGTCGAACGCACCATCGAGATCCATCAGGAGCTGCGTCATCGCCCCCATTCCGCCGAGACCATGCGAGCGTTCGGTGGGCAGCGGGTCGACGGGCGCGTACTGGATCGCATCGCCGTCCCCGGGTATGCCCACCGACGGTGCCCGTGAGGATCGGAGTGCATCGAGCCACGCGGGATCCGACGACGGCTGGATCGGATCGCCGACTGCATCGAGGTCGCAGGCAATCGTGGCGACCGCCGTGGTCATCGACAGCGCACAGACAATCCAGGGGCATCGCATGAGAGACCTCCAATGTGACTGGCGAGCATTGCGGGCGACTGGGCATCGGATGGAGGTGCCGAGGAGAGGAGCTGGCCCCGCGACATTGTCGCACATCCGGACCACCGACGGGTCGATCGTTCGCGTCGGGGTGAGACCCGACGGATGCGGAGGCTCGTGATCGGACCACGGCACGCTTCCGGCCGCGACCACGGTGCCGTCGACGGCGTGCATTGACGCACCGTCGTCACAGGTGTGAGGATGGGTCACGCTCACGTGCCACACTTCTCGCGCGATCCTCGCGTGGTGCGATCCTCCTCGGAGAAACCCGCGGTGGCACGAAGAGTGCATACGTCCCCCCGGAGGCTCGTCCAACACGACACCCGTCCGTTCCCCATGGAGGCACGACCAATGAAGACGCCCGAGTATGTGCGCGCCGTCATCGCCGCGGCGCTGACGCTGCTCATCGTCACGTTTCCGGTTGACGCTCGAGCGCGGAGCGGTGCGGGCGCGGCACCGCTCGGCCACGAGGTGGGCATCCGGCTCCTCCTGGGTACTCCGACCGGTGAGTTCGGGGATGCGGTGGACAACCCGGGCTTCGGTCTGGCCGCGCACTACGGGTTTCGCCCCGTCCCGCCGCTGACGATCGGCTTCGGCGGCGACTTCATGATCTACGGCAGCGAGAAGCGGACCTACCGTCTGCCCCTGGTCGAGGACTTCGACCTGGTCACGAACAACAACCTGGCCGGGGTCGGCCTGTTCCTCCAGTGGCGCGCGGTGCCCGGGATCGTCCAGCCCTACGTCGAGGGCCGGGTGGGCTTCCGCTACCTGTGGACCGAGTCGAAGCTCGAGGACAAGGACTTCTTCGACGACGACCAGATCGCGCGCGAGACGAACTACGACGACTTCGCCTCGTTCTGGGGCGGCGGGGGCGGTCTCCTCGTCCAGGTCCACCAGGGCGACCCCGCGGAGAAGTCTCCGAGCGTGTCCCTCGACTTCAAGGTGTCCCACCTCGAGGGAACGAACGCGGAGTACCTGACCGAGGGCGACATCGCGATCGTGAACGACGTTCCGGTGTTCGACGCGTCCGAGAGCGAGACCGACATCACGACCTACGAGCTGGGCGTCGTGCTCACGTTCTGAGCGACGCCGCCCGGCGTTCGGTCGGTCGCGCCGGGCACTAGTGTCCCGCCCGGATCAGCCGCCACGTCCTCGCCGACCCGGTGTCGCGCGCGAAGTACACGCCCGCTCCGACCACGGAGCCGGACGTCACCGTGCCGTCCCATCGGGCCACTCCGTCGGCTCCCGCGATGACCACGCGCACGAGGCGACCCTGTGCGTCGAACACGCGCACGGCGGCGCGCGGCGTGGTGCCGGCGATCCTGACCGATGCCCGGAACGGGGACGGCCAGGCGATCCCCGCGCGGGGCCGTCGTCCATCGGAGATGGCGATGCACGCGCCGCGGGCGCCGACGAGCGCGCCGCACGGACTCGCCTCGGCCAGACAGGGCGAATCGGCGCGAAGCCCAAGGTCCGGGGGCGCCGGGGTCACGCCGGAGCAGACCGCGGCGACACAGAAGCGCGGGTCGGCGGTGAAGCTCGTCTCGTCGACCGACACCGTGGACAGCGGGTCGAACACGATTCCCTTGGGATCCAGATCCGAGCACACGATCTCGAGCGCTGCGCCGCCCCGAACCTGGAACTCGCTGCGGTCTCCGGCGCAGCCGTCCCAGGCGATTCCGCGATCGAACCGGAGCGAGGCGTCCGCGAGCGCGCACGCCGACGCCGACGCCGCCGCGTTGGCGGCCAGCGTGACGTTCTCGAATGTGATCACGGCATCCCCCGCGCCGTGCAGCGCACCGCCGAGCGCGGCGTCGTTGCGGCGAAAGACGCAGCGGCGCGCGGTCAGATCGCCCCGAGAAACGGCGATCGCCCCTCCGTAGTCGCCGGCGGCGTTGTCCGCGAACACGGAGTCCTCGATCAGGACCGAGGACGTCTCGCTGTCGATCGCGGCGGCCCGCCCCGCGGAGTTGCCCGTGAAGCGGCAGCCGGTGACCACGGCGTCGAACTGGAAGAAGTCGATTCCACCGGAGGCGATGTCGCCTTCGTTGCTCTCGAACACGCAGTCGTCGATCGTGACGTGCGGGCGCTCGCCGGATCCGTTCCGGACCGCGTAGATCGCCGCGCCCAGCCAGCTCTCGTTGTCCTCGAACCGGGCTCGCCGGATCACGGTGCCGTCGGCCGAGTTGCCGCCGACGCGGATGGCGCCGCCGCCGGTGAGGCTCTTCACCAGCGCGTTGCGCACGGTGATCCCCTCGAAGACGATGGGCGCGCGGAACGAGAAGCCCCACCGATCCTCCGACGGTGTGCCCTCGCAGTCGACGATGCACCGGGACGGATCGCCCGACTCGCTCCGGATCGTGACCGGTTCGTCGACGACGAGGTTTCGGTTGCCCGGCCCGGTGAAGGTGCCGTCACGGAGGAGGATCGTGTCGCCCGGCAGGGCGTAGTCGACCGCGGCACCGATCGACTCGAAGTCGCCGGCGCCGCTCGGGTCGACCACGTGGATACCGTCCTCGTCGCCCGGGCAGCCGATGCCGAGCGCGCCGATGTCATCGCACGCCTCGTATCCGTCCGGATGGTGCTTCGCGAGGGCGGGGGAGTCGGCCCGCAGGGAGTAGTTCCGGGCCATCGGACCGCAGAAGTACGGATCGGCGAAGAAGCCGTTCTCGGGACCCGCCATGCAGTCCCGATCGGGGTTCATGGGCGGGCCGAACAGGTTGCACGTGACGACGGCGCCCTCGAACGTGGAGCCGCAGTCGAACGGACCGCCGTCAGGATGACCGTTGGCGAGGATGTTGAGCGTGATCTCGGGCGCGCCGAACGACGACGGGAGAACGCGCATGCTGTGCGTGTCGTCGCCACGAACCGTGTTCCGGGCGAAGAGCACGTTGCCGGCCACCCACACGCTGGCGCTCGACCACCCGTTGTCGTAGACCTGCGTGTGCTCGATCGTGATCTCGTCACCCGGGTCTTCGGCCCGGGCGATGATCCCACCGGTCGTGAAGTTCCCGTAGTTTCCCCGGCTGACGCAGTGGTGCAGATGCACGACGCCGCCGTACACGTAGATGCCCGGCCATCCGTCCGGGGACTGCCTCCCCGTGGCCGTGAAGCCCGAGATCTCGATCGGCTCCTGCGTGGTCGGATACACGTCGAGCGCCCGGGCGAGAATGGTGCTCTCGGCCCCTTCCTCGCTCAGGAGCCGGACGCCGCCCTTGTAGAGGTAGACGAAGTCGTCGTAGGTGCCGGGTCCGACCCGGATCGTGTCGCCGGTCGCGGCGGAGTCGATGGCGGCCTGGATCGTGGGAGCGTCACCGAGACCGTCCTCGGTGACGTACCAGGTTCGCGCCGGGGATGTGGCCGGCAGGACGGCGAGAAACGCCAGCGCGGCCCGAAGCGAGTGCGACGAGAGTCCGTGCATCCCGAGCCTTCCGAGTCGATGAGGGCCACCTCGGCCGTACGGCGATCAGCGTCCGGCAACCATCATCGTGCGCTCTCCGGACGAGGGGAATACGTCGACTTGATCCGACTCCACGAGCCCGGCTCGACGGGGACCGGCGGAGTGACCTCGAGCCGGAGCTCCTGACAGGTGGACACGCAGTCCCAGCAGCCGGTGTCCAGCAGGTGCAGGCGGGTCTCGTACGACCCGACGTCCAGCTCCGCGGTCGTCAGCGTGACCGCGAAGCGCTTCTCCGTGCTCTCGTCGGTGTCGAGCGACTCGATGGCGATCCACGGCTCGTCGGCCCGGAGGGAACGTACGCACGGATCGCTGTACTGGATGCCGCCGCACTCGGCGGGGGGTCCACCGCAGAACCGATCGTGCACCCGGACGGTGTCGGTCAGGGTTGCGCCGCGCATCAGCACGCGGTCGATCGGATCGGTGCGGAACGACCCGGCGAGGTGGTGCCCCGAGTCACAGTAGTCGCACGGCCGAAACACCAGTCGCCCGCAGAAGTCCCCGATCTCGATCCGATCGGTGAACCAGAACTCGTCGGTCCAGATGCCCGGTGGATACTCCATCCACCCCTCCAGCTCACAGGTGCGGAGCATGGGCTCCGGAGACAGATCGAACGAGAAGCGTCCCGGGACCGTGCAGTCGATCAGGAGCTGGAGGATCGGCGGCCGCTCGGTCACGTCGGTGGGCGGTATGCACGCGTCGAGTGCGATCTCCAGAGCACTGGACGGGAGCGAGGGATCACCCGACACGATGGTCCCGCCACAGCTCCACGCGTCGAGGACGGTCCACTCGCTCGGCCACGTCGGTGTCAGCCGCACCGCATCCACCGGGAACCACATGTCGTAGGGGTTCAGGTTCACGCCGAACAGGTACGTGCCGGGCTCTTCGCCCGCGGTCTCCCCGTCGCATCCGTACCGTGGCTCACACCCGTCCTGCGACGCGTACGGCTCCACCGTCGCCGACAGGGCATACGGGAGCGTCTGGGCGTGACAGAGATCGTGGACTGGCAGCAAGAGCAGCGCCGTCCACCAGGGGGAGACGGCGGACCGGGAGCGTGTCGTCGTGCGCATGTCGCCCTCCCGCGAGCCCGGGCGCGCTCGTTGGGCGTCCGGGACATCACGGGTAAGTCTATCACTCGTCGTCCATCCGCGGTCGAGGAGCGGGGCGTTGGGATGAATGTCCCCGCACGTCCCGATCGATGCGAGGGCCTCGCAGAGCTCGTGCTCGCCCCGGACACCGGCTGGGTGCACGGAGACGCCGGGCGTTGCGCTCTTCTCGCGGTGAGCACCGGGCCGTTCGCGACGCACACGCCGTCGACACCGAGGACCGAAATGGGACGCGGCTCCCCAATCGGGGAGCACGACTCCGCCACCGCGGCGCACCGATCGATGGCTGTATTCTATTTCATGATAGAGGTTTACGGCCGTAATCACCTCGATGGCACGACACTGGCTTATCAACGCGTGTCGAACGACGTCAACCCGAGAGGCCTTCAACATGACGCCAAAGACACGCCTTGGGATCGGCATCGGACTGGGTCTCGCCCTGGGGGCCGGTCTCGCCGGACATCCGGCTTCGCGGCACGCGATCGCCTCGTTCCTGTCGGAGCGGACGGTCGCCGCGGAGTCGGCGCGGACCGACGAAGGCAACGCCGGCGCTGAACCCGCCGGCGGATCCGACTCGCCCGACCGTGCGACGGATGGATCACGCGAGACTTCGTCCGGTCGATCCCGTCCTCTTCCCGTCGCGGGCTTCGAGGTCTCACTCGGCCCGTTCGTCCTGTCGGTGCGTGCGAGCGGTCGCGCGGAGGCGCCACGCCGCGTCGAGCTCTCCGCCCGGGTGGGCGAGCGCGTCGCGAGCGTGAGCGTCACCGAGGGCGACCGGGTCCGGCGCGGAGACGAACTCCTGGCGCTGGACGCCCGCCCGTACGAGCTGGCGCAACGCGAGGCTGCCGCACGCAAGGCGAACGCCGAGGTCGACTATCAGATGCGCGTCCTGGGGGACACCGCCGCGGTCGACTCCGAGGGTGCGCTGACCCGCGCGAACGCCGCGGCGAACCGCGCCGGTCTGACCGAAGCGCAGCTTCAGCTCGAACGCGCGGAGCTGGATCTGGCCTCGACGCGGCTTCGCGCCCCCTTCGACGGTGTCGTCGCCTCGGTGGACGCCGTCGTGGGACAGAACGTCTCCCCCAACGAGCCGGTCGTGACCATCGTGGATCTCGCCACGATCCGGATTCCCGCCGAGGTGCTGGAGAGCGACTTCGGACACCTCGTGCCGGGCGCCCCCGCACGCGTCCGGTTCGCGGCGTTTCCGGACGACACGTTCACGGCCACGGTCACCGCGCTGAGCCCCGAGTGCGATCCAGAGTCCGGCACCGGCGTCGCGTACATCGAGCTGCCGAACGTCGACGGCAGGATCCGCCCGGGCATGTACGCCGAGGTCGAGATCGAGGCCGCGCGACACGAGGACCGCCTGGCCGTGCCACGCCGCGCGATCCTCGAGCGAGACCGGAAGCTGCTCGTGTTCCGGGCGTCGAAGGGGCGCGCCGAGTGGCAGTACGTGTCGACGGGTCTCGAGAACGAGCACGAGGTCGAGGTGACCGAGGGGCTCGCCCCCGGGGACACCGTTCTCGTCGACGGTCACTTCACGATCGCGCACGGCGCGCCCGTGAAGGTGACGCTCGTCGACGCGGCGAAGTAGTCGTCATGCACCTCTCGCAGCTCGCCGTGAGGCGACCGATCGCGACGACGATGCTCCTCCTGGCCGCGGTTCTCCTCGGGGCGGTCTCCCTCCCCCGCCTCGAGATGACGCTCCTGCCCGAGGTGCGGCCCGCCGCGCTGACGGTCTGGATCCCCTACGCCGACGCGGGTGTGGACGAGATCGAGGAGAGCGTTGCGCGACCGATCGAGGAGGTGCTCGTCACGGTGCGCGGCGTCCGCGGCACGCACACCGAGATCGTGCCCGGCGGGGCGTCGATCACCTGCCGCCTGTACCCGGGTGCAGACGCGGACCTGGTCACGCTCGGCATGCGCGAGCGGCTCGACACGGTCCGGTGGGACCTGCCCGAGGGCGTCGAGCGACCGGTGATTCTCGGGGCGTCGGATCTGGACCGACCCGCAATCGTGCTGGCGCTGGCCGCCGAGGACCTCCCACACGCGGCCGAGTGGGCGGAGGACGTGCTGCGCCCGCGCCTGGAGCAGATCGACGGCGTCGCCCGGGCGGCCGTCGTCGGCGCCCCGGAGCGCGAGATCCGCGTGATCCCCGATCCCGATCGGCTCGAGACGCTGGATCTCAGCGTGCGCGATCTCGTGACCGCGATCGGCGAGGCGAACGTGGACACGCCGGGCGGCTACCTTCGCCGGCGCGAGATCCGGTTCGCGGTGGACGTGGAGTCGAGCCTCCGCAACGCCGTCGACGTGGCCGACGTCGTGGTCGCTCGCAAGGGCGACCGCATCGTCCGGGTAGCCGACGTTGCCCGCGTCGTGGACGACTTCGAGGATCCCCGCGGCTGGAGCCGTCTGGATGGACGCCCCGCCGTGGGCATCCTCCTGACGCGAGAGGCCGGTGCCAACCTCGTGCGCATGGCCGACGCCGTGCACGAGCGGCTCGCCGAGGTGGCCACCGAGTTCCCCGACTTCGACGTGGCCGTGGTGGCCGATGCATCTCCATTCGTCCGGCAGTCGCTGGCCGGGGTCTGGCAGGCGGTCTGGATGGGCAGCCTCCTCGCCTACCTCGTGCTGCTGGCGTTTCTGCGCGACGGCCGATCGCCGCTGTTCCTGATCCTCGCGCTGCCGATCTCCGTGGTCACCACGTTCTCTGTGCTCGACGTGCTCGGCGTGTCGCTGAACCTGATGTCGCTGGGCGGAATCGCGCTGGGTGTGGGCATGCTCGTGGACAACGCAATCATCTGTCTGGAGAACATCCACCGGCTTCGCGCATCGGGAGTGCCCTCGCTCCGCGCCGCCGGCGACGGCGCGCGCGAGGTGGCGCTCCCCATCCTCGCGTCGACGCTGACCACGTGCGCCGTGTTCGCGCCCCTCGCCTTCGTGCCCGGCGCGGTCGGGGAGCTGTTCAGGGACCAGGCGATCGCGGTGGGGGTCTCTCTCGGAGTGAGCCTCGTGGTCGCGCTGACGCTCCTGCCCATGCTGGCCGGACGCTTCTCGGCGGGGACCTCACGCGCGGCCCGACTGCCGCTCTACGACCGGTACCACCGCGTGCTGGCATACGCCCTGGATCGTCCACGGCGCACGCTGGCGGTCACGGCGGCGATTCTGGCCTACAGCGTCCTCGTCGTCGCGTCGCTGCCGCGCGAGACCTTCCCCGCGGTCGCGACCGAGAACCTCGAGGTACGCCTCCGACTTCCGTCCGGCACCGACGTCGCGGCCACCGACGCCGCCGTGGCCCAGGTGGAGGAGTGGCTGTCCGACCAGCCCGCCGTCGAGCGCGTCTTCACGTCGGTCGGGGCGGCCGACACGTTCGATCCCTCGGAGCGCGATCGCCAGGCCAATCGCGGCACGCTGCGCGCGCGGCTTCGCGGCGATGCCGTCTCCGGACGCGACGCTCTCGTGGAGGCGATGCTCGTCCGGTTCGCGGGCACGCCGGGATGGCAGCTCGACGTCGCCAACGACCGGCCCGAGCTGGCCGCCCTCGTGCCGGCCGGCGACGCCACGCTGACGTGCCGGGTCTCCGGACCCGATCACGCGACCGCGGAGTCGCTGGCCGCCACGATCGCCGGGCACGCGGAGAGCCGGATGCACGACCGCGGACACCCGCTGCGACTGGCCGCCGCCGAGTCCGAGCCGCGGTTTCGGCTTCGCCTCGACCAGGACGTCGCCCGTCGCCGCGCGATCTCCGAGAGCGAGGCCTTCGCGGCCATCCAGGCCGCCGCGTCCGGGGTCGAGGCCACACGGATCCGCCGGTTCGACGAGGAGAACCCCGTCGTCGTGCGCCAGGCCGACGGCACCGCGTTCGAGCAGCAGACGATCGTCACCGGCGGTCGCGCCTACGCGATGCGCGATCTGTTCGACGTGGCCACCGAGCTGGCGCCGGCGCGTCTGATTCGTGAGGACCAGGCACGCGTCGCCACCATTCGCTGGGACGGTCCGCTTCGCGACGTGAGCACGGTCGTGCATGCGCTGGAGGCGGGCATCGACGAGGCCGCGCTGCCGCCCGGCTACGTGGCCGAGTTCGGCGGGGCACATACTGACATGCGCGAGACCCTCGGCGGCATCACGCGGGCGTTTCTGCTGTCCGCCGGTCTGGTGCTGTTGATCCTCGCCGCCCAGTTCGAGTCGGTGCGGCTGCCGCTGGTGATCTTCGCTGCGGTGCCGCTGGCCGCGGTCGGCGTGAGTCTCTCGCTCGCGATCACCGGCAACACGCTGAACGTCATCTCGGGAATGGGGCTGGTCATCCTGATCGGCATCGTGGTGAACGATGCGATCCTGAAGGTCGACCTGATGCGGCGGCTCGTCGGCGAGGGCCGGTCCGTGCGCGAGGCGGTGCTCATCGCGAGCCGCCGGCGCTACCGCCCCATCCTGATGACCACAGCGACCACCGCGCTGGCGCTGGCACCGATGCTCGTGGGCCGGGGCGCCGAGCTCCGGGCGCCGCTGGCGATCACGGTCATCGGCGGGCTCACGTCGGCGACGCTGCTGACGCTGATCGTGGTGCCGGTCCTGTTCGAGGGGATCACCGGTCGACGCTTTGCGGGAAGGGAGCCCAGATGAAGCTGCTCGGCGGTCCCCTCTCTCGTCCCGTCGCGACCGGCGCCTGGTACGTGGCGCTGCTCCTGGTCGGCGTCGCATCGCTGCGAGACCTACCCGTCGGGCTGACGCCGGATCTGGACCTGCCGCGGCTCACCGTCTCGCTCGTCTGGCCCAACGCCTCGTCGACCGAGATGGAGGCGCTGGTGACCGCGCCCACCGAGGCGGAGGCCGAGCAGCTTCGCGACGTCGAGGAGATCGCGTCGGTCAGCGGGCCGGGCTGGTCACAGGTGCAGGTGGCGTTCTCCCGGGGCACGGATCTGGACCTGGCCGAGGTGTTCCTCCGGGAACGGCTCGCCGCGATCCGGGACGAGCTTCCGGTCGAGCTGGCGCCGCCGGCGATCCAGCGGACACTGCCGCGCGGCATGGAGGGCGGGGACTTCCTCGTCTTCCAGGCCTGGGGGCCCTACACGGCCGAGTCGCTCCGCCGGCTGCTCGAGGAGCGCGTGCTGCCGAGACTCCTGGCCGTCCCCGGCGTGGCGGGGTCGGACGTGTACGGCGGCACGCCGCGAGAGATCCACGTGGGTCTGGACCGCGACGCCGTGGAGCGCGGGCTCATCTCGCCGGCGGAGATGGACGCGGTGCTCGCACGCGTCGGGGGCACGGTGCCCCTCGGCGCGGTCCGATCCGGAGGCGCGCGTCTCCCGGCGGTGCTCGAGCGCCCCGAGCCCGACGTGGCCGCGATCGCCGACGCGTTCGTCACCACGGCGATGCCGATCCGGGTCGCCGACGTCGCACGCGTGCGTGACGGCTGGGCGGAGCCGACCCGGCTCTCGCGGCTCGACGGCGTCCCCTCGGTGCAGGTCGTGCTCGAACGCGAGCCCGGCACGAACGTGATCTCGGTCGCCGAGAACGTGCTCTCGGCGCTGGACGACATGCGCTCCTCGCTCCCCGAAGGCGTCACGATCGAGACGATCCACGATCAGTCCGAGCGCGTCCGGGACGAGCTCGACGTGCTCGTGAAGCGCTCGCTGCTCTCGATCGGCGCGATCTTCCTGGTGATGGTGGCGTTCCACCGGCGCGTGCGAGCACCGCTGGTCGTGCTGACGTCGGTGGTCTTCTCGGCCCTGGCGACGTTTCTCCTGTTCCGTCTGGCCGGGCTCGGCATGAACCTCGTCACGCTCTCGGGCCTCGCGCTGGCGTTCGGCATGGCGGTCGACAACGCAATCGTGATTCTCGAGAACGTCGCGCTGCGGCGCCGCGCCGGAGCCGATTCCCGGCGGGGGCTCGCCGGGCTCCTCCGCGATCGGCTGATCACCCTCGCGGCCACGCGCGAGGTGCTCTTTCCGCTGATGGCCGCGACGTTCACGACCGCCGTCGTGCTGATGCCGTTCCTCTACCTCTCGGGAGACCTCAAGGACTACTACCTCCCGTTCGTGCTGGCGGTCTGCCTGTCGCTCCTGGCGTCGATGGGGGTTGCGCTGACGCTGACCCCGCTCCTCTCACGCTGGGGGCTGGATGAACGTCCCCTGCGCGCGACCGGCGCGCTCGCGCACGTCGAGGGATCGGTGGCGCGCCGAACGTCCGTGATCGCCCGCGCCGTCCTCCGGGGCCTCCTCCGGTGGCCGATCGTCCCGGTGGGGGTAGCGCTCTCGCTGCTCGTGGGCAGCCTCTGGGTGTTTCAGGAGAAGATCCCCACCGGATCGATCTTTCCCCCGAACACCGACACGTCGCTCCGGGTCTCGATCGAGTTTCCGCCGGGGGGCGAGATCCGGCAGGCCGACGCGCTCATCCGCGCGTTCGAGGAGAAGGCACTCTCTCACGAGTACGTCGAGAAGGGCTACGTGACGCAGGTCGAGACGTACGTGCGGGAGCGGAGCGCGACCACCACGATGCGCTTTCACCCCGGAGTCGTCCGCACCGCGATCCCCGAGATTCTGCGGGACGAGATGACGCTCCTGGCCGCCGGCGTCTCCGGGGTGAAGGTGTCGGTCCAGGGGCGGGGTCCCGGCTACAGCGCCGGAGGCGCCAGCGTCTCCCCCACGTATCAGCTCCGGCTGGAGGGACCGGACTATCTGACGCTCTCCCGCCTGGCCGAGGATCTCGGAGAGCGGCTCGAGCGCAACGCCCGCATCAAGAACGTGGATGCGAACCTGACCGGCAGCTTCGTCGAGGGCGCGGTGCAGCTGGCCGCCGTTCCGGATCGGTCCCGCATCGCCGAGCTGGGCGTCTCGATGCCGGAGCTGATGGACGTCGTGCGACCGGCCATCGCCAGCGACCTGGCGGGACGGCCGCTGCGTACGCGCGACGGGGAGCTGGAAGCACGGGTCGCCTACGCCGGCCGGGATGCGCTCACCCCGGCCGAGCTCGTTCGCACGCTCGTCCACACCGACCACCTCGCGCCGTTTCCGCTCGGCGAGGTACTGGAGATCGAGGAGCGCCCGACGCCGTCGGAGATCTGGCGGCGGAATCAGCAGTATTCGCGCTCGGTCGGTTTCGAGTACCGGGGGCCCCGCAAGATCGGCAACGAGTTCGTCCAAACGCTGGTGGAGAACACGACCCTGCCGCCGGGCTACACGCTCGAGGAAGGGCTCGGCGTCTTTCTGTCGTCGCGCGAGGAGCGCGAGATCCACCTCGCGATCGCGCTGGCGATCCTCCTGGTCTACATGGTCAGCGCGGCGCTCTTCGAGAGCCTGCTCCTGCCGTTCGTCGCGATCGTGTCGGTGCCGCTCAGCTTCATCGGCGTGGTGTCGGTGTTCTGGATCACCGGCGCGTCGTTCGATCGCACGGCGTACGTGGGACTCATCCTGCTCGCGGGGATCGCGATCAACAACGCGCTCCTCCTGGTTCACCGGGCGGGGCGGCTGGCCCGCCGCGCGCCAGACGCGCGCGCGGCCATCACGCTGGCGGTGAGTGAGCGCGCCCGACCGATCCTGATGACGACCGCGACCAGCGTCGCGGGACTGGTTCCACTGGGGTGGGGAGTCGATCCCAACGCGACCGCGGGATGGCGCTCCCTCGCGATGGCGGGTACGGGCGGCCTGATCGCCTCGGCGATCGTCACGCTCGTGTGTCTTCCGCCCCTGTTCGTGTTGTTGCAACGACGACGACGGCGTCCGATGGCGCCGTCGCGTTCGACGACGTCGTAGTCCCGCTCGCAAAGGAGAATCTAATGTCCCCAGTCATGCGTACGTTCACCACGATCGCGGCCGGCGTCGCCTTGACGGTGGCCGGCGCAGAGGCCCGAAACCCCGTCGTGGATCCGTTCACGGTCGGAGACGTCGTCGACGCTCCCCTGTTCGAGGGGGGATACAGCATCGACGAGACGCTCACCATCGGTGGCGGCGACGCCCCGGATGCGGCGCAGTTCTACGAGAAGCTGGGCTCGGTGCTCGTCGACGCCGACGCGGAGGGCAACATCTACGTCCTCGACAACGGCAACGGTCACGTGCAGGTGTTCGGTCCCGACGGCGGCCACCTCCGCACGATCGGCGCCGAGGGACAGGGCCCGGGCGAATTCCAGCTCCCGAACAGGCTCAGCGTGAACGCGTCCGGTGAGGTCGCGGTTTTCGACATGGGCCAGCAGCGCGTGTCGATCTTCGGGGCCGACGGCCGCCTCGTGCGCGATCAGATCCTCAGCAGCATGGTCGGCGGCATGCTGCTGACCGACGACGGCTCGCTGCTGCTGACCCACGAGGAAGGGCGGCCCGCCGTGGCCGAGCTCTTCGACCCACGGGGCGAGACGCTCTGGCAGGCGGGTGTCGCTCCGCCGGAAGGGGCCGTCACGGATCGCATGGTGTTCAAGGTCTCGCGGGAGGTCGCCCCGCGTGTCACGCTGGCGGCCGACGGCTTCCAGATCGCCGGCGAGGACGCGTACTGCCTCGTGCCGCTCTCGCACACCGGGCAGCTCGGACCGGGCGTCGCTCGCGCGTTCGAGCGCCAGAAGCTCGAGCTTCCCAAGCCGAAGGGCGAGGGCGAGGACGGCGGCCACCGGATGGTGTTCGTGACCAAGACGGTCGAGAGCTCGCCGGCCGGTGCCGGGGGCGTCGGCGGTGAGGAGACCAGCGTGGAGATCGGCGACGGCGAGACGCAGACGTTCGACATGAAGGATCTCGCGAGGATGCTGCCGGAGTACGCCGCCGACGTGCGCGGCCTCCTCGGGTGGCCCGACGGCCGGATTTGGGTCATCACGTCCCAGGGCGACGATGATACGATCGTCACCGACGAGTGGAACGCCGACGGGACGTACGTCCGGCGATTCTCGCTGCCGTCCTACGATCGGTTCGCGGTCGGTCGCGACGGCCAGCTCTACGCGGTCGCGCACGATGACGACGACTTCCCGTTGGTGCATCGTCTCCGCGTCTCGCAGGTCAACTGACTCGCCGAGGTGAGTTCGGCATGACGCTCAAGCTTCGCCTGGCGGCCATGATGATGTTCCTCGTCATGGCCGTCGTGGCGGCCCAGTTCCTGTTGAACGCGCGCGAGCAGCGCGATCTCGAGGATCGGATCGCGCGCATCAACGACGAGGTGAACCTGTCCACGCGCCAGGCGACCGAGCGCGTCATGCTCGCCGTCATGGAGGACGACCGCGGCTTCTTCGATACGCTGACACCCGTGTCCTCCGATTCCGGGTTCAGCGCCACCCGGGCCACGGTTCGGTTCCGGCACGTCGGCGACGACCTGCAGCACGTGGTCACGCACGCGATCGCCGATCGTGACAGCGTGCGGGAGCTCATCGCCGAGCTCGAGGAACTGCCGCTGGACCTCGACGGATGCGACTCGATCCGAACCGAGGTCTTCGTGTTCGCCGACGAGGGCGACTCGCTGTTCTGGTCTGAGCAGCCGGGACACGTGTGGCATCAAGAGGTCGACGACCGGACGATCACCACGCGCTACGAGCGGCGCTCGCTCGCGGACTCGCTGCGCCCCGGCAAGATCGTGGTCGACGTCGAGACGGCGCCCGACGCTCTCATCCCGCCCTTTCCCCGCGCCGTGGCCGAGTCGACGATGCGCGGGCGTCTGGCCGAGCTCACCGCGCGCTTCGGCCCCCGCCGCACCACGCACGACGAGTTCCTGTTCGAGGTGCCGTTCTTCTATGGCCAGAAGGATTCGCTCGCGGTGTTCGAGGTCCGCTATCCGCTGGCCGAGCTGACCGACGCGCTCGCGGCATCGCGGCGCCGCGGGGTCTGGCTCGTCTCCTCGCTCCTGGGGCTGGGTGCCGTGGGCGCGGGGCTGATGGCGGTGCAGTTCACGCGACCGCTCCGGCGGCTCGAGCGCTCGTTCGAGCGCGTCGAGTCGGGCGACCTGGACGTGGACATCGCCGTCGAGCGCCGCGACGAGATCGGGCGCCTCACGACCTCGTTCAACCGCATGGTGGGTCGGCTGCGCCAGACCAAGGCGATCGAGCAACAGCTCGCCGAGGCCGAGCGCCTGGCCACGGTGGGTCGTCTGGCCGCCGGCGTTGCCCACGAGGTGCGCAATCCGCTGAACACGATCCAGCTCACGATGCAGCAGCTCCGCGACAAGACCGCCCCGCCCGGCGGAACCGACGAGCGGGCCGCGTTCGATCGGTACTTCTCGTCGGTGACCGGCGAGCTTCACCGCCTAGAGAAGCTCGTGAGCGACGTGCTCGTCCTCTCGAGCGCGGAGACCCTCCACACCGAGTCGATCGACCTCGTGGCATCGGTACGGGCAGCGGTCACACTCTTCGAGGCCGATGCCCAGCAACGTGGGGTCCGCCTCGCGGTCGAGGCGACCGAGCCGATCTCGCTCGACGGCGATCCGTCGGCGCTGTCCACCGTGTGGAACAATCTCCTTGCCAACGCGCTGGCGGCCACCGACCCTGGCGGCGACGTCACGGTCACGATCGGCAGCCGGTGCGCCGGCATGGGCGGCGCACCCGAGGAGGACGACGTCGCCGTCGTGACCGTGCGCGACACCGGACGCGGGATGTCGCCCGACGAGGTCGCTCACGTCTTCGATCCGTTCTACACCGCCCGCCCCGATGGAACCGGACTCGGGCTGGCGATCGTCCGGAGCGCCGTGGAGCGCCACGGCGGCCACATCGACGTCGAGAGCGCACCCGAGGCCGGAACGGTGATGCGCGTTCATCTGCCGCGGAACCTGCGTGCCTGAGAAGAGCCGATGCCGACCGCCGCACCGCTTCGCATACTGGTCACCGACGACGAGGCCCGCCAGCGCGAGATCGTCTCGGAGATCCTGACCGACGCCGGACACACCGTCGTGGCCGCGGACTCCGGCGCGAGCGCGTTGACCGAGCTGGAGCGCGCCGAGTTCGATCTCCTGGTGACCGATCTCCGGATGCCCGGGATGGACGGCGTCACCCTGCTCGGGGATGCGAAGCGTCGGCAGGCGTCGCTCACGGTCATCCTGATGACGGCCTTCGCGACGGTCGACTCGGCGATCGAGGCCATGAAGAACGGGGCGCACGACTACCTCCAGAAGCCGTTCACGAAGGACGAGCTCCTGCAGCGCGTGGCGAGGGTCGCCGAGCGCGTGAGCCTCGTGCGCGAGAACGAGCGTCTGCAGAACGAGATCCGATCGCGTGAGGCGCCCGAGATCATCGGCTCGTCACCGGCCATGATCCGGCTGGCGTCGGTCATCGACCGCATCGCCGGCGCGCCGGGTGACGTGCTGATCACTGGGGAGAGCGGCACCGGCAAGGAGCTGGTCGCGCGCCGAATCCACTACTCGAGTCCCCGCGCGGCGGGGCCGTTCGTGCCGGTCAACTGTGCCGCCATCCCCGAGTCGCTGGCCGAGAGCGAGCTGTTCGGTCACGAGAAGGGCGCCTTCACTCACGCGACCAGCGCGCGTCCGGGGCGCTTCGAGCAGGCCGCGGGCGGCACGCTCTTTCTCGACGAGCTCAGCTCGATGCCCCAGTCGCTCCAGCCGAAGCTCCTCCGGGTGCTCGGTGATCGCGTCCTCGAGCGGGTGGGTGGCACGCGCGCGCGCAAGATCGACGTGCGCGTCCTCACCGCGACCAATCGCGACCTGCGCGAGCTGGTGGCCGCGGGCCGCTTCCGGGAGGATCTCTACCACCGGGTCAACGTGCTCGAGGTGCACCTTCCACCGCTCCGGGATCGGCGCGAGGACATCCGCGAGCTGGCCGAACGGTTCCGCGATCGCGCGGCTGCGAGATACCAGGTGCCGCCGCCGGACCTCACCGACGAGCTGTACGGGTTCTTCGCGACCTACCCATTCACCGGAAACGTGCGCGAGCTCGAGCATCTGATCGAGAAGATGGTCGTGCTCTCCGAGGGCGAGCCCCTCGGCGTCTCGGACCTGCCGCCGTCGATTGACCTCGGAGCCGCCCGATCCGCTCCCGCGTCGGGCGACGACGATGCACGCGGAGCATCGGCCGAGCAGCTTCTCCAGGGTGGATCGGTCTCGCTGGCCGACGTCGAGCGACGGCTCTTGAGCGAGGCGATCCGGCTGTCGAACGGAAACCTGGCCGACGCGGCGAAGCGACTGGGCATCTCGTACAAGACGATGCGCTACCGCGCGCGGAAGTTCGGGCTATCGACGTCGGACTGATCGAGACCGGGGACGGCGCGGGTGGTGGGATGCGACCCGGCGACGGGCACCTTCGGCGGAAATCCATCCAAAAACCCGAAGGTGCCCGTCCACCAAGCAGCGGAGGACAGCAGGGTACCGGAGTACAGGTCGCAGCGTGAGCAGTTACCAGTCGCCCGGCTGACCCCGACTATAAGCACGTCCAGACACTCAGATCCACGCATTTGTTCAGAAGGTCGTAAGTTTCAACCAAGAAACAGTTTGTCGTCATGGCGGAAAGGCGGACCGAACGCGGGCTCGGCAAGACGGTCCGAGCATGATGGCGCCTTCGCCGTCCCCTCGAGCGGCGCTGCCAGACTCACCTCCCGTCAGGCCGACGAGCCGGTGGGGTCCCGCCGGCGAGCGCCGGCGTTCGGCTCGTCGACACGACGCGTGACCGAGACCGCGGGCGCGCGGCCCTCGAGCGCGCTCGCGCGCGAGCGCGCGCTCGGATGACGTCGCGATGCCCCCGGCGTTTTCTCGATCGCACGATTCGACGGGCACTTGCATGTGACGACGTCGACGCGCGAGAACGGCTCGCTTTCGTGTTCGGTTTCGTCGCGCACGTGGGATAGATTGTCGACCTCGGTCTGCACGCGAGCAAACGGTCGCCGTGGTTCCAGAGTGACCAGTAAACGGTTGCCGTCGACTCACGGACGTCATTACACTTCGGCGTTCTTCGTCGTCTCGACGCTTCGTCGCAGTCGAACCGTTGTGATCCCTTTAGCACGGACTGCTTGGAGATCCATCGCGCGATGCATCTTCGCGTCTTGATCGTCGACGATGACCGCACGGTTGCGAGCTCCATCGTCACGACGCTGGCCAGCGGTGGATTCGAGCCTCGTGCTCGACGCGTGCACACCCGGCGCGCCTACCTGGACGCCATGTCCAGACCCTTCGACGTGATCATCTCGAACTACTCGCTTCCCTCGTTCGATGCGCTCGACGCGCTCCAGATCCGCAACGCGCACCGCCCGGGAACGCCGTTCATCGTCGTCACCGAGGCCGGCGGCGAGGACGTCGCCGTCGATCTGATGCGAGGCGGCGCCGCCGATCTCGTACGAATGCGTCATCTCTCCCGGCTCCCCGCGGCGGTGAAGCGCGTGCTTTCGGCTCGTGTCGCCGCGCCGGTCGAGGCACTGATGACGGCCGGCGTCGGCGGCGAGCGTGCATCGTCCGGGCGCGATGGTGCGTCCCCGACTCTGGTCTCCGGCGCGACGCCCGCGCCGGTGACGAACGCCGTCGATCGTGCCCTCGCCGCACGCATGTCGCGTGAGCGGGCCGAGTCGCCACGAGAGGGTCGGAGCAACGGCGTCGATGGCCGCGACGACGTGTCGGCTCGCCTGCTGGCCGCGATCCGGTCGTCGGTCGAGATGCTGTCCGCGGACGATCCGGACGGCGAGCGGATCGCGCTCGTGCTCGAAGCACTCGCCCGCGCGGCGGACGTGGACGCGGCCGTTCATGCGGCACCGGTCGGCGACCGGGGAACGGGGGCGTCGACCGGCGGCACGCGTGCGTCGTTCGCCGTCGATCAGCTGTGGTGCGCCGACGGGGACTGGCAGACGTCGGTGGACGCCGGGCTCCTTCGCCTGTTCCAGCTACAGCTCGATCGGGGCGAGGCCGTGTCGGCGCTGATCCCCGCGCCCTCGGGCGACGGCGAGGGCGCGCGCGAGACCCGGTCGGTGGCGCTGGTGCCGGTCCGGTTCGGCAACGAGCTGGCAGGCGTGCTGGGCTTCGAGTCCCGCCATCGGGAGCGCCGGTGGACGTCCCTGGAGCTCGATGCGCTCCGGACCGTCGCCGACGTGCTCGCCACCACGTACGCACGGGCACGCTTCGCCGGCGATGCGGCGCGACTCTCCATGCCACCCTCCAGCGTGCCGCCACCCCCGGTCGCGTGGACACCCATCCCGATGCCCACCACGCCGACCGACGAGCTGGCCGACACCGTGCGGCCGGTGCTGATCGAGCTGGCCACCCGCGTGGGCGCCGATGCGGCGGCGCTCTTCGTCACCGAGCCCTGCGGGCGCACGCTCCGCTTCCTGTCGGGGATCGGGTTCCGCACGCGCACGCTCGGGGGCATGCAGCTCCGCATCGGCGAGGGACTGGCCGGTCGCATCGCGAAGACGCGCTGCCAGCTCCAGATTCCCGCGCTGAGCGACCTCGGTGGCCTCTGGCCCCGATCGTCGCTGCTGGCGGACGAGGGATTCCGGGCCTACTACGGCGTACCGATGCTCTCGGGCCCCGACCTGAAGGGCGTGCTCGAGGTGTTTCACCGCGCGCCCTACCACGTCGACCCGGGCTGGGTCGACCTCTTCGACGGCGCCGCCCGACAGATCGTGTCGGCGATCGAGCGCGCCGAGCTGATGGCCAGCGTACGCCAGTCGGACGATCGGCTGCAGGTGGCCTACGACGAGACGCTGGAGGGCTGGACCCGGGCGCTGGATCTTCGCGATCGCGAGACCGAGGGTCACACGCGGCGCGTCACCGAGACCACGGTCGCGCTGGCCCGGCGCCTCGACTGGACCGACACCGACATCATCCACGTGCGGCGCGGCGCGCTGCTGCACGACATCGGCAAGATGGGCATCCCCGATCGCATCCTCCACAAGCCCGGCCCGCTGACCGACGCCGAGTGGAAGACGATGCGCCTGCACCCCGTGTACGCCTATCACATGCTCGCGCCGATCGAGTACCTCCGCCCCGCGATCGACATTCCGTACTGTCACCACGAGCGGTGGGACGGATCGGGCTATCCGCGCGGGCTCCGGGGCGAGGAGATCCCGATGGCGGCGCGGATCTTCGCCGTCGTGGACGTGTGGGACGCGCTCACGTCCGATCGCCCGTACCGCCGGCGCTGGTCACCGGACCGGACCCGCGAGTACATCGCCTCCGAGGCCGGTACCCTGTTCGACCCCACGGTGGTCGAGTCCTTCCTGGGATCCGACCTCTACGCACGGGCGTGATCGGGAGTCCCGAAGGTCGTCGTCCGTCCGAGCCGCACGTAGGCCGCGCGCGGGCGACGCCGAGGCACGTACCGCGCCGGACGTGGACGCGTCCATGGCCTGCGCCTCCACCTACGTGCGGGCGTTGCCGGAGAGCGACGGATCATCTCGCGGGAGCGAGCTCTCGCGATCGCGGTCGATGGATCGCTCGGTCCCGCACTGCCAGCACGCGGTGAACGGTGGGTCGATCGTCTCGTGGCAGACGTGACACTCCCAGGGCTCTCCGGACCCGTCGGGCACGTCGAGCCCTCTGAGCACGCGACAGGCTTCCTGGTAGTCGTCGGTCTCGAGGATCCACAGCTCGGGCCAGCACTGGATCGGCGGCAGCTCACCGGACGCGACGCCGCGTAGCTCGCCCTGCACGATCGAGACGATGCCGGCCGACTCGAGCAGATTCCTGGCGTGATGCACGAGCGACGGATCGGGCGCGGTGAACACGCGCTTCATCAGTACTCCCGCGCCGGCGGTGCCAGGAGCCGATGCGTCCAGATGACCACCATCACCGTCAGCGCCAGCAGCGCGGCTCCGGTGGCCTGGTGCATCGTCGTCACGATGACGTCGCCGAGCCAGGGGCCGTCCTCGGAGCCCGGCATCGACGTGACCGCGAGCGCGCCCACGCCCAGCATCAGCTGGAACGACACCAGCCCGAGCAGCTTCGGTCCGAGTCGCTGCAGGACCGGCACCCGCTTCATGCCCCACGCGCGCATGCCCACGAACACGGCGAGCGCGGTCACGACGGTCGCCATCAGGATGTGCACCACGAGCGCACCGGCGGTGTGTCGCTGCACGGCACCCAGGATCAGCTGACCGACCAGCGCCACGACGAGCGCCGACGTGGCCAGCCGATCGGTCCGGGCCGACTCGCGCACGAGCCCCGCGGTGCGGCGCCGCCACCCGGTCGACGTGAACACCGCGATCGAGACCAGAAGCCCGAACACGACCTGACCGAACACGGCGTGCACGATCGCGAGCACGATGCTGGGCGAGACGACGTCGGGGGACTGGCTCGTCGTGAAGTGACCGGTCACGCGGAGCCCACCGAGGATCCCCTGGGAGATCACGCCGACCAGCGCGGCCACCGCGAGCATGCGGAGCCAGCGGCGACGGTCGGTCATGTTGAGGTGGATCGTCAGGACGAGCGTCGTCAGCCCGACGAACGAGCCGAAGAGACGATGTGCGTGCTCGTAGAAGATGCCGCCCGTCATCTGCGACAGCGGATACAGGAACATGTTGTGACCGAAGGAATTCGGCCAGTCGACGACGGCCAGGCCTGCCTCGTGGCCGGTGACGAGTCCGCCCACGACCAGGACCGAGAACGCCACCGTGGCCGCGACCGCGGCGAACGCTGCGGTCCAGTTCACGCCGGCGTCGCGGACCACCGGGAAGCGCGCGCCCACGGCGCCCCCGGCCGCGGCCACGAGCGCGGAGACGATCAGGGACGCGCCGAGCCACGCGGCGATCGACGTGGCGATCATCGCCGCGCTGCCTCCGGAGACGAGGCTCCCGAGGATGAGCATGTTCAGGAGCGCGGCGACCACGCCGGTGTTCAGTCCGGCCCGCCAGCCCCGGCCGGTGTATCGCCCGGCGACGAGGCCGCCGCCGAACAGGCAGCCCAGCATCAGGATGAGCGTGATCCACGACGGGACCAGGCCGGGCGAGAGCCGGCTCAGGTACCCGACGCCCCACATCCCGAGCGTCGTTCCGAATCCGAGGGGCAACATATATGTACGGCCCCCGGCGGCGGGGGTCGAGAGCGAGCGGGGCTCGACCGGGATCGTCGCGGCGTGCGCGCGCGCGGTGGCTTCGGTCATCGCCAACCCTCCTTGGACGGGGTTCGCAGGTCGGTCGACGCGTGGCGGGGTCCGGAAAGGGGCCCTGAACGCGGCGCGAGTTAGCGTAGCACAGCGCCGGGGACCGCACGCAAAGGGGCCGAGAAGCGGGTCCGCCGGGGTCCGGATCGGATGTCGCGGGCCGGTGAGTTGCGCTATACTCCCGCGCTGTCGAAACGGAGTCCTGCCGGCCGGGCGGGGCCCCGCCCGCTCGGCCGATGCGCGCTGTATCTAGAGGTCGCTCATGACGTTACAGACTCCCAGCTCCCGGGAGCCCCTCGCGGCGCCCACCGCGCCGGAGACGCCCGGGATGCCGGGGATCCCATCTCCGACCCCCGTTCGGCACCGCACCAACGCCGCATCGCGCTACTGGGCAAAGGATTACTTCGATCTGACCAAGTTCCGGCTGTCGGCCCTGGTGGTCATCACCACGTTCGTGGGATCCGCCGTCGCCACGACCGGCGCCCTGGACTGGGTCCGCCTGCTCTGGACGCTGCTCGGCACGGGGCTCGCCGCCACCGGCGCCAATGCCCTGAATCAGTGGTGGGAGGTGGATCTGGACCGCCGCATGGCCCGCACGGCCGGACGCCCGCTGCCGTCGGGCCGGATGACGCGGATGCACGCGCTGATCGTGGCCACCACGCTCGCGGTCTCGGGGCCGGTGGTTCTCGCGACCCTGGTGAACGTCCTGACCGCCACGCTGTCGATCATCACGCTCGCGCTGTACGTGTTCGTGTACACGCCGCTGAAGGTCCGCGACCCGAGCTGCACGCTGGTGGGCGCGGTGGTCGGCGCCATTCCCCCGATGATGGGCTGGACGGCGGTCACCGGGCACCTCGACATGCGCGCCTGGGTGCTCTTCCTGGTGCTCTTCGTGTGGCAGATCCCGCACTTCCTGTCGCTGGCCTGGTTCCATCGCGACCAGTACGCGGGGGCGGGCTTTCGCATGCTGCCGATCGTGGATCCCTCGGGTGTCCGGACCACGCGTCTGATCCTGATGTACGCGATCGTGCTGTTGCCGCTGTCGGCCACGATCGTCCTCACCGGCATCGCCGGATGGTGGTTCGCGCTGGGCGCGGCGCCGGTGGGCATCGTGTTCGCGCGCCTGTGCTGGAGCCTGTACCGCCGGCGCAGCTCGGCCCTGGCCCGGCGCGTCTTCTTCGCGAGCCTCATCTACCTGCCGATCTTGCTCGCGCTGATGGTGGCCGATCGCGGGCCTGGCGCCGGGCTCGTGCCGTGGAAGGCCGGGCGCCTGACCGTCATCTCGCAGACCGATCGCCCCTGAGCGCGTGATGACCGGCACCGCCTCGCCGCGACGCGGCGGCTTCATCCGGAGCGGCGGATGGCTCGTCTTCCCGCTGGCCGTGATCACGACGTTCGTCGCGTGGTGGCAGATCTCGCTCGTGGTCGACTCGCGCACCGCGCCACGCCGGGGTGACGGCCGGAACGTCGAGACCTACGGCTACGACCTCTCGACGCTCACCGTGGATCGGGCCGCGCTCGCGGCGAGCGGGCTGCCGCGCAACGGCATCCAGCCGCTCGACTATCCCCCGCTGATCTCGCCCGGGGGCGTCGGCGACGTGAAGCCCATCACCGGACGCGCGAAGTACCTGGTCTCGACCGATCGCGTGATCGGCGTCACGGTCGGCGATCACGCCCGGGCGTATCCGCTTCGCGTGCTCGCCTGGCACGAGGTGCTGAACGACACCCTGGGCGGCTGGCCGATCGCGGTCACGTACAGTCCCAAGTGCGACGCCGCCGTGGTGTTCGATCGCCGGCTGGACGGCGACGTGGTGGAGCTCGGCTTCTCGGGGCTCGTCTACAACGCCAACCTGGTCCTGTACGATCGGCGCGAGAGCGAGGCCGACGAGAGCCTGTGGGGACAGATCCTCGCGCGGGCGATCGCGGGCCCGGCGGCGGCACGGGATGCGGAGCTGACGGTGCACCCGTTCGACGTGGATCACTGGGGATCGTGGGTCTCCCGCCACCCCGGCACCACCGTCATCGACCCCGACCGCGTGATGATGCTGAAGTACCGGACCGAGCCGTACGGCAACTACTACGGCAACGACCTCCTGCCCGACGCGCCGCTCTCGGCCGCGCCCGGCGACGACGCGTTCGCGAAGAAGGCGCCGATCGTGGTGCTGTGCGCCGGTGAGACCTGCAGCGTAGTTCCGTTCCGGTGGATCCGGGAGCGCGTGGACGGCCCGAGCGGCCGCGTCACCGTCGGCGTCGGCGCCGCCGACGTGACCCTGTCGTTCACCGACGATCCACCCGTGACGCGCGTGGTGCCGGCTCGCCGCGATCCGGTGGACGCCGGCGCGGATCGCGTGCGGTCCGCCGTCGTGGCGATCCCGATGCTGCGCTTCGCGTGGCACGCGCTCCACCCCGACATGCGCTTCGCGATGCCCCAGGTCGCGGCTGACGAGCCGGTGGGGCTGATCGGGGACGACGCCATCCCGGCACCGGCGGGTGAGCGATCGTGACCAACGTCCTCTGGATCGCGCTCGGCGGCGGGGTGGGCGCCGTCCTCCGGTACGGCATGAACGTGATCTTCAATCGACCGGGGGCGGTGCTGCCCTGGGGCACGCTCCTGGTGAACCTCGTCGGCTCGTTCGCGATCGGGCTGCTGGCCACGCTGTTCGTCGAGCAGCTCACGATGCGCGACGAGCACCGGCTGGCGATCACGGTGGGGCTCCTCGGCGGACTGACGACGTTCTCGACCTACACGCTCGAGGTGTTGCACCTGTCCGAGGCATCGCCGATCCGGGGCATGGGCTACGCCGTGCTCGCCAACGTCGGGGCGCTCGTGGCCGCCTGGCTCGGCATCCAGGTTGCGCTGCGCGTGATCGGGCGCGCATAGCCGCGGCTCGCCTGCACGTACGCGTCAGTGTCCGCCGCGCGCCCCCCCGTCGTGTGATCGCGATCCCGTCAGCTCCGCGAGCATGCGGCGCGCGTTCTCGAATCCGGGATCGACCTGGAGCGCCTTCTCGTACAGCGCGATCGCGCGCGCCCGATCGCCCGCGCGGAGGTGACCCTCGGCCAGGCTGTCCCATGTGTTCGCACTCGACGGATACGTCTCGGCATTCATCGTGAAGACCGCGACGGCCGCCCCGACGGCGTCGTCCTCGAGCAAGGCGTAGCCGAGCGCGTTCAGCTCGGCCTCGGTCGTCACGCCCCACCGGTCGGGATGCTCGGCCTTGTAGGCGACGTAGCGCTCACGGGCCGCGTCGACGCCGTCTTCCTCCAGGGCGGCCCGGAGGACGTCCCCGAGGGCCGGAGCGTGCCCGGCAAGCCGAATCGCCTCCAGCGACGGGTCCACGCCCGCGACGTAGTCCGCGAACGTCGGCGGCGCCGCGATGGCCGGAGCGAAGAAGACACGATCGTCCCAGGGTAGGCGTGTCTGCCAGCGCCACGCCGAGATCCACACACGGGCGCCGGAGTGCGGCAGCGTGAACGACTCGGCATCACCGAAGTGGTTTGGCCCCGAGCTCGTGGGCTCCCCGACGAAGCGCACGTTCGTGTGCTCCTCGAGCCACGCGGTGCAGGAGACCGCGGCCGAGAACGTCCCCCTGCCGATGATCGTGTACAGATGCCCCGGGCGTCCGATGGTCTCGTTCCGGCGAATGAGACCGTGGATCAGTGGCCTCAGGAGCTGGTTGTTGCCGCCGTGGTTATAGCGAATGTCCAGGACGAACGTCTCTACATCTTCCTCGTCGGCGAGCGCAAACACGCGCTCGAAGAACGCGCGCAACGACTCGTCCGCCTCGTTTCGCACGGCGTTGAGCTGCACGTACAGGAGCTTCTCGTCCGCGAGGAGCTCGTACCAGAACGTGCGCCGGGGATCGCGGAGATGCAGCGGCGTCTCCGCCGTGCGTGCCCTCACGACGTCGTCTCCCACGACCTCGGGCCCGACGAACGTGAAGGCGCTCGCGGCGACCGGGGCGACGGTCTCGCGCACCCGGGAGCCGTCCCCGGTCTCGACCTCGATCTCGACGCGGTCGGGGTCGGGCGAGATGCCGAGCGCGTGCAGGAGGGGTGGGATCGTCAACGCGTTCGGGGTGCGATCCTGATACGTGAGCTCGTTCTCGCCGCTCACGGCGTCGCGGATCCGGGCCAGCGCGTCGTCCACCGGGAGGTCGCCGATGCGCACGACGCGTCCACCCACGAGACGCGCGTACGCCGCGTTCGCCCCGGTCACGTACACGCCGTCGTCGAACGGGTAGATCACCACCGGATACTGAAGATCGAACGGGGATCCCGCCGATCCGAGGTTGATCGCGGAGTGACCATCGTGAAGAAGCGCCACCAGGCGCTGAAGCTCCACGAGCAGCTCGACGTCGGTCAGCGTCTCGAGGCGAGCCTCCAGCGCCTCGACGTGGGCGTCGAAATCCGCCTCCGGCGTGGCGAGGAACGGATCGGGATGGATCGCCCGGATCCGATCGACCAGAACGGCGAGATCGTCCCGGCGCTCGTCGGCGCCGCCGTCCGCAGATCGCGGCTCGGAGGCCTCGGCCGTCGACACGGGTGCGACGATATCCGTGGCGAGCACCGAGAGACCCGCGATCACCGAGAGCAGTCCGGTCGTGACGGTCGACCGGAAGGCGCCGGTCCCGATGATCCAGCCTGGGCGGCGAGCGCGGGGCGCGCGGGTCGTGGTGGCCATGTCGTCGGGATCCTTCCGTTGGAGTGGACGTCTCGAGGGGCAACGGAGGCGCTGGGGTCCGGGTTGCACGATACCGGGCTCGGCAAGGGATGGGGGGCTCGCCGGCGTCGTGCGAGAGCCACTCGACCGGTGGCTCCCCCGCACGACGCCCTCGTGGGCCGTGACGGTCCGCGATCAGCGAAGGAGCTGAAGGCGGACCGTGCGCTCGGTGTCGGCCGCACGGATCGTGGCGAAGTACTGCCCGTTCGCCACGTCACGAGCACCCTGGTCGCGGCCGTCCCAGACGATGCGGTGCGGGCCCGCGTCCAGGGGAACGGCCCCGAGATCGCGCACCAGCCGTCCGGACACGTCGAAGATGCGGACCGTCACCGCGGTCGCCGACTCGAGCGAGAAGCCGATGGCGATCCGGCTCCGGAACGGGTTCGGGAACGCGCCGGCGATCTCCAGCACGGCGCCGCCGGTGCCCGCGCCATCGCCTACGGCCAGCGACTCCTCGTCGAGCGCCAGGAGGAAGTCCTCGGTCTCCCCGTAGGGCATCACGCCCCAGCCGCCGGATCCGAGCCCGCCGTCCCACGTCGCCGGGAACGGGAGCGGGGTGTCGGTCAACGTGAACCGGACCCAGACCACCGACCCCGAGCCGGTGGCGATCGGGGGCAGCCCCGGGACGAGCTGCGAGAGCGGGACCGGCGTGGCTCCGGTCGTCGGGATGGGCACGTTCTCCAGGGCCAGCTCGGGCACGCGAAAGCCGCATCCGTTGTCGGAGCCTCCCCACTTCCCGTCCTGGTTCCAGTCGAAGATCACGTTCAGGTACGCCGGGTCGGGGAGCTGGTTGACGATCTCGACGTCGATGTCGGTGCCCCAGCTCACGAGCCCGCACCGCGGACCGAGCACGTCGGGCGTGGTGCACGGCGCGATCGTCCCGCCGTCGATCGTGAACGAGCGCGGGAAGAGAAGCCCGTCGTCCGCCGGCGACGCGTCGTCGCACTCGTCCCAGTCAACCTCGTGGAACTGGAGGTACGGCACACCTCCGTTCCCCTCGAACTCGTAGTCGATCATGCTCCCCAGGTGCAGCGCGATCCCCGGGTGAGGCGCGTGCATCATCGCATCCGGTGAGACGCTCGGGCCGAAGACCGTGGGGAACTCTCCGATGATGGGCGTCGGCGGATAGGCCCGGACGCCCTCCGGCGCGTCGCCGAAGTCGCGGCCCAGGTGCATCGGATACGGTGCGTACAGCATGTGAAGACGCATCAGATCCGGTCGCGGTCCGATGTAGCCGGGCAGCCCGTAGACCTGGTCGGTCCCGTTGAGGATGAGCTGGTCGCGCATCGTGTTCGGCGCGAGCACCCCGAACGTCGGCGTGTGGAACGCCGAGTACACGGTCACCGCGCCGGCGACGTGGGCCGATGCGCTCGACGTCCCCGAGAACGTCGCCGTGAAGTCGTAGTCGTCGGTGAGGCCCTCCTCCCACAGCGTGCCGTAGCCGGTGGTCACGACGTTCTCGCCCCACCCCTGCACGTTGACGCGGAACCCGTGGCTGGAGAACGGGAGCCGTTGACGATCGTTCCCCGCCGTTCCGCCGCCGGCGCCGACGATGATCGCGCCCGAGTCCCCGACGACCCCGATGGAGCCCAGGTCGTAGCTGCCGTTCCCTGCCGCCTCGACGACGTACTGGAGGTTCGCGGTCGCCAGCTGGATCGCCTGGTAGACGGCGTTCGCGGTCTGAGCCGACGGCCAGTAGTCCAGGTAGAACTCGATCGGGACGTAGTCGGGCCCGGTCGTCGTCGGGTCGTCGTAGTCCCACTGCTGCTCGAGCAGGATCACGCCACCGGGCGGCAGGAAGGCGCTCGCGATCAGGATCGCGCCCGCCGGATTCCACGTGGGCGCGGCCCCGTAGTAGGTGCCACAGGTCCAGAAGTTCGCATCGGGACAGAGCCCGGTGATGCCCCAGCCGTTGTCGTCGGCCACGAGCATGCCCGCCACGGCGGTACCGTGCTCCTCGCCACCCCAGGGCACGAACGTCGGGTTGATCTGCGAGCCGGCGAGCTTCGACACGTCGGCGTGGGTGAACGTCCAGTTGTACTCGAGATCACACACGTGCGCGCCGGCTCCGGTGCCGAACGGGAACTGCGCGAAGTAGTCGTGCCCCATCCCCGACGGGCTCCACGCGCCGGACGCGCGATACTCCTGGGCATACGCGGGCGGTATCGGCGCCGGAACCGGCAGCGGAACTGGTCGTGCCAGCGCGATTCCCGGCAGGGCCTCCAGCTTCGCACTCAGGTCCCAGACCTCGCCGGAGCCGACGTGGAGGCGGTAGACGTTGTTGAGATCGGGGACGTCGCGGCCCGTGTTCGCGATGCCGCGTTCGCGCATCGCATCGATCTCGGACTCCTCGAGGTGCGTGAGCCGATGCCACTGCGGCGCATCCACCTGCGCCAGCACGACGCCGACCCCGGCCAGCGCGGGCTCTCCGAGGTCGCGCAGCGCACCGTCCCGCAGGCGAACGCGGGACGTGGGCGCGAAGATCACCTCGATCCAGTCGGGCTCGCTGGCGTACCGGCCGCCGGCGGCGGCGGCGGCGGGATCGGCGGGGGCGGCCGGGGCCATCGCCACCGGGACGACCGAGACGACGAGCGACGCGATCAGCGCCGTGGGCCGCTTCTTGTCACGCAACAGACTGAGAGACAGCATCTTGGAGATCCTCCAGGTCCGGGGTGCGGGGCCCCGATCGCGGGTATCTCCATGGGCGACGTTTTCGGACGATCACCGACACGGCCCTCGCGAGAATCTCGCCGCGGCGTCCGGCGGCGGTAGGTGACCGGTCCGTGACCCGTTCGGCCTCCGGTTGGCAGCGGGTCCACCGGGGGTTACAAAACCCATGCAGGCACGGGCGTGCCACAGCGGGTGAGGCACGACCCAGCGCGGGGTGCACCCAGGCGGCTCCATGACCCCCTCCCGCCGGCCGATCGTCCGGAGCCCACGGAAGGAGGACGGCGTGACACGACTCCCGACGGCGCGTTGGCACCGGCTCGCGGTGACCGGTCTGATCACTTGCTCGCTGTCGATGATCAGCCGCGACGCGTACGCACAGAGCACCGCGGGCGCCCAGTCGCTCCTCATCACCCCCGGTGGTCGATACGACGGGATGGGACGGGCCGGATCGGCCATCGCGTCGGACGGCACCGCCGCCTGGTGGAACCCCGCCGCGGTGACGAACGTGCGATCGCCGCGCCTGTTCGGAACCGAACCTCTGACCGTGCTGGTTCCCGGTCTCGCGCACGACGTCACGTTCGGATTCTGGGCCGCGACCGTGCCGCTCCGGGGCGTCGCGATCTCGCTCCAGACGACCGATCTCAGCTACGGCCTCTCGACCGCGATCAGCGACGAGGAAGAGGAGCTCGGCGAGTTCGAGTCGTACGAGCGAGCGCTGGGCGCAACACTGGCGCTCACGCCGCTCGAGCTCGCGCCCCGGTCCGTGCGCGAGTCGATCCCGTACGTTCCGGGCGACGTGCTCTCGGTCGGGGTCACGGTCAAGGAGGTCACGGTCGATCTCGCGCCGGCCTGGGCCACACCGGACGGCGAAGCGGGCAAGGGCGACGCCTGGGTGTGGGATTACGGACTCATCGTGCGCACGCCGGTGTGGCGTCCACTGGGTGGCCCGCCCGCGCTCACCTCCCCTGCACTCCGCGTGTCGGCCGGCATGGCCTGGACGAACCGGACGTTCCTCGGAAACGGCAAGGAGAGCATCACCTTCATCGACGAGGGACAGGCCTCGCCGCTGGGCCGGATCCGCCGCGACGGCGTCGCCGTGGAGATCGTTGCCGGCCCGCTCGCGTGGACGGCCGCCTTCGACAGCAATCAGCCGCAGATCATCCTGGCCGAGGACGGCAGCTATCGCGAGCGTTTCATTCGCAACTGGGGCAACGAGGTGTCGGCGGAGGGAATCGTGTTCGGCCGATTCGGATACGTACACGACCGGGACGGGGACATCCTCGATCATACCTACGGCATGGGGATCGTCGTGCCCCTGCCTCTCGCGGTCGATCTCCGCTTCGACTACGCGCGCGTCCCACAAGCACGCGCCCTCGAGTCGTCGGTCAACAAGTTCGGGCTGGAGATCGTCGCCTCCGGCGATCGGCCCCGACCCCGTCATCTGTCGACACCGTCGTTCTCGGTCGCGTACGCGCGGGTGACGCCGCTTCGCGGCCTGTCGGTGGGGATCTCCCACGGCAACGGCATCCGCGTCGGCTCCCGGTTCCCGATCGACGGCTCACCGGCCTCCGCGGAGACATCGCTGATGCGCGCGGCGCTGAGCGGGCGCTACTCCGCTCTGGTCGACACCGAGCCCGAGGAGGATCGCGACCCGCACTACACCCTGACGCAGTTCTCGGCCGGCCTTCGCGCCGACGTCGATCTCCCATCGAGCGGGAACGAGGCGTTCGTGCGGGCCGGGGGCGCCGGCCATCGCGTCGCGCTGGAGGGCGACCTCATCGCGCGCGAATCGACGCAGGCCGGCTTCTACGCCGGCGCCGGCGTTCGCCTGCCGACACGCGGCGACGCGGCGATCGAGGTCGCGGGCACGTACCACTTTCATCACGCCGGCACCGCGCCGCACGGTGAGCGATGGGTGGAGCTGTCGATCGGCTACGCGTTCGCACCGCGCCGACGTTGATCGCGATGGCGCGATCTCCATCCGCACGCGCCCGGACCCGTGGGACGTGTTGCGGCCACCGGCGACGGCCGTCGTGCGCTGAGCCCGCCGGCGCCTCGCGCGGCGGACTCCGTCGACTCACTCGCGCCCGACGCCGACGAACGCACCCCACAGAAACGGGTGCGTGCTCTCCCCCCGCGCGCGGCGATCGCGGATCACCGACCGTGACGCGACCCGTACCGCCTCCGTCATGCCCACCCGGTCGTCGAGCCGGGCGCGATACCAGGCGCGCATCCACGCCTCTGTCGCCGTGTCGTCCACCGGCCACAGGCTCATGACCACCCCGTGCGCGCCGGCGATGCGAAACGCCCGCCGCAGGCCGAAGACCCCCTCGCCGGCCCGCACCTCTCCCAGCCCGGTGTCGCACGCCGACAGCACCACGCACCCGACCCGGGCCAGATCGAGCCCGGCGATCTCCTCGGCGGTCAGGATGCCGTCGTCGGCGTCGCCGTCCCGCTCTCCGCGTGCGTTCGCGCCGGCCAGGACGAGCCCCGACCGGAGGAGCGGGCTCCGTGGCGCGCGCCGAGGGCGGCTCGACGAGGACGCGACGGCGATCTCGCCGGCGCCGCGGAGCCCCTCGCGACGGGTGGTCCCGGCATCGAGAAAGAACCCGTGCGTCGCCACGTGGAGCAGGCCGAACCGCGGTGCCGCGCGCTTGAAGGCGGCCTCGGTGGCGTCGGCGCCGGTCAGCACGACCAGATCCTCGGGGGCGTCCCACAGCCCTGCGATCGTCTCCACCTCGACCCGGGTCCCCGGGAGCGGCGCGAAGCCCGGCGCGTCCGTCCGGTCGGCGGGCGTCGCCGACCCGCCGGGCGAGACCGTGACCAGCGCCTCTCCGTAGTCGGGATCCCCGACGAGGAGAAGCCCCCCGGCGCTCTCGCCCGGGGCGTCGACGAGGTCCCGCTCGACGCCCAGCGTCGTCAGCGGCGTCTCGCTCTCGACGAGGTACCGTCCGTCGGGACCGACCAGCGCCGCGAGGTTCACGACCAGCACGGCGCCGTCCGGCACGACGAAGACGTGTCCGGCGTCCGCGACGTCGCGCCGGATCGGATCCCAGATCCGCTCGGCCAGCCGTCGCGATGCACGGCGGTGGTCGTCCTCGGCGCCGGCGAGGTCGGATCGCGTGGCGGCGTCCACGAGCGTCGCGCGCCAGGCCCGGACCGCGTCGTCGATCGCGCGCTCGGGACCGAGGTCGATCGCGCGCGGGGCGCGATCGGGTCCCGCGAGAACGAACGCGCCGATCCTCGGCTCACGTGGTGCATCCGGCCGCGCATCGGCCCGCTCGTAGCGCCAGTACGCCACCAGCGCGCCGTCGGCCGGGAGCCCCGCGCGGACGTCCGCGAGACCCACGTCGGCCACCGCGCCCGGCACCGCGCCCATCTCGCGCGTCAGCGCCTCCTCGGCCTCGCGCCGGCGCGAGCGAGCCGCGGCCAGCGAGCGCCGGTACACATCCTCCTCCACCTCGTCGACGTTCGTGAAGGCCAGGTTGGCCAGCTGCTCGCGCGCATCGGCCAGCTCGGAGACGAGCGAACGGACCCGGTCCGACGCGGTCTCGAACGCGCGCCGCTGTCGGGCCGCCATCGCGTCCACGACGAGTCCTCGCGAGCGGACGATCGCATCCCACGTCGCGGATACGCGGGCCTGACGGGCGATGTCGGCCGACGGGGTCGGAGGATCGCCGTGCTCGGTCACCGGCTCCACCGCCAGCGTCGTCATGAGATCCAGCCCCGACGTGCGTGTGTCGGCGTACGCGAGCGCGAGAGCCTCCGACGTCGCCGAGCTCATCAGCGCGAGATGATCGCGGGCCACCTCCTCGGCCTCGGCCGCGTCCCGGTATGCCGCGTCGCCCTCGCCGAGCCCGAGATGACACAGCGCGGATGCGAGAAGCCCCGATGCCACGCGCTGGTGCTCGGGACCGAGCCGCGCGCGCCTCGCCTCGGTGGCCTGCGTCAGAAACGTCAACGCGGTCCGGTAGTCACCGCGAGCGCGGGCCAGCCCCCCTAGCGACTCCAGAGTCTGCGCCACCAGCGGATGGTCGGCGTCCACCTGCTCGCGCAGGATGCCGAGCGCCTCCTCGACCGCGACCTCGGCTTCGTCGAGACGATGGTCGCGCCGGAGGAGCACACCCTTCATCATCAGGCTCGTCGCGAGATGGACGCGCGAGGCGTTCGGGCGGCGTCCGATCTCGATCGCCTCGTCCAGCACGGTCATCGCCTCGGCATGTCGTCTCTGGGGCACGAGCGCGTCGACGAGGTTCAGGAGCGTCTTGGCCACCTCGGGATGCTCGTCGCCGAGGGCCCGGCGCAGCGTGGCGATCACCTCACGATCGAGCGCCTCGGCCCGCTCGTGGTCGCCGAGCGCCGCGTACACCAGCGCGAGCGATCGCACGTGCCGGGCCACGCGATCGTCGTCCCGTCCCCAGGCCGCCTCCGCGATCGAGATCGAGCGGGCCAGCAGCGCCGCCGCCTCGGTGAACCGTCCCTGTCGCTGAAGCGTGATCGCGAGATTCCGGAGCACGTAGGCAATGCCGGGATCCTCCGCGGCCAGCGACGCCTCGCGAATGGCCAGCGCCTCGCGATACGCGCGCTCGGCCTCTCGATACTCGCCGAGCGCCTCCAGGATCGTTCCGAGCCCGTTGAGCCCGGTGGCGACCCGCGGGTGGTCGTCGCCGTACTCGGCTCGACGGATCGCCACCGATCGCCGGGCCAGGGGCGCCGCCTCGGCGTATCGGCCGAGCTCCTTCAACACGTCGGCCAGCGCGGTCAGCGCCACCACGACACCGGCGCCGTCGGCCCCGAAGAGTCGCTCGCGCCGGGCCAGCGACGACCGTAGGAGTGCCTCGGCGTCGGGAAAGTGTCCGAGCGCCCGCTCGATGCGGGCGACGTTGTACTCCGCCTTCGCGACCTCCACGTGCTCTTCTCCGTACGCGGACACCAGCCCGTCGAGGTACCGGTACGCGATGGGCAGCGCCTCGTCGGGACGCCGATCGGCGTGAAGCGCCAGCGCGAGCCGCCCGTCGACCTGCGCCGTCCACGGATGGCCGGGACCGAGCGTGCGGGAGTAGAGCGACGCGATGCTCTCGAAGATGACGACGGCGCTGTCGGTGTGACTCCCGCGCTGGAGCGCGATGGCGTGTCGCAGCTCCCCGGACGAGCGGGCGAACCGCTCGCGGTCCGGTGCGTCCAGCCCGGCCACGGTCCGGTAGGCGTCGTGCTCCCAGCGCCACTCGATCGCGGGACCGCACGGCATGCCCGCGACGTCGGCCCGCGACCACAGCGTCTCGATCTCCTCCGCCGCCACGCTGGCGGAGTCGAAGCGTGCCGTGGTGACGTGGCGCTCGACCGCATCCTCGAGCTGCGTGACGCGGGCCGCGTCGGACGCGCTCAGCGTGCACTCGGCCGACGCCGACCCGGCGAGGGTCGTGGCCAGGGCCAGGAGCCCCGCGCCGAAGGCGGCGCATGACCCGCACGCGCCGTCGAAGCTGGGGAATCGATCGGAGTGGGCTCTGTCGCGCGGCACCGAGCGCTCCCGGGGGTGCGGGAGCGGCGAACGCCACCCCCTGAATCGCGCGGACCCCGTGAGACGTCGGGCGTGCTCGGCGGGTCCTAGTCGTCGACGACGAGCTTGGCCGTCGAGACGCCGGACGGCCAGGTCGCTCTGACGAAGTAGACCCCATCGGGTACGCGACGGCCAGCGCTATCGGTCCGATCCCAGGCGCGGACGCGGCCTCCGGCGAGCTCGCGCACGACGCGCCCGCCGGCGTCGAAGACGCGGACGTCGGCGCCGGCCGCTCCCTCGGGCAGCGTGAGCCGGACACTCCGGCGCACCGGGTTGGGAGTCGCCGCGATGAGTGGCGCCACCGCCACGACGTCCGGGGCGTCGAGTAGCGCGTCGGACGTCCACAGATACGCGTTGCCGAAGCTCGGCCCGCCGGTCGTGGTGGCGTCACCGGTCACGTACACGTGCCCGCCGGCCGTGATCGCGTCGGCCGTGCGGAGGACGCCGTCGTACGGCTCCGAGAGGAGCGCGTTCAGGTCGACCGGGTCGAGGACGCCGCCGGGGGCGCACCGCGCGTACTGGAGAACCGGAATGCGCTCGGCGAGCATGCCCGTGCCGGTCAGGACCGTGCCCGTGATGATCACGCCGCAGGTCGGTCCGTAGGGCAGGATGTCGGTCGGCCGGTAGATCGGACCCAGCGTCGGATCCAGCGGCGTCACGGTGGCCCCTCCGCCGGGTGTCCAGTCCCAGAGGAGCCCCCCGCACGAGCTCGGCAGCGTGCAGTCGACGTGTCCCACGATCTGAGCTCGTCCCGATCGCCAGAATCCCGCGATGGCCCGCCCGGGCAGATCACCCGGCACCGGAAGCGGATCGGGGGTCCACGCGCCGGCGGCGTAGCGCCAGAGGAACGGGATCCTGACGCCCTTGGCGTCGTCGGCGTAGCCCACGGCGCCGACGCCGGCCGGTCCGAAGTCGAAGACGTCGCGCACCGAGGCCTCGCAGCTTCCGGCCGGGACCGGCAGCACGGTCAGGATCCAGGGCCCGTCCTCGCACTGACGTGTCCACACGCAGGGGCGGACACAGCCCGCCGGTCCCTTCGTGTCGCCGCCGATCCACCAGACGTCGTCCGCCTTGACGACGGCGTGCGCCTGGCCTTCGCCGCCGGCGAGCGTGTCCAGCGTCTTCGCGGTGAACGGCGGCGCCGACGTCGGGCTCTCCCACACGACGGGCTGGGGCTGAACGCCCGGGTCCTGGTACGACCCGACGACGAGGAGGTACGTCTCGAGAATGCCGGCGCCGGGCTCGTCCGCACCGCGCCGTCCACCGGGATCGCTCCCGTTCACGGGGCTCCCCAGTCGCGAGGATGCGCACGATCGACCGAACGCCACGTCGCACGCCTCGGAGCAATCCTCCTTCTCGGAGCCCTTCAGCTCGGAGGTCTGGACCACTTCGTCGTCGGGTACGATCCAGATCCAGGCGCCGGGCTCGCCGCCGCTTCTGTTCACGGTTCCGCAGACGCCGGTCGTCGTGTCGTCGGGATCCCGGTCGGCCCCCTCCGCGCCGGCGCCCTCCCCGTCGTCGGGCAGCGTACCGGCCGAGCCGGTGTCGCCGAGCCCGGCGATGACCGGCGTGGCGCCGAGACACGCGAGCGCGAGAGCGCCGCCGATGGCCGAGAACCACCACGCGGGTTGCCGATGTCGCGGGCGCCAGATCGCCGATGAAGGTGCGAAGCCAGATGTCATGAATTGTTCCGTGCCTTTCGTCGTTGCGCGGGATGGTCGATTCTACCATGCCCGTCCGACACGATCCGGCGAGCGGCCTACCGGCCGTCTCCCTGCGGATCTACCGGGTTCTCCAGCACGATCTCGCGGACCCGCAGCCCCGACGAGCGCTCGCGCCCGGTCAGCGGCTCGGCCATCTCGAGGATCTCCGGCGGCGCGCTCGCCGCCCCGGGCGCATGGCGCGCGATGGCACCCGCCCCGCGCAGCCGGCGCACGCTCTCGGGCGAGAGCTGCGCGGCGCGGAGCTCGCCGTCGGCGCGCGGCGCAGGCAGTGCCGCCAGCGCGCCTTCGAAGTCGGTGAGCGGCTCCGGCGAGGTCACCAGGAGCAGCCGCTCGCGACCTCCCGCGGAGGAGAACTGCCACCGGATCGATTCGCCGAGCCACACGCCGGGCAGCTCGTGCCGTCCGGCCGGAAGCGGGTTCGTCTGCTCGAGCCCCGGCATGGGGAAGAGCAGGTACGACTCGCCGTGATCGTCCTGGTTGATCACGTAGACCCATGTCTCGTCGGACAGCTCGGCGCGCATCAGGAACTGCTCCTTCGGCTGCACGCGATCGTTCATCGCGAGCGCCTCGACCGCACCCGACGGGAGCTGACGATAGAACGTGGCGTCGACGACGTAGCCGGACGCCCAGGGTGCCCATCGCCAGAGCACGATGGCGGCCACGACCGCCGCCGCGAGCGCGAGGGTCGCGATCCGTCCACGGCGCGCAGGACGATCGGTGGGCGCGGGAGACCCGGTGGGTGCCGGTGTCTCGAGCGTCGCGGCGCGTCCCGATCGATCGAGATCGGACGAGAGCACGCGACCCAGCGCGTCGTCCAGCTCGCCGGCCGACGCGTACCGACCGGCGGGATCCAGCGCGATCGCGCGCTCGATCACCTGCACGAACGTGTACGACAGATCGGGGCGCACGTCGCGCAGCCGGCGCTGCTCTCCGCGCTTCAGCGCGTCGGTGAGCTGACCCAGCGTGATCGCCTCGACCGGGTACGTTCCGGTGGCGAGGAAGTACAGGAGCATGCCGAGTCCGTAGACGTCGCTCCGGAAGCTCGCCTCGGCGCCGTCGAACAGCTCGGGCGCCATGTACATCGGCGTGCCCGAGATCGACGACGTGCTCCGCGCGTCACGGGCGGCCGGCGCCACCCCGGTGGGCGTGTCCAGGCCGCATCCGAGATCCATCAGCACGATGCGCCCGCCGCGCTCGCGCATGACGTTCGCCGCCTTGATGTCGCGATGCAGGAGCCGGGCGCCGTGGATCGCGGCGAGCCCGCCGCACAGGTCCTGACCGATCGCGATCACCTCGCGCTCGCTCATCGGTCCGTCGCGCTTGACCTGGTCCTGAAGCGTGATCCCGTCGATCAGCTCCATCCAGATCCCGGCGCGGCCGTCGTCGTCGGCGGCGCCGTACACCGTGACCACGTTGGGGTGATCGACGCGGGCCAGCCGGCGTCCCTCGCGGGAGATCGTCGCCGCACGCGCCGGATCGGCGCCGGCGGGCGAGAGCTTCAGCGCGACCTCACGCTCGAGCTTGGGATCCCACGCGCGATACACGACGCCGAACGATCCCTGCCCGATCCGCTCCAGGAGACCCAGCGGGCCCCACGTCGCGTCGTAGCTCGGCGCGTCCGGCGAGGTCGCGTCGATCGGATCGCCGAGCTCGTCCACCTGGCTCTGCCACACGCGATGAAACGTGACGATGTCGTCGACCAGACGCAGCCGGCGCAGGTGCCGGCGCTCGTCGTCGGAGCGCGCCCGTCCCTCGATGACCGACCACTCGATCCCGGCACCATCGGAGATGGTCGCGGCGACGTCCAGGAAGCCCTCGTCACGCATGGTTCACACGTCCATTTCCTCGGCCAGCCGCGACAGCGCACGCGCAACGGTCATGCGAGCCGCGTCGGCCGACGGTTTCCCCAGTACCTCGGCCACCTGCGCGTACGACCAGCCCATCTCCACGCGAGCGACGATGGCTTCTCGCGCGGCGGGCTCGAGTCGCGCGAGGGCGGCCTCGTAGCGCTCGACCATGTCCGATCCGATGGCGGCCTCCAGCGGAGACGGCCCCGGATCGTCGATCTCCTCGATCAGCTCGTCCTCGTCGGGCCGGCGCGCGCCGCGTCGACCGAGATCGCGAATCTGATTGATCAGCACCTGCCGCACGTAGACCTGGAACGCACCCGGGTGACTGGTCTCGAAGTCCCCGAGGCGACGGACGGTGCGCAGGAGCGTGTTCTGGACGAGATCGTCGGTGTCGAGGAGCCCGCGCGACTTCCTGGGCATCCGCCCGGTCGCCCAGCGGCGAAGCCGGGGCAGGTAGCGCGCGCAGAGTCGATCCACGGCCACGGAGTCGCCCTGACGGGCACGCGTGATCAGCTGGAGCGACGATTCCAGAACCGGAACCGTACGCTCGACCGGCGGGACGCCGGGATCTCGTGTGTCGTCGGTCAAGAGCGCGACCCGGGCTAGGGATGCGATGGGTGAACCTCCTGACATCTTACGTTGGCATGCCGGGGCGGCGAAACTCGCCGCTGGCCCGCTCGATCTCGTCGTCGTGGAGTCAGACGCACGGGGCCGCCCGACCGAACACGGATGGCCGCCGGTTGTCGTAGGTCGCCGTAGCGAATGCCGCAATGTGTTGCAATGAAGATACTTATAGACATCACCAACCGGAGACGGCATCCTCGGTATGAGCGCTCGCACCGGGCGGGGAACGCCCCTTGCGACCGGCGGGTGCTCCCGGTTGCGTCGGCGGCGCAGCACGAACGAGGTCTTCCATCGCCCGGCGCGGTGGCAACGCACGGGTCGGAGGTGACGATTGGCGACGGGCGCGAGCGAGACTCCCGGGCGGCGTGTCGCCAGCGACGTCGCCGTCCCGATCGCGATCACACTGGGGACCCTCCTCGGGTACCTGGCCGCGGGTCACGCGGGCTTCGTGCACCCCGACGAGGTGGCGCTCGCCTCGCGCGTGGTCTCGAGCAGCGGTGGCGATCCGATCGGCTGGATCGCCGGTGCATCGTCGCACCCGGGCCCGCTCCTCGTGGCCGCGAGCCGTGCGGTGGCGAGCCTGACGAGCGCGCTCGGCATGGACCTCGAGCGAGCGCTCATCGCCAGCGGGGCGCTGTTCGGCTCGCTGGCCGTGCTGGCAGCGTACCGGCTGGCGCGGGTGCTGGGAGCCGGGCATCCGATCGCTTCGGGGGTGGCGCTCCTGGTGGGGGCCAATCCGCTGCTGGTCGCCGAGGCCACCGCCGCGTCGGGACACTCGCTCGCGATCGCGCTGGTGCTCGGTGCGTTGGGCATGGTGATGGCCCCCGACGTCCACCTCCGCCATGGGCTCCTGGCCGCCGCGCTGGCCGCCGGCGCGATGCTGACGCTCCCCACGACGTGGCTCGCGTCGGCGACGGTGGGTCTCGTCCTCCTCGTCCGGGAGCCCGCCGCGCCCCGGCCGTTCGGTGCGTTCGCCATCGCGTTCGTCGCCGCCGTCGTGGCCATGCTCGGTGGACGGCTCGGGCCGGGAGCGAGCCCGAGCGCGATGTTCGGATCGACCGGCCTTCCCTCGCTCCACGACCTCGCTCCGGGGGCCGGGGATCTCGCCCGCGCGGTGCTTCCGATCGGGCTCGGTCTCGCGGCGATCGCGGTCGCTCACGGCGGCCGGATGCTCCGGATCCTCGCCGCGTGGACCGGCGTCGCGCTCGTGCACGCGTTCCTCGCCGGGGAGCTCTTTCCGCGCTCGCTCGCGCTGCCCGCCGCCGTGCTCTCGCTCCTGGTGGCGCGCGGGCTCACCGACGTGCTGGGCGGCGGCGCGCTGGCGCGCGCCCGGCCGGCCGCGGTCGCGATCGGCGTCCTGGGTCTGATCATCGTCCCGCTCGTCGATGCATGGCCAGCGATGCAGCTCCGGTCGCGGGTCTCCGGCCCCAGGACGCTGGCGAGCTGGATCGACGCCGAGACGCCGGCGACGACCGCCGTGCTGGCCGATCGCATGGCACCCTTCGTCGCCTACTACACGCGACGCGAGCTGATCGTGCCCCGGCACGACCCGGCGGTCGCGGCCCCGCGCGAGGAGGCGGTCCGCATCGCACGGGCGATCGGAGAGGCCCTCGTGTCGGGACGTCGGGTCGTCGTGCTCCGTGAGAGCCTGGCGCGCGATCCCGAGGCGCTGACGAGCCGTCTCCTGAACGCGAACTTCGCGTCGCGCACCGTGGCCGAGCTCACGCTCGAGGAGGATGCGCGCTCGGCGTTCCGGAGCCCACGAACGCACGAGCTCGTCACCGAGCTCGCGCTCCCGCCCGAGAGGTCGAACCGGTGACCTCCGGGAGAGCGACCCCGACGCCGTCACCGATCCACCACCTCGTCGCGCTGGTGACGGTGATCATGGTGTTCGCGATCGGGTACGCCGTCCTCTCGGACGGTCACCCGCACGAGGACGCGTACATCCTGTTCACGTACGCCGAGAACGCCGCCCACGGCCACGGGATCGTGTTTCATCCCGGGGGACCGCACACCGAGGGAGCGACCGACTTCCTGTGGCTGGTGCTGCTGACGGCGCTCGTCTCCCTGGGGGTCGACGTCGCGATCGCGGCGGCGATGCTGAACGCCGCCGGTGCGTACGCCTGTGCGATCGTCCTCGCCCGCTACACCGGCGCCGGTCGCGCTCGGGATCCGATCGCGTGGATTCTCCCGCCGATGATCGCCCTCTCTCCCCTGGCCGCGGCCAGCTACGGCGGATTCAGCACGCTCGCCTATGGTGGCCTGTGTCTCGTTCTCGTCGACCGTCTACTCGGGTGGACCCGACGCTCGGTCGTGCTCGTCCCGGCGCTCGCACTGGTGGTCGCGCTCTTCCGACCCGACGGGGTCGTCGTCGGCGGTGCGGTCGTGGTGCTCGGGCTGCTGACGGCACGTCGAGCCGGCGACGCGAGACGGTACGCGATCGCGACCGCGGCGTGTGGAGCCGTGGCGGTGGTCTACATGATCTGGCGCACGACGTACTTCGGCGAGCTCTTGCCGTTGCCGTTGATCGTGAAGGGACTGCACGGATCGGCCTGGGACGGGATCCGCTCGAACCTGAGCTGGGCCGCCGGGCAGGCTGCTCTCGTGTGCGTGGCCGCACTCGCCTGGGTTCTCGCCGATCCCGAAGCGCGACGCCGGTGGGAACGAGCTGCGATCCCGTTCGCGCTCCTCGTCGGCGTGCTCGGCGTGACGACGCCGTCGCAGAACGTGGCGTTCCGATTGCAAGGACCGGCCACGGCCTTTCTGCTCCTCGTGTTCGGCGCGTTCGTGGCCGGTGCGCGACGCGGGTCGGCACCGACGAGTCGGCTCGTGTCGATCCTGCTGGTGGCCACCACCGTCAGCCTCGGCCACGCGATGGCGCTCGCCCGGGAGCTCCGGGTTCTCACCACACCCCAGTACATCAACACGTTTCCGTTCGAGCTACGGCGTGCTCTCGGACCGGACGTTTCTCTCGCGGTCAGCGAGGCGGGACGGCTCCCGTTCTGGATGCGATGTCGAACGCTGGATCTCGTGGGCCTGAACTCGGCCGAGGTGGCGGGCCACGGCGCGGACGAGCATCTGCTCGACGCGTTCGGACCGGACATCGTCCTCGTGCACACCGCCGACACGCTCACGCCGCTCGTCGGCGTCGGTGCGCCGGTGCACGAGATCGACCTCGAGCACCTGAGACGGCTGATCCGTCCGGACTTCGCGCGACTCTCGCTGGACGGCCTGAGTCCGGTCCAGCGCGCGCCGATCGCCGTGTATCGCGCGCTGGTGGCGGCGCCGGGCCGGTATCGCCTGTTTCTGGTGCGCTACGGCGAGCGCTACCACCATCTGTACGCGGTGCGCGGCCTGCTCGCCGATCGGGTGAAGAGCCTTCTGGAGGGGAGCTCCGTGGATTCGGCCCACCGGTCCTATCTGGATCTCCGCGGCCGGTAGGCCGGGACGGCGGTGTCCTCACACGAGCCGGATCAGGGGGTACCGGTCACGCGGTTCGGAACGGAGGCACCGGGGTGCCGCCGCGCGGTCGGTGGACACGATCGCGCCTCCCCCTCTATCCTCACCGGACGTCGACCTCACCCACGAGAGCCCATGACGCCATCCCCCGACCCCCCGGCCGAGCTCCTCTCGGCATTCGCGCACGCCATGAGCCTCGCGCCGGGTGCGCGGCGCGGGTGGCTCGACGAGCTGCGCGCGAGGGCGCCCGAGCTGTGCCGCGATCTCGAGTCGCTCCTGGCCGCGCACGACGACGCGGGCACGTTCCTGGACGAACCCGTGATCCCGCGCTCCCCGGCTCTGGACGAGCCCGCCGTCGCGGCGGTGCCGCCCGCGGGCACGGGCGCCCCGGCGGACGACCCCTGGGTCGGCCGCATGCTCGGCGCCTATCGCCTGACGCGCCGCATCGGGACCGGCGGCACGAGCGTCGTCTACGGTGCCGAGCGCGCCGATCGCCAGTTCGACAAGCGCGTCGCGGTCAAGCTCCTCCAGCACGAGCGGGACGACACGTCGCTGGCGGGTCGACTCCGCGCCGAGCGTCAGGTGCTGGCCACGCTGGAGCACCCCCACATCGCGCGCCTCCTCGACGGCGGCGAGACCCCCGACGGCATGCCGTACATCGTCATGGAGTACGTCGACGGCGACGCCATCGATCGGCACTGCGACGCCGCCCGGCTGTCCCTGGAGGCTCGCCTGCGGCTCTTCCGCGACGTCTGCGAGGCGGTCGACTACGCACACGCGCACCAGGTCGTGCACCGGGACCTGAAGCCGTCGAACATCCTCGTCACCGACGCCGGCGTGGTGAAGCTCCTCGACTTCGGGATCGCCAAGCTCCTCCAGGGGAGCGCGAACCGGACCGCGACGGCGGCCGCGATGATGACGCCCCACTACGCGAGCCCCGAGCAGCTCCGCGGACACGCGATCACCCCCGCGACCGACGTCTACTCGCTCGGCGTGCTTCTCTATCAGCTCGTGACCGGGCAGCTCCCCCACGTCTGGCGCGAGGGCGGCGTCGTGCGCTGGATCGAGGAGGTCCTGAACGTCGCCCCCACGCTGCCCAGCCGCGCGATCGAGACGAGCACGGCCAGGGACATCGCCGCCCGATCGATGGAGCCCCGCACGCTGATGCGGCGCGTGCGGGGCGATCTCGACAGGATCCTGATGAAGGCGCTCGAGAAGGAGCCCGCACGCCGCTACTCGTCCCCGCGGGCGCTCGCCGTGGACATCGAGTGCTTCCTCGAGAACCGCCCCGTGAGTGCGCGGCCGAGCACCCCCGTGTACCGGGCCGCCAAGTGGATCCGTCGCAATCGTACGCTCGCCGGCGCGATCGCGGTCGTCGTGCTGGCCATCGGGGGCGCGACCACGCTGACCACGAACCAGTTCCTCGGCGCGACCTCGGTGGCCGTCCTCGGGGGCGCGACGATCGCCGTCACCGCGCTGTACCTTCGCGCCGAGCGGCTCCGGAGGCGTGCGCAAGAGTACCGGCGCGTATCCGAGTTCGAGCGACGAAAGTCCGAGGAGATCAGCCGGTTCCTGAAGGAGATGCTCCGCTCGATCTCGCCCGACGTCGCACGCGGACAGGACACGACGCTGATGCGCTCGCTGCTGGAGTCGAGCGCGCGGCGCATCGAGACCGAGTTCGTCGATCAGCCCGACGTGGCCGCCGACATGCACGTGACGCTGGGCTCGGCGTACGTCAGTCTGGCCGCGCTCGACGAGGCGCACGCCCACCTGGAGCGGGCCGGCGAGCTGATCGGACCGGAGTCGCACCCGGAGCTCTGGAAGGAGCTCCAGATCGAGCGGACCGAGCGCCTCCTGATCGCGAGCCACTACGACGACGCGGTTCGGGTCATCGATCACGCGGTGTCGGTCGGGATGCCGGGGGAGCCCCGCCGGAAGGTCCGCCTGCTCCAGGCACGCGCCCGGGCGCTGGAGCTGGCCGGTCGCGTATCCGAGGCCGAGGTCGCGCATCGCGAGGCGCTCGCGGCTGCCGCGCGGGAGCTCGAGCCGGAGGATCCGCTGGTGGCCAAGGGCTGGCTGAACCTCGGGAGCTTCTGCCGGGAGAGCCGCTCGCTGGAAGAGGCCGAGAAGGCGATCCGAGAGGCCGTGCGCCTCGCACGGCTGGCCGGAGGCGACGGCACGGACGCGCTTCACGCGATCAATGCGCTGGCCCGGCTCCTGGCCCGCCGGCGGGAGCACGAGGAGGCCGAGTCGCTCTATCGCGAGGTGCTGGAGAAGGCCGAGCGCATCCTCGGGGTCGATCACCCCCACTACGTGCACTATCTGATCGGTCTGGCCACGCTCCACGAGGGGCGCGGCGAGTGGGACGAGGCGGAGCGCCTGCACACGCGCGCGCTCGAGACCCAGCGGGCGACGCTGGGGCCCGATCACGTGGACGTCGCGACCAGCCTCAACAACCTCGCGTTCATGTACCTGAAGATGGAGCGGTTCGCGGACTCCGACCGCTTTTACCGCGAGGCCACCGAGACGTACCAGCGCGCGCTGGGACCCGACCATCCCTGGGTCATGATGACCCGGCAGAATCACGCGTGGGCGGTGGTGGGCGTCGGCGACGCGGCCCGGGCGCGGGCGATGGTCGAGGAGGTCCTGTCCTCGCCGTCGATGGACGACATGCGGCGGAAGAGCGGCTTCTTCGTCGCGACCAACCGGTATGTGCTGGGGATGGCGCTGATCGATCTCGGCGAGACCGAGGAGGGCGCCCGGCTCGTCCGCGAGAACCGGGAGCCCATCGAGTCGAAGTTCGAGCCGGTGGAGGTGTTCGTGAAGATGGGACGCGAACGGCTGGCTCGTGTCGAGGAGATCGAGTGATCCGGTGATCGGCGGCTCGTGTGCCCCTCAGCCGATCAGGATGATCACGAACAGCACGATCCACACCGCGTCCAGGAAGTGCCAGTACATCGTGACGTACTGCACGCCGGCGTGGCTCCGGCCCGAGTAGGCTCCCGCATGGGCCTTTCGGGTGACGATGCCGAGCGGGATCAGTCCCCCGATCACGTGGAGCGCATGCAGCACCGTGAACATGTAGAACGTGAACCCGTAGAGCCCCGTCCTGGCCGTGGTGCCGCTCTGCCAGAGCTGGAGCCAGTTCGCGAGCTGCATGAGGAGGAACACGAGGCCGAGCACCAGGGTGGTCGTCAGCATCTTCCGGAGGCGCTCTGGCGCGTCGAAGCGGGCCGCGGCCAGGGCGATCTGCATCGTGACGCTGGCGCCGAGGATGATCAGCGTGGAGATCCAGAGCGTACCCGGGTAATGGCTGCCCCCGGCGGGACCCCACTGGTCGGCCCGCGTCCGGACGACGAGGTAGCCGACGATGCTGGCGATGAAGAGAACGGTCAGGGACGTCAGGAAGACCGACATGCCGAGCGTGCCCGTGCTCCGCTCGGAGTCCTCACGTCGCCGGAACATGCCCCACAGGAACGAGTCCCAGTCGGACGGAGAGACCGGCGGGGACTCGGGGTCCCGGCCGGTCACTGCTGCTGGACGGCCGGCGCCGGTCCGGGAATGATCTCGTGCTTGTACTCGCCGGTGTCGAGCATCGCCAGACCGAGGAACAGGGACAGAAACGCGAGCGCCGACACGAAGATGATCGCGTTGAACGGTCGATCCCAGCGAAGGTGCATGAAGTAGAGCACCACCAGCGCGCCCTTGATCGTAGCGATCGTCATGGCGACCGCCAGGTTCGCGTTGTAGCCGAAGTCCCAGTTCGTCACGGTGACGGTGATGACGGTCAGGATCGCCAGCGTGACCCCCACCGCCACCAGAAGCCGGAGCGGAACGATGTGGCCGACGTGAGCGCCGTTCGAGCCGTGTGACATTGCCGCTAACCCCTCGACGGCCCGTGCGCCGCCGTGCGTGCCGCCGTCGTCATCAGTGGATGAGATACAGCAGCGGGAAGAGATAGATCCAGATCAGGTCGACGATGTGCCAGTACAGGCCCCCGAGATCCACCGGTGTGAAGTAGTCGGGGCCGAAGTGCCCCTTCAGCGAGCGGACGATCAGCCATCCGATCACGATCATCCCGATGACCACGTGGAGCCCGTGAAGGCCCGTCATCACGAAGTAGATCCCGAAGAAGATGTGCACGTTCGGCGGCGGGGTCGCGGCCGGGTCGGCCACCGCCCCCGAGGCCAGACCGGCCGGGGCCGTCGCCGCGCGCGGGACCAGAGAGCCCGCCGCCGGAACCTCCGTCCCCGTGTGATCGCCGTTGGCGGCCCTGGCCATCTCCATCGCGACCTTCGCGTCCACGATCTCGACGGGCGCGGCCTCACCGGCGTGCAGGTCGACCTCACCGGTCGCGTGCGTGTCGTCGGCCGCCGTCATCGCGGCGTCGTGGCCGAGGGCTTCGGTTCCGGTGACGTCGGCCAGCCCCGTCGTCTCCGCGCCGTGCGTCGCGTCGGCGCCGTGCCCGGCGCCGGCCTCCGCGCCCTCGCCGTGCTCGGCCCCGTGCCCCACCTGCTCCTCGTAGAGCGTGCCCCAGAGGAGCCCATGCTTCCACTTGTGGGAGTACTCGACGTACTTGATCCCGAGGAACGTGCACGCGCACAGGAACGTGATCGACAGCATCAGCACCAGCATGCCGCGCTGACCCTTCTGCGCGCACCGGACGCCGATGGCCATGGTCACGCTGGAGAAGATGAGCACGATGGTGTTGACGCCGCCGAGCGTCGTGTCCAGGAAGTGATGCGCGTACAGGAAGATCTCCGGGTGGTTGCGCCGGTAGACCGCGTACGCGCAGAACAGCCCCGCGAAGAGCAGGATCTCGGTGGCCAGGAACAGCCACATGCCGAGCTTCCCGGACTGGAACTGCTGCTCGACGCTGTCGTAGTGATGGCCGAGATAGTCGGGACGCTGCACGGACGTCTGAGCCATTACGCCGCTCCCGGTTTCAGCACGAAGCCCTCGGTCTCGGGATCCCACTCCAGCGCGTCGAAGTCGTAGGGATCACACGCCATGGGCGTCTCTTCGAAGTTGTGGTGGATCGGCGGTGAGGACGTCTGCCACTCCAGCGAGCGTCCACCCCACGGGTTGGCCGGTGCCTTTTTGCCGTGGGCCAGCGAGTGCAGGAGGTACGCGGCCGTGAGCAGGAACCCCGCGGCCATGATGAACGAGCCGATGGACGAGATCATGTGGTACGTCGCGTACGCGTCCACGAAGTCGTGGTAGCGTCGCGGCATCCCCTGGCTGCCCATCATGAACTGGGTGAAGAACGTCACGTTGAACCCGACGAAGATCAGCCCGCAGGCCCAGCGTCCGCCCACCTCGCTGTACAGGCGCCCGGTGATCTTGGGCCACCAGTAGTGGAGCCCGCCCAGAAGCGCGATCACCGTACCCCCGAACATCACGTAGTGGAAGTGGGCGACCACGAAGTACGTGTCGTGGAGGTGCACGTCGGATGCGAGCGCCCCCAGGAAGAGCCCGGTCAGACCGCCGATGCCGAACAGGAAGATGAACGACATCGCGTAGAGCATCGGCGTCTGGAAGCTGATCGATCCCTTGTACATCGTGGCCAGCCAGTTGAAGACCTTGATCGCCGACGGGATCGACACGCTGAACGTGAGCGCGCTGAAGATCACCGTGACCAGGTCGGACTGGCTGGAGGTGAACATGTGGTGTCCCCAGACCAGGAAGCCGAAGATCGCGATCGCGATGGACGACCAGGCGATGAACTTGTAGCCGAAGATCGTCTTGCGGCTGAACGTGGCCACGAGCTCCGAGATCACCGCCATCGCGGGCAGGATCATGATGTAGACGGCCGGGTGCGAGTAGAACCAGAAGAAGTGCTGGAACAGCACCGGATCGCCCCCGAGGGCCGGATCGAAGATGCCGATGCCCAGCGTGCGCTCGGCCACCAGCAGCAGCAGCGTGATCCCGATGACGGGCGTGGCCAGCACCTGGATGACGGCGGTGGCGTAGATGCCCCACAGGAAGAGCGGCATCCGGAACCAGTCCATTCCCGGTGGGCGGAGCTTGTGGATCGTGACCACGAAGTTGAGGCCGGTGAAGATCGAGCTGAACCCGAGGACGAACACCCCGAGGCCCACCATGACCACGTTCGTGTTCGTGCTCGTGGAGTACGGCGTGTAGAACGTCCACCCGGTGTCGACGCCGTTGAACGCCAGCGAGCCCACGAGCAGCGTGGCACCCACCAGCCACAGGTACCAGCTCGTCAGGTTCAGCCGGGGGAACGCGACGTCCTTGGCCCCCAGCATCAGCGGCAGGACGAAGTTCCCGAGCGCCGCGGGAATGCCGGGGATGATGAACATGAACACCATGATCGCGCCGTGCAGGGTGAAGAACTGGTTGTACGTGTCGGCGTCGAACATCGGCCCCTGACGCATGAGCTCGGTTCGCACGAGGAGCGCGAAGATGCCGCCCATCAGGAACGCGGAGAGGATGCAGATCAGGTACATGACCCCGATACGCTTGTGATCCAGCGTCCCGAGCCAGGACATGACGCCCTTCCCGGCGTTCAGGTAGTTTTCCTCAGCACCGTGGTGGGCGGCGCCGTGCGTCATGGTGGTCGTAGCCATACCGCCTCCCCTCCTACTTCAGGGTCTTGAGGTACTCGATGAGCACCGTGATTTCGTTGTCCTTGAGTCGACCCTGGTAGGTCGGCATGACCGGCTCGTACCCCGCAACGATCTTCGCTTGCGGATACAGAATGGACTCTCGGATGTAGTTCTCGTCGACGACCCCCCTCGAGCCGTCGGCGAACTGCTCTTCACGTCCGAAGATACCCTTGAACGTGGGACCGATGCCGTTCACCCCGTCGACCGTATGGCACTGCGTGCACCCGCGCACCTGGTAGACCCGCTGTCCGGCCTCGGCGGGCGGCATCTTGTCGATCCACTCGGACGCCTCGGCCAGCCACGGCTCGAAGCCGCCCGGCTCGTGCACGATGACGTTCGACAGCATCTGGGAGTGCTGGGTGCCGCAGTACTCGGTGCAGAAGAGCGGGTACTCGCCGGGGCCCGTGGCCTGGAACCAAGCCTTGGTGTACTTGCCGGGCACGACGTCCATCTTCACCCGGAACGCCGGGACGAAGAAGCTGTGGATCACGTCCTCGGAGGTCATGGTCAGCTCGACCGGTCGATCCACCGGCACGTGGAGCTTGTCGGTGACGTAGCCGTTGGGATACGTGAACGACCAGGACCACTTCTGCGCGGTCACCGCGATCTGGTAGCTGTTCGCCGGCGGCGTGCGCAGATCCAGGAAGCCGGTGAAGCCGATCCAGAAGATCCAGACCACCAGACCCAGCGGAATCACCGTCCACAGGGTCTCGATCACGTTGTTGTGAGAGACCTGCGACTGCGCCCGCTGATCCACGTGCCGGCGCCGGTAGCGGAACGCGAACAGGAGCATCGCGGCCACGATCCCGACGAAGAAGACGACCGAGAGCCAGTAGACGACGTAGAAGACGTAGTCGACCGTGGGGGCGACGCTGGAGGCCTGCTCGGGCATCCAGAACGTGGCGTCGGAGCCCGCCTTCCTGGCGACGGCTCCCGCGAGCCCGCCGATGCTCATGATGAGCGCGTTCATGTCCGTAGCCCGTCCTTGATTGCGTGCGGGTGTCGAGCCTCGAGCTCGCGCTTGCGACGGACGTCCCGGCGCCAGTAGCTGGTGAGCGTGATGCCGAAGACGATCAGAGTCAGAACACCGCCGGCCCGCATCAGGTTGAAGGCCGCCGGTCCGTACTTGCCCTTGGTCTCGTCGTAGTGGAAGCAGTAGAGGAGGATCTTGTCGAGCGCGCTCCCGATGCGATGCTCGGACGCCTCCACCAGGGAGAGCCGGATGGTCTGCGGGTCGTAGACGACGCCGTAGAGGTTGCGGGACAGGACCCCCTCGGGGGTCACGATGAACGTGGCCGCCGCGTGCGCATACTGGTCCTCGTCCGGCAGATAGCGGTACTGGAAGCCGATCGCGTTGGCGATCGTGTCGATGGCGTCCTTGGTTCCGGTCAGGAACTCCCAGCCGCCGCCCGCCCCGGGCCGGCCGTAGTCCTGGAGGTAGCGCTGCTTCGTCTTGCGGGCCAGCGTGGTCGACTCGGTGGGGTCGATGCTGATCGTGACCATCCGGAACTCGCCGCCGGCCGTCCACTCGAGCTCGGTCAGCGCGTCGACGAGACCGTTCAGGTGGAGCGAGCAGAGCATCGGGCAGCTCGAGTAGTTCATCGTCAGGAGGACCGGACGATCGCCGCCGAAGTAATCACCCAGCTTGACCTTCTTGCCCGAGCTGTCGACGAACGGCACGTCCAGCGGGATCGTGGCCCCGAGCTTCTCGATGATGTCCACGCCCTCCAGGTCGTCGGGGAGCGGCTCGGCGCGTTGCGCCGGGCCGGGGCCCGCCAGGAGGCCGGTGAGCGCGAGCGCGGCCACGGCGCCGCGGAGAGCGCGGGCCGTGCCGGCGTGGTGTGCGAGGTGGCGCTTCGAGTTCGCCATGTCCGTAACCTACCCATCACGCGCGGTGGCGCGTCGCGGCGTCGGGGCGCTTCGGTGTGCGCCGGACGTCGCCTCTAGTTGTTCCTGGCGCGCTCCGCGACGACCATCTCCATCGCGCGGTCGATCGGGACATGTGCCACGCCGAGAGAGTCGTCCACCCAGCCGTAGCTGTTCAGCTCGGTCTCCTGCTGCGCCAGAATGCGCTCCCGATCCGCCGGAAGCGGCTCGACCTGCTTGCGGAACCGCTCTTCTTCCAGGACGTTGTTGAACACCGTGGTCACCCACAGGATGATCACGACCAGGAGGACGCCGCCCACCACGCCCACGTACAGCGTGGACCGCGAGCTGGGGTCTCCGTCGTCGACCAGGTACTGATCGCTGAACGGATCCCCGTGACCGTGACCGTGTTCGTGCTCGCCGTCGTGCGTGCGTTCGTCACTCATGACCGTTGCTCCGTCGCCCTAGCCACCGACGTTCTCGAAGGCCAGGGATTCGTTCAGTCGAGGATCTTCCTTCGGGATGAGCGCCGCGCTCCGCGCGCGGAACATCGCCGCCGCCACGAACACGCCGCCCACGCCCAGCCAGCACGTGAGGTCGGTGATCGACCAGGGAATCACGCCCTCCGCGGCGCCCGGCAGCTCGGGCATGATCAGCCAGTAGACGTCGATCCAGTGCACGAAGAGCACCCAGATCGCCGGGAAGACGAGCAGCGCCGGGCGTCTCTTCGGATAACGCGAGATCAGGGCCACGAACGGCACCACGAAGTGGCCCCAGAGCAGAAACCAGCTCACGTCGCGCCACTCGCCGACGATGCGCCGGAGGTACCACGACGTCTCTTCCGGGATGTTCGCGTACCAGATCAGCATGAACTGCGAGAAGGCGATGTACGCCCAGAACACTGTGAACGCGAACGTCAGCTTGCCGAGGTCGTGGTAGTGATCGCGCGAGATGACGTCGCGCACCTTCCCCGCGCGCTGCGCCAGATGACAGATGATCACCAGTGCCGCGAACGTGGTCACCACCGAGCCGGCGAAGTAGTACACGCCGAAGATCGTGCTGAACCAGTGCGGATCCAGGGACATCAGCACGTCGAACGCGAAGAACGAGATCGACAGCGCGAACAGCACCGCGGTGGGCGCCGCCACCCGCTTCATTCGCATCGACGTCCGGAAGTCGCCGTTGGCATCCTGCGACACCGATCCCCGGTAGAAGAAGATCCCCAGGAGGATCCAGAGCGCGAAGTAGACCCCCAGGCGAGTCAGGAAGAACGACTGGTTGAGGTAGCCGGCCTTCTTGGCCACGAGCGCATCCTGGGCCGCGACGTCGGGGTTCAGCCAGGTCCAGACCTGCTCGCGCCCCAGGATGAGCGGGATGGCCAGCACGGCCATGGGGACGACGTTGATCATCAGGATCTCGGCGAAGCGACGGACCACCACGCTCCAGCCGGCGCTCACGAGGTGCTGGATGAACGTGAACCAGAGACCGCCCAGCGCCAGGCTCATGAAGAAGCAGAACGCGTGCAGGTAGCTGAAGTAGAACCGCTGCTGTCCCACGCCGCCGGCAAAGCCGAAGTAGAAGCTCGCGGCCAGCGCCGCCAGCCCGACGACGAGCGACACCACGCCGATGCGCGCGGCGCCGGCGCCCGCGTAGATGTCCTGAGTGGACAGGTCGACGATTCGTTTCATCCTACGCCTCGCTCATCGCAGCTTGGAGCGCACGTCCGCCGGCAGACTGGATGCGTCCACGTTCCGTGCCTGTTGCAGTGCTCGAACGTACGCGACGATCGCCCAGCGATCCTCGACGTTCACCTGGGATCCGTAGGCGGGCATGTTGCGAACGCCGTTCGTGATCACGTTGAAGAAGTATCCGTCCGCGCTGTCACGCAGAGCGGCGCTGTGGAACGAGGACGGCGGCACCCAGGTTCCCTGCTGTAGCGCATCCGCGCGCAGCGCGACGATGCCGTTGCCCTCTCCACCGAGCCCGTGACAGGGCGAGCAATGGATGTCGTAGCGCTCCTGCCCGCGCTGCATCAGCCGCTGCGTGATCGGCATCGGCGGCTCGCCGGCCCAGTTGCCGTCCACGGTGCCCCGATGGAGATGGCTGTCCTCCTGGAGCTCACCGACGGCGACGGTGCCGTACAGAGGGGGCCGCATGGCCCGTCCGTCGCGGAAGATGCGATTGGCCTGCTGGGCCTTGAACCGGGGCTGATTGTCCATGTTCTGGATGATCTCGACCCGCGGCGCCGCCCGCTTCGACGTGCGCGCCTTCGCGATCAGAGCGATGGGCAGCAACGCCACCACCGCCAGCACGACCACGCTGGGGACGACGAACTTCGGCAGATCCGAGAAGTCCAGCCACGGGGCGCGCCTGAGGAGCCATGCGGTCATCTACTCGTCCTCCACCAGCTCGATGCTGGTCGCGCCCAGCGATTCCACGAACGAGCGCGTACGGTCCACGTCGAACTTCGGGTCGCGCGCCTCGATGGCGATGAAGAACCGGTCGGTGGTCACGCGCTTGAACCGCTCGGAGCCGAACAGCGGGTGGTGCAGCTCGGGGAGCTTGTTCATTCCCAGCATCCCGAACACGGCGCCGAAGGCGGCCAGGAGCACCGTGAGCTCGAACACGATCGGAATGTTCGCGGGGACACTCCACAGGGGTTTCCCGCTGATGTTGAGCGGATAGTCCACCGCGTTCATCCACCACTGCATGACCAGGCCCAGCGCCGCCCCGGTGATGCCGCCCCCGAGGATCAGGAAGGGCAGAACCGTGCGGCGCATGCCCATGGCGTCCTCGATGTGATGGACCGGGAACGGCGAGAACGTGTCCCAGTGCTTGAACCCGGCGTCGCGCACCATGCGGGTCGCGCTCAGGAAGGGACCGACCTCGGCGAACTCCATCAGGTAGCCGTAGGGGCGGCTCTGTGCGCCGTTGGTCCGACCTTGCATCGTCGAGCTCAACTCGACCTCCTCGAAACTCGTGGGTGCTAGTCGTGCGACGGATGCGCCTGGCGCATCACACCCTTGACCTCCGCCATCGCCACCATGGGCAGGAAGCGGAGGAACAACAAGAACAGCGTGAAGAAGAGCCCGAAGCTGCCCGCGAGAGTGGCCGCGTCGACCCAGGTGGGCTTGAAGTACGCCCACGAGCTCGGCAGGAAGTCCCGGCTCAGCGACGAGATCACGATGACGAAGCGTTCGAACCACATACCTACGTTGACGCACATGGCCACGCACATGGAGACGATCATGCTGCGACGCGCCCACCGGAACCAGAAGATCTGCGGCGAGACCACGTTGCAGCCGATCATGATCCAGTACGCCCACGCGTAGGGGCCCATCGCGCGGTTCGCGAACGCGAACGACTCGTACGGGTTCCCGCTGTACCAGGCGATGAAGAACTCCATCGCGTACGCGTATCCGACCATCATGCCGGTGGCGAGGATGATCTTGTTCATCACCTCGATGTGCTGGGTGGTGATGATGTCGGTCAGCTTGAAGATGGCCCGGCTCGGGATGATGAGCGTCTGGACCATCGCGAAGCCGCCGAAGATCGCGCCCGCCACGAAGTACGGCGGGAAGATCGTCGTGTGCCACCCCGGAATCTGGGACGTCGCGAAGTCGAAGCTGACCACCGAGTGCACCGAGAGCACGAGCGGGGTCGCCAGCGCCGCCAGCACGAGGTACGCGACCTCGTAGCGGTGCCAGTGCCGTGAGGAGCCGCGCCACCCGGCGGCGAGCACCCCGTACGCGAAGTAGCGGATCTTGGTCTTGGCGCGGTCGCGGAGCGTGGCCAGGTCGGGGATGAGTCCCACGTACCAGAACAGCAGCGACACCGTGAAGTACGTGCCCACGGCAAAGACGTCCCACAGGAGCGGGCTGCGGAAGTTGGGCCACATGTCCTGCTGGTACGGCAGCGGGAACATCCACCACACGACCCACACGCGACCGACGTGGATGCCCGGGAACACGAGTGCGCAGATGACGGCGAAGATGGTCATCGCCTCGGCGAACCGGTTGATGCTGGTCCGCCACTTCTGCCGGAACAGGAACAGGATGGCCGAGATCAGCGTGCCCGCGTGACCGATGCCGACCCAGAACACGAAGTTGATGATCGCGAATCCCCAACCGACCGGGTTGTTGACGCCCCAGACGCCGACGCCCTCCCAGAACAGCCAGCCGATCATCGCGAACAGGACGCCGAGGAGCGCGAACGAGATACCGAAGAGCCCCCACCAGGCCAGGCCCGGAGGGCTCTCCACGACGCGGCAGACCTTGTCGGTCACGGACGCGAAGTCGTTGTCGCCTTCGACCAGCGGTGCGCGGATCCGAGGATCTTCTTCGATGTGTACGTCGGGCGTGGTCGTGGCCATCAGTGCGACGCCTCCTCGGAGTGAGTGTCCTGGCCGGCGGCGTGCGAGCCCGCGCCGTGAGCCGCCCCGCCGCCGTCGTGGGGCGTCGCGAGCGAGCCTGCCGGGTTGCGTAGCTTCGCCATGTAGTGCAGGCGCGGCTTCACGTTGAGCTCGGCCAGCATCGCGTAGGATCGGTTGTGGGCCTGGGCCTTCGACACGCGGCTCTCGGGGTCGGACAGGTCCCCGAACACGATGGCTTCGGTCGGACAGGCCTGCTGGCACGCGGTCAGGATCTCACCGTCCACGAACGCGCGGTTCTCGTTCTTGGCCGCTTGGGTGACCGCCTTGATGCGCTGCACGCAGAACGAGCACTTCTCCATGACGCCGCGGCTGCGGACGGTGACCTCGGGGTTCTTGCCCATCTTGTCGGTCTCGGTCAGGTACTTCATGTTGTTGTGGAAGTTGAAGCGCCTGACCTTGTAGGGGCAGTTGTTGAGGCAGTACCGCGTGCCGATGCAGCGGTTGTAGACCATCACGTTGAGGCCCTCGTCATCGTGCACGGTGGCCGCCACGGGACAGACCTGCTCGCAGGGTGCGTTCTGGCAGTGGTGACACGTGACCGGCTGATGGGCGACCTGCGGGCTCTCGGCCTCGCCCACGAAGTAGCGGTCGACGCGGATCCAGTGCATCTCGCGGCCCTTCTGAACCTCTTCACGGCCGACGATCGGGATGTTGTTCTCGGCCTGACACGCCACGGTGCAGGTGCGGCAGCCCGTGCACGCGGTGAGGTCGATCGACATGCCCCACTTGCTGCCCTCGTAGGTCCACTCCTCGAAGAGCGACTCCAGCGGCGGATGGTGAATCGCGTGCTTGGCGAAGTCGGGGTGCGACTTGTAGTGATCGAGATCGGCCTCGCGGTAGAGCTCGTGCATCCGCTCTTCGCGACCTTCCATGCCCACCTGGTCGATCGCGAAGTGATCCTGCGTGACGCAGAGGCGATAGCTTCCGTCCGCCCTGGCGATGCCGGCCCCGGTGGCCGTCCACGGCGCGGCCGACGACCGGAGCGCGTAGACGTCGACACCGGTGCCGGTGCCGACGCGACCCGCCTTCGCGCGGCCGTAGCCGAGCGCGACCGACACGACACCCGCGGCGATGCCGGGCATGACGTAGACCGGGAGCGTCACCGAGCGGCCGCCGTGGGACAGCGTGACCCGGTCATGCGTCGAGAGACCCAGCCGCTCGGCGTCCGCGAGCCCCATGAGGGCCGCGTTGTCCCACGCGAGCGTGGTCAGCGGATCGGGTACCTCCTGGAGCCAGCCGACGTTCGCGAAGCGCCCGTCGTAGATCGACGCGTCCTGACGAAACACGACGTCCATCTCGCCCTCGGAGCGGGGCGTGAACCCGGCGAGCCGTCCGCCGAGCCGCGAATCGAGCGATGGGCGCTCGGCGGGCGCGGCGGAGCTCGGGACGATGCCGTCGTGCAGCGCGCGGCGCCACCCGATCTCCTCGGGGGTGGCCACGAGCGACGCGTGCGTCTCGCGAACGAGGGCGTAGCCGTCGGGCACCTCGTCACCGTTCATGAACGCGATCATCTCGATCACCGTCCGGCCCCCGTAGAGGGACGCGATGAGCGGCTGCACGATGCTGACGCTGCCGTCCCAGGCTCTGGCGTCTCCCCACGACTCGAGGTAGTGAGCCAGCGGCACGTGCCAGCTGGAGGCGTCGGCGCTCTCGTCCTCGTGGAGCCCCAGATGGACGACGGTCTCCACCCGGCCCAGGGCATCGGCGAAGCCGAGGTCGACCGGCGCGTCGTAGACCGGGTTGCCCCCGAGGATCACCAGCGTCGACACCGATCCGCCGCGCATCTCGTCCACGAGCGCGGCCAGGGCGGTGATGGACGCGCCGCCCTCGGGCTCGATGGCGTACGTGATCGTGTGGCCGACGTTGCCGAGTGCGACGTTGATCGCGTGACAGAGCGCGTGCACCTCGGGCGGCTGGCCGGGTCCGGCCACGAGGATCGATCGGCCCCGCGCGTGCGTGAGATCGTCCACGATCGCGGCGAGCACGGGGTCGTCGGATCCGGCGCTCCAGCCCCCGGCGGCCTCGTCCAGGGCGGCGTTGCGCACGCCGGCGTCCACCAGACGCCTGGCCAGCTGCCTGGCGAAGCCGGCGATCGCGGCGGGCCGGAGCGCGACGCGGTGATCGGCCACGCTTCCGGTGCGCGTGAGGTCGGCCTCGATCGCGTAGACGCGGTTCATCTCGCCGTCGACGGCGCGGCGGCGCGACGCCCAGTCGCGCTGGTGCCGCACGTTGTTGGGATGCCTCCCGAGAACGTCCGCGTCGAACGCGACCACCACGTCGGCCCGATCCAGGTGGAGGCGCGAGCGCATCGGCGAGCCGAACGCCAGCGCGGATCCGGCGGTCTCGTTCTCGCGCGAGAGCGGCTCGTAGGTGACCCATCGGGCGTTGGGGTAGCGCGCGGCGAAGTCGGCCCGGAGCCGCGCGGCCGTCGGGCTCGACGTCTCGTGCGAGAGGACGGCCAGGCCGTTGCCGCGCGCGCGGCGATGCCCCTCGAGGTGCGCGCGGAAGAACTCGTCGAACGCGTGGAGGTTGCTGGCACGGCGCGAGCCGCCGTCCCGCTTGGCCACGTACTGGCTGCGATCGGGGTCGTAAAGCTCGAGGACGCTGGCCTGCGCATGCACGTTGGAGCCGCCGAGGCTACCCGGATGCGCCGGGTTGCCTTCGACCTTGATCGGCCGTCCGTCGTAGCTCTTGACGAGCACCCCGATCCCGGCGCCGCCGAGCTCGAACGTGCTGGCGAACATGATCGGCGAGCCGGGCGTCCGCCCCTCGGGCCGGTGCGAGTACGGGAGGATGTTCTCCTTCGGCCAGCGGCAGCCGACCAGCCCGGCCAGCGCGGCCGATGCCCCCATGAGCTTGACGAAGCTCCGTCGGGTGGCGTCGGTGATCACGCTCGGGGCGGCGGCGGGGAACTCGCGCTCGAGGTACGTCGCGAACTCGGGCGATCGCGACAGCTCGTCGAGGCTGCGCCAGTACGCCTTGCGCTGGATGCCCGATCCGGCGTCCGGGCGGGTCGAGCCGTTCATCGATGACATGTCGAGCATTCCACGTTCGGATTGACGTTGTATTCCTCGCGAAGCCGCGCGCCCAGGACCGCGGGATCCTCGTCGGGCACCCAGTCCAGCTTCGTGATGAACTCCTTCGGACGCAGGCGCGGCTCGGGATTGCGGTGACAGTCGATGCACCATCCCATGTGCAACGGCTGATCCTGGTAGACCACCTCCATCTTGTCGACGCGGCCGTGGCACTCGACGCAGCCCACGCCGCTGTTCACGTGACGGCTGTGGTTGAAGTAGACGAAGTCGGGAAGGTCGTGCACGCGAACCCACTCGACCGGCGTGCCCTTGGCGTAGCTCTCGAAGACCGGCTGGAGCTTCTCGCTCTGCGTCCAGATGCCGTGGTGGCAGTTCATGCACGTCTCGGTGGGCGGGATCGACGCGAACCGCGAGCTCTCCACCGTGGTGTGGCAGTAGCGGCAGTCGATCCCGAGCTGTCCGGCGTGTACCTCGTGGCTGTACGGGACGGGCTGCGAGGGCTGGTAGCCGACGGCCAGTGTCGTGGGCCAGAAGCCGTACCACAGTAGCCCTATTACATATACGGGCGCGCCGAGCAGTACGGCGGTAGCCACTGGACGGATGGTGTTCGTCCAGCGCGGGAATCGAAACGACATGCGTGCGACCTCCAAATTACAGCCGGCGGAGTCTAGCCAGCCCCTCGGAAGTCGATCAAGTCAAAAGGACGGGGGGCGGATGCAGGCGGGCGGTGGCGCGCACGAACGGCAGATCGGATGCCCGCGCGCGCGCCTCGTGCGCGCGCGCAGCGGGGGTGTGCGGCGTCTAGTGCGCGTCGACGCCGAACGCGTCGGCCAACGTGTGTTCGAGGTTGTGTCCCCGGAGGTCGTTCCCGACGGCGAGCACGGTGCCATCGGCGCCGACCAGGATCGGCTTGGGGATGCTGATCACGCCGAAAGTCTTGGCCAGATCGCTCTGGAAGGCATTCTCCGCGTACGCGTGGTGCCACGGCATCGGCCATTTCACGCGGAACGGGGGGATCACGTCGGCCTTCTGATCGAACGAGATGCTCAAGATATCGAAACCGCGATCTTTGTACGTGTCGTAGACCTCGTGCAGCGAGCCCATCTCGCGGATGCACGGCGCACACCAGGTCGCCCAGAAGTCGATCAGGTAGGTCTTCCCGGCGAAGGTCTCGTTGTCCAGGATCACGTCCGGATCGTCCAGGGATGCCATGCTGAACGCCGGAATCGGGCTACCCTTGACCACCGTCGTGGCGTCGGTCCGCTTCTCGGCGACCTGGGTCTCGCTGCTGGTGGGGAACTCCTTCTCCAGCTGTGCGCGGTAGCCCGCCGCCGTGACGTCGTCCCCGAGGTCGATCGCATAGTTCACGCCACGCAAGAGCGCGATCCGGCGGATCTCGGGATCGGGCGACTGCCCGATGAATGCGTCCAGGAGGTCCTTCCGGTCCGGATAGCCGCCGGTGTACTTGATCACGAAGCCCATCAGCTCGGGCGTCAAGGACCAGTACGGCGAGCTAGGCGGGTTCTCTTCCAGGGTCTCGCGGATGAACGCCTCGTCGGGCGGTGTCTGGACCATCCGAACGACCTGGAGCGCCTCCATGTGGCGGACGGGGCGAAGCTCGGGGTCGGTCTCGGCCCGGGCGGCCTCGATGAGGCCGTCGAGCTCGGCGAGGATGCCCCCGGTGAAGTCGGTGATCGGCCGGCTGACCCGACGCGTTCGCTCGACGGCGGCCAGGAACCGGTCCAGGCGATCGCTCGTGCGCTCGTAGATCGGACGCATCGCCAGCGCGAGCTGGTGTCGCTCGGGCAGATCGATGCGCTCGGGAGCGTCCGATCGGTGCAGGCGGGCCGGATCCAGCGTGATGGTGGCCATGCCGTCGTAGACGCGAATCACGGACTTGTAGTCGCCGCCGCCGTCGTACAGGTAGTCGACCGCGTCGCTCCCGTTGACGGCCCGACCGGGCACGATGTCCAGGACCTGGTACGCGACCAGCTCCTGCTCGGCCTTGAACTCGGAGAAGTACGTGCCGCCGAAGTCGGGCTTCAGCTTGGGCGTGAAGTCGTAGGACCAGCGATTGAAGTCGCCGATGATGTGGACGTCGGACAGCGAGTCCGCGTAGTCGTAGGTGGCCATGCGGGCGTTCAGCTCGATCGTCTCGTCGGGATCGACCACCAGGGGCAGCGAGATCGGGCTGTGTCCCACCCCGGCCAGCCGCGCGACCACGAGGCCGGCGGCGCTGAACTCGATCGCGTACCGGCCATCCTCCCCGACCTCGACGATGTCGATGACGCTCTCGCGCACGGGCCGGAACACCTCGACGTGTGCCTTGATCATCGGAGCGTCGTCGTGCCCGACGAGCCGGCCCTCGATGCGCGTCGCCCCGGACGGCACGACGACCGCGCCGGCGAGGGCCGTGGCCGTCAGCGCGACCCGGACCGTCGCACGGGGTTGGTACCTATCCATCGCGTTGTGTTTCCTTGATTTGCGGCCGACCGAGGCGGTCGCTCGTGCCAGGTGATGGGCGTGCTGCCCGCGCGTCGCGCGGTTTGGAATCACGCGAGTCTATCGGCCGCTCGCGAGATCCGTCAACTCGGCGCCCGGTCTCAGCCGGGGTCGCAACCCGTTGAAACCCAATCAGCAAAGGCCCGGTTCCGACCCCGTCGCGGACCACCGGGGGGACGGCCAACCCCTTTTGTTCAAAGCACTTGACCTCGGGCACGCCGGGTGTCACCGTCGCTCGTCGTCGGCCGCACGACCGGCGCGCATGCTCGAGGCCGGCACCCGGCCACACCGAGGGGTGGACTCTCCCGTGTCCGACTGGCTGCTCGTTCCGTTGATGGTCCTGTACTGGGCCGCGGCGCTCCTTCTCCAGGTCTACGGCCTCAACTGCTACGTGATGATCGCGCTGTTCTTCCGGCGGCGGGAGCGCCAGCTCGCCGACGACGACGCGCTTCTCCGCCGCCTTCGGGACGTCCCCGACGAGAACCTGCCCGTGGTGACCACGCAGCTTCCGATCTACAACGAACGCAACGTCGTTGAGCGCCTGATCCTCGCCGCCTGCGCGTTCGACTACCCGGCGGACAAGCACGAGATCCAGGTTCTGGACGACTCCGACGACGAGACGGTCGCCGTCACGGCCCGCCTGGTCGCCGAGATGCGCCGCGCCGGGCACGACATCCACCACGTGAGACGAGCCGATCGCTCCGGGTACAAGGCCGGCGCGCTCCAGGCGGGCCTGACCGCGTGCCGGGGCGATCTGGTCGCCGTCTTCGACGCCGACTTCGTGCCGCCTCCGGAGTTTCTCCGCCGGACGGTGCCGTACCTCATGGCCGATCCGGGCTGCGGGTTCGTCCAGACCCGCTGGGGTCACCGCAACCGGCTGTTCTCGGCGCTCACGCGCGTGCAGGCGATCGGCATCGACGGGCACTTCGTGATCGAGCAGTCGGCCCGATCGTGGAATCGCCTCTTCTTCAACTTCAACGGTACCGGGGGGATCTGGCGAAAGAGCGCGATAGACGAGGCGGGCGGCTGGCAGTCCGACACGCTCACCGAGGACCTCGACCTCTCCTACCGGACGCAGCTGGCCGGCTGGCGCGCGCGCTTCCTGCTCGACGTGGTGACGCCGGCCGAGCTCCCCACCGACGTGAACGCGTTCAAGTCCCAGCAGCATCGCTGGGCGAAGGGATCGATCCAGACGGCCAAGAAGCTCCTGCCCACGATCTGGCGCCGGCCCGACATCGATGTCCTGAAGAAGTTCGAGGCATCGGTGCACCTCACCCACTACATGGTGCACCCCCTGATGCTCGTGATGACCATCCTCGTGCTGCCGCTTCTGATCTGGACGCGCTTCACGTTCAGGTCGGCCTGGGTCGCGGTGCCGTTCGCGCTGATGTTCCTGGCCGTGTTCGCTCCCACGTCGATGTACTTCGTCTCCCAGCGACTCCGGAACGAGCAGTGGCGGCGGACGATCTGGCTCCTGCCGTTCCTGATGGCGGTCGGGATCGGGCTGGCCGTGAACAACACGCGCGCGGTCGTTCAGGCTCTTTTCGGCAAGCCGCACGGCGAGTTCGTGCGCACGCCGAAGCTCGGTGCGGGGGCCGAGGTGTGCCGTCAGACCCGGTCGGCGGACGCCACGGGCCCTGCCACGCCGCGGGTGAAGGCCTATCGGCTTCCCGGGCAGAAGCTCTATCTGGTCGAGATCTTCGTCGGACTGTGGGCCACCGCCGCGTTCGTGCAGTACCTGATGCTGCAGAAGCTCCTCGTCAGTCCGCTCCTGTTGATTCACGCGATCGGCTTCACGTACATCGGCGTGCTCTCCTTCCTGCACGACGTCAGGGCCGGGCGCCAGCCCGCGTGACGACCCCGGCGCGCGCCGCCACGTGGGCGACCGGTGGCGCACTGATCGCCCTCGGGCTCGCGCTCGGACCCGCGACGCATGTGCTCGGGATGTCCTACGCGACCTGGGTGTGGATCTCGGTCGTCGGATCCGTCCTCCTTGGCGTGCCGGTCGTCGTGATCGCGTTCGCACGCGATCCGCTCGGGCCGGCCGATCGGCCACCCGACGGCGGGTGCGAGCGCACGCCCGCGTCGTGGGCGTTCGTGGTCGCCGTCGCCGTGGCCCTGCGCGTCCTGTCCGCGTCGGCCGACCACGATCTCTCGGACGACGCGTACCGCTACCGGTGGGACGGCAAGGTGCTCGCCCACGGCATCAACCCGTACGCCTACCCTCCGTCTTCCGCCGCGCTCGAGGAGCTTCGCGCTCATGATCTCGGAGGCGAGACGGTCGAGAACGCGGGCCGGAGCGCCACGGTCAATCATCCCGACCTCGTGACGGTCTACCCGCCTCTCGCCGAGATCGTCTTCGCCGTCGCGTACTGGCTGTCGCCGGGGTCGTTCCTGGGGCTCGACGTGCTGCGACTCGTGGCCGAAGCGGCGGCATGGTGGCTCCTGGCCGCCGAGCTCCGCGCGCGTCGGCTGCCGATGCGGCGGATCCTGTTCGCGATGTGGCTCCCGCTGGTGATGACGCAGACCTACCTGCCCGGCCACACCGAGGCACTCGCGCTGCCGTTCGTGGCGCTGGTGTTGCGGGGCCTTCGCGTCGGCTGGGGTCTTTGCACCGGGATCGCGTTCGGGTGCTCGCTCCTGATCAAGCCGGCCCTGCTCGTGATCGCACCGGTGCTCCTCCGGGAGCTCGGACGCCGCCGGTCGGTGACGTTCGTGCTGGGCGTGACGATCGTCGTGGCGGGTCTCTACGCGCCCTTCGTCGGCGCCGGCGAGAACCTCGTCAGCTCCCTCGTGCTGATGGCCCGGCGCTGGTTCTTCAACGGAAGCCTCTTCGCGCTGGCCGATCTCGTCATGCCGTCCACCGCGGCCAGGCTGCTGATGGGCTCGGTGGTCGCGCTGGCGGCGATCGCGATGGCGTTCCGGACCGGAGACGTGACGCGGCGCGCGCTCGTCGTGCTGGCCGTGCTCTTCGCCTGCGCGTCGACCGTGTATCCCTGGTACCTCCTGTGGCTCGTGCCGTTCCTCGTCCTCCGGCCCGATCCGGGGCTGCTCGCACTCGTCGTGGCGATGCCGATCGTCGATCTCGTCGTGATCGACTACTACACGATCGGGGTCTGGGACCCTCGCCCGTGGCGCTCGGTGGCCGTCTACGCGCCGGCGTACGGGCTGGCGCTGGCCGGCGCGGTTCGGCGGTGGGGCCTGTTCGCGAGGGACTGACGCCGCGCCCGCATGGACGCCCGATGGCTCGGGACGTATCATCGTCGCCTCGCAGCCGTTCCGAGCGCGTCGATCGAGTCCGTCCCCGGTCCGCGCTCGCGTCTCGAGCCCGAGGACTGCCGAGATGGCACCGAACCGAACGCCCGACGTGGTCATGTCGCCCGAGCTCGAGCTCCTCGTGCACCGGTTCGTGGAGGACGTCACCCAGCAGCTCGAGCACGTGGGAAGCGTCAACCGCCTGGTGCGCGCGGTCACGCGGGACGTGCGCGGCTTCTTCGGTGCGGACGCCGCGGCGGCGTTCCAGGTGCTCCCCAGCGGCGAGCCGCCGAGGCCTCTCTTCGTGATCCCGCAGTCCATGAGCTGGGATCTGCGTCTGATCGAGCGCTTCCACGCGAACCCGCGCGAGCCGCTCCCTCCCGACACGCTCCTGGGGTCGCTACACCGCCGCGATCGCCCGTGGGCGGTCCTCGGGGTGCGCGCACGGCATCAGGTGATCGATACCGGCGAGCAGATCGCCATGAGCCAGATCGCCCGCCACGTTTCCCAGCTCATCCACGCGGTCGACGTGGCGCGGAGCACCGAGGTCCGAGAACGCATCGATCGCAAGATCATGGAGCAGCTGCGGCCGAAGGATCTGTTCTACCAGATCCTCGACGGGCTCCGCTCGCTCACGCGCTACGACCACTCCTCGGCGCTGTACATGACGAGCGAGGGCGGCTTCGAGCTGGTGGCGGAGAAGATCGCCTGGTCCAAGGGGAAGAGCCGGCGCATCGGGCACCTGCTGTCGATCTCCCCCGACCTCCGCGAACAGCTCGCCTTCACCGACGCGCGCAACGGCACACACGTCGAGGGGTTCTCGCTGGAAGACGACACCTGGCGATCGTGGACCGGCACCGGCGCCGCCCTGGCCGCCGAGCTCGACAGCCACCGGGACGGCTCACCGCCGGGCCCCCGGGAACGATCGATGATCTGTGCACCGCTGGTCACGCGGCACGAGGTCCTGGGCGTGTTGAAGATCGCGGGGCTGCATCCGGGCTCGTTCGGGGCGTACGAGATCGACCTCCTTCGCTCGTTCGTGCCCGATGCGATCATCGCGCTCCGCAATGCGCAGCGAGCCGAGTCCCTGGAGCTCCGGATCTTCGAGGCCGAGAAGCGCGAGGCGCTGGCCACGCTCGCCAGAAGCGTCTCCCACGACGTGAACAATGCGGTGGGGGCCGCGCTGCCCCTGACGCAGCAGATCCGGGAGGATCTGGCCCAGGGACGGGTGGATCCCGGTCTCCTGGCCGAGGATCTGATGCAGATCGAGCAGGCGCTGAAGTTCTGCCGCCGCGTGTTCGGCGGCATGCTGTCGTTCGCGCGGGGCGCGGCCCAGACCGTCGGCGAGGCGAGCGTGGCGCGGGCCACCGAGAGCATGCTGTCGGTGCTCTCGGACAGCCTGAAGCGACAGAGAATCCGGACCGAGCTCGCGATCGCCGACGACACGCCGTCGGTCCGGAGCAATCCCGGCGATCTCCAGCAGCTGCTTCTGAACCTGGCGACCAACGCGCGCGACGCGATGCCTCACGGCGGCACGTTGCACATCGCCGCCGACGTCGGCGAGCTCGACGTGACGATCCGGCTTCGCGACACCGGTCCGGGGATCGATCGGGAGGTCCTCGCCCGCGTGTTCGAGCCGTTCTTCACCACCAAACCGACGGGGAGCGGGCTCGGCCTGCCGACGTGTCAGACCATCGTCTGGCGCGTCCGTGGCGACATCCAGCTCGACTCGAAGCCGGGCCTGGGCACCACGGTGTCGGTCCGTCTGCCACGCGCCGATCGCCGCGACCCCGTCACCGACGAGGACGAATGAACCCGGACGCCCGCCGGCGGCGGAGAAGATCGGTCCCGGCGCGACGCGTCCTCGAGCCCCAGGAGCACCCATGAGTCCCAATCGCCCGCGGATCCTCGTCGTGGACGACGAGCCCGCGATGGTGCACGCGGTCCGGCGGATTCTCGAGGGTCAGTATGCCGCGTTCGCGACCCGCTCCTCCGAGGAGGCGATCTCGATCGCCCGCGAGGTCCGACCGCACCTGGCGATCCTCGACATCCGGATGCCCGACATGGACGGCTTCGAGCTCATGTCCCGGCTGCGGGACGTCGACCCGGAGCTCGACGTGATCTTCATGACCGGCGTCGTGAACGAGCTCGACTCACAGCTCATCCGCGCGATCCGCGAGCGCGCGTTCTACTTCGTCCAGAAGCCGTTCGATCGGGACGTGCTCCTGGCGCTGGTGGAGCGCTGCCTGGAGCTCCGGCGCCTCGCGGATCTGAACGCGCGCTACGTCGAGCGACTCGAGCAGGAGGTCGCAGACGCCAGGGCCTTCCAGCAGAGCATGCTCCCACCCGATCAGGCCCACGTGGGCGGACTGGACGTTCACGCGCGCTTCGAGCCGTGCGACGAGCTCGGGGGCGACTTCTACGAGTTCGCCTCCGGCGAGGGCGGCCGGGCCACGCTGATGATCGCCGACGTGTCGGGCCACGGCGCGTCGGCGGCGATGCTGACCGGCATCGTGAAGTCCGCGTTTCACGCATCGAGACCCGGCGGCTACGACCCCGAGGACATCGTCGGGCGCATCGCGGTCGCGCTGCGACCGTTTGCGCTGGATCGATTCCTCACCGCGATCTGCATCCGGGTCACGCCGGGCGAGGGTCGGATCGACTACGTCAACGCCGGGCATCCACCGGGATTGCTGCTCGACGCGGACGGAGAGCCGAGGCTCCTCGACGCGAACGGACTTCCGCTGTCTCCGGCCCTGGCGGACGCCACCTGGACGGCCACGTCCGCCCGCTGGACGCCCGAGAGCCGCATCCTCCTCTACACCGACGGGATCACCGAGGCCGAGTCGCACGGCGAGATCTTCGGGCACGATCGGCTCGTCGAGGTCGCGACCACGTGGGCGCGTCGCGCACCCGATCGGGGCGGGGCGCTCCTGGACGACGTGCTGGACGCCGTTCGAGGCTTCCTGGCCGGCCGGCCGGCCGACGACGATCTGACGCTGGTGACCGCCGCGGCTTCGGCCGGCCCGACAGGCGACGGTGCTAGCGGATCGTGACCGACCAGTCGGACTTGGCGACGACGTCGCCGGTGGTCGCGTCCAGGAGGTACGCGCGTCCGGACGCGTCCCCGCCGCTCTGGTCGGTCGTGTTCATGATCCGCCAGACGACTCGTGCCTCGGCTGCATCGAACTCGAGGTAGGCCCGCCAGGGACGGACGCCGGCGGCGAGCCCCGCGCGCTCGGCCGAGGCGAGGGCCCGGCTCCCGGAGATGAATCCACCGTCGTCGCGGCGTGCGGCGTCGGCGTCGCGGGCCGCGAGGACGGCCGGCACGTCGGCCACGATCATCGCAGCGGCGGGATCCGACGGGGAACGATCGCCGTCGGCGTGGATGACGATCGTCTCGGCGACCGCGGTCGTGGAGATCGACGCGGCGGCCACGAGACCGAGCGCGAGGAGGCAGGCGCGAATCGTTGGGGACATGGTCACCTCACGAGTTGTTCCGGCCGAGCCGGGTCGTTTCCGCGACGGTCGCGTGAGCCGGGAGCATCACGCGGGCGGCATCGTCGCTGTCTCCGAAGAAGTCGTACGTGACGCCGGCTTCGAGCGCCCAGCGCTCCAGGATGGCGATCTCGTCCTCACGGCCGGCGTCGTCGAGGAGGATGGTCGCGCCATCGGCGAGACGCTCGCGCATGACCGGGATCAGTCCGTAGCGTCCACCGAGCGTGGTTCCGGGCGGACCGTCACAGACCACCAGCCCGAAGCTCGGCGGCATCTCGTCGAGCGGAGGGTCGTACCAGGCGTACGTGCCGCGCTCGACGATCGGCGCGTGCACGACGTGCACCGACAGCCCGTATCGCGCCAGTACGCGCTCCACGCGACCCTGCCACTGCCGGTGATGCTCGAGCGTCCAGACCTCGATCCCACGTCGTCCGGCCACGAGCCCCAGGATCAACGTGGTGAGTCCACTCCCGCACTCCAGGATCGGGCGATCCACGCGCGCGGCCTCCGCGGCGATCCGCTCGAGATACGCGAGATCCGCCGAGTAGCCCGTGTTGCCCCACCCGAAGTGGAGCTCTCCCAGATCGGAGCGGGTCGGCGGCGTCCCGGCCGGTCGATCCAGGATCCGACGCGTGGCGCGCGAGAGCGTCAGCCGTCGCTGCGCGCGGCGGAAGGCTCGCCGAACCGGACGCGGCATCGTTCGTTTCAGCTGGCGCACGGTTGTGTCCCCGAGGTTGGTCCGGTCGGTCTCGTCTCCCGAGAATCGGCCGGAGCCGCGGTGATCTTGAGCGTTCGGCCGGTCCGAGGGCTGCCCTGGCTAGCGGGAACGCCCGGCCACGGCGGGATTCCCGCTCCGGAGCTCCCGGAGCTTCGTCCCCAGCACGACGGCCAGGATGCGCGTGCCGGCCCGCAACGAGCCCATCACGGTTCCGCTCACCTTGGACCGGCCACCCCGCCGGACCCGGCAGCGCACCGGGACCTCTCGGACAGCATACGCGTGCCGGGCCGCCTTGACCTGCATTTCGATCGTCCATCCGAAGTCGGGATCCCGCATGTTCAACGCGTCCAGCGCCGGGCGGGAGATGGCCCGGAACGGGCCCAGATCCGTGTAGCGGACGCCCCAGAACCAGCGCACCAGCGTGCAGGTGAGCGCGTTGCCGAAGTGCTGCACCGGGGTGAGGGCGCCCGGCTCGGCCCCGCCGCGTGTCCGGGAGCCGATGACGAGCTGGGCATCGCCCGACGCGATCGGCGTCAGGATGGCGTCGAGCTGACCGGGGTCGTCGCTGCCGTCGGCGTCCATGAAGGCCACGATGTCCACGTCGCGAGCGCGCCGTAGCGCCGCGAGACACGCGCTGCCGTAGCCGCGGCGGGGCTCCGAGACGACGATGGCACCGGCCTCGGCGGCGAGCTCGGCCGTGCGATCGGACGATCCGTTGTCGCCGACCACGATCCGATCGACGAGCGAGCGATCGACCTCGGCCAGGACCGACCCGATCGTGGCCTCCTCGTTCAGCGCGGGGATCACCAGCGCCACCGATTTTCCCGACTTCACGTGGCTCCTCACTCGCCGGACACCCGCCGCCGGATGCGGCCGGGCGCATCGTACTACGGACGCGACCGCCGGCGAGTCTCGACCGGGCGGTGGGCTCCCCTCCCGTCTCGCGGCCCGTGAGCTCTCGGCAGCGTCACGAGACGGACGGTTCGACCCCTCAGAATCGACTATTTCGTCGTGCTTCCTCTCTCGACACCGGCCGCCAGGGCTCGCCTTCCAGGGCTTCATTCCGTTGAAAAACAGCCACTTGCGATGACATTCACTGCCCCGTCCCTCCTCTTGGCCCGCTTCGTGCGTTAGGGGAAGATGTCCGACGCAAACGTCGAAAATGCGACGTAAATGACGCAAATCGACACCAAAGTCGGACGTCGCTCGAGCGTCAGCCCCGCACGTGATCCGATCAGCTGTCGGATCGCGGCACCTTTTCGCGTCTTGTCTGATGGGGCGCGACGAGGAGAAGCCCCCCAGAGATCTCCTCGAGCTCGTCTCGTGGGAGCCGGCGTCCTCACCGGCGCCGAAGGAGGAACGTGATGCGACCCAGAGTCCCCACGCGCGCGACCCTGGCCGTGGCCGTCGTGTCGGGGATCGTCACCACGATCGCGAACGCGACCTGCCCCGGCGTCGTGAAGAACACGATCACGTCGTCCAGCTTCGAGACCGTCCGCTTCCTGGTTCCGGGGACATCGTCACCCGCCGTCGTGACGTTCGACGTGCAGTCGATCGACGCGGGCGATCTCGACGTCTACGCCTCCGGAACGTGGACGGCGATCACGGCACCGGCCATCGTCGAGGGCTCTCGCATTCGCCTCTCGGCGAGCGGCTCGGCCGACGTGTCGTACCTCGTGGAAGAGTGTGAGGAATGGCTCTTCACGTCCGACGAGTAGATCGCTCACCGGCGGCGCCCGGCCCGGGCGCCGCCTCATGCATTGGAGCGATGAAACGCCAGCGCGTACTTCGACCCCTTCTTCGTTCCGGTCAGCTCCAGGATGTTCCGCCGGCAGAGATCGAGCAGGTGGTTCTTGGAGCGATCCTGGGTCAGCCCGAACTCGCGCGCATAGTTGCGGCAGCGCAGGAAGTCTCCCTGGAACATGAGCAGGAACGACACCAGTGACCGCGCCGGCGGGCTGGTGCGCCCGGGGATCCCCTCACCGATCCGATCGGTCAGAAGCGAGTCGTACTGATCGGCGCGAACGTCGCCGGTGATGCGATCCAGCTCCGCGAATCCCTCTCGGCTCGCGAAGCTCGTCACCGATCGGCGCGACGACTTGACCGGGGAACCGCCCAGCGCGTACGACGTCGAGACGTCGGCGACGATGGCCAGGGAGCGGGCCGGGAACGCCTCGCCGGTCTGGAGCAGCTCGCGCAGCCGGGCCAGAAGCACCCCGATCACGGTCGCGTCGCCGGACGAGGACACCGTCTCCAGCGCGCCCGCGAGCGTGCGGAACTCCTCGATGTTGGACTCCGAGGCACGATACAGGCTCGCGGCACGGTCGAACGCGGCCAGCGACGCGGCGGCCCGGCGCTGGGCGCGAAGCACGCGTCCCAGGTTCATGTAGGCACCGGCCAGGAGCGCGCGACGGCGGAGCGCCGACGCATACGTGATCGCCTTCACGTAGTACTCGCGCGCCGCGCGGTGATCGCCGGCGTGCATCGCTGCGACGCCCAGGTTGTTCGTGCACCCCACCACGTGGGAGAGATCGAGCAACCGCTCGTGTCTCTTGAGCAGGGCCTGGCCGTGCGCCAGCGCGCGCGCGGGGTCGGACATCGTCGTGATCGCGAGCAGGTCGGTATCGGCGCCGATGGCCGCGTACTCGTCGCGCTCGCGCTTGAAGATCGTGTGGGCCTTACGATTGAGCGAGATCGCGTCGTCCAGGTCGCCCATGTCGAACTTGACCAGCGCCAGGTACTGCATGGCCAGCGGGCGATACTTCGTGACGCCCGTGGCCAGGATCTGTGAGTACGCCTTCTCGGCGCCGGGACGATCCCCGAGCTTCCGTGCCGCCCGCCCGCTCGCCAGCACGATGCGCGTCTTCAGGTCTCGATCGCCGGTGACCGAGTCGTGGGCATCGAGCAGGAGCCGTCGCGCGGCAAGGCGCTCGCCGGCCGGCATGTGCAGCAGCACCGCCTGATGGTAGAGATTGAAGGCGCGTTCGTGGCCGGTCGTCCTGGCGCCCACCTGCAGGAGCTTGCGTGCCTGGTCGGGATCGCCGACCACGGCCTCCACCGCGGCGGCGGCCTCGACCAGATCGGTCCACTGGGGAACGTTCCTCAGGTGACGGCGGCGCATCTCCTCGCGTGAGAAGTCCAGGAGAGCGTCGGTATCGAAGCTGTGCGGAATCTGGGCCGTGTCCCGGCCGTGAGCGAAGCGGATGTCATACAGGATGTTCCGGAGCCGCAAGCGGACGTAATTGGCGTCGTGCATCCTGAGCAGCGGTTCGAGCGTCATCGTCGTCATTCCTCGTGTCGTGAAATCGACCAGGCCCCGGAAATCGATATCTGTGGTGGATCGAGCGTCCTCGGTTTGACCCGATACAGACTCGCCGAGTCACGGCCCGGTTCCCGGGCTTCGGCGTTCCACCCAAATTTACGGCGCTCCGTCGTGGCCGAACAACATCAAATCGACCCGAACGTGGTTCAAAATCGTTTTTTTTGATGGATGGGCGGCGCTACTCGACGGCCCGGGAACACCACGGGCAGAAGTCCCAGTACTCCGAGACGACCCCCCAGCCGCAGCGGCGGCACGTCGACCGGGTGCCCTCTACGGGCCACTTCCGTCGCACCTTGTGCCGGCACCAGGGGCAGTAGCGCATGAAGGGCATCAGCTCCCGGCGCGGGCAGCCCGAGTGGCTGCAGCGCCCCACATAGCGAAGATCGGGATACCGCCGCTCCGAGATCGGGCCGATCGCGCCGCCGTAGCACCAGGCGCAGTAGGCCCAGTCCAGCTTGACGCCACGCTTGCAGCGGGGACAGGTGGCCGGCATCGAGGTCTCGTCGGGCCGCGCGTCACGCGTGACGCCGCACCACGGGCAGCACTGCATGGCCTCGGAGACCGGCCCGTCGCAGTGACGACACTGCAGGCGGGTCTCGAGACCCTTGCCGTACGCACGACGAAACGCGCGCAGGCGAATGGAGCGCCAGTCGGGGGATGCGGCCGTGCGGCGTCGGCGGGGCGTCTGAACGGCCCGGCGCTTCACCCGCTGGAACTCGGCGAGCATGGCCGAGCCGTGGGGGAACCGCTTGCGTGCGTTCACCTCGATGGATCGCCGGATCATCGCGATCATGTCGGGATGCAGCTTCCGGCGAAGGATCGCGTGCCCCGCCGGCGGCCACTCGAACGGCCACTCCGGAAGGTGACCGGTGAACATCCGATACAACAGGAGGCCCAGCGAGAACACGTCGGAGCGAAACGAGAGCTTGCCGAGCGCTTGCTCGGGCGCCACGTAACCCACCGTGCCCGACCCCGAGCCGATCAGCGTCTTGACCCCGAAGCGCCCGATGCCGAAGTCGGCGAGCCGTAGCTCGCTCTCGTCCTCGAACAGGAGGACGTTCTCGGGCTTGATGTCGCAGTGGATGACCCCCCGTTCGTGCGCATGCGCGACCGCGTCGAGCAGCTGCTCGGTGTAGTCGAGCGCGGTCTGGACCGAGAGGCGGGTCTTCAAGCGATCGGCCAGGGAGCGCTCGCCCAGCGGATAGGCGATCACGAAGATGCCGTCGATGATGTCGGCGTTCTTGATGGCGAGGATGTTGGGATGATCGAGGTGCACGGTCAGGCGGACTTCCTTGCGGAACTCGGCCATGCCGCTGTGCGCGAGCGCGGTGGCGTTGGGCACTTTGAGCGCGACCTTGACGCCCTCGACGGTATCATAGCCGCGGAACACGTCCGCGAAGCCACCGGTGGCCAGCCTCGCGTCGATGCGATACTTGCCGAGCTTTTGACGAACCCGGAGCCGGCGGTGTTGCGGTCTCTTCATCGGAATCGACTTGGGTTGGCGGTGTCTGGGGCGGCGATCGATGGAGGAGCCCGCCGCCGCCGCCGCTGCGGGCGCGCGCCGCAGTCTAGTGATGGTGCGCGCCCACCGCAAGCGCACCGGGAGGATGTTCGCACATGCCCGAGCTACCCGACGTCGACGTGTACGTGGAGCGACTGTCGTCCATGCTCGGTGGGCTCGAGCTCGAGCGCGCGCGGATCCGGAGCCCGTTCCTGGTGCGCACCGTCTCCCCGAAGCCGTCCGACGCGGAGGGCCGGCGGGTCGCGACGTGCCGCCGCGTGGGAAAGCGCATCGTCGTCGGGTTCGATCCGCCGCTCTACTTCGTCATCCACCTGATGATCGCGGGCCGGCTTCGCTGGCGGGAACGCGACGTCACGATCCCCGGGAAGCTGGGTCTGGCCGCATTCGATTTCCCGACCGGATCGCTCCTGCTCACCGAGGCCGGAACCCGAAAGCGCGCGTCACTTCACGTGGAGCCCGACGAGGCGGCGGTCGGGCGACACGACCCCGGCGGCCTGGAAGTTCTCGACGCCTCCGAGGCCGCCTTCGGGGAGGTCGTGGCCCGCGAGAACCACACCCTCAAGCGGACGCTGACCGACCCGCGTCTGGTCAGCGGCATCGGGAACGCGTACTCGGACGAGATCCTGCACCGGGCCCAGCTCTCCCCCCTCGCGATGAGCCGGAGCCTCGACCCGGAGGCCGTCTCACGCCTCTACGAGGCCGCGCGCGCGGTCCTCGTACACTGGCGGCAGCGGCTCCGCGAGGAGGTGGGTGACGGGTTTCCGGAGAAGGTGACGGCGTTCCGTCCCGGCATGGCGGTGCATGGGCGGTACGGGGAGCCGTGTCCGGACTGCGGGTCTCCGGTGCAGCGAATCGTGTACGCGTCCAACGAGACCAACTACTGCGCCACGTGCCAGACCGGTGGGCGACTCCTGGCCGATCGAGGCCTCTCGCGGCTTCTCAAGAAGGACTGGCCGCGGACGCTGGAGGAGCTGGAGCTTCTCCGGCGTCCACCGAAGCCCTCCTGACGGCGTCGTCCAACGCCCATTCGCCGAGTCCTCCTTTCGAAACGATGCCGGCTGCCGATACCCGAAGGAGGACCCAGGCGGCCTCCCGACCGGTGCGCCGCCTCACGTTGCGGAGGGGTCGGCATCGCCAGCGTCAACTCTCCCACACCGGCGCGCGCGGGCTATCACCTGCGGCGTGGATGCCAGCGGCTGGGCCGCCTGCGCCTCCGATGGCGCCGCCGTGCGCTCGCGCGCGAGCTGACGCCACTGGCCGAGCACCTCGATCGGGACGTGCTTCCCCCGATCCGAGATCGTGGCGCGCGCACCGTCTCGCTCCACCTGGAGTTCGACGGGCCCCGGCCGAGCATCCTGCTCGTGTCCGGCTGGCGCGTCCTGGAGCTGCGCGCCGGGCTCGGCGACCTGAGCGATCTGGCCCGCGTCGGCATCCGCGTGGTGCGGCTCGACACCAACCTCGGGTACGACGAGATCGTCTGGTCGCTCGTGTACGTGGTCGACTCGCTCGATGGACGCCCCCGCACGGCGACGGCACCGCCTCGCCCTCTCAGGATCTCGACGACTCATCCCGGCCTCGAGATCCATGCCGACCCCGCCGCCGGACGTCTCGAGATCGCCGCCGCGGACCGGGAGGCATCGCGTGCGGCGGGTCGTCGCCGCGATCCCAGGATCGACGACCCCTGCGCCGCCGGGCGCACCGGACGATTCGCGGCGCTCGCCGCGTTCGTGATCTCGACCCTCCCGCTGCTGGTGGTCGACGTGCACGGACTGATCGGCCTCTGGGCATGGCTCGCCGCGGCGACCGCGGTCGGCGCCGCGCTCGGCACGAGCGTCTGGGCACTGCTCAGCGCACGACGCACCCGGGCCCAGCGCGATCGCCTGCTCTCGGACACGATGCGTCAGGTCGATGCGCTGTCGCGCTTTCCGGAGGCGAGCCCGCGACCGATGTGGAAGATCTCGCGCTCGGGGCGCGTCCTGTATCGCAACCCCGCGGCGCGCGACATCGAGCACCGACTCCAGCGCGCCGGCATCGGCCGGCAGCGCCTGTTGCCCGAGAACCTGCCCGCCCTGGTGGCCAGATGCCTCGAGGAGCACACGTCGATACGCGCCGACACGACGATCGGGGATCGGACGTTCGAGCACGTGCTCCGACGGTTTCCCGGTGAGCCGACCGTTCTGGTAATCGGACACGACGTCACCGACGCGCGCCGGCTGGAGCGCACGCTTCGTCGCTCGAACGAGGCGCTGGAGACGAGCGTGCTGGAGCGCACCGCCGAGCTCGTGAGCAGTCAGGAAGCGCTGGTCCTGGGCCTCGCACGACTGGCGGAGCTCCGGGACCCGGACACCGCACTCCACCTCGAGCGCACGAAGCGATATGTCCGCGTCCTCGCCACCGCGCTGCGCTCGCATCCGCTCTTCGCACCGGAGCTCGACGACCACACGATCGAGATGCTCACGCGCGCCACGCCGCTCCACGACATCGGCAAGGTCGGGGTCCCCGACGCCGTCCTCTTGAAGCCCGGCGCCCTGACGCCGGACGAGACCGCGACGATGCGCCAGCACGCCGAGTTCGGCGGTGACGCGCTGGCCTGGGCCGAGCATCGCTCGGGGCCCAACCGGTTCCTTCGGCTGGCCCGGGACATCGCATATTACCACCACGAGCGCTGGGATGGCGGCGGCTATCCGTACGGCCTCACGGGCAGCGACATCCCGCTCCCGGCCCGGCTGATGGCGCTGGCCGACGTTTACGACGCGCTGGTCAGCGAGCGCGTGTACAAGCGCGCGATGGGTCCGATCGAGGCGCGCCGCCTGATCCTCGCCGAACGCGGACGCCAGTTCGATCCCGACGTGGTGGACGCGTTCCTGGACAACGCCGGCGAGTTCGAGCGCATCGCACGCGAGTTCGCCGAGAGCACCTCGTGGATGCGGTCCACCGCCGACGCGGCGTGGGTCGAGCGAGCCGCCGGACGCGGTCTCTCGCGGGAGCGACCTGCGCTCCCCGACGGAGAGGATCCGGGCATCGCGCACTGACGATGCGGTAGAGTCGACGCATGAGCCGGCCGTCACGCATCGTGATCTTCGCCAAGCCCCCGGTACCGGGCAGGGTCAACACGCGACTGATCCCCGCCGTCGGCGCCGACGGCGCGGCGGTGCTCGCGCGGGCGTTTCTTCTGGACACGCTCGACGCGATGCGCACGCTCGACTGGGCGCGGGTGACCGTCGCGAGCACGGGCCCGTTCGAGACCGGACTGATCCCACCGTCGATCCCGATATGGACCCAGGGCGAGGGCGACCTCGGTGATCGTGTGGAGCGCGTCCTCAGGAGAGCGCTCCACGACGCGCCGGTCGCGATGGCGGTCGGTGTGGATTCCCCGGGTGTGCCCACCGCGGCTCTGGCCCGGGCGAACCGGTGGCTGGCCGCGGCCCGTGGTGCGCGGGCGGCGATGGGGCCGACCGCCGACGGGGGCTTCTACACGCTCGGACTCACCGAGTGCCCCGAAGGGATCCTGGCCGGTCTCCCGTGGAGTCGCGAAGACACCCTGGCCAGGACACGCGATCGCCTCGAGTCCCGGGGCTTCGCGGTGTCGATGCTCGCGCGCTGGTTCGACGTGGACCGCCCCGAGGATCTCGAACGACTCCGGCGGCGCCTGGCCCGGGGAGACATCCGGGCTGACCACACGTCACGCGCGCTGGAGACGATGACGGATGGGACGACGGGCGCCGGCCGCCGAGGCGGCCGGCCATCGGGTCACTGAGCGGGGGCGAACGTCGCGATCATCGCGTTGTAAGCGTCCCGGCTCGCGGTGAGCGTCTCGCGGGGACCGGTCGCCTTGAAGAACCAGGGGCCGCCCTCGCCCTCGATGACGCTTCCGAGGAGGTACCACCCGGGCTTCGCCTCGGTCTGGCCCATCATCGGCGAGGGCTTCATCGTTCCCGCCAGGCTGACCGTGGACACCTTCAGGCCGGCCGCGGTCTCGATCGTGGAGCGACCGGGCGTCGCTCCCTCGTCGGCATCGAACTGCTGGATCCAGCGCGTGATGTTCGATTCGGTGTCGCCGCCGCTGCCGACCCCGAAGTGGAACACGACCAGCTCGCCGTCGCCGTCCGAGGACGCGCCCGGGATCTGGAACTGGGCCTTGCGCATCGCGCCGGACGGCTCGACCGAGGGCCACGTGGTCGGGACCCGGAACGAGAGTCCCTCGACGGTCTGCACGTCGCTCATCGCGATCGCCGGACGCGGCCGGCCCGGTGCGGCGTCGCCGTCGGTGGAGGCGTCGCGGGTCGTCTCGGGCTCGCTCGCGCACGATGCGAGCAATGCGACACCGATCAGCAGCGTGCCGGCGGCACGCCCTCTCCACGGCGTCGGGAATGATGGGGTCTGGGTCGGCCTCATGCGCCACTCCTTCTCGAGTCGATGTCGGTCACGCGGCCCGGACGCGTCGCGTCATCGTCGCGCCCGGGGACCGGGACCGCCGCGCTCGCGCGCGTCGTCTTCGGGATCCGTCACGGGCGCATAGAATGACACCCCGCGCACGTCCTCATCCACTTCGATCGGCCTCTGAAGCGATGGAAACGCCCGCGCCGCGCAGTCGACACGCTCGCATGCCCGACACGTCATACCAACCGGGACCGCGGCTTCCAAGTGGGTCAGATCGATTCCGTCGGCGTACACGAGCCTGGGCGCGTGGGCCACGTCGCACCCGAGCCCGATGGCGAAGAGCACGTTCGGCGCATGGTAGCCTCCCCGGTGCTTGCGCACGGTGCGGGCCACCGTGAAGAACGTCGTGCCGTCGGGCAGGCGCGAGAGCTGGGGCCGCATCATGCCCGGCCTCAGGAACGCCCCGTGAACGGGCCACAGGGGACACAGCCCGCTGAAGCGCGGGAATCGAATCCCGTCGGCGCTGAACCGCTTGCTGACGTTGCCGGCGATGTCGATCCGCAGGAAGTGGAACGGAACCCCCTCGGCCGAGGGTCTCCGAAGCGTGGTGAGCCGGTGACACACCTGCTCGAAGCTGGATCGGAAGCGATGGCCGAGGAGATCGATGTCGTAGCGCTCGGCGATGGCGGCCTTCAGGAACCGGTCGTACGGCATCAGAACCGCGCCCGCGAAATAGCTCGCGAGCGAGACGCGCGCCAGCGCCCGCGAGATGTCCGACGTGAGCTCCGGATCGGCCACGAGCCGATCCAGTACCTCCGATCCGTTCAGGAGACCGATCTGATGCGCGAGCTGGAAGTTCCGTGACCCTCGGCGAAGCGCCTCGGAGAGAATCAGCTCGCGGCGCGCGCGATCGTAGACCCGGAGCGCGCCGCGCACCTCGCCGACCTTGCGGATGCGCACGGTGACGCCGTGGCGGTCGGCGAGGTAGTCGGCGAGCGCGCGGAAGAAGTCGTCGCCCACCGTGAGGTGCGCGTCGACCCAGATCCGCTCGGCCGCCTCCTCCAGCTCGGGGAAGTAGTTTCCGTGGTGCTGGATGAAGTCCGATGCCTCGTCCGGGTACGGGAGCGCGCGCCCTCCTTCCCCCAGCTCGTGTCGCTCGGCCGCGCTCGCGGCCAGCGTGTCCGCCGAGCTGCGTGCGGATCGATACGACTCGTAGAGCTGACGGACAGCCCGCGCGGCGCCGGGCGCCGAGGTCACGAAGTCCTCGACGTCGGCCGCGGGAATCGAGAACGACTCGAAGAGGGGATCACTGAACACCTCGTTCAGATCGGCGGCGAGTCGCGTCTCCACGCGCTCGTCGAGCGCGTCCAGGTTCAGCTCCAGCTCGCGGGCAATCGCGACCAGGAGCGGCGCGGACAGGTTGCGCCGATCGTGCTCGATCAGGTTCAGGTAGCTCGGCGAGATTCCCACCCGCTCGGCCAGCGCGGCCTGGGTCAGTCCGCGCTCGAGCCGGGCCGCCCGCACCTTGCGACCCAGACGGCGTCTGGCAGCCATCGATACCTCCAGGATATTTACAGTTTTGACGATTTTACACCACTGTATCGACTTGTTTCAACTCATTAACACATTGATTTCGAAGCAGTTATTGACCAAATTGCGATTCCTGAATTATCGTTTGTAACGTAGTCACGACATCAACGAACGGCCAGACACCGGAGACTCTGCACCCCATGCGCGACACCCACCGCGGCGCGACCGCCGCCGACGTCGAGGTTCGAGGCCCGCTCGAGCCGGGTTACGACCGGATCCTGACCCCCCGGGCCCTGGCCTTCCTGGCCGAGCTCGCCGTGCGTTTCGCCCCCCGGGTTCGCGAGCGGCTCGACGCACGTGAGCGCGACGGCGCGGATCGGCTGGACTTCCCCGCCGAGACCGCGCACGTGCGCGAGTCGGACTGGACGATCGCACCCCTTCCGCGCGATCTCGCGTGCCGGCTCGTCGAGATCACCGGTCCCGTGGATCGCAAGATGATCATCAACGCGCTCAACTCCGGTGCGGATTGCTTCATGGCGGACTTCGAGGACTCCAGCGCGCCGACCTGGTCCAACATGGTGGAGGGTCAACAGAACCTCCACGACGCCGTCCGGGGCACCATCGAGTACCACGACGCCGTGCGCGACAAGCACTACCGGCTCGGTCCCTCCCCGGCCACACTCATGGTGCGCCCTCGTGGCTGGCACCTGGTCGAGCGACACGTGCTCGTGGACGGACGGCCGATCCCGGCCGCGCTGTTCGACTTCGGCCTGTTCGTGTTCCACGACGCACACGCACTGCTGGAGCACGGCAGCGCTCCGTACTTCTACCTGCCGAAGCTCGAGCACTACCTGGAGGCCCGGCTCTGGAACGACGTCTTCGTGTTCGCCCAGAAGTGGCTCGGCATCCCGGTGGGGACGTTCAAGGCGACGGTGCTCATCGAGACCCTCCCCGCGGCGTTCTGCATGGACGAGATCCTGTACGAGCTGCGCGATCACTCGGCCGGGCTCAACTGCGGCCGGTGGGACTACATCTTCAGCTACATCAAGACGCGGGCCGGTGAGCCGGACGCCGTGCTGCCGGATCGGTCGCAGGTGTCGATGACGCAGCCGTGCATGCGCGCCTACACGCAGCTCGTGGTCAAGACCTGCCATCGTCGGGGGGCGCCGGCCATCGGCGGGATGGCGGCGCAGATCCCGATAAAGGACGATCCCGAGGCGAATGCCCGCGCGATCGCGAAGGTCGAGGCGGACAAGCGTCGTGAGGCCGAGGACGGACACGACGGCACGTGGGTTGCGCACCCCGGTCTGGTCGACGTCGCCCGCCGGATCTTCCGCGAGGTCGTCACCGGTGACAACCAGCTGCACGTCCGACGCGGCGACGTCCAGGTGACGCGAGACGATCTGCTACGCGTCCCCATCGGCACGACCACCGAAGACGGACTGCGACTGAACGTCCGCGTCGGCATCCAGTACCTCGCGGCATGGCTCGGCGGCAACGGGTGTGTGCCGCTCTATCACCTGATGGAGGACGCCGCGACCGCCGAGATCTCGCGGGCCCAGATCTGGCAGTGGTGCCGTCACGGGATCACGCTGGCCTGCGGCCGCACCGTCACCCCCGAGCTGATCGACGACATCGTCCACGACGAGACGGTCGCCCTGGCAGACCGCCTGGGTCGCGACGGGTGGCGAGATGGGCGATTCGAGGTCGCCAAGGCCCTCTTTCGCGAGATCGCGACCGCACGCGACCTCGCTCCCTTCTTGACGCTCGCCGCGTACGACCAGCTCGGTACCGGCGGTTGAGGAGACGCGACACGAGGACATCCACTGAGGTTGAACGGGTTCGACACCGACGGCCATCGCATCACGAGGAGCAGCACCATGTCAGCATCGAACGGGAAAGGGCATTGCCCCAAGCGTGAAGACGTCCGTGTCCGCGCGAACGCGTGCGGCGCCGGCCGGCGGGTACCGAGGTCGCGTTCGGTGGCGATCCCGGCTGCCGCGAACCGATGGGACGGCGTCACGCGCCCGTACTCGTCCGATGACGTCGAGCGGCTGCGTGGGTCGATCCGGATCGCGCACACGCTGGCCGACCGTGGCGCCCGGCGACTCTGGGACCTGATGCACACCACCGACTACGTACACGCGCTCGGCGCCGTCACCGGCAACCAGGCGATGCAGCAGGTGCGCGCCGGTCTGAAGGCCATCTACGTGAGCGGCTGGCAGGTGGCCGCCGACGCGAACGTGTCGGGCAACATGTACCCGGATCAGAGTCTCTACCCGGTGAACTCGGTCCCCGCGCTCGTGAAGCGCATCAACCAGGCCCTCGAGCGGGCCGATCAGATCGAGACGGCCGAGGCCATCGAGGCCGCGTGCGGGCTCGACGGATCGCCCGCGACCAAGGGCGGCAACGAGAGTCACCAAGCGGTCGCCCGCCTCAACGGAAACGGAGCATCGCCCGATACGGCACCGGACCCGGCCGATCGCGACTGGTTCGCCCCGATCGTGGCGGACGCCGAGGCCGGCTTCGGAGGACCGCTGAACGTCTTCGAGCTCATGAAGGGGATGATCGAGGCCGGCGCGGCCGGTGTGCACTTCGAGGATCAGCTCTCGTCGGAGAAGAAGTGCGGGCATCTCGGGGGCAAGGTGCTCGTGCCCACGAGCCAGTTCGTGCACACGCTCATCGCGGCCCGGCTCGCGGCCGACGTCATGGACGTCTCCACGCTGGTGATCGCGCGAACGGACGCGAACAGCGCGCAGCTCATCACCAGCGACGTGGACCCGCGCGATCATCCGTACCTGACCGGCGAGCGCACGCCCGAGGGGTTCTTCCGGATCACCGGCGGGCTCGAGTGCGCGATCGCGCGCGGGCTCGCCTACGCGCCGTATGCGGATCTGATCTGGTGCGAGACGTCGACGCCGTGTCTGGAAGAAGCGCGCCGGTTCGCCGATGCGATCCACGCCCGGTTCCCCGGCAAGCTCCTGGCGTACAACTGCTCGCCGTCGTTCAACTGGCAGAAGAACCTCGACGACGCGACCATCGCCGCCTTCCAGCGCGAGCTGGGACGGATGGGATACAAGTTCCAGTTCGTGACCCTGGCCGGTTTCCACCAGCTCAACCACGGTATGTTCGAGCTGGCCCGCGGATACGCGACCGACGGCATGACCGCGTACTCGAAGCTGCAGCGGGCGGAGTTCGACTCGGAGGCCCGGGGCTACACCGCCACCCGGCACCAGCGCGAGGTCGGTACCGGGTACTTCGACCTCGTCAATCAGGTGATCTCCGGTGGAGAGTGCTCGACCCTCGCGCTCGAGACCTCGACCGAGGCCGCCCAGTTCTAGACGCCCCCACGCTCGCTCCTCGCCCGGTGCGGCCCCCCCAAGCCGCGCCGGGGCCTTTCCACTTCACCAGGAACGCCCCGCACCAGGGTCTAGTGGAAACCCACGACGGACGCTGCCGGGCGCGGTGGCTATCATGTACGCTCGTTCATCCATGGCGCGTCCTCGCGCGCGTTGCGCGCCCGGCGCACATCGCGCGCCCCGCGCACATTCTCGCTCTCGGGAGGTCTTAGGTGTCGAAGCGCGTACTCATTCTCGGCGCGGCCGGCCGGGATTTTCACAACTTCAACGTGTACTTCCGCGATCGGGACGACTTCGAGGTCGTCGCGTTCACAGCCACTCAGATTCCGGACATCGACGGCCGGCGCTACCCCGCGGAGCTGGCCGGTCCCCGCTACCCCGACGGCATCCCCATCGAGTCCGAGAGCGAGCTGGCGCGTCTGGTTCGCGAGCACGAGATCGACCTCTGTGCGTTCAGCTACAGTGACGTGACGAACGACCACGTGATGGGCCTGGCCGCCGAGTGCCTCGCGCTCGGAGCCAACTTCGTTCTGTTGAGCGCGCGCCACACCTGGCTGTCGTCCACCAAGCCGGTGGTGGCGGTCTGTGCATCGCGTACCGGTTGCGGAAAGAGCCAGACCAGCCGGCGCGTGGCCGCGATCCTGGCCGACATGGGCAAGCGCGTGGCCGTGGTGAGGCATCCGATGCCGTACGGGGACCTCGCGGCGCAGGCCGTGCAACGGTTCGCCACCCACGACGACCTCGTGACGCACGACGTGACGATCGAGGAGCGCGAGGAGTACGAGCCCCACCTCGACGCGGGCCGCATCGTGTTCGCCGGCGTCGACTACGAGCGCATCCTCCGCGAGGCCGAGAAGGAAGCGGACGTCGTGATCTGGGACGGCGGAAACAACGACATGCCGTTCTACCGACCCGACCTGATGATCACGGTGGTGGATCCGCACCGGCCGGGGCACTCGCGGCGGTACTATCCGGGTCAGAGCAACGTCCGGCTGGCCGACGTCATCGTGGTCAACAAGATCGACACCGCCGACCTGGCCGGGATCGAGGCCACCCGCGAGACGGCGATGGCGCTGAACCCCGATGCGGTGCTCGTCGACGCGGCGAGCCCGCTGCATGTCGACGGCGGAGACGCCATCCGGGGCAAGCGGGTGCTCGTGGTCGAGGACGGACCGACGCTGACGCACGGCGAGATGGCCTACGGCGCGGGATGGGTCGCCGCGCGACGACACGGGGCGGCCGAGATCCTCGACCCGAGGCCCTACGCGGTGGGATCGATCGCGGCCACGTTCGAGAAGTACCCGACCACTGGAGCCGTGCTGCCCGCAATGGGCTACGGCGCGGATCAGGTGCGCGAGCTGACCGAGACGATCGCGCGGGCGCCGGTCGACCTCGTGATCATCGGGACGCCGATCGACCTGGGACGGCTGATCCAGATCGACAAGCCGTCTCTTCGTGTGCGATACGAGCTCCAGGAGATCGGACACCCGACGCTGGCCGCAATCATCCCGGCCCGCCTCGGGTGATGGCCCATCTACCCGGACCGACCCGACGAGCGGCGCCGATGGTCGCCGCGCTCGTCGATCACCCCGCGGCCGCGCCCACGCGCGCGCCCGAGCCGAGGGAGATGCCAGCATGAAGTCGAACGTACGTGCACGTGCCGTCCGCGCTGGCACGATCGCGGTCGCCCTGGGGGCTCTGGCCGCCGTGCTCGCCACGTCGGCCGCCCGCGCCGAGCTGATCGAGCGCGAGTACCACGAGCGTTTCCCGGCCACCGCCGAGACCCGGCTCGAGCTCTCGCACGGCGACGGCGACGTCGAGGTCCGCGCGAGCGACGGTGACGAGGTCGTCATCGACGTGGAGTACCGAACCGAGGCCAAGGGCCTCGGCGTGGGAGACTCGCGCCGCTTCGAGGTCCGCTTCGAGCAGAACGGGAACGTGATCCGCGTGCGCGAGGAGAACGACTTCTCGATGAGGTTCGGTATCCGGATCATGAACCGGCTCGTGTACCGCTACACGATCAAGGCCCCGCCCACGGTGACGCTGTCGTTCGAGGGCGACGACGGCGACGTCACGATCGAACGCTGGAGAGCCGACATCGCATGCACGACCGACGACGGCCGGATCGCACTCACCGACATAGCGGCGGATCTGACGCACGTGACGACGGGAGACGGCGACGTGAGCATCGACGGTCTGTCGGGCGAGCTCCGCGTGAGCTCGGACGACGGCGAGATCCGCATCGCACACGCCGAGTGCGATCGCATCGGGTTGTCGGCGCACGACGGCAACGTGCGGGTCGACGAGAGCCGCGGCGAGTTCGAGGTCCTCACCGACGACGGACACGTCCGCTTCGACGCCGTCGCCGCCTCGGCGTGCCGCATTCGCACCGAGGACGGCGACCTCGACCTCGAGCTGGCCGACGCCGGTCCGATCGACTGGGATCTCCGAACCGATGACGGCGACGTCCGGATCCGCGTCCCCGGGGAGCTGAACGCGCGCTTCACCCTGGAGTCCGAGGACGGCGGGATCGACGTGGATCTCCCCGGCGCCGACGACGTGCACGAGGATGCTCACGGGGTGGCCGGTCGTCTGGGGGCAGGCGACGGACGGATCCGCGTCGCGACCGAGAGCGGACACATCGAGATCCGCGAACGGCCGTGACCGGACGCCGGTCCGAGGCCCGTCCGGCGCTCACACCCCCACGGGTGCCGGCCCACTAGAGGACGGGGTCGCAGTCCACGTCCATCTGCTGCTCGTCCCAGCAGGCGGTCTGACCGTCGTTGTAGTCGGGGACGGTGAGGTTCCCGGCGCCGGTGGACGTGCTCCACTGGATGACGGCGTCCACAGCCTCGGACTCGTCGTGCCAGCTCACCGAGATGTCGGTGCCGTCGACGTGGTACTCGAGGTGATCGCCCAGGTCGGCGCCGTCCACCTCGATGTTCTCGAACGAGAGCGATTCCTCGGCGACCCACTCGACGCGAGCGACGTCGGTGCCGGCGAGGTCGGTGAAGATCCAGTAGCCGGCGTCCTCGATCACGCTCGAGCGACCGTGGAACCACACGGCGTTCTCGACCGGCGGGACCATCTCGTTGGACGTGACCGCGAGCTCCCAGTCCACGTGCACGCCGTCGATCCGACCGGTCAGATCGATGCGAGCCTCGGCGCCCTGGCCGTCGCTCCACTGGTAGGACCACAGGAACGACTCGTCTTCCTGCAGCACCGGCTCCTCGTGGATGGCCAGGGCGAATGCGGCGGATGGCGGCGTCAGCGCGGTGACCACGGCCACGTTGATCAAGCCCACGCGAGCGGCGGCATTCAGCCAGTTCAGCTGGGCGAGGTCGGTATCACTCTCGCGGGACAGCGCCTCGCGCGCTCCGGCGCCGTCGTCGAAGAAGCTGAAGTCGAACTGCATGGTCCGGACCGGGGGAAGCGCGGGGGCCTCGGTCTCGGCGCTCGTGGGGTCGCCGTCCTTGCCGCACCCGACCATCGTGAGGGCGGCGAGCATGGTGACGGTGAGACCGGCGTTCGTGAGTGTCGAGATCGTCATGGCGGCATCCTTGGTTGGCGCTCCGGAGAGCCATCGTCTTCGTTCTCGTCGGGCTCGCTCCGGGGTTGAGCCCGAAGCACGGCCGACTTCGATTGCAGTCCTCGTGCCAGCGATGCCGGAGCCGGCCAAGCGGAAGGTCGGAAAGCACGCTACGGAGTCCATCCCGAGGATGGGGGATTGCAGGATGTGTGGCGACTTCCCCCTCGGGGGCGTGAAGAGGAGCCTCGGTGGCCGATGACCGCCGGTGCGGTGCCGGACCGGGAAGTGGGTGACCGGGGCGTCGGGGGCCCGGCAAGCGATGAGATCAGGTGGGAATCAAGAAGGCCGGTGGTGCCGAAGCACCACCGGCCGAACGATCACTGTCACAAGTCGTCTTAGAAGAGCGACTTGATCGCACCCCAGCTGGTCTCCTGGACCGGCGTGCTCTCGCAGTTGTCCCCGCAGATCGGGTTCGTACCACTGGCGAGATCCGCACCACCGAGGTTCCGGTCGCAGATGCGGTACAGCAACGCGGAGCAGTCCGCATACACGGCCTCGCCGATGCGAGGATCGCCCGTGACGGCGAGGCTGCCGGCAGCGTCGAGCGCGACCGAGATGAAGCCGACGCGCGCGGCCGAACCGGCGGGATTGTAGCAACCGCCAGCCCACGTCACGGCGTTGCCGGTACCCGAGTCCGGGAAGCCCGGCTCAGGAATCTCGGAACCGCCCGTGCAGAGGGTCCACGACTGGCCGCCGCCGAGATCGTGGTTCAGGCCGAACTGCGCGCCCCCGATACCGTCGGGGTAGCCGCCCTCACGGCTGGACACGACCCAGAGGAAGCCGGGTCCACCGGAGGGAGAGCTGACGAGGTCCGCACAGGTACCGGCATCGATCGCCTCGAAGGCGGGATCGCCGCAACCTGCGTAACTCGGCAGCGTAATGAACACGTTCATGTTCGCGTCGACGTCGTCCTGTGCGAACGACGCGGCCGGAATCATCAACGTGGCCAGACACATTGCGAGTCGCTTCATGTAGTGTCCTCCACTGACTGTCTGCGTGCCCGAGGGATGCTGTCCTGTTTGCGCCTGGTTAGAACGTTTCGCCGCTGCACAAGCCGCGATGCCGACCCTGACCGAAACGGCCCGGTGGAGACACGTGTGGATTGCGCAACGACGAAAGTCTAGCACAGGCTCGAGATCCAGGGCACCCCGAAAACCCGATTCGGCCCGATCCAGGGGCTTCGACAGGCGGGAGCCCCGCCACAGCCACCGACATGCCGGGACGCGGGCTCCGACCCCGGCCTCAAATCGTTAAGCGACAATAAAATACGACGTCCGCCTCGCGACGGCGTCGCACGCCTCGCCTCGGCTCCCCGCTTCTCTCGCAACCCCCGTGATCGGAGGCCGTACAATCGGCTGTTCGAGGGCGTCGACATGCGACGCCGATGTCCACCTTCCGAGATCCGGCCCCTGCTTCCGGCGAATACCCACCCCCCGAGCACGGTACTCGGGATGGCGGTCGCGCCTGGTGGGCGCCTCGGCCCGGTTTCCGGATCTCGCTCACTCGCCTCGAACCCTGGAGTCTCACGATGCACGCTCGCACCCTGGCGCTGACCGCGGTCCTCGCCGTCGGGCTGGCCCCGACGGCCGTCGCCGACTGGTCGGGCACCGAAACGACGGTGGACGGACAGCGTCTGATCCGCAATCCCGACACGCCGATGAACCCGGCGCGCACGGTCGAGCTCGAGGAGCTCTGGCGCGTCGGGGGCTACTCGGACGACGACGACCAGATCTTCGGTGTCGTGGCCGAGATCCAGGCCGACGAGGACGGCAACGTGTACCTCCTCGACGGCCAGCTCTCGGAGATCCGGATCTTCGACGCCGACGGTCAGTTCGTCGACGTCATCGGCCGCTCGGGCGAGGCGCCCGGGGAGTTCAACGCCGCGGCGGACTTCGTCTTCATGCCCGATGGGTCGATCGCCGTTCTGCAGCTCTTCCCCGGACGGCTCGTGCACCTCACCAGCGAGGGCGATCCGCTCGACGACGTCCCGCTTCCGAAGGTGGAGGGCTTCTTCGGGCTCCTGAACGCGGCGGCCTCGCCGTCCAACACGGTGTTCGGGGCCTTCGTCAGCAACCCGCAGGGCGACCATCTCGAACAGACCCGCTACCTGATGTCGATCGACGACGAGGGCAACGAGGTCACGCGCTATCACGAGGAAGTGCGCACGCTCGAGTTCGCGAACCTCGTCATGGACGAGGCGGTCTGGGACAGCTTCGACAACCGCTGGACCGTCGGACGCGACGGCCGCGTGTACGCGGTGATCGGCAACGATCAGTACCGCGTGCACGTGTGGAACCCGGACGGCACGTTCGATCGCATCGTCGAGCGCGCGTACGAGCCCCTCGAGCGCACCGACGAGGAGCGCCAGCGCGTCGAGGACCGCTTCCGTCAGTTCACGCGAGCCCAGATGCCGAACGCGTCGTTCAAGATCCGCGAGAACCACCGCGGCGTCGAGCAGATCTTCGTACGCGACGACAACTCGCTGTGGGTCGTCTCGAGCCGCGGGCTCCGGACGCCGCCCGAGGGCACGATCGTCCAGTTCGACGTGTTCGACCCCGAGGGTCACTTCGTGGATCAGGTCAACATGACCGGCAGCGCCACGCTCGACGTCGAGAACGATCGGATGCTGTTCGCCAAGGACCGGCTCTACGTCATCACCGACTTCATGAGCGCGGTGGCGGCGGCGCAGGGTGCCGGGGCCGGCGGAGACGACGAGGAGGAGATCGACGAGGATGCCGAGCCGCTGGCCGTGATCTGCTACCAGCTCACGGAATCGACGCCGCCGAACTGATCAAGCCCGATCGTGGGCCCGATCGTGGGCCGATCGTGGGCCCGATCGCGGCCGCGCGAGTCCGGCTCGGGGTTCGGATCGGTTTCGGGTAGACTCCTTCCGATTCGACCGTGGCGGCTCGGACTCGCGTGAACGCGTCGCGAGCCCGAGCCGCACCTCCTCACGCCGGAGCTGACCAGTGGTCCACCAAGCATCGACCGCGTCCCGATCCCGGGTCTCACGTGGTCCCCGACGGCCGCCCCGACCCGCCAGCGGGCTGGGCGCGCTCGGGCTCGCGCTGGCCCTTCTCACCGGCCTTCTCGCCGAGGTCGGATGTCAGGTCGAGTCCGAGGCCGATGCCGGCGCGTCGGCAGACTCCACCGCCGCCGACGCCGACTCCACCGACGCGCGGCCGTCCGCCCGCGCGTCGCGGGAGCGCACCATCTCGGTCGAGGCCGCCGACGTCGTCCGCGGCGATCTCGTGCTCCCGATCATTGCCGAGGGTCGCATCGAGTCGCGCTACCGGGCCGAGCTGGAGGCCGAGGTCCGTGGACGTCTCTTGCGACTGGCGGTGAACGAAGGGGATCACGTCCGGAAGGGCCAGCTCATCGCCGAGATTGACCCTCGCGAGTACCAGATCGAGGTCGACGAGCGCGAGTCCGAGTACCGCGAATCGCTGGCCCGCCTGGCCGCCGAAGGGGTCGACGTGAGCGAGCTGCGCGCGGCCCTCGACAGCCCGGACACCGGCACCGACCCGGACGATCCCGATCTCTCGGACATCGAGCGCGAGTTCGAGGCCATCCGGTCCGGTGCGTATCGCAAGGACGTCGTGGTCGCGCGCAGCGGGATCGCGGGCGCCCGAGCGGCCCTGCTCCGCGCACGTCTCGATCTGGAACGAACGGCGTTTCGCGCGCCGTTCGCGGGCATCGTCGAGAACCTGACCATCGCCGAAGGCGAGCAGGTCGCCGTCGGGACGACGATCTGCAGCATCGTCAACGAGCGACACCTGCGGGCTCGCGTCAACGTCCTCGAGTCCGATCTCAAGGGGCTCGTGGCCGGACGCCCGTGCCTGCTGGAGATCACCGCGCTCGGCGACACCGTCAGCGCGCGCGTGGACGTCGTGGGGAGCACGGTCGATCCCGACACGCGGACCTGTCACGTCCTCGTCGAGCTCGACAACGCCGACGGAAGCTCGAAGCCCGGCATGTACGTGAGAGCCGCGATCGCCGGCGACGTGCTTCACGATCGCCTGATGGTGCCCCACGAGGCCATCCTCACCCGTGACGGCCGACCCCTCGTCTTCCGCGTCGAGGATGATCGATCGAAGTGGGTGTACGTCGAGCTCGGCGCCCGCAACGAGTCGATGATCGAGATCGCCGAGGTGCTGCAAGGCGGATCGCTCACCGACGGCGACCAGGTCGTCGTGGAGAACCACCTGACCCTCGCGCACGACGCGAAGATCAAGGTCAAGCGCGTCCGTCCCACGGTCGATCCGTGGGCGATCGACTAGGGTTCCGCTCCGACGCGGGGCACTAGCGCCCCAGAGGGGACTTCATGCTGCGAGCGGCGATCGAGCGTCCCATCGCGATCTCGATGCTGTTTCTGGCCCTGGTCCTGATCGGCGCGATCAGCTACCGGAAGCTGCCGGTCGACCTGCTGCCCCAGGTCACGTATCCGCGCCTGACCGTGCTCACCGTCTACGACGACGTACCCGCCGAGGATCTCGAACGTCTGGTCACCCAGCCCATCGAGGAGACCGTGACCGCGCTGGCCGGGGTTCGCCGCACCGTCTCACGCTCGCGCGAAGGCGTCTCCATGGTCACGGTGGAGTACGAGTGGGGCACCGAGATGGACTTCGCGAACCTCCATCTCCGGGAAGCGATCGATCGCGTGGCGTTCCGGCAGGACTTCCCCGAGGACGCGGACCGCCCGGTCATCCTGCGCTGGGACCCCACGTCGCGTCCGATCAGCATCCTGGTCCTGGAAGGGTCCGATCAGATCGGTGCCCTCACCGACTTCGCGACCGAGGTGGTCAAGCCCGCGCTGGAGCAGGTGCACGGCGTCAGCCAGGCCGAGGTCGTCGGGGGACGCGATCGCGAGATCCTGGTGAGCCCCGATCCCGAGCGGCTGGCCATCTACGGGATCCAGCTCGACGACATCCGCCAGGCGCTCAGCCAGGCCAACGTCTCGTTCCCGGGAGGGAAGATCCGGCAGGGGCCGCTCCGTCTGAGCCTCCGCATCGCCGGCGAGTACGAGACGCTGGACGACATCCGGACCACCGAGATCCGCCGCCGTGGCGCGAGCGCGGTTCAGATCGGCGACGTGGCCGACGTCGTCGATGGCTTCAAGGAGCCCGAGGGACACACCCTGCTGGCGGACCGGCGCGTGGTGTCGCTGCTGGTGTACAAGGAGCCCGAGGCCAACACGATCCAGGTCTCCGAGAGCATCGATACCGCGCTCACCGCGCTCACGTCCGACTACGGCGACTTCGGCTTCGCGTTCATCTACCGCGACGCCGACTACGTTCGCGCCTCGTTCGCGGGGCTCGTCCAGTCGCTGATCGTCGGCGGCATGCTGGCGTTCCTGGTTCTGTTCGTCTTCCTGTCCGATGCGCGCAGCCCCATCGTGGTCGGGATCTCGATCCCGGTCTCGATCACGATCACGTTCGCGCTGCTGTACTTCGGCGACGTGAAGCTGAACCTGATGAGCCTCGGCGGGCTCTCGCTGGCCGCGGGCATGCTGGTCGACAACGCCATCGTCGTGCTCGAGAACGTGAGTCGACATCTCGAGCTCCGTCGCTCGGGGAGCGACGAGCGGACCACCGTGGCCGAGGCCGCGTACACGGGCACGAGCGAGGTGGCCCGAGCGGTCGCGGCGGCGACGTTCACGACGATCGCGGTGTTCTTTCCCGTGGTCTACGTGCCCGGCATCGCCGGCGCCTTCTTCCGGGACCAGGCGCTGACCGTCACGTTCAGCCTCCTGGTGTCGGTGGCGGCGGCGCTTCTGCTCCAGCCGATGCTCGCCGCACGCGTCCTGGCGCTACGGACGGGCCATGCGGCGCCGATCTTCCGGCTCTTCCAGTCCGGGCTGAGCGCGCTGGCTCGCATCCATCACGGACTCTTGCTCCGATCCATGCGGCGGCCGGTGCTGCATCTGGGGCTGCTCGTGCTGTCGCTGACCGTGGTGGCCGTCGTGGGCACCCGTCTCGATCGAGGCTTCATGCCCGCGCGGTCCGGTGGCGATCTGAGGCTCGACATCGAGCTCCCGGCCGGGACCCCGCTCGAGGAGACCGAGAGCTTCACGCAGGACCTGGCCCGCTGGATCGACTCCGACCCGTCGGTGGCGCGCGTCTTCACGCAGGTGGGGCGGACCGAGAAGACGCTGGCCGCCATGCAGGACTACGCGGCGCCGAACACGAGCCGCATGCGGATCATCCTCCATCCGGGACGGGGCGCGGCCGGGCGTTCACAGGAAACCCGAGACGCGATCGTGGCCCGACTGGAGGCGCAGCCGGGTCTCGCCTACGTGTTCCGTGACGAGGGAATCGGTCTGGACGAGCTGCTGGCGTCCGGCGAGTCGGCGTTCACGCTCGGGGTCGTCTCGGACGACGCGGCCGAGGCGCTGTCGGTGGCCGAGACCCTCGCCGCCGAGCTCGCCTCGGTGGACGGGCTCACCGACATCCGGATCGACCGCGTCATCGGAACCGCCAACGTGGTCGCGCATCTGGATCGGGAGCGCATCCTCCAGAACGGGCTCGACCCCGACCGCATCGCCGCCGAGCTCCGCAACCGCCTGGCCGGCGTCGAGGCGACCACGTTCAACGAGGTGGAGCAGCGGATCGACATCGCCGTCCGGCTGCCGCGCCACAAGCGCGAGGACCTGACCGCCGCCCTCGATTCGCCGATCATGGTGGGGGCCGGCGAGACCGTGCCGCTCCGGAGCTTCGTGACCCTCAGTGAGGAGCGGCCGGTACGCGAGCTCGTGCGGCGCGATCAGCGACGCATGGTGTCCATCACGGCCGACGTGAGCGGACGCGGCTTCAGCGACGTCTGGTCCGACGCGATGACGATCGCCGACGAGATGGGGCCGTTCGGCGGCGTGACGCTCGTCCAGGGGGGTGAGCAGGCGGCGATGCACGACTCGTTTCGGGACCTCGGATGGGCGATGGTGCTGGCGGTGCTGCTCGTCTACATGATCCTGGCCGCCCAGTTCGAGTCGTTCCTGGACCCGCTGCTGATCGCGGGCGTGATCCCCATCGGGCTGGCCGGCTCGATCCTCGCGATCGCCGTGACCGGCAACACGATCAACATCCTGTCGCTGATCGGCGTGCTGGCGCTGCTCGGAATCGCGGTGAACGACGCCATCGTGAAGGTGGACACGATCCGCCGGCTACGCGCCGGCGGTCTGCCGCCGTTCGAGGCGATCGTGGAGGGCAGCCGACTCCGGTTCCGGCCCATCCTGATGACGACGGTCACCACGATTCTGGCGATGCTGCCGATGGCCATCGGGCTCGGCAGCGGCGAGCAGCTCCAGCGGCCGCTGGCGATCACGATCATCGGCGGACTGGCGCTGACCACGGCGACCACGCTCATCTTCACGCCCATCCTGTACATGCTCGCCCACCGCATCCGGGATCCGGGATCCGGGGTGCACGAGACGGCGGCGTCCGAGGAGAGCCTCGCATGACGCGGTACTTCGTCCGCCATCCGGTGATGACGTGGATGCTCTTCACGGCGTTCGTCGTGCTGGGGCTCTACGCCGTTCCCCGGCTGGAGGTCGAGGCCATCCCCGACGTGGACCTGCCGTCGCTGTCCATCCAGACCCTCTGGAACGGTGCGTCGCCGCAGGCCGTGCAGCGCTCGATCACGCTCCCGATCGAGGAGGCCGCCCGCAAGGTGCACGGCGTCGAGCACGTCCGCTCCACCAGCCGCGCCGGACGGTCGACGGTCGCGGTGGAGTTTCGCCGCGACGTGGAGATCGACTTCGCGCGTCTGGAGCTGAACGAGCAGCTGGGGACGGTGCGCCGCAACCTGCCGCTGAACGCAGGTCAGCCCGAGATCTCCGCCTTCGTGCCCGAGGAGTTCGAGACCGACGAGTTCTTCAGCGTCAGCCTCGAGTCCCACCTGGACCCGAACACGCTACGCGACATGGCCGAGACGTGGATCGTGCCCCGCCTGCTGGCGGTCGAGGGCGTGGCCGACGCCCGCATCCTGGGCGGCGCCGAGCCGATCATCAAGATCGCGCTGGACCGCACGGCACTGCGCCTGCGCGGGATCACCGCCGACGAGGTGTTCCGGACGCTGGTCAGCCTCGACGACCTCCAGGCCGCCGGCCTCGTTCACACCGACGGTGAGGACAAGCTGGTGGCCATCCGCGGCGACATCGACCTCGACGCGCTGCGACGAGCCGTCGTCGCCCGACGCGGGGAGCGCACGTACACGCTCCAGATGCTCGGCACCGTCGAGGAGGACTTCGACGATCCCACCTACTTCGTGCGCGAGAACGGCCGGAACGTGGTCCAGGCCCGGGTCGAGAAGCGAAGCGGATCCAACTCGGTCGGCGTGAGCCGGCGCGTTCGGGCTGCGCTTCCCGAGATCCAGGCCACGGTGCCGTTCGAGGTCACGTTCTCGATCGACGAGGATCTCGGACGCGATCTCGAGGACAAGCTGCGAGAGCTGATCGCACGGTCGGGTGTGATCCTGCTCCTGCTGTTCCTGTTGCTGGTGATCTCCCTGCGGCAGGTGCGGCTGACGGCCACGGTGGTCGCGTCGATCTTCTTTGCGATCGTGATCTGCCTGAGCCTCTTCTACTTCCTCAGGCTCTCGGTCAACTTCATCACGATCTCGGGACTGACCGTCTGCTTCGGGCTGATCCTCGACAACAGCATCCTGGTCCTGGACGCGATCCATCGCCGCCTGCACGCACTGGAGCAGGCGGCGAGCGCGGGACTCACGGGGGCGGCCAAGGTGCGCGTGGCCGCGCGGATGATCGTGGCGGGAACCAACGAGGTCATGTTCCCGATCCTGGCCACGACGCTGACCACGATCGTGGCGTTCTTCTCGTTCATCTTCCTGTCCGGGCGCCTGGCCCTGTACTACATCCCGCTGGCGATCTCGGTGACCACGGCGATGGCCGCGTCGATCTTCATCGCCTTCGCCTGGATCCCCGTGGTGCTGAACCAGGGATGGGCGCGCTGGATCGTCTCGCACACCCCGGACGGGGACCGGGACCTCACCGACGAGAAGGCGCTCGAGGGCTTCGTGACCGACCGGCCCGCGACCGAGGAAGGCCCCACCTGGCTCGAGCGTCTCCTGAGCCCCTGGATCCGGGTGTGGTGGCTCGTGCTGCCGGCTACCCTGGTGCTCTTCGGATGGGCCTGGAAGATCTACGACGAGGAGGTCTTCAAGGGTGGCTTCGCCGGGTTTCCGGAGTCCGAAGAGCTTTTCATGTACCTGGAGATGCCGGCGGGCACCGACGTTCGCGTGACGTCCGAGACACTCCTCGGCTTCGAGGAGCTGCTGGACCCGGTTCCCGAAGGCGCGCGCGCCCGCGCGCAGGTCTTCGACAACCAGGCCGTGCTGCGCGTGGAGTTCGACCGCGAGCTCCTGGTCACCCCGACGCCGACGCTCTATCGCTCGCTCCTCGTCGAGCAGGCCGACGCCACCGCGGGCACGACGATCTTCATTCGCGGCTTCGCCGACGCGCCGTACTTCAAGGGCTCGTTCGGCGGCTCGTCGCTGAACTCCCTGATCGAGCTCACGGGCTACAACTCGAAACGGCTGAACGAGATCGCCGAGCGGACGCTGCGCCAGGTGTCCCGCCAGCGTCGGGTGCGCAACGCGCGGATCACCACGGGGGGGCGGTTCGAGCGCTCGTCCCTGGAGGAGACCGTGATCACGCTCGACCGGGAACGGCTGGCCCAGCACGGGCTGACGGTGGCCGAGCTGTCGGCCCGCATCCGCCGCATCCTCGGCGTCGACGTCCCCTGGAGCATGCTCATCGACGGCAAGCAGGAGCGCGTGCAGCTGACGTTCGACGACGCCGAGACGATCCAGTTCGCCGATGTCGAGTCCACGCCGATCGTGACGCCGAGCGGCGATCAGATCCACCTGGGGGACGTGGTGGCCGTGCAGACCGAGCCCCTCACCGGGCCGGTCACACGCACCGATCAGCGCTACTCGGTCAAGGTGAACTGGGAGTACGTGGGCACCGACAAGATGCGCCGCTCGTACATCGCGAACGTGCTCGACGGAATGGAGCTGCCATACGGCTACGAGGCGGAGGAGGGCTCCCAGAGCTTCCTCACCCAGGAGGAGGAAGAGGACCTCCGGCTCACGCTCGTGCTGGCGGCGGCGTTCATCTTCATGATCCTCGCAGCCCTCTTCGAGAGCGGGTCGCTACCGTTCCTGGTGCTCTCGTCGGTGCCGCTGGCGCTGGTCGGGGTTGTGATGATCTTCTGGCAGAACGGCAAGGCCTTCGACTCCTCGGCGCGGGTCGGACTCGTGCTCCTGTTCGGCATCGTGGTCAACAACGCGATCCTCCTCACCAGTCGCTTCCGCACCGAGGCCGAGCTGATCCTCCGGTCGCGTGGCGCCGCCGACCCGCCGGCGAGCTGGTTCGGGCGGTCGCGCGTCCTTGGAGGCTCCGATCTGTCGCGCCTGCCCCGGCACGAGCGAGGGCCCCTGCTTCGCCGCGCCATCGCGCGGGGGACCCGGATCCGCCTCCGATCGATTCTGCTGACCAGCGGGACGACGATCGTCGGGCTGTTGCCGCTCGTCGTCGACGTCGCCTGGCTGGCCGACAAGCTCGGGCGCTTCGGACGCTACCTCGAGCCTTTCATTCCCGAGCAGGCACAACAGGGTCAGGACATCTGGGAGAACCTCGCCTGGTCCTCCATCGGTGGCCTGGCGGCCAGCACCGTTCTCCTCGTGCTGGTGTTGCCCGCGCTCTACTACGGTGCCATTCGCGTCCGATGGCGCCTCGAGGCTGCCTGGCGGTCGAGCCTCGTCCACACGAGCGCGGTCACGATCGCCGGCATCCTCGTGTTCGGCACGCTGCCGTTCGTGAACCGCACGGCGTTCCCCCTTCCCGAGGCGGTGACGACACGCATCGCCGATTGGTCATCGGTTCGGATCGTCGCGATCGGGATCGTGGCCGTCCTGTCGACGGCCGCGCTGTCGAGTCTCGTGCGGAGCCTCTGGGCCGACCGGCCGCGTCTCTGGGCGCTGCCGCTGTCGCTGGCCGGTGTCCTCCTGGTGGCGTTCGCCACGGTCCTGGTGTGCTGGACGACACTGGCCGCGTCGTACTGGACGACCGCCGTCCGCGAGGCACCGATGGGATCGGCCGTCTGGACCGTTGCGCCGGTCGTGTGTGTGCTGCCCCTTCTCATCCCGCGAACCACACGCGCGGGCGCCGGACTTCTGGCGCTGGTTCTACTGGCCGGGCTCGGTGTCGCCGTCGCGACGTACGTGGCGCCGGCCCCCATCGTCCTGGCGCTCCTCGCGGTGACCGTGGCCATCGCATACGCGCGACTCGACCGGCCGACGCATCCCGTCGGCTGACGTCGGCCACCGCCGGCCCGAGCGGCCTGATCCGGCACCGGCTCCGAACGGCGATCGCCTTCGCGCTAAGGCATTTCGGGTCGTCGTCGATACCCAACTCCAGAGATCCAATTGCCGCACTCTGGAACATGCACTGCCCGGCTCATGAACGCGACGAAATGCCCGTGACAGCCGGCCCCGAGTCGATGCCGCCCGCGCCCCGCCCAGCGCAGCGTCCATCGCCGCCCACCTCTTCGGGTCGGTCCGTCCGGGACGTTCGCTCGTCGCCTCCGTGCCGGGGTCTCGACAACCCCAACGTGGGAACGGTATCCGATGCGTAGATTGGCGACGCGTGGGCGTGATCAGAGAGCCGGCCTCGACCCCCGGAAGATGGACGCGATCGCCCGCGTCACGAGCGGCATCGCACACGACATCAACAACGTGCTGACCGCGATCCTCGGCAACGTTGAGCTTCTGCGGGACATGGTCGAGAGTGACCTTCCGCCGGAGGACGCACCGCGGTGGAGGAGCTGCCTGGACGGAATCGACGACGTGTCGCGTCGCGCCGCGTCCTTGACCGAGCGTCTCCTGAACATGACCCGACCGTGTCGCGATGCCCCGACCGAGCTGGACCTGATCGAGTGGATACGGAACGCGCGCGGGCGCTGGTGCGACAGCGTCGCCTCCGGCTGTCGGATCGGCCTCGCGTCGTCCGAGAGCCCGATGCGCATCACGATCCAGGAGAGCGTGCTGGCCGAGATCCTGGACAGCATCGTGGCCAACGCCGCCGAAGCGATGCCCGGCGGTGGCCCGATCCAGATCGACGTCTCCCGCCGCCGCGACGACGGCGTCGAGTGGGCCGTGGTCGAGATCACCGACGACGGCGCCGGGATCACCGACGAGATCCGTGATCTCATCTTCGAGCCGTTCTTCACCACCAAAGCGGTCGGAAAGGCCGTGGGGTTCGGCCTTCCGACGGTGTACGCACGCCTCAACCAGATCGGCGGATCGGTGGACGTCTCGATGTCGGAGGACCGCGGCGTTCGATGTCGCATCCTCCTCCCCGTGCACGGTCGAGCGGCGGCCGCCGGTCGCCGAGCGGAGCCGACAAAGGTCGGCTAGAAGTCGATCGTGACCCCGACCCGCACGCTCCGTCCCTCCTCGAACACACTCGGATCGTGGAGGGCGACCCAGTCGTCCTCCCCGTCACCGTCGGTGTCGGTCGTGAGATAGGCGCCTCCGGTGTTGCCGGTCTCGGTGTAGTAGATCACGTAGCTCGTGGGATCGAACGCGGGCGACGGCGTGGGCAATGCCGACTCCAGCGCGATCAGGTTGCGGCTGTCCAGGAGGTTCGTCGCGCGCACGAAAAGCTTCAGCGCCCGACCCCAGAGCTGGATCCGTCGCTCGGCCTGCACCGTGAGCGTCGACGTCGCCGGGAGACGGCGGGAGTTCACGATCTCGGGCTCGACGTCGCGATCGGCTCGCGTGCGGGGCGTGTAGGGGCTGCCCGAGCTGATCTGGTACACCGCGTTCAGAAACCAGCTCCCACGGGGATCGGCCAGCGACATGCGTGCGCTCACGCTGTGTCGCACGTCCCAGTCCAGGGGCTGCTCGGAGATGGCGTTGTAGCGGAACGCCCGAGACGTCGTGACGTCCGATGCGACACCGGTCGCGTGCCCGTACGCATAGCTGACCTCGCCGGTCACGCCGGCCACGAAGCTCCGGGTCAGTGTGAACTCGATCCCGCGGGCGGACGCGTAGTCGCGGTTGACGAAGCGCGCGACGGGCGCCGCCGAGGTCTGAACGGTCTCCTCCCGGATCGTCAACAGACCGAAGATGTCCTTGTAGTACACGGCGAACTGCAGCCGAACGGTCTCGTTGAACAGATGCTGGAGTGTCGCCTGGTAGGCCACCGTGTGCTTGCTCCGGAGGTTCGGATTGCCGACCACGCCCCCGTTGAACGTGTTGCGATTGGTGTAGAGCGTGTGGCGGCTCGGACTCTGGTACAGGTGTCCGTAGTGGAAGCTGAACACGTCACGCTCGGTCACGGGATAGGCGATGCCCACCCGCGGGCTCCACTGGAGCCGCACGCGCCGGTCGATCTCGGCCTCGTCCAGCTGCTCGCCGGCCGAGAACGCGTCGAGGCGCATGCCGAGGTTCAGCACCATCCCCTCGTACTCCCAGGTGTCCGCTGCATAGACACCACCCTCGGGCTGGTAGAAGTGATACCGATCCTCGATGCCGATGCCGCCCGCGTCGTTCGCGCCCCGGAACATCGAGCCGATGTCGTGCACCTCGAGATCGTTGTACCGGCCTTCGGCGCCCACCTCGAGCGTGTGGTTGCCGGCCCTCTTCGTGAGGTCGGCCGAGATCGTGGTCACGCGCGACACGTTGCGACTCCACCGGGGCAGGTCGCCGTAGGTCGCGTAGAAGGGCGAGATCTCGTCGGCGGCGTAGTCGTAGTAGTAGTCCTGGCGGCTCGACCCGTCGTACTCCCACGGCGACTTCCCCGCCACCGTCGACTCGGCGCGGCGCCGGACGTGCGACAGCCTGAGGGTGTAGAACGTATCGGCTGACAGCACGTGACGCAGCCCGAGCTGGTGGAGCTGGAACCGCTCGTCCCGATCGGGCGTGTGCTCGGCCGCGTTGTAGTACTCGTACGTGTCGTCCACGGGAAACGGGCTCCGGGCCCCGCGGCGTGTGACCGTGCTCCCGTCGTCGAGCGTGTCGACGATGGTCTGAACGTAGCCCTCCCACGTCCAGTTGTGGTGGTACTCGTCCGAACGCGTCCGGCTGATCATCGACTCCATCGACAGCTTGACCGGAGCGGACGGCCGCCAGGCGAGCTTCCCCTGCAGCCGGACATCGTTGACCATGCGATCCCCGATGGAGATGAAGTCGAGGACCCGGCGATGCGAGCGTCGCTCGCGCGTCGCGGGGTACGAGTCCTGCCACGTACCCTGGAGCGACGCGTAGTACGTCATCTCGGGAATCCAGGTCGGTCCTCCGATGCCGACCAGCACACGGTCCAGGTTGTCGTACGTCTTGTCCGGCGCGCCGAAGTCGTCGGTCTCGTACTGGATCCGACCCTGGATGCGGTCCGATCCTTCGCGCGTGCGCACGTTCAGCGAGCCCCCGATGGTCTGACCATCCCGGGCGTTCTGCCCTCCGGTGACCAGCTCGGTCCGGGCGACCGAGAGGATGCTGAGCTTTGGACGAGCGCCGGTGAGCGGATCCACCACCGACACGTCGTTGACCTTCAGGTCGAGCTCGTCCTCGCGACCGCCACGCACGTAGAGCTTGTCACCCTTGCCGATGAGCCCCGGCTTGAGCTCGATCACCTGCTCGACGTCGTCCGCCAGAGACCGATCGATCTCCTCGCTCGTGACCTGGAACTTGCTTTCGGGCGTCGCCTCGTTCCGGAGCTCCCGCGTGTCGTGCACGTCGACCGGGGGGAGCGTGATGACGGTCGGTATCAGGGTCACCGCCAGCGGCTCGGAGTCGATCGAGACGACGACGGCGCGGGTGTGGGTGGCGTATCCCATGTAGCTCACCCGCAGCACGTACTCGCCAGGGGGGACGTCCCGGATCGTGAACACGCCGTCGTCGTTCGAGCTGGCGCCGAGACCGGTGCCGGTGAGGACGACGTTGGCCCACGGCAGCGGCTCGCGGTTGCCCGCATCGGTGATCGTGCCCGTGATCGTGAGCGAGACCGCCGACGTGGCCACCAGACAGACCGCGGTGAGCATACGAACGACCGTCCGTATGAGGCCGACGGGCCATGACGGGTGCGAACGCACCGGCGAGCGAGGGGTGAGGGGATCGACCGCGGAGCGGACAGGGGATTCGACACCGCGGGGCCGTCGAACGCAGGACATGACGCCCTCCTGACTTCCCCCCAGCGATGTTCGAATACTGTACGGTGAATCCGGTATGCCCTTCAAGGTCTTCTGCACCGAGACCGCGTCGGAATCGGGTCCGCGTGCGGGCCGGGTGGCGGCTCGGCCTCAGGGAGAGCCGACCCCCGATCCCAGCGCGGAGGCCGGCGCCGTGTCGGACCCGGCCCCGTGAGCTCGCCCGAACTCGCCGGCCGGGATCCTCAGCAGGCGAGCCACGTCCTCGAGGATCACGTACGAGGCGGGCACGAGCAGAAGCGAGATGCACGTCGCGAACATCACCCCGAACGCGAGCGAGATCGCCATCGGGATCAGGAACTGCGCCTGCACGCTCTTCTCGAGGAGCATCGGCAACAGCCCGGCGAACGTGGTCAGAGACGTCAGCATGATGGGGCGGAAGCGCGCGACGCCGGCCTCGGCCACCGCGTCGTGGAGCGAGCGGCCCGCGCGCCGCTCTCGGTTGATGAAGTCCACCAGCACGAGGTTGTCGTTCACGACGATTCCCGAGAGGGCCACGATCCCGAAGCCCGAGAGCATGCTCAGGTTCATGCCCATCAGCACGTGGCCCCAGATCGCCCCCACCAGCCCGAAGGGCACCGCGGACATGATGATCAGCGGCTGCAGGTACGACCGGAACGGGACGGCCATCAGCGTGAAGATGATGATCTGTGCGATCAGGAACCCTTGAAGCAACCCCCCCATCGTCTCGCGCTGCTCACGCTGCTCGCCCTCGAGGGAGTATTGGAGCCCGGGCTCGCCCCGGACCAGCGCCGGCAGGAAGTCGGACTGCAGGTCGGTGATGATCTCGTTCGCGTTGGCCTGGGAGAGATCGACGTCCGCGGTGACGTTCAGCGTGCGCTGCCGATCGGCACGGGTGATCGTGGAGTATCCGCGTCCGAACTCGGCGTGCGCGACCACCGAGAACGGGACGGCCCGGCCGTCGGGCGTGCGCACACGCATGTCCTCGAGCTCGGCCAGGGAGCGGCGCGCGTCGGCCGGAAAGCGCACCATCACCTTCACCTCGTCGCGGCCGCGCTGGACCCGCTGCACCTCTTCGCCGTAGAAGGCCTGGCGGACCTGACGGGCCAGATCGGCCACGCCCACCCCGAGGATCTCCCCCTCGGGGGTCAGACGCAGGACGATCTCCTCCTTGCCCGCGCGATAGGAGTCGGCGATGTCGAAGACCCCCGCGTAGGTACCGAGCTTCTCCTTGAGCGCGTCGGCGGCCTCGCGAAGCCGGTGCACGTCGGGGTCGGTCAGTTGGATGTCGATCGGCGCACCCGGTGAGAAGAGCGAGGCCGTCAGCTTCAGCTCGACGGCGTCGGGAATGAGCCCGACCCGCTCACGCCAGAGCTGTGCGATCTCCCCGCTGGACAGCTCGCGATCCTCGGCTCGCGACAGCTCCAGCATGACCTCACCGTACTGACTGCCGACGTAGCTCGTGGAGCGACCACCCGGTCCGTTCCGCTCCTGCTCGGCGCGATACGGTTGCTCGCCGACGGACGCGAGCACGTGACGGAACGTTCCAACGTCCGGCGCGACGTCGCCGTCGATCTCCCGTTCGAGCTCACGGGCCGCCTCCTCCAGCCGCGCCACCGCAGCGGCGGTGCGTGGGGCGGGCGTGCCCTGGGGCATCGTCAGCATGGCGATGACGTAGTCCGCTTCCACCGGCGGAAAGAACGTGAAGCGCAGGAGCCCACCGGCCACCGCTCCCATGGTCAGGATCAGGACGCCGATGAACACGCTCACGGTCGTGTACCGCATGCGGATCACGCGCTGGAGAAACGGCGCGTAGCGGCTGCTGATGAACCGCTCCAGCCCGGACGCGAAGCGATCCTGAAACCGGGCCCAGCCTCCGGCGATCGCGCTCGTGTGTGTCTCCTTCGTCGAGTGCGACAGGTGATTGGGGAGGATGAACAGCGATTCGATCAACGAGAACACGAGCGTCGGGATCACGATCAGTGGGATCACGCGGAAGATCTTGCCGGTGGGGCCGGGCACGAGCATCAGGGGCGTGAACGCGGCGATCGTCGTCATCACCGCGAAGACCACCGGGGTGGAGACGCCGAGCGCACCCGCGATGGATCCCGCGAGGCCCGCCCTGCCCTCGCGCTGGGTCCGGTAGATCGACTCCCCGACCACGATCGCATCGTCCACGACGATGCCGAGCACGACGATGAACGCGAAGAGCGAGATCAGGTTGATCGAGACATCGAGCGTCGGCATCAAGAGGATCGCGCCCATGAACGAGATGGGAATCCCCAGCGTCACCCAGAACGCGAGTCCGAACCGGAGGAAGAGCGTCAACACCAGGAACACCAGCACGAGCCCTGCGCCGCCGTTCCGGAGAAGGAGGCTCATGCGGCTCTTCAGAATGACCGTGTCGTCGCGCCACGTCGTCAGTGAGATGCCGTCGGGCATGCGCGGCCGAGCGTCGGCCACGTAGCGCTTGACCGCGTCCGCGACCTCGATCGCGCTCTGGTCGCCCACGCGAAACACCTGAACCATCACCGACGGCGCGCCGTCGAAGGCCGCGAACTGGTCGGTCTCCTCGAAGCCGTCCACGACGGTGGCCACGTCACCCACCCGGACGCGGCTGCCGTCGGGTCGGGTCAGAACCGGGAGCGCGGCGAAGTCCGGGCCCGCGTATGCCTGCCCCTTCGCCCGGAGCAGGATCTCCCCGCCCTCGGTGCGGACGCTGCCGCCGGGCAGGTCCAGCGACGACCGCCGGACGGCGTCGGCGACCTCGCCGAGCGTCAGACCGTACTGGCGAAGCGCGGACTCGGAGACCTCGATCGCGATCTCGTACGGCCGCACGTTCACGAGCTCCACCTGGGTGATCTCGGGCAGTGCGGCGATCTCGTCACGCACGCGCTCGCCGAGTCGCTTCAACGTCGTCTCGTCGGCGTCGCCGGAGATGGCGACGTTGATCACCTGGCTCTTGATCGTGACGCGCTGGATCTGCGGCTCCTCGGCCTCCAGCGGAAACGTCGTGATCGCATCCACCGCGGCCTCGATGTCGCGCTCGAAGCGATCCATGTCGGTGCCGGTCAGCGCCTCGATGCTGACGGCGCCCACACCCTCGCTCGAGTTGGAGGACACCTTCCTGACGCCTTCGATCCCCTGGACGGCCTCCTCGATCCGGATCGAGATGCCCTCCTCGACCTCCTCGGGCGCCGCGCCCGGATACGGGACCGCGACCGTGACCACGTCCACGCTCAGCTCGGGGAACACCTCGAGCCGTACGCGCGACGCGACGGTGATCGCGCCCGAGATCAGCAGAAACACCATCAGGAGGTTGGCGGCCACCCCGTTCCCGGCGAACCAGCGGATGATCGACTTCACGAGCGGACTCCTTCCGCTCGCCCGGATGCCGTGTCGTCCCGTGCGGCACCGTCGTCGGCACCGCCCTCGTCGAGCGCCGGCTCGGGCACCACCCGCACCGACATCCCGGGCACCGGCGTGTCGAGGGACGTCAGGCACACGCGATCGCCGGCCGAGAGCCCCTCGTCGATCACGGCCTCGTCGCCCGCCCGGAGCACGTGCACGCGGCGGATGTCGAGCCGATCCGCGTCGTCGACGACGAACACGCGGTCGCGACCGACGAGCGCCGCCCGCGGCAGGGTCACGACTCCGTCGACGCTCCGGCCCGTCAGCTCGGCCCGCACGAAGAGACCGATCGCCAGCGGCGGTCGACCGGGACGGGCGACGTCCTCCCGGTACGGGTGATCGACCCGGACGACCGCGTTCAGGAGACGGGTCGCGGGGTCCACGATGCCCTCGGTGCGGACGAGTCGACCCTCCCACTCGTGCTCGCGCCCGGCGATCTCCCCGCGCAGGATCACGCGTGGCGCGTCGACCGACTCGCCGTCGGGCTCGTGCAGGGGAACGTCCAGGAACGCCAGATCCGACGGCTTCAGCGGCAGCCGAACCTCGGCGTAGTCGGTCGCGTAGATCGTCGCGATGGGTGCCGGCGGCGAAACGACCTGCCCCACGTCCACCGAGCGCGTGCGGATGCGACCCTCGAACGGCGCCCGGATCGTGCAGCGATCCAGGTTGCGGCGCGCCATCTCGAGCGCGGCCCGGGCCGCCTCGAGGTCGGCCCGGGCGCCCGCCACCTGGAGCTGCCGCGTGGTCAGCGGTGATGCCTCGCCGCCGCCGAGCCGCTCCCACTCCTCGACCGCGACCTTCGCGTTCGCCTCCTCGACCGCCGCGCGAAGCTCCGCCGCCTGCACCGCGGCCTCGGCCTGTGCGACCGCCGCCCGGTAGTCGGACGACTCGATCCGGAGCAGCACGTCGCCCTCGGCGAAGAAGCCTCCGGCCACGAAGTCCGGGGAGACCTCCACCACTCGTCCCCCGACCTCGGGGATGAGCGTGATCTCGGTTCGCGGGGTCACCGTGCCTTCCGACTCCACGACGAACGTGTGCGGTCCCGGCACGACGTCGATCACGCGCACGAGCGGCGCGACCTGGGGGATGGGCGTCGGCGTGGGCTTCGGCCTGGCCCGGTAGATGCCGAGCGCACCGAGCACCGCCACGATCAGGATGAGCGGTGGCAACACGTATGCAAGCCAGGAGCGGCGTGGCCGATCGACGCGACCGTGAGGCCCGGGTGACGAGGGATCGCTCATGAGGGGTCTGACTCCTTGTCGAGGACCCGGTCTCGGTCGAAGCCGCCGCCGAGCGCCAGGTGTAAGTCGATGCGCGTGTCGAGTCGGCGGCGCCGGACCGCGAGCAGCTCGCTCTCGGCACCCAGCGCGCGGCGTTTTGACGTGAGTACGGTGACGATGTCGACGAGGCCAGAGCGATACTGCTCGTCGGCCAGCCGGGTCGCCGCGATCGCGTGCTCGACGGCGTCTCCGAGGTGGGCCTCCTGTCGGGTGAGCGTCTCCTCGGCCACGAGCGCCGCCTCGACCTCCGCGAACGCGCCGAGCACGGCGCTCGCGTAGGCATGGAGCGCGTCGCGCTCCGCCGCACTCGACGCCGCCACCTGCGCGCGAAGTCGACCGCCCTGGAAGATCGGCTGTGTGAGGCCGGCGACCAGGCTCCAGATCGAGAAGCTTCCGTCGGTGAGATCCTCGAGGACGTCGCTGGTCCGTCCGGCGGATCCGGTCAGCGTGATGCGGGGCAGCAGCGCGCGCTGTGCCGCCGAGACGCGGGCGCCCGCCGCGGCGCAGAGACGCTCGGCCTGGACCAGATCCGGCCGGCGCGAAAGGAGCGTGGCCGGGAGCCCGGCCGGCGCCGGAGCCGAGATCGTGGGGAGCGTGGCAATCGGTTGCAGGTCGTTTCCCGGGTAGCGACCGAGGAGCACCTCGAGCTGCCGTGCCGCCCGGTCGCGCGCCTCGCGCCGGGCGTCGAGCTGCGATTCGGCGACCGCCAGATCGGAGCGGCTCAGGCGAACGTCGAGCGCCGTGGTGACGCCCGCGGTGTACTGGCGGTCCACGTAGTCGAGCGATCTCCGGTGGCTCTCGGCATTCTCGGCGGCGAGCGTGACCTGCTGTTCGGCCTCGATCAGCGCAAACCACGCCTTCGCGACGCGCGACGCCAGAACATCCCGCGACCGCGCGTAGCCGGCCAGCGCACCCTCCACGTCGGCCGCGGCCGCCGATGTGGATCGGCGCAGCCGACCCCACAGGTCGACCTCCCAGCTCGCGTCGATCGACACCCGGTAGGACGTGCTCTCCGAGCTCGGCAGCTCCCCGCCGGTCGCGCCGATCGGCAGCCCGGTGAAGATCTGCTTGTCTCGCGACGCGCGTGCCGAGCCGCTCAGCTGGGGCCAGAGATCGGCGCCGGCGATGCGCGCGCGAGCGAGCGCACCGTCCACCGCCGCGGCGGCCCGCGCCAGGTCGTGGTTGTGCGCGACGGCCTCGGCGACCAGCGCATCGAGCGTGTCGTCGCCGAACGTGCTCCACCAGCTCACCGCGGTCGAGGGCGCGGTGATGCCGTCACCGCCCGCGGTGCTCGTGTCGGCGGCAGCCGTCCACGCGTCCGGTACGCCGGCCACGTCGATCGGAAGCGTGACCTCCCGGGGCGCACCGGCGCACCCCAGCACTAGCCCCAGCCCCAGCCCCAGCCCCAGCACGGTCGCGGGCGCGGTCGCGACTCGGGACGACACGCGGGTCCTCATGAGCTCGGTCCCTTCTCGGCATGCACGCGCACCGGCGCCTCGAGACCGGCCATCGCGAACGCGATGACCCGATCACAGAGATCGTGCGAATCCGTCTCCCCGCGCGGGTCCTCCAGGAGCGCGTTGATCATCAGACCGACGAGCATCGTGAAGCGCCAGCGCACCGTCAACGGATCCAGCTGGGGCAATACCGCGGTCAGCGCGGCGAGGAACCGCTCGGACACGGTGTCGAAGAACTCACGCCGGACGCTCGCGAAGAGCTCGCCGGACTCCATCTTGGCTCGCCCCATCAGCCGCACGAACCTCGGGCCCCAGCTCGCCTGGCGGGCGAACTCGCAGGGCGGCACGATGAACGCCGCGACTGTTCCGAGCAGGCGTTCGCGCCGTGGGGCCGACGGGTCGATCGCATCCAGGCGGCGGAGCCGCTCGGCGTTGAGCGGCGTGACGCGCCGCCCCACGACGGCGTGGATCAGCGCCTCCTTGGAGCCGAAGTGGTAGTGCACGGCCGCCAGATTCACGCCCGCCTCGTGGGTGATCCTCCGAAGCGACGTGGCGTCGAACCCACGATCCGCGAAGAGGCGCTCCGAGGCGTCCAGGACTCGAGTTCTCGTATCTGGTTCCCTGATGGCCGCCTCCGGGTCTTGTTCATACGACCGTTTAAAACATACGTTTAATACGCCGGATCGTCAACCGGGTTCCATGAAATCTCCCGTGCCACGCTTTGGCCAGCCCGGACCCGGGGGATAGTATGCCGATCGGTCGCCGACACCGCGCACCTCGATGGAGACCCATGACGACACGCCCCGACGTCTCACCGCTCCGGTCGGCCACCCGGATCGTGGCCACGCTCGGACCGGCCTCGGCACGCGAGCGCATCGTCCGGCAGATGATCCAGGCCGGGGTGGACCTCTTTCGATTCAACATGTCCCACGGCGATCACGAGTCTCACGCCGCCATGATCGCGCAGGTCCGTTCGGCGGCGGCGGCGCTCGGCTCGCCCGTCGGCATCCTGATCGATCTTCAAGGTCCCAAGATCCGGACGCGCGCCAACGCGTCGGACGAGCACCCGGTGCTCCGGCGGGGCTCGATCGTCCGCCTGGCGTTCGGGAGCGGTCAGTCCACATCCGATCGCGTGGTCGTGGACTTTCCGACGCTGGGACGCGACCTCGAGGTCGGCGACGACGTGCTCTTCGACGACGGCAAGATCACCGCGCACGTACATGCGGTCGACGACGACGGCGTCGACGTGAAGATCGAGCGCGGCGGTCCACTCAAGCCCCGGGCCGGCGTGAACGTTCCGGGGCGCGTGCTGTCGGTCGAGATCCCCACGCGAAAGGACCGGCGCGACGCGTCCTTCGCGCTCGAGCAGGGCGCCGACTTCATCGCGCTGTCGTTCGTCCAGACCGCGGGCGACATCGCTCGGCTCCGGCGTGTGGTCGATCGCCGACTCCCGGCCACGAAGCACGCGAGCGATCCCGACGTGAAGCGACGCGTCCCGCCGCGCCCGCTGATCATCGCGAAGCTGGAGAAGCCACGCGCGCTGGACGACCTCGACGCCATCCTGGAGGCGACCGACGGCGTGATGGTGGCCCGCGGCGATCTCGGCGTGGAGCTCTCGCTGGAGAAGGTACCGCTGTGGCAGAAGACGATCCTCCGGCGCGCCCGCCAGCGCGGGCGCCTCACGATCACGGCCACGCAGATGCTGGAGTCGATGGTGCACTCGGCGTTTCCGACGCGGGCCGAGGTCTCCGACGTGTCCAACGCGATCTTCGACGGCACCGACGCCGTGATGCTCTCGGGTGAGACGGCGACCGGGTCGTATCCGGTGGAGGCCGTTCGGACCCTGTCACGCGTGGCCCAGGAGACCGAGGACGAGATCCGGCGGACCGGGCACTTCCGGCCGCGTCCGGCACAGGCGGCCGATGCGCTGCACGGCAATCCGAAGGAGGCGATCGTGCATGCGGCGGTCGATCTGGCCGAGCGCGCGAACGCAAAGTGGATCGTCGTGTTCACGCTGCGCGGCGGAACGGTACGCCTGATCGCGCGGCATCGCCCCGACATGGGCATCATCGCGTTCACGCCGTTCGAGCACGTCCGGCGGCGCCTGGCCCTGAGCTGGAACACGCGGACCATTCCGCTCTCGGTGACCGACGACACGTATCGCATGATGAACGACGGCGTGTCGGAGCTCCGGCGCGCACGCCTGGTCCGGTCGGGGGACTCGATCGTGATCGTGGCCGGCGACGCACCCCAGGTCGAGGCGTCGAATCTCCTGCGCCTCGTGAAGATCGGATAGTGCCATGCGAGGACCCGTGGACACGATCATCGGGAGGTTCGCCAGGGATCTCCGCTACCCGCAGCTGTTCCTGGTGACGGCGGTGGTGTTCGTCGTCGACCTCCTGGTGCCGGACGTCATCCCCTTCGCCGACGAGTTCCTGCTGGGGCTCTTGACGCTGCTCCTGGCCAACCTGAAGAAGCGCCGCGGCTAGCCTCGCGCGATCGGGCGCCCGCGTGTCCCTATTGCGGCACCCGGTACGCCGAGCGAATCCGGGCCCACGACGTGGATCGGACCGGCGTGGCGCACCCCGCCTCGCATCGGTTGGTACCGTTCCCGGTCGGGTCGGTCTCGGACAGCTGGAGATCCAGGATCGGGAGGACGTCTTCGCAGATCAGGTACTCGTTCCCGTCACCGCCGACGAAGCCGACCGTCTCCCGGACGGGATGCGGCACGATCCGCAGTCGCGCATCGCCCGCTGGATCCTGCGAGTGCGGCTGGAACGTCATGCCCCAGATCGGGACCAGTCCGTCGCCGTCGTCGTCGAGGATGGGCGCGGCGTAGCGCAGCGTCACGCCGCTTCCACTCTCGGGCCACGGCGGTGCCTCGATTCCGTCCGTGCCCACGAGCTCGTCCACGCGACAGACCTGGTCGAAGAAGATGCCGTCGTACTCGATGCCGAACCACAGCTCCCGGATCGGTGGCTCGTACGACGCCAGGTGCTCGGGTAGATCGAGCGCGGCCAGGGTCCAGCCGTTGAAGAACGGTCCGGAGTACCGGGTGTTGGGGTCCATGTCGCCACAGGTCTCGGGCACGAAGCCTTCGGTGCACGGCCCCACGTAGTCGTCCGTGGGCCAGTGCAGCAACAGCCGCGGGGTCTCGTCGGCGGCGTGGGAACCCGCGTGCGCCGCGGCCGTGAGCCAGACGAGCGCGGCGATCGGGTACGCATGTCGCGCGAGTCGCTCGAGATGCATCCCTCCTCCTGTCGGCGGCTCGACCCCGGTCACCAGACGGGCGCGACGGCTCCGGGGTCACTTCGACACGAGCGCCACCACGGTCACGAGCACGAGCGCCGCCAGGATCAGGACGGCGATCTTGACCGCGCTTCGCGGGTACTCCCCGGCGATCTCACCGGTGTGTCCGTTCACGACCACCTGGAACGTCTCCGCGCCGTACCGGTACGTGAGGAGCCACACCGGGACGAGCATGTGCTTGAACGTCTCGCCCCCGTAGTCGGCCTGCACGCGGAGATTCCGGTACGTGTCGCCGGGAACCTGCCGCGCGCAGAACGCCTCGAGCTTGCGATCCATCGACTCGCGCGCCTGCCGGTACGCGTCGATCAGGACGACCTGATAGTGCTCCACCACGAAGCCCGACAGGAACGCCGTGTCGTACGGAACGAGATCGTCACCGGGAAACGGCTCGATGTCGCGCAGGAGATCCGGGTGCACCCCCGTCGACGCCGGCACCGGCTCGTCGTCGAAGAAATGCTCCAGTCGCCCCGACGCGTGCTGCCAGCGCGTGTGTCGCACCCGGCGCACGACCTGCTTGCCGCTGGAGTCACGAGCCGTCTCGTTCGTGTAGTAGTAGTGGCCCGCATCCGCGTCCCAGCTCGCGCGCACGCTGGCGTCGAACGTCCAGTACGGCAAGTATACGCCACGGACGGTGTCGAGGAGCGCCCGGTTCTTGAGCGCGCTGGGCGCGAGCCACTTGCTCCGGTACCACCTCCGGATCGACTCGCGCACGCGCGCCTCGTCGACCGTGAACGGCAGGATGCTCTGGGGACGGAGCGGCGACTTGATCTCGTCGTAGTCGACGATCTCGGGAGAGCCGCAAAACTCGCAGCGCTGGGCCACGCGCTCGGGATCGAAGATCGAGACCGCCTGGCAGCTCCGGCAGCGCACCGCGCGCTTCTCGGCCTTCCACCCGCGAAGCGCGTCGGGGATCTCGCGAAGCGCCGACGCCAGATCGATCTCGCGCACCCGGCCCGTCGTGAGGTCTCGCTCGCCCGGGGCCTCGGTCCCGCAGTAGGGACACACGAGCGCCACCTTCGTCGGATTCCACGTGGCCTCAGCCCCACACGCCGGACACGCATCGCGCTCGATGGCGCGGATCGTGGCGTCGGGCCGATCGGGGGTCCGGGTGGGATCCTCGGGTGCCATCGTGTCCTCAGTCCGCGAGGAAGGCCTCCAGCGCCGAGCGCTTGATCCGGTACGCCGAGCCGATCTTCTTCGCGCTCAGCTCACCGGACTCGATGATCGACATCACGTCCGCCTCGGTGACGCCGAGGGCGTCGGCGACCTGTGCGGGCGTCAAGACCTCGGGGATGCCGGGCACCCCGGGGGCGCCCGAGCCGGGAGGCGACGCGATGCCAGCTGCCGCACCGCCGGCCGCTCCGGCCGCTCCGGCTCCGATCGGACCCGCCGCACCCGGCACCTGGGGAGTCGTCCCCGGTGCCAGCGCGCCGCCCTGCTGCTGCATCATCTGCTGCGCGATCGCGAAGCCGACCGCCATCTCGGTGGCCATGCCTCCTGCGCCGCCGCCACCGGTCTGCATGCCCTGCGCCATCTGGAACTTCACGTAGTCGTTCAGATCGCCGACGGCCGCCATGCTGGACCGCTTGTCGATCGCCTCCTCCACCGCCGGCGGCAACGAGACGTTCTCGACCACGAAGGTGTCGAGCTCGAGCCCGTACATCGTGCCGATCGTGGGGTTGATCAGCGGCAACAGCGCCTGTCCGAGCTCGTTGTACTGCTTGGCCACGTCCAGCACCGGGATGCCGGACTGCGCCAGCGCCTCGGAGAAGATGCTCACGATTCGAGAGCGCATCGTGTCGGCGAACTCGTCGATCCGGAACGTGTGATCGGAGCCCGAGACCTCCTTCAGGAACGTCCTGGGATCGGTCACGTGGAAGTCGTAGGTGCCGAACGCCCGGGCCCGGACGATGCCGAAGTCCTCGTCGCGCATCATGATCGGATTCGACGTGCCCCACTTCTGCCCGGTGAAGAGCCGCGTGTTGACGAAGTACACGTCAGCCTTGAACGGCGACGTGAGCCCGTATTTCCACGACTTGAGCCGCGTGAGCACGGGGATGTTCTCGGTGGTCAGCGTGTGCTTGCCCGGTCCGAACGTGTCGCCGAACTCCCCGAGGTAGACGAACTGCGCGGTCTGCGACTCGCGCACGATGAGCTGCGCGCCGCGCTTGATGGCCGCGTCCTCGTCGGGAAACCGGTGGACGATCACGTCGCGCGAGTCGTCGGTCCACTCGATGACCTCGATGAGTTCTTCGCGAATGAAGTCCAGGATGCCCATGGCTGGCGAGCTCTCCTCTCGGGGATCGCGACGCGTCGACCGACGTTCGCCGCGGGGGTATCGACGGGCGGGAACGGACGAATGCTACCGGACGGCAAGTGCCGGCGCCACGGCGGATCGGGTCTCGTGCCATCGAGTGCCGGGTCGTCGAGGGTGGAGCGCTACGTCGCTCCGGCTGCCGGCGTCGTCCTGCGACCAGTTGGGGGCATCATTTAGTGCGGGAGCGGCTTCGGGGCACACATGTGTCGCACAAGTCGCGACTCCGGCCCCACCCTCGCCGGCCCTGTGTGGGAGGCCGCTTTGTCGGCCTTCGCGATGAACTCGATGTGCTACGGCAACCGCCAGCGCATTCCAGTGCGTGGTCGGTGCCGCTTCGAGGCCGGGTCTCGGTTTGTGGTGGACTCATCTGGCGACGATTCGCTGGACGTTCCGGGCGCCCGTGCTGGCTCTGAGCTCGACGAAGTACACACCTGGGGTACCGTCCTTGCCACGTCGGATCCAGGTGACGGGAGAGTGTTCGGCTTCGAGCTCGACGACGAGACGGCCCGTCACGTCGTAGATCGTGATGAAGGCGGAGCGTCCGGCGTGCGATTCGTCGAAGGCGATGGATGCGCGTCCGACCACCGGAGCCGGTATGACACGAAGACCGAGACTCGTGGCCGCGCGGCCGGCTTCGTCGACGTGGACCACGCCACAGCCCGCACCCAGAGCGCCGATGAGGGAGCCCCCTTCGCCGCCGTGGAGGCACGGGGAGTCGGGCCGGAGGCGGAGGTCGAGCGAGGACGGTCCCGAGATGTCACAGAAGAGCGGATCCGCCTCGAAGTTGCCGGGCCAAGAATAGAGATCACAGTCGGTTTCAGGACTCGAGCCCGAGAACCAGATGCAGTTGTAGTCCATGCTGAAGCCACTTGCGCCGCCGCTCAGGTCATAGCAGTCGATCCAGAACCCATAGAGGATGTTGTGGGACACCACGATCACGTCGTCCACGAAGGACCAGCTGCAGGCCTGCGTGACGTAGCCGGGGTGAACGATCGTGTTGTTTCTGAACTCGACGTAGGCGGAACCTACCTTTTCGTCATACACGGACAGACCGAGACCCGGGCAGAGGATCACGTTGGATGAGATCTCGAGGTACGTCTCGGCGCCGGTATTGATGTCCAGGGCCCGATCGAGGGCGAAAGGAGCACAGAGCATCTCGTTGCCGTGAATGACGCCCCCGCCGCCGCCGACCGAAAACGCACCTCCTGCCAGGCTGACGATGCGATTGTCGAGGGCTCTCGCGTCGGGATTGTTGCGGAACTTCACCGAGGCACCCGAGGTGGCGTCGTGGATCGTGAACCCCTCGGGGATGCTGGGTTCCGGGTCCGTCACGTCCGGGGCGAACTTGATGCCGTACTGGGGCACGTAGATCGTGTGCGCGTCCCGGCCGTTGAGGCTCCGGAGACATACACCTGCCGGGATGTCGATCTGATCGGTCGTGACGTGCACGGTCTCGGCCGTGACCAGGACGGTGTCGCCGGACGCGGCGGCCGCGAGAGCATCGGTGAGTGACGCGTAGTCGGGAACCGAGATCGTGTCGGCCCGTGGCGTGGCGGGCAGTGCGAACGTCACGTGACCAGCCCACGCATCCACGCGCGCCGAGCCATGGCCTTCTCCCATCGGGCGAAGCCGGAGCCTGGCGGCGACCCAGAGACCGACACCACCTGAACACGCGAGCCTGCGCTGATGCCCCCAGGCGCTCGCCCAGCACGCGTGATTCTACGACACACCAACCCCGTGCCGTAACACCCGCTCGTGGATGCAAGTGGCCACGTTCCCCGACACCCACGAGACGAAGCGCGGGTCACATGCCCACGCGCTCGACGCACCGGGAAGCGCCCCCGACCTCGATCGCGGAGGGGGCGGCGGGGGTGGTGTCGTCGGAGCGACTGATGCGACACGAGTGTCCCCCGAAGCCGCTCCCGCACTGAATGATGCCCCCCACCGGTCGCAGGGCGACGCCGTCAGCCGGAGCGCAGACGACACCACCCCCGTCGCCCCCGAAACGCGCCCCGAAAAGCCGGGAGTGCCCACCGTACGAACGCCCCGACCTCAGGAGTCCCCGGACCGATAAGCATCCACATGCACCCCCCGCACGGCCCTGCCGGACGGATCCGCATGATCCCGGAACGACGCATCCCACGCGATCGCCGTCGGCGTCGAGCACGCGATCGACGGTCCCTCGGGGATCACGTCCACCGCCGCCGTGCCCGGGAAGTGCCGCTCGAACATCTCGCGATAGAGGTACGCCTCCTTCGTGGCCGGCGTGTTCTGCGGGAAGCGATGGTGCGCGCGGGCGAAGTCGTCGTCCCCGATTCGCGACTCGGCGAACGCGCGGAGCGAATCGATCCACGAGTAGCCGACGCCGTCGGAGAACTGCTCCTTCTGCCGCCACAGGATCTCGCGCGGAAGCAGCGCCTCGCCGTCGAAGGCCTCACGCAGCACGTGCTTCTCGATCCGGGGCCGGCCGTCGGACGTGCGGGCCATCTTGTGCGCGGCGTCGAAGCCCATGGCCACGTCGAGGAACGCGCGATCCAGGAAGGGGACGCGGGCCTCGACACCCCAGGCGGCCATCGACTTGTTGGCCCGGAGGCAGTCGAACTTGTAGAGCTTGTCGAGCTTGCGCACCGTCTCGGCGTGGAACTCCTCGGGGCTCGGCGCCTTGTGGAAGTACAGGTACCCGCCGAAGATCTCGTCGGCACCCTCGCCCGAGAGCACCATCTTGATGCCCATCGCCTTGATGCGGCGGGCCATCAGGTACATCGGCGTCGAGGCCCGGACCGTGGTCACGTCGAACGTCTCGATGTGATGGATCACATCCGAGAGCGCATCCAGCCCCTCCTGCACCGTGAAGTGAAGCTCGTGATGGACGCTCTCGATCGCCTCGGCGGCCCGTCGAGCGGCCGCCAGATCGGGGGAGCCCTCGAGACCGATCGCGAACGAGTGGAGTCTCGGGAACCAGGCCTCGCTCTGCTCGTCCTCCTCGACCCGGCGGCGCGTGTGCCGGGCCGCCAGCGCGCTCACCAGCGACGAATCGAGCCCGCCCGAGAGCAACACGCCGTAGGGGACGTCACACATGAGCTGGCGCTTGACCGCATCCTCCAGCGAGCGCCGGAGGCGATCCACGTCGGCGTCCACGCCGCGAACGGCCTCGTACTCCCGCCACACGGGGGCGTAATATGGACGCGGCTCCCCGACCTCGGAGTCCCAGACGTGACCGGGCGGAAAGTCCTCGATCGTGCGACACACGCCGATCAACGCCTTCATCTCGGAGGCCACGTAGAGCTGCCCGCGTTCGTCGCGACCGGTGTAGAGCGGGACCACGCCAATCGGATCGCGGGCAATGACGTACCGCTTTCGCGCGTCGTCGTAGAGCGCGAACGCGAAGATGCCGTTGAGGTCGTTCAGAAACTCCGTGCCGCGCTCGGCGTACAACGGAAGGATGACCTCGCAGTCGGACTCGGTGCGAAACGCGTACGGCCGGGACAGTCCGGACCGGAGCTCGCGATGGTTGTAGATCTCGCCGTTCACGGCCAGGATCCGGGTCTCGTCGTCGCTCACCAGTGGCTGTGCGCCGTGCACCACGTCGACGATCGACAGGCGTTCGTGGGCCAGGATGGCGTCCGGCCGGGTCTCCACGCCGCTCCAGTCGGGGCCGCGGTGCCGCATCCGGCGCGACAGCTCGAGGACCGTCGGGCGAAGAGACGCCGCGTCGGCGGCGAGCTCGAACAGGGCCAGAATCGAGCACACGGCTCGCCTCCTCGTGCTTCGGGGTCGGTGCCGGATCGAGGACGGAAAGCGTACTGAACCGGCGCCGAGCCGGTCAACGAGCCGCCCCCGGGCCGGTCGGGGCGGCAGGAGGTGTCCCGATGACGACGGCCGAACAGGTGCGAACGCTGCTCCGATACAACGAGTTCGCGATCGACAGGAACATGCACGGCATCACCGACGCCGAGGCTCTGGTCGCGCCGAAGCCGGGAGGCAACACCGTCAACTGGATCCTCGGCCACATCGTGTTCCATCGAAACCCGATGCACGCGCTGGTGGAGCTGGAGCCGATCTGGTCCGACGAGGAGAAGGCACGCTACGTTCGCGGAAGCGCCAACGTCGTCGAGGCAGGACCGGGCGTTCACGAGGTGGAGAAGATGTTGGCCGACCTGGCGGTGTCGACGCGGCGGCTCGGCGAAGTGCTTCCGGGATTCGGCGAGGCGCGATTCGACGAGCCGTCACCGGACGGCAGATCCACGCGCGGCGAGCAGCTCGTCGGGCTCTGCTTCCACGAGACGTACCACACCGGTCAGCTGGGCATCCTGCGTCGGCTCCTGGGGCACCCGCCGGGCCTTCAGTGATCCGGGACGAGCAGGGCCGGCCAGCTCCCCGAGCGGCCACGCGCGAGCCGCTCGAACGGCGACGTCCGATGAACGGTCGCCCCGCCACTCAGCGGTAGCACGCCTTGATCCGAGTCCAGCTCGTCCGGAGAACGGGTGTCGTCCCCGAGCATGCGACGCCACGCGCGCCGATTCGTTCGCCGCACGGGCTCCGCTCGGCCACGCACACCGACGCGGCGTCGAGCGCCGCGTCGCCGGCGTCGGTCGGAGCCTCCGAACACGCCCGGGGATCGCAGAGGAGCGGATTCTCGTCCCGGTCCGTGTCGTCGATGGCCACGCCGCCGACCACGTCCTCGGCCCGGACGATCGAGCAACGAATGCGGCCGCCCCCGCGCGCCGGCCCCTCGAGCTGCACGCTCGCCCCGGTCGGCGCGCAGTTCGCCCAGAAGATCGTCCGGAAGACGTCGACCGATTCCGTCACGTAAACGCCCCCTCCGGCCACGCCCCCGAGATTGCCTGCCAGCGTCGTCTCGCGCACGGCTCCGGTTCGCGTTCCGAAGATCGCGCCGCCGTACTCGGTGGCCACGTTGCCCGTGATCACGCACCGCTCGATCGTGGGGGTCGCCTGGACCGCGATCGCGCCGCCGCGTGCCGCTCGGTTTCCGGTGAACACGCAGTCGGCGAGCTCGGCGGACAGAAACGAGTCGGTCTCCCCGATGATCGACAGCGCGCCGCCCGCGGTCGCGGACTCGTTGCCCACGAAGCGGCAGTCGTCCAGGGGTAGCCAGGACGACAGCGACGCGATCGCGCCCCCTCCGAAGAGGTCGTTCGCGTAGCCGCCCCGGATCGTCACCCCCACCAGCCACAGCGAGTCGTCCACGACGAGAAACGCGCGGTGCGGCTCGGCGGGACTCCCGTCGCACTCGATCACGCAGGCGCTCGGATCTCCGCTCGCGGAACGAACGAGGGTGGCGCTCTGGCCGGACGTCGTGACGTCCCGATTGCCGGGACCGCGGAAGATGCCGTCGGCCAGCTCGATGATGTCGCTGGGATGGGACGCGTCCAGCGCGGCCTGGATCGTCGGGTGATCGCCCGTGCCGTCGGGACGGACGAGGAGGATCTCCGCGATCGCCGGCGACGCGATCGGGATCATCGCGATGGAGATCGCCACCGAGGCGCGCGCGAGCGAGGCGCCGGTGGGTCCGAGTCGCATGTCTGTTCTCCGACGTTGCGCGAGGTCCGTCCGGGACGGATCACGAGCCTAACACACCCGGTCGGTCGCGCGCCGACGCCCCTCTCATCCGACCGAGGCTCGGGTGGCCGGCACACGCCGCCACGATCGGTCACTCGATGGGATAGTCCATCTTCGAGGCCGGCTTTCCGAGGAGGCGACACATCGCCAGGATCTGTCCCTGGTGATGATAGAGATGCGTCATCGTTCGCATGACGACGTGAGCGGGAATCAGCACGGGCTCACGGCCGCCCCACGTGCGCATTGCCCGTGGCGTGTTGAGCTCGTCCACCGACGCCGCGGCAAGGTACGCACGCGTGACGGCGGCGACCTCCTCCCGATACGCCTCGAGGGACGCGACGGTCGGATAGTCGGCGTCGTTCTCGTCGGCGTTCATGCGGTCCTCGAGAACGCTGACCCAGTACCGCTCGCCGGTGATCTCGTGATGGAGCTGAAGGCGCACGGTGGGATAGCCGAACCCGTCCAGCTCGCGGTCGATCTCGTCGCCGGTGAGCAGGTGGCAGTGCGTCATCAGCCGGGACAGGCTGTCGTGCGCACGGGTGTGGATGTCCAGGAGCGCGTGGGACGTGTGCATCGGTCCTCCCTTCAGGTCGAGAGCGCGCCGAGGCGCTCGCCGGTGAACGTGGCCCGCACGGATCGGGCGATCGCGTGCCGGGTGGACTCGGGATCGCGTGGGCCCCGGTCCGCCCCGGCGGGCGCAGCCGCGAGCCGTCCCATGAACGCCGCGTGCGGACGTCCGCGCCGGTACGCGGGCTCGCGCGGGGGGTGGCGGAGCGCCGCGGTCACGACCTCGAGATCCGGATCCACCAGAAGCGTCGCCGAGTAGTAGAAGAGCCCCAGCTTGCGGTGCACGCACGAGCCCGACACCTTGCGATCGGCGAGGACGAGATCGGAGACGCCGTCCGACTCGACGCCGTCGAGGCCCGCCGTGGCCAGCGCCTGGATCAGCATCGACGTGAGCGCTTCGAACGTCGACCGGATACGCGTGAGCCCGGGGATGGGCAGGGCCACCGAGACGATCAGATTCCCGGGATCCAGGACGACCGCGCACCCACCGCCGCGACGACGGCGGATGTCGAGCCCGAGCCGCCGACACGCGCCCACGTCCAGCTCGACGTCGGGATCGCTGCCCCGTCCGAGGACCACCGTCACGGCCTCGGGCCGGGCCACCCTCACGCGGGGACGGCCGTCCGCCGAGGTAGCGTCGACCAGATCGTCGTCGAGATCGTAGGGACGAACGTCGAGCGACACGGGTCAGCCCACGCCCGAGGCGCGGCGCGCGACCGGGCGGGCGCGGCGCCCGAGGGCCGCCTTCGCGTCGCCGCCGGCGGCGGCGACGGCCGACGGCTCCACTAGACCTTCTCCGCCACCCGCTTCGGGTTCGGGTTCGGAAGGTGCACGACCGTTCCCAGCGCCACCTCCGCCGCCTCCATGATGGACTCACCCATCGTCGGATGCGGGTGGATCGTGACGGCCAGATCTTCGAGCGTGGCGCCCATCTCGATCGCGAGCGCGGCCTCGGAGATGATGTCCGACGCGTGCGCGGCGACCACGCCCACGCCCAGCACCAGCTCGGTCTCGGGATCGGTGATCACCTTGACCAGGCCTTCGGTCTTGCCCATCGCCTTGGCGCGCCCGAGCGCCGAGAGCGGGAACTTGCCGACCTTGACCTCGCGACCGGCCGCCTTCGCCTCGTCCTCGGTGAGGCCGGCCCACGCGAGCTCGGGATCGGTGAACACGACGGCGGGTACGACGCGGTTGTCGTACTCGGCGTTCTCGCCGGCGATGACCTCGGCCGCCACCTTGCCCTGACGGCTGGCCCGGTGTGCGAGCATCGGACCGTCGGTGATGTCGCCGATCGCGTAGATCGTGGGCTCGGCCGTCCGGCAGCGCGAGTCGATCTCGACGAAGCCGCGGTCGTTCACCTTCACCTGCGTGTTCTCGAGACCGATGTCCTCGGTGTTGGGCTTCCGGCCGATCGCCACCAGCACCTGATCGGTGGCGAGCGTCTCGGTCTCGCCCTTCGACTCGACCGACACCGCGTAGCCCTTGCCCTTCTTCTGGATGTCGACGACCTTCGACTCCAGCATCACCCGGTCGAAGCGCGCCTTCGCCCGCTTGGCCACCACGGCCACGAGATCGGCGTCGGCACCGGTCAGGAGCTGGGGCAAGAACTCGACCACCGTCACCGCGGATCCCAGACCCGCGTACACGAAGCCCAGCTCGAGCCCGATGTAGCCCCCGCCCACGACGACCAGGCGCCTGGGCACGCTCGGAATCTCCAGCGCCTCGGTCGAGGACCAGAGCCCCATGCCCCGACCGATCGGCAGCTCGGCGACCCGCGAGCCGGTAGCCAGGATGCACTGCTTGAAGTCGACGCCGGTGACCTCACCCCCCTCGATCGCGAGCGCGGTGGGCGACTCGAAGCGGGCGCGACCCTTGATCACCTGCACGCCGCGCTTGGCCAGAAGGCCGTCGACGCCCTTGGTGAGACCGTCCACGACCCGGTTCTTCCACTTGCGAAGCCCGGCCGGATCGATCGAGAGGCCCTCGAACGTGATGCCCATCTTCTCGGCGCCCTTGGCCGCCTCGACCAGCTCGACCGAGTTGATCAGCGCCTTGGATGGAATGCATCCCTCGATCAGGCACACGCCGCCGCGCCGGTCGCGCGACTCGATCAGCGTGACCTCCTTGCCGAGGTCGGCGGCCCGGAGCGCCGCCACGTAGCCGCCGGGGCCGGCGCCGATGACGACGACCTCGGACTCCTGTCGCAAACTTCCCATGACCATGGTGCGGTCCTCCGGCGTTAGATCGCGGCCAGCATGCTGATCGGATCGGAGAGATGGCGCACCAGCTCGTTCATGAACCGCGCCCCATCCGCGCCGTCGGCGATTCGATGGTCGTACGTGATGCACAGCGGCGTGATCTTGCGCACGACGATGTCGCCATCCCGCACGACGACCTCGTCCGCGGTGCGCCCCATGCCGAGAATGGCCGACTCGGGGTAGTTGATCGTCGGGATCACGTACTTGCCGCCCAGCGAGCCGACGTTGGTGATCGTGAACGTGCCGCCCTGGAGATCGGAGACGTCGATCGTCCCCTCGCGCGCGGCCTCGGCCAGCCGCCTGATCTCGGCGGAGAGCTCGACCACGCTCAGCCGATCGGCGTTCTTGACCACGGGCACGAGGAGTCCCCGCGGCGTATCGGCCGCGAAGCCCACGTTCACGTAGCCCTTGTAGACGAGCTCGCCCCGGTACGGATCGATCGATGCGTTCATCATCGGGTAGCGCTTCATCGACGAGGCCACCGACTTCATGACGAACGCCATCAGCGTCACCGACGCGCCCCCCTGTGCCTTCAGACGCGTACGGTAGGCCTCGAGCTCGGTCACGTCCGCGTCGTCCATGTGGGCCACGTGCGGGACCGTCACCATCGACGTCACCATCTTCTTGGCGACCTTGCGACGGATCGATCGGAGCGCGACGCGCTCCACCGGACCGTACTGCTCGAACGTCGGCATCTCCTCGAGCTCGTAGTACGGGATGGCGCTCTGGCCGTCGGCGGGCACGGCCGACTCGCCCATCGGCGGCGGCGGGGTGGACGGCGCCATGGTCGCGATGCCGCCCTCGGCGTAGAGACGGACGTCCTCGGCGGTCACCCGGCCGCCGGGACCGGTTCCCTGCACCATCGAGAGATCGATCCCCAGCTCGCGCGCGAGCCGGCGCGTCGCCGGAGCCGCGGGCACGGGACCCCCGTTCCGCCGGGGTGGCGCCGCGTTGGCGGCCGCCGGCGACGCCAGCGGACTGGACGGCCGACTCGCGCTCGGCGCCGGAGTCGCCGATTTCGGTGCGGGCGCGTGGGCCGGCGGCAGGCTCGGCGCCTGCGTCTTGGAGGCGCCGTCCGGCGCGGCGGCCGATGGGCTCGACGCCGGCTCGGGGGAGTCCTCGGACGGGGCGGACTCGGACGGGGCGGTCGACGCTCCCGCGCTGGACTCGTCGATCGTGACCAGCACGTCGCCGACCTCGACGGTGTCTCCGACGCCACCGGCCACCGACGCGATCTTGCCCGCGCGCGGCGACGGGATCGTCACGGCCGCCTTGTCGGTCTCGATGTCGACCAGGGGATCGTCCTCGCCGATGTCACCGCCGACGTCGACGTACCACTTCAGGATCTCGCCCTCGGCGACACCTTCGCCGAGATCGGGAAGCTTGAATTCGAACACGTGAGTCCTCCCAGCCCCGGCGACTGTGCCGGGCCCCGGCCATCATGCCGGGCTCTGAGTCGATCGGCCTCTCGCGACGGGGCCGACGGGATACGGTCTGGAGTATGGCGTTGGATGCGGGCGCGGTCGACCCGGGTGCGGGCCGGCGCTCCACGCCGACGGGTCGCAATCCAGTGGCGGCCATTGTAAACCGAAGTCGTGCAAACACCTACGCGAAAATCACCGGTCGGCCGACCGGGATGGGACGGCGCTCGAAGCCGGTGTCCGGTCACGCGACGCTCCCGGTCGCCGGTCGCGACCGGGGTCGTCTCGCCCTCAGAAGTCGAGCGTCTCCTCGATCGCCTTCCGGATCCGCCGCGCGTTGGGCAGGTACATCTTCTCGCGGCCGAAGTTCGGCGTGACCACGTCGTAGTGGGTGACCCGTCGCACCGGCGCCTCGAGATACATGAGGACCTTGTCGTTGATCCGCGCGATGATCTCGGCCGAGACGCTCAGCGAGCGCGGCGCCTCCTGGACGACCACGCACCGTCCGGTCTTCTTGACCGACTCGATGATGGTGTCCGAGTCGAGAGGTGAGACGGTCAGCACGTCGATCAGGTCCACCCCGATGCCGCGGTCGTGCTTGACCCCGTGCACGGCCTCCAGCGTGGGACGCATCATCGAGCCCCACGAGACCACCGTGATGTCGCGCCCCTGCTCGACGAGATGCGAGACGCCGATGTCCATGACCTCGTCGGTCTCGGGCACCTCCTCGCGGAACGCGCGGTAGGAGTGCTTGGGCTCCATGAACACGACCGGGTCGGGGTCGCGGATGGCGGCCAGGAGGAGCGCCTTCGCGTTGCGCGGCGTGGACGGCGCGATCACCTTCACCCCCGGCACGTGCCCGTACGTGGCCTCGCGGCTCTCGGAGTGGTGCTCGAGCGCGCGCACCCCGCCGCCGTACGGCATGCGCACGACCAGCGGGCACGTGTAGCGCCCGTGCGTGCGCGAGCGGTATCGCGACGCGTTGCCCTCGAGCTGGTGGAACATCAGGTACGAGAAGCCCGAGAACTGCATCTCGGCGACCGGCCTGAGACCCGCCATGGACATGCCGATGGCGGTGCCGAGGATTCCGGACTCGGCCAGCGGGGTGTCCATGACGCGCGCCTCGCCGTACTTCGCGTGGAGCCCCTCGGTCACGCGGAAGACCCCACCGTTGGGACCGATGTCCTCGCCCAGGAGGACCACGCTGTCGTCGGAGGCCATCTCGTGATCGAGCGCCATGTTCAGCGCCTGCACCATGTTCAGCTTAGGCATGGGCCGTCTCCTTCGACGCGGGCGGCGTGCTCGCGGCCGCCTGCTCCTCGGCCAGCTGGGCCAGGAACTCCTGGCGCTGCTCCTCGATGACCGCGTGCTTGGTGCCGAAGACGTGGTCGAACGGCGCGTCGGGCTTGAAGTCGTCGCGGGACTCGAGCGTGGCCACCGCCGCGTCGACCTCGGCCTTGATCTCGGCCTCGTAGTCGGCCTTGATCGCGTCGGTCAGCACGCCCTTGTCCTGCAGGTAGCCCTCGAAGCGCGGGAGCGGGTCCTTTCGCCACCACTCCTCCTCGACGGCCTTCTCGCGGTACTTCGTCGGATCGTCGGCCGTGGTGTGCATCATCAGTCGAAACGTGACGGCCTCGATGAGCGTGGGGCCGCCGCCGTCGCGGGCCCGCGTGAACGCCTCGTCGGCGGCGCGGTACATGGCCAGCGCGTCGTTGCCGTCCACCTGAAGGCATGGGACCTCGGCCGCGATCGCCTTCTGGGCGAGGGTCTTCGATCGCGTCTGCTTCGCGCGGGGGACCGAGATCGCCCACTGGTTGTTGCAGCAGAAGAAGACGCACGGCACCTGCCATACCGAGGCGAAGTTGAGCGCCTCGTAGAAGTCGCCCTGCGAGGTGGCACCGTCGCCGAAGAAGCAGGCGACGGCCGACTTCTCGCCCCGGAGCTTCATCGCGTACGCGATGCCGACCGCGTGGAGCGTCTGCGAGGCCACGATGACGGCGTTCGGGAGCGTCCGGTGGGCCCCGTCGGTGACGTTGCCCTCCTCGAAGCCGTTCCAGAACAGGTACTCCTCGTCGAGGGTGACTCCCCGCATGAGGCGGGCGCCGATCTCGCGAAACGCCCCGACGAACCAGTCGTCCTTCGTCATCGCCAGGGCCGGTGCGCACACCGCGGCCTCCTGGCCGGTACACGGACCGAACGTGCCCATGCGCCCCTGACGCTGGAGCTTCAGCTGGCGTTCGTCGGCGCGACGGGCCAGGAGCATGCTCCGGTAGAGCGTCAGGAGCTGCTCGGTCGAGAGTTCGGGCTCGAGCGTCTCGTCGAGCTTGCCGTTCTCGTCGAGCACCTGAAGATGCTGGACCGCGTAGGTCCCGATTTTCTTCAAGGGCATCGATCGTCCTTTCGTCGGCGCGGGTCCCGGGGGCTCGTCGTGGGTCGATCGCCCTGCCCGTGCGATCGGCCTCGGAGCCGAACAGAGACGCCACGCGAACTCGTCATGTGAATCTGTGTCCCGAGCCTCGTGTCGGCGCGAGCCGTTGCCGGAGCACGATCTCGCGCGCGCACGGCCGGCTGCGTGGAGCCCGACCGGCACGTCGATCAAACCGAGAAGCATGCTGTTGGGTTCGCCCGGGGCGGTCCCGGAAGCGTGAATGGACGGTCCGGGTGACGCCGGACGAGGATACGGTGTCGCCGGAGCCACACGCAACCTCTCGGACGTCGTTATCGGCCGTCGTCCGGTCGATGCCGCGCTCTCGCTTGACATTACGTCCCTCGGTGCCGCCGGCCGCCGACCGACCCCGGCCGGGCGTGCCTCCGTCCGGCGGTGGACTCCCGACACCAGTTCGGCTTTCGCAACGCCGCTCGGGACATGCATTTAGTGGAAGCCGAATCGGATACGCGCTATGGTAGGCGGCCCTGACCAACAGGCCGGACGACCGATCGAAAGGAGAGGTACCCCCATGCTCGGTGCCGCGATGGAGAAGGCGCTCAACAAGCAGATCACGGCCGAATTCGAGTCGTTCTACGTATACCGCCAGATGCAGGGGTACTTTCAGGACCTGAACCTGGACGGGTTCGCCCACTGGCTCGACATGCAGGCCCAGGAAGAGCACATCCACGCGATGAAGATCTTCGAGTTCGTGCTCGACCGCGGCGGCAAGATCGAGCTCGGCGCGATCGGCGCGCCGCCGAAGACGTGGGAGTCGCCCCTGGCCGCGGCCGAGGCCGCCCTGGCCCACGAGCGGCACATCTCGTCGCTCATCAACGATCTGGTGAACCAGGCCAAGGACGATCGCGACAACCCCACCGAGACCTTCCTCCGGTGGTTCGTCGAGGAGCAGGTCGAGGAAGAGGCCTCGGTCGACCGGATCGTCCAGCGCATGAAGCTCGCGGCCGACTCCAGCGCGGCGCTTCTGATGATCGACACCGAGCTGGCCGGCCGGCAGCCGGAGGCCGCCGAGTAGGAGCCCATGGCGAACGTCACGATCGACAAGATCGCCAAGCGGTACGGCGACGTCGAGGTGATCTCCGAGCTGAGCCTCGACATTCGCGACCGCGAGTTCATGGTCCTCGTCGGTCCGTCGGGCTGCGGCAAGTCCACGCTCCTCCGGATGGTGGCCGGGCTGGAGGAGATCACCGCGGGACGCATCTCGATCGGCGATCGCGTCGTGAACGATCTGGCGCCCAAGGATCGGGACATCGCCATGGTGTTCCAGAACTACGCGCTCTATCCGCACATGAGCGTGCGGCAGAACCTCGAGTTCGGCCTCAAGATGCGGAAGACCCCCCGGGACGAGATGCGCGCGCGCGTCGACGAGGCCGCGCGCATCCTCGGCATCCACGAATACCTCGATCGCAAGCCCCGGCAGCTCTCCGGCGGGCAGCGCCAGCGCGTGGCCGTGGGCCGGGCCATCGTGCGCAAGCCGGCGGTGTTCCTGTTCGACGAGCCCCTGTCCAACCTCGACGCCAAGCTCCGGGCCGAGATGCGCACCGAGATCACGCGTCTCCAGCACCGGCTGGAGACGACGACGATCTACGTCACGCACGACCAGGTCGAGGCGATGACGATGGGACATCGCATCGCGGTCATGCACGGGGGCGATCTCCAGCAGGTGGGGACGCCGCTCGAGCTGTACGACACACCGGCGAACCTGTTCGTGGCCAAGTTCATCGGGACGCCCCCGATGAATGTCATCGCCGCCAGAGCCGAAGGCGGCCGGCTCGGGACGTCGGGCTTCGAGATCCCGCTGCCCGAGCGCTTCGTATCACGCGTGGGCTCCAATGGAGCGCGCGATGTGCTCGTGGGCATTCGACCCGAGCACGTGACGTCCGGCGAGGGACGCGTTCGCGGCGCGACGACCGAGATCCGCGCGCGCGTCGACGTGGTCGAGCCGCTGGGACACGAGGTCGTCGTGCACACCCGCGCCGGCGACGAGAGCCTGGTCGCCAAGCTCGAGCCGCATCACATCCCGGAGGTGGGCTCGGAGCTGGCGCTGACGCTGGCGCTGGACTCGGTGCACCTGTTCGACGCGGCGTCCGAGGCCAGCCTGGCGAGCTGAGCACGCGGCGTCGAGCCGCGGACTCCCGTGCACGCGTCGCCAGGCGTAAACGGCGTGCGTCGTGCGGACCGTGAGGTAGAGCCGCATCGGCGGGCCACGGGCGCCACCGAGTCCTCGAGTCGACGTCCGTCTGGGACTGGGTGGACGCGTACCGTTCGGAGTGGTGACGTCGTCGGACCCGGCTCCACGTCCGGGAGGCCCCTGCCGGAGCGATGCGTCGAACCGCGCCCGCTGCTAGACTCATCGGGGTCGGCCCGGGAACGATCACGCGGTGGCGACCGGTCCTGACGTCCCCCCGAGCGGCTCCGACGGAACTTCTCGGCCGATCGGCGGTTCTGCGATCCGTCGACGGATGGGTCGCGACGACGACGGGGCCAGCCGAGGCAAACGTATCAATCCGACGGTCGATAACGTACCGTAACGGAGCGTGATGTCATCGACGCCGAAGTCGGGCGACGAGCTGGTCGCCAGGACGCGACGAAAGACCAAGCGGGCGCGCCTGTGGAAGGTGCTCCTGCACAACGACGACTTCACGACGATGGACTTCGTCATTCACGTCTTGATGAAGCACTTCCAGAAGACCGGCGCCGAGGCGACGCACGTGATGCTGCAGGTACATCACAAGGGGATCGGCGTCGCCGGCCGCTATCCACGTGACGTCGCCGAGACCAAGGTCGCGGCCGTCACCCAGGAGGCACAGGACGCCGAGATGCCGCTCAAAGTGACGGCGGAGCCGGAATGACACTCTCTGAAGACTTGCAGATCTCCCTGTCGGTCGCGGTGACCGAGGCGGCCACGAAGGGTCACGAGTACGCCGGGCTCGAGCACCTCCTGTACGCGCTGCTCCTCGACGAGGAGACCGCCGACGTGATCCGCCACGCAGGCGGCAACGTGCGCGCGATCAAGCGCGACCTCGAGGTGTACCTCGACGATCAGATCGAGTCGCTTCCCGAGGCCGAGCGACGCGAGCCCATGCCGACGCGCGGCTTCCAGCGCGCCATCGCCCGCGCGGTGGCCCACTCCGAGGGCGCGGGCAAGACCGAGGTCACGGCCACGTCGGTGCTGGTCGCGATCTTCGACGAGAACGACTCGTACGCCGTCACCGTGCTCGAGGGCCACGGCGTCACGCGGCTCGACGTGGTCAGCTACCTGGCTCACGGCGTCTCCAAGCTCGAGCCGACCGACCCCGGCGCGCCGTTCGGGGATCCCGGCCTCGACGACGAGGGGGCCGAGGGCGATCCGCTCCAGGCGTTCACCACGAACGTCACCGAGCTGGCGCGCGCCGGCGCGGTCGAGCCGATCATCGGCCGCGAGCAGGAGATGGAGCGGACGTTCCGCATCCTCCAGCGCAAGCAGAAGAACAACCCGGTGTACGTGGGCGATCCCGGCGTCGGCAAGACGGCGATGCTGGAGGGGCTCGCGGCTCGGATCGCGTCGGGCGACGTGCCGGCCCCGCTCGCCGACACCGAGATCTACCGGCTGGATCTCGGCGCCGTGCTCGCCGGCAGCCGCTATCGCGGCGACTTCGAGAACCGCCTCAAGGCGGTGCTGAAGGCCATGGAGGCGCTCGAGCGCCCGATCCTCTTCATCGACGAGATCCACACGCTGGTCGGCGCCGGCGCCGCCGGCTCGGGCTCCATGGACGCGTCCAACCTCTTGAAGCCCGCCCTGGAGAGCGGACACCTCCGATGCATCGGCGCCACCACGTGGCCCGAGTACCGGCAGCACTTCGAGCGCGACCGCGCGCTGTCGCGGCGCTTCCAGAAGGTCGAGATCCGCGAGCCGTCGCACGCCGAGGCGGTGCAGATCCTGATGGGCCTCAAGCCCCGCTACGAGGCGCACCACGGGGTCCGGTACACGCGCCCGGCCATCGAGCAGGCGGTGACGCTGGCGGCGCGGCACCTGCGCGACCACAAGCTTCCCGACAAGGCGATCGATCTGATCGACGAGGCCGGCTCCAACGCGGCGCTCACCGGCAAGAGGATGGTCGGCGTGCGCGACATCGAGGTCGTCCTGGCCACGATGGCGCAGATCCCGCCGAAGCGCGTGCAGGGCTCCGACCGCGACCGCTTGAAGAGCCTGGAGAGCGAGCTCAAGAAGGTCATCTTCGGACAGGACCGGGCCATCGAGACCCTCGTGTCCGCGATCAAGGTGGCGCGGGCCGGGCTGCGCGAGCCCGAGAAGCCGGTCGGCTCGTTCCTGCTGACCGGCCCCACCGGGGTGGGCAAGACCGAGATGGCCAGGCAGCTGGCCGAGGTGCTCGGAATCTCGTTCCTGCGCTTCGACATGTCCGAGTACATGGAGCGGCATACGGTCTCGCGCCTGGTCGGCGCGCCACCTGGATACGTCGGTCACGAGCAGGGCGGACTCCTGACCGAGGCCGTATCCAAGACCCCGCACGCGGTGCTGCTCCTGGACGAGATCGAGAAGGCGCACCCCGAGGTGTTCAACATCCTCCTTCAGATCATGGACCACGGCACGTTGACCGACGCCAATGGCAAGGAGGCCGACCTCCGCAACGTCATCATCCTGATGAGCTCGAACGTGGGCGCTCGTGAGATGGCGCAGCGCAAGGTCGGGTTCGGCGGCGGCTCACCGGACGGTGCCGACCAGAAGGCGGTCGAGCGGCTCTTCAGCCCCGAGTTCCGCAATCGCCTGGACGCGCGGCTATCGTTCGACGCGCTCGACCCGATGGTGATGGGCCTGATCGTGGACAAGTTCATCCGTCAGCTCGGCGCGCAGCTGGCCGAGAAGAAGGTGACGCTGGAGCTGACCGACGCCGCACGCACGTGGCTCGCGAAGGAGGGCTACGAGCCGGCCTTCGGCGCCCGACCGCTCTCGCGCGTGATCGACGAGCACATCAAGCGTCCGCTCACCGAAGAGGTTCTCTTCGGAAAGTATGCGGGAGGCGGCCACGTGGTCGTGGACGTCGACGCGGACGCCGACGCGAAACGCCTGACCCTCTCGTGACCGGTACGACGCGCGATCGTCTGATCGTCACGACGCGCGATCGTCGAACGGCATCGCCTGCCACGGGACGGCGTCGGCGCCCCCGTTGCAGATGGTGGTGGACATGGAGATTCCGGAGACACCGTCGGGGTAGGTCCCCGTGCGGCCGAGCACCGAGAACCCGCCGATGTCGTGCATCTCGAGGTCGGCGGCGGAGGCGAGGCCCAGCGTCGCGGTCGTCAGGGTGATCGTGCCGACCCAGCGGGAGACGTGGCTCACATCGCAACTCCTCGTGTCCGACTCGGACCCCACGGCCCCGTAGCCGCACCCCATCGCGGCGTCTCGAAGCGCGATTCTACACGATGACCCGCGGGCGGGCAGAAACACATTGAGCCATCGACGGGATGTGCGATAGCGTTCTGGATGTCGCCGGGGACCCTCACCCTCCCGCGTGAGGAGGTCGTGATGCGCTACGCCCACATGCTCGCCGGCGGTGGACCGATCCTCGCCGCCGCATCGCTGCTCGCGCTGACCACGTCCTGTGACGAGCCCGGGTCTCCGGTCTCGAACGAGCTCGGCGAGCTGATCACGCCGGACCGCACCGTCGACGCACCCGCGGCCGTGATCACACGACCGGTCCGCGCCACGGCGGGCGAGTTCGAACGAGCGCAGGTTCCCTCATCGTTCCGCGTGCAGTGGAGCCCGGTCCCCGCCGGAGAGGTTCCCATCGTCGGATACCAGCTCAAGCTGATCGGCCCGGACATCTCTCACCCCGACGATCTCGTCCTGAGCTTCCTCCTGCACACACTCCCGGGCGGAACCTCCGACATCCGCCGGCCGAACCTCCTGATCCCGGGTGGCTTCGCCGTGGAGGAGCCCGAGCCCGGCGAGCCGTTCCCACCGCTGGTGTCGAACGATCACTACTACGAGACCGACTGGTGGCCTCATCTCGACGATCTGTACCCGGAGAGCGAGATGGTCTTCACCGATCTTCCGGCCGGCGCCTACGCGCTCGCCGTCCGGGCGGTGGACGAGAAGGGCCACGTCACGCCGGCCGACGCGTTCGCGATCGCGAGCGCGGGGGTCGAAGGCAACGTGACCCGGCTCGGCGTCGTTCCGAGCCTCCCTGCCGCACCGTACATCCTGCTCGACAACGGGTACGGCACCCTCGAAGGAGGTCCCGGCTCGACGTCGTACAGGATCGAGATACCCGAGGGTCTTCCGCTGACGTTCACCTGGCAGATCGACGCCGACTGGTACGGCTACGATCCGGGACCATCACGCATTCGCATCGCGTGCGACGGGTGCGACGGAGAGTGGTCCGAGTGGGGCGACCCGCAGGAGATCGACTTCGACATCCCCGAGTCCGCCGTCGGGAACGAGGTCGTCGTCACGCTGCAAGGACGGGACGAGCGCGACGACGAGGCCCACCAGAGCGAGCTCGTGCTCACGCTGGAGATCATCGCACTTCCGTTCGATCGCCCCGCGCTTCTCGTCGACGACTACGTCGCCGCGGGCGTGCGGGACTGCGACCAGGACGCCGTTCTCCGCGACCTCATCGCCTACGCCGTGGAGCCGTACCTCGACGGCGACGAGCTCGCACTGCTGGACGCCCACGTCACGCCGGACGAATGCATCGAGCTGTCCGCGCTTCACGATGTCGAGCTGAGTCTCCTCGCGCGCTTCCGGACGCTGTTCTGGAACGTGGCGGCCGGCGGGAGCGGCTCGTTGATGGGACGGTTCACCGATCCGAGCCCGTTCGCCGAGCACGGAGACTGGCTGAGCATCTACGTGCGCGGCGGCGGCAACCTGGTCGTCTGGGGCCGCAACACCATCGGCGCCATGCTCGGCGACTTCTACCCGTCGTCCTCCGCGTACATTCCGGACCTGCCCCCGTTCGCCGACCCCAACTTCGGACCGGGCACGTTCGTCTGGGATCACCTCCGGCTGCGCGTGAAGCTGGATCGGGTGGCTCGCGGCACCGCGCCGGCGCTCGGCTTCCCGTGCGCCGGGATCGTCGGTCTGGAGGCGACCGGTGCCGCCCTCTCGCTCGGCTTCCCCGAGGGGGCTCTCGACCCGACCGGCTACGACCCCGCGCAGGCCGCGATCTGGAAGGAGTCGTGGACCGAGGGCTACCACAACCCGCTCGGATCGCACGCCGAGGGCCCGGTCGGCGACCCGCCGCTGGACGACCCGTACGTCGAGCCCCTGTACACGCACGTCTCGAACTCCTGGGCGTGGGCCGACGATCCCGCCTCGGTCTGCGGAACGCCGTTCGGCTCCCCGTTCCAGGGTCAGCCGGTCGCGGTGCGCGTGCTGCCGGTGACCGGCTCGGCCAGCGGCAAGATCGTCTGGATCGGCACCGAGCTCTGGCGCATCGCCGAGACGCAGCCGGACGAGCTCCGCGACCTCATGCGAGCGATCGCAGACTGGCTGTACGAGTAGCGGCGACGTGACGCGGCGGCTCTCGCGTGGTTCACTGTGTCGTCTCGAGGTCCCGCACACGCACGCATCACGTGCCGTCTCGACGTGCCGCACGTCATCCACGATCCTCCGGTGAAGGAGCTGTCCATGGCCGAGACCCGCACGACGAACACCGTGGTCATCGGAGCCGGACAGGCGGGGCTGGCCATGAGCCGCTGCCTTCAGAAAGCCGACGTCGACCACGCCGTTCTCGAGCGAGAGCGCCTGGGCCAGAGCTGGCGTGCCCAGCGATGGGAGTCGTTTCGCCTGAACACCCCGAACGCGTTCAACCTCCTGCCCGGTGATCGGTACGACGGAAACGAGCCGCTCGGGTTCTCCTCGGCTCCATCGCTGGTGAGCTACTTCGAGGCGTACGCGAAGCGTCACTCGCTTCCGGTCGAGGAGGGCGTACGCGTCACGCGTGTCGCGATCCGGGGCGGCGAGCTCGACGTGGAGACCGAGCGCGGATCGTGGCGTGCGCACAACGTCGTGCTGTGCTGCGGCGACCAGAACGCGCCCCGGCGTCCCCCGGTGGCGGCCTCGCTACCCGACGACGTCGCGCAGCTCCACGCCGGGGAGTACCGGTCGTCCGATCGGTTGCCCGACGGCGCCGTGCTCGTCGTCGGCTCCGCCCAGAGCGGCGTCCAGATCGCCGAGGATCTCGTCGAGGCGGGTCGCACCGTGTATCTGTGCACGAGCGCGGTGGGACGGATGCCACGCCGGTACCGGGGCAAGGACGTGTTCGAGTGGATGATCATGGCCCGCTTGGGCGAGCAGCGCCCCGCCGACCTGGAGAACCCCGCCGATGTCCACGCACCGCAGCCCCAGACGTCCGGAACCCACGGAGGCCACACGGTGAGCCTTCAGCAGCTCGCGCGCGACGGCGTGCGGTTGCTCGGGCGCATGACCGGTGCCAGCGGTCGCACGCTCGAGATCGGAGACGATCTGACCACGAACGTCGCGCACGCCGACGCGGTGGCTGCACGGACGAGGAAGATGATCGACGGCTTCATCGAGTCCGCGAACATCGACGCGCCTCCGGCGGAGCCGGAGCCCGGAGAAGCCCCGTACGGCGGGCTCGCGGACATGGCGGCGGTGCGATCGGTGGATCTCGATCGGGACCCGATCCGCTCGGTCATCTGGGCGACCGGCTTCGGACCCGACCTCGGGTTCCTCGACCCGTCGCTCCTCGACGATCGCGGACGCCCACGGCATGAAGACGGCGTCTGCGACGTGCCGGGACTGTACTGCCTGGGGTTCGTCTGGCTGCGACGCCGGGTCTCGGGTCTGGTCGCCGGGGTCGGTGGCGACGCGGAGCACCTCGTGGACCACATCCTCCGGAGGAACGCCGGCGCCGCCGGCTGACGGACGACACGGCCGGTGTCGGGGACGTGGTGCGCATGCCCGCGAGAGTCGGCATCGCCGCCCACGGTGATCGGCTGCGCCTCGGTCGAATTTCCACGTCCAGAAACCGCTCGAGAGATGTACTCTCGCGCGCATGTCGCGCTTCGCCTCCAACGCCAAGTGGCTGAACGTCGGATTCCTGGCCCTGGCCGAGCTCCTGGCCATGGGGCTCTGGTTCTCGGCATCGGCGGTGGTGCCGCAGCTCCGCGACGCCTGGCAGCTCTCGCCGGGACAAGCCTCGTGGCTGACGATGACGGTGCAGCTCGGGTTCGTGTGCGGCGCGCTCGTCAGTGCGGTCCTGAACCTCGCCGATCGCATCCCTCCCACGCGGCTGATCGGCGTCTCCGCCCTCGTCGGTGCGGGCGCCAACGCGGCGATCACCGTGTCCGACGCGTCGCTCGGGGCGGTGATGGTGCTGCGTTTCGTCACGGGCGTGACGCTGGCCGGCGTCTATCCGCCGGGCATGAAGCTGATCGCGTCGTGGTGTCGGGACGATCGCGGCTTCGGCATCGGCATCCTGATCGGGGCGCTCGCCGTCGGGAGCGCTCTGCCCCACTTCCTGAACGCGGTGCCCGTTCTCGGAGCGGCCGGCATCCCGCCCTGGCCGCTGGTGCTCCGGACGTCGTCGGCGCTGGCCGCCGCGGGCGGCCTGATCGTGCTGGTGCTCGTGCGCGCGGGACCGCACCTCGGGACGTCCGCGCCGTTCGACTGGCGGTACGCCACGCGGGCGTTCTCCCATCGGCCCACGCGACTGGCCAACATCGGGTACCTCGGGCACATGTGGGAGCTCTACGCGATGTGGACGTGGACGCCGATCTTCCTGATCGCCAGCTACGATGCCCGCGGGCTCGGCCTGACGGCCGCGCGTCTGGCCGGCTTCGCCACGATCGCGTCCGGCGGTATCGGGTGCGTCGTGGCAGGGTGGCTCGCCGACCGCATCGGACGCACGACGACGACGATCGCCAGCCTGGCCATATCGGGGACGTGTGCGTTGCTCGTGGGCGCGCTCTTCTCGTCACCGATCGCGCTCACCGTCCTCTGCATCGTGTGGGGCATCGCCGTGGTCGCCGACAGCGGACAGTTCAGCGCCGCGGTCAGTGAGCTGGCCGACCCGCGGTACGTGGGGACGGCGCTGACCCTCCAGACGAGCCTCGGGTTCCTGTTGACGATGGTCACGATCAACGTCGTGCCGACGCTCGTGGATCGCGTCGGCTGGTCGTGGGTGTTTCCGATGCTCGCGATCGGACCGATCATCGGGATCGTGGGCATGGCGCGGCTCAGACGCGACCCCGAGTCCTCGAGGATGGCGAACGGGAACCGGTAGCCCACGTCGGATTCCGAACCGCCGATCGGATCGAGACGGCTCATCTCGACCGTTCGGCCCGCCTCGGATGACCGACACCGCCAACTTCCGTTCGATCAGTGCCTTGTGCACGCCGTTGCCCCATCCATGGCGACCGGCCGCACCCGCCCCCCGGCGGAGACCGGCCCATCCCCCGGGGCGTGACGGGCGACTCCGGCTGATTTCACCATCGAAGCTCTAGAACCGCGACGAAGTGCACGATCTTCAACTTGGTGGAGTTCGTCCGTCGTCCCTTCACGCCGCATCACGTGGCGATGGGTGGGCGATAGCGGCAAATCGGACGTTGGCTCACCCGAGAACCGGCTCGAAGCGTCGGCGCCCGCCGCCGACGTCGTGGTCGGGGTGGAAGGACAGGTGTCGAAGCTCAGCCCAATCGGAAAGCTGCTCGTCACGCGCGGACGCATCTCGGCCTCGCAGCTCGAGGATGCGCTCTCGGAGCAATCCGGAACGCGTGAGCGCGTCGGCGAGATCCTCAAGCGCCAGGGATACATCTCCGAACACGACGTGCTCGAGGTGCTCTCGCAGCAGCTCGGCCACCGGCTGTTCGATCCCGCGCAGGACGAGGTTCAGCCCGCTGCGCTGGAGCTGATCTCGCTCGACGTGGCTCGACGCCACGGGCTGCTCCCCGTACGCGTCGACGACGGCACGCTCACGGTGGCGATGCAAGACCCCCTCGACGTGGAGACGCTCGACCACCTTCAGCGCGTCGCGACGCGAGCCGACCTCGGGCTCGAGATCCTGATCGCGCCGGCCCACGTGCTCGACGAGGCACGCGAGAGCAAGTACGCCCTCATCGAGAGCTCCCGCACGGTGACCCGGCTGATCGACGAGGTGATCGACGAGATCGAGATCGTCAGCATCGGCGACGAGCCGGACGAGGACGAAGCCCAGCGCCACGCACAGGACGCGGGCGTCATCCACCTCGTGGATCAGATCATCACGCAGGCCCTCCAGGAACGCGCAACGGACATCCACGTCGAGCCACAGGAGCACGAGCTGGTCATCCGATACCGGGTGGACGGGCTCCTCTACGACGCGCTGACGCCGCCGAAGGCCGTCTACACCGGCGCCGCCAGCCGCATCAAGATCCTCGCCGACATGGACATCGCCGAGCGACGCATGGCTCAGGACGGTCGGTTCACGCACCGGAGCCGCGGTCGCGAGGTCGACATCCGCGTCTCGGCGATCCCGACCCTCCACGGGCAGAAGCTCGTGCTGCGTCTTCTCGACAAGACCAACTTCAGCTTCTCGCTGCGGGATCTCGGCTTCTCGGAGGCCGATCACCGCGCGTTCGTGGACGCGATTCACCATCCGTACGGGATGGTGCTTCTCTCCGGCCCCACGGGGTCCGGCAAGACCACGACGCTGTACGCCAGCTTGCTCGAGCTTCGTAGCGACGCGATCAACATCACGACCGTCGAGGATCCCGTCGAGTACCAGATCTCGCGCATCAACCAGGTGCCCGTCAACGTGCGCAAGGGCCTCACGTTCGCCACGGCGCTCCGCTCGTTCCTCCGTCAGGATCCCGACGTGATCATGGTCGGTGAGATCCGCGACCAGGAGACGGCCGACATCGCCATTCGCGCGGCGCTGACCGGGCACATGGTCTTCAGCACGATTCACGCGAACGACGCACCCACGACGGCGACGCGTCTCGTCTCGATGGGCATCGAGCCGTTCATGGCCGCCAGCGCCCTCACGATGGTCGCGGCGCAGCGGCTCATCCGGCGAAGCTGTGAGCACTGCCTGGAGGAGTACGAGCCGAGCGAGGAGATGCGGTTCGCCGTTCGCGATCACGAGCTGATCACGTCGAACGGTGAACCCATGCGGTTTCTCCGGGGCAAGGGCTGCGCCGCCTGCAAGGGACGCGGCTACCGGGGGCGGATCGCGATCATCGAACGGATGACGATGACACCGGGGCTGCGACAGCTCATCGCCGACGGACGGCCGGCGGGTGAGATCCGGGAGCTGGCCCTTCAGCAGGGAATGACGACCCTTCGCAACGCCGGGCTCGAGAAGGTTCGAGAGGGCACGACCACGCTGGAAGAGGTCGTGCGCGTCTGCTCGAGCGACGACTGATCGGAAACGCGGAAACGACGAGGATCCGATGGGTAGTTTTGCCTACGTAGCACGCAGTCAGCAGGGCGAGGAAGTCAGCGGGTTCCTTCAGGGGAACACCATCGACGACGCCGTGAGCCAGCTGCACGCGCAGGGTCTGGCGGTCCTGCATCTCGCCGAGGACACGGGCGGTCGATCGCAGCAGACCTGGCAGAAGCGGCTGGCCGGAATCTCGTTCGGCCGGGTTGGTACGCGCGAGCTGGCGCTGTTCAGCCGGCAGTTCGCCACGGTCCTGGAGGCCGGGCTGCCGCTCGTGCGCGGGCTGCGTGGACTCGCCGGCGACACCACCAGCCCCGTGCTCGCGCGGGCACTCGACGACATCGCGCTCCGGATCGAGCGCGGCGAGAGCCTGTCGGACGCGATGGGCAGCCATCCGGAAGCGTTCGGCCGCATGTACCTGAGCATGATCCGCGCCGGCGAGCGGGCGGGGACGATGGAGCAGATCGTCGATCAGCTGGCCGTCTACCTGGAGAAGGTCGACGCGATCCGTACCAAGGTCCGTGCCGCGCTCGCGTACCCGGTGATGGTCCTCGGCTTCGCGATCCTCGTCACGCTCTTCCTCCTGCTCAAGATCGTCCCCACGTTCGCGGACATCTACGCCGACTTCGGACAGGAGCTGCCGCTGCTGACGCAGAAGATCGTGGTCGCCTCCAACTTCATCCGGTCGAACGCGCTTCTGTCCATCGCGGCGGCGGTCGGGATCGTCCTGGTGTTCGGACTCCTGATCCGGACGCGTGGGGGGCGGTACGCCATGGACGCGGCTCTCCTGAGGCTCCCGATCTTCGGACCGATCGTCCGCAAGTCGGTCATGAGCCGGTTCGCCCGGACGTTCGGCATTCTGCTGGCCAGTGGCCTCCCCATCCTGGAGGCCCTCGAGCTGGTCAAGGGAGCGGCCGGCAACTCCGTCGTCGCCCGGGCGATCGGCGACGCGAAGGAGCGCATCGCGTCCGGTCGAGGCATCACCGAGTCGTTTCGCGCTTCCGGCGCGTTCCCGGAGATGACGCTTCAGCTGATGGCGACCGGCGAGGACGCCGGCAACCTCGATGCGATGTTGATCAAATCGTCGGACTTCTACGACCGGCAGGTGGAAGCCTCCGTGCACTCCATCTCGTCGCTCATCGAGCCGCTCATGATCATCCTCGTGGGTGGTCTGATCGGAATCATCGTGGTCGCAATGTTCCTGCCGATCTTCCAGCTCGGCGACGCAATCATGAAGGGTGGATACAACTACTAGCGTTTTGCAGGCGAGCGCGGCGCACGATTCGATGCCGCAACGACTGGAAACAGGGCGCCCGACTACTCGGGCAACAGGAGGTCTTGACATGCTCCGTTACCGTCGCAGGCCCGGTCGGAAGGGCTTCACCATGATCGAGCTCATGGTCGTGGTCGTGGTCGTCGGCATCCTCGCCGCCATCGCGATCCCGATCTACGGCAAGTACATCAAGAACGCGCGCATCTCCGAGGCCACGGGACGCATCGGCGAGATCGTCACCGCGTCGAAGGCCTGGGCGCAGGAGAACCAGGACGCGGCCGGCAATCCCACGTGGCCCGCGGGCGCGGGTGGAATCGTGGACCTGAACCCGAGCGCGGAGTTCAACTACGCGATCACCGGCGGCGGCGGCGCCGACGCGACATCGACCGCGCTCGTGATCACGGCGACCGGCATCCCGGGCGGAAAGATGGAGGGTGTCACGCTGGTGGTGACGATACCCAACATCAACTCGAACGGACAGGCACCGGTCGTGACCGGACTGTAGTGAGTCGAGGTGCCCTGGGGCGGGGGAACCCTCGCCCCGGTGCCTCACGTTCATCGGAAGCGAGCGGTCAGATGAGGCGAAGTTCCCCGCGTCGGCGATCGGACGGCGGCTTCACGCTGTTCGAGATTCTCATCGCGGCCGTGCTGCTTCTCATCGTCTTCTTCGGGCTGGCCCAGATCTACAGCCGTGGACGGCGACAGCTGGGCTACGAGGAGGATCGGCGGAAGGCCACCGAGGTCGCTCAGGCTCGTCTGGACGGGATCCGGCGAGACTTCCGCTATGACGACCTTCCGCTGCTGGACGGAACCGACACCACCCTGGTGGTCGACAACCGACCGTACGTCGTCTCCCACGAGGTGACCGCCGGCACTCCGGAAGATCAGACCACCACGGTCGGGGTGACCGTCAGCTGGAGCGCCCTGGTCGGTGGCTCGAGCATCACCCGGGACCTGTCGACCACGACGATCCTGGCGCGAGGAATGCCATGACGACGCCGGCGCCCCGTCGCGCCCACCGCGGCTACACGCTCGTGGAGCTGACCGTCGCGCTGGTGATCGGACTCTTCGTCGTCCTGGTGCTGGGCCGGATCGTTCTGTCCAGCCAGTCGTCCTGGCGCTCCGGACACGACAAGGCGGTTCTCCAGCAGAACACGACCGAGGCTCTCGAGTGGATGGCCAGATCGATCCGGGCGGCCAGGACGATCGCCGTCGTCGACTCCACCGAGTTCAGCACCTACGACGAGACCGGCGCGCTGGTCCACACCTACCGGGCGGCGCTCGTCGGGGGTCAGTACCGGCTTCAGGAAGACGGAATCAACCTCGTGGACCGCGTCTGTACCCGCTTTCGATGCGACGCGGACGACGACACCACGAGTCTGACGATCACGGTCGAGTTCGAGGACTCGTACGGATTTCGCGTCGGCGGAAAGACGCGCGCGGCGATCCGTAACCAGAGCTTCGAATTCTAGAGAAGGACCTCGAGATGACCACCCCTCGTCGAACGACCGCCGGTGGCGATGGCGGCTACGCGCTCGTGACCGTCGTGGTGTTCACGCTGGTCATCGTGCTCATGGGGATGTCCTTCTTCGCCGTCTCCGCATACGAGACCAAGGGGGCCATCTATCGCCAGAACTCGAGCAGCGCGTTCTATCTGGCCGATGCCGGACTGGAGCGCACCCGCGGCAAGTTCCTCGAGGACCGGACGTGGCGCGATGGATGGTCGGCGGATTCGCTGGGTGCCGGCACCTACGACGTGGCGGTGACCGACACCACGTATCCGGGAGCCGAGGACGTCGTGCACGTCCTCTCCACCGGGCGGGTCGGCATCGCCAGGCGAGCCATCGAGGTCTTCGCGGTGGTTCCGCCCACCGCCTACGGGCTGGGGATACTCGTCCTCGGCGACGCCGACGTCGGCGGAGACTTCTGCCTCGAGGGCACCGCCCACGTGGTCGGGGATGCCGATTTCGGCCCGTCGGACGTCCACCTCACGTGTGGCGACTACACGTCGGACTTCGAGGTGACCCCGCCCCCGATCTACACCGACCCCGACCACTTCCCCGACGCGACGTACTACTACGTCCGGGGTACCCGGATCGGGGGAACGGCACAGGCACGCATCTTCGATCGCGACGGGATCGACATCACGACCGCCCTCGGGGACAGCCTCGTCGACGTCACGAGCTACAACGCCGGCCAGGAGCTGTTCACCTTCGACTTCGACAGTCACGCCGAGATCCAGCACTACTTCGACGACGCGACGGGTGTGTTCAGACGCACGGCCGGGGACGTCGCGGTCGTGGTCAACTTCGGCGAGGCGGCGGCGATCGATCCTCCCGGGGTCAACGCGACCGCGAACCTGATCTTCGACGGTTCGAGCTCGACCGTCGTGAATGCCACGATCGTCAACGCGCGCTTCACCGGAGTCACCGAGGAGCAGCGCTCGGACGAGGCCTTCTGGATGGGAGGCCTCACGACCGTTCGCCAGATCATCTTCGAGCCCTACCGCGGCATCGCGCTCATCGCTCGCGACTTCCAGAAGGTGGGCGGCTCGCACACGCAGATCGGCTCGCCGGACTATCCGGCCCTCATCTACATCACGAGGGACGTCGTCGGTGTGAACTCCAACTTCGAGCTCTACGGGGCGTTCGTCGTGCTCGGGGACTGGAACAGCACCGGATCGCCGCACATCGTGTTCGACAGGGGATTCATCGAGCATCTTCCCGGATACCTGGTCGACGACTGGGCCGACGGGGTCTCGGGAACGCTTCGCGTTCTCAAGTGGCGGGAGATGCCCAGCGCAAGCAGCTGAGGAGGTCGGGTTGTTTCGAATGATGGGACGCGGTTCGGGAGTCCGCACGGGGATCGACCTGGGCACGGTCGGCGTCAAGCTCGTGCGTGCCGAGGGGACGTCCAGGCTCGAACGCATCTCGCACGTCGGCCTCGAGGAGTGGAACGTCGACGGGTCCGGAACCGACACCGAGCGCGCGACCGAGGCGCTGCGCACGGTCCTTCAGCGTCTAGGCCTCGTGAAGCGGGACCTGGGGCACGTCGCCGTCGCCGTCGGCGGCGCGGACGTCCGCGTGCGCGAGGTGGTCATCCCCCCCGTCGACGCGAAGGAGCTTCAGGCGTCGACGCGGTTCGAGGCCAAGAAGCACCTCGATCTGGACGACATGGACACCCCGCTGGTGACGTCGCAGCTGCTCGGCCGCACGTCCGACGGAGCCGATGGCCTGCCGCCGCAGAGCCGGGCCCTGTTCGCGGCGATCCCCAGGGCGCGGCGCGACTTCGCGGTGAGCGTGCTGGCGGGCGCCGGGCTCGAGCCGGAGGTCGTGGATCTGGAGCCACTGTCGGCGCTGAACCAGGCGATCGCGTCCGGGGCCGGGCGTGGAGACGAGGCGATCGCGGTCCTGGACGTCGGCGGTCGCCAGACGTCCATTCACATCGCTCATCGGGACGCCGGCTTCCTGAGTCGACACATCGGCCCCGGGTCCGCGGCCACCGAGAACGGAACCAGCGTGGACGCGTTCCTGTCCGGGGTCGCCCGTCGCACCGAGGAGACCATGACGTTCTACCGCGGCCGGCACCGGCAGGAGGTCGGAGCGGTGTTCTTGATCGGCGGTGGGAGCTTGCTCTCAGGTTCCCTCGATTTCCTCCGACAGAAGTTAGAGCAACCCGTCTCCGGGCTCGACCCCCTCGAGGAGGTCGGCGAGTCGGGGGTTGGATATCACGACGTGTCGGAGTGTGGATCACGCTTCGTAGTAGCTTGCGGACTGTGCAGGTGGTGGGACGACCCCGTTGTATAGGATCAACTTCTATCCCGAGTTCGCCGAGAACCGGCTTCGTGGACGCCGGAACGCGGCGCGACGAACCGCGGTCCTGGCGCTGGTCACGGTCGAGGTGCTTCTGGCGTTCTCGCTGGCCCTCAGCGGTGTGCTCCTGAACGAGCAGGCGCGAACGCTGAGAACGGCCATCGAGCGCCTGTCGAGTCGGGTCGAGTCGACGCCCTCGGCGCATCCGGAGATCGCGCTGGCCGGCGAGGTGCTCGAGCTCCGGGCCGGTCGAGTGGACTGGTCCCCGGCTCTCGCCGCGATCGCGACGAACGTCGGCACGTCGATGCGGCTCGAACGGGTGTCGGGCTCGGCGGCGTGGCGGAAGTCACCCGCGACCCTGTCGATCGAAGGTCGAGTCGATCGTGACCGGACGTCGGTCGAGGACGTGTCGGCGTTCATGGAGGCGCTGCGAGAGGATCGACGGATCGCACGTGTGTTTCCCAGCGTCACCCTCGGCGTGCTGAAGGGCGGATCCGACAGCGAGTTCGAGATCTCTTGCCGAGCGACCCCGGCGGGTCGGGACGGAGGATGACATGTCCAGGCAGCTCATCCCCATACGCGCTCTCGTCGCCATCGTCCTGCCGCTCGTGGCCTGTGCCGTCATCGACGTCGCCTTCACGCAGCCTCAGCTCCGGACGGTGAAGCGCCTGGCCGCTCAGCGTGCGGAGCTCCTCGAGAAGCTGACCGAGGCCAGCGAGCGGGAACGACGGAGCAAGCGGCTCGCGCAGTTCCTGGAGGTGGACGATCTGACCCAGCTGGCGACCCTGACCGGCGAGGATCCCCTGACCTACGTGGCCTCGATGGTCAAGGCCGCTCGGCTCACGCAGCTCGAGCTCACCGCCGGCGACTCGGGCCGCATCGGATCGTACCGGCGGGCGCGCTTCACGGTCCGACTTCAGGGCAGCTACGAACGCACGCTCGACTTCGTCCGCATGCTGGAGGAGGGCGCGCGGCTGGCCAGCATCGACGCGCTCGTCGTCAAGCGTGCGGACAGCCGGTCGGTCGAGAACCGCTTCAACATCTCGATCTACGACCCGGTCAGCGCGGAGGCCATGTGATGGCGATCTCGACCCAGGAACGACCTCAGTGGCTGGCGTTCGCCGTCGCCATCGCGGCGGTCGTCGTTCTGTGTCTTCGATTCGAGACCACGATCGCGGCGGTGCTCTCGGTCAAGAGCGACGCATTGCCCGCGCTCGAGGCACCGGCTCGTGATGGTCTCGAGGAGCTGGCGCTCCGGGACAGCCTGATCGCGTCGGCGCGTGTCGACACGCGGGATCCGTTCCAGCCGCCGCCCCGACCCCCGGTGAAGAAGAAGCGGCCGGCGCCCCGTGTGGAGCTGCCGGTCGTCGTACCCGATCCCACGTTGCGCGCGCTCCTGTACGACACCGTCAGCCCGAGCATTCAGCTGACGTTGGGCGACGTCACCTCGGGGTGGCTGCGCATAGGTGAGACGTTCAGAGGATGGACCGTGAGAGACGTCACGCCGACGTCGGCCACGGTTACCAACGGGTCACGACGACTCGTCCTCGGATCCTGAAGGAGTCACTCGCAATGATCTCGAAGTTCGCCGGTGGTCGAAGTGCCGTGAGCATGGTGCTCCCGACGATCGCGGCCACCCTGGCTACGCTCACGCTGGTCCCACCGGCGACCGTGGTCGCCGGGGAGTCAGAACCCACGTCCGAGGCGAGTCTGATCAGCCTCACGGCGGACAGCACCGCGGTGTTCGAGATCCTGCAGATCCTCGCGCAACGCAGCGGACTGAACATCGCGACCGGGCAGGCGGTCCAGGGGCGCACGATCTCGATCCGACTTCGTGACACGCCGTTCGAGGAGGCGCTCAACGTCGTGTGCCGCGCGTCCGGACTCGGCTACGAGCGGGTGGGCAACTCGATCCTCGTGGCCGAGCCGGCCGAGCTCGCCACGCAGACCGGGCTCACCTCTCACGTCTTCGAGCTCGAGTACGCCGAGGCGGTCGACGTGGCCAAGGCCCTCGAGATCTTCACACCGTCGGTGGAAGCGCAGACCAAGACCAACCGCGTCTTCATGCGGGCTCCGCAGTCGGCCATCGAGCACGCGGTGGCCACGGTGAGCGAGCTGGATCGGAAGCCGACCCAGGTACAGCTGGAGGCCCGTCTGATCGAGGTCAACACCTCCGCCCTGGAGGAGATCGGGGTCGACTGGGAGAAGCTGACGAAGTGGACGGGGATCTTCACCGAGGGAGATCCGGGCATCTCCAGCGCCGACGCCCTCCCCGAAGAGCTCGACTACTACCAGCTGGGTGGCGCCTCGGGTCGGTTCCATCGTCAGGTCGAGGCCTACGAGGTGGCGGTCGACCTGCTCCTGACGAACGGACAGGCCTCGCTGCTGTCGAATACCCGCGTGGTCACGATCGACGGCGAGTCGGCCGAGATCTTCGCCGGCGACACGGTCCCCGTGGTGATCACCTCGCTCCAGAGCCCCGGCACGGGCGGCGTTCTGCAGACGGTTCAGCTGGAGAAGATCGACGTCGGCGTACGTCTCCGCATCACCCCGCGAGTGACCGGCGACGGCTTCATCACGACGCTGGTGGAGCCCGAGGTGTCGCGCATCGTCGCCTTCGTCGGCCCCGACGACGATCTGCCCCAGACGTCCACCCGGCGCGCACGGACCCTGGTTCGCGTGAGAGACGGCGAGACGATCTACCTCGGCGGTCTCCTGAGCGAGGAGGAGCGCTCCTCGGTGAAGAAGGTGCCGCTCCTGGGGAGCATCCCGATCCTCGGGCACCTGTTCCAGCACCGCCGTACCGAGAAGCAGCAGATGGACCTGATCATCGAGATCACGCCGCGGATCGTCGGCGACGAGGGTGCGGATGCACCGACCGCACCCCCGATGGGATCCGGTGGATCGGCAGCCGGTGCGACAGAGGAGTCTTCGACGCCATGACCACCGAGGACGTACTCCGCCAGGCCGTTCGACGCAGCGCGTCGGACATCATGATCGCGGCGGGTGCGCCGGTCACCTATCAGGTGCACGGCGTGCTCGAGCACTACGAGCCGGCCGAGGTGCTCACCCCCGAGCTGGCCCACGAGCTGGTGTACGGTCTCATGGACGAGCACCAGCGCGCCGAGTTCGAGACGCACTGGGAGCTGGACATGGGCACCGAGATCGAGGGCCTCGCCCGCTTCCGAGCCAGCGTCTTCCGCAAGACCGGCACCGACGCTGCGGTCCTACGCGTCGTTCCGCTGGAGGTGCCCCACTACACGCAGATCGGGATCCCGCAGGAGCTGCTGCTGCGGTTCGTGCAGATCCCGAACGGTCTCATCCTGGTCACCGGCCCCACCGGCGCGGGCAAGTCGACGACCGTGGCCGCGTACCTCGAGTACCTGAACACGGAATTCAACTTCCCCCGGCACGTGCTCACGATCGAGGATCCGATCGAGTTCCCGTTCCGTTCGAAGACGTGCCTGATCAATCAGCGCGAGGTCGGACACGACACGAAGAGCTACATCACCGGACTCCGGAGCGCGCTTCGACAGATGCCGCACATCATATTCGTCGGTGAGATGCGTGATCGTGAGACGATCGAGATCGCGTTGACGGCCGCGGAGACCGGAAACCTGGTCATCAGCACGCTCTCGACGCAGTCGGCGGCCAAGACGATCAACCGGATCATCGACGTGTTCCCGGTTCAGGATCAGGCCGAGATCCGGACGCGGCTCGCCCTGACGCTGAAGGCGGTCATCTCGCAGGTGCTGGTTCGTCGTCGGGACAAGGCCGGCCGGATCGCCGCCCGCGAGATCCTGTTCGTCAACAACTCGGTGGCGAACCTCATCCGCGAGGGCAAGGTCCACCAGCTCAACAACGTCATCGCGAGCAGCTACTCCGACGGAATGGTCCTGCTCGACGACGCGCTCCTGGAGCTGCACAACGATGGCGTCGTTCACACTGCCGACGTGATCTCGCGTCTGCAGGATGCGGAGAAGTCGAGGTTCCTGGTGCGGTCGTGACGACCGCAACGGAGGGAGACCCGTCATGTTGCAGTCGTTGCGTGCGAAGCTGCGTCTCCGCGCGCTCAGAAGGCTGTGGGTGCGTTACCACGATGTCGCGATCGCGGCGTTCGACAGCGACACCGTCACCGCGGGCCAGGAGCGCGCGTTTCTGGCCCTGAAAGCGAAGATCGCGGCACGACTCCAGTTCCTGCCGGAGACCGTCTCGCGTGGGCTGGACGCCGAGGTGCGCCGGGAGGTCGACGCGATCACCGACCTCTTGAAGCGACACCGGTCGCTCGCCTCCGGGAACGACGGCACGCCGTGGACGCGCGAGGAGTTCGACCGCCTCTGGCACGGTCACTACATCTTTCTGAGCAAGCTGAAGGGGACGCCGCTCGGGGGCCCCGCCACTCCGAAGCCCAAGCGCGGAGACGTGGCGCCGTCCGGACTCGGAAAGCGCTGGGTGCAGCCCCGGCGCGGGCGGCGTGTGTTCCGGATCGTGCTCCGCATCGCCGTCGTCGTACTGGTCGCCTTCATCGTGGGGTCGGCGCTCGGCGTGCAGCTGGACGGCGTGGGCCGCCTCGCGCTCGACGTCCCGGACAGCTACCGTCAGGCACTGGACAACGTGACGGGCGCGGCGTCGGGTGTGTGGCTCGGATTCGTGGGACCGCTGGTGTCCACGTACGGGATGGTCGTGACCGTCTTCCTCCTGGGCATCCTGGTCCTCCTCAGCGGCTACTGGGTGTTCCTGCGCGGGTGAGCCTCGCGCGCGCACACGCGCGCGAGGACGCTTCCGCGTCCCGCGGGAGGGCGCGCGTGGGGTATCCATGTTCGAGTCGACGAAGCTGACCCGGATTCTGCTCGGGCTCCTCATCTTCAACGTCCTGATCCTCGTGTACCTCCCACCGCTTCGGTACCGGGGCATCGTCATCCACCACTCGGCGACCGCGTCGGGAGACCTGGATGCGATCCGGCGCGTGCATCACGAGCGCGGCTGGAGCGAGGCGGCCTACCACCTCGTACTGTCGAACGGCTCCACGGAGATCCCCGCGGGTCACCTGGAGCCCACGCGGCGATTCCTCTACTGGCTGCCGAGCGTCGGCACGTCGCGATCGACGTGCAACGTGCTGTCGATCCATCTCTGCGTGGTCGGTGACTACGAGAATGCACCGTTTCCGGACGGTCTGAGGTCGGCAATGGGGTTCACGGTCGCGACCTTGCAGCGGCGGTACGGGATTCCGGACTCGCGGGTGGCTCTGCACCGGGACTGCAACGCCACCCTCTGCCCGGGGCGACACCTCGAGACCGACGCGCTTCTGGCCTGGGCGGCGGACCCCGCCCTCGTGCCTCCGGAGGCCACGCAGCAGCAGCAGCTCGGCGTCCTGCGCCGCTCGACGCGATCGCTCTCCATCGGGCTGGTCGCGCTCGATCTCTGCGTGCTCCTGGGGATGTTCCTGCGGCCGCTCCCCCGCGACGCCGCGTGACGCGCGTTCCTCGGGTGGCGTACACCGGGTCGCGCCCGCCTCGTGGCTACCGCTTCTCCAGGATGAGGTGGAAGACATGCCAGTGCTTGGGGGTCCCGATCGCGGTCACGCCGTCGCGCTCCACCTCGTCCAGCATTCGAACGCGATACGGCGCCACCAGCCGGTCGACCTCGGCCCGGGTCTGAAACGTCGACGGCGCTCCCTCGCGTCCGTTCCATTCGTCCCGGTCGCCGAAGAGCTGCCCGACGAAGAAGCCGCCCGGCGCGAGCCACGTCGCGAAGCGATTCCACGTCGAACCGAACTCCGACGGCTCGGAGAACGGAAGGGAGAAGCTCGCGTTGATCAGCGCGATCTCGCCGGGCCCGACGTCCAGCGACGCGTACGACGCCACCCGGGTATCGAGCCGGTCGTCGAGCTCGTCTCCTGCGCGCGATACGGTCGCCCGGGTCCGCGCCACGGCGTCCGGATGCACGTCGACGGCGGTCACGGTGTACCCGTGGCGGAGAAGCCCGACCGTGTCACAGCCCGCTCCGCACCCCAGGTCGAGCGCTCGGCCCGGCGGCGGCCCGAGGGCGAGCGCGGCCACCAGCGTGTCCCGGGGCGGTCGGTTCTCGGTGGCGTCGAGAAAGGCTTTCAGCTGATCCATGGGCCGGATGCTATCCCCGCCCGGTGGGGATGTCGAGCGGCCGGGGGAACGGGCGTCGAGCGACATCGGTGAACGAGGTAAGGTGTCACGTACCCCCGCCCCCCTCGAGGCCTGGAGGACGCGCGTGACTGTCGACGACCCGGTGTCCGCGAGAGCGATCCTGACGACCCCGTCGGGGTCGATCCTGCTGATGCGCATCGGGGGCGCCTCCGGTGACCTGTGGATCACGCCCGGCGGTCGGATCCGGCCCGGCGAGAGCGCACGCGCGGCGCTCGTCCGCGAGCTCGCCGAGGAGACCGGGCTCACCGACGCCAGCGTGGGCCCCGAGGTCTGGGTGCGCCACGGGACCTGTCACGAGGGCGGCCACCGGCACGTGGAGCGCGAGCGCTTCTTCCGGGTAACCGTGCACCGTTCTTTCACGCCGGCAATCGACGCGATGGAGACCGACGAGCGGACACGGTTCCGCGAGTTTCGCTGGTGGTCACCCGACGACGTTCGCACGTCGACCGAGCGCTTCGTCCCCCGCGACCTCGGGGAGCGTCTCGTGGCGTTGATGAACTCCGGGCCGCCGGCGACCCCCATCGTTATCGACGAGCGTGACGTGTTTGCCGGGACTCCCGGCGCGACCGGTCCGTCCCCGGCGGCCGACGCACCGCGTGACGTCGTGTTCGAGACCGAGCGGCTGATCGTCCGGCGCGCCGGTCCCCGGGATGCGGACGTGCTCCACCGACTGTGGACGACGCCCGAGGTCATGGTGCACGTCGGCTTCCCGCGCGGACTCCCGATCACGCGGGGCGAGGTGCTGGCGAGGCTCCGGACACCGCCGGAGTCGGCCTTCGGGGCGCTCCTGATCGTCTCGCTCCGGTCCTCGGGGGTCGCGATCGGCGAGTGCGCGATGCGCTTGCCCGACGCAAACGGCGTGTCAACGACCGACGTGAAGCTCCTCCCGGAGTTCTGGGGCCACCGCTACGGCGTGGAGGTGAAGCGCGCTCTCGTGGACACGCTCTTCCGGGAGACCGACTGCGAGTGCGTCGAGGCCACCCCCAACGTGGCCAACGTCGCGTCGATCCGGATGCAGGAGGCCGTCGGAGGTGTCCGGGTCGGCGAGGCCACCGGCGAGTTCCCCGAGGAGATGCGGGCGTACACGGTGCCGGTGCACCACTACGTGTACCGGGTCCGTCGATCGACGTGGGCGGGCGGCCGATCGAGCCGGGGCCCCCACACGCCGTAGTGCGACCGCGCCGCGCACGGAAGAGTGCCGGTGGTATGATGCCGCTCGCCCTGCTCCGCTGGAGGTTTCGAGGCATGAAGGCACCCCTTGCGTTTCTCCTGATCCCGATCGCCGTCGGCACGACACACGCCGTCGACAGCTACTCCATCGACGTCATGTTCATCGCCCCATCCTATTCGGGCTGTAACGACTCGGTCGTCGCGGACGGCAACCTGGCCTGCGATCGCATCGACGCCGAGATCCTCGACCTCGGCGAGCTCACGCCGAACTTCGCCGAGCTCGTCGTGGGCGGGGTTCCGGTCGGCGCGGGACCGGGCGTGTCGGGAGGCATCGGCGGCATCCAGTTCGGGATCGAGTACGTCCCGTCGCTGGACCTGTACGGCTGGACGCTGTGCACCGGAGGCTCCGAGATCCCCCAGGTCGAGCCCGTGGCGTGGCCCGCGTCGGGCTCCGGAAACGCCGTCACCTGGTCGGACGGGTGCTATCTCGTGACCGACAACGACGACGGCGTCACGAAGATCGGCTTCTTCAGCGTCCGCTCGGGGGGACCGGGCTTCCTTCGCGCGGCCGGGGATCCCCGCATCGGCGGCATCGCCCTGGTCGCGGACTGCCTGCCGACCACGTTCGAGATCTGCCGGGCCCACCTCGGCTGGGGCGACGTCGAGGTCGACGGCCCCGGCGGGCACGTGGCCTGCGGCACCTCGTGCGCCGACCCGCTCGTCGAGGTCAGCACGTGGAGTCGCGTCAAGGCGCTCTATCGCGGTAGCGCCTCCGACTGAGTCTCGTGACCGACGCCGGACGACCGGCAAGAAAAACGGAGCCCGAGTCGCCTCGAGCTCCGTGGTACCTGACGTTTGCCGCACTGCCGCGCCGGCGGCGCGACCTCGATCGCCGCGCCATCTAGTCGACGACGACGAGCGACTTGCCGGTGGAGTAGCCCCCCACCTGGAGGCGGTAGTAGTACACCCCCGCACCGACACTCGCGCCGGAGGCGTCACGGCCGTCCCACTCGACCTGGTGACGTCCGACCGAGCGCGTCTCGTCGATCAGCGAGCGGACGAAGCGACCCTGCGCGTCGTAGATCGACAGCCTCACGTCGGCGCGCGCCGACATGTCGAAGCTGATCGTGGTCGCCCCCGCACGAAGCGGGTTCGGGCGCGCCGCGCCGAGCTGCGCGACGTTCGGGCCCTGCGTCGGGTCGCCGACCGCGACGATGCCGGCCGGTGCCTGCGTGTCGGCCGTGAGCGACTCGCCGGTGCCGGGCTTGAAGTACCCGAGCGTGGCCGCGCTGCGCAGCGGCGGACGGTCCGCCTCGAAGCTGAACGAGAACATGTATCCGAACACGAGCGGGTTGCCGTCCTCGGACGGATACTCGTCGGTGCTCCAGACGACGTCGTTGCCGACGATGGCCGCGGTCCAGTCGTTCGAGGCCGGACCGTCGTCGGTGTCCCAGTCGTGGAACGTCATGTTGGACAGCGTCGCGTCGCCGATGGGCACCGAGAACTCGCGGATCTGGCGATCGGAGTCGCGGTTGAACAGCGCGTAGTCGTAGCGGAAGTTGCCGCCGCCGAGGTCGGTGGTCTTGACCGACAGGATCACCATGCCGTCGTCGACCCCGCTCACCTGCGTCTGCTGGTCGCCCCAGGTCATGATCATCGGCGTCTGAACCTGGGATCCGGTCTCGTTGATGTTCCAGTTGCTACCGGACCAGCTCGTGGTGCAGCGACGGTGCATGATGTTGTTCGAGCGATCCTGGTCACCCACGACCACGTAGTAGCCCTCGAAGTAGTACGTGGCGTCCGGGTTGCCGAGATCCTGGTCCGGCGTCTCCAGCCGGTGCGCGGTCGGTCCCCAGCCGCTGCCGCTCTCGCGACGCGTGCAGTCCGGCTGATAGCCCGAGAAGAACGAGCCGGTGCAGGTCCAGGTACCCGTGTACGGGTTGATCTCGTCACGAGGTCCGAGCCAGTAGCGGTCGCCGTTGTTGCCGGTGCCGTACGTGTCCGAGCAGCCCACTCCGAGCGCGGTGCCGTCGGTGCCCGAGCAGCCGTAGCCGCACTCGTTGGACGACAGCGCGTAAAAGCCGTGCTTGCCCCACGACGTCCCGATCTGGTCGAGCTGGCCGTCGCCGTTGATGCGATAGAACTGCATCATGATGATCGGGTGGTCCTCGTCCATCGGGGCTTCCCACGGAACCTCGACGTCACCCGGATTGCACGACGTCGTGGACATCGAGATGCCGGCGATCCCGTTCGGATACGTCCCCGAGTGGCCGAGCGAGGTGACCGTGTAGAGATGACCGAGCTCGACGTCGAGCACCGAGCCCGCCGTCTGCTCCTGATCGTGGGGATCTTCGTAGACACCCTCGACGAACCGCGCGGCGCCCTCGACGTACATCGATCCGATGGGCTGCTCGATGAGGTCCTCGCGGCCGAGCGCGATCGCCATCTCCTCGGACATCTGCAGCGTCAGGTTGTAGATGTGGAGCGTCTGCTCGCCGCGGCGGAACACCGGCTCGGAGTCCCACAGCTCGACCATCGGGGTCGAGCTCGCCGTGCCCCGCATGAAGAGCCAGTCCCGGAGGACACCCCACTCACCGGGACCGTCGACGCCCTGGCGGTAGTCGATCACGAAGTCGCGAAGCTCGGCGGTGAAGCCGGACCCGGCGTGATGCAGGCGGAAGCCGCCGAGGTGCTCGAGCTCACCGGCGCCGAAGCTCCGGCTGATGTAGCGTCCACCCTGCGAACGGAACTCGAGCCCCGAGTCCTCGTCGATCGCGAACGTGTAGAACGGGGGCTCCATGTGCGCCTGGGCGCCGGTCGGATCGGCCGCGGTCTCATCGACGTCGATCACGGCGATGCCGAGGTCGCTCAGCAGATCCTCGTATAGGTGGATGGCGGTGCGTCCTGACGTGATGACCCAGGTCTCTTCGGCGACGGCGTTGCTCGTGATGGCGAACGCGGCCACGAGAGCCAGGGGCAGACATCGACGGGGGTCCATTCGGGCTCCTTTTGGGAGGGGGCCAGATGCTGTACCGAGCGTGCGTGTCCAGGCATGGCGGGGGGTGCACGGACCGGTGCTGGAAAAAGACGACCCATAGTATAGCGGGTTTCCCTTATTGCGTCAGGCGAAAATCCCCTAACTCCTTGGTCGAACAGCTGTTATACAGTCGGGAATCGCCCATTTCAGCCACCCCGTCGGGGCGGACACGTCGTTTTTCGGCGATCGCTCGACCCACGCGGGCGATCGCCCAACTCGTTGACGACAAATGGCTTGACCGATGCCATGCGGCGTTCCGCCGCGGCCCTGGGGACCCCCGGTCCTCGAACTCGCCCGCCGGGCAAGAACATCGGCGGTTCGCCCGGATCCGGCGCAATCCGGAGGGATCCGGAGGGATCCGCCCGGATCGTGGCCCTACCGCCGGGTGTTCGCCGGCCGTATCGTTGGGGCGCTCGACCGGGCCGGGTGTCGAGCCGGCGGCCGCTCGGTCCGGCTCGAAAGTCTGGATGACGCCTCACCACGGGACGCACGTGTGACGACGCTCGCGCGATGGACGTACGACCGGCTCTTCCACGATGAGCCCCCCGCACCGGATGACGGGGACATCCCGGCCGACGCGCACGAGGTGGCCGCGTCCAGCTTCCTCGCGCAGGCGCTCGCACAGGTGATGACGAAGCTCGGCGACACGCTGTCCAGTCCGCGCCTGTCGCTCTCCTGGCTGATGGCCGGCCTCGGCGCATCGCCGTCACTGATCGGGCTCATCGTTCCACTGCGCGAGGCCGGAGCGCTCGTCCCGCAGCTCGCGATCGGGAGCATCGTCCGCCGCCATCCGATCCGGAGGACGTTCTGGATCGGCGGCGCCCTCGGCCAGGGGGCGTGTGTGATCGGGATCGCGATCGCTGCGACGGCGTTTCGCGGGGCGAGCTTCGGCTGGATCGTGATCGGACTGGTGACGCTGTTCAGTCTGGCCCGCGGTGTCTGCTCGGTGACGTCGAAGGACCTTCTCGGCAAGACGATCCCGCGCACGCGCCGCGGACGTCTGTCCGGGCTCGCGACGTCGATCGCCGGCGCCCTCACGGCCGCGCTCGGCATCGTGATGATGGGCGGCGGCACCGAGACGTTCTCGACCGGCGCGCTGGCGACGCTGGTCGCGGTCGCCGGGACGCTCTGGCTCGCGGCCGCGCTCGTGATGAGTCGGCTGCGCGAGCTTCCCGGCGAGACGACCGACGAGCCCAACGCGCTCCGCGCCGCGTTCGGCAGCCTCGGCCTCCTGTCCGAGGATCCGGTGTTCCGGCGGTTCGTGATCGCGCGCGGGTTCCTGGCCAGCACCGTGCTGGCGGTTCCGTTCTACGTGCTCCTGGCCCGGAGCGCCGCCGACGACACGACGCGCACGTTCGCGGCGTTCCTCGTGGCGGGCAGCGTCGCGTCCGCGCTGAGCGGATTCGTCTGGGGCCGCATGGCCGACCGGTCGAGCCGGCGCACGCTGACGGTGGCCGGCGGTGCGGCGTCCATCGTCGGCATCGTCACGTTCGCGGTCGGAAGCGTCGACGTGTGGTGGGTCTACACCGCGCTCTTCTTCCTGCTCTCGCTGGCACACACGGGTATTCGCGTGGGGCGGAAGACGTATGTCGTGGACATGGCGTCCGGCGACCGCCGGGCGTCGTACGTCGCGGTCTCCAATACCCTGATCGGCATCGTGCTCCTGACCAGCGGCACGCTGGGCGCGCTCGCGGCGACGATCTCCCCGCGCGTCGTGATCCTCTTCTTCGCCGTGCTCGGGATGATCGGCACGATCATCGCTGCGTCGCTGGCCGAGGTCACGGCGCGCAAGGGCTGATCGCGTCCGCGTCCGACGCGCGCTTCCGGCAGACCGTCAGTACGTCGCCTTCAACGATCCCCACGAGAGCGTCTCCACCGGGACCGCCGGCGGCATGGTCACGATGAACATCGACAGCCGCTCGGTGGTCGCACCGGCCAGGCCGAGATCCAGATCGAGCGTCGTCTCCAGCGACTCCCAGCGATCCCGCGACGGGTCGTAGACCGCGATCACCAGCTCCGACGGCTCGGCCTCCGCGGGGAGCGTCCCCACGTCGAAGCTCAGCTCGACCCGTGCCGAGTACGACCCCGAGGGCATGTCGGTTTCGACGTCCCAGTACCCCGGCGCCCCGACGAACGCCGGCCCCGCCGGCGGCTCGGCGTCGACGCGCGTGATCGTGACCGCTCCACCCGGTGAGTCGAGGACGTCCAGCAGGATCCCGTCCCCGGGCAGCGAGATCGGCTCGGCGTCGCCGGCCGCGAGCGCGAACGCGCGCGGAACCTCGGGCGCGAGGAACGACCATCGATACGACTGCGAGCCCGCGATGTCGCACCCCACGCCCCACCACACGAACTGGCTGCAGACGTCGAACGTGAACGGAATGACGTCCCCGAACCCCGCGTCGACCTCGACCGTCGCCTCACCGTCACCGGTGACGGTGCGGGTGGGATCGTCTCCGATCGCATAGGTGACCCCCGGGGGCACGCCGCCGGGACAGCTCGGTGGATACGCGCGATCGAGCCATCCCAGCCGGGTCCGGACGCGCGAGCCGAACGGCAGCAGCGACGGCGTGACCTCCACGCCGTCCAGCACCACGAACGGGCGCACGGTGCCCTGAACGTTCGCCCACGTGGCGACGCCGGGGAGCCGCTGCCCGCACGCGACGATCAGGCGGGTGTCACCCGGGTTGTCGACGTCGTTCACGCAGAGCATGCAGCCCGATGGATAGTCCGAGCACTCCACCTCGGCGACGTCGAGCTGGACGTCGCCCATGACCGGTTCGATGACGACCTCGGCCGGCGCGTCGCCCGCCGCGAGCGACGCGGCGACGGCCACCGACACGAGCATCGAGACTCTCGACCTCATCCTCGTCCCCCTTCCTTCTCCGAAGAGAACTCGCCGCCCGGGAAGCGGCTCTGGAAGGGAGACCGGTCGGCGCGCCGGAATCGCACACCGGGCGCGGAGACGGCGGGACCGGAACGGCCGTGACGCCGCGTGGACCGCGGCGCCGCCCGCGTGACGGACGGCGTCTCAGTCGAGAACGGTCGTCTTGCCTACGTCGACGCGGTCCCCGACGTCGACCCGGACGAGGTAGCTGCCCGCGGGCACCGCGCGGTCACCGGATCGGCGATCCCAGCGGATCTCGTGACGCCCCGGCTCGAGCGACCCCGAGAAGAGATCGGCCACGAGGCGGCCGGCCACGTCGAACACGCGCACGGCCACGCGCTCGGATCGGCCCCGGGGGGAGTCGAACGCGAACTGGATCGTCGTACCCGATCGGAGCGGATTGGGCGCCACGCGATCGATCAGACGCGCACCGGGGCGGGTCGCGGGACCGGACGCATCCCCGGCGTCGAGGAGGCCGGGATCGTCCGGGATCCCGTCGCCGTTCACATCCACGACGACCTCGACCGCGCCGTCCACCTCGGGGAGCACCGCGGACACGTTGTCGGGCGCGACGTCGCCGCCCAGCTCGCCCGCAGGCTCGGGATCCCAGCAGAGCGACGCCACGAACGCGATCGACGCGTTCGCGGGCACGACGCCCGGTCCGAGCTCGTACAGGACGTCCCAGGGGATGGCCAGCTCGCTGCCGCCGTCGTCGCCGTACACGTGCATCGAGTCGAACGCCTTCTGCACGAGGGACGAGTTGTCGACGGCGGCCGTCGGGCTCGTCACGCGGAAGAAGCCGTCGGTGTCGAACGGAGACTGATGCTGGTAGCACCCGTACTGCCAGTCCACGCGGAAGCCGGGCCTCGAGAACGTCGCCCCCCGCTCCCAGGCGTCGATGGCGGTCAGGTCCACCTCGCCGTTCGGGCCGCCGGGGTCGGTATCGAGGTACAGGATCCAGCTGTTGCCGTACACCTTGCCCTGGACGCCGAGATACAGGTACGTGTCGTCCCAGGTGCAGAAGAGCGCCTGCACCTCGTTGGTGTCGGCCGGCGCCGACGTGGTCCAGCCCGAGTCCCAGTAATCGTCCACTCGGCGGGTGTCGCTCGTCCACTCGGCGGGATCGATGAAGCCGTCGATCGTGATCGTCGTCTCGGGAAGTCGGACGAGCGCCACGTCGTCGGCGTTCGTGATCGTGTCGTTGCCGTTGCCCGCGAGGTCCTCCATCGATCCGGCCGCCACCAGGAGCTCGAGATCCGGCGCCGTGAGCACCTCCAGCGCCGACGCGGTCGCGGGTTCGAGATCGATCTCGAACCGGCGCCCGTCGGTCGTCGTCCGGAGCGTGGATCCCCCGCCGATGCCGACCTCGGCCACACCATCGTCATCGGCGTCGATGCCGAAGCCGGTCACGTCGACGCTGGCGATCGCGGTCGTCTGGTCGGTGAACACGACGAGCCGGTCCGGACCGGGATAGTAGAGCGCGGACAGGGGCCGAGGTCCGATCTCGTCGACGAGTCCTGCCGCGAGCGCCTCCAGCTCGGCCACGTGATCGGATGCGTCGGCCGTCGAGGCGTAGCCACCGTACAGCAGCACCTCGAAGGGCGCGTCCGCGTAGAGCTCGTCGCCCCCGAGGAGCGTCAGCTCGAACTGCCCGTTGTGCGCGGCGCCGGCGCTGCCCGCCACCACCGCCCCCGTGGCGTTGGTGTTGGGGTCCTGGTAGCCGAAGTACGTGCCGCCGTCGCCCCACACGCGCTCCATGTCGGCGCTCCAGATGAGCGAGGTCAGGTGCGGCGACCACCCGGACTTCACGTAGGTATCCTGGCCGCGGTTGTCGTAGCGCACGCGGAGGAACGGATCGCCGACGCTGGCCGAGATCGTCTTCGACACGTCGGGATGCGAGAGCCGGATCGACACGTCGTCGCCGATGCCCTCGATGACCTCGAGCGCGTACAGATCGAACTGACGATCCCGACCGCCCACGCTCACGTCGGAGAGCGTGGCCACGTGGTTCGTCTCGTTGAAGTCGCCGTTCGTGTCGGCCCAGTACACCGGATCGTTGCCGATGACCGGATAGGCGTGGTCGATTCCCTTGGCGAACATCCAGGCCAGGCGCCCCCCGACGCTCTCGAACACGGCGTACAGGCGGTCGTTGTAGATCACGAGCTCCTCGACCCCGTCCTCGTCGAGATCGGCCGGGAACGCGCCCGCGTTCTCGGCGTACAGACCGCCCGCCCAGCGCGCCGCCTCGGCGTAGACGTTCGCGTTCTTGATGTGATTGGAGTAGTGGTGGATCCAGCCCGAGATCTGGCCGTCGTCGTGCCAGCCGGTCTCGTGCAGCATCGACATCATCGTGTACCAGCCGGCCTCGGAGACGTCGTTGGAGGGCACGCCCGACAGCTTCGTCCACGCGTTGTTCCAGATCGTGCCGTAGTCCCACTTGGGATCGTGGGCGTCCGAGTTGTCCGGGCCCACGTAGCCGGCCCAGTCGGTGTACCAGCCGTTGCAGCTCCCGCCGTATCCGCCGTGAGCGCCGAGAAGCCCATACGTGGCGTTCTGCACCACGATGCCGCCCGTGCCGGACTGGAACGCGGGCTCGTAGATCGCATCGGTCAGCCGCCACACGTGCACGGTGGCCGAGCTGGCCTGGGCCTGGAGGATGATGTTGACGTAGTTGTTGAGCGCCTCGGGGTTGTCGGCCCCCTGGCTCACCTCGGCGGCGAACTCCCAGTCGTTGCCGTAGACCATCAGCTCGTCGGGCGACAGGCCCACGATCATGTTCCACGCGGCGCCCCAGTCGTGGTTGACCGCGCCCACGAAGTCGTTGTCGATCGGCACCACCCTGAGGCCGTTCCAGAGCGTGTAGACCTGCCGGTCGTCGAACGGACCGTCGTAGTAGGCCATGTGCCATGCGTCGTCGAGGATCACCGCGTCCACGCCGTGCTGGAGCCAGTTGTCGACCAGTGTGGGGTCCACGACGCCGCACGAGGCGTCGATACCGTTGCCGTCGGCGTCGGGGCTCTCGAGCCACACGCGCTCGGGCACCCAGGCCACGCGCGGGACGAAGTCGTAACGCCAGTCGATCATGTCGGCCTCGACGTTGACCGCCCACTCGTTCATCGCGTGCTGGGCGAAGGGCATGATGTGCTGCCCGTAGGCCGACGTGATCATGTCGGCCCAGCCGGCGGCGGCGCCGTCGGCGAGCCACTGGTTGAACGTGGGGTCGTGCCACTCGGCCGCCGTCTGGAGCGTGCCCGAGAGGTGGAAGGCGCCGGGGACGCCCGTGCACTCGTGGAGGGCCAGGAGCTCGTCGAAGCCGTCGTCGGGATTGGCGGCGCTGCACTCCAGGCCCGGGCTCTCGCCGCGCTCGCCCCGGAGCACCGTGGAGTACGTGATGCCCTGGTTGCCGTGGTGGACGAAGGCGATGTTGTGGCTCCCGCCCCGGGCGGCCTCGGTGCCCGAGATCGTGTCGATGACGACGCCGTCGATCTCGGTGGTCACGAGGATCTCGATCGGGGTCGCGTGGGTCTCGCATGCCCAGCGCATCACGTCGGCGTACGCGGCGCCGGCGGGGAATCGTCCGCTCGCGCGAGCCGCGTCCAGGGTCGCGCGCTCGAAGCCGGGCGGGAGCGCCAGCGACACCTCGAGCACGCCGAGGTCCCGATCGAGGCGCCATCCGCCGATCGCGTCCACGATCTCGTGTCCGTTCCCGTCACGGAGACGGACGCGCTCCGACCCGTCCGCGCCGGACGCCCCGTCTGCTCCGGGCGCGTCGAGATCGACCTCGAGCGTGGTCGCCTCGCGCCCCACCGTGAGCCGCGCCGTCACGCGGAGCGGCGCCCCGATCGGCAGCAGCGGCACGCGGCTCGATCGAAAGAGATCGATGCGCAGCCGGAGACCGTCCGGCTCGGCGTCGTAGTAGAGCGCCATCAGATCTCCGGGAGAGTCGGGGCGCGCCGTGTCGTGGACCTGGTCGAGCGCCTTGACGTCGAGGGCCTCGTAGGCCTCCCAGCGTCCGAACACGTCGAGATCCACCGCGGACGCGGACAGGGTGCAGACGGCCGGTGCCAGTGCGGCCACGAGCCAGCGGCGTGTGCTCATCGGACGAGGCTCTCCATCGGTGTCGGGCACGGGTGTCAGTCGGTGTGCGCGTCGGCCCCGATCACGGGCGCGGCGAGCGCCTCGCGAATCTCGGCCACGAGCGCGGGATCGTCGGGCGGGGTCTTCGGATCGAATCGGTTGCGCACCCGGCCGTCGCGACCGACGAGGTACTTCGTGAAGTTCCACGTCGGCTCCGGAAGCTCGCGGGTCAGGAACGCGTACACGGGGTCCTTCTTCTCGCCCACCACGTGTCGCTTCTCGAACAGAGGAAACGTCACACCGTAGTTGACGCGACAGAACTCGGCGATCTCCTCGGCGGTGCCGGGCTCCTGACCCCTGAAGTCGTTCGACGGGAAGCCGAGCACGACGAGGCCGTCCTCCCGGAGCTCCTCGTAGAGGGCCTGGAGCTTCGCGTACTGGGGCGTGTTGCCGCACTTCGAGGCGACGTTGACGACCAGCGCGACCTTGCCCGCCCAGCTGCCCAGCGAGACCTCCTCGCCGGAGAGCGTGCGCGTGTCGAGATCATGGAAGCTCATCACGTCGTGTCCTTCCGTGGCCGACGGTGCGTCGGCGACGTTCTGGGATTGCGATGTCCCCGCCACGAGGACGGCGAGCACGACCGCCGTCGCGGCCGCCCGGGCGGCGATCGCTCCGGCGCGGACGACGGTGTTCGTCCGGGTTCTCGTCAATGGAACGCTCCGTACGGTCGAGGTTGGGCCACCAAGAAGCCGGTGGGTTTGCAGGAGGATTCTAACGTCTATCGCCTCGGGACCGAAACGGCACCACGAGGCCGGGGCGAAACGTCCAGGAAACGCCGACTCACGGGCGGGGTCGGGGTCTTGCCGGCTCAGGCGGCGGTTGCGCCGTGCGAGTGCGAATGCGAGTGCGTCTCGCCGCGTCGCGCCAGGGGGACGCCGAACCGGTCGAGCGTCCGCGCGACCTCGGCCACGGCGACCGGGACGGACTTCAGGAGCACCTGGCTGAGCCCCGTGCCCGCATCGGTGCGGGCCACGACGGCCGCGATCAGCACGATCTCGTGCGGGAGCCGCCCCACGCGATCGGCCTCGGCGAGCGCCCGGACGAGCTGCGGCGCCGGGGTGCTTCCCCCCGCGCGCGCGGCCGGCGTGTCGAACTCGGCGTGAGCGTACGTTCGAATCTCCCCCAGCCGGCCGGGCGCGGCCATCGAGTCGACGGCGATGAGCACGTCGGCCTGCTGGACGCACGCCTCGAGGGCGAGCTGAGACGCACCGACGTCGACGACCGACACGTTGGGGGCGAACTCGTACAGCGAGTGAAGCACGCAGATCACGTTCGGACCGAAGCCGGCGTCGCGCCTGGCGACGTCTCCGAGTCCGGCGACGATGATGTTGGGAAGTTTCATCTCGGGTCGTGCCTCGCGGTGTTCGACTGCGCGTTGGGGGTACTCGCGACCGGGGCCACGTGTGATTACCGGATGATCAGATTAGACGACGTGCGCGCGCACTCTCGAAATCGGGACTAACCCCGACGCGTCTTCGGCTTTCCCGTACCGCCGGCGCGCATGTCCGCACCGAGTCACGCTCACCGCGGCACTCGTCTCGCGCTCGAGGCGGTAGTCCGCCTACACGGCGTTCGTCGGTCGACTCGGATACGAGCCGAGGATGCGAAGCTCGTGGCAGTGCTCCCGGGCCGCCTCGAGCGCGCTGGCGAGCGGATCGACGTCCACGCGGCCCTCCACGTCGACGAAGAACTGGTAGCGCCCCGGCGTCCTCGGTTGCGGCCGGCTCTCGATCCGCGTCAGGTTGATGCCGCCCTGCGCCAGATCACCCAGGAAGAGCGCCAGCGCGCCCTGCTTGTGATCGAGGATCACGTGGAGCGACGTCTTCGCCGGGATGCGCGGGTCGGGCAGCTCGATCTGGCGACCGACGAGGAGGAAGCGGGTCACGTTGGGCGCCTCGTCCCCGATGTCACTGGCCAGCACGTCGAGCCCGTGCGCGAATGCAGCCTGGCGCGAGGAGATCGCGCCGACGGTGATGTCCTCGGCGCGGGCGACGTCGCGGGCCGCGCCGGCGGTATCGAACCACGGTTCGACCCGCACGCCGGGGAGCCCCTGGAGGAACGCCTCGCACTGCGAGAGCGCGGCCGGGTGAGATCGGATCTCCTTCAAGGACTCGATCGTGGCGCCCGGGGGCGCGGCCAGGATGTGCTCGACCTCCCAGGTCTCCTCGTCGACGACGAAGAGGTCGCGCGCCATCAGGAGACGATCCACGCCGGGGATCGGCCCGGCCGCGGAGTTCTCGACCGGGAGGAGGACGTAGTCGACACGCTCCTCGCGGAGCGCCCGGACCGCGGACTCGAACGTGGGGTAGCCCTTCCGGACGGCCCGACCGCCGTTCCGGGCGTCGAAGAGCTTCTGGGCGGCCATCTCGCTGTAGGCGTGCGGGAGGCCCTGGTAGCCGACGGTGACGGTGCGGGTGCCGTTCTCGTCCTCGGTCAGGATCGGCTCCTGGGACCGGCGCGAGAAATCGAGCACCTCGCGGAGGATGCGCCCGGCGAAGTACGTGGAGACGCCCATCTGCTGGGCGCGCTCGACCCAGACCGTGAAGAGCTGGCGCTCGCGCTCGGGGTCGAAGATGGCCCGGGAGGTCTCGCGGCTCTTGTAGCGACCGACGCGCTCGGAGATGCCGAGGCGCTCGGAGAGCGTCCGGAGGAGGCTCTCGTCGAGGCGGTCGATCTCAGCCCGAAGCGCGTCGAGGTCGATGGCGTCGGGGGCGTCGCCCGGGGCGGCGCCGGACCTGTCGGATGGCGCGGGGGGCGCTTCGTCGCTACGGTCGGGGCGATCGTCGGTCATCTCGGGCTCCTTCGGCCGTCCGGGATCCGGGGCGCTCACGAAAAGAGCCCGTCCGGATCATCGGACGGGCTCTCGAGTGGGTCCTGTCGGCTCGGCCTACACGACACGCCTCGAACGTCCGCCCTCTGCGCGCGTAAATCGATACGCGGCCAGGGGGTACGGATAGGCGTAGATCATATGGGTCGACTCGGTGCGCATGTAAGGAGTTTAGCACGACCGCGCGATCCGGGGCAGGCGGCCGGCTCCGAGGATCGGCCGGGCCTCGCCGGAAACCGGTGGGCAGCGGATTGCGTGGCTGGCGGAGCAGCCGGGTCAGGAAGCGCGAGGAGGTCGCCATGGGGTGGGATGCACTCGAGCAGTGGGGTGATGCCGTCACTCGCATCGAGCCGCTCGCTGGCGGAGTCGCCAACGACGTGTGGAGCGTACGCATCGACGGACGCCTCGCGGTCGCTCGCCTCGGTACGAGGAGCGACGCCGACCTCACATGGGAGACCGAACTCCTCCAGCACCTCGACCGTGAAGGCTTCACCGTCCCTGTCCCGATTCCGACGACGGACGGTCGGCTGTTCGCCCGCGGCCTGGTGGTGATGACCTGCGTGGAGGGCGAGCCACCCGAGACCGAGGCCGACTGGCGTCGCGTGGCGGACACGCTCCGGCGGCTTCACCAGGCGACACGGGGCTGGCCACAGCGCCCGGGCTGGCGATCGTCGACCGACCTCCTGCAGGCCGAGACCGGGACGAAGATCGATCTCGGCTCGATGCCGGCCGAGGGCGTTGCTCGATGCCGAGCCGCATGGAGGCGACTCGCCGGACGTCGGACGTGCGTCGTCCACGGCAATCCGACGAATGCGGGCAACGTCCGCATCACCGCGGACCGGGTCGCGCTCATCGATTGGGACGAGGCGCACGTCGACGTCCCCGACCTCGACCTGGCGCTGCCTCACAACGCCGCCGATCTGGACGGCGACGCGTACGACGTCGCGACGCAAGCGTCGGCTGCATGGGAGGCCGCGGTGTGCTGGGATGATGAGTACGCAGTCAGGCGACTGGCCGAGGTACGAGCGGATTGAACGAGTCAGCGGCGTCCTTGCCGATGTCTTCCCGCGGGGGATGTGTCAGACTCGCACGTCGAGCAGATCTAGCCGCTACTTGCCCGAGAAGCGGGGACATGCCGTGAGCACCGATACCGCCCCGGGAATCCTCGAGTCCGTCGGCAACACGCCCCTGATCGAGCTGACACGCGTCGTTCCCCAGGGGTACGCCCGGGTCTTCGTGAAGGCCGAGGACCACAACCCCACCGGAAGCATGAAGGACCGGATGGCCCTCTCGGTCATCGACGGCGCCACCGCCTCCGGACGGCTCACCCGCGGTGGACGCGTCATCGAGTACACCGGCGGCAGCACCGGCACCTCCCTCGCATTCGTCTGCGCGGCCCGCGGCTACCTCATCACCGTGGTGACCTCGGACGCGTTCAGCCAGGAGAAGCGCGACCACATGCGCGCCCTCGGGGCCGACGTGATCGAGATCGAGAGCGATGGCGGCCGGACGACGAAGGAGCTGATCCAGCGCATGATCGCCCACGCCTCCGAGCTGACCCGCGCGCCGGGCGCCTTCTTCGCCGACCAGTTCAACAACCCGGACGCCGCCGCGGGATACGCCCCGCTGGCCGAGGAGATCCTGAGCCAGCTCGACGCCCCCCCGGACGCGTTCGTCCAGTCGGTCGGCACCGCGCAGTGCATCACCGGCGTCGCGCGGGTCCTCGGAGAGCGGGGCCCGACGCAGATCATCGCCGTCGAGCCGGCCGAGTCTCCGGTCCTGTCCGGCGGAGACGCGGGACCGCACGAGATCGAGGGCGTCGGCCCCGGCTTCGTTCCTCCGATGTGGGATGCGTCTCTCGTCGATGGACTGCACATGGTGTCCACCTCCGACGCCATGGACATGGCCCGGCGACTGGCCAGAGAAGAGGCGCTCTTCGCCGGCACGTCCTCGGGAGCGAACGTCGTCGCGGCGATTCGCGAGGCCGAGCGTCTGGGTCCCGATGGCACGGTCGTGACGTTGCTCTGCGACTCGGGACTCAAGTACCTGTCGACGGGTCTCCATGGCACGGATGCCGGTGAGGTCTCGCCAGGACACCCGGCATGAACCGTCACACGCTGATCGTCGGTGGGACCGGGATGCTCGCCGACGCGAGCGTGAAGCTGGCAACGGAGTCGGACGAGATCACGCTCGTTGCGAGCACGGAGCGTTCCCTCCAGAACGTATCGGCTCGTCTGCTCGACAGACCGACGTCGGTGCATCTGCTCGCGCTCGACTGGACCGAGCCGTCGACGTTCCTCTCCGCGCTGCGAGAGCACGTTCGCAACGTGGGTCCTCCCACGCTGGTCGTGGCCTGGCTGCATGATGAGACCCTCGGCCCGAAGATCGCCGAGGTCGTGTGTCAGGCCGGACACCCTTCGCGGTTCGTTCAGGTTCTGGGTAGTCAGAACGCAAACCCCGACGCAGCAACGAGCACCCTGCGCTTCCCGCGGTTCGAGCACACGCGGTTTCAGCGGGTGATACTGGGGTTCGAGCGTTCCGGTGCTGTCGCGCGGTGGCTGACGCACGCAGAGATCTGTTCAGGCGTGCTCTCCGCGATCGATTCAGATCTTGACCCGTTTGTGGTGGGCTCCATCGAGCCCTGGTCGGCACGTCCGTGAACCGTCGCCCGAGCTCATCGCGGAGAGGTACGAGACGTTTCGCCGCGCTGGCTAGGCGACATCGCTCCCCCTCGCGCTCGCATGGGCTTCGGAGCTTGACCTCGGGGCGATCCCGCTTACTCTCCCCCTGATCGCGGACACCGAGATCAGTCCAGGGGAGAGCATGAGCGAGGAACGTCCCGGCGTCGTGACCGAACCCGTTCGGGGGAGAGGAAGCCTGTTCTGGGCATTCGTCGTTCTCGTCGTCGCGGGACTCATCGGGCTCCTGTCCTGGATCTGGCTGGCGAAGCAGGGCATCGACGCCGGCCGTGAGACCGCCGTCGAGATCGCCAGCGCCTTCGATCCCGAGGAGGTGATCCAGACCTTCGCCGTCTTTCGAGAGATGGAGGCGAAGGGCACCGACGGCAACCTCCTCGAGGTGGCAACGGCCACGGCCACGGAGAACTTCAGCCGCTCGTCGAACGTTCAGATGTTCGGCCGAACGCTGCCGCTGGGAACGACGGTCTCCGAGATCGACGTGCCGGCGACGTATCGCTACCACATCGATCTCCTCGACGAGTGGCGGCTGACCGCCGACGGAAATCGACTCACCGTGGTCGCACCCGACATTCGGCCCACGCTGCCGGTGGCGTTCGATACCCGGGGCGTCCGGAAGCGGACCCAGGCCGGCTGGGCACGGTGGGACGGACAGAAGAACCTGGAGGAGCTCGAGCAGAGCATCACCCACGAGCTGGGCGTGCGCGCCGGTTCGGACCGCGCCATCCGGGCGATCCGGGAGGAGGCGCGTCTGGCGGTGGCGAGGTTCGTGGAGACGTGGCTCGTGAGCCGGAACGGGTGGGAGCCCGGACGGTTCGAGGAGATCCTGGTGACGTTCGGCGGGGAGCTCGAGCCGCCGCCCTCGTTGCAGCCGACGATACTCGTCGAGACGTCGACCGAGGAATGATGGGAAGCGTCACCATCGGCGGCACAGGCGGAGCGGAGCTGCTCGCCGCGCTACGTGAGCACGGCGTTCAGCTGAACGACGCCGCCGAGGCTCTGCTTCAGGACCCCCGGTTCACGACGCTCCCCGGGCGCCGTGTCGTGGAGATCGAGACGATCTCCGTGGCCGAGCTCGGCTTCTACGAGGGAGCGACCTACGCAGAGCTCGTCGCACGGGCGCTCGACCGAGCGCTCACCGAGTGCCCGCTCGAGCTGGCGCCTCATCTTCGCATGCAGCTCCCCGATCAGCGCGAGAGCGGCGACGGCGGTCCGCTGACCCATGGCCGGGCACCGCCCGGCTCGATCACCGTCGCATCACCCCCGCTCGACGACGGCGACGAGACCCCGAAGGGCTTCTACCTGCGCCGCGCCGACGGCGTGCCGTGGCTCCGCGGCTACCGCGCATCCCGGGACCACGTCTGGTCACCGGGGGACGTGTTCGTGTTCTCGACGTGACGGCGTTCGCCGCCGTGCGGTACGGTCGTTAGCGATCGCCTCCGACGAGACACCGCCGCTCCCGTCAATACCCGGGTATTCCTCGAGGGCATCCGACATGAAGCGTCCAATGCCGCCCGCGATCTTCTTCGTCTTCGTGGCACTCGTCGCGGGACTTCATTTCCTCGGCCCCCTCCGCCAGCTCGTCACCGGACCCTGGCGATGGCTCGGCGCACTTCCGGTCGCCGTCGGTCTCCGCCTTCTCGCCTGGGCGGACGGCCTCTTCAAGACCCACCGGACCACCGTGAAGCCGTTCCAGGAATCCACGACCCTCGTGACCTCCGGCCCCTTTCGCTGGTCCCGGAATCCGATGTACCTCGGCTTCGTGATGATCCTCCTGGGACTCGGCTGGATCCTGGGCTCGGTGGCCGCGCTCCTGCCCTGGATCGTGTTCCTGGTCATCATGCAGCGCGCGTTCATCCGGCACGAGGAAGCCATGCTCGCCGTCTCCCATCCAGAGGCGTGGGTGACGTACCGCACGCGGGTGCGGCGCTGGATCTGAGCGCTCGATCACCCGGGGCAGACACGGTCGGGCACCGCTCGGCGCCCGAACGCGTCGCATCATCGGATGATCATCGTCCGGCGCGCCGCCGACCTCCCGCCGGCGTGAACCAGACGGTAGTAGTAGACCCCCGCGGGTAACACGCGCCCCGCGTCGTCGCGTCCGTCCCAGACGATCTCCGCGCCCGACGCCGGCAGCGCGCCGATCGGAAACCGTCTCACCTCACGCCCCAGCGCGTCGTAGACCACCAGCCGCGCGTTCTCCATACGGTCATGCGGAACGATCCGGAACGCCGTCGACGGCGCGAACGGGCTCGGCGCATTCCACACGCGCGCAATACCCGGGTGCAGAGCTCCCGAGCCCGGACCCTCGCCGACCGCTACCACCGACTCGTTGACGAAGATCTGGACCCCCGCCGCGCCGTCCGACACGTAGAGACGGTTCCCCGCCGCGGTGAGGTTGAACAGATCTCCCGGCGGAACGATCTCCTCCAGCTCGACCGGGTTCTCGACGTCGGACACGTCGAGGACGTGAATGCCGGGCAGACCCTGCGGTTCGCCCAGGTACGTCACGTCTCCGGCGACCGCCACGTGGAACGGGTGCAGCCAGCCCGACGGATTGTAGAGCGTGACGAGCGATGGGCTCGTGCGATCGGTCACGTCGAGAACGAGATAGCCGCCTCCGAACTCGGCCGACGTCACGTGCGCGAGACTCCCCACGACCTGCACGTCGTGGACGCTGCCCGCCGCGTAGGTGCCGATCACCCTCGGCGTGGCCGGGTCCGACGCATCGACGATGCGAAGGCCGAGATCGTCGTTGGCCACGTACACGAGATCGCCGACGACGAACACCTCCCAGATGAAGTCGTACATGTGGAGCGATCCCCGCTCGATGGGCGCGGTGGGATCGCTCACGTCGACCACGTGGAGGATCTCCGGCGACGGCGTGGACTCCACCACGTATGCCATCCCGTTCGCGACGTCGATGCGATAGGTGCTGTACGCGTCGTGCCGCCCCACCTCCACCGGGTTCGTCGGGTCGCTGATGTCGACGACGCTGACCCCGCTACCGACGTTGGCCACGTAGGCGTGGTCTCCGTCGAGCGTGACGTCGTAGCTCGGGCCGAGGAACGGGAGCTGGGCGGCGGTCTCGGGGAGGGTCGGATCGCTCAGGTCGACGACGATGAGGCCGTCCGAGCCGTGTGCGAGATAGGCATGGTCGCCCTGCACCACGGTGTCGTAGGTCACCGACAACGTCCGGTATCGCCCCACCTCCACCGGCGCGGTCCCGTCGCCGATCTCGATGATGCGGACGCCCAGGTGGCTCTCGGCGACGTATGCGTACCCCTCGGCCACCACGAGCTTCCTGGCCAGATAGCTGCCGCCGGTCGAGCCCACGTGGAACGGGTTCCGGTGGTCGGTCACGTTCCACACGTGAAGGCCGCCGTCGTTGATGATGTAGGCGATCCCATCGTGTACGACGAGGTCGGCGATGCCGTCCACGTCGGTCACGCTCCAGGCCGGGAACCCGGGTGCGAACAGATCCAGAATCCAGAGATTGCCCTCGTAGCTGACGTACGCGACCTCGTCGGTCCCGTAGACCGCGCCGGCACCGTACGTGAAGTCGTGCGCGCCGGAGCCGAGAAGCACGCCGCCGGTGGAGATGTCGAGCCGCTGATAGCGCTGCGCGCCGGTGGTGTGCGCCTGGCCATCCGGCGACACGTAGATGTCGTGTGACGGGTTCCCCATCGTGCCGTTCAGCGACACGTGCACGGGGTTCGCCGGATCGGACACGTCGAGCGAGTGCACGTACCCCCACGAGCACTCCACGACCGCGCACTCGCCGTACACGTCCACCTCGCGCACAGGTGTCTCGACGTCGGCGTACAGCACCTCGGTGCGACTCAGCCTCGCCGGCGCCGAAGGCGTGTCCAGGTTCCAGATCTCGAGCCCACCGTCGCCAGCGGCCACGTAGAGGTCGCGATCGTCCGCGTCGTAGAAGAGATCCTCGACGAGGCCGACCGTGCGGACGTCGTCGGTGATCAGCGTGGGGTTCGTGCGATCGGTCCCGTCGAGCACGAGCACCGCGCCGCCCGAGCCGATGAAGATCAGGTCACGCTCGGCGTCCACGTCGACCGCGTACGTGGGACCGTAGGGCCAGCTGCCGACGAACTCGAGCGCCGTCCCGGCCCGGCGGGCGAGGTCGGACCGCGTGCCGGCGAGCGATGGAGGAGCGGCGGTCAGGAGCCAGAGGGCAAAGGAGACTCCGATCGCGAGGGCGGACGTGGTGACTCGACGGGTCACCCGTTCGGGGCTCGGCCGTGCGTGTTCCATGGCTCTTCCTCCGCTGGGTCGAGAGCGGCGCTCGAGCACCCACCGGCCGGCGGTGGACGGTCGGGGCCCGGCCGGGTGCCCCGCGCGGCTCGGCATCGACGTACCGTCACCGCCAATGGTACGTGCGCCGGACGCGTCCGTAACCGGTTGGACGAAAATGTGAGGATTCGATCGTCGTTCGTCGCGCCGGGTCGAGCACCCGAGTGGCGCGTCGGTCGGGTCGATCAGCTGGACGCGTTGCTGATCGTGAGCGTGGGAACCTCCTCGTGGCGGCGTTCGTACCAGAGACGCCGGGTGCTAGAATCGCCGTGTCGCGCGGTGGAGCGACGCGGGAGGAGGATCGGATGCGAGTAACCCCGATCGTCATGTCCGCGGCTCTCTGCATCGCGGGCCTCTCGTGCGACGAGAGCCCGACCGAGACGCCGCCGGACGACAGCCACATCCAGGTGTTCGTGTACTGGGACGACGAGGGACTTCCCGACCGGCGGCTCCAGGTCGTCGAGCTGGACCTGGAAGCGCTCACGGACGCCGACGGCCTCGCCGACTTCACCGTGCCCCCGGGCCGCTACACGCTCCGCGCCTACGTGAACGGGGGCGGTCCGCCGCTGTTCCAGGACTTCGACGTGAAGACCCAGGAGGGCCGGACGACGCGGATCGACGTCCTCGACTGCCTGCCCTGTGTCAACTCGTAGAGGCGGGACGCGAGTCGAGGCGTGGATGCCGCTGGCGACGCGTCGGTGCGGACGACCGCGGGACGCCCGGCAGCCTCAGGAGACTCCGAGCCGGACCGCGATCACCTCATCCGGCGCGAGCACGGCGGGGCGACCCGGATCGAGCGTCATCGTCGTGTCGGTCATCAGGTCGCGCCCGCCGGCGGCGTCCTCCAGCACGAGCGCCGCCGGACGCGAGCCGAGGTTGGCCACGCACACGATGCGCTCTCCGGCGCCGGCGCGTTCGAACGCGACCAGCGACCGGGGCTCGGTCGTCGCCAGCGGTCGAAACGACCCGGCCGCCAGCGCGGGCGACGCGCTCCGGACGGCGGCCAGACGGGCCACCTCCGACTCCCACTCCGCGTCGCCGCCGTCGATCGGCCCGCGCTCGAAGATCGATGTCCACCCCTCGGCGCCTCGCTCCTGACCCGCGTACACCAGTGGCAGTCCGGGCAGGAACATCGTCAGCACGAAAGCCGCGCGCGCACGTCGGAGCCCGAACACGGAGACCGCGCGCGTCTTGTCGTGGTTCTCCACGAACGAGAGTCGCAACGCCCCCTCGGGAAGCTCGCGCTCGCTCCGCGCGACCACACGCGCGACGTCGGCCGCGGGACGCCGGCCGCGGGCGACCTCGACCAGCGCCCCGTACAGGCTCCAGTCGTACGTGGCGTGAAACGCCCGATCGTGCACGATCCGGCCCTCGGCCTCGGCCAGCCAGAACAGATCCCGCTTCACCATGTCGGCGCGCGCGATCGTCTCGCGCCAGAAGTCCATGGGGATCATCGCCGCCACGTCGCAGCGAAAGCCGTCGAGATCGAAAAGGCGAACCCAGTCGATCATGCAGGCGGACATGTACTCGCGAAGCGCGCGGGATCGGTAGTCGAGGTCGATCACGTCGTCCCAGTCGGGAACCGGGGGATGTCGCCGGCCCGCCGCGTTGCGCCGGAACCAGTCCGGGTGACGCTCGCGAAGCGTGTTGTCCCACGCAGCGTGATTGGCCACCCAGTCGACGATCACACGGATCGACCGATCGTGCGCGCGCTCGACGAGCCGGATCAGCGCGTCGTCGCCGCCCAGGAGCGGATCCACGCGCGTGTAGTCGCGCACGGCGTACGGCGAGCCCCACGTCCCCTTGCGCCGCTCGCATCCGATCGGATGGACCGGCATCAGCCACAGCGTGCGCACGCCGAGCGTCCGCAGCCGGTCGAGATCGTCGATGACGTCGTCGAGCGTGCCGCGAGGGCCGTGGCAACGGGGGAAGGCCTCGTAGACGAAACCGTCGCGCACCCAGCGCGGCGCCGTGATGGGAATACGGATCTCGGAACGCGACATCTGACGGACTCCCGGGCTCTCGGGACGCGACGGTTTGCGGCACAAAAATGGCGGAGCGCCACATCGTAGCGCTCCGCCACGTCGAATTCGAGCCGGTGAGCCTCTACTCGTGGACGTAGAGCTCCTTGATCCGGCTCCACGAGGCATCCAGCGTCGGGGTGGATCCCTCGGCCTGGTAGCCTCGCCCGTTGGCCGGGTTGAACGCGAACACGTGGTCAGCGCGGCGCGCGCCGGCGCCGATGTCGTAGGTGATGTTGTCGGCGTTGCTGCCGACGCCGTCGGTACCGAACTGCTGTACCGTCCAGACGGCGTCCGCCGTCCACTTGTACTCGATCATGCCGGTCGTCGCGAAGTCGACCACGACCTCCCAGCGATCGTTCACGAACGACGCCGCCGCGCCATCGCCCGGCGTCCACGATCCGATCTCGGAAGCTCCGCCGGTGATCTCCCAGCTCGAGCCGAGACGAAGCGCGTCGCTCCAGACGATGTTCGTGGCCGGGAACCACCCGTCGTCGTACGTGTTCGTGTCGAACGTGAACAGGATCTGCTGGTTGTCCTCGGTGGTGGTGATCCACACGTTGCTGTTGGGGTACGAGATCGACCAGTCCGCGTTGGCGACCTTGAACTCGTAGTCCCCGGCCACCACGTCGGCGGTGATCAGACCCGAGAAGATCCCGTCGCCGGCCACCTTGTCGCCGTTCGTCCCGTCGTCGCGAAGCTCGTTGCCGGCGTCGGCGGCCCAATCCGCGTAGTACGCGCCTCGAGCGTAGAACGCGTCGGCGGAGGTCGCGATCATCGCGACCAGGGCGACCGCCAGCGCCAGCTCGAACGACTTCTTCATCGTCAGTCCTCCTGCGTTTCGCACCCCGTGGCGGTGGCCGCGGGTGCTGCCCCTTCTGTGGCGAGGCTGCCTGGGCATCGTCGTTACCCGGACATTATAGCATTCTTGGCATGTTTTCCAGCGTCAGGACCCGCTCGGATGGGCGAGCGTGAAGATCCGTCCGCTGACCGGCGGCACGGCCACCGAGAGCTCCCCTCCCTGGGCGTTAACTCGTTCTCCTGTAAAGGCATCCACGAACACGGCCCCCGCCCGATCGCCGTCCAGCGGCACTGCGGCCTCGACTGCCTTCTCGCCGTTGTTCAGCACCACCACCACCGATCCCTCGGTGTCCTGGCGGAGATACGCGTACGTGTTCCCGGACGCGACCAGCGGCGTGAACGTGCCCCGGCGAAGCGCGCGCCATTGCTTGCGGATGTCGATCAGCTTCGCGTAGTGATCGTGCACGTCGCGGCGCAGCGGATCCTCGGTCCAGCTCCAGCGGAACGGACGGCGGCAGTCGGGGTCGGCGCCGCCCTCCATGGCCACCTCGTCGCCGTAGTAGATGTGCGGCGCTCCGACGTACGTCATCTGGAACAGCGCCGCGAGCTTCAGCCGCCGCGCGTCGCCCCTGGCCTGGGTGCGGAAGCGCACCGTGTCGTGGCTGTCGATGAGGTTCATCATGACCTGCTGCGACTGCGGCGCGTACACGACGCGGCCGGGCGCCAGCTCGCGATCGAACGAGACCGCGTTGCCCTGTCCCTGTCCGATCCAGTGCAGGACCGGGTCGCGGAAGTAGCGGTAGTTCATGGTCGCGTCCACGAGGTCGGGCGTGATCCAGGTCGTGGCATCTCCCCAGATCTCGCACACGATGTACACGTCGGACTTCAGACGCCGGACCTCGGCGCAGAAGATCTTCCAGAACCAGAACGGCACCTCGTTCGGAACGTCGAGACGGAAGCCGTCGATGTCCATGTCCTGGATCCAGAACGTCGCCACCTCGAGCAGATGGTCGACCACGGGCTGGTTGGGCGTGGCCTGCGAGACGTCCGACACCGTGTGCTCGCGATCGGCGGGGAGCACGAGGTCGTAGTTGAGGTCGGGCAGCGATCCGAAGCCCCACCAGCACGCGTAGTAGCTGGAGGCGTCGTACTCGCCCTGCTCGGGAAGCGGCCAGCGCTTGAACTCGTACCAGTCCCAGTACTCCGACTCGCGCCCCTTCTTCACCGCGTCCTGAAACGCCCAGTGCGTGTCGCCGGTGTGATTGAACACGGTGTCGACGACGATCCGGATCCCCCGCTCGTGCGCCTCGGCCACGAACCGGGCGAACAGCTCGGGGTCGGCAAAGTGGGGGTCGAGCGTCATGTAGTCGGTGGCGTCGTACTTGTGATTCGACCGGGCCTCGTTCAGCGGGTTGAAGTAGATGATCGTGATGCCGAGGTCGGCCAGGTAGTCGAGCTCGTCCATGACCCCCTGGATGTCGCCGCCGTAGAACGAGAAGTAGTCGGGCTTCCCGTCCGAGCGATAGGGGCTCTCGGCCAGACCGGAGAAGTCGTCCCAGTCCTTCACGAAGTGGTAGTACTCGCCGTTCTGCGGGCCGACCCGCGGCAATCGCGTGCGTCCCTCGTAGTACCACTCCTCGAACTTCTGATCGTTCTTCCTGTCGCCGTTCCGGAAGCGATCGGGGAAGATCTGGTAGAAGACGCCGTCGCGCACCCAGCCGGGCGGATCCAGCACGACCGCGGTCTCGGCGTTGAACAGAAACGCGGTTCCGGTGACGCCGGCGGCCTCGAACCCGCGCGGACCCAGCCAGCGGGTCACGTCCCCATCCCGGTACAGGAAGCCGTAGTTCACCACGTCGACCGGGTCGGGCCGGCTGTAGGTGATCTCGAAGTAGTCGAACGCGGCGTCGCTGGAGAAACGCGTCATCGGACGCTCGTCCCACGGCCCCTCCACGCTCCGGCGGCACATCAGCGAGACGCCGTCCACGTCGTTGCGATACGCGCGCGCGCGGAACACGACCTCGGTGTCCGAGACCATGTTGCACTCGGCGATCGATCCCGTGTGCTGGATGTCGCCCTCGTAGACGAGCCCGTCCCCCCGCTCCAGCGGCACCGACGTGAACCGCTCGTCGACCACGATGACCGAGTTCCGGCCCCCGAAGCCGTCGTCCACGAACTGGTCGGCCGTCTCGTCGGTGGTCCAGGTGCCGTCCACGACGAACTTGTAAGGATACGAGCCCGGGGACAGCACGAGCGTGGTCGAGAACGTGCCGTCGTCCGAGCGCGTCATCGGCGTGGCGGTGGTCGACCAGTCGTTGAAGCTGCCGGCGAGGAACGCCTCGCGCGCGGCGGGTGCGACGTGGGTGAACGTGACGTCGTAGAGCGCACCGTCGGCCGCCGCCGGAGCGGCCTGCGCTCGCTCGGGGGTCACCTGGCCCTGGGCGTCGACGATCAGCACGGAGTTCCGGCCCCCGAAGCCGTCGTCGGCGAACTCGACCGCGTTCTCGTCGGTCATCCAGTTGCCGTCCACGACGAACTTGTAGTCGTGGCGCCCCTCGGCCAGCGGCATCGTGAGGGTGAAGACGCCGTCCGCATCGGCGTCGGTGAGTCGATCCTGATCGGTGACCCAGCCGTTGAACGTCCCGGCGACGAAGACGTCCCGCTCGCCCCCGATGACGGGCTCGTACCGGAACGTGACGTCGTGCGTCCTGGACGAGCTCGCGGGCGCGGCGGCGGTGGCGGCTCCCGTCGGCGATGCCGCCCGGCCCCCGCCCGCTTCGGGCGCCGGAGGCTCCATGCCGACGTACACGATCGAGTTCCGTCCGCCGTACGGGTCGGCCTCGAACCCGGCGGCCGTCTCATCGGTGGTCCAGGTCCCGTCGATCACGAACTTGTAGGGGTACGCCCCGGTCTCGAGGTCGAGCGCGACCTCGAAGACACCGTCGCCGTCCGCGTCGGACATGGCCTGCGCGGTTGGCGACCACTCGTTGAACGACCCCGCCAGGAAGACCGCGTTCGCGCCCGGCGCCTCGCATCGGAACGTGACCGTCTCGGCATCGGCGGTCCTGGCCATCGGCGCCAGCATCGACAGCGCCACCACCACAACGGCGAGCCGCTCGAGAGCGCGTCCGCTCGCCATCGTGGAACGTCGGGAAATCATGAGCGTCCTCACTGGGCAAATCGACTCGGGAGTGTGGTAAGTTTTCGGGCCTGATACTAGCCCAGAGTCGCCGGCCCCCAACGAGGGAAATCGCGACAGATGTATCTGGAGGCTCCGGTCGTCCGCGCCGGTCTCGCGCTCTTGCTGTGCGCGATCGCGCCACGGGCCGACGCCATCACCGAGCTCGACCGCGGCGGTCGACTCGAGGTCGACGGCTTCACGTCCGACTTCGAGGCCGACGAGGTCGTGTTCGGCGTCAACGAGGAGCTGAACACGCTCGAGGAGTCGCTGAACGACTCCGAGTGGGGGCCCTTCAACGACGTCAACCAGATCAAGGTCACCTGGGACGCCGACTCGCTCTACCTGGCCGTTGACGGCTTCATCTTCGACAACAACACGATCCTGTTCGTGGACGTCGCCGACGAGGTGCCCTCGGCCGACGGCGTCGCCGGTCTCGACGGCATGACCGAGGTCAATGCCTGGCGCCGTAACTTCGTCTTCTCCAGTGACTTCGCTCCCGACTTCTTCGTCGCCACCTGGGACCGGAACGGCGCGCCGCAGATGTGGACGGTCACCGGCGTGAATCAGGTCGTGCAGGTCGCGTCCACGCAGTTCCGAGGTGTGGCGACCTTCGACGGCAGCTCGACCGATCGTGCGATGGAGTTCGCGATTCCGTGGTCGCTGGTCTTCTTCGGTCAGTCCGAGCAGGACTTCGTGCCGGCGCTGGACGCCGACGTGTGGCGAGTCCCCGACGGCATGGACCGCCTGAAGCTCGCCGCGGTGGTCACCGCCGGCGCCGACGGCACCGGAGGCCCCGACTCCGCACCGGACAACTTCAACGGACACTCGGTGGACAGCGCCGCGCTGGTCACGATCGACAACTACGCGATCCTTCCGCTGGACGGGGACGCCGACCCGGACGACGCCGTGGACGGCGATGGCGTCCCGGGCTACCCGGACTTCGGCGCCTCGGTCCGCGAGCGCATCCGCTTCAAGCGGCGTCCACCCATCGAGGGCATCAAGTTCGACGTCACGAGCCTCCACATCACCAACCCGATCGTCTCGCCCGAGGAGTCGCGAGACCTCGAGTTCGAGATCCGTCTCGACCCGTCTACGTCCGAGGACTTCCGCGAGGTGAGCCTGACCGCCCGCGTGTACGACATGCGCGGCCAGGTCGTTCGCTCGCTCTACGTCGAGGACGTCCGGCCGGCCACCTCTCCCACCGACCCGACCAAGGATCGCTGGGATGGACGTGACGGCGCCGATCGGCCGGTTCCCGGGGGTATCTACATCCTGAGCGTGGTCGAGGAAGTCGGCCCGAGCCGCGCGAAGCGTGCGTTCACGGTGGTGAGATGAGCGGGCGGGCGAACCGCGCTCGGGCGGCGGCGCGCGCCGCGCTCTCGCGCCACGCCGGGGCAAGGGTCACGTCACCGGACGCTTCGATCCTCGTCTGGGCGTTCGCCGCCGTCGCCCTGAGCGCCCTCGCGCCGCAGCCGGTGGGCGCCCACTTCGAGCGCATGCTCGCCGGGGCACGAGGGACCGCCATCGGGCGCGCCTACTCGGCCATCGCCGACGATGGGTCGGCCGTGTCGTGGAACACCGCCGCCCTGGTCACCATGCGCCGGAGCGAGATCCTCTTCGTGCACAGCCGGCCCTACGTCGTGGAGAACCTGGGTACCCAGTTCGCGAGCGCCGTCCATCACCGCGACCGGACGTCGGTCTCGGTCGCGTGGCATCACACCGGGGTCGAGAACGTCGTCTCCGAGGACATGGTCACGTTCGGCGTCGCGCGCGACGTCGTGGCCTACACCGGGAGCTACGCGCTGGCGATCGGGGCCAACGTCAAGCTCGCCAGCGTCAGCTACGACGCCGACGCCGGCGAGATCGATTACGGCTCCCAGCGCAAGCTCACGGCGGATCTGTCCGCGCTGGTGAACCTGTCCCCCACGGTGGCCGTGGGCTACGTCGTCCGCAACGTGATCGAGCCCACGTTCGACTTCGTGGACGGCGGCGGTCGCACGCGGCTCGAGCGCATCCACGACGTCAGCCTCTCGTATCGGTGGCATCCGGAGTCGGTGTTCGCGCTGAGCCTCAACCAGGACGCGCGCGGGGACTGGCTCTTCAACACGGGAGCCGAGGTGTCCTTCTACGACGTGTTCGCGCTCCGCGCGGGGGTCTCGGGCGGGGACTTCGCCGGAGGCGTCGGCCTGGCCGCCGAGCGCTTTCTGGTCGACGTCGCGTTCGTGACGAACGACGACCTCGGGATCTCGTACGAGCTGTCGCTCCGAGTGCCGTTCGGAGAGCCGAGATGGTAGCCCGAGTCCGCCGCGCCGAGCGCGCCCGCCCCGACCGTCCCGGCCACGCCGCGACGCGCCTGGCGACGCGCGCGCTGGCCGTCGCGCTGATCGGGGGCGTCGCCATCGACGCCTCGGCGATCACCAAGCTCGAGGGCGAGTACCAGATCCAGATCGACGCGCGGAAGGAGGACCGCAGCAACGAGTGGGACTTCGACTCCAACAACTCCGACACCTACAACGGCGCGCAGTTTCGCCTGTTCTCGGCACCGGCCACCGGCGTGGAGGCGTTCGTCAAGTTCGAGGCCGACTGGAACCCGGGATCCAACGATCAGAATCGGCCGATGTTCCAGTACCGCGAGAGCCATCTGCGCTACCGGATCGATCGCACCACGCGGGGAGCCGACCTGTACCTCTTCCAGCGGCAGGATCGCTTCTGGGTCGAGAATCACCTCATCCGCGTGGTCGAGCCCAACAACCTGAAGGACTCCGACAACGCGCAGGGCGCACGTCTGGACCTCTGGGGCCTCGGGGGCACCAACATGACGCTCCTCTCCAGCGACTTCAGCGGGCAGTCCAACCCGGGCGCCGGAGCCGAGGCGTTCGCGCCGGTCAGCACCGACGACGCGCACGTCGTTCGGCTGCGCCGCCCGTTCCTCGGGAACCGCCTTCGCCTGGGCATGACGTACAACCGCAAGGTCGAGGCGCAGGCCAGCGAGCCCAGCAACGCGTTCGATCTGGTGGCGGGCGACATGCGCTACCAGTTCGGCGTCACCGACCTGTCGCTGGAGTTCGCGACGCGCCTGGGATTCCAGAGCGAGGGTGACGACGGCTTCGACCCCGGAAGTGCGAGCCTGAAGCGCCTCGATCCCTGGCTGCCGGACGACCTCGCGCTGGTGGGCGAGCTGCGCGCGCTTCGCGTCGGTCACCCGACGTTCGGCTACTACAACCTCGCGCCGTCCTTCTGGTACTACGGGCCGGAGTTCGTGAACCCGCTCGGGCGTCTCTCGAGCCCCCTCGACGACCAGCGCGCGCAGGGCGAGCAGGGCATCTGGCTCAACTCGTGGTACCTGGTGCCCGAGCGCGCGATCACGCTGGCGCTCAACTACACCAACTACGAGCGATTCGTCTTCGACCGGCGGAAGTTCACCGAGCTCTACGCCGAGATGTACGTCGAGTACGTGAACGGCTTCACCACGAAGTTCTACTACTCGAATCGAATCGACCGGAACCTCTCGGAGCCGGAGTTCCCGGACGTCACGCAGAACCGGGACCTCTTCGCCGAGGTGCAGGTGGAGAGCCGCCTGGCCTGGATGCGGATCCAGGGCAAGATCAAGGACTTCGACAGCGTCGACGAGAAGGCGCTCGCGTCGGTCGAGAGCAGCGTCAACCTCACCCCGCGACTCAAGGTCTACGGGCGCTACACGTTCGGAAACGACCCCGCCCGCCTCCGGAAGGGACTGTTCACGCAGCTCCAGTACCGCCCGCGCGGCAACATGGAGGCGTTTCTAGAGTATGGACCGGGCTGGATCGGCGACACGCCGAACCCCGTCGACGACGGCGACCTGGCCGGCAGCGCCGACAACCGGAACATCGTCAAGCTGATCGTGAAGGGAAACTTCTGATGGGCACTCGCGCCGTATCGTCGCCACGCACTCCGCGCCGCCACGCCCGCTCGTGGGTGTGGTCCGTCCTGGTCGCGATCGCCTCTGTTCTCGTCGTGCCCGCGGCGTCGAACGCCCAGCCCGTGGCCGTGGACGGTGGCATCCGGTTCACGTACGCCGATCCGAACGCGTCCTCGGTGAGTCTGGCCGGCGAGTTCAACGGCTGGTCCACGACCGCCAACCCGATGACGAACGAGGACGGCGTGTGGGCGATCACGGTTCCCCTGGAGGCCGGTCAGCAGCTCTACAAGTTCGTCGTCGACGGCAACTGGATCGCCGACCCCACAAACCCCGTGACCGCCGGTGATTACGGAAACTCCGCGATCACGATCGCCGCCGACGGCTCGCTCACCGCGATGGCGGCGACGTCCAACACGACGCTGAGCCCGAAGGTCGTGGTGACCGGGCGATCCATCGGAGACTACGTCGCCCGGGAGGCCGACGGGCCGAGCTCGCGCTACGAGCTACGCCGCCCCACGCTCGACATCGACCTGGACTTCGCCGTGCGCGTGAACGACGACCTGAGCGCGCACGTGCTCACCAACATCCACAACGAGGCCGACAACGTCGACTTCTACCAGACGCGCCTGAACTTTGATCGCGGGTCGCTGCGGCTCTCCAACGACGAGATCGACGGGGTCCTGTGGGACAACGAGGGCGTGGGCCGGTTCGACGACCCGCTTCGGCTCGTCGGGGGCATCGGGATCTACGACCACGACTACGGCTACGAGACCGTGGGCGCGTGGGCGACGAAGACGTTTCGCGGCGTCGAGGCGCAGCTCCTCTACTCCGACGACTCGGAGCCCGGCGGCTTCACGCACCCGGGTGTCACCGAGACGTTCATGACGCCCGACCAGCTCGTGTTCGACGAGGGACGCTTCGAGTTCGACCAGCCGCTCACCGACTACCGGACCGCGGTCAGTGACGCCGGCAAGGACGTCCTGGCCGCGCGTGCGGGGACGCTCACCTCGGCGCCGGGGGGCGACGTTCGCGTCGGCGTCTCGTTCCGGATGGATCGGAGCTACAACCCCGGCTCGCTTCAGACGATCGTGCCCAGCGCCACCGTCGACACGCTCGGCACGCGATCGACGTACGTCGGCCTCTTCGAGCGCTGGAACGCCTTCGGTGGCGACGTCGAGTACCGGAGCGAGCACGGCCCCCGGGTGAACGCCGAGCTCCTGTGGGGCGAGTCGGTCATCGAGGACCGCCAGGGGGGTGTCCGTGACGACGTCGAGATCCAGACCGCGACCGTCGACGGCAGCGACGTGTACACGGTCGTCAGCGCCGGGAACGAGTCCGACATCGGCCCCCGGGGCAGCCAGACCCTGGACGAGAGCGTGCGCGCGTTTCTCGGCCTCACGTGGCCCGCGCTCGCCCTGGACGTCGACGCGAGCCTGAGCTGGGAGCTCCAGCGTCACGACCTGACCCCGATCGCCACCACGGCGGGCACCGACCTCACGAACGACATGAACGTGCTCTCGGCGTCGATCGAGCGCGAGTGGGACCCGTTCCCCGGAATCGACCGCCCGGTCGCGGCTGCGGTCGACGTCGAGCAGACGAGCTTCTCGTACGACGAGGCCACGCCCTGGGGCGCGCAGATGTGGTTCGACCAGCGGAACTTCTGGCTCGAGAACGGCGAGCACGAGGTGAGCTACGAGCGGCTCACGCTGCTCGGCGGGAACGACGCGTCGGTGATCAAGCCGCACCTCGCCATCGGGCTCCACGACGGACGCCAGGTCGAGCTCGCCTATCACGGCACGTTCGCCGGCGCCGGCGTGGGCAAGACCCCGAGCTACGTCGAGACGCTGGTCCACCTGACGGGCATGCTCGCCCCGCGCTGGCGCGGCTACGTCGACACCCGCATCGCCAGCTACGACTCGGCGATCCTGGATCTGAACGACTCGTTCGTCTCCACGTTCATCGAGATCGCGTACCTGCCGACGAGCACCATCAGCATCGCGTTCAGCTACGGCGTGGATCCCTACGTGATCGACGCGCCGGTCAACGAGTACGATTACATCGGACGGGACCTGTTCCTGTTCGAGCGCGGCGCCAACGGATCGGCGGCGCAGACGAACTACCTGGGGCTCGGCGACGCCATCGTGAGCGCGGAGCGGGCCCTGGAAGACGAACGCCGCTTCCAGCTCGAGGCGATCGTTCGCTACTAGACGCGCGCCGCCGGCGCGCCGTTCGAAGGAGGTGACCATGTCGCGTCACCGTATCCGGGGGCTGTGCATGGCCCTGGCCGTGGTCGTGCTGGCGGCCGGCTGCACGCGGCTCACGTTCATCAAGAAGCGCTTGCCACCGCCCATACGCGTCCAGGGCGGATACATGTTCCAGTTCGCGAGCCCCTCGGCCCAGATCGTCCAGCTCTGCGGGAGCTGGGAGAGCAACAACTGGTGCGCGGGCCTGGCCGAGACCGGCGGGTTCCGCGTGGGCGAGATGGCCGACGAGGACGGCGACGGCGTCTGGCGACTCGTCGTGGACCTGGAACCCGGACGCTACCAGTACAAGTTCAAGGTCGACGAGACGAACTGGAAGGAAGATCCCAACAACCCGAACCGGACCGACGACGGCTTCGGCGGGTTCAACTCCGTACTCATCGTGGACTAGTCAATGAACAAGCCCTTCACGATCACGAGCCCGCGGCGCCGGCGAGCCTTCCTCGGACTCGCCGCGCTGACCACGTTCGGCGTCGCCGGTCTGGGCGGGCTCGGCTGTGACGACGCACCCGACTCGACGCTCCTCACCCCCACCGGCGAGGCCGCCGGAACCGCCGAGCTGCGCGGCGTCGTGGCCGGGCTCGGCGTCGGCGAGGTCGCCACCATCTACGCGCTTCGTGACTACGTGCCGGGCTACATGACGACCACGAGCACGATCCACCCGACCGGCTCCTGGAACGAGTGGAGCACCACACACTGGTCCGAGCCGGGCATGCGCTATCTCGGCGGCGGCGCCTGGGTCGACACGCGCGATCTGTCCAGCGGGGAGATCACCTGGAAGTTCGTCGTGGGCAGGGCCTGGGGCGACGACTACGTGAACGCCGGCGGCGGCGACGGCCTCGTCGGCACCACCGAGCGCGGCTCGGGCACCGGCAACGACATGCGGGCCGACGTGCTCGAGTCCGGGCTGTACAACATCCTCCTCTACGAGGGCACCACGCCGCCGTCGTATCGGATCGAGCCGATGGACGAGGCGCCGGTGACCACGTCGCGCTCGGGCACCGGAACCTTCTCGATTCCGAACCTGCCCGCCGGCACGTACGAGGTCGTCATCATCGCCGAGGGCTTCGTGGACCGGCACGTCTCCGGGGTCGTGATCACCGACGGCGGCTCGGCCGATCTGGAGACGATCACGCTCGTGGACGCCGAGTTCGGGACCGTCGCGGGCACGGTCACGTTCGACGACGATCCGGCCGAGCTGCCCACGGCCACCGTTCGCGTGACGGCCGGCACCGGCACGATCGAGGGCACGACCGACGCCGCGGGCGCGTTCGTGATCGAGGACGTTCCGGTGGGAACGGTCGGCGTCGAGATCTCGGCCGCCGGCTATGTCTCCCAAACGATCACGGACGTGGAGGTGACCGCCGAGACCACGACGACGCTGGATCCGATCACGCTGCTCGTGGACGAGGCGTGCCAGACCAGCTCGGCGATCGAGATCGTCGGCGAGTTCAACGGCTGGCCGCCCCCACCCGGCGGCCCGCACATGACACTGGTGGACCCGTCGCAGTGCGTGTGGGCCGACACGCTGACGATCTCGGTGGATGCCGACTCGGTGTGGGTGCTCAAGTTCCGCACGAACGAGGCGTGGGACGACGACTACGGCACGTGCACGAGCGAGGATGACATCCACGAGTTCGTGGGTGGGGTCACGAGCGGCGACGCCTGCATCGTCAGCGGCGAGGGCACGGGGCTGTCGATCAAGTTCCCGGGCGACGGCGACTATCGCTTCGAGCTGGACGAGCGGCGCTCGACCTGGCGGATCAGCACGATCGAGTAGTCGTCGGCCCGACCGGGGCCGGCCCTGGACGCGCGATCAGGCGTAGTGCTCGCGCGCCCAGGCCACCGTGGCCGCGGCGCCTTCGACCGGATCGGTGGCCGTGGCCCCGAAGCGCTTCCGGAACCGGCTGTCGTCGACGATGAACGGCTCGTCCCACTGGTACAGCATCTCGTCGACCTCTCGCAGCATCGGCACGAACAGGCCGAGCGCCTTGATCACGGGGCGTGGAGTTCGCGACACGGCGATCTCGCGCCCCAGCGCGGTGGACAGGTCGGCGATCAGCTCGCGGGCGGTCCGGGCGGGCGCGCAGGGCAGCATCCACACGCGGCCGAGCACGCTCTCGGACGCCAGCCCGAGCTCGGCGAGACCGGCGGCCACGTCGGGGATGTAGTGATACGTGTGGACCGCGTCGGGATCGATGACCATGCGCGCGGTCTTTCCGGCGAGGACGGGCTTCCAGAACGGATCGCCCAGATGCGTCAGCGTCCCCCTCGGTCCGTAGTAGTCGGAGGCTCGCCCGACGACGGCGCGCACGTCGCCCCGCTCGTGGGCGTCGAAGAGCATCCGGGCGGCCCGGGCACGCGCCCTCCCCTTCGCCGAGCACGGCGACACCGGCGTGTCCTCGTCGATCGGAACCCCACCGGTGGGGCCGATCATGTAGAGGTTGTCGAGCACGACCAGCCGCGCCTCGGCGGACGCCGCGGCCTGCATCAGGTTCTGCATGTACAGGGGCAGGCGCTCGCGCCACACCTTCGCCACGTAGCGCGGGTTCATGATGTGATAGATCGCATCGGCGCCCTGGCTGGCTTCGCGGCAGAACTCCGCGTCGCTCGCGTCACCGAGCCCCAGCTCGGCGCCGTCGGGTACGTCGTCGGACGGCGAGCGCTTGACCATGCGGACGCTCATGCCGCGCTCGAGAAGTCGCTCGGCCAGCGGCACGCCGACCTGACCGGCGCCGAAGATGACGTGGAGACTCGAGGACATGGCACCTCCCTCGTCCCTGGGCAGGGGAGTGTCGCGTTCGACCTCGGCCGTCCGATCGAACCACGAACGGTCCCACGTTGAGCCCATCGCTCGAGCGCGTCAAACGAAAAACCCCGCGTCCCGAGGGACGCGGGGAAGTATTACCTGCGCGTGCTGCGTGGACCTCGCCGCCGGCCGTCAGCGCATCAGCGTCAGCGGACGCGTCTCCACGCCATCCGCCGTCTCGATCCGGACGTAGTACGTGCCCGACGCGAGCGCACGCCCGCCGGCGTCACGCCCGTCGAAGAAGATCGCCGTGCGCCCGATCGGCATCGGCCCGTCCTCCAGCTCACGTACCTGCCGTCCCTGCACGTCGTGCACGGTCACCCGGACGTCGGTCTCACGATCGGTCGTGAATGCGATGAACGTGCCCCGGGTCGACGGGTTCGGCCGCGCCACCATCTGCAGCCGGGGCAGCGAGGCGTCTTCGACGCCGAGGATCACGCACTGATCGTAGGTGGCCGTGTCCAGGATCTGCGGGTTCGTGTCGCTGTAGGTCGCGTCGTCGATGGTGATGCTGCGGTTGTCCTGGTCCTCGCACTCGTAGACGTCGTTCAGGACGAACTTGTGGTAGACGGTCCTGAACGTGCCCACCGGGAAGCGCACGCGGATCGACCAGATGTCGTCGCCGGCCGTATCGTCGGGCGCGACTCCGTTGTCCCGAAGCGCGCTCGACCCCAGCGGTGGGACGTCCCAGTTGAGCGGGAGCTGGCTCCCGTTCAGCGCGAGCACGTCCACGCCGTCCACGGGGGGCACGGTCTCTCCACTCGTGTCGACCGTCCAGATCACGTCGACGACGTTGGCCGTGATGTCGCTCGGCGCGACGTCGTTCCACCAGATGTTGAGCACGTCCTCACCGATGAGCGGATCGAACGCGTAGAAGTGGTTGCCGATCGACTCGTACTCGCCCTTGTGGGTGAACTTGTACTCGAGCGTGTTTCCGCCGGGTGCCGGGATGCTCTCACACGGGAACGAGAACTGGACGGTCGCCGTGTACACGCTGTCGCCGTCGGCGTCGTCGAGCAGGAGATCGCCGACCGGATCCCACGTGAGGGGCGACTGGCTGCCCTCGAGACCCACGTCCTCGGTGTCGGGGAAGTACGACACGTCCCGGAGGCGCAGGTTCATGTTGGCCCGGAAGGTGAGGCTCCAGAGCTGGAACCCGGCCACGTTCGAGATGCCGTCGTCGACGATCGGGTTGCCCGCGACGTCCTCGACGCCGGTCACCGTCACCTCGAAGCATTGCCCGTACGGAAGCCCTGTAGCGCCCCTCGAGCCCTCGCCCGCGGGAGCCGGAACGTACTCGGTGACGAGGGTCACCTTGCGCGGCTCGATCGTGTCCTGGATGGCACTGAGAATCGTCACGGCGGTATCGTCGATGCTGTAGTTGCCGGTCGTCTCGGCGGACAGCTGCTCGAGCGCCTCGGAGAACTCGAGCAGGAGGTCGGTGATCGGATCCTGACCGATACCCGTGACCGAGACCAGCGTCGGCGGCGTCACGTCCGATCCCGACGTCTCGGCGACCTCGGTGGAGTTGGCGAGCACCGCGGTGGTCGTCCAGTCGGTGGCGTTCCAGTCGTCGGCGGGGTCGTTCGACGTGTCCTGCGCGTTGTCGCCGCCGCCGCCGGCGGTCGTGAACACCTCGCACCAGATCGTCGACGGGCTGCCGATGCGGGTCTTGGCCACCTTCCACTCGAACACGCTGGTTGTGCCCTCGGCCACGGCGGCGTCGTCCAGGGCGCCGTCGGTCGACCAGGAGGCGCCGTCCCAGGCCCAGACCTGGGTCTTCGCCGCGCTGTAGGCGCCGCCGCCGTCCACCCAGCTCCGGAGCGAGAACTCGGGCTTGTGCGGATCGCTGATCACGACGTTGCGACCCCACGCGTCCACGGTCGCGCCGGCGGCGTCGTTCGTGGTGTCGATCTCGATCATGTACTTGCCCCAGTTCGTGGCCAGGACGTCGTCGTCCGCCTCGAACGCGAAGTACCAGTAGTCGACGTCATTGCAGACATACAGGCGACCGAGGTCGAGGTGCTCGAATCCCTGCGGCGCATCGTCGGTGGGGTCGGTGGCTTCGGGGTCGCCGTAGACGGCATCGATGACGCCGTCGATCGTCGGCGTGCCGAAACCCTCGGCTCCGGCGGCCCCGGTCAGGCCGCACAGAAAGGCCGACGCGGCGCAGGCCGGCAACGCGATTCGGCGGGTGATCATGCTCGGTACCTCCTGGTCGCGCGGGCGCGCGACGTCGCGCTCGAAGGCGCTGGGTCGACGATGCAGAGCGCAGCCTCGGAGACGTGCGTCCGGGCGAACGCGACGCGGCCCGGGGGCGCCTGGCCTGGCAGAATCCGGCGAACTCGGAACGGTCGATTTTACCGGATGCGGCGGGTTTCGTCCACGGAGCGCGCACCGCCAGTGGGGCCTGCGGCGACGTCCCAAACCCTTGCGGAATCTGGTCGTTGCGCGATGTCGAGCCGTTGCCCGGGTCCGACGGACGCGCTATCGTCCGGCCACGCCAGTTCGAGGCGCTCACACCCGTCTCCGGGAGCCGGCCATGTGGACTTCGAGGATCGGAATCCGTTCTCGCGCGGGCGCGATCGCGGTCGCCTGCGCGATCGTGGCGACCTTCACCCTGTCCTGCGGCGGAGGTGACGGTGGGTCGGCCACGGACACCACGATCGCGATCTGGGTCCAGATGGATCCCGAGGAGCGATCGGTCCTGACCGAGCACCTGGCCGAGGTACAGGCCAATCACCCGGAGCTCACGTTCGAGGTGAGTCACGAGTCCACCGAGGATCTTCGAACGAAGTTCCAGACGGCGGCGCTGGCCGGCGGCGGACCGGATCTCGTGTTCGGTCCCTCCGATCAGATCGGCCCGTTCTCGATCATGCGCGTGATCCATCCCCTGGACGAGATCCTCGGCGACGCGCTCGACGCGTTCGTGCCCGAGGCGTTCGACACGCTGGACGGTCACGTGTGGGCGCTGCCCGATCAGCTGGGCAATCACCTGGCGCTCGTGCGGAACACCGCGCTCGTCCCCGACGCGCCCGAGACCTGGGACGAGCTGGTGGCCATCGCGAAGGCCAACACGGTCGACACGAACGGCGACGGCCGCATCGATCGGTACGGGCTCGTGTTCCAGGTGGGTGAGCCGTTCTGGGTGATCCCGTTTCTGACCGGCTCCGGGGGCTGGGTCATGGACGAGAGCCACGCCCCGACGCTCGACACGCCCGCGATGGTGAAGGCGCTGGGGCTATACGACGCGCTCCGAAACGAGCACGGCGTGTCACCGGCGGAGTGCGACTACGAGCTTGCACACACGCTGTTCAGCGAGGGCCGGGCGGCGATGATCATCAACGGACCGTGGTCGTGGTCGGCGTATCGCAAGGCGGGCGTCGACATCGCGATCAGTCGTCTGCCGAGGATCGACGGACGGTGGCCGGCGCCCATGATCTCGTCCAAGGGGTACTCCATCAACGCGCGCGTCACCGGGGCCAAGCTGGCGCGGATCGAGGCGCTGCTGGAGGAGCTCACGTCGGTTCGCAGCCAGATCGACTTCGCGACGCGGCTCGGAACGCTGCCCACGCGCAAGGCGGCCTACCAGGATCCGGCGATCCAGAGCGACGAGACGCTCGAGGCCTCGCGCTCGCAGGTGATGGTCGGGCGCCGCATGCCGGTCGTACCCGAGATGCGCGCGATCTGGGACGCGATGCGCCCCGGCGTCCAGAGCGTCTGGAACGGATCGCTCACCCCGGCCGAGGCGGCCCGACAGATGCAGCAGGAGGCGCTCCGGAAGATCGACGAGATGAAGGGCTGATGACCCGAGAACGCCGCCTGCCGTATCTCCTCCTCGCGCCCACGGTCGCGATCATCGCGATCGTGGTGCTCTATCCGTTCGTCTACAACCTGTACCTGTCGATCACGAACATGAACCTGTACACGGTGCGTGATCCGAAGATCGTCGGGTTCGAGAACTACCGGCGCCTCTTCGAGGAGCCCGCGCTCTACACGACGTTCCTGAAGACCGTCATCTGGACGGTGGCAAACGTCGTGAGTCACGTGGTGATCGGCGTCGCGTTCGCGGTGCTCCTGAACCGTCCGTTCGCCGGACAGCCCATCTACCGCGCGCTGTTGATCCTGCCCTGGGCGGTGCCGCAGTACATCGTCGCGCTGACCTGGCGCGGGATGTTCAACTACGAGTACGGCGCGTTCAATCTGATCCTCGAGAAGTGGCTTCACGCCGACAAGGTGCCGTGGCTGTCGAACGAGCTCTGGGCGTTCGTGGCCCCCACGCTCACGAACGTCTGGCTCGGCTTTCCGTTCATGATGGTGATCGCCCTCGGCGGTCTGCAGTCGATCCCGAAGGAGCTGTACGAAGCGTCGTCGATCGACGGCGCGTCGGCGTGGCAGCGCTTCCGGCACATCACGATCCCGAACCTCAGACCGGTCATGGTGCCCGCCATCTCGCTCGGCACCGTGTGGACGTTCAACAACCTGAACGTGATCTGGCTGGTCACGAACGGCGGACAGCCGTCGGACAAGTCGCACATTCTGGTCACGTACGTGTACAAGGCGGCGTTCACGTACTACCGCTACGGGTACGCGGCCGCGTTCTCGGTGGTGATCTTCCTGATCCTGCTCGCGTTCGTCCTGTGGTTCCTCCGGCAGAACCGGGCCACGGAAGGAGCGGCCGCATGACGCACGTTCTCCGGCGACTCCTCTTTCACGTCGTGCTCGCCGCGCTCACGTTCGCGATCATCTACCCGATCCTGGTGGTGCTCGGCATCTCGCTCCGACCCGGAGACGCGCTCTACTCGACGTCGCTCCGGCTGATCCCCGAGGACGCGACCCTGGTCGCCTACCGGAAGGTCCTCTTCGAGAAGGACTTCTTCCTCTGGCTCCGGAACTCGACGGTGGCCGCGGGGTCGGTCACCCTCCTCGGGGTGACCCTGGCGTCGACCGCCGGCTACGCGTTCTCGCGGTTCCGGTTCCGGGGTCACGGCGCGGGCATGGTGGGGCTCCTGGTCACCCAGATGTTCCCGGCGACGATGCTCCTGCTGCCGCTGTACGTGCTGATGAGCCGCCTCGGGCTCGTGGACACGATGCTCGGCATCGTCGTCGCGTACACCGCCACCGCGCTGCCGTTCTGCGTGTGGACGATGAAGGGCTACTACGACACGATCCCGGTCGAGCTGGAGGAGGCGGCTCGCGTGGACGGCACGAGCCAGATCGGTGCGTTCGTGCGTGTGGTCCTGCCGCTGGCGCGCCCGGCGCTGGTGATCACCGGGCTCTTCTCGTTCATGTCGGGATGGTCGGAGTACATCGTGGCGCGCGTGATCCTGAACAAGCAGGCGCTCTACACGCTGCCCCTGGGGCTGGCCAACCTGGCCGGGAGCTTCCAGACCGAGTGGGCGAACTATGCGGCGGCGAGCCTGCTCGTGAGCGTCCCCGTGGTCGTGCTGTTCCTGGTGCTGAATCGTTTCCTGGTCTCTGGGCTCACGCTCGGCGGCGTCAAGGGCTGACCCCGCCCGAGACGGCGACGGCCGGCGTCAGGCCACTCCGCCGGCGACCCGGCGAGCCACCGCTCCGATGGCATCGGCCACGTGCACGGCCCGATCCTCGTCGATCCAGTCGGCGTAGCGCTCGGAGAACGCCTCCGCGGCGCGCCGGTACACGTCGTCCCCGACGACCGTGGCGAACACGTCCTCGAACGTCCGCGGCTGTTCGAGCGGTACCGTCTCACCGGCGCCGAGCGCCCGGATCCGTCGCGCGAGGAGCTGCTGCTCGAGAACCCGTGGGATCATCACCAGTGGCTTGCCCGCCCGCAGCATCGCGGTGGCCACGCCGTGCCCCGCGTTCGTGATCGCCACGTCGCACTCCCGCGCGGCCATCGCCAGGTCGGCGGGCACGGGGAGGACGGTCACGCTGCCACCGCCGGTGACCGGCTCGTCGTCGACGTACGCGACCGTGGGAATGTCCCGCCGTCCGAGCCGCTTCAGCACGTACCGGCTCACCGGGAGCCCGCTCAGGTAGGCGAACACCTTCGGGCCGTCCCCGGCCGGCCAGGTCGGCTGCATGCCCGACCCGGTGGTCCAGCTGCCGACGTACTCGAGAGACCCGGGGCGATCGGGGTAGTGGTCGAGCTCGGCGAACGTCGTCAGCAGCACGGACTCCGCGTCCTGGAACAGCGCGCCCACCGACGTGAGCGGTGCGAGCCCGTGCGTCTCGCCGATGCGGTTGATCCGCTCCAGGAGCCCGCGCTCGGCCGCGTGGGCGGCCGCGACGCGCGGCTCGGGCACGCCGTCGCGCAGGAGCGGCAGCTGGGCGACGTTCGGCGGCACCGCAAAACCGGCGCTCACCGACAGGAACGGGCATCGCAGCGTGCGGGCCGCCAGCGCGGCTCCCGGTGCGTGGTCCACGACCACGAGGTCGGCGCCGCACACGAGGATCAGATCGCGCCAGGCACGAACGAGCCCCGACAGTGACGCCTCGCTGTCCCATCCGAGGTTCGAGAGCACCTCGGCGTAGTTCATCGGACTGGGGATCTGGCGCTCACGCGGCGTGGACACCCTCGGCGCGGGCAGCACGCGCCCCGGCATCCCGACCGCGGTGGCACGGACGACGTCGCGACTCACGAAGTCCACCGAGTGGCCGGCCTCGGCCAGCCAGCACGCCAGGGGGGACACGCGGCCGATGTGGCCCCAGCCGCCACCTAACTCCCAGCAAAAGAGCACGTTAGCGATGTCACTGCCCTCCCCATCGAGTCCCGGCCGGACGCTCGACGTGAGCAACCGAGCCCCATGTTCAGCATCGGCGTCCGGGTGCGAAACCTGGAGGCAACACTCACGGCTCTGCGCCACGACGCGATGCGGCGGCGTCCGCCGGTCACGAGGAGCGTGATAAGCTCGTCCGCGAGCGCCCCTCGTCCGACGACTCCGACCCTCGACCACGGGACGACCCGACATGCGATCCACCATCCCGGTCACGGCAGCCCTGATCGCCACCCTCGCCACGACCGTCTCCGCCGACGACGACGTCCAGTGGAACGGCATCTCGCACGTCGGATGGCAGGATCGCCGCCCGATCTGCCCCGTCGACGGGCAGGCGTTCGACGTGCGCCTCGCCGCGTATCACTTCGATCTTTCCGCGGTGAACGTCATCGTGGACGACGGGTCGGTCGCGAGCATTCCGGCGTCGTACCTGGAGGCGCGCGGGGCGTATGCGATCTGGTCGGCCACGATCCCGGCGACCGCGGCGTCGTCCCTGTCGTACTACTTCGAGGTCATCGACGGCACCGACGTCGACTACTACAGCGTGACCGGCATGTCCGACGCCCCTCCGGTGGACGGCGGGTTCGTGCTGGACTTCTCGACGCTCTCGCACGCGCCGGTCGGCGCCACGCCGCTGCCGGAGGGCGGCACCGTGTTCCGGGTCTGGGCGCCCACCCGCACCAGCGTCCACGTGCGGGGCGAGTTCAACGGCTGGTCCACTGCGGATCTCCTGCCCAAGGTGGGTGAGCACTTCATCGGCCGCGTGGCCGCGGCGGTGGCGGGACACGCGTACAAGTACTTCTTCAACGGATCGGTCTGGAACAGCGATGCGCGGGCCCGCGCGCTGGATCCATCGGACAACCTCAACTCGATCATCGTCGATCCCTTCGGATACGCCTGGGTCACGAACGACTTCGTCACGCCGGCGCTGGACGACCTCATCATCTACCAGCTGCACGTGGGCACGTTCGCCGGTCGCAACGACCCGATGGGCGCCACGCCGTTTCCGTCTCGCTACGTCGACGTGGCCGCGCGCGCCGGGCACCTGGGAGAGCTCGGCGTGACCGCGGTGATGCTGAACCCGATCACGGAGTTCCCCGGGGACCTGTCGGCCGGCTACAACCCGATCACGGCCTGGGCACCCGAGTGGAAGTACGGCTCGCCCGACGACTTCAAGGCGATGGTGGACGCGCTCCACGCCGAGGGCATCGCCGTGCTCCTGGACGTGGTCTGGAACCACTTCTCGTTCGACGACAACTATCTGTGGTTCTACGACGGCTCTCAGATCTACTTCGACACGCCGCAGGTGGACACGCCGTGGGGCGCGCAGGCCGACTTCGACGCCGACGAGGTCCGCGACTACTACGCCCACAGCGCCCACCTGTGGCTGGACGAGTATCGCGTCGACGGCTTCCGGATGGACGCGACCGCCTACATGACCATCCCCCCGCAGGAGGCGGCGGGGTGGTCGCTGATGCAGCGGCTGAACGACGAGGTCGACAACCGCTGGATCGACAAGATCGTCATCGCCGAGCAGCTTCCCGACGACCCGTGGATCACGCGTCCCACGTCGCTCGGAGGCGCCGGCTTCGACAGCCAGTACTTCGACGCGTTCACCGATCGGCTGCGAGAGGAGCTCCTCGACGCGGCCTTCGGTGATCCCGAGATGTGGAAGATCCGCGACATCATCAACGGCGGTGGCACGTACCTGGACGGCAGCTCGGTCACCACGTACCTCGAGCTGCACGACGAGGCCTGGCCGACGAGCGGTGGCGGACGGATCGTGAAGGCGATCGATCCGACGTTCCCGCACGACGACGAGTACGCGAAGGGACGCACCAAGCTCGCACAGGGGCTCGTGCTGTTCGCGCCCGGGGTGCCCGCGATGCTGCAGGGCGCCGAGTGGCTGGAGGACACGGACTTCGGCACCGACACCGGCAATCGCATCGACTGGTCGAAGAAGACCACCTATGCCGACGTGTTCCGGTTCTTCCAGGACGCGATCGCGCTTCGCCGTTCCGAGAGCGCCTTCCGGGCCAGCGCCGCCTGGCAGGTGTTCCACCTGAACGAGTCGGGCAACGTGCTCGCGTTCCGGCGCTTCGACGGCGAGGGTGCGTTCGTGGTCGTCGTGAACGTCTCCAACACCGACTTCGCGAGCTATCGCGTCGGCGTTCCGTCACCGGGCGACTGGGCCGAACGTCTCAACAGCGAGGCGGCGACGTATGGCGGCGACGGTCCGGAGAACCCCGGCACGTTCGCGAGCGACGCGATCCCGGTGGACGGGTTCTCGCAGTCGGTGTCGATCGGGCTGCCCTCGCACGGCATCGTCGTCCTGGGAGAGCCCGCCTCGCTGCACGCGCCGGACACGGCCACGCCGGACCTCGGCGGCGGGCCCGTCCGGATCGCGTCGGTGCGTCCCCGACCGGCGTCCCGGCTCGTGGCGGTCGCGATCGAGCTCGAGGCGGCGGGACCGCTGCGGATGTCCCTGCACGACGCCACGGGTCGCGAGGTGGCGCTTCTCGCCGACGGCCGCCGACCCGCGGGGTCTCACACGTTCACATGGGACCTGACGACCCGGGGCGAGCCCGTCGTACCGGGCGTGTACTGGGTGCGCGCGGCGAGCGGCGCGAACGTCGTGTCGGATCGGATCGTCGTGGCCGGTCGGTAGCGTTCCCGCCCCCGGGCCCCGGCGCGTGAAACCCTCGACGAGCACCGTCGTTGCGAGGGCGACGCCGGTCCGCGTATGGTACGCGTTTCCGATTCGCGCTCAACTGAGGGGGTCCCGTGGCGGTCAGCCACGCGTTGCGCCGACTGGCTCGGCTGCACGGCATTCTCACCGAGTACACCGACGTGCTCGGCAAGACCGTCTCGGCTGCGCCGGACACGCTGGAGGCGCTGATCGGAGCACTCCGGGGCTCTCCCCCGAGCGAGGGCGTCGAACGCGCGCTCGACGAGCGCGTGCGCCGGCTGGCCACCGAGACGCTCGACCCGATCGCGGTCGCGTGGAACGGCGGTCCGGTGTCGGTCTCCCTGCGCATGCCGGCCCGGATGGCGACCGGTCGCGTGGTCGGGATGCTGGAGCTGGAGTCGGGCGAGGAACGCCCGCTGGACGTCGATCTCGTCACGTTGCCGAAGGTCCGGGCCTACGAGGTCGGCGGCGTACCGTACGTGCGCCTCCGGCTCACCCTCCCGGGAGGCCTGCCGATCGGATATCACGAGCTCCGCCTGGAGCTCGGCGGCGAGCCGGTGGTCTGTCGCGTCTTCTCCGCGCCAGAGCATGCGTACCGCCCCGCGCACGGCTCCGGCGACGGCGCGTTCGGCGCGTGGGGCGTGTTCGTTCCCCTGTACGCGCTCCACTCCGAGCGCTCCCACGGCACCGGCTGCTTCGGCGACCTCGCGGCCCTCGGGGACTGGGCGGCCGGCTACGGCGCCGGATTGGTCGGAACGCTTCCGCTGTTGCCCGCGTTCCTGGACGAGCCGTACGAGATCAGTCCCTACGCGCCCGTGAGCCGGCTGTTCTGGAACGAGCTCCACGTCGACCTGGAACGGATCCCCGAGCTCGCGACGAACCGCGCCGCCCAGCGCATCCTCGAAGGCAAACGCATCCGGCATGCGTTCGACAGGCTGCGGAGCGGCGACCGGACCGATCCACGCACCCAGATGACGCTGATGCGAACCGTACTGAAGCGCCTCAGCAAGGGCTTCTTCTCGGGCGACTCGCCGCGCCGCGCGGAGTTCGAGGCGTTTCGCGCGTCCCGTCCGATGCTCGACGACTATGCCGCGTTTCGTGCGGCCGGCGAACGCGAGAAGTGCGGCTGGTCGGCGTGGTCCCACGAGGCCCGGTTCGGCGCGCTCACACCGGATGGCTACGACGAGGATGCGTTCCGTCTCCACCAGTACGTGCAGTGGATCGCGGACGAGCAGCTCGCCGCGTGCGCCGATCGGCTCTCCGCGCACGGCCCCGGGCTGTACCTGGACCTCCCGATCGGCGTGCACGCCGACAGCTTCGACACGTGGCGAGAGGGCGACCTCTTCGCGATGAACACTGCGGTCGGGGCGCCGCCCGATCCGCTGGCCCCGTCGGGGCAGGACTGGGGCCTGCCCCCGATCCGACCGGACGTGTCGCGGCACCACGGTCACGAGCACGTGATCGCGTTCATCCGACACCACTGCCGGCGTGCCGGCGCGCTCAGGATCGATCACGCGCTGGGACTGCATCGCCAGTACTGGATCCCGTCGGGGATGCCGGGAGAGTCCGGCGGCTACGTGCGCATGCCGTTCGACGAGCTCTACGCGATTCTCTGCATCGAGTCGGTCCGGCACGACACGATCCTGATCGGTGAGGATCTCGGCACCGTGGCCGGCGGCGTTCGCGAACGTCTCGCCCGGCATCACATCCTGCGCATGCACGTCGTGCAGGGCGAGCTGGAGCGGGATGCCGTATCGGCCTTCGAGGATCGTCCACCGAAATCCGTCACGAGCCTGAACACGCACGACATGTCTCCGTTCGCGCGCTTCCTCGAGGGCGGTGACATCACGACGTGGGTCGAGGTGGGCCTGCTCCCCGCGGAGAAGGAGCCCGAGGCTCGCGCCAGGCGCGTTCAGGCCCTCGGCGATCTCGAGCGCGTGCTGCGGCTCCGTGGCCACGTCGGAGGAGAGCCGACGCCGGAGGATCTCCTCGTGGGCACGCTCCGCGAGATCGCACGCCGACCCGCCGAGATCACGATGGTGTCGCTCGAGGACCTCTGGCTCGAGACGCGCGCGCAGAACGTCCCGGGCACCACCGACGCCCACCCCAACTGGCGTCACGTGGCGGCGCTCTCGCTGGAGGAGATCGCCCAGCACCCGGGTGCGGCGCGCTGCATGGCGGCGATCCGTGATGCGCGGGCCGGCGGCATCCGCGCCGAGCACGCCGGCGCCGGGCGTGCCCGGGCCGAGCGCGCGAGCGTCACGGTCCGCTCGCGGGCCGAGGTCGCGATGACGCCCGATGACGTGTACCTCTTCAACGAGGGTCGACACTTCCGTCTGTTCGAGAAGCTCGGTGCGCACGTCGTCACCGACGGCGACGAGAAGGGTGTGCACTTCGCGGTCTGGGCGCCCGCGGCGCGCTCGGTACACGTGATCGGGTCCTTCAACGGCTGGAGTCCCACCGCCCACCCGCTGAAGCCGGTGGGAGCCTCGGGCGTCTGGGCGGGCTTCGTTCGCGAGGCGGCCGAGGGCGCGGTCTACAAGTACCGGATCATCTCCCGGGTCGGCGGTCACGAGGGCACGAAGGCCGATCCGTTCGCGAGCCGCGCGGAGATCCCGCCCCGGACGGCATCCGTCGTGCACGAGGTCGCGTACGAGTGGGGTGACGCCGAATGGATGGCGTCGCGCGCCGAGCGCCAGTCACCGGACGCGCCGATCGCGATCTACGAGATGCACCTCGGTTCCTGGCGTCGGCACGCCGAGGGGCGCCCCTTCACGTACCGCGAGCTGGCCGACGCGCTGCCGCGCTATCTCTCGCGCCTCGGCTTCACCCACGTCGAGCTGATGCCGATCACCGAGCATCCCTTCGACGGATCCTGGGGATATCAGACCACCGGGTACTTCGCTCCCACGAGCCGGTTCGGGTCTCCCGAGGACTTCATGTTCCTCGTGGACGAGCTGCACCGCCACGGCATCGGCGTCATCCTGGACTGGGTGCCCTCGCACTTCCCCACGGACGGACACGGACTGGGCTACTTCGACGGGACCCACCTGTTCGAGCACGCCGATCCCCGCCAGGGCTTCCACCCGGACTGGAAGACCCACATCTTCAACTACGGGCGTCCCGAGGTTCGGGCGTTCCTGATCTCGAGCGCGACCCTTTGGCTCGAGCGCTATCACGTCGACGGGATCCGCGTGGATGCGGTGGCGTCGATGCTGTACCTCGACTACTCCCGCAACGAGGGCGAGTGGGTCGCCAACCGCCACGGGGGCCGCGAGAATCTGGAGGCGATCGAGTTCCTGAAGCAGCTGAACGACGCGATCGGGTCGAGCCATCCGGGCGCGCTTCGCATCGCCGAGGAGTCCACCTCGTGGCCCAGGATCAGCGCGCCGGTTCACGAAGGGGGGCTCGGCTTCGACTACAAGTGGGACATGGGGTGGATGAACGACACCCTCGAGTACGTGGCGCTCGATCCGCTGTTCAGGGGCGGCAACCACGACAAGCTCACGTTCCGGGGCATCTATGCCGGTTCCGAGCGTTTTCTTCTGGCGCTGTCGCACGACGAGGTCGTGCACGGAAAGCGGTCGCTGCTCTCGAAGATGCCCGGCGACTGGTGGAAGCAGTTCGCGACCCTGCGCGCGCTCTACGGTTACATGTACGGCCAGACCGGAAAGAAGCTCTTGTTCATGGGCGCGGAGTTCGGGCAGTGGCAGGAGTGGAACCACGAGTCCGAGCTCGACTGGGTCGTCTCCGACATGCCGGCCCACGCGGGACTCTCGCGCTGGCTCCGCGATCTGAACGCGATCTATCGCACCGTGCCCGCCCTTCACACGTCGGACTGCTCGCCGGGGACGGGGTTCGAGTGGATCGACTGCCACGATCGGGATCGGAGCGCGTACTCGTTCCTGCGCAGGGACGCCGGCGGTGACGGCATCGTGCTCGTGGTCTCGAACTTCACGCCGGTGGTGCGCCGGGACTTCTCGCTGGGCGTACCCCGGGCGGGACGCTGGCGCCAGCTCCTGAACAGCGACGCCGAACGCTACGGAGGCAGCGGCGTCGGCGTGCTGGACGGCGTGGAGAGCACCGAGACGCCGGTGCACGGGCACCCGAACGCGCTCCGGTTCGATCTGCCACCCCTGGCCACGGTGTACTTCGAGGCGTCTCCCGCCGGCTGAGCATCCCGGAGGGCTTCACCATGCGTCTCCCGATCGCGCTCGAGGACGACCGTCATTATCGATGGTGGGGGGTCGACGACCCCGGGGAAACGGGGTGGCCGGAGCCGGCTACCGCGGGCACGCAGCGGAGCCGACCCCGGCACCCGGGGGGGGGCCCACATCTCCGGCGCGCCTAGCCGCCCGTGGAGGAGTTCGGGGGCTCGGCGACGTCGCCACCGCCGCCGCCGACCACCTCGGCCTCGCCGTCCGACCCCGCGTCGCGGTACCAGCTGCCGTCGACGTCATCGGTGTAGGGGTCGAGAACCTCGTACGGCAGATCCTCGGCGCAGCAGGTGAGGCCACCGAGACCGTTCTCGGGGATCGCATTCGCCGCGCTCGCGACCATCGCCAGCGAAGCCGCCGCCAGCGCCATCCGGTGAAGCTTCAGGGTCTTCATGTCAGCACCTCCGTTTGCCGTCGAGATCGACGATGAAGTCGGCGTCCGACGAATTTCGTCGAACTATCCGGATCTCCAATGCATCGGTAGTGCCAGAGACTTGCCGCAGGTCGCACAATCACATAAATTGCTTTAATAAAGCAACTTGATGATCGTCGAGTCCACGAGGCACCGAGGGGCCCTCGCGCCGTGTTTCGACGTTATGGTCGAAACACGGCGATAAGGTCGGTCATGGTGGCGCGTGCGGGGCAAGAGGACCGAGGATGGCGGGCGGCGGCTACGGGCGCGGGTCGAACGTCTCGGGCGTCCGGAACGGCGGAAAGCTCCGGACTCCCACCACCCGGCGATGGTGCTCGAGCGCCCACCCCACGCTCGGGAACGCGAGGTCGTCCCAGGGGATGTGCTCGAAGGGAAACAGTTCGACGACCTCGCTTTCGGGTCCGGGGTGGACGTCGTCCGAGACGAGCGTGCCGCGAAACATGATCTGCACCTGGCTGATCCGCGGGATGTCGTACACGGCGAGGATCGCGTCCAGCTCGATCTCGGCGCTGGCCTCCTCCATGGCCTCACGCCTGGCACCCTCCTCCGAGCTCTCGCCCTCCTCCAGAAACCCCGCCGGGATCGTCCAGTAGCCGCGCCGCGGCTCGATCGCGCGCCGGCACAACAGGACCTCGTCGCCCCGGGTCACCACGCTGCCGACGATGATGACGGGGTTGACGTAGTGGACCCAGTCGCAGCGATCGCACACCAGTCGATCGCGCGAGTCCCCCTGGGGCACGCGATAGCTGAACGAGAAATCGTGGCCCGGCTGATGGGATGTGGGATCACCCAGACGACGTGAGTCGGACATGATGCTCCGGGGCCTCGAGAGTGGCGTAAGTGCTCCAGCGTTCGGCCGCTCCCATGATACCCGATCGACGACTCCCGGGCCGGCGGCCCGATCCGGCTGAGCGTGTTCGCCGTCGCCGGGCCGTGTGCGTCTTTGATCGCCGAGCCGCTGGGTGCCGGTGCACATCATGTAGAGTTGGCGCGGGTCGGACAACGATGTCCAGGAGAGGGTGATGGATGTGAGGCGTACGATCGGAGCAATGCTCGAGCGCCTGGGGTGGATCCGCCCCGAGGGTCGGCGCGACGGCACCCGATCGGAAGCCGCCGGCGCGTCGCGACGTGACCCCTTCGCATCCTCCGAGGCGCCCGAGGACGTCGAGCCGCCGGTCGTCGATCTGCCGATCGGGGACGAGATCGACCTTCATGCGTTCGACCCCCGCGAGATCAGGGACCTCGTCGACACCTACCTCCACGAGGCGCGACGCCTCGGATACGACGAGGTGCGTGTCGTCCACGGAAAGGGCAAGGGCGTGCAGCGCCGCATCGTTCATGCGCTGCTGGACGGGCACCCGGCGGTGCGATCGTATCGACTCGCCGATCACACGCGTGGGGGCTGGGGCGCGACGCTCGTTCGGCTGCGCGCGCACGCCGCGGACACACCCACGGATGAATCCAGCGACGCGGACGGCGGCTGACGTCATCCACCGCGGCCCCTCCGGCCGCGGCGCCCCGGGGCTCGCACTCGCCTTTTGCAACGCACCGTCGCAACCCGCCTCGATGGTCGACGCGGCGCTGGCTCTCCAGAGCCACCGGGAAACCGCCGCCGAACCTCGTAACCCCCTGTCCGCATTGCGTCCCGGAGAGCGTACGGCGACGGTGGCATCAAAGCTGCGTGGGTCGTCGTGCAGAAACCGAGCGGTCGAAAGGAGACGTCGTGAGCGATCCCAGGAAAGGGAAAGTCTGGGTCATCGACGACGGCGACGGCGCGGGCGCACGCCCGATGCGCCAGAGCCGAGCGTCGAACGCCGGGCGGGCGCACGCAGTCGTGCCGCCATCGTCGTCGCGCATGCCGACGCTGGTGCCTCCGCCCACGAGCTCACGAGGACGGGTCGAGCCGGGCGCCGCGTCGACGGGCGCCCGCACGTCCGCGCGAAAGACCTCCCAGCTGTCGGTCTCGATTCGCCGGGCGATGCTCGTCATCGCGGCCACGTTCCTGACCGGCCCCCTCGGCGTGCTCGTGACCGGCGCCGGCCGGCGGCATCGCGTGTGGATGTCCGTCTCGATCGCGGGCACCGTCGGCACCGTGGGCGTGCTGTCGCTACTGATCACCGGCTTCAGGCCCACCGCCGAGGATGCGCGCCTGGTTCTCGTGGCACCGCTGATCGCGCTCGTGGTCACGTGTCTGGCGGGGGTGGCGGCGGCGCGCGCCGTTCTGTTCACGGCCGAGGAGGTGCTCTGGTCGCGCCAGGTGACACCCCGGCTGCTCCGGCGATCGGTGATGGTCGGTGCGCTCGGGTTCCTGATTCCCGGCTCGGGGCTCTTCCTGATGCATCGCACGCGGCGCGCGGCGTTGACGGCGTTCGCGGTCGGTCCGTTCGTCGGGATCGGCTCGGTGCTCGCGATGTTGCCGTGGCTGTGGACGCTCAACCACGAGGCGGCTCGCCCGGTGGTGGCGCCCGACCACATGGAGCTGGCGATGCTCATCGCGTGCGGCCTCTTCGCGACGCTCGCGTTGTGGCTCTTCGTGCAGGCGCTCGACGGGATCCGCGAGGCGCGGTTCCGGCCGAACGCCGAGAGCGCCGGCAGCGACTGGTTCGCGGCCGCCCTCCTCGTCGCGACGATCGCATTCGCCGTGGCGTTCCCAGGAGACCGCGTGGCCGTCGAGCTCGACTCCCGGGCCGGAGCGCTCGAGGCCCAGGGCCTGACGCGCATCCCGCTCCTGGCCTCTCACGCGGCGGTACGCCTGGATCCGGCGCGGCCGGCGTACAAGCTTCGCTGCGCGGACCTCTCCGAGCGGCTCGGTCACACCCAGGAGGCCGACGCCATGCGGCGCGAGATGACCGCGGCCTGGAACGAGTATGCGCGTGGCGTGCGGGAGGCGAGGCAGCGCCCGGACTAGCCGGGAGAGGACCGGCGGTGGTGGCCCGGGGGCGTCGGGCGATCCGGGTCAGAAGATCTTCTCGACGCGACACGGCCGGTTCAGGAACAGAGAGCCCTTCTCGACGCTCGCCTCGTCCATCAGCACCGCCTCGCCCGGGGTGGCGGGGCCCGCGTGAAGCTGAACCGACCGCAGTCCGCCGAGATACCAGCGCGCGTCGGCGACGTAGACGAGATCTCCCTCCTCGATGGCCAGCTCCGCCATCGCGGGCGCGGGCAACCTCACGCACCCTCCGACCGAGTCGTCCTTCGCGAGCGCCAGCCCGGAGATCACGCTCTTCTCACCGCGTCGCAGGTTGGGCAGACCGCCCTTGAAGCGTCGCATCGCCTCGCCGATCGAGAAGGCCGTCAGACCCTCGGTCTTGCTCTCGGGATCCGGCGGCGTCAGGAGCGTCACCCCGATGCCGATCACGGCGGTCGCGAGCACGCCGAACAGTCCCTGAAACAGCGAGTGGTTCGGCGCACCGTCCGCCGGATACGCCAGCACGAACCGACTCAGGGGATCCACGAGCGACTCCTGCCAATAGAGCGCCGTGATCACGTTCAACGCGCTGCCGCCGATCATGCCGATGGTGGCCCCCCACCGGTTGAATCGGGGCCAGAACGCACCGAGGAAGATCGCGGTGACCATCGCGGGGATGATCACCATGACCCCCTTGTAGTGGAGATTGAACAGGTCGTCCTTCATCGTCGTGAAGAGATAGACCAGCAGCAGCCCCACCCCCGTGGCCAGCATGCTGACCACGCGAGCCGCGCGCAGGTAGTGCTTCTCGGTGTGGTTTTTCGCGAACGGCCGGTAGAGATCGTTCACCCCGATCGCCGCGCACGCGTTGATCAGGGTGTCGACGGTGGACATCAGCGCCGCCAGGAGAGCGGCCATGATGAACCCGAACACGTACGGGTTGTGGTTCATGACCGTCCACAGCACCGTCGTGAACGCGTGATACGTGTCGTGCAGCTCGAACGGGACGTTCCCGGTGGCCGCGCCCTTGGTGATCATCGCGCGCCCGATCCACCCGGCGCATCCCACGACGACGGCCGAGATGGGCAAGAGAAACACCACGTTCGCGACGGCCGCCTTGCGCCCCTCGCTGACGGACTTCACTGCCAGGTAGCGCATGATGAAGCCCTGGTTCATGAACGTGAACGCGATCGAGCCGGCGATCCCCTCGCCCCAGAAGTTGTTGGCCGTCGAGAAGCGCGCCTGCTCGTTGATGTGTGGGAGCGGATTGCGGAACTCGACGGGCAGCCAGCCCCAGAACTCGCCCGGACCGCCCAGCCAGATGATGCCGGCGATCAGCACCGCCGCGCCGGCGGCATACAGCATGACGCCTTGCACGAGGTCGGTGAAGATCACGGCCGTCTGTCCGCCGAACGTCACGTAGAATCCGATGATCACCGTACACACGAGCACGGGGATCCAGATCCCGACCCCGGTGATCCCCTGGATCGCCACCGCGATCGTGAACAGGTTGTATCCGATGTAGAAGAGCATGTACGCCAGGATGATCGTGACCGCGAGGTATCGCGCGACCCAGTTGAACCGTCGCTCGAAGTACTCGGGGATGGATCGAACGCGCGAGAAGTAGATGATCGGCAGCCACCCGAACATGAAGAACGGCATCACGAACCAGTCGTTCATGTAGGTCGCCGTGGATCCCAGACCGTTGTTGAAGCCGGCCTCGGAGTACTTCAGGAACGAGTAGGAGCCGATGCCGGTGGCGATCATGGACGCCGTCACGAGCCACCACGGAAAGCGCTGACCGGAGTAGAAGAAGTCGTGCGTGTCCTTCGAGAAGCGGCCGAACACGGCGCCGAAGGCCAGGACCGCGATGAAGTACACGATGCAGATGACGAGCACGATGCCCTGAGCGGCCGAAGGAAGCGCGATCTCGAACTCGCCGCTCTCGGCCGCCCGCGCCATCGCCGGTGCGAGCGTGGCGAGCGCCGCGAGCGCCCCCGGCGTGGCTGCGCGGCCGAGGAGATCCCGGAAGGACGCCATCGTCACGGCCCCTTGAACGGCACGGCTTCCGCCAGCCAGAACACGACACCGTGCAGGGCGGCGTAGCTGAAGTATCCGAAGACGAGGTATCCGAACCAGCGTCGATCGCCGGGTCGGTCGAAGTCGCAGGCGCCGCTCCGCCGGATGACCCAGAGCCCGATCACGAAGATCAGCCCGCCGAGGAGGTACTGGTAGAGGTACGGTGCCCAGTGCCCGTCGAGGCCGATCCAGCCCACGATCAGGCGTGGGACAACCCAGCACAGCGCGATCACGATCGGGATCGCCACCAGTGCCGTGATCGAGCGCGAGCCCTTCTGGCTCATGACACCTCGTCTTGCCCGGGACTCTCGTGGCGCGACCGGTGCGCCGCGGGTTGCGAAGGCGGCCGGAACGATAACAAAGGGCGTGAGGCGGTTCAAACTCGGGGGATCGCCGGGCTCGGGGACCGTGCGGCTCCGGACCGGGCACAGAAAAAGACCCCGGACCGCCTATGGATGGATTTCCTCGGAGGCAGCGGTCCAGGGTCCATGGCCGGTCTCCGCTACCGCCGGAGACGGGCATCGGAGCGGCAAGAAAAGACGGCGTCGCTGGATGAGAAACGGAGAAGAAACGCTCGCGACGCACGCCTCAATCATGTTCGCCGTCGGTCGACCTCATCCGGTCGCACGCTTCGTGCCAGGTGGCGGGGACTCCCGCCTTCCCCTACAAGAGGTTGCACCCGAGCACGTTATGCCCCACACGGGCACCCCTCGCCCGTACCGCCGGGGGCCGGTTCATCAGATTTCTGTCGATCCGAACCTCAGATTGCTGGGCACCCCGCAGGGCTGACCTCAACCGGTTCGGAAGAGTCTACAAACGCGTCTTTTCGTGCCGATCATTACATGCGTCGAGATCCGTAACCGTCGGTGTCCGAGTGGTAGCTGTGACAACACCCTTTCGAGGACTTCCAATGCCGGACAGTCGCTTCCTCATGATCCAGGTGTCGCTGAAGGGCCGCGCGCTCCGGACGTATAGCTTCACCTCGGAGTGTGTTTCGGTCGGGCGTGACCCCGAGTCCGACGTCGTCCTCGACAACCCCGGGGTCTCGCGCAACCACCTGGAGTTCGAGTGGACGTCGGCCGGATACGTCGTCAAGGACCTCGGATCCGCCAACGGGACCTATCTGAACGACGAACCGCTGTCGCGCGACCACGTCTCCGATGACGACGTGATCCGTGTGGGCAAGTTCTCGCTGTCGATCTCGCTGACCGACAAGCGGGCGGCCGATCACGGCGAGAGCCACGCGCCGACGACCGCGGTCGAGGGCACGACCGTCCTCTCGCGCGATCAGCTGGCCCGTGTGATCGAGTCGTCCAAGGCCGAGGAGGCCCAGGCGGCGCTCCGGCTCGTGACGAATGCCAAGGCGGCGCCCGAGGAGTCCGAGGCGCCGCACGCTCGCCGAACGCTGATCATCGTCGGGGTGTCGGCCATGGTCGCGGGGGTCTTGCTGAGCCTCCTTCTCGGACGGCTCCTCTAGACCCTCTCGTCGCATCGGCCTAGTTTCCCATGGACATAGCGCATCTCGCCTAAACACGCATGGGATCCCGGTCGATGATTGGAGGGAGCGGGAACTCCAAACGTCCTCCGACCGGCGCGGGGGCCGGGACACAGGATCGGCCACATGGGTATCGTGCGGCGTCTCGTCGCCAGCCGGCACATGAAGGTGCTCAAGCTCGGAGACCGGGCGGATGCCACCGCGCTGTCCGACGCCAAGACGCGTCTGGTCGAGATGGGCGCCGGCGTCCTCGACGAGCTGTTCCCGCTTCTCGACAGCCGGTCCGGCCGTGACGCGGCCCGCGACGTCCTGACCCGGATCCTCGGCCCGGACAGCCTGGACGCCTACCTCGACGCTCTCGGCTCCCCCAAGACCCGCATCGCCGACGCGGTCGAGGAGATCCTCCGGGAGTCACAGGCGTTCGAGGTGTCGGCGCTGATCGACGCCATGCGCACGGCGAAGCGCGGCCGGCGCCGTCTCGAGTCGATCATCGAGGCGCGCGCGACGGAGTTCCCGACGCCCGTGCTGCTCGAGCACCTCACGGCCGGCGATCGCCCGATCCAGGGGCTGATGCTCCGCCTCCTGAGCATCCGCGGCGACGCCGCCGCGATCGACTGCCTGATGGGGCTGCTCGAGAGCAACGACCCCTGGCTCCTGCCCCAGGTCGTTCGCCTGATCGGCCAGATCGGGACGGCCGGCAACGCGGCCGCGCTGCTGCCGATGCTGGACGCCCGGGACTCGCGTCTCCGCCTGGAGACGGTCCAGACGCTCGGGGTGCTCGGGAACCCCGAGTCCATTCCGTCACTCTGCCGCATGCTTCGCGACGGCGATCTGAAGGTGCACAGTGCCGCCATCGACGTGCTGACGGAGATCGGCGACGCCTCGGCGGTCCCGCACCTGGTCGACGTGCTGAAGGACGAGTCCGAGTACGCCCGCCGTGCGGCGGTGGAGGTGTTGAACCACGTCGCGACGACCGACGCGGTCACCGACCTGGTTCGCACGCTCAACGAGGACGACGACTGGTGGGTGCGTTCGCGCGCGGCGGATGCACTGGGGACGCTCGGCGGCGACCGTGTCGTGGAGGCGATCCTCCAGCTCATGGACAGCGAGGACGACTTCGTCCGCCGGTACGCGGTGGAGATCCTGATCTCGGTGCCCGACACGCGGGCGGTCGAGAAGCTGATCGGAGCGCTCGACGATCTGGACTGGTGGGTTCGTGAACGCTCGATCGACGCGCTGGCGAAGACGGGCGATCCCCGGGCGGTCGAGCCCCTCGTGACGCTCTTGCAGGATGACGAGTCCGTGGCCGGACTGGCGGCCACCGCGCTGGCCGCGCTGGGCGACGAGCGGGCGGTGCCTGCGCTGTGCGAGGTGGCGCTTCGCGATTCGAAGGGCAGCGACGAGGCCGTGGCGGCTCTTCGCACGCTCGCGCGGGCGCGCATCTCGCCCGAGAGCCAGGCCCTGATCCGGGAGACGCTGGGCAAAGCACCGCGGCGCTCCTCGCATTCCCCAGGGGTGATGCCGATCGTCGTGGCTCCCACCGTCACGCGGGCGCCGGCCCCTTCGCGGACGACGGGCACACCCCTGCCGCCGTTGACGTCGCCCTCCATGCTGTCTCCGACGGCATCCGCGGCGTCCTCACCCGACTCCGTTCTGCATGCGGTCACCCAGGCAACGCCGATCCCGGGCGGGGTGTCGAGCGGCTCCACCGGCGCCGAGCCACCCCCGGTCCCCCCGGCGGCCGAGTGGGAGAGCGGGGAGCTCCTGCTGGATCGCTATCGCATCAAGCGCAAGGTCGGGGGCGGTGGGTTCGGCTGGGTCTACCTCGTGACCGACCTGGCCGTGAACGAGGATCTCATCCTGAAGGTGCTGACGCCCCGCATCGCGATGGACGATCAGATGCGGCAGCGCTTCGTGCGCGAGCTGAAGCTCACTCGCCGGATCACGCATCGCAACGTGATCCGAATCCACGACCTCCTGTCGATCGGTGATCAGCACGCGATCTCGATGGAGTACTTCGCGGGCCGCGACCTGGGCAAGGTGCTGGCTCAGGAGAAGCGGCTCACGCCCGGCCGCGGCATGCCCATCGTCCGGCAGGTCGCGTCCGGACTCGCGGCCGCTCACGCGGAGGGGATCATCCACCGGGACGTGAAGCCGCCGAACGTCCTGCTGGGGCCGGAGGACGCGGTCAAGGTCGTGGACTTCGGCCTGGCGTCGATGGGGCAGAACGTCGGCTCCCGGCTCACCCAGAGCGGCATCCTGATCGGGACGCCCCACTACATGGCACCCGAGCAGATCAAGGGTGACGTGGAGGTCGACGAGCGGATCGACGTCTACTCGCTGGGCGTCATGATGTACGAGATGTTCTCCGGCACCCGCCCGTTCGAGGCGGAGAGCGCGGTGAAGATCCTGTTCCAGCACCTGGAGAAGTCCATCCCCGACCTGTCCTCGGTGATCGACGGCTTCCCCGTCGACGTCAGCGACCTCGTCGCCGCGGCCATGTCGAGGAACCGCGACGACCGTCCCCGAACGATGGCCGCCTTCCTGGAGACGGTCGAGCGATTGGCCGCGTGATGGTCGCTCGAATCGACGCTTTCCTGAAGCTGTGCCGCGAGCAAGGATGCTCCGACGTGCACTTCACGGTGGGCCGTCCTCCTCTCGTGCGGCTCGACGGCGACCTGGCCGCCATCAAGTACCGCGATCTGACCGACGTCGAGATCGCCTCGATGGTGGACGAGATCCTCCCCGAGGGGGCGCTGGCCGAGGTCGGCTCGGTCGGGGCGACCGACCTGTCCTACGTGAGTGAGAGCGTCGGACGCTTTCGCGTGAACGTCTGCCGATCGGCGTTCGGCATGACGATGATCTGCCGCGTCATCCCCGAGACGGTGCCGACCCTCGAGTCGCTGAGCCTGCCTCCGATCACGAACGAGATCGCCGATCTCAGCTCCGGGCTCGTCCTCGTGACCGGGGCGTGCGGGACCGGGAAGTCGACGACTCTCGCGTCGATCGTGGACCGGGTCAATCGGACGCGCTCGGCGAGCATCACCACGCTGGAGGACCCGGTCGAGTTCGTGCACACGAGCAAGTCGTGTCTGGTCGTGCAGCGGGAGATCGGGACGAGCGCCAACGGCTTCGCCGGCGCGCTGCGATCGGCGCTCCGACAGGATCCGGACGTCATCCTGGTCGGCGAGATGCGGGACGTGGACACGATCTCGCTGGCGCTGGAGGCGGCGGAGACCGGACACCTGGTGCTGGCCACGCTCCACACGCGAAGCGCGGCGCAGACGGTGGATCGCATCCTGGACGCATTTCCGGGCGAGCAGTCGAACCAGGTCCGGACCACCCTCGCCGAGAACCTGCGATACGTGCTGAGCCAACGTCTGGTGAAGGCTGCGGACGGACGCGGCCGCCGGGCCGCCGTCGAGGTGCTGGCGGTCACGTCGGCCGTCTCCCAGCTCATTCGCGAGGGCAAGACGCACCAGATACCGGGCGTCATGGCGACCGGAATCAAGCACGGCATGCAGCTGATGGACCATGCCCTCCTGAAGCTGGTGCGCGCCGGCGACGCCGATCCCGAGGACGCGGTCCGGTACGCGACCGATCGCAAGGAGTTCCTGCCGCACCTCGCCGGCGCCGACGCGTCCCCCGGATCGCGAGGCGCCGCATGAACCGGGTGCACGCGTTCCTCGAGCTCGCCGTGAAGCAGGGCGGATCGGACATCCACCTCGTGGCCAACGAGCCGCCACGCATCCGCATCCTGGGGTCGCTCCACACCGTTCGCTTCCGGTCGCTGAGCGCCGACGACATGCAGCGTCTTCTGGATGAGATCATCGACGACCGGATCCGGCACGAGCTCGAAACGGAGAGTTCGACGGACTTCGCCTACTACGCACCGGACCTGGGTCGCTTCCGTGTGAACGTGTACCGGCACCTCTCGGGACTGGGCGCGGTCTTCCGTCACGTCCCGAACAGCCTCATCCCGCTCGAGGACGTGGGGCTGCCCCCGGCCGCGCTGGCGCGGCTCTGGGACGCCGGTGGTCTCTCGCTGGTCACCGGTCCCACCGGCTCCGGGAAGTCGACGACACTGGCCGCCATCATCGATCACATCAACGAGACCCGAAAGGGCCACATCATCACGATCGAGGACCCGATCGAGTTCGTGCACGCCCACAAGTCGTGCTCGGTCACGCAGCGGGAGATCGGATCTCACGCCGCGTCGTTCGCGCTGGCACTACACGCCGCGTTGCGAGAGGACCCGGACCTCGTGCTCGTCGGCGAGCTGCGCGACCTCGAGACCATGGGACTGGCCATCACCGCGGCGGAGACGGGCATCCAGGTTCTCGGCACCCTGCACACCAGCGGCGCGGTTCGCACCGTGGATCGCATCATCAACATGTTTCCGGCCGAGCGTCAGGATCAGGTGCGCGCCTCGCTCGCCGACAGCTTGCGGCTGATCGTCTCGCAGCAGCTCGTGCGGACGATCGAGGGACACGAGCGGTGTGCGGTGGCCGAGGTGGTCGTGAACACGCCGGCCGTTGGCGCGTTGATCCGGTCCGGAAAGACGCACCAGCTCACGTCCGCGATTCAATCCGGTGCCCGCGACGGAATGCAGAGTCTGGATGCCAAGCTGATGGAGCTGGTACAGAACGCCGTGATCACGGGAGAAGAGGCGTACCTGCACGCCATCGAGAAATCCAAGTTCGAACGCCTTCGAGCACGTCAGGAAGTAGCATGAGCCATTCACCAGATCTAGGACCGCGCGGGCACGCGCCCGCCTCCGCCGACGACATGCTCTACGTGATCCGAGTGATGGCCGCCGTCATGGACGCCGCCGATCCGTACGCCAGAGGTCGATCCAACCGGATCCTCGGGTACGCGCGGGCGACCGCCGGGAAGCTCGGCCTCGAGGGGTCCGCGTTCCGCGACGTCGAGATCGCGGCGCTCCTCCACGACGTGGGCCGGACGGCGATCGAGCGCGACATCCTGCTCAAGCCCGGCGCCCTGACCAGCGACGAGCGCGCACAGGTGCAGACGCATCCGGAGGTCGGGTACGAGCTGCTCCGCCGTGTCTCCGATCTCGTCGGTGCCGCCGACCTGATCCGCGCCCATCACGAGCAGCCCGATGGGCGAGGGTACCCTCGAGGCCTCTCGGGTGACGACGTGCCCCTGGGCAGCCAGATCATTCTCGTGGCGTCGGCCTACGACGCGCTGACCACCGACCGGCCCTATCGGGCCGGTCTGGATCGCGACCAGGCGCTGGAGGAGATCCGGCGGTGCGAGGGCACGCAGTTCCTGTCGTGCGTGGTCGATGCCTTCGAGGAATCGCTCCGGGAGGGCTCGGTGGAGTTCGAGGACGAGGCGTTTCCGCTGGCGGTCGCCACCGACGGCATTCCGTGCCTGTCACCCAGCGCCTACATGCACCACGGGTCACGGAGCCTCGAGATCGATCTTCCCGACGACTTCCAGTTCCCCGACACGCCGGAGACCGGGGTCTCACCGATGACGCCTGCGACGCGTCGGGCGTCGGAAGACGGCCGAGGCGAGAAGCGAGACGACAACCGCTCGGTCGCCTAGGGTCCGGCGTGCGGGAACCCCTAACGCGCCCTACAGCCGGTAGAGCGCGCCGAACTTCGTCGTGAGGTACCGGCGGTAGGGCGCGGCGTCCATGTCGCCTCCGGTGACCCTCCGGACCAGCTCGGGAGCGCGATACGCGGCACCGTGTCGGTAGACGTTCTCGCGGAGCCACCCGTGCAGCGTGTCGAACCGACCGGCCTCGATCTCGTCCTCGATCGACGGATGCGCACCGAGGGCGCACTCGTAGAACTGCGCCGCCAGCACGTTCCCGATCGTGTAGCCCTGGAATGCGCCCCCGATCAGCCCCGAGAACCAGTGCACGTCCTGCAGCACGCCGTCCTTGTCGTCGGGCGGTGTGATCCCGAGATCCCGCCGGTACCGCTCTCGCCACGCGTCGGGTAGATCGGCCACGGCGAGCGATCCCTCCAGAAGGGCCAGCTCCAGGTCGAACCGCACGATCACGTGCAGGTTGTATGTGACCTCGTCCGCTTCGGTCCGGATGAGTCCCGGCTGAACCCGGTTCACCGCCGCGTAGAACTCGTCGCACGACACGCGGGCCAGCTGATCGGGGAACGCGGCCTGGAGCGCGGGATACCTCCCCCGCCAGAAACGCCTGGAGCGTCCCACGAGGTTCTCCCACAGACGGGACTGGCTCTCGTGCACACCGGCGGAGACCCCCGTTCCCAGCGGCGTGGCGTCGTACGCGGGATCGATGCCGAGCTCGTAGAGCGCGTGGCCGCACTCGTGCAGCGTGCCGAAGAGCCCGCCGGCCAGATCCACCTCGTCGAGACGAGTCGTGATGCGGATGTCGCCGGCCGCAAACCGCGTCATGAACGGATGCGGGGATCGGTCCTGTCGGCCGCGGCTGAAGTCGAACCCGAAGTCACGGATCACGGCCTCCCCGAAGCGGATCTGATCCTCGATCGGGTACCGGCGGGAGAGACACGCGTCGTCGGGCGCCTCCGCCCGAGCGATCGCCTCGACGAGCGGGGTCAGGAACGACCGGAGCTCCCCGAACAGCTCGCGCAGCGTCTCGACGGTCATCCCCTCGTCCGAGAACGCGATGAGCGGATCCGCCACGTGAGCATGGCCGTCGAAGCAGTCGGACACGCGCCGGCTCAGCTCGAGCGTGCGCTCGAGTATGGGCTTCACGCTCGCGAAGTCGTTTCGGGGACGTGCGGCCACCCACGCCTGGTACGACCGGGCCTGGTGCTCGTGGATCTCGCCCCAGAGCTCGGGCGAGACCCGGCACGAGCGATCCCGCTCGCGGATGGCGGCGTTCACGAGGCGTGCCGGGTAACCGTCGGGATCGTCCCGGGTCCGCGCGCGCTCGGCTTCCAGCCGCTCGCCCAGCGCGGGATCGGAGAGCCGGGTCTGGGCGAGTCGATGCAACGTCGCGAGCTGCCGGCCCCGCCCCTCGCCGCCTCTCGGCGGCATGTAGGTCGTCTGGTCCCACGAGAGGACCGCGGCCGCCGCGCGGAGATCGTTGATCTCCCGGAGCGTGGCCTCCAGGGTCGAGAAGCTGGACACGGTTGAACTCCTTGTGTGGATGCGATGCAGCGGCACGGGAACCGAAGAGTGTCCTCGACTCGCTCCGGGATTGCAAATCCGACGGGGGTCACTACCATCGCGCCGACGATACCTTCGACACACGTCCATCTCCGGGGAGGAACCATGGCGCGCGATCCCATCACCACCCGAGACCTCTGGGAGCTTCCCCGCGTCGGCGGCGCCGTTCCCTCCGCCGACGGGACGTTCGCCGTCGTGCCGATCCGGCGATCCGAAATGGACGCGAACCGCTCGATCACGCGGCTCTGGCGCGTGTCGGCCCCGCCGGGCTCCTCACGCCGGGTGGGCGACGCCACGCCGCTGACGGCGCCCGACCGCAGCGCGACGTCTCCGGCCCTCAGCACCGACGGAACGCGACTGGCCTTCCTGCGAAAGCCGGGCGCGGGCCCCAAGGACGGACCGTCGTCCGAGCACGACTGCAAGCACGTCGACCAGCGGCAGCTCTACGTGATGCCGATGGACGGCGGCGAGCCCGAACGGGTGACCGACCTTCCGCTCGGCGCCGAGGCGCCGGCCTGGCTCCCCGACGGGCGTCGGATCGCGTTCTTCTCGTCGCTGTACCCCGACGCGCTGACGATCGAAGCCACCGCGGCACGCAAGAAGGAGATCGACGAGAGCCCGGTGAAGGTGCACGTCACCGAGAATCGCGTGTACCGAATCTGGGATACCTGGATCACCGACGCCAAGGCCCGCCACGTCTTCGTGCTGGATCTCGAGACGCGCACGCTGGTGGATCTGACGCCCTCGTCCACCCGGTGGGGAGAGGGCCCCCTGGACGTGGCGCCCGACGGCCGCGAGATCGCGTTTCCGGCCGTGCGCGCGGAGCCCCCGTTCGATCCGATCACGTGGGGCGTGTACATCGTGAGCGTTCCCGCGCGACTGCATCCCGATCGGGGTGGGCGCATGCGTGCGATCCGTGTGGCGGGAGCAGCCAACCTCTGGGGACCGCGCTACTCCCCCGACGGACGCTGGCTCGTCTGTGGACTGCAGCGTGACGCGACGTTCTACGGGGATCGGGTTCGACTGGTCGCGATCGACCGCCGGACGCGGAAACACACGGTCCTCACCGAGGCCTGGGACCGCTCCGCCGACTCGTGGGCGTTCGGTGCCTCGCCTCGCGATCTGTTCCTCGTGGCGGGCACACACGGTCGGTCGGCGATCTTCCACCTGGATCTGCCCGCGGCGGTGCGGCGGGACGACGCGCGCCGTCCCCGGCAGCGACATCGAGGCGGATCGTTCGATGCGGTGGCCGTCGGCGGCGATCGTCTCTGGCTGACCGAGTCGTCCCTGGACGCACCCGGGGAGGTGTTCACGTTGCTCCACTCCGGTCGCGGGCGACGGCGCGCGACCCACGCGACCGAGCCGGCCATGTCGCGGGTGCGGACGGGCGCCGTCCACGAGTACATCTTCGACGGCGCGGAGGGCGACCCGGTCCAGATGTACGTCGTCCTGCCGCCGAACGCACCGACGGGACCCAAGCCGCTGGTGCATCTCATTCACGGGGGGCCGCACGGCACCTTCGGGGACGGCTGGCACTGGCGCTGGTGCGCGCAGAGCTTCGCCGCGCGCGGGTACGTCACCGCGCTGGTGAACTTCCACGGGTCGACGTCGTGGGGACACGACTTCACGGCATCGATCCTCGGGCGATGGGGCGATCAGCCGTACATCGACATCATGCGCGCGACCGATCTCCTGATCGAGGAAGGCCTCGTGGACCGGCGCCGCATGGCGATCGCGGGCGGATCCTACGGTGGCTACCTCGTGTCGTGGATCTGCTCGCAGACGGACCGGTTCGCGTGCGCCGTCAATCATGCCGGGGTGGCCGATCTCCAGTCGCAGTACGCGTCGGACTTCACGCAGGGACGGCGTCGCGCGATGGGCGGAGAGCCGTGGTCCAACCTCGAGGGCCTCGATCGCTACAATCCGATGCGCCACGCAGAGGGCTTCAGGACGCCGATGCTCGTCCTGCACGGAGAGCTGGACTACCGCGTGCCGTACACGCAGGGTCTGGAGGTCTACAACGTCTACAAGGCGATGGGGCTCGAGGCGAGGCTCGTGTGCTACTCCAACGAGAACCACTGGATCCTGCAGCCGCGCAACAGCGAGCACTGGTACGGCGAGGTCTTCGCGTGGCTGGATCGCTGGCTGAAGAGACGCCGCCGGCGCTGAGCACCGGCGGCGACGGGGAGGCCGCGCGCGCGTGCGCGCGCGCGGGCGTCAGAGGACAGCGTGTCTACTGGAGGCCGACCGAGACCTGGAGGAAGCCCCAGAACTCGGTGTCGGGATCCGGTCCCGCAAAGTCCTCGGTCGCGAGGAACGCGGCACCACCCGCCTCGATCGAGACGTTCTCGAGCGAGCTGTTCGAGATGACCAGATCGAACTCGTTGCCGAGCGAGGACGCGGCCTCCCCGTCCATCATGCTCGGGAAGTCCTGCGGCGTGGTGAAGTTGTGCGCGGCGGCGGTCATGCTCCAGTCCGGCGCCGGCGAGAAGCTGCCGCTCAGGTAGAGGTCCATCAACCCCGTCGACGGCGAGAACGTGAACTGATCCATCATGCCGCGGAAGTTGTGGTCCGTGTAGTACAGGTTGTCGAACGCGTTCCACGAGTCCGAGTCCGGGTCGTTGCCCGACGTGTAGTCCACGCCGGCCGCCATGCGCGTGAAGCCGCTCTCCGAGCGCGAGCTCTGCATCGGGTTGTAGCCGAACTCCACGGTCGCCATGAAGGCCGAGAGGTCCATGGTCATCGCGCCGCCCAGGCTGTCGTCGGCGGCGACCGAGCCGAACTGGAACGCGCCGTTGACCGTCACGTCCATGTTCTCGCCGACGGGCTGCTTCGTGTACGTACCGGCCGTCCAGCGCTTCATCTGGCGCTCCTCGGCGATCTTGCGCTTGTCGTAGTCGAACAGGAGGAACATGTCGGCGTTCATCTGATGGAACGTCGAGTAGATCCCGTACAGGTCGACATCCTCGTTGCCGGACACGTCACCCATGCGCTCGACGAGCTTGGCCATGATGAAGTCGGCGCTCCACGCCTCCTGGCGGGCGGTGATACGGGCACCGTCGAAGGCGCGACCGAACTGCGACCAGCCGACCCCGCCGATGAGGCGCTGGTTGCCGTAGTTCATCTCGAACCGGCCGGCCTGGAGACCGAAGTTCGGATTGAAGAGCTCGTTGATCTGCAGGTAGGCCTGGTGCACCCCGAGATCGGACGTCTCGCTCACCGACCCCGACGTCGGTCCACCCGTGTCGTTGGTCTGTCCGAGCGTGCGCGCGTCCTGGAGCTGCACGAACGCGCTCGTGTTCTCCGACGCGGTGAACGACGCGTTGAGGCGCGTTCGCAGGAGCTGCACCGTCTCGGTGCTGGTGCCCGACGCCAGCTCGGCCCTGCTGGACTCGGGACGCCAGCGTACCTCGGCCGAGAACTCCGCGTTGCCGTCCGGTCCGGCCAGCGCTGGCACCGCGGTCGCCAGGGCGGCGATCCAGACGGTGAGGGTGCGAGTAGACGACATGGCCATGAGATCCTCCCTGGCTGGGCGCCGACCATCGGTGCCCCGTGGTTTGGAGACCGCGTGTCGCGCGTTCTCTCTCGATCGCGACGTCATTTCGTTCCGGGTGACGTGACCGATCTCGCTCGGTGTTTCTCCGTGGCGGTTTTCGGCCAGCTACACGCGTCGCCCCATGGATCGGATTGCTCTGGGGCAACCTGAACCCTAAATTGCGAAGTTGGGGCGAATGCCAACGAGGGCCTCGGGTCCCCCGCACCGGAGACCGGACGATGACTGACCCTGCGACGCGCATCGTGATCCTCGACGTGGAGACCACGGGGCTGGACAGGGAGCGGGACGACATCATCGAAGTCGCCATCCAGGAAGGACTTGGCCGATCCGCCCCGGTCTGGGTGCAGCGCCTCCGCCCGCTGGTCCCGATCGCGGAGGACGCGTCCGCCATCCACGGGATCACCGACGAGGACGTGGCGGGCTGTCCCCGGCTTCCCGAGGCCGCCGGCGAGATCCGATCCCGCATCACGGGCGCAACCGCGCTGGTGGGGTACAATCTGTCGTTCGATCTGGGGATGCTCGACGGCGCCTTGCGGCGGCACGGGCTCGAGCCCCTGGATCTGTCCGGCATCGCGCTGATCGATCCGTACCGGATCTGGCGGCGCTCGGAGCCGCGCTCGCTGACCGGCGCGTTCCGGCGCTTCGTGGGGGGCGAGCTGACGGGCGCGCACGGTGCGGCCGCCGACGCCCGCGCGACCGGCGAGGTCCTCGTGAGGATGCTCGACGAGTTCTCGCTCGCCGAGCGCTCGTGGTCGGACCTCGCGGCGCTGTCCGAGGTCGCGGCGCCGACGCGCGCGCACCCGGTCACCCTGGGGGATCCGCCCGTGAGCACCGACTCCCGATCACACCCGCTCGTGCTGTTCGACGGCGTCTGCAACCTCTGCAGCGGCTCGGTGCAGTTCGTCATCGCGCGCGACCCCGAGGCACGCTTCCGGTTCGCGCGGCTGGGATCCGAGGCCGCGGCCGATCGCCTCAGGGCGATCGGCGCCGACCTCGCTGGCGTGGACTCGATCGCGCTCGTGGACGGGCCACGCGTGCACGTGCGCTCCGCGGCCGTGGTCCGCATCGGCCTCCACCTGGGCTGGCCCTGGCGACTCGCCTCGATGCTGCTCTGGATCGTCCCCCGTCCGATCCGGGACCTGGGCTACGACGTCGTCGCGCGGCACCGGTACCGGTGGTTCGGGCGCCCCGAGACGTGCTGGGTCCCGACCCCCGATCTCGTCGACCGGTTCCTCGACGAACCGGTTCGTTCCGACGAGCGTCGCTCCGGCTGACGGCTTGGGGTGAGTGCCGGGTCGACGAGGGTGGGGCGCTCCGTCGCTCCGGCGGCGTCGCTCCGGCTGACGGCGTGGGGTTCCAGTGCCGGGTCGACGAGGGTGGGGCGCTCCGTCGCTCCGGCTGACGGCGTGGCCGTGAGATCGGCTGGGGGCATCATTTCGTGTCGGAGCGGCTTTGCGAGGCACCGGTGTCGCACGAGTCGCGACTCCGGCCCCACCCTCGCCGACCCTACGTCGGGGGCCCGGGGCCGAGCGGCCATCGCACGGGGTCGGTCACGCCTGACGCCGGCATCGACCGCGGCGGCCCGGCTCAGCGGGTGACGTCACCACGCATGGCTGCGGCGGACGCACGATGCGCGGTCGTGACCGCTCACCGCTGGACACCGTGCGACCCGTGGCCCGCCAGCGGAGCACGTGTACCCGAGTACACGGCGACCGAAAGCCGACTGGACGGGGCGATCTCCGTGCCCCTCACATCGTCGGATGCGCAACTCCGGCGTACCTGTCACCCGCCGCAGAAACCGATGCGAGCCGAACGCCCCCGTATCGCCCACCGCGTGAGGGGGCGACGGGGGTGGTGTCGCCGGAGCGACTGATGCGACCCCCACGTCCCCCGGAGCCCCTCCGACACGAAATGATGCCCCCACCCGATCTCACGCCCCCACCGCCAGCCGGAGCGCTGGCGACACCACCCCCGGCGCTCCCGACACGCGCCCCCGCCGTCGGGAACACCCGGGTGCAACACCCCACGAGGACCCCGCACCCAATCACACCCGCGACGCCGACCCCCGGAAAACACTCCCGAGACCCCCACCGCGTGAGGGAGCGACGGGGGTGGTGTCGCCGGAGCGACTGATGCGACCCCCACGTCCCCCGAAGCCCCTCCGACACGAAATGATGCCCCCACCCGATCTCACGCCCCCACCGCCAGCCGGAGCGCTGGCGACACCACCCCCGGCGCTCCCGACACGCGCCCCCGCCGTCGGGAACACCCGGGTGCAACACCCCACGAGCACCCCGCACCCAATCACACCCGCGACGCCGACCCCCGGAAAACACTCCCGAGACCCCCACCGCGTGAGGGAGCGACGGGGGTGGTGTCGCCGGAGCGACTGATGCGACACCCACACCCCCCGGAGCCGCTCCGACACGAAATGATGCCCCCACCCGATCTCACGCCCACACCGCCAGCCGGAGCGCAGGCGACACCACCCCCGGCGCTCCCGACACGCGCCCCCGAGGGACCGCTGGCGACACCACCCCCGGCGCTCCCGACACGCGCCACGGATTCTTCGAGCGACCCAGACCGCCGCACACGAAAAAGCCCCGAGGGCCGAAGCCCTCGGGGCCAATCAGTCAGCTTTGGAGGAGCTTACTGATACAGCTTCTTGATCGACGACCACGAAGCCTCTTCGGTCGGCGTGCCCGGCTCGTTGTAGAGCAGGAACGCCAGGTCGTACGGAACGCCGAACACGTCCGTCGCCGGCGTCCAGTCGGCAAAGCCGAAGAAAGCCGAACGGAAGCAGGCCTGCTGACCGTCACCGACACCCGTCGCCGAACCGTACTGCGGCGGGAAGCAGAACACGGCCGTCACCGAGATGTGGTAGCTGACGCCGTCTGCCTTGTTGAACGGCGTGACCTGCGAGCAGTAGCCGTCAGGAGCGCCGAGCGTCTGGTTGTAGTCGCTCGTCTCGTCCGAGTAGACCAGGTCGCCCGGGCAGCCGTCGGCGTCCGAGGTGTAGATCTCGATGCGGAACGCATCCGGAGGAAGCGGCGAACCGTTCCAGTACACGCCGTACCAGCCAACGCCCACGATGTCGTTGCCGTCACCGAGGAAGTTGTCGGCGATCTGAGCCAGGAACGGGTAGCACTGGTCGTCCTGAGCCGCGAGACCGCTCGCGCCGTCCGGCTCCTGAACCCACTTGATCTCGCCTTCGCAATCGGTCGCATCGAGACCATCGAACTCGAGCGTGAACGGACCGCGCTCGAGCTGAACCTCGGCCTGCGCGGAGAATGCGGCGACCGCACAGATAGCGAAGAACGCTCCAAGCTTCTTCATTGGTGCCCCTTTGAAGTTGTGCGAACGAAAGTTCGTCCATTGCTGTGACGCAACGGTGTCGAATTCCCTCGAGAAGCGAAACGTTACGAACCGGCTTGCAGCATCCCCCTTTCGTGCGCTCGTTCTGAGCGCTTCAAAGACCAGGCGCAAATCCAAAAAACTTCGGCGGGAGCCGACGTTCTGCGGCCCCCGAAACTGGCGTTCTGTGTTCCACAGCGAGTCGCTGTCTGGCAACTGCACGATTCTAGCAACACCAGCCAAAAAGGCTCAACCCCTTCGGCACCGATGTCGGGTCCGGGTCGAAACCGGCCGGGGCCGAATAGCTGATTTGACAACAACGATTTAGGTGGGCTCGGCAGCGCCGGACGACTGTGCGCGGACGACGGCGAGCGCCTGAAAGCGACCCAGCGCCTCCAGGGCGGGCCCCAGCGAGCGGATGGCCGCGGACCACTCCGCCCGGGCTCTGGCATCGTCGGGGCCCAGCCCCCAGTCCCGGAGATCCACCGGTCGCCAGGTCGCTCCGCCGTCCTCGAGAACGTGCTCGCGCCACTCGGGTCTCGGAACACCGGTGAGATCGGTCACGATCACCGACGGTCCGGCGCCGGCGCGCCCCGGCACTTCCGTCGTGTCGGCATGCGGCGCTCCGGCGACACGATCGACGAGAGCGACCACCAGAAAGGTCGGCGGCACGTCCGCGCCGGGCGGAACCGTCACATCGGCCAGGAGGATCCGGCCGCGCGCACCGTCCTCGATCTCCAGGAGCACGCCCTCGACCAGCGGATGTCCCGCCGCGAAGAACTCGAGCGACTCATTGCGCACGGCCTCCGCGCGATCGAACGTCCCGAGGAGCCGTGTGCCCTCGGTCATGCCGGGGACGTGTTCGACGGTCGCCTCGTTTCCGAACTCGACGTACCACCTGGCGACCTCGCCCTTGTCCACGACGTCGAAGCCGTATCGCCGACACGCGCCCAGAACGACCGTCGCGTTGAGCGAGTCGAGCTCGGGCGGGATCCGCGCCAGGATGTCGTCCGCCATGGCTCCCCGGTATCGGTGCTCGTGGAGATCGGTGTAGAGCGCGCTGTTCACCCGCGCGCGCAGGCGCAACGTCTCCGAGACGATCGCCTCGACGTCGAGGCCGGCACCGCCACCGTCGTGACTCCGGCTGCTCGGAGCCGTGTCCGCGGTCCCGCACACGGCGGACACGATGGCGTCGCGGACGTGTCCGAGCGAGCGATCCAGTCCCCCGAGGGGCGCTTCGAAGATCCCGAGCGCCTCGTAGAGCTCGACCACGTCGCGCCCGAATCCGCCCTGGGGAACGAAGTAGTGAATGTCGACCGGCGTCGTGCGACTGATCCGATCGAGGCGCCCGATGCGCTGCTCCACGAGCACCGGATCCCAGGGAAGGTCGAAGAGCACGATGCCGCGACAGAACTCGAAGTTCCGGCCCTCGCCCCCGGACTCGGTCGAGATCAGCACCGTGGATCCCACCGTCGACGCGAACTGAGCCACCTCGAGATCGCGCGCGGCGGGGGACAGATCCTCGTGGAACACGGCGACGCGCCGAAACGTCGCCCCCTCGAGACGCTTCTTCAGATGGGTCAGCGTCTCCCGCGCGTGCACGAACACGAGCATCTTGTCGCCCCGTTCGTGCCAGCGCCTCTCCTCGGCCAGAATCCACTCGAGCCGCGGATCCGTCTCGCCCCATGGTGTGGCAAGGAGCGACTCGAGCTCCTCGGCTCGGCGCCGCCGGGCGAGCGCGTTCGAGCGGTCCCCGGCGCGGATCTCGCGCTCGCGCGCGAGCACGTCCGCCGGCACCGGACACCGCGTCGGGCACGGACGGCGAGGGGGCAGCCCGCCGATGTCGTCCCGGCGCGTGGAGCTGGCGCAGGGCACGATCGGCACGCCCCGATCCAGCGCGTCACGAAACGCGTCCCACGACGAGAACTCTCCGGGTCGCAGCAGCTCGAGCAGCCGGAAGAAGCCGTGGGCGTCGGCCTCGACCGGTGTTGCCGACAGGAGAAGCGCGTGCCTGGCCCCGGCGAGCACGGGCGCCAGCGCTCGGTAGGCCGGCGAGCCGGGGTGACCGCAGCGGCGCTCGAGGCGGTGCGCCTCGTCCACGACGCACAGATCCGGCGGGGCATCGACGAGATGCCGCTGCAGCCGATCGTCCTCGCAAAGGAGCTCGAGCGCCACCACGACGCGCGCGTGCGCGTCGAACGGGTTGAAGCCCGAGCCGAAGTCGGTCGCGACGTCCGCCACGCGCTCCGTGTCGAGCAGTACGAAGTTCTGGTGGAACTTCCGATAGAGCTCGCCCAGCCACTGGACGGTCAGTGACGACGGCGCGACCACCACCACGCGCTCGGCGCGGCGGGTTCGCACGAGTCGGTTCAGGATCAGACACGCCTCGACCGTCTTGCCGAGACCGACCTCGTCGGCGAGAAGCCAGCGGACGGGATCGGTGCGCACCGCCTGCTCGGCCACGTAGAGCTGATGCGGATGGAGCGTGATCCGTCCGCCAAGGAACGACCCCAGCCCATCGGCCTCGCGGAGGGCGGCCAGGCGGGACGCGGCCATCCGGTTCTTCCAGTCCGGGAACGGATCGCTCTCGAGCCGCGCCAGTCGCTCCACGAGGTCGTTCGGGGGCGACTCGTGCCATCGGTCCGGATCCCTGGCGGGATCGACGTGAAACGGCTCGAACACGCCGTCGCCGGCGGCGAACTCGAGCGTCACGTCGTCCCTGGGGAATCGCACCCGCATGCGTCCCGATGCGATCTCGACGATCTCGCCGGGCCCGAGGTCTCGGTTGTAACGATGCTGGACCTTGTCGCCGACCTCGAACGGCACGTCACCTCCCCCGAGTCCGCGCGCCCCCGCGGGGGCGTTCGTTGGCGGAGGGACCATACCATTCACGCGCCCGGACGACAGGGGCCCCGACCGACCGGGCCGTTCACTCCCGCGCGGCCCGCCACCTCTCCACGACGCGATCCGGATCGATCGGCGCCAGATCGACCGACGGCCCATCGATCACGCGTGCGTTCGCGGACGCGATGTCGGCGTTGAGCACGTCGATCCGCGCTCGGACGGACTCCTCGCTGTCGAGCGCCAGCACCGCGTCGAGCTGCCGCTCGATCTCACGACGAACCTGTAGCCCCCGGGGCAGAAACGACACGCCCTCGCGGCGGAGCTTGTCCCGGACCCACCAGTTCTCGTCGCCCGTGTGCGGCGGCAACGGCTTGCCGGCGCCCGCCAGGTCGTCGAACTCGCCACGCGCGATCGCGGACTCGATGGCACGATCGATCCACGTGGGCGTCGGAACGACGGGGTTGCGTTCGGTCACGGCATCCTCCCGGCATGCTCACTGGAAACGCGGGTCGACCTTCTTTCGCTCCCGCATGGCCATGTGTATTCGCTTCCAGCGGCGCTTGGTTTCGTTTCGTGCCCGGGCGCTTCGCCGGCGCTCCACGTGCGCGGCCTCCCGCTGGAGCTTGCGGTACCCGCTGAGCCGCTCGCTCGTGATCTCTCCCGACGCGATCGCCGCCAGCACGGCACACCCGGGCTCGGTCTGGTGGCCGCAGTCGGCGAACCGGCACGATCGGGCGAGCTCGTCGATGTCGCCGAAGACGGCGTCCAGGCCGCCGTCATCGCCGGCCAGGCCCACCTCGCGGAGCCCCGGAGTGTCGACGATCGCGCCGCCCGTGGGCACCCGCACGAGCTGTCGGTGCGAGGTGGTGTGGCGGCCGCGATCGTCGCCGGCGCGCACCTCGCGGGTGGCCATCGCCGGCTCGGCCACGAGCGCGTTCACGAGCGTCGACTTGCCGACGCCCGACGACCCCACGAGCGCCACCGTCGACCCCAGGCCGAGATACGGCAGGAGGGCGTCCAGCCCGTCCCCGGTCGGCGCGCAGACCGCGTGCACCGGCACGCCGATGGCCAGCGTCTCGGTGGCCGACGTCGCCGCCTCCACGTCGGGTGACAGATCGGCTTTCGTCAACACGATCACCGGGCGCGCGCCGCTCTCCCAGACGAGCGCGAGCGTGCGCTCGAGGCGTCGCGGGTTGTAGTCCGCGTTCAGGGACGTGACGATGAACACCACGTCCACGTTGGCGGCCAGCACCTGACTACGCGCCACGCCGCCGGCGGCCAGGCGCTCCAGGCGCGTCCGGCGGGGTAGCACGTGATGGATGACGGACACGCCGTCGGGGACGTGCTGCGCGGCCACCCAGTCCCCGACGGCCGGCCAGGCGTCGCCGTCACCGGCGGTGGCGCGAAACCGTCCGCTCACCACCGCCCACCGGTCGGTGGTGTCCGAGGTCAGGACGTAGCGGTCGCGATGCTCGGCGACCACCCGGGCGGGCGTGAGCTCCTTCGGCTCCAGCCCGGCCAGAACATCGAAATGCGCCGGGTCGAAGCCCAGCGCCGCGAGTGCGTGTCGATCCACGATTGGAACTCCCTCGACGACGAATCCAGACGGAGCCGCGACCGACCTTCGGGCACGGCAAGCGACGTACGGACGCGTGAGTGGGGCCGATCGAGGTCCGGGCTCGCGCCGGCGGCGAGCGGATGGGTCCGACGAGGTCGAAGGAGCCGCGGGGCTCCGACGGCGACGTAGCCTAGGCGGCGGGACCGGAGACGTCGGCCACGTGGACGAGATCCATCGACTTCATGACGCCTCCTCGGGGGATGCGACCCGGGCGCGAGACCCGCACGCCGGATCATGTGTGACTTCCGATTGCGAGAAAAGTGTCTCAGAGACCGAAGATTGGGTCAAGGTCGGCCGTCTTGGTCGATCGTCGGCGGCGTCGGTATACTGTTCTCGCCATTCGCGAGCCTTCCGACTGCCAGCAGCGCGATGAGCCGGGACATCAGCGTCAGGTTCTCACCACTCGAAGGATCGCCATGAAGCCGTCCGTGTCGCCGCCCTCCCGTCGTGACCGGGCCCGCCGAGCGAGCGAGCGCGTCGTCCGGATGGGTCTGGCGGCGCTCGTGTGCCTGGCGGTCACCACCGGCGCGGCCCTCGCCGCATCGGTCGACGAGGCGTGGGAGCAGCTGGTCGCGGGCGAGATCGCCGAGGCCGAGGCGACGTTCCGCGAGCTCATCGCGCGCGACATGACCGCGCCCGAGCCGCATCGCGGCCTCGCGGAGTGCCTGCGCGCGACCGGCCGCCTGGACGCGGCCATCGCCGAGCTGCGGCGGGCCATTGCGCTCGGCTCGACCCACCCGGACGTCCGGCTCTCCCTCGCAGAGCTCTACAGCTATCGTCCCGAGAACCGGCGCGAGGCCGAGGCCATGCTGGACGAGATCCTCGCCGAACGACCGCACGACCCGAGAGCGCGGCTCGCGCTGGCACGGACCTACGGATGGGACGACGATCGGGACCGCGCGCGACGTGCGTACGACGCGCTCCTGGAGGAGTCGGACTTGCCGGCGCCCATCCGGCGGGACGCCCAGGTCGAACGCGGCCGTCTGGCCAGCTGGCAGGGCGATCTCGCCCGGGCCGAGGCCGACTACACCGAGGTGATCGCGCGCGACGGTCCGACGGCGGCCGCGGCGGTCGGCCTGGCCGAGACCGCGCTGTGGGCCGGTGACGTGGACGCCGCCCGCGAGCGCGCGCGACGGATCGTCCGTGACGATCTCGACCCGTCGCTGGCCGCGCGCCTCGAGGTGATCGACGGTCGTCTCGCACTGATCGACGGCGATCGCCGCCGGGCACTCGGTCACTTCGACGCGGCCGGGCAGCTGGATCCGGCCAACGTCGACGCGCGGTCGTGGCGTCGTCGCGTCGAGGACGCCCGGGCCCCCCGGGCCGAGCTTCGGGTGGAGCTTCTCCGGGACGCCAACGACGTCGAGCGGCTGGGCATGGTCGTGCCGATCGACGCCGTGCTGGGCCGGACGGCGGTGCGCGCCGGTGCCACGTGGACGCGCCACGAGGCCGAGGATCGCTCCGTGCGACGCTGGTCGGTGCCGATCCAGCTGGCGCGAGCCTGGCCATCCGGCGTCGCCGTGCGCGCCGGCTACACGCTCTCCGTGTACGACCCCGAGCCGCGAGCCGGACGCACGACGCACGCGGGCTTTCTGGAGGTGGGTGGCTCGCTCGCGGCGCGTGTCGACGTCGCGCTTCGCGGTGCGGTGTACGACGCGGCGAACCTCGCCGACCCGTTCGCTCCCCGGTTCTACAACGAGCTGATCCGACTCGACGTCGTGGACGACGCGCTGCGGATGGCCGAGCTGGGCGTGCGCCTCGTCACGCGCCCGACCGATCGGTGGATGCTCATGGCCGATGCGTCGCTGGCCAGCCTCGACGATGATTCCCTGTTCACCGACGACGGCAACACCCGACGTCAGGGCTTCGCGCGTGCCGAGCTCCGCGTCTCGTCCGGCTTGACGGTGCGCGGTCAGGTCTACGCGCTCGCCACCGACCACCGCGACCCGCGCATCTGGAGCCCCGCCGGCTTCGAGGCGTTCGGGATCGGAATGCGTTACGAGCGGGCACTCCCTTCGACGGCGTGGCTGATGACCGACCACGGCCTCTCCTACGAGCCGGACGCCGACGGCGTCGGCAGTGAGCACCGACTCCAGCTCGGCATCGGCATCACCGGCGGCATCGACCTGGTGGGCGACGCGTTCTATCTGCAGTCGCCGACGAATCACGACGAGAGCGACGATCGATACACGCTCCGGCGCTTCGCGCTGAGCGTCAGGAGCACCCGATGACGAACGGCGTGCGCAACTACGTGACCGATCTCGTCGGCCGTCGCGCCAACCGTCGCTATCGCGAACGCGACGACCGCTCGCGTCGCCTCTGGGCCCAGTCGTTGGTCGCGCTGACGAACGTGGCCGCGCTCGTCTACATCGTATGGTACATCGGGGTCTACAACCGCGACGCGGCGGTGGTACCGGTCGCGGTGCTGATCGCCGAGATACTCGCGCTCGTGTCGTTCGATCTCTACGCACTCGTCACGTGGCAGCGCCGCTTCCACGATCCCGCCCGGATCACGCCCCGCCGATCGCGATCGGTCGACGTGCTGATCACCACCGCCGGCGAGGCGCTCGACGTGCTCGAGCCGACCGTGCGCGCCGCGACCGAGATCAACTACCCCGACTTCCGCGTCGTGGTGCTGGACGACGGCGGCCGGGCCGACGTCCGGGCCCTGGCCGAGCGGTACGGCGTCGCCTACCTGGCACGCCTCGACCGCACCGACGCGAAGGCGGGCAACCTGAACTACGGTCTGGCACACACGCACGGAGAGCTCGTGCTCACGCTCGACGCCGATCAGGTTTGCCATCCGGAGATCCTGTCCGAGACCGTCGGCTTCGCCGATCTGGATCGCGTGGCCTTTCTGCAGACCCGCCAGCACTTCCGGGTGCCCGAAGGCGATCCGTACAGCAACCGTGACAACATCTTCTACGAGGTCATGCAGCGGGGTAAGGACCATCACAACGCGGCCTTCTCGTGCGGGTCGGGCGTGATCTACCGGCGAGACGCGCTCGAGGACGTCGGCGGGTTCAGCACCTGGAACCTCGTCGAGGACCTCCACACGTCGATGCGCCTGCACGATCGCGGCTGGCGCTCCCTGTACTACGACCACGCGTTGACCACGGGATCGATGCCCATCGACACGCGCGGGACGTTTCGACAGCGCGGACAGTGGGCCTTCGACAGCCTCCGGTTGTTCTTCTGGGACAGCCCCCTCCGGCGGCGCGGCCTCCGCGCCGTTCAGCGCGCACAGTACTTCCAGATCGGCTACACGTACCTGGTCTCGGCGTTCGTGATGCCGGTCTTTCTGATCGTGCCGCCGTGGTCGCTGTTCACCGGGACGTTCCTCGTGCATTGCCCGCTCTGGCACTACGTGCTCGTGCGCGGCATCTACTTCGTGCTCCAGACCGCTGCGTTCCTGCTCCTGAACCGGCCGTCCGATCCGACCGCCAAGGCCTATCGCCAGTGGGTAGGGCTCTTCCCGGTGTTCGCGGCTGCGGCATTCCGGGCGCTCCGGGCCCGGTGGTCGAAGCCCGCGTACGCGGTCAACCGCAAGCCGAATGAGCGGGAGGCGGGATCCCGGGACGTCGTCCGGGTGCTCCCGCACATCGGTCTCTGTGTCGTGATCGTGATCGCGGTGATCTACTCGGCCGTCTACCGGACGCTGCCCTGGCCGGTGTTCTGGGTGGACGTGGCCTGGGGCGCGTGGGCCATCTGGAGCGTGAGCGGGATCATCCGTGCCTCGCTGTCCCGAAAGCGCCTAGGGGACGCCGCGTGACGGAGCCGGCCGCCCCCTTCAGCGGCATCTACCTTCCTCACTATCCTCCGCGAGTCGCCGATCTCGACGCGGTCGAGCGCGCGCTCGACACGCGTTTCGACGTCATCTCGATCTACCAGGCGTGGGGCTCGCGGTATCGCGACGTCCAGCACGCCTGGCTGGACGAGGTGGTCCGCCGCGGGCGCCTCCCGATGATCACGTGGGAGCCCTGGCGCCTACCGGGAGATCGTCCCCATGGAGCGCGACCGGAGGATCAGCCCCGGTATCGACTCTCGCGGATACTCGGCGGGCACTTCGACGGCTACGTCGTCGAGTGGGCGCGTGCGCTGGCCGCGAGGCCGCACGAGATCTGGCTTCGCCCGATGCACGAGATGAACGGGAGCTGGTACCCGTGGGGGGCGACGGTCAACGGCAACTCGCCCGACGAGGTGGTGGCGACCTGGCATCACCTGCGCGAGATCTTCGCCGGCGCCGGGGCGACGAACGTGACGTGGGTGTGGTCGCCGCACGCCTCCTCGCACCCGGACGTGCCGTCGAACGCGATCACCCGCACGTTCCCGGGCGCCGACCACGTCGATCTGATCGGCCTCGACGCGTACAACTGGTGCGGACTCCTGGAGGGCGCCCGGTGGCTGGAGCCGGACCGCCTCCTGGCGGCCGCGATCGAGTCGGTGCGGAGCTGCTCGGACGCCCCTATCTTCGTGGCCGAGACCGCATGTCCGCCCGACGCCCGTCGGGCCGACTGGATCGCCGGGGCGTGGTCGGTCGTTCGCTCCCACGCGCTGGCCGGTCTGGTGTGGTTCAACTGCGAGAAGGAGTGCGACTGGCGACTCGAGGCCGATCAGGAGTCGGCCTTCGCCTGGCGCACGGCGAGGGCCGCCGCGGCGTCGGGCTGAAATCGGAGTACGCGGGTCGCGCCGTCGCGTGAGTCGAAGACGTGTACCGGCTTCATCTCGTCCAGGAGCGCGGGAATCCCGGGCGGAGTGGGCACGTGGGGACCGTTCGGCTGCTCCTGGGTGTGGATGATCCAGATGGTCTGTCCGGCGTGCTTGGCCAGCGCCTCTTCCAGGAGCATGCGCGTGTGCAGGAGCGGGATGCCGGTGTACCAGTCGACGATCTGTCCATCGGGCCGCCGCGCGTAGACACCGTCGAGGTCGGTGATGCGGTAGTCTGGCTGCACGTGGTAAATCCAGCTCTCGGTCGCCCGGTCGGCCATCACGACGTCTCCCGGCTGGCGGTTCTCGCGAATCCAGGCCGCACATCCCGCGTAGTCGTAGTGGAAGCTCGATCCCACGTCCGGGTGCGAGATGATGTCGCGGTTGTAGCCGTAGTGTCGGTGCGTGACCGCCCACGCCTCTGGGAGATCCACGAGCTCGACGAAGCTCACCGTGCACAGGACGCCGAACGCGACGACGGCTCCCCAGCCGGTGGGATGCAGCCGCGCGCGGCGCGCCCGGATGATGCGCCACGCCCACGCCACCGTCATGACGAAGTACGTGATGAACAGCCCGTTCAGATAGTAGGTGTAGCGACGACCGTAGAACGGTGCCGCGCCCAGCCCCATCAGCAGGAGCGGGCCCAGGATCATCAGCGACACGATCAGCGGCTCCTGCGTGGTCGCACGATTGATCCCGCGCCAGAACGCGAAGAGCGCGCCGCCGGCCGCCACCAGCGTGGTCGCCGGATACATCCAGAACAGCGCGCGATAGTAGGGCACCGGGAGCGACACGAAGAGACGCACGAACAGTCGATCCGCCACCACGCCCGGACCGGCCAGGACCATGTGGGTGAAGAGGATCGCGGCCACGACGATCACGCCGCACCCGATCACGAGCTTGGCCCGGGCGATCAGGTTCTCCTGGTCGGTCGAGGACAGCTTCAGGTAGATGAGCGCGGACACCGAGGCCAGGACGCACTGATTCGCCAGGAGCGTCACGCAGAACGTCACGCCGGCGGCCGCGGCCACCACACGCTGCAGGGGGTCGGTGGATCCGACCAGTGGCTTCGGCATCTTCCAGATCGTTCCCAGAAGGGCCGCGATCAGCACCACGGCCAGGACCGAGCCGAGCGCGAGGTTCTCGCGCAACGCGTCGACGGCCAGCACCCGAGACGAGTTCAGGTCGATCGGTGGCAGCAGCGGGACGTGCAGGAACTGGTTCGTCTGCTCGCGCACGATGGGCATGAGCTCGCGCGTCTCGGCCAGGAGCGTCAAGCCGACCAGCGTGACCGCGATCGCGAACGCGCCGGCGAGCATCCACCGCGTCGGCGGACGGTGGCGCCTGGGCAGCAGCATCGGGCACAGAAACACCAGCGCCAGCGTGGCGCCGAGGCGATGGATGAACACGCACACGACCGCCAGCACGATCGCCCACGGGCGGAAACGCTCCTCGTGCCGGATGAACCCGCGCACGAACAGATACGCGGTGCTGATGTAGGACAGACAGAGCGCGGCGTACATGCGGGCCATCTGCGCGTAGTAGATCTCCCAGACCGAGACCGCGAGGAGAAACGCGACGAACAGGCCCACCCGCGCGCCCGCCACCAGGCGTGCGAACACGAAGCCCATGACCACCGTGCCCAGCGAGAGCAGGACGCTGGGCAGCCGAAGCGAGAGCTCGTTCACCCCGAGAACGGCGGCGAAGCCGGAGACGACGTACGAGTACGGCAGGCCGCGCAGGTAGGGCTCGCCCGAGGGCATGGTCGGCCATCCGTGATCGAGGATGCCGGTCACGGCCAGCCAGGTGAGGTCCTCGTCGACCCAGAACCCCAGGCGGTCGAGATTCACCAGGCGAAGTGCGAGCGCGAGCAGGAGGACCGCCGTCAGCGTGATCCCGACGACGAGCCTGTGCCGGGACGCCACGAACGTCGTGCTCTCGGCGGACAGGATGTCCATGCCGAGGACGGTCGCCGCGCGGCTGGTCCTCGCGCGCTTCGTGGTGGCGCTGGCGTCTTGCGATGGAGGCATTCTAGTCGTCGGCGTGAGGTAGGTTGAGCGTCCCGGGGTTTCCTTTAATATAGCATCGCGCGGCTGTGCTCAGCCGCCGGACCCACGTCGTCCCGGTCGATTCCGGCCACTCGCGAGAGGAGCGTCCTTGTCCCGTCCGGACTCCGCCACCGGCGCCTCGAGGGGCCACGTCGCGCACGTACCGCCCGGCCCTTACGAAACGGGCTACTTCGTGCTCAGCGGGCTGTTTCTGTCCATGCTCCTTTTGACGAACATTATCGGCACGAAGCTGTTCTCCATGCCTCTGGATCTGCCGATCCTGGGCATCTTTCTCCGCGCTGCCGACGCCGTCATCCAGCGTCTGATCTCCGGCCAGGGCGGAGGCGAGGCCCTGACCCTGACCGCCGGCATCATCACGTACCCGATCACGTTTCTGATCACCGACGTCGTCTCGGAGACGTACGGCCGGCGACGGGCAGATCTGATGGTGTGGCTGGGTTTCGGAGCCTCGTTCCTGATGCTGGGGATCCTCCGCATCGCCAGAGCCCTGCCCGGCTCGCCCATCTGGAACGTGCCCGAGGGCTTCGCCGGGGTCTTCGCGCCCGAACGACTCCTGGAGAGCGGTGCGGCCGACGTCGTGGCCGCGCAGGCCGCGTTTCAGTTCACGTTCGACGCCCCGGGGACGCTGCTCTTCGCGTCGATGACGGCCTATCTGACCGCACAGCTCGTGGACAATCGGCTGTTTCACTTCTGGCGGCGGCTCACGAACGGACGTGCGCTCTGGTTTCGAAACAATGCGTCCACGATGATCTCCCAGCTCGTCGATACGATCATCGTGAACACCATCTTCCTTCACTTCTACTGGAAGATGCCCTGGGATGCGATTGCCGCGGTCATCTTGGCCAGCTACACCGTCAAGTGGGCGTTCGCGTTCCTGGACACGCCGTTCTGCTACGTCGGGGTCCTCGTCGCTCGGCGGCTGACGCTCGGCCGATCACCGTCCTGACACCCCGTCGGGCCGGAAGCGCTCGCGCAGGGCGGACCATGACGTCGACACCACCGGAGTCATCGGGCCGCATCCCGCCCCGGTGGCGCCGATGATCACTTCGCACGGGTTTCCCGACAGCGCTCGCGAGTTCTCGGCGAGCGAGTAGTCGCCGGAGGTGGACGGCGCCGTGGCGCAGTCCCCGGGCTCGCAGAAGTACGGGTCCGACGCGATCGTGTCGGTGGCCTCGTACACGCCCTGGAGATCGGCGGCGCTCGGATCGAAGATGGAGCAACTCAGCTGGAGGATGGGCACGACGTTGCCCATCTCCAGGAACACCTCGTCGCCCGTACCGTCGGCGCAGTTCCCCCAGATGACCGAGCTCGTCACCGTCGCCGTGGCCGGGTACCGGACGTCCAGCCCACCCCCTTGCGTCGAGCGGTTGCCGGCGATCGTACAGCCCTCGACGACGGTGCTGGCCGAAAGGGCGAGGCCGCCTCCCGCCACCGCCGCATAGTTGCCGGCGATCAGGCAGTTCCGGAAGGTCATGCCGGCCATGCGCTCGGCGCTCGCCCCGCCCCCGCGATCATTGCTGAAGTTGCCGACGATGACGCAGCTCTCGATCAGCGGCGCCGCGGCGAACTCCGCCTCCAGCGCACCACCGGAGTAGAAGGCGACGTTGTCCCGAAACACGCAGTTCCGGATGGTCGGCGACGTTCCGACGTTCTGGAACGCCATCGCGCCCCCGGACAGCTCGTGACGCCGCGCTCGATCACCGTCGCCGCCGGAGGACATGTAGCCGTTGATGAACGTGAACCCGTCCACGACGGACTCCGGCCCCTCGCCGGTACGAAACACCATGCCGCGCCGGAACGGTGTCGCCGGCCCCCCCTCCACGTCGATGATCGTCACCTCGGCTCCCGCCTCGCTGAGGAGCACGACGTTGTGCGGCGCCGGCGTGGTCGTCATACTGAAGTTGACGCCGAAGTTCCCCTCGCCCGAGTAGGTTCCGGGCGCGACGAGCACGGTGTCGCCCTCGGCGGCGACGTCGATGCCGGCCTGGATGGTCGGCTGATCGCCGGGAACGCGAACGGTGGCCGCGCTCGCGGCTGTCGCGACGGCGACCAGCGCGGGCGCCGCCCGGGCCGCCGCGCGTGTGATCGTGATCATCGGGTGTGCCTCGTCGTGTCGGTACCCGGGGGATGGTCGGGATGCGTCGTGGTGCGGCCAGCGTAGCACGGCGGCGCCACGGGAGACATCTTCGTCCGGCTGGGTCCGGACCCACCGGACGGGACGGGAGCACGGGTGTGAGCACCTTCGAGCTGGAGTCCGGCGCCGAGCTCGTCATCGCGCGGGGCGACATCACGACCGTGCGGGTCGACGCCATCGTGAACGCCGCCAATCCGCGCATGCTCGGCGGGGGCGGCGTGGACGGGGCGATCCACCGTGCGGCGGGGCCTCGCCTGCGATCGGCCTGCGAGGCCGTGCCGGAGGTCACGCCCGGCGTCCGGTGCCCGGTCGGCGAGGCGCGCATCACGCCGGGCTTCGATCTTCCGGCGCGGCTCGTCGTGCACACCGTCGGACCGGTCTACGAGTCACCAGAGGCGTCGGCGCCGCTCCTCGCCTCGGCGCACGCGAACGCGATCCGCCTGGCACACGAGCACGGTGCGCGCACGATCGCCTTCCCGGCGATCTCGTGCGGCGTCTACGGATACCCGATCGACGAGGCGGCGCCGATCGCCGTTCGGGCCGCGCTCGAGGGCTCGGGACTCCTGGACGCCTTTCGCTTCGTGCTGTTCGACGACCGGACGGCGAGCGTCTGGCGGGCCGCCGCCTCGGCGCGGCTGGACGGCCGGTGACGCCGTCCCCGGGACCGGGCCTCCCCGGCTCGGGCCTGCGCGACGGCCGGGTTCGCATCGACCATGCGCGTGACTATTGGCACGGCGGCTCGCGGCTCGTATGCTCTCTCGTTCTTCGCGACGAGCGGCACGATCGAGCCTCTCGGGGAACGTCAACGACACACACGGCGTGACGCACATGCCCATTCCGAGCCCGTTCCATGCCCGCACGGCCGAGCGGTGCCAGAGCCTTCGCTGGAAGGACTGGGCCGGCTACTACGCGGTCTGTGCCTACGACACCTATCCCGATCGCGAGTACTACGCGATCCGCCATACCGCCGGACTCCTCGACGTCACGCCGCTGTACAAGTACGACGTCACCGGTCCCGACGCCGCCGCCTTCCTCGCATACGTCACCGTCCGCAACATCCCGAAGATGCGCGTCGGCCGGGTCAGCTATCTCTGCTGGTGCGACGATCGCGGAAAGCTCCTGGACGACGGAACCGCCACCCGACTGGGGGATACGCACTTCCGCGTGACCGCGGCCGAGCCGAGTCTGGCCTGGTTCGAGCGCAATCGAGGGGGCTTCGACGTGGCCATCGAGGACTCGACCGAGCGCGTGGCCGCGCTCTCTCTGCAGGGCCCCCGCTCGCGCGAGATCCTCGATGCGGTCGCCGACGGGGACGTGGCCTCGCTGGGATTCTTTCGCGCGATGCCGGCGCGCGTGGGCGAGGTCCCCGTGATCGTGACCCGGACCGGCTACACCGGAGACCTCGGCTACGAGGTCTGGACCGACGCGGACCTCGCCACCGACCTCTGGGATCGCCTGATGGACGCCGGCTCACCGCACGGCATGCTGCCGGTGGGCCTGGATGCGCTGGACATGACGCGGATCGAGGCCGGCTTCATCATGAACGGCGTCGACTACTTCAGCGCCAATCACTGCCTCATCGAGGCGCGGAAGTCGACACCCTACGAGACCGCGCTCGGGTGGACCGTCCAGCTGAAGCGCGCTCCGTTCATCGGCCAGGGCGCGCTCCGGGCCGAGATGACCGCCGGCCCGAGGCGCCGGTTCGTCGGGCTCGAGATCGACTGGGACGAGGTCGAGACGCTCTTCGCCGCGCAGGGTCTCCCCCCCGAGATTCCGATGGCCGCCTGGCGGACGCCGGTACCCGTGTACGACGCCGTCGGCCGGCAGGTCGGACAGGCAACCAGCGGCACCTGGTCGCCGACGCTGAAGAAGAACCTCGCGCTGGCCACGGTGCGCTCGCCACACGGGCGGGTCGGCGAGGAGCTCCGGATCGAGGTCACCGTCGAGTACGTACGCCACCGCGTCACGGCCACCGTTCGCGACAAGCCGTTCTTCGACCCCCCACGAAAGCGAAGCTGATGCCGTCGCCCGGAAGCTACGATGCCGTCGTCGTCGGTGGCGGCCACAATGGGCTCACCTGCGCCGCCTACCTGGCGAAGGCGGGCAAGCGCGTGCTGGTCCTGGAGCGTCGACACGTGCTGGGCGGGGCCGCGGTATCCGAGGAGCTGTATCCCGGCTTCCACTTCTCGGTGTGCTCGTACGTCGTGAGCCTCTTTCGACCTCACATCATCCGCGAGCTCGAGCTGGCGCGGCACGGGATGGAGATGATCCCGCTAGAGTGCTCGTTCCTGCCCCTTCCGGACGGACGCTCGCTGTGTCGCTGGTCGGACGCCAACACCACGCGCCGTGAGATCGCCGCGTTCAGCGCCCGTGATGCAGAGACGTATCCCGAGTTCGGAATGGCCATGAGCAAGATGGCGCACTTCGCCAAGGCCATCATCGACTCGCCGGCCCCCGACCCCACGTCGATGAAGCCGCGCGACGTGGCGCAGCTGCTTCGCCTCGGAGGTCACGTCCGCGCGCTGGATCCCGATCTCCGACAGCTCAACCTCCAGCTCTTCACGATGAGCGCCGTCGACTTTCTGGACCTGTGGTTCGAGTCACCGGTTCTGAAGTCGCCAATGTCAGTGAGCGGCATCATCGGGACGTTCCTCGGCGTGCGCTCGCCCGGCACCGCGTACGTGCTCCTGCATCACTACATGGGCGAGATCGACGGGGCGTTCCGCTCCTGGGGCTTCAGTCGCGGCGGAACCGGGCAGGTGAGCCTCGCCATCGCGTCGTCCGCCCGGAGCTACGGCGCGGAGATCCGGACCGAGGCTCCGGTGGAGCGGTTCATCGTCCGTGACGGGCGCGCGAGGGGCGTCGTGCTGGAGGGCGGGGACGAGATCCACGCCCGCGCGGTCGTGTCGGGGCTGGATCCCCACCGCACGTTTCTGCGCATGGTCGGCCCCGAGCATCTGGACGACGAGTTCCAGCGCCAGATCGGCCGGTACAAGCTCCGGGGCAGCTCGGGCAAGGTGAACCTGGCCGTGGATCGACTGCCCGAGTTCGCATGCCGGCCGGGCTCGCATCACCTCCGCGGCGACATCGCGATCGCGCCGAGCATCGAGTATCTCGAGCGCGCGTACGACCAGGCCAAGTACGGAGACTTCTCCGAGCGCCCGTACATCAACGTGGTCATCCCCTCGCTGGTCGACCACACGGTGGCGCCGCCGGGCAAGCACATCATCTCGTGCTTCGTGCAGTACGCGCCGTACCACATCAAGGAGGGCGCGGAGAACTGGCCGTCGCGTCGTGAGGCCTTCGGCGACGCCGTCGTGGACACGCTCGCCGAGTACGCACCGGGATTGAAGGAGTCGATCCTGTTCCGGCAGGTCCTGACGCCGTGGGACATGGAGCAGGAGTTCGGACTCACCGAGGGCAACATCTTCCACGGCGAGCTGAGCCCCGAGCAGCTGCTCTTCCAGCGGCCGGCTCCCGGCTGGGCCCGCTACCGGACGCCGATTCGCGATCTCTGGCTGTGCGCGTCGGGAGCCCACCCGGGCGGAGGCATCATGGGATCGCCGGGCGAGCTCGCCGCGAAGACGATGCTCGGATCGGGGGCGGTGTGATGGCCGGACGAGTGGACGTGGTCGTGATCGGCGCCGGGCACAACGGCCTCACCACGGCCGCACTCCTGGCCAGAGACGGCCGCAACGTCATCGTGCTCGAGCAACGGAGCGTCGTGGGTGGTCTCGCCGCCGGCGAGGAGTTTCACCCGGGCTACCGGCACGTCGGGCTGTTTCACGACGCCTCGACGCTGCGGCCCCATGTCGTTCGCACGCTCGGGCTGGAATCGTTCGGCCTCGTCGTGCGTGACGGCCGGTCGGCCGTCCTGTCTCCCGATCCCGACGGATCCGGGATCTTCCTGGGCGACGTCGCGCGCGCGAGCGCGCTGGGAGTCTCCGAGGACGCCGAGCGTTACGCAGCCTATCGAGCATTCCTGGATCGTGTCCGGCCGGCGGTCGCGGCCTCGCTCGATGCGCTCCCACTGGCGCTGGACGACGACAGCCCACGCGCGATGCTCGGGATCGTCTCGCGCGGCCTCTCGTTTCGCCGGCTCGGCCGGCGAGATGCGATGGAGCTCTTCCGCATCGCGCCGATGTGCGTGGCCGACTGGCTCGGCGAGTGGTTCCAGGGCGCGCGCCTGAAGGCGCTTCTCGCCGGACCGGCGCTGACCGGCGCGTGGATGGGACCCTGGTCGCCCGGCTCCAACGCGCTCCTCCTCCGGCACGAGGCGCTCGCCGGCGGGCACGTCCCCGGGGGACCGGCCGCCGTGGTCGCCGCCCTCACGCGGGCCTGCGAGGCCCACGGGGCGACGATCCGGAGGAATGCGCCGGTCGCGTCGATCCGGGTGTCGAACGGGTCGGTGGAGGGCGTGACGCTGGCCGACGGCGAGACGATCGACGCGCCCGTCGTCGCCAGCGCCTGCGACCCCAAGACGACGCTCCGATCCCTGATGCCCCCGCGCACCGTCACGCCGACGCTGGCCGGGCACGTGTCGCACGTCCGGACGAACGGCACCACCGCGAAGGTGCACCTGGCCGTCCGGGGCCCCGTTCGCTTCGCGGGACGGCCGGATGAGGACGTGCTCTTCGCCCGCACGGGCGCGAGCGTGGACGAGATCGAGCGCGCGTTCGATCCCGTCAAGTACGGCGAGCATCCCGAGCGGCCCGTCCTCGACGTCGCCGTCCCCACCGTGGACGATCCGTCCCTCGCGCCCGAGGGACACGCCGTGGTGTCGGCGCTGGTCCACTTCGTTCCGCACGCGCTCTGTGGCGGATGGACCGACGCTCGACGCGAGCGGCTGGGTGATTGCGTCGTCGCCGAGCTGGAACGCGTCGCCCCCGGAGTCGCCGATCGTGTCGTCGCGCGCGAGGTGCTGACACCTGCCGACATCGCCCGCACGTACGGCGTCACCGGCGGACAGATCCATCACGGCGAGCACGCGATCGATCAGCTCGCGGTTCGCCCGACGCTCGAGTGCGCGCGGTTCGCCACGCCAATCTCGGGGCTCTATTTGTGCGGGAGCGGATCACACCCCGGCGGCGGCGTCACCGGCGGCCCGGGTGCGCTCGCCGCGCGCGTCATCGCCGGGCGGCGATGAGCACGCGCCTCCACGACGTCCCCACGCCCGCGCTCGTGGTCGACGAGCCACGGCTCCAGCGCAACCTGGATCGCATGTCGGCGCGCGCGCGCGAGCTCGGGGTGGTGCTTCGGCCTCACGTGAAGACGCTGAAGTGTCCGGAGATCGCGCGGCGTGCCGTCGGCACGCGCGGCGCGGTGGCGGTGTCGACGCTGCGCGAGGCCCGGACGTTCGCCGAGGAGGGCTTCGCTGATCTCACGCTTGCGATCGGCATCACGCCGAGCAAGGTCCGTGAAGCAGCGGACGTCGCACACGAGGGAGCACGCCTGACGCTGGTGGTCGACGACCTGATCGGTGCCCGTGGGGTCGCGGATCGCGCGCGTGCGATCGGCAGCCGGCATCCGGTCCTGATCGAGATCGACTGCGGCGCGAGGCGAGGTGGGATACCGCCGGAGGATCCGCTTCTGGTCGACGTCGCCCGCACGATCGCGGATGCACCGGAGCTGGAGCTGGCGGGAGTCATGACGCACGCCGGCCACAGCTACGCGGGCGGCGGACCCGACGTCCTCGCGCGCGTCGCCGCCGCGGAGCGCGACGCGGTCGTGGCGTCGGCGACTCGGCTCCGGGCCGCGGACCTCCCGTGTCCGACGGTCAGCGTGGGATCCACGCCGACCGCGCTCCTGGCGCGCGATCTCACCGGGGTCACCGAGATGCGTCCGGGCGTGTACATGGCGTTCGACTACTACCAGCATGGGCTCGGGCTGTGCGACGAGGACGACGTCGCGGTCTCGGTGCTCGCCACCGTCATCACACACCGGCGAGAGTCCGGATACGCGCTCGTGGACGCGGGCGCCCTCGCGCTGTCCAAGGACCGGAGCTGCGAGGCGTTCGGCTGGGCGCTCGGGTACGGTCCGGTCTTCGACGTGACCGGCCGGCGGCGCCTCGGCGACGTCGTGGTCGCGGACGCGCACCAGGAGCACGGGTTTCTGCGCTCGCCCTCGGGGAGGCTCCCGTTCGATGCGATCCCGGTCGGCACGCCGGTGCGCATCTTTCCGAACCACGCCTGCATGATGGCGGCGCCCTACGATCGGCTCGTGGTCGCCGACGGGGATCGGGTGATCGGGGAGTGGCCGAAGGTCACCGGCTGGTAGTCGTGTCCAGGTCCGGCAACGCGGCCTCGATCTCCGCGCGACGACTCTCGAGAGAGGCCGGCAGCCTGAGCGCCGTTCCGAGCGTATCGGGGGGCTCGTCCACGTCGAACCCCGGAGGATCGGTGGCCAGCTCCACGAGCACGCCGCCGGGCTCGCGAACGTAGATCGATCGGAAGTACTTCCGGTCCTTCACCTCGGTCACCACCGCGCCGGTCTCGGCGATCACGGCGCGCCAGTGCCGGAGGCTCGCGTCGTCGGGGACGCGAAACGCCACGTGGTGCGTCGTGCCGGCGGCGACGCGACCCCGCTCGGCGCCGCGCGGCGCGCCTTCCACGTCCACGACCCCGCCATCGGGATCCGATGCGCGGACACGGAGGCGCCCGTCGGTCCCGTCCACCGGCGTCATGCCGAGCACGTCGACGAGAAACCCGAGCGTTGCGTCGAGGTCGCGCGACAGGAGCCCGACGCCGTGGAGACGGCGGATCGCGGGCGCATTCGTGAGTGTCGTCCGGCCGGCGTCCGCCGAGGTGTCGCGTGCGGGGCCGGCGTCGACGGCGGTGACGTCGTCCGGCGCGACCAGCTCCAGCACGAGCCCGTCCGGGTCGGGAAACCGGAGCACGGTCTCGCGATCGAGGCGCCGAAACGGGGTCGAGGTGTCCACACCGCGCGCGCCGAGAGTCGCGTTCCACGCCTCGATCGAGCCGGGCGAGACGGCGAACGCCACCCGCGTGATCATCCCCGCCCCGATCCGACCCCGCCTTCCGCCCGGCATCGGAAAGAACGTCAGGATGGTTCCCGGTCGGCCCGTGCGGTCGCCGTAGTAGAGGTGATGCATGGACGGCTCGTCGAAGTTGACCGTCAGCTTGACGAGATGGAGCCCCAGCACGTCGCGGCAGAAGCGCAGGTTGCGAGGGGCATCGCCGGCCAGCGCGGTCACGTGATGGAGGCCGAGAAGCCCCGGGATCATCACGATCCCACGTTGTAGAGCGAGAACTGGCGGATGCGCATCGTGCCGGGCTCGGCGCTCGACGACTCCAGGTATCGCGCCAGCCGCGTCAGACCCTCGTGCTCGCCGCCGGACTCCCCGGCGCTGGGCGTGAGCCCGCCCACGCCGCGATGTCCCGTCAGCGCCGCGATGTCCAGTGGCGCCGCGCTCACGCTGGCGCCGGTGGACGCCCGTGGGAGATCCGCGATCGCGCGCTCCAGCGCGGTCAGTCGATCCCGGGCGACGACCACGAGGAAGCTCTCGTATCCCCGTCCCGACGTCACCTGCCAGTCCAGCATCTCACCGTCGACCGGACCGGGCAGCCGATGCCGGGACGCGGAGAGCGGGTTGCCGAGATCCAGCTCCGGCGTGGGGAACAGCACGTACACGTCGCCGGCCTGGTCGCCGTTCAGCACGTACACGTACGACGTCTGGCCCAGCTCGACCTCCATGAAGAGCGCGTCGCCGGGTCGCACCATCGAGCCGGCGGGCAGGACGTCGCGCGCGCCGCCGCGGCTCCGGAGGAAGCTGAGCTCGACGTCGAGCGCGACCGGTGCCGCGCCGGTGCTCGTCGATGGAGCTCGTAGCGGGGCCGGATCGAGCCACGGCGCGTGCGGTCGCCCCACGACGAGCGCGATCACGGCCACCAGCGCGACGATGAAGCCCAGCAGTGGCAGCGGGGACCGCGACGGCGGTGCCCCGGACACGGTGGCGGCGGGGCGCGCCGGGTCGGATCCATCGCGCGGCCGCGCGTGCGCGTCGGCCAGCGACTCACGGAGCGCACCCAGCATGTCGCCCGCAGTCGCGAAGCGATCGGAGGGCGCCGGCTCCAGGGCCCGGTCGACCACGGCGACGAACGACTCCGGCAGATCGTGTCTGAGATCGCGCAGGTTGGCCCGCTCACCGGCGAGGTGCCTGGCCCGCAGCTCGACCAGCGTGGAGGCCGTCACCGGAAACCGCCCGGTGACGAGCCGGAACAGGAGCACGCCCACCGCGTAGAGATCGGAGCCGGCCGACGCGGGCTGGCCCGCGAGCGTCTCGGGCGCCAGAGCCAGCGGCGTCCCGAACGCCGGGCTGACCGGCGCATCGGGGTCCGCGGGCTGCTCGGAGCCGGCACCGAAGTCCACGAGCACGCACCGCCCGTCGGGCTCTCGCATCACGTTGGCGGCGGTGACGTCGCCGTGGACCAGCCCCGCCCCGTGAACGGCCGTGAGCGCTCCGGTGACGTCCATGCCGATGGCGGCGGCTTCCACCGCGCCGAAGCGCTCCCCGTTCGAGAGCCGCGAGTCCAGCGAGCGTCCGAAGAGCAGATCGGTCCAGAAGCCGACGCGATCGTCCTCGGTCCTCGCGCCGTGGATCACCGGCACGTTGGGATGGCGCACCCGGGCCAGGCGCCCCGCCTCCTCCAGGATGCGGCGCGCCATCAGCGGCTTCTCCGATGCCGAGCCCCGCCAGAGCTTCAGCGCGACCTGTCGCCGCAGCAGCGGATCGAAGGCCCGATACACGTCTCCGAAGCTCCCCTCGCCGATCTTCTCCAGTACCCGGAGCCCGCCCCACTCGAACAGGATCGTGCGATCGGCCTCCGGCTCGTCGACGATCCGGTGTGCGTCACCGATCGTGGTCAGCAGGCGGAGTGCGTCCACGCGGCCGCGCAGGTCTGGGGTGAAAGACGTGTCCTCGGCGTCCCAGTCGATCGGCGTGGCGTCCACGACCCGGTCGGTCAAGCGCTCGAGCGCCGAGTCGGAAGTCGGGGTCATCGGTCTCCCTCCGGCGTGCCGAGCAGCCGCGTGAGCTGGTGCACGGCGCGCGACACGACCATGCGAGCGGCGTTCGGCGACGGACTGCCGAGCGCGTCGGCGATATCCGCGTGCTTCAGTCCAAACTCGAAGCGCAGGATGATCGCCGCCTGGTACTCCTCGTTGAGCTCCGCGAGCGCCGCCTCGTATCGCTCGAGCGCCTCGCGCCCCACGGCTTGCTCCAGAACCGACGGGGCCGGATCGGGCTCCAGGTCGGTCACCGGAGGGCCCGAGGGCCGTCGCCCGGCGTTCCGGATCTCGTTGCGGAGCTGGTTCAGCACCGTTCGGCGGAGGTAAGCCAGGAACGAGCCCGGCCGCTCCGCGTCGAAGTGCTCTATCCGATCCAACACCCGGATCAGGGAAACCTGCACGAGGTCCTGCGTCTCGACCAGACCTCGCGCGCTCGCGGGCAGACGCCCGTGCGCCCAGCGCTCCAGCAGCGGTGCGTAAATCGTTACGAGTCTGCTGATTGCCGACTCGTCGCCCCGTCGGACGGCGTCCAGGAGGTGGGCCGTGCTCCCGAGGTCGGATCCGTGCGGTGTCGAGCTTTGGGGGTCGTTGCTCACGTTCGAAGCTCTCCGTGTGTCTCGTGTGCCGGCCGCCCGACTTCGCGCCGAGGAGTCTACCTGTTGCCACGATCGCGCTTCCACACGTAGACTAACCCACTTTGTCGCAAGAAGTTGGACTCATTGGAGGAGACTCCCGACGATGCGCGAACGCTCTCTCCGCCGAGGTCTCGGCATCGTGTGTCTGCCGGCGTTCGCGCTGTCGATCGTAGGCTGCGGCGGCTCGGACGACGCGCGTCCGAGGGCCACTCCGACCGGTGAGGCCACGGTGACGGAGGCGACCGACGGCGGCGCGGCCTGGTTCGTGGACGTGACCGAGTCGCTCGGCCTCGCATTCGCACACACCTCCGGAGGCTCCGGCGAGATGCACATTCCCGAGATCATGGGCGCCGGTGCCGCGCTCGTGGATCTCGACGGCGACGGAGATCTCGACGCGTACCTGACCAACGGCCGGCCCGGCATCACGCGCGCGATGTCGACCGAGGAGCTCCGTGCGTTCGACCCCGCATCCGGCGAGGCCCGCAATCGTGCCTACCGCCAGGATCCCGACGGGACGTTCGTGGACGTCACCGACGAGTCCGGTCTCGGAGACCCGGGGTACGGCATGGGCGTCGCCGCCGGCGACATCGACGCCGACGGCGACGTGGACCTGTACGTCACGAACGTCGGCCGCGATCACCTGTACCGAAACCGCGGCGACGGCACGTTCGAGGACGTGACCGAGGCAGCCGGCGTCTCGGTGGACGGATGGTCCACGTCGGCGAGCTTCGTGGACGTGGATCGCGACGGGGACCTCGATCTCTACGTCTGTCGCTACCTCGACTACGACCCGTCGCGTGCGTGCACGGAGTTCACGGGCCGGCCGGACTTCTGCGGACCGAAGTCGTTTCCCCCGGTCAGCGACGTCCTGCTGCGCAACGAGGGAGACGGCACGTTCACCGACGTGTCGGCGTCGGCCGGCATGACGACGGTGGCGGGCGCGGGTCTCGGCGTCGTCTGCGAGGACCTCGACCGCGACGGATGGGTGGACATCTACGTGGCCAACGACGGAGATGCCAATCAGCTCTGGATGAACCGGCGCGACGGCACGTTCGCCGACGAGGCGATGTTCCAGGGCGTGGCGCTGAACTGGCACGGCGTGGCCGAGGCCGGGATGGGCGTGCTCGCCGCCGACTTCGACGGTGATCTGAACCTGGATCTCTTCGTCACACACCTCACGCGCGAGAGCAACACGCTCTATCGCAACCTCGGCGCCACCGGGTTCGAGGACGTCACCGCGCGTGCCCGTCTGGAGCGCCCGAGCGTGCCGTTCACGGGGTTCGGCACCGCCGCGATCGATCTGGACCTGGACGGTGGACTGGACCTCGTGATCCTGAACGGCCGCGTGCTCAGGCAGGACGCGTACCCCGACGCGATCCCCACCGGATTCTGGAAGGACTACGCCGAGCCGAACCTCGTTCACTTGAACGACGGGACCGGGGTGTTCGAGGATGCCTCGGCCCGCGTGGGCGGTCGCCTGACCGGGGACGTGGAGATCTCGCGGGGCCTCGCGACCGGCGACGTGGACGGGGACGGCGACCTCGACCTGCTGGTGGCCAACGTCGAGGGGCCGGCCCGGATCTTCCGCAACGACGCTCCACCGGCCGGACGCTGGCTGCGGATCCGCGCCGAGACACGACCGGGCACGCTCGCCATCGGCTCCCGCGTGGAGATCCGTGCCGGCGATCGGCAGTGGGTCCGTACCGTCAATCGGGGGTTTTCGTACCTGTCGAGCTCGGATCCGGTCCCGCACTTCGGCGTCGGTCCGCGGGAGACGGTCGACGCGCTGGTCGTACAGTGGACCGATGGATACCGCGAACGGTTTCCGGGCGGACCGACGAACGTCGAGATCACGCTGATACGGGGACAGGGAGAAGCTGCATCGTGAACGAAGCCATGATCCGATCCCGAGCTCGCGAGTCGTGGTGCGGCGCATCCGTCACCCTCACGCTCGCCGGCCGACTGATTGCCGTCGCGCTCGTGGCCGCGCTGGCGGCGGGACCGCTCGGGTGCGGGTCCTCCGAGGACACGCCTCCCGCCGAGACGGTGTCGATCGCGCTGCCCGATCTCTCGGGCATGCAGCGGCGCGTGGCCGAGCGCATCACCGAGGCGCACCGAGCCGCACTCTCGACGCCGAGCGACGCCGAGGCGTGGGGACGCTTCGGCAAGGTGTGTCACGTGCACCGTCTCTACGCACCGGCGATCGCGGGCTACCGGCGCGCCAACGAGCTGGCGCCGGCGGATCTTCGATGGGCCTACTTCCTCGCCCGAGCGATGGATCTCGACGGCACCGCGCCCGCCGAGGAGGTGCTGGCTGCCCACGAGCGCGCCCGCGTGATCCGCGACGACTATCCGCCGCTCCTCGTGCGCCTGGCCGATCTCCAGGCCAAGCAGAACCTGCCCGCCGAGGCCCGCGCGAGCTACGAGCACGCGATCGATCTGGCGCCGAACCTGGCCGTGGCGCATCGCGGACTCGGTCAGGTGCTGCTGGGGCAGGGCGACGCGGCAGCCTCGGTGTCGCATCTCGAGCGGGCGGCCGAGCTCGTCCCCACCGACGCGGCGGCGCTGATCGCGCTCTCCCAGGCGTACGCGCGCCTGGATCGCCGGGAGGACGCCGAGTCCGCGGCGGCCCGCGCATCGGGCCTGGAGACGATCTACAACCTCCCCGATCCTCTGATCCAGGAGGTGGGCGCCGAGGGGATCAGCTCGTTCCTGTGCTTCCAGCGCGCGGTGCAGGCGATGGAGGCCGGCGCCTTCGCGAGCGCGATCGAGGACCTTCTCGTCGTCGTGGACGAGGAGCCCGATCGCGCGGCCGCGCACCAGCGGCTGGGCACGTGCTACCTCCAGACCGGCGATCGCCTTCCCGCACTCGACCACCTGCGCCGGGCCGTCGAGCTGGACTCGACCATGGTCGCCTCGCGCTCGCAGCTGGCCTCGCTTCTCCTCGAGGACGGTGACATGGACGGCGCGCTGGCCGAGTACCGGGCGGCGACCGCGACAACGCCCGAGGATCACGAGCTCCGGGCCGCGTACGCCACGACGCTCGGGCGCGCGGGATCGATCGACGAGGCGCTGGCGGAGTTCCGGCGCGCCGAGGGCAGCGGCGAGCTCTCGTCGCCGGCCTACGTGAACTGGGGGAACGTGCATCGACTGGCCGACGACAACGAGGCCGCTCTGGACCGGTACCGCCGGGCCGTGGCGGCCGACTCGACGAACGGCGCCGCGTACGACAACATCGGCATCGCGCTCGTCCGACTCGATCGGCTGGAGGAGGCCGCGATCGCGTATCGCGACGCGGCCCGGCTCGCGCCATCGGATCCGGACGTGGCCACGCGGCTGGCCACCACGCTCGCGCGCATCGGCAAGCTCGACGAGGCGCTGGAGACGTTCGAGAGGCTCGAGCAGTTCGGCACGCTCCGGGCCTCGACGGCGTACAACTGGGGGCTCGTGCTCAAGGCCACCGGTCGCCCGGAAGAGGCCGTCGAGAAGCTCTACCAGTCGGTGGCGAGCGATCCGGAGTATGCGCGCGCGTGGTACAACCTCGGCGTGACGCTGGAGGCGCTGGGCCGCACGGACGACGCCAAGGCGGCCTACGAGACGCTCCTCGAGCTGGAGCCCGACGACGAGGTCAAGGCGCGTCTGGACGCGCTCACGCGCTGAGCCGGCCTAGGGCAGGGTCACCCGCGTGAGCGGAAGCGTCTCCGGCTCGGCGGGACCGTCCATCTCGGACACGCGCACGCGTGAGTTCAGCCTCACGTTCGTCACCCGCGTGCGATCCCCGGACACCGGCCACTCGACGACGATCTCGGTGATCGCGGTCGCATCGCCGAGCCCGATCTCCTGACGCAGCGGCGATCCGCCGAAGCTCGACACCGATCCCACCGCGCGGTGGAGCGTTCGTGACCCCTCGGGCGTGTCTACGGTCACCGCCACTCGCGCCCCGACACCGAAGTGGTTCGTCTCGCGCCCCACGAGCTCGACGATCACGAACGCGTTTCCGTGTCCCGGGTTCTGGAACAGCGCGTTGAAGTACTGGTCGGCCATCAGCATGCCGCCGAGCTGCTGGTGCACGTCCTGGTCGCCGTCGTTGTCGATGTCGGCGAACGACACGCCGTGACCCTTCTGGAGGTGTCCGAAGCCGCCGGACGTCGTGACGTCCTGGAACGCCCGCGCGCCGTCGTTGCGCAGCATCACGTTGGGGACGAGCGTCTCGAAGTTGGGGTCTCCGGTGGCCAGTGCCACGTCGAGCCAGCCGTCGTTGTCGAGGTCGCCGAAGTTCGCGCCCATGGGCAGAAAGGGCCGATCGAGTCCGAGCTCCGGCGCGACATTCCGGAACGTGCCGTCGCCCTGGTTGCGGTAGAGCTTGGGACCGGTGGCCTGGTGCTGGAGCCCCAGATAGTCCGACGCGATCGCCTCCACCGACGCGTCGTATGCGGCGCAGAAGATGTCCAGCCAGCCGTCGTTGTCGTGGTCGAAGAACCAGGTCGCGAACGCGCGTCCGCGCGGCTCGGCCACGCCGGCCGAGAACGCGACGTCGGTAAACGTCCCGTCGCCGTTGTTCCGATAGAGCCGGTTGTCCCGAATGTTCGATACGTAGAGGTCGGGATCCCCGTCGTTGTCGTAGTCACCGGCGGCGACGCCCTTGCAGTAGCGATCGTTCGTCACACCGGCGGCGGCGGACACGTCGGCGAACGTGCCGTCGCCCTCGTTGCGGAAGAGCTGCGAGGGAAAGTCCTGACCGGCTTCCGCTCCGGCGCGCGACTCGTTGCCGACGTACAGATCGAGATCGCCGTCGAGGTCGTAGTCGAGGAAGGTCGCGGCCTGCGTCGGGCGCGCGGGCGTGGCGAGACCGGCCGCGTGCGTGACGTCGGTGAAGGTGCCGTCACCACCGTTTCGGAGCAGGGAGTTCCGGATCTGCCCCGCCTCGAAGAGCCAGGCGCCGCGGAGCACGAGCACGTCCACGTCGCCGTCGTCGTCGTAGTCACCGCTGATGCAGTTGAGCCCGCCGAGCTGATCGATCAGCCCGGAGACGGCGGTGCGATCCTCGAACGTCCCGTCGCCGCGGTTGCGGTAGTACGTCATCGATCCTCTCGGATCGACGGTGGAGGTGATGATGTCGAGGAACCCGTCGCCGTCGAAGTCCTCGACGAGGCTGCCCCCGGCCAGGTCGAAGGAGTCGATGCCCACGTCGGAGGCGATGTTCGCGAACCGTCCGATGTCGGCGTCGGACTCGAACGCGCTCGGCGGGATCCGGTCGCGCTCGGGCACGCCCTCGGGATGATCGCCGAGCGCCATGTGCGTCAGGTTCAGGAGCCAGCGTACACGGAGATCCCCGGGCTCGAGCTGGAGGAACCGCTCGAAGCACTCCGCGGCCGACTCCGCGGGCGACCGGACCTCGTGCACGCCTCCTCCGCGCAGGGGAAACTGACAGCACTCGGCGTTGTGCCGCGCGATGCAGTTCTCCAGCTCCGCCTTGCGCAGGTACATCATGCCCTGGTTCCGCAGGATCTGCGGCATCACCGACCGCATCGCGGGATCGCCCTCGGCCAGTCGGCGTGCCTCGCCGATGTGCTCGAGGCACGCATCGATGTCGCCCACGCGCAGGAGCTCCACGCTCAGCTTGGCGTGAGCCTGGATCCGCCTGGGCAGCGGCAGGTTCGGCACGTCGAGCGCACCCTGCCACGCGGCCAGCTGCTGGCGTCCGAAATAGAAGTCGCTGCCACCGTAGAGCTCGTCGGCCACGCGGAGGAACTCCGCGCGGATCGGCGTGAGGTTCTCCTCGTCGTCATCGCGGGCTCCGGGGTCGGTCGACGTCTTGCCGATCGCGCCGACGTCCCGGCCGGTGTCCGTCGCGCCGCGCTCGGTGTCACCGGTGGTGCCGTCGTGGTCCGAGCGGCTGCACGCGACCCCGAGGACGAGTACGCCGATGAGTGCCGCGAGCGCGGTGGTACCGGCCCTGCTGCCGAGTCGCTTCACGTCGCCTTGCTCCGTGTGGTCGGTCCGAGTAGCGCGAGCGAGTGTACCACCGGGCCGATCTCGAATCGCGAAATCAACGCGTCCGTCGCCGGCCACCGATGCGGTAGTCTCCTCGCATGAGTCCTCGACGAGATCACGATACCGAGTGGATCCTCGGCCGCCACCCGGTCGCCGAGGCCCTCCGCACGGGCCGGCGAATCGACCGGGTCCTGATCGCCGACGGGACGCGCGGCCTGGGCGAGATCACCGGGCTCGCCAGGGGCCGTCACGTGCTCGTGCAGGTCGTCCCGCGGCCGCGACTGGATCAGCTCGCTCGTGGCCAGCGGCATCAGGGTGTCGCCGCATCCAGCGCCGCGTACGAGTACGTCGACCTCGACGACGTGATCGCATCGCTCTCGGATCGTTCCGAGCCGGGCCTCGTGGTCGTCGTGGACGAGCTTCAGGATCCTCACAACCTCGGGTCGATCCTGCGCACGGCGGACGCCGCGGGTGTCGACGCCGTGGTCATCGGCAAGCACCGCGCGGTGGGCCTCACCGCCGCGGTCGCGCGTGCGTCCGCAGGGGCGATCGAGCACGTACCGGTGGCGCGCGTGACGAACGTCGTTCAGTCGCTGCAGCGGCTGAAGGAGGCGGGCTTCTGGATCGTCGGGGCCGACGCGGACGGTGACCGGTTGGTCACAGAGGTCACCTACGACGTTCCGATCGCGCTCGTTGTGGGGGGCGAGGACAAGGGGCTGGGCCGACTCGTGTCCGAGACGTGCGACTTCCGGGTGCGGCTGCCCATGCGGGGACATCTGAACTCCCTGAACGCGTCGGTGGCGGCCGCGCTCTGCATCTACGAGATCTTCCGGCAGCGGTCGGCGAAGGCCGGTTCGTAGACCGGAAGCTCAGTAGCGGAAGTGCCGGATCTGCTCGCCCTTGTGTCCGATCTCGGTCATCGCCTCGATCCCGATCTCGAGATGCCGGCGGGCCCAGTCACGGGTCACGACGGCGTCGGACTCCTCAGTCTTGACGCCGTCGGGCGTGATCGGCACGTCGGAGATCAACAGGAGCGCGCCTCGCGAGATCTCGTTGTAGTGCCCGACGATGAAGATGGTCGCGGTCTCCATGTCGATGGCCACGCACGTCAGCTTCTCGAGGTGGCGGCGGAAGCGCGCGTCGTGCTCCCACAGACGCCGGTTGGTCGTGTACACCACGCCGGTGCGATAGTCGAATCCGGCCTCCACGATCTTCTCCGACACGAACTTGTGCAGCTTGAACGACGGGAGGGCGGGAACCTCGGGAGGGAGGAAGTCGTTGCTCGTGCCCTCTCCGCGGATGGCGGCGATGGGCAGGATGAAGTGGCCGATCTCGGTGGACTTGCTGAGGCCGCCGGCCTTTCCCAGGAACAGGACGCCCTTGGGCTGTCTGGCGATCAGGAGATCCATGATCGTGGCCGCGTTCGCCGACCCGATCCCGAAGTTCACGATCGTGAGCCCCTGGCCGTTCGACGCGGCCTGCATCGGCTTGCCCTCACCCTGGACGTCGGCGCCGAAGCGGTCGGCGAACGTCGCGACGTAGTGATGGAAGTTCGTCAGCAGCACGTAGTCGCCGAAGTCGTCCAGCGACATTCCGGTGTAGCGCGGCAGCCAGTTCTTGGCGATCTCGAGGCGATCTTTCATCGGGCTCTCCTGACCCTCTCCTAACCCCCGTGCAGGGGGAACGTGGGTAGACTGCGGCCGTTGGATCGGGATCGCAAGCGCGATACGCCGTTTATCGACACGACTCCGGTCCGGGTGCCGCGCCGCAGGGGAGTTCGCGAACGGGAGCGGTGCCCGGGCCGTTTTCGGATCCGAGCGAGCACTCGCCGCTCACAGGGAATCGAGATGCGAAACCCCGAGCGCATCCGCGAGATGCTCGAGCTCCTCGGCCAGTGGGTCGGGGATCGGCACGCCGTCGCGCTCCCGCCGCGCGGCCGCCGCCCACTCGGGATCCCCCGCGACGAGGACGGGTCCATCGGCCCGGCGGCGGCGCGACGCACGCAGCCGGCGCGTGATCGTCCCGACGCGATGGCGGCACGCGTCGATCCCCATGAAGGCATTCGCGTCCAGGGCGAGAAAGAAGTGGCCGGTGTCGTACGTGCGGCGCTCGGTCGCTCCGCCCGCGACACGCTCGCGGTCGTTGCCGCCGAGGCCGTCGAGGAACGCGCCGCCGGATAGCGCCGCGTTCAGGATCTCGAGGCCGATCGCCAGCCCGTATCCCTTGTGGCCGCCGTGCGAGGTCCCCGATCCCCCCAGCGGAAGCAGCGCCGCATCCCCTGTCATGAACGCCTGAAGCAACGTCGCCGGATCCACGGCCGGCTCTCCGGCGGCGTCGATGGCCCAGCCTTCGGGGAGGGGCGCGCCGTCGCGGCGATGGAGCTCCACACGCCCGCGCTGGATGATCGACAACGCAGCGTCGAAGAGGAACGGGTGCGGCTCGTCGCTGGGAGCCGCGATCGCGAGCGGGTTGGTTCCATAGAGGGGCTCGGTGCCATTCGTCGGCGCGAGGCACGGGCGTGCGTTGGTCGTCGCGATCCCGATCATGCCCGCGTCCGACGCGAGCAGGGCGTAGTAGCCGGCGATGCCGTAGTGCGTCGAGTTGCGCACCGCCGCGGCGCCGAGGCCGACCCGCCGCGCCTTCTCGATCGCGCGGCGCATCGCGTCGCGCGCGACCACGTGACCGAGACCATGACCGCCGTCCACCACGACCGTCGTCGGGGACTCCCGCACCACGGTGGCCGGGGCGCCGGGCCGGGTGATCCCCGCGCGAATGCGCTCAACGTAGTACCCGAGGCGACTCACCCCGTGTGAATCGATGCCGAGCCGGTCGGCCGCCACGAGGACGTCGGCGACGGTCTCCGACTCGACCCGGGACGCGCCGAGTGCCACGAAGACCTCCTCGACGAACCGCCTCAGACTGGTCAACGAAACGCGACGAGAGGACATCTCGGCTCCGGCGCTCGGGTCGTGGCTCCGTTCGGGGATTCTTCGACCGGCCGGCATCGCTTCTCCATCGCCCCGGGGCCGCCCGAACGCAATTGTCCCCGATGCCGAGATGTCCCGGATGCGGAGGACGCGAGCCCGGCGCCGAGTGCCTCGACGCCGGGCGCCGCCGTCATTTGAGGAGCACGAGCCTCCGCGACTCGGTGAGCCCGCCGGCCGTCAGCCGAAGCGTGTAGACACCCGACGCCACCTCCGCCCCCGACGCGGCTCGACCGTCCCACGTGACGGTGTGGCGGCCGGCCTCGAGCGTGGATCTCACCAGCTCGTGCACGAGCCGACCGGCCGGGTCGTAGATCGCGAGGGTCACCGCGCCGGCGGCCGGAACGGCGTACTCGATCGTCGTCCTGGGGTTGAACGGGTTCGGGTGGCTCGTCAGCATCCGCGTCGCATCGAGCGCGAGTCCGGTCTCGGCGACCGCCACCGGCGGGTCGACCACGTAGCCGGTCGTGGTGAACTCCTCGTACATCGCGTTCAGATCCACCTCGGAGTAGTCGAGGTTGATCGCCGCCTGCATGATCGCCTGGGCCGCCCCCTGCTGGCTGGTCGAGCTGCCCGTCATCGCCAGCCCCTCGAAGGTGGCCTTGTCGGTCTGCTCGCGACCGATCCGGTCCCAGATGCGCATCATGCACGTTGAGAAGATCTGCCCGTCGGTGTGGATCTGACCGACGAGACCGTCGGGGTACGTCGCGCCGTAGTCGGTGCGGCGTCCGCCCCAGAACTGGTTGTGCCCGTCCCAGCTGAAGACCCACTGATGCTGCGGATCCGACGGATCCCATTGGCCGAGGCTCCGGCTGTAGGAGGCGGCGACGTAGTCGCCGAACCCCTCGCTCAGACCGTTCACCTGCGAGAGGCCTCCGACGGTGAGCCAGTCGTGGATCGCGTGGCCGAGCTCGTGGAGCACGACGTCCGCGTCCTCGGAGTCGTCGACGCCTCCGTCGCCGAACGCGACGACGCCGGTTGCACCGGTGTAGTGGGAGTTGTCCGCGCCGTTCAGCGCGTGCGGATCGAAGCGTGCACCCCCGGTGTACTGGAACGGCGTCACGGGGACACCGAGCGTCAGGTTGATGTATCGCATGTAGTTGTCGATGTGCCAGTAGCAGAGCGCGGCCTCGAACTCCTGCGGCGATCGCGTGAAGTTCCAGTCGGAGGTCGGCTGGTTGTACAGCCCCTCGAACGGGGCCTCGGTGTCGCGGATCTCGGCCCACGGGCCGACGAGGCTGTACACGAGGCCGTTGTACGTGATGTCGGGCAGCGTGTACGAGACGATCTCGGCGACCAGCTCCGGAGAGTCGGCGTCGCCGGCATCGGTGTATCCGGGATCGCCGTAGGTCGCGCCGGCGGACGAGAGCGGGTCGGGGTCGAACAGGTTTCCGGTCCCGTCGACGTAGTGGGACACGTCGACCGCCTTCAGAATCTCCCCGGTGAACGCGTCGATCATGACCTGCCATTCCCCGATGGGGGACTCGCCGGGGACGACGACGACTCGATGGGCCAGGTGCGACCGTCCCTCGACGTGGTAGATCACCAGATCGACCGCCTCGAACCCGATCGGGCCTCGCACGCCGAGGTGCTCGAGCGCGATCGAGCGGGCCACGTCCGCCGCGATCGCCGGCGTCGTCGTGACCAGGTCGAGCGCCGGCTTGTAGCCGTTGACGACGTAGACCACCGTGTCGTCGCGGTTGATCGTCACCGCGATCCCCGAGTCGTGGACCGGCAGTCCGCGGTGTCGCTGCCGAAAGCGCACGGTGTAGCCGACGTCGCTCTCACGCGTGTGATGGTGTTCGAGATCTCCGAGGGCCGCATCCGCCAGACCGAACCGCTCGGCGCGATCCCCGAGGAAGGTGCGCGCCATCTCCTCGGGCGCTCCGTGAGGCACCGGTGTGCGCGGGTCGTAGAGCGCGAGCGGCACCCCGGTCTCGAGACTGATCCGCTCGGATCCGAGGACGATGGAGTCCTCGATCTCGTCGGGCGCGACGATCACGACGCCCGACGGATGCTGGGGTGACACTTTGGCCTCGGCGATCCCGTAGAGAGTCATCGCCGCGCCGAGCAGAATCCACACGTTTCGCGCTGACGCCATCGCACGCTCCTCGAGATGGGTTCCTGGGGGATGTCGGGTCGAGCTCGACGGACGCGCCGCCGCGGCCCGCGGCGATCCACGGGTAGCGGTGCGGGTCCGACATGCCGAATCACTGTACTGACGGTGGTCGAATCCTGTCAAACGTCGGGGCTCAGCCGACGTGGCGGCAACGTGCGGCCGCGTGCGCCGGTGCGATGCGAACGCCGATCGATCAGAGTAAGCGACGGTAACGGATCTCCATCGGACGCGCGCCCCCGCGCTCCACGGACTTCGTGACGTCCGGCTCCACCCGGAACCCGACCGCCTCGTAGAACGCACGTGCGCGGACGTTCTCGCGGAAGACCCAGAGCGTGACGACGTCCCACCCCTCTCGGCCGACTCGGTCCAGCATGGCGCGCCAGAGCGCGATTCCGGTCCCGCTGCGCCATCGATCCGGGTCGACGTAGAGCCCGTACAGCTCGGCGGTTCCGGGCGAGGCGTCGTCGTCCCGGCTTCGCCCGAACGTGATCCAGCCCGTCAACGCCGGCACCCCCGGGACCGAGCCCGCGTCCGCGCCGTCGGCGCGCGCGCCGCCGGCGCTTGCGCCGCCGGCATCGAGCTCGGTGACGAGGACGTTTCTCGACCGCTTGCTGAGAACCTCGCTCCAGAAGGACTCGCGAGCCGACACGGTGAGCCCATCCAGGAGCGCCCCGGGCAGGAGCCCGCGAATACGCCGCGCGCCACGCGGACACGTGGATCTCGGCGATCCGGCGGGCGTCGGCAACGGTGGCGTCGCGGACCGTGAGCATCGCTCCTCCGGAAGGGTCCGCCCGGGACGGCAGACCGGACGGCTCTCATCGAGTTCACGGGAAAACAGGGTATCAACCTCGTCGAACGGACTGATACCGTGGGTTCCACGATCGCGCGTCCGCGCGGGTCCCGCGCCGTCCCGCACTCCCGAGGATCATCTGTACATGACGCACGAGTCGTCTTCCACGCGAGCGTCGGGGCGCGTCTTCCGGGACATCGTCTCGGCCAGACTCACGCGGCGCGATGCTCTCCGGAGCCTCGTCGCCGGGTCCACGCTCGTGCTGAGCGGCATCGGCTGGGCCGGCCCGCCCGATCGCCGCGCTCGGGGACGCGGGCGAGTCGGCTTTCGGTCGATCGCCCCGGACGGCGGTCCGATGCCCCGCGTGCCCGACGGGTATCGGATCACACCCCTGCTACGCTGGGGCGATCCGCTTCACGCGGACACGCCCCCGCTCGAGCTCGCACACCAGAGCGCCGAGCTCCAGCAGCGTCAGTTCGGGTACAACTGCGACTACGTCGCGTTCGTGCCGCTTCCACGGGGATCTCGCGCGTCCGATCACGGGCTTCTGTTCGTGAACCACGAGTTCACGAATCCCGAGCGCATGCTGTACCGGTACAACTCCGATCATCCGAGCGCCGGCCACGTCGCGATCCTCAAGGCCGCTCACGGGGCATCCGTCGTCGAGGTCCGACGCGGCTCGGATCGGCGCTGGCGCGTGCAGACGGGTTCTCGGCTCAACCGCCGGCTGACGGCCGAGACCCCGATCGCGATCGCCGGACCGGCGTCGGGCCACCGGCGCCTCCGCACGAGCACCGATCCGACCGGCAGGCGTGTCGCGGGCACACTGTACAACTGTGCCGGCGGCAAGACGCCGTGGGGTACCGTGCTGACGGCCGAGGAGAACGTCCAGGAGTTCTTCGGCAACCGCGCGGCCCTCGAGGACGCCGAGACGCGCGAGCTCCACGCCCGGTACGGGATCCGATCGCGGCGGAGCGACCATCGGTGGGAGATCCGGGACCCGCGCTTCGACGTCGTGAAGGAGCCCAACGAGCCCTTCCGGTTCGGGTGGATCGTCGAGGTGGATCCCTACGATCCCACGTCGATGCCGAAGAAGCGGACGGCGCTCGGGCGCTTCTCCCACGAGGCGGCCACCGTCGTGATCGCGCCGTCGGGCCGTGCGGTCGTCCATACGGGGGACGACGCGAAGTTCGAGTACGTTTACCGGTTCGTCAGCGAGGCCTCCTACGTGCCCGGCGACGACCGGGCGAACGCCGATCTCCTGGACCACGGCACGCTCTCGGTCGCGCGCTTCCACGAGGACGGCAGCGGGGAGTGGGTTCCGCTCGTCTTCGGAGAGGGACCCTTGACCGAGTCCAACGGCTTCGACTCCCAGGGCGACGTCCTCATCCAGGCGCGGCGTGCGGCCGACCTCCTCGGCGCCACGAGGATGGACCGCCCCGAGGACATCGAGACGAGCCCGACGACGGGCGCCACCTACGTCGTGCTCACGAGCAACGAACGGCGGGGCGTCGACGACCACCCGCGCGTCGACGCGTGCAACCCGCGTGCGAACAACCGCTCGGGACACATCCTGGAGCTCGTGCACCCGGACGGGGATCACGCCGCGAACACGTTTCGCTGGGAGATCTTCATGCTCTGCGGCGACCCCGCACGCGAGGACACCTACTTCGCGGGCCATCCCAGGGAGGCCGTGAGTCCGATCTCATCGCCCGACAACCTCACGTTCGACCGATCGGGCAACCTCTGGATCGCGACCGACGGACAGCCCTGGGTTCTCGACGTGAACGACGGGCTCTTCGCGGTGCCCGTGGACGGTCCCGAGCGTGGGTTGGTGCGGCAGTTCTTCAGCGCCGTGCCCGGAGCCGAGGTCTGCGGGCCCGAGTTCACCCCGGACGACACGACGCTCTTCGTCGCGATCCAGCATCCGGGCGGTGGCACGGTCGACGCGCCGACGCTGCACTGGCCGGATCCCGAGGGACCCGCCCGCCCGACGGTCATCGCGATCCAGGCCGAGGACGGACGGCCGGTCGGCTCGGTGCGCTGACGTCGGGATCCCCGGTCGCGGCCGACCGGCGCTCACGTCGGAGACCACCGGAGCTTCCATCGACCGCCGGTGCGGGCCGAGGACGCCGCCCCCCGGCCCTTGGCAATCCGCTCCCGACGAGCGAGAATGGCACGCTTCTCGAACCGCCGATCGGCCGGCCCGCGGGCTCGGCCTCGAGCTCAACCGTCGGAGTGCCAGCCATGTCCAGAACGCGACGCGCCGTCGTCAACGCGCTGATCAAACGATACGGAAAGAAACACGAGGCCGACATCCGCCGCGGCGTCGTGGCGTGCGCCCGGGTCTGGAGCTTCGACGAGTGGGGTGAAGACGCGTTCGCCGCGTTCTGCGGGGAGCAGTACGCACCACCGGGAAAGGCCCGCCGCCTTCTCCTCCGACGGCTGGACGAGTTCCACCACAGCGTGACCGGCAGCGCGGGCATGGCCGTCAAGACCGTCCGCGCCGGCATCGACATCGCCGATCGTCCCGACCTCCCGGCCGAGAGCGTGCTCGGTGCGTTCGCGCCGGGCGCTCACCTGTCCGAGGACTACCGGAACGCGCGGATCTCCGCCCTGGCCCAGCTGAACTTCGGTAGCGACGAGACGCGGCCACCCCGCACGCGCGAGGCGTGGGCCGCGCGACGCCTGGCGAAGCTCGGCCGTGTCACGGTTCCGGCCAAGCTGACCGCGGAGATGTCCCGGGTTGCCGCCGACGTGGATCGCTTCGTGTCGTCGTACAACCTGCACCTCGACAGGATCGACTTCGGAGATCCGAAGGTGCGCTTCCCGAAGGGCACACGCCTGATCTCGCACTGGGGGCTGCGCGACTACATGACGTCGCTGAACGGGACGCCCCACGCGCTCCGCAAGCAGCGCGCGATCGCCGACCTGATGCGACGCGTCGTGGACGGCGCCGTTCCGGCCGAGGTGCTCGACGATCCGTCGGTCCGCTGGAGCGTGGGCGAGGGCACGATCGCGAACGGCGCGGGTACCCGGCGAGCCAGGGGGCACGGACCTCTCCGGTGGGAGAAGTTCCGCCGCATGTGGAAGCTCCAGCGGAAGCTCGACGCGTACCGCATCCACGGAAACCTGATCGACGAGAAGTTCCTCGAGGATCGGGAGATCGAGGAGTCCGTGGTCGTGGGCATCCTCACCGACGTGCTCTCCTCCCCGCTGGCGCGCCGCGTTTCACGGTACGTGAGCGATCGGCTGGGCCGGCCGCTGGAGCCGTTCGACGTCTATTACACGGGCTTCACCGCCGGCGCGAGCAAGCCGCCTCTGGCCTACGACATCAAGGCGCGGTATCCGTCGGTCGCCGCGCTCCAGTCCGCGATCCCCGACGTCCTCACCCATCTCGGATGGACCCGCGAGCGTGCCGAGTGGATCGGGTCGCGCATTCGCGTGGACAACTCGCGCAGCGCGGGCCATGCCTGGCCGCCGAGCCTGGACGAGGACGTGCAGCTTCTCCGGGTGCGCGTGGATCCCGACGGCTGCAACGAGCGGGACTTCGATACGTTCATGCACGAGCTGGGTCACTGTGTCGAGGGCGTCCTCTCCAGCTACGAGATGGACTACAAGATGCTCTGGAGCGTTCCGAACACGGCCGTGACGGAGGGATTCGCGTTCACGCTGGAGGATCGCGCCGACGACGTACTCGGCCGCGACAACCCCGACGGCGACGGCGTCCACGACGCCACCGAGCTGGTTCGGTTCTGGGAACCGTTCGAGATCGCGGGCCCCGCGCTCACGGAGATCCGGTTCTTCCACTGGCTGTACGCGCACCCCACCGCCACCGCGACGGCGATTCAGAAGGCGATCCGCCGCATCGGCGACGAGGTGTGGGAGGAGTTCTACGCGCCGATCTTCGGGCCCGAGGGTTACGGGTTCATGTCGGTCTACAGCCACGTGCTGTTCTGTGACTTCTACCTGGCCGACTATCCGATGGGCTACGTCATCGCGTATCAGATCCGGAAGCATCTCCGTGATCGGCCGCTGGCCGACGAGATGGAGCGAATCTGCGGCATCGGGTCGATCTATCCCGACGAATGGATGAAAAAGGCGGTGGGCCGGAAGATCTCGGTCAAGCCGCTTCTGGATGGGACGCGGGGCGCGCTGGAGCGGCTCGGGTACTGAGGTCCGGCGGCCCGCACGGCGCCGTCGACATCGACCCCGTCGCCGCGGCGTCGCCCGCGTCGTGGAGCCGGCGCGAGAAAGGAGCCCACGTGCCGAAGCTCACCGCGGGCGGCGGATGGCCCGCGATCGCCTACACCGCGTCGATGGCGAGACGGGTCGGATGGATCCGCCTCTGGCGCGCGATGCGATCGAGGAACACGTGCAAGACCTGCGCGCTCGGCATGGGGGGACAGCGCGGCGGCATGGTCAACGAGTCGGGCCATTTCCCCGAGGTGTGCAAGAAGTCGCTCCAGGCGATGGCCGCCGACATGCAGGACGCGATCCCCGACGCGTTCTTCCGTACCACGTCGATCGCCGACCTCCGGCACATGACGCCGCGACAGCTCGAGCACGCGGGCCGGCTCGTGACCCCGCTTCGCGCGCGCCCCGGGGCCACTCACTACGAGCCGGCCACCTGGGACTCGGTGCTCTACGACGTCGCGAGCACCCTGCGCGAGGCGCCGCCCGACGAGATCTTCTTCTACTTCAGCGGTCGCTCGTCGAACGAGGCCGCGTTCCTCCTGCAGCTCTTCGCGCGGGCGATCGGCACCAACAACGTCAACAACTGCTCGTACTACTGTCACCAGGCGTCGGGCGCCGGCCTCCAGCAGTCGATCGGGACCGGCACCGCCACGGTGGAGCTGTCCGACGTCGAAAAGGCGGACCTCTTCGTGCTCATCGGTGGCAATCCGGCCTCGAACCACCCGCGCCTGATGTCGCAGCTCGTACGGCTTCGCCGGCGCGGCGGGGAGGTCGTCGTCGTGAACCCGGCGAAGGAGCTCGGGCTTCTCCGCTTCCGGGTGCCGTCGGATCTCCGAAGCCTGCTCACCGGAACCGAGATCGCCGGCCTCTACGTGCAGCCGCACATCGGCGGCGACATCGCGTGGATGACCGGCGTCGCGAAGACCCTTCTGGCGCGGGGTGAGGTAGACCGCGACTTCGTCGACCGCGCCACCGAGGGATGGGAGGCGTTCCGGGCCCACATCGAGGCCGCGTCGTGGGACGACATCCTCGAGCGCTCGGGCGTCTCTCGTGAGGCCATCGATGCCATCGCCGATCGCTACCTCCGGGCGGAGCGTGTGATCTTCGCCTGGACCATGGGAATCACGCATCACGCACACGGTGTGGAGAACGTGCAGTGGATCGCGAACCTGGCCCTTCTCCGCGGGATGGTGGGGCGACCGTATGCCGGGCTCCTGCCCATTCGCGGCCACAGCAACGTGCAGGGGATCGGGACGGTGGGTGCGAAGCCGGCGCTGGCCAAGGCCGTCATGGATCGTCTGGCCGGTGCGGGGGTGACGCCCCCGTCCACGCCCGGCCGCGACACGATGGCGTGCATGGAGTCCGCGGCTGCCGGCGAGATGCGCGTGGGCATCGCGCTCGGCGGGAACCTCTACGGCTCGAACCCCGACTCGACGTTCGCCGCGCGCGCGCTCGGGCGCGTGGGAACGCTCGTGTACCTGTCCACGACGCTCAACACGGGTCATGCCCACGGCACGGGCGAGGACACGATCATCCTCCCGGTCCTGGCCCGCGACGAGGAGCCGTACGCGACCACGCAGGAGTCGATGTTCAACTTCGTCCGGCTCAGCAGCGGAGGACGTCCGCGACACGAGGGACCCCGAGGCGAGGTTCAGGTCGTCGCGGATCTCGCGGCGCGCACGACGCGTTCACACCATCCCGACTCGCCCGTGGACTGGCAGGCGCTGGGCGACGCAGAGGAGGTTCGCCAGCTCATCGCCCGCGTCATTCCCGATCTCGGCGAGATGGCGTCCATCGGGCGCGACGGGCGGGAGTTCCACATTCCCGGGCGCATCCTTCACGCGCCTCGCTTCCGTACTCCGAGCGGGCGCGCCCGCCTGCATCCACATGCCATCCCCGAGCCCACGCGTCCGTGCGAGGAGCGCTTCTCCCTGCGGCTCATGACGGTCCGTTCGGAAGGGCAGTTCAACACCGTCGTGTACGAGGAGGAGGATCTCTACCGGGGCCAGGAGCGGCGCGACGTGATCCTGATGAGCGCGGGCGACATGGCGGCCCGGTCGCTCGGGGAGGACGACGTCGTCACCGTCGAGAGCGAGACCGGATGTCTCCGCGACGTTCGCGTCCGCGTCTTCGACGTGCGGGAGGGCAACGTGATCATGTACTACCCGGAAGCGAACGTTCTCGTCTCGCGACGCGTGGATCCGGTCTCGCGGACCCCGGCGTTCAAGGCAACGTGGGTGTCCGTTCGCCGTGAGGTGCCCACCGTGGCCGGCGCGCCTCGGGCGCATCATGAGATCGGCGCCGCCCGGGCTCGCCCGACGCGACGCCGACAGTGATTGATCGATCTGATCGACGCAGCGGCTACGTCGAGGCCCGCTCTTCGGCCCACAGGTTGTCGTCCATCTGATCCCTCAGCCACGCGCGGGCCCACGTGGCACGCTTTCGAACCCAGCCCTCCGATCGTCCGATCAGAGACGCGATCTCGGGATACGTCATGCCACCGAAGTAGTGCTGCACGATGATGATGTGGCATTCCTGATCGAGATCGTGCAGTCGCTCCAGTGCTTGGTTCAACGTTTCGAACTCCAGGTTGCCGTGACGAGTGAGTGAGAGGTCGTCCGAGAGGGGGATGCGGACGCGATCGCCTCCCCGCTTGGCGGCCTTCTTCGCACGCCCGTAGTCCACGAGCACGCGATACATCTCGCTTGCCGACAGGGCCTTGAACTGGCTCGGGGATCGCCACCGAGCTTGATCCTGGCGGGAGAGTCGGAGATACGCCTCATGCACCAGCGCGGTCGGTTGGAGCGTGTGATCGACCCGTTCGCGCTTCAGGAAACGACCCGCGATCTCACGCAGGTCCTCGTACACGCGATCGACCAGGTCCGAAGGAACCCAGCCGTGTCCGGCGTCGGTCGCCCCGTCCGCCGGCTCGTCTCCGAGCCCCGCGGGATCGCCGGTGTCGCCCTCTGCACTCGCCGCGTCGAGCTCGGCACCCGGCTCGAGACCGTCTCGCTCGTCCGACGGGAGGTGGTCTTCGAGTGACATGGGCACACCTCGACCGGGGGAAGTCGCGCGCGAGCGCGGATCGACGACGATGGCGTGGGCCGGCCGTCGCACCGCGGCATCTCGCACGGGGCGTCTCGCACGGGTCTTTCGGCACTATACGATGGGAAGGTTCGGGGCTCCAAGCACGTCTCCGGGGAATCAGGTCACGCTGCCCGTTCCGCGCATCTGCGACGCGAGGCGCGGCTTCTGGACCTTCCCGAGGGCGTTTCGTGGCAGGTCGGAGACGACCACGAGCCTGGCCGGCACCTTGTACGCGGCCAGCCGGGTCTTCGCCCAGGCGCGAAGCGCGTCGGCGTCCACGATCTCGTCGTCTGTATCGGTCGAGGGCGATCGCACCACGATCGCGGCCGCGACGACCTCACCCCACTCCGCGTCGGGGATGCCGACCACGGCACACTCCCCCACCCGCGGATGCTCCAGGAGCACGCTCTCGATCTCGAGCGCCGAGACCTTGTAGCCGCCGGTCTTGATGATGTCGACGTCGCGACGACCGAGGATGCGATAGCCGACGGCGTCGCGCACGGCGACGTCGCCGGTCCGGAACCAGTCACCGTCGAACGCGTCACCGGTGGCGTCGGGTCGGCGCCAGTAGCGTTCGAAGACCGTGGGCCCCTTCACGCGAATCTCGCCCGGCTCGTCGTCGGGAACGTCGTCACCCCGATCGTCGACCAGACGCACCGACACCCCGGGGAGCGGACGGCCGACGTATCCGGGCACGCGAGGCCCTTCCAGCGGATTCGACAGCGCCATCCCGATCTCCGTCATGCCGTAGCGCTCGAGGAGCACGTGACCGGTGATCCGGCGCCAGCGCTCGAGGAGGCTCACCGGGAGAGCCGCCGATCCGGATACCATCAGACGCATCCGTTCGCAGCCGCGTCGGGCCGCGTCCCGCACGTCGGCCGGGAGCTCGTCCCACGTCGTCGCGAGCCGGTGATAGATCGTCGGAACGGCCATGAACAGCGTCAGCTCGGACGACGCGACGTGTTCCCATACGCGCGCGGCATCGAACGCGGGCATGAACGTGATGCGGGCGCCGGACCAGAGCGCGCAGCTGACGACGTTGACCAGCCCGTGCACGTGGTGAAGGGGCAGGAACGACAGAATGTGATCGTCCTCCCGCCAGCCCCACGCGTCCACGAGCGACGCGATCTGCGCGGCCACGTTCGCGTGGGTGATCAAGACGCCCTTGGGGTGATGGGTCGTGCCGCTGGTGTACAGAAGAAGCGCGCCCCGGGACTCGACGACGTCGGGCAGTCCCGGAGGAGACGGGACGGCTGACCCCGCGGCAGGGCTCCCGTCGACGTCGATCAGCCGGACGGTGGGGTCGATCTCCGCCTGCGGGAGCCGATCCCGTAGCGCGCGATCGCAGAGGACGATCCGGGCCCCCGAGTCGGCTAGCGTGTACGCCAGCTCTCTCGGAGGATGCGAGGGCGCCAGCGGGACGGCGATGCCGCCCGCGCGCCAGATTGCCCACTGCGCGATCACGGTGCGGGGATGCGACGGGCACGCGTACGCCACCGGAGCCTCGCCGAGATCGGACACGCCGTCGAGAATCTCGACCGCGAGACGCGACGATCTCTCACACAGCTCGGTATACGAGACGGTCCGATAGTCCGAGCTCGCGCACGACATCGCGAGACGATCGCGGACGCGCCGGGCATCGGCCCGGACGAGGAGCGGGATGCTCGCGTCACTCACGGTGGTTGAACACGTTGTCGGCGTTCTCCCCGTTCAAGAGGCCCCGGATGTTGTCGGTGCTCAGGAAATCGGTGGGGAAGCCCGGCTCGAATCCGGAGGCGGCCTCCAGGGTCGCGATCTGATCCTCGGTGAGATCGATGTCGGGGCACGCGAGGAGCCCCTCCAGCTGCTCGGTCGTGCGGGCCCCCAGGATCGGCAGGATCTCGGCCCGGTGCTGCTGGTGCAGCACCCACGCGATTGCGAGCTGCGCGGCCGTGCAGCCGACCTCGGAGGCGACACGCCCGAGCGTGCGGGCCATCTCCAGGCGAGCCGGCTTCACGTCGGCCTTCTCGTACCGCTTCGGCGATGCGTCGTCGTCATCGTACTTGCCGCTGAGAACGCCGCCGGCCAGGAGGCCCCACGGGGTGACGGCGATGTCGAGCGCCTTCGCCATCGGCAGCAGCTCTCGCTCGACGTCGCGGCGTACCAGGCTGTACGGCGCCTGCAGCGCCACGATCGGCGCCCACCCGCGTAGCTGCGCGAGCAGATGGGCCCGTGACACGACCCAGGCGGGCGTGTCGGAGAGCCCCACGTACATGATCTTGCCCGCGCGGACCAGATCGTCGAGCCCCCGCATCACCTCCTCGATCGGCGTCATGCCGTCCCACGCGTGCAGCCAGAACAGATCGATGTATGGCGTGTCGAGTCGTTCGAGGCTCGCCTCCACCGACTGGATCATGTTCTTCCGGCTGTTGCCGCCGCCGTTCGGGTCGTCGGCGCGAGTGGTGAGCGAGTACTTCGTCGCCAGCACGATCCGCTCGCGCTCGGACTGGATGAACTCGCCGAGGAACGCCTCGCTGCTGCCGTTCGTGTACAGATTGGCCGTGTCGATGAAGTTGCCGCCGGCCTGCACGAACGTGTCGAAGATCTCGCGGCTCTCGGCCTTCGACGCACCCCAGCCCCAGTCTTCGCCGAACGTCATCGTGCCAAGGCAGAGCTCCGAGACACGGAGTCCGCTGGAGCCGAGAAGACGGTATCTCATGATTGGATCCTCGTTTCGACGTCGTCCCGAACCGTGTGAGATCCGTCCAAGCCTGGGGGTTCGAGACGCGCTTGGCAAGCAAAGGCGCGCGCACGTCCCCGGCTTTGATGTCGCGACCCGGGACCGGGACGCGATACACTGGTCGACTTCCAAAGAACCTCGAGCTCGGCGGGTCATGTCCCGCCTCAACGCGACCGCGCCGGGGCGCGGCAGGGAACGACGATGACAACCCGACTCTCCCAGTACGTATCCGGCGGCTTCGTCGACAGTCGTTCGGACGACATGATCCCCTCGATCAATCCGTCTCGACGCGACGACGTCGTGGCCGAGGTTCCCGTCGGCTCGCCCGAGGACGTGTCCGCGGCCTGCGCATCGGCACGACAGGCACTCGAGGGGTGGCGTCGCAGGACGGGCGCCGAGCGCGCGGCCGCACTGCAGAAGTGGAGCGACGTCATCGACAACCGGGCCGAGGACTTCGTGCGCGCCATCGTCCGCGAGGTCGGCAAGCCGATCGTCGAGGCGCGGGGCGAGGTCGCCCGGGCCGTCGTCATTCTGCGGTACTACGCCGGGGAGGCGGTGCGCGAGGTCGGGGAGGTCATCCCGGCCGGCTTCCGGGACACGCTCCAGTTCACGGTCCGGCAGCCGCTGGGTGTCGTCGGGCTCATCACCCCCTGGAACTTTCCGATCGCCATCCCGCTGTGGAAGGCGGCCCCCGCCATGGCATTCGGCAACACCGTGGTGCTGAAGCCGTCGGAGCACTCCGCGCACGTGGCCCAGATGCTCGCGGAGTCGGCGTCGATTGCGGGCGTTCCGGAGGGCGCCTTCAACGTCGTCCACGGCGTGGGACCCGTGGCCGGAGAGGCGCTGGTCGGAAACGAGATCGTGCGTGGGGTCAGCTTCACGGGCTCGACGCGTGCCGGCGCACGGGTGGCCGAGATCGCTTCGAGCCGGAACATCCCGTATCAGACCGAGATGGGCGGCAAGAACGTCGTGATCGTGCTGGAGGACGCCGACCTCGACCGGGCGGCGGCGCTGACCACGGCCGGGGCCATGCGGTTCGGGGGCCAGAAGTGCACGGCCACCAGTCGCGCCGTGGTCGCGGCGTCGGTCCACGACGCGTTCATCGAGAAGCTCGTCGCCGCGTGCGGGTCGATGACGCTGGGACCGGTCACCGACACGGAAGCGCTGGTCGGTCCGCTGATCACCGAGACCGCCCGCGATCGCGTGCTCGGGGCGATAGCGGCCACCTCGGGCCGGATCGCCTGCGGTGGATCGGTCGCCGAGGACGGGGAGCTGCGCCACGGGTGGTTCGTGACGCCGACCGTCGTGGCCGACGTCCCCCACGACTCCGAGATCGCTCGGCAGGAGCTGTTCGGTCCGGTTCTGGCCACGTTTCCCGTGGACGATCTCGACGATGCGTTCGCGGTGGCCAACGACACGCCCTACGGACTCAGCGCCTCGATCTTCACCCGCGACATCGGTGCGGCCCTCCGCTACGTCGACGAGATCGAGGTCGGGCTCGTGCGGGTGAACGGCGACACCACGGGCGTCGACCCCCACGCGCCGTTCGGCGGCATGAAGGGGTCCAGCTCCGGCACGCGTGAGCAGGGCCGCGTGGCCCGGGACTTCTACACCGAGATCAAGACCGTCCAGATGGGTGCATGAGCGATGCGGTTTCCCGAGGCGATCGGCGTCATCGACTCGCATACCGAAGGTGAGCCGACGCGCGTCGTGGTGGGAGGCTGGCCGCAGCCCGAGGGCGACACGATGGCGGCGCGACTCGCCTACATGCGGCGCCACCAGGACCATCTGCGAAAGGCCGTCACCTGCGAGCCGCGCGGGCACGACGCCATGGTCGGCGCCCTGCTCACCGACCCCGTCACCCCGGGCGCCGAGTGCGGCGTGGTGTTCTTCAACAACGTCGGGTACCTCGGGATGTGCGGGCACGGGACGATCGGCGTGGCGGCCACGCTGATCCACCTCGGTCGCGTCGTCTCCGGCGACGTCCGGATCGACACCCCGGTGGGCACCGTCACCGCGCGCTGCGCGCTCGACGGCAAGGTCACGATTCGAAACGTGGCCGCTCACGCGTTCCGACAGGACGTGAGCGTCGACGTCCCGGGCATCGGCACCGTCACCGGCGATGTCGCCTACGGTGGGAACTGGTTCTTCATCACCGACTACGCGGGAGAGCTCTCCCTGCGGAACGTCGATCAGCTTCTCGACGTCACCCGGGCGATCCTGACCGCACTCGCGCGCGAGGGCATCACCGGCGCCGGGGGGGCCGAGATCGATCACGTGGAGCTGTCCGCGCACGGCGACGAGCCGGGCGTCGACGCGTGCAACTTCGTCCTGTGTCCGGGGGGCGAGTACGACCGATCGCCGTGTGGAACCGGCACCTCGGCGAAGCTCGCCGTGCTCCACGCCCGGGGACTTCTTCAGCCCGGTCAGCGCTGGACGCAGCGGAGCATCACGAAGGGCCGGTTCACCGGCTGGCTGGAGGAGATCGACGGCGAGCTGGTCCCGTTCATCAGCGGCAGTGCGTTCGTCGTGGCTCGAAGCTCGCTCCTGTTCGATCCGGCCGATCGACACCGGTTCGGGTTCACGGCGAGGTGACGGTGAGCCCGCCCCGCGATCGGCTCGCGTGCACACCGGTGGAGTCGCTGGATCCACCGCTGGACGCCGTCGTCGTGGGGGCCGGCATCATCGGGGCCGCCTGCGCGCGGGAGCTCCTGCGCGACGGACGCCGGGTCTGTATCCTGGAGAGCGACGTGCCGGGGGGCGGCGTCAGCGCCCGATCGCAGGGCCACCTGATCGTTCTCGACGACACCGACGTCGAGCTCGCACTTCTTCGCTACTCGAACGAGCTCTGGGCCGACGTGCTCCCCTCGCTCCCCGAGGACTGCGAGGTCGACTTCGGTGGCACGCTCTGGGTGGCCTCGACCGCGCGAGAGATGGCGATCGCCGAGGCGAAGGTGGCTCGCCTCGAGGCCGCGGGCGTCGAGGCCGAGCTCCTCGGCGCGCGGGCGCTGGCCATGGCCGAGCCGCGCCTGCGACCCGGTCTGGCGGGCGGGTTCCGCGTGCCGGGCGACAGCGTGCTGTACCCGCCGGCGGTGGTCAGGTGGTTGCTCGCACGCGCGATCGAGGACGGCGCGACGCTGGTGGCCGGTCGCGTCTCGTCGATCGGCGAGCGCCACGTCGTCGCGGACGGCCGATCCCTCGGGTGCGAGCTGATCGTGAACGCCGCTGGAATCGGCGCGGCCGAGCTGATGCCGACGCTTCCGATCACACCGCGACGCGGGCATCTCGTGATCACCGATCGGTACCCCGGCTTCGTGCGCCGCCACGTGATGGAGCTCGGGTACTTCGACAGCGCGCACGGATCGGAGGCCGCGTCGGTGGCCTTCAACACGCAGCCCCGGCGTACGGGGCAGCTCTTGATCGGCTCGTCGCGGGAGTTCGTGGGGCTGGACACGCGGATCAATCCCGCCGTGCGTGCGCGCATGCTCGCGCGGGCGTGCGAGTTCATCCCCGATCTGGCCCGGCTCTCGGTGCTCCGTACGTGGGTCGGGTTCCGGCCGGCGACCCCGGACAATCTTCCGCTGATCGGGGCGTGGCCGGCGCTCCCGGGTGTGTGGGTCGCCGCCGGTCACGAAGGGCTGGGGATCACCACGGCGCTCGCGACCGGCCGACTGCTCGCCGATCTCGTCGCGGGCACGACCCCGGCGATCGACGCCGCGCCGTTCGACCCCGTCCGGCCCATGACCCCCGGACGAGCACCGTCCGATGGGCCGCCGGTCGACGACGGCTCGCGCGCAGTCGAGCCCCGGGCGCGAGGTGACACGTGACCCGTCCTCCCGAGCGTGTCCGGATGCACGTCGACGGCCGCGAGATCGAGGCGGATCCCACGGCCAGCGTGGCCGCCGCGCTGATCAACGCGGGTCGCATCGGGCTGCGAACGAGCGTCCGTGGTCAACGACGCGGGCCGCTCTGCGCGATGGGCGTGTGTCACGAGTGCCGCGTCACCATCGACGGCCGGGCGCATCAACGTGCATGCCTCGTGACGTGTCGCGACGGCCTTCGCATCGAGACGACCGCGCCCGCGGTGCGAGGCGACGATCCGGCACCCGAGGCCACGTACCTCTCGACCGCGGTGGTCGTGATCGGCGCCGGCCCCGCCGGGGTGGGCGCGGCGGCCCGCGCCGCCGAGCACGGTCTCGACGTCGTGCTGCTCGACGAGTCCCCGGGAGTCGGCGGACAGATATGGCGCCACCGCGAGCGTCGCGAGCTTCCGGTCACACGGCGCCGCTGGGCCGACGCGCGGGCCTGGCTGGATCGGCTCGACCGATCGGGTGCTCGCACGGTTCCCTCGACCCGTGTCGTCGACGTCGCACACGTTCCCCGATCCCGGGGAGCGGCTTCGTCCGGGGATCCCGCATTCGTCGTGACCGCCGAGACGGCCGACGGCGCTCTCGTCCTGCACGCAGACGCGCTCGTGCTCGCGACCGGAGCGCGCGAGCGCTTCGTGCCGTTTCCCGGGTGGACGCTGCCCGGGGTCATGGGCGTCGGCGCCGGACAGGCGTTGATGAAGGCGGGACTCGACGTGGCCGGGAAGCGCGTCGTGGTCGGCGGCACCGGCCCCCTGCTGCTCCCGGTGGCCGCGATGCTGGCGCGACGGGGCGCCGATCTGAGAGTCGTCGTCGAGCAGGTGTCCCGCGGAGCGCTGCGCCGCTTCGCGCTCTCGCTGCTGCCCGAGCCGTGGAAGCTCGCGCAAGCCGCCGGCTACCTCGCCTCGATGGGACGGGCGAAGCTGATCGGTGACTCGTGGGTGCGCGCCGCCCACGGGGACGACCGTCTCGAGGAGGTGAGCATCCGCTTCGCGGGACGGGAGCGCCGCGAGGCCGTCGACCTGGCGCTCGTCGGATACGGGCTCGTGCCCAACGTCGAGCTGGCGCTCCTCGTGGGATGCGGGATCGACCGGGGACGTGTCGTCGCCGACGCCGACGGACGGACCGACGTCGCCGGGGCCTTCGTGGCCGGAGAGACCACCGGCGTGGCCGGCGTCGACGCCGCGCTGGTCGAGGGCCAGCTCGCCGGACTCGCGGCGGCGGCCGACGCCGGTCGGTCCCTCTCGTCTCGCGTGGCGAACGAGGCGTCGGCGCTCCGGCGACTCGCGGCGCGTGGCCGCCGCTTCGCGGACCGGCTGGAGCGTACCTTCGCCCCCCGTGACGAGGTGCTGGCGCTCGCGGGCGTGGACGAGCTCGTGTGCCGCTGCGAGGACGTGCGCCTGGGCGAGCTGGATCCCGATTGGACGACGCGGCAGGCGAAGCTCTATTGTCGGGTCGGAATGGGTCCCTGCCAGGGACGCGTCTGCGGCACGTTCCTGTCCGACCGCTTCGGGTGGACGCGTGATGCCGTGCGATCCCCGTCGACGCCCGCGTCGCTGGCGACGCTGATTGCCGAGCGAGATCATCCGGGCTCCTCGATCGAAAGGACGTGATCGAACATGCAGTGGGAAGGGGTGTTTCCGGCGGTCACGACGCCGTTTCACGCCGACGGCGGCCTCGATTTCGATGCGTTCGACGCCCACGTCGAGCGGCTCGTCGCGGCCGGCTCGCGGGGCGTGGTTCCGCTGGGCTCGCTCGGGGAGGCGGCCACGCTGACGCACGACGAAAAGATCGCCGTGCTGTCGCGTCTCTGCGAGCGCACGCGCGGGCGGTGCCCGATCGTGGCCGGCGTCTCGGGCATGTCCACCGCGGAGGCGGTCGACCTGGCACGCGACGCCGAGCGCGTCGGATGCCGCGGGCTGATGGTGCTGCCGCCGTACGTCTATCGCGGCGACTGGCGCGAGACACGAGCCCATCTGGGCGCCGTGATCGCGGCGACGTCGCTCTCGTGCATGCTCTACAACAACCCGATCGCCTACGGGACCGACATTCTCCCCCACCAGATAAAGGAGCTGGCCGAGGCGCACGACAACCTCGATGCGGTGAAGGAGTCGAGCACCGACGTGCGGCGACTCACCGCGATTCGCGAACACGTCGGGGATCGACTGGCGCTCTTCGTGGGCGTGGACGACGTGATCGTCGAGGGCGTCGCAGCCGGCGCCGTCGGCTGGATCGCCGGACTCGTGAACGCGCTGCCCGAGGAATCGGTTCGTCTGTTCGAGCTCGCCCGCGCCGGACGCACCGACGAGGTCCGCACGCTGTACGAGTGGTTTCTGCCGCTCCTGCGGCTCGACACCGTTCCGAAGTTCGTCCAGCTCATCAAGCTGGTGGCGCACGAGGTGGACGGCTATCCCGAGCACGTCCGCCCGCCACGGCTCCCCCTGGACGGCGCCGAGCGACGCGACGCGCTGGCCATCGTGCGCGCGCAGCTCGCGGCGCGCCCGACCTGGGGATGACGGCGTGCCGCTCCAGCCGCCCAGATCGTTTCCACCCCACATCCGGATCGACACGATCGACGCCCACACCGGCGGGGAGCCGTTTCGGGTCGTCGTCGACGGACTGCCCTCGCTGCGGGGCGCGACGATGCTCGAACGCCGTCGAGACGCCGAGACACGCTTCGATCACGTGCGACGGACGTTGATGCTCGAGCCGCGCGGACACGCGGACATGTACGGGTGCTTCCTCACCGACCCCGTCTCCGACGAGGCCGACTTCGGCGTCGTGTTCATGCACAACGAGGGCTTCAGCACGATGTGTGGTCACGGCATCATCGGCGTGACGACGGCCGTCATCGAGACCGGGATGTGGCCGGTGACGGGCTCACCGGCGACACTCCGGATCGACACCCCCGCGGGCCTGGTCACGGCCACGGCACAGATTGACGACGGCCGGGTCACCCGCGTCGCGTTCCAGAACGTGCCATCCTTCGTTCTCGACACGGACTGTCGCGTGAACGTCGAGGGAGTGGGAAGCGTCGGCTACGACCTCGCGTTCGGCGGCGCCTTCTACGCCTACGTGAATGCGTCGGTCATCGGCGTACCACTCGATCGCGATCATGCCTCCGAGCTCGCACGCCTGGGACGCCTGATCAAGACCGCCGTGATCGCGGACCGCCCCGTACTCCATCCGGTCGAGCCGGACCTGTCGTTCCTCTACGGCGTCGTCTTCGTGGGACCTCCGGTGGATCGCGCTCGTCACTCGCGCAACGTCTGCGTGTTCGCCGACGGCGAGGTGGATCGGTCGCCCACCGGCACCAGCGTCAGCGCGAGGCTCGCGCTCCTCCATCACCGCGGCGACCTCGAGGTCGGCACGACCATCGCGATCGAGAGCATCATCGGCAGCGTCTTCGAGGGACGTATTCTCCAGACGACCACATTCGGAGAGATCGATGCGATCATCCCCGAGGTTGGCGGCTCCGCGCACCTCACCGGCCGACACACGTTTCTGATCGATCCTCAGGATCCGCTGGTCGGGGGCTTCAGGCTGCGCTGACGATCCCGTGGCCGAGCGCGACCGGTCACGTACCGGGTTCGCGACACCTCTCGCCGGCGCATCTCGCCCTTTACCCACCCTTTACCCACGAGAAGTCGCAGATGTCCGATAATGCTCGCGTTGGACCTCGACACGCGAACTTGGCAAGGAGAGCATCGATGCATCTTCGTTTTGGAGTACTGGGCGCGATCGTCGCGCTCGGGGTGATGGCGGGACCGTCGGCGACCGCGCCCTGCACGGGCACCGACGGCCGGACGTCCGTGCAGCTGATCTTCACCGCGCACGGGAACGGCGAGATCGACCAGTGTGGATGCAAGAAGGATCCCAAGGGCGGCCTGGCGTGGCGAGCGGGCTTCATCGACTCGCTACGCGCCGAGTGCGCGAGCACGCTCGTGATCGACGGCGGCAACTGGGCCTCGAGCCAGGCGCTGACCGCCCCGCTCACCAACGGGTTCATCGTGCGGACGATGGCCGACATGGGATACGACGCCATGTCGATCGGTGTGCGTGAGATCAACGCACAGGCCGCGGGTCCGGACGGGAGCTTCCACCACACCCAGGCCGCCGAGTTTGCTCCGCTGAGCGACGGGACCACGCTCCCATCCGTGATCGAATCGAACCTGAGGACCGAGTCGGGGGCGCGAGTCGGCCGGCCGTACTTGACGCGTGACGTCGGCGATGCCCGGGTCGGCGTGTTCTCGCTCATGAGCCCGAACGTGCTCGCCGGCTCGCAGGCCGCACTGGACGGCGTCGGCCTGGTCGCCGACGACGTCACGGAGTCGGCCATCCGCACCCTGGCCGAGCTCGAGGTCCAGGGCTGCGACGTCGTCGTGCTGCTGGCCAGGATGGAGGTCGACGAGATCGAGCGCCTCCTCGGCGAGGTCCCGGGCATCGACGTGGTGCTGATGTCGCACCAGGGCGGATTGCGTCAGACCCACTCGCAGGTTGGCGACGCGATCGTCGTGCGCCCGGGCACACGCGGTCAGTACGTGGCCTGGCTCACGCTCGAGCTGGACGCCAACGGATCGATCGAGCTGTTCGACGGACGCTCGGCGCCGCTGCTCATCGACGAGATCCCGCGCGACCACGCGACCTACGTCCGCGTCGAGAATCTCCAGGAGAAGCTCGCGGCCATGAAGGAGCAGGCGGTGGCAGCCGGGGGCGCGACGGACGCCGCCGAGAACGTCGTCACCCCATCGGAATCTCACTAGCGCGGTACGGCCAGACCCCTCTCGCGGGCCGCGCCCCGGCGCGGTCCGCACTCTCTCCTCCGTCCCTCTCCACGCCTGCACGGAACGGACTCGCGCCGACCGCACCGAGCGTCCAGAATGGACCGTGGCTCGTGGACGACGACCGAGGGAGGCGGGAGTGGAGCTCCGGATCTTCGGCGCGGACGACATCCGCCGCGCGCTGCCGATGCGCGCGGCAATCGACGCGGTGCGGCCGGCGTTCGAGTCGCTGTCTGGCGGCCGCGCCACCGTTCCGGTCCGTCTGAGCCTTCCGCTACCGGGTACGTCCGGGACCGGGGGATCGGGCCACCTCCTCGTCAAACCGGCGGTGCTTCCGTGGGCGGTGGGAGCCAAGCTCGTCTCGGTCGTGCCCGGCAACCGCGACCGTGGAATTCCGACCACGTCCGGTCTCGCGATCGCGATCGATCCGGTCACGGGTGTCCCGTCGGCGATCCTGGACGGCACGTTCCTGACCGCGTGGCGCACCGCCGCCACCGCCGCGCTGGCGATCGAGACCCTGACCCCCGACCCCACCCGCGTCGCGCTGATCGGCGCGGGCGGTCTCGCGGAGGCGCTGGTCCCGGCGCTGGACGCCATCGATGGCGTCGTCGACATCCGCGTCTACGCCCGAGATCGGTGCCGCCTGGCGGCGTTCGTGAAGCGCGCCGAGACCACGGCGTCGACGTCGGTCCAGGCGGCCCCGACGGCCGCGTCGTGCGTGGAGGGGTGCGACGTGGTCGTGACCGCCACCACGTCCGAAACGCCCGTCGTCTCCGATGCCGCACTCGAGTCGGCCCGCGTGATCTGTGCGCTCGGGAGCTTTCGACCCACGATGCGTGAGATCGAGGTCGCGACCGTCGCGCGCTCACGGGTGGTCGTCGACACGCGCGAGGGAGCCGAAGCCGAGGCCGGCGAGCTGGTCGCCGCCATCGCCGTGGGTGCGACCGATCCGGCGACATGGGTCACGCTGGGCGACCTGCTCGTCGGCAACGCGGATGCGACTGGGTCGGGCGGCGTGACGCCCGATACCGGGACCGACGATCGATGGGCGCTGACGCTCTTCGACTCCGTCGGCACGGCGGCGCAGGACGTCGCGGTCGCGGCCGCTGTTCTGGCCTCGGGGACCGGCCGCACGGTCTCGCTCTGACCGCGGCGCCGGTGTGAGGTCCACGCCGGGCCGCGCCGCGGAGGGCAGCGGCGGCGACCCGGCTCGGCTGACACAGGTACGCTCGATCGGCTCAGCCGGAGACGTCGTCGAGTAGCTCGACCCTACCGGTCTCCAGCGAGTACTCGGCCCCCACGACGAGAAGACCGTCGTCGCGGATCAGCTGCTCGAGGATCTCCGATCCGTGTCGGAGATGATCGACCGACGCGCGGATGTTCGCTCGAACGGCGGCCGTCATCAGCTCGGCGGGATCGCGGGGAAGCTCGGCCTCCACGAGCGGCTCGACCGCGGGCCGGATGCGATCGACGATCGAGCGGAGGTTCGGCGAGCGGCTGGTCGAGGGGCGCGCCAGCTCCGCGAGCGTCGACTCGACGGCGCCGCACATGGAGTGGCCCAGCACGACGACGAGACGCGTGCCGAACCGGTCGGCGGCAAACTCGACGCTGCCCACCTGGGACGGCGCCACGACGTTGCCGGCCACCCGGATCACGAACAGATCGCCGAGCCCCTGATCGAAGACGAGCTCGGCGGGGACGCGCGAGTCCGAGCAGCCGAGGATGATCGCGAACGGCGCCTGGCCGGACACCAGCTCGCTCCGCCGTATGTGATGGGTGAGGGGCTCGTCCGACGGTGTCCCGAGCACGAAGCGCCGGTTTCCCTCTCGCAGTCGCTCGAGCGACTCCATGGCCGACAGGTTGGCGATGTCCCGATCCCTCCGTGGCATGCGCGGTGACGCCCAGCGGGTCTCAGCGAGTCTCCGAGGGTTATACACGCTCGGGTTCCCGCCCGCATCAACTCGTCGGCGGTCGTTCGGCGCGGGCTCGGGGCAACCGTGCGTCGAGACGGATCTCCAGCTCGATCTCGTCCCGGATCGGAATGCCGTCGCACCCCACGTCGGGGATCTCGGGCTTGAGCATCCTCGAGCGCGCGATCGCGTCGGCGTGCAGGGCGACCAGTCGGAATCCGACCTTCTGATGGAAGCGAAGCGCCCGCGTGTTGTCGTTGGTCGTCACCAGCCACACGCGCCGTACCCGGGTGCGCTCCGCCTCTCTCAGCACTGCGTCCACCAGCGCCGTTCCGACGGCGAGACCGGACATCCAGGAGTCCAGCGAGACGATCTCGCACTCGCGATCGGTCCAGGAGACGAGCGCGGCTCCGACGAGTCGCCCGCCCTCGACGGCCACGAATCCGGGCAGCTCCGCCGCACGATGGACGGTACCCCGGGAGACGATCACGGGCGATCCCCATCGCTCGGTCAGTCGCTCGCACACGTGTGATCGATCCTCGTCCCCGAGTGCTCGAACATCCACGGCAACACCTCCGCCCATCGACAGATTCACCCGCGGACCAGGCGGTGAAACGCGACCCCCGGGGGACCGGTGTCGAGTCGTCGTTGGATCGCAGCGGCACACGCTTCGGCGCTCTCGGGGGACGTGTCGACCACCAGATCACGTCGATCGGACACGTCACCCCCACGAACGGGACGGGAAGGCCGCATGGTCGCCCGCGCATCGCGCGGGCAGGCCCGGTGGTCGCGTGTACACGGCAGTGGCACACATCGGGGACGACGTCGAGCCCTGCCCGCGAGCGAGCCGCCAGCGTACGCCGCGCCCCATCGCCCACCATGATATCGCCCACCATGGTGTAGTGTGGCATCGGAGCGACAGGCCCCGAACGCCGTCCGGTCATGCTCGAACGCCGACCACCACGGAATCAAGACGAATTCCGGTCGCGGGTGAATGTACGTCGCGCGGGGCGGTACACTCCGTCGATCCTCGAACGTGTCCCGATCCCTGGAGACCGACATGAACACGACCGCAGTCCTCCTGGTGCTCACCGCCGCGCTGGCACCCCTGATGTCCGTGACGTCTCTCCCGGCGCACGCGCAGGCCGTCCGGACCAGCTACATCATGTACGTCGGGCAGGACAGCGTCGGCGTGGAGACCGTCAGCCTGGCGAAGACCGCCGAAGGTGAGGAGGTCTACAAGAGCAAGATCGAGGCGGACATGTCGGGGACGAAGGTGTCCTCGACGGCTCGCACCGTCGTCAGCGGCGACGGCCTGGTCGTGCAGGGCATCGACGTGAACGGCGACATCACCCGCGCGGGCCAGACCACGCCCGTCCGTGTGATCGGCAAGCGCGACGGCGATTCGCTCGCCATCGAGGCCACGATGGGCGGACAGTCGATGAACATGACAATCGAGATGCCCGAGGACGCCATCATCAGCAATCGCTTCATGTGCCAGCACGCGAGCATCTTTCTCCGGCGACTCGAGCGGTCGGGCTGGTTCGACGATCCGTCCTCGTCCCGCACGTTCCCGGTCGCCGAGCTCGGCCCTCCGCACGCCACCGAGATCGAGGTCAAGCCCGGCGTCACCGCCGCTACCGGACAGCTGAACGGCGCCGACGTCGAGACGCTCTCGTTCGTGGTGGGGATCGACGACGTGGAGCTCGACTTCACGGTGTCCGCCGCGGATCGGTCCTACCTCCGGGTGCATCAGTCCACGGGCGGCCTCACGATCGTGCGCGAGGGGTATGGCCCGGTGTTCGTGGACGAGAACGACGACGACGACGAGACGGAGGAGACACCCAAGCGCCGACGTCGACGTTGATCGAGGCCATCCGTACGACGCCGACGCCTTCTCGTTGTCCGCTCGGGGCCCTCGTGCGATAATCCCGATCTCGGAGCATCGAACGACACCCGTCCGGTCCCGTCCCGCTCGCACCGCCGCGTGAGCGCCCGGCGGTGGACAGTATCCGGCGTTCGCCCGCCTTCGCTCCGAGAGCAATGCTCGCCCGCACCATGACCGGATCATTCGTGCTCTCGGCCCGAGCGCGCGCATCGCCGCGACTCGACCGAGCGCCAGGACGACCGGTGGCGTGCCCGATCCGGAGCGCGTCCCGGTCCATCCCGCGATGAGGGAGTACCGCCATGCGTCGAACCCATTTTGCGCTGTGGTCCACGCTGACACCCGCCGGGCTGGTCGTGATCACCACCGGTGTCGCGATCGCGTGTGGCATCGGACCATCGCCCGCGACCGACTGCGCCAACGTGCCTCACGCCCCGATCCCCAAGGAGATCGAGACCGCCATTCGCGCGTATCAGGAATCGACCGGGCACACGGCGATCACGGGCGTCGACGTGGTCGCGAGCCCGAGCAGCCTGCCCGACGACGAGACCGACTACACCCAGTGGCGCGCGCACGGGATCGTCAGCATGGGCGCGGTGGCCCAGCTCTTCATGGATGCGAACTACGTCGGAAGCGACACGTACTGGACCGGGGCACTGGACTGGATGGCGACGCGTGCGCAGCCCCAGCCCGAGGGTGGGCACGCGTGGCCGGGCTGGGAGAACGCCACGCCCTACTACGAGCAGATCGCCAAGGCGTCCACCGCGTGGAACGCGATGGCGTTCGCCGAGGGCTATCTCCGCGTCCTGGCCGCCGGCGGCTCCACCGCCCAGGCCGATGCCTACCGGGACATGGCCGACGACGCGATGGTGTGGCTCGACGCGGTGAAGGTGCCGCTCAGCTACTTCGCCACGTGGTTCCCCGAGTACGCGGACGCCGAGGGGTGCGTGTTCTTCGAGCTGTTCCAGCACCCGCACTTCTACAACATCGGCTCCTACGGGGTGGCCGCGGTGGGCCGCGGCGCGGTCGAGGTGTTCCGGGCCACCGGCAGCGCGGAGGCCGAGAACGTCGTACGCTGCGTGGCCCAGAGCTATCTCGAGCTCGCCGAGGACGACGGGAACGGGGGCCTCAAGTGGGGCGTGTTCTCCCCGATGCTGAGCGGCTATTACGGCACGTCGTTCTGCGCCGGCGTCTCGGGCATCGCCGAGTTCCTGATCGAGATGGCGATCACCTGGGACGACCCGGAGTACGAGATGCTGGCCCGGAGCGCCCTGAAGTACCTGATCAACATGTCCGAGGAGGTCCCCGAATCGCCGTATCAGCCGGCGTATCGCTGGCCGGGTCGCGAGGACGTCGCGCCGGGCACCGAGACCTACTCGGTGATCACCGGCAACGGCGCCGCCGGGATCGGACGCGCGTTCCTCTCGGCCTACGAGGCGTGGGGCGACGCCCGCTACCTCGAGTTCGTCGAGGGCGCCGCCAACTACGTGCTGCACGAGGGGAACACCGACACGCCGGCCGGGACGCTAGACTGGACCGCGCACTTCGACTGGACGAACTGGTGCGTCGGGCACATCGGACCGATGAACTTCCTCGGCGACGCGTACGACGTGACCGGCGACGTCAATCACGGCCTCGGCTTCCTGCGTGCCGCGCAGTGGCTGGCCGATCAGATGATCCCGTTCGAGGTCGGCCGGATGTTCCCGTCAAACATCTCCGATCCCGTGGCCAACCGAACCGACATGATCTGGGGCTTCACGGGACTGACCAACCTGTTCTACGACTCGATCCCGAGCCTCGTGTACATCGAACCCGCGCTGTCGATGTACGTCGACGCGCTCCAGTGGACCGAGGACGCGGCCGCGCCCGAGGCCGGCGGGCTCGTCTGGCAGTTCGAGTACGACCTGACCGGCGGGGGCTCCGGCCGATCCTCGCTGCACGAGACAGTGGCCCGCGTCGCGGACGTCGTCGCGAGCGCGCGGCCGAACCCGTCTCGTGCGACGGTCGCGATCACGACTCCCGCTGATGCCGCGCGCGTCGACGTCTTCGACGTGCGGGGCCGCCTCGTCCGAACGCTGCTGGATCCCCCGGTCGGCGGCGCGGCGTGGACGTGGGACGGGCGCAACGAGATCGGCGGGCGCGTGCCGCAGGGGACGTACTTCGCGAGACCGATGGACGCCCGAGGGAATCCCGTCACGGACCGGCCGATCCGGGTTACAATTCTGAGGTAGTCGACCGCTGCCGGCCGGGCCGGTCGACCGGCCGGGGTAGTGTCCCGGAGGCACCAATCGGGGCCCGCGACCCCACCTCGAGAAGGTGGGGTCGCTTTTTGCCGCCGCGTTTCATGAGGATCTCATCGTGACCGAAGAGCCGGAAATCGTCGTGTTGCTGGAAGGGCGCCTGCCCGATCTGAAGCCGATCCGAGCCCGCCTCCGGGGCGCCGGCGTCGACGCGGAGCTGGTCGCCCCGCCGTCGGCCGCGAACTCCTGAGGCACCAAGGTCTGGCTCGCGGTCGCGAGCCACGACGCACAGTCGGCCATGTCGCTCATCGAGTCGGACTGGCTCGAGCAGGCCTCCGAGGAGGAGCGCGCCGCGGCGGCCGCGTTCATCGATCACGACGCACCGGAGATCACGTGTCCCGCGTGCCAGCATCGATCTCCGTCGGGCACCGAGGAGTGTCCCGATTGCGGCCTGCGCCTCATGTGAGGTAAACGAGCAGGGTCGATCGACCATCTCGATCGTCACGCGCACACCCGAGACCCGTCCCGACGTCACCAACCCGACCGGAGGCTGACCGTGTCCGTTCCCCGACCCGCCACGCCCGACCGCGACGCGGCGTCGATCGCGCTGCCGGCCCTCGCCGCTCGCGGGTCGGTCGGCGGCGTCCTGATGGGACTCGCGAACCTGGTGCCCGGGATCAGCGGGGGCACGATGCTCCTGGCCGCCGGCGTGTATCCGCGCTTCATCCAGGCGGTGGCCGACGTCACGACGCTCCGGCTCAACCGGCCATCGCTCGTCGTCCTCGGTTCGGTCGTGCTGGCCGCGATGGTCGCGGTGCTGCTCGGCGCGGGCATCATCAAGGACCTGGTCGTCGACCACCGCTGGGTCATGTACAGCCTCTTCATCGGCCTGACGCTGGGCGGCGTTCCGGTCGTCTGGCGACTCGCGGCCCCGGTCGACGGCCGCGTGTGGGCGGGTGCGGCCGTCGGGTTCGTCGGGATGGCCCTCCTCGCGCTGGCCCAGCAGCGTGGCGCCGCGGCGGCCGGCGGGGCCGAGGCCGGCTGGATCATGTTCGCACTCGCCGGCGTGGCCGGTGCGAGCGCGATGATCCTGCCCGGCGTCTCGGGCGGATACCTGCTCCTCGTGATGGGCATGTACATCCCGATCCTCTCGGGAGTCGACGCGTTCAAGCTCGCGCTGGAGGCCCGCGATGCCGGTGCGATCCTGGACGTGGGGCTCCGGGTCGTGCTGCCGGTCGGGCTCGGGGTCGTCGTCGGCGTGGTGGGGATCAGCAATCTCTTGAAGTGGCTTCTCGCCCGTCACGCCGGGCCCACACTCGGCGTGCTGCTGGGCCTCCTCGTGGGTGCAGTGGTGGGCCTCTGGCCGTTTCAGGAGACGCTCGAGCCCACGCTCGGGGAGACGATCATCAAGGGCCGCGTGGTCACGGCCGAGACCCTCCACGAGTTCGATCGAGAGGACTATCCCACCGCGTTCTTCCGCCCCGGCACGTTCGAGGCCGCCGGCGCCGTCGGCCTCGTGCTGGCGGGGGTGCTGGCCACGACCCTGGTGGCCCGGCTCGGGCGCGAGCGCGACGCCTAGGCTTCCCCGGGATCGCCTGTCGTCGTGTCCGACGTCGAGCGCCGGGTCCGTCAGGTCGCGACGACCTCCGCGGCACGGGCCTTCAGGCCGGTCATGATCCGGCGGACGACGCGAGGGCCCTCGTAGACGAGACCGGTGTACAGCTCGATCAGCGTCGCGCCCGCGTCGAACATCGCGCGCGCGCCGGCGGCGTCCACGATGCCGCCGACGCCGATGATGGGCAGCGTGCCCGACGTCAGCTCGTGGAGCCGGGCAACCGTCCCGAGGGCGCGCTCGTGAAGCGGGGCGCCGCTGAGCCCGCCGGGGCCGATGCCCTCCAGAGCGGCCGCGTCGGCGTGCTTCAGTCCCGAACGATCCACCGTGGTGTTGACGGCCACGATGCCGGCGATCGCGTGCCGTCCGAGGACGTTGACGATCTCGCTGATCGCGGCGTCGTCGACGTCCGAGGAGATCTTCACCAGAAGCGGGGGGCGATCCTCGGCCGTGAGGACCGCGCGTACCGCCCCCAGAAGGCGATCCAGCGCGCCGGGCTCCTCGAAGGTGCGTCCATCACCGGTGTTCGGGCAGCTCACGTTGAGCACGACCGCGTCGGCCACCGACCGGACGTGCACGACCGACTCGACGTAGTCGTCCACGCCGGCCGACTCGTCGAGGACCACGGACGGCGTCCGCGCGACGTTCACGAAGACGGGCCCCCGCGGCGCGGTGTCGCGAGCGCGTAGCCTGGCCGCAATCGCCTGTGCCCCGTCGTTGTTCAGCCCCATGCGATTGATCAGCGCGCCGTCGGACGCGAGGCGAAACAACCGCGGCTTGGGGTTGCCCATGGTCGGCTTCGCGGTGACGGATCCGACCTCCATGAAGCCGAACCCCATCAGGTCGATCAGGTGCAGGTGTCGTCCGTTCTTGTCGAAGCCCGCGGCCAGGCCGACGGGGTTCCGGAACCGGAGCCCGAACGCCTCCACCTCGGTGTCGAGCCACTCGGCATCGCACAGGCTGGCCAGCCACGACCGGACGCCGGGCAGCGACGCGCCGAGCGAGAGACACGACATCGCGACCTCGTGCGCCCTCTCCGGCGGAAGCCGGAACAGGAGCGGGCGCATCCAGGAGTCGTAGTTCACGTTCGGGCCTCCGCTTGCTGACGGGACACTTCCGCGTCCAGGATACGCCGGTAGGCCAGAAACCGGTTGCGATTAGTTTCGGGCGCCCGCCCGTTGGCGATTCTGAGAAGGCACGTGCTCACGCGCGTGCGCTCGGCGCCCAGCCACGCGGCGTAGATCTCGTGCGTCGACTCACCGACGACCTCGCCCACCGCCCACTCGCGCACGGTGTAGGGATCATCGTCCCACGGGAGATCCGCCCCGGCCATCGACGGATCCCGCTCGTACGCGAGCGTCCAGTGGAACCGTCCCCGGTCGCGAACCAGGGTCTCGTCCACGCATCGCCAACCACGCCGCCCGAGATCGCGCCGGACGAGGGGAATCGCCGTCGTCGGCTGCACGACGAGGCGTCTCGCGCCCAGCGCATCGGCGGGCGCGCGCCCCAGCACGTTCAGGATCGTGAGATGTCCGACACCCGCCAGGAGGAGGATCTCGACCTCGCCGCGCCGCAGCGGCTCGAGCCCGTCGCCCAGCCGAAAGTCGATCCCGGAGATCCCGAACCGGCGCGCCTGCTCTCGTCCCATCGCGAGCGCCCCCTCGGCCCGATCGCACGCGATCACGTGCCGGTGACCGCGGGCGGCCAGGGCGATCGCGACGTGCGCGTGATCGCAGCCCACGTCGGCCACCGAGCCGGAATCGGGGACGAGGTCCACGATCGCCGCCAGCCGCGGTGACAGCGAGAGGCCGCGACTCCCCGGCGCCGCGTCGGGTCTCATATCGTGAGCGCCGTGACCAGCGCGGTCAGGATCAGGGCCATCGCGAGCGCCGACTGATACGCGCTCTGCAGGATCACGAACTTGAGGACCGTCTTCGGCCACGACTGACGGTACACGCGGCGTATCGCGACGAACAGATAGACCACCGTCGAGATCAGCAGCAGGACGTCCAGCGGCGTCCAGGGGTTCACGACCATCAGGGTGAAGATCAGGAACAGGAACGCATGCACGTGGAACGCGAACACCAGGTGCTCGATGTAGTAGCGCCGGCGCCGCACGTACAGGAGCTTCAGGATCAGCGCGAACACGGGCACCAGCACGAACACCGTCTTCGGCAGGTGGCGGCGGAACGTGCGCCCGAAGGCGGTCTGCAGCTCGTCCACGGTCAAGGACTCGATCCTCTCCTTCTGAGCGACCATGTGCGCGCCGATCAGCGGGATGTCACCCGCGTCACCGATGTCGACCGTCAGGTTGTCGTCGTCGGTGCCGTCGTCGTCGGTGCTCGCGCCGGTGTGCGTGGAGTCGGCGAGGAACGAGTCCGGCCGGTCCGCCCGCGGCGCGGCGCGGTCCGTGGAGCCGAGGATCTCGCCGATCGTCTCGTCTTGGTCGGCGGCGACCACGATCCCCTCGGCGCGCAGCGAGTCCGCGACCGCGGCGGCCAGCGAATCCGCCCGCGCGTCGCGCGCGGCCTCCTCCTCGGGGGAGCCGGCCGATCCCAGCGTCAGGATGCCGCTGTCCTGGCTCGTCAGCGAGAGCACGAGGAAGAACAGGAGGCTCGACACGAGATAGAGACGCAGTGGGCGCACGAAGTGCGCCCGGCGACCCGCGACGTACTGGTTGGTCAGAAAGCCGGGCTTGACGAGCAGCGGGACCATGCTCCGGACCACCTTGGAGTCCAGCGACAGGGCCTCGTCGAGGACGCTCCGGAACATGTCGCGAACGGAATAGACGTCGGCGACGTTCTCCTGACCGCACTCGGCGCAGTATCGCCGATCCAGGATCTCGTTGCCGCAGTTCGGGCAGTACGCGTGCGTGGACGGGGGCTTCGCCATGCGACTCCACTCGGACCCGGGACGGAGCCCCCAGCACGCGGGACACCCCCCGAAACGGACGGTCGAACGAACCGCGTGGCAGTATACACGACCGCGATGCGTGCGCGATTCGCGCGCGGTGTGGGCTGCGGGGTTGTCGCGCGCCACCCGGATCGGCAGAATGGTCGGCTCTTCTCACCAGGAACCCGGAGACGTCACGCATGCTCGATACCGCCCAGAGCTGGCTGATCCAGCAGGGACTCAGCGACACCATGGCCCGGGGAACGGTTCACGTGGTGCTGTGCCTCGGCGTCGCGATCCTGGCCTGGATTGTGGACGCCGTCGCGCGCCGGCTCCTGCTCCGGTCGGTGGTCGGCCTGGCGAAGCACTCGAAGACCGACTGGGACGACACGCTCGTCGGCCAGGGCGTGTTCCGGCACCTGGCCCACCTCGCCCCCGCGATCATCGTCCAGCTTCTGGCGCCTCTTGCGCTCTTCGACCTCCCGCGCGTCGTCGATCTCGTCCTCCGCGGCACCCAGATCTACATGCTCGTCGTGGGCGCGATGGTGGTGAACGCGACCCTCAACGCGATGCTGATCATCTACCGTCAGTACCCGATCGCCCAGCGCTTCCCCGCCAAGACCGTCCTCGACTTCGTGAAGATCATCGCGTTCTTCATCATCGCCGTCATCGTGCTCTCCAAGGTCCTCGGACAGTCACCGATCGCGTTCCTGAGCGGTCTGGGGGCGCTGACCGCGGTCCTGATGCTGATCTTCAAGGACTCCATCCTGGGACTCGTGGCCGGCATCCAGATCTCGGCCAACAACCTGGTGATGGTGGGCGACTGGATCTCGATGCCCAGGTACGACGCCGACGGCGACGTGATCGACGTCTCGCTGACCACCGTCAAGGTTCAGAACTGGGACAAGACGATCAGCAGCATCCCTTCGTATGCCCTGGTCAGCGAGTCGTTCAAGAACTGGCGCGGGATGTCCGAGTCCGGGGGGCGGCGGATCAAGCGTTCGATCGCGATCGACATGACCACCGTGCGCATCGCCGACACCGACACCATCGAACGCTGGCGACGCTTCTCGCTCCTGAACGACTACATCGACCGCAAGCTCGACGAGATCGCCGCGTGGAACGCCGAGCGCGGCTTCGGTGACGACGACGAGATCATCAACGGCCGCCGGCTGACGAATCTGGGCACGTTCCGGCACTACGTGGAGGCCTATCTCCGTGCGCACCCGGAGGTCCACCCGGACCTGACGTTTCTCGTCCGCCAGCTGCCGCCCACCGAGCGCGGCATCCCCATCGAGATCTACGTCTTCTCCAAGGACCAGCGCTGGGCGAACTACGAGGACATTCAGGCCGACATCTTCGATCATCTGATCGCGGTGATTCCGGAGTTCGGCCTGCGCGTGTTCCAGCTGCCCACCGGAGCGGACGTCGCGTCGGGCCTCCGCGCCGCGTCGAACGCGGCCATCGCCGCGGGCGCCACCGGAGCCTCCGGCGACTCCGGCGACTCCTGAGACTCCGGCGCCGATTGACGCGAACCGCTTCCGTCGGGCACGATTCTCCACGTCATCGCACGCGCCGGGCTCGCACCATCTCATCACGACCGGACGCCGCACGTTCCGCCCGCCGCCCCGGCATCCGGTCTGACGTCGAATCGGAGGTCTGCATGTCTCGCCACTCGATCAGCCGCGCTCTGATGATGCTCGGCGTCCTCGCCGTCTCCGGCGTCGGGCTCGGCGCCCACGCCTCGGCCGGCGACGCCCTGCACGACGCGCTCGAGCACGTTCCGGCGAGCGCCGTTCCGTCGGGGATCCTGGCCGATCGCGCGCTGCCCATCGTCGACCTGGCCGAGCAAACCGGACGACCGGGCGAGACGCCGATCACGTACGGTGTGCTCCAGCAGATGCGCCATCAGCTCGAGCGCGCGGCGACGGGCCCGGTTCCCTGGCGATCGCGTGACGAGATGCGAGCGATCGCACGCGAGCACGAGCGACGCGGTGACGTGCCGGTCGCGATCCTCGACGTGATCTACGACCGACTCGATCCGTCGCGTGTGGCATCGGGCGATATCGTGACGGACGGAGCCGGACACGTGGCGGCGTCCGGGGCAGACGTCGTGTCGGGACACGCGTTCGCCGCCGCGGCCACGTGCGACGCGACGAGCGGCGGCGAGGCCGTACGGTTCGTTCTCGATCCGCGGCTCATCGCGACCAACGCCGACGATCCGATCGAGTCGGTCCGGATCGATCCCGGCGACGGCCTCGGGTTCCGGGCGCTGAGCCCCGGTCGCTCGGTCGTGGCCCGTTACACGCACCCCGGCACTCGCCACGTGCGAGTCCGACACACCACGGCGAGCGGCGTCGAGCGCGACGCGTCGTTCACGTTCGAGGTCACGCGCCTCGGGGTGCCCCTGCCCGACGATACCCTGTCGGTCACCGGCACGGTCGCGTACGCGGGCGACGTCGCGTCGGGTGACGCCTACGTATACCTCGCCGAGGGTCACACCGAGATCACGAACCCGATCGTCGTGATCGAGGGCTTCGATCTCGAGGACAACCTCGACTGGGACGACCTGTACCTCCTGCTGAACCAGGAGAATCTGCTGGAGTCGCTGCGGGCGCTCGGCTACGACGCGGTGGTCCTCGACTTCGTGTCACCCACGACCTACATCCAGCGAAACGCGTATCTGGTCATGGAGCTCCTGGCCCAGGTGAACGCAGTGATCGCGCCGGACCAGGATCTCGTCCTCGTCGGGGCGAGCATGGGCGGGCTCTGCTGTCGCTATGCGCTGGCCTACATGGAGGCGAACGACCTCGACGCGAACGTGCGCACGTTCATCTCGTTCGACGCTCCGCAGACCGGCGCGAACATCCCGCTCGGCATCCAGTACTGGGTGGCCTTCTTCGCCGACGACTCGGCGGACGCGGCATCCTTCCTCGAGTCGCTCGACTCACCGGGTGCGCGGCAGATGCTGCGCTACCACCACACGAGCCCGGCGGGAACCACCGGCGAGCCCGATCCGCTTCGCGATGTGCTCGTCGCCGAGCTGGCCGCGCTCGGGGACTATCCCTCCGGGCCGCGGCTCGTGTGCGTCTCGAACGGAAGTGGCATCGGCGCCGATCAGGGCTACGGTCCCGGCGCACAGATCATCCGCTGGGAGTACTCCAGCTTCCTGGTGGACCTGACCGGCAACGTCTGGGCGCTGCCCGACGGCTCGTCGCAGCTGATCTTCGCGGGCCTCCTCGACATCCTCGGGCTCCCGGCGGAGGTCCAGAACGTCACCGTGTCCGGCACCAGCCCCTGGGACAACGCGCCGGGCGGGCTTCGCCCCAGCATGGCGCAGATGGACGCCGTGTCGGCTCCGTTCGGCGACATCGTCGCGCTTCATCCGAGTCACTGCTTCATTCCTACCGTGAGCGCGCTCGGCCTCGAGACCGACGATCCGTTCATGGACGTGACCGGCGCCTCGACGCCGTTCGTGCGCTGCTTCGTGCCCGACGCGAACGAGGAGCACATCTTCATCTCCCCCGAGAGCGCGGCCTGGCTGACCGAAGAGGTCACCGGCGACATCGTGGCCACGGCCCCGACGGTCGTCGAGGCGATGAGCTCGCTGACGGTGGCGCCCAATCCGGTCCACCGGTCGGCCACGATCACGCTCGGGCTGCCGGGGGCCTCGCGCGCCGCGTTCTCGCTGCACGACGTGAGCGGCCGGCTCGTGGCGCGGCTCGGCGACGTTCCGGTCGTGAACGGACGTGCCGAGTTCCGATGGGACACGCTGGCGTCCGACGTGCCGAGCGGCGTCTACTTCCTCCGCGCGACGTCCGATCGGGGCACGCTGGTGCGAAAGCTCTCGCGTCGCTGACGGATCGGGGCCGGAACGTGGGGCGCCATCACGCCTCGGCGGTACCTCCCCGGCCGCGTGGTGCGAGCGGCAAATGATGCAAACGCATCATGGCGTGGCTCGGTTGCCCGGGGTCACGATGGGTCCCGTGAGCGGAGTCGGACCATAGTGCCATAGGTCGTCTCCGCCCCGACGCCACCGCGATCCACCAGAGGCGGATCCGTCCGGCGAGACGCTCCATGCGGCATGGGCTCCGCCGCGCCGAGCACCCCGAGCGACCCCACGGGGTCACGGGCACCGGATCGGTTCCCTCGACGTCATGGGAACGAGCCTGGGGCTCGTGGCCACGCTTTCGGATCGCGGTGGCGGTCGTCAGTGATCGTCACGACCCGAAGGGGTCGTCCCGATCGGCGTGCCCGATCGCTCGGAGAGGGTCGCGCCCTCGTTCGATTGAACGCAACCTCGTCATGACGGGCGCAGTCGAGGTTGCTTCACGGCGAACTCGTCGTCCGGGACCGCGTCCCTCGGGACAACGTCGCGTGCCACGACGAGTTCGTCGAAGTCGTGGGAGACCACCCCGTCGACGCGTGCTCGGGGTGAGCTCGACAGGTGTGGCGACGGTGCAGCCCGATTGCGAGAAGCCACCGATCTCGCGCTCATCGGCTGTGCCGTCGCCTATTGGTCGCGGGACAGGACACCGGAGGGATACACGCTCCAAGTGCCGACTCGCCGTGCTTGCCAGGCACGAGCCCCTGTGGTGATCGGATCGGAGCGTTCGGGCTCGGAGAGTGCGAAGAGGCGCCCGCCGCCGGGATGACGCGGTTGCGCCTCACACGGCGCGACGCGCCTTCACCGGCGCCCGCCGGCACCTCCGAGCCCACATACATGCCCGAGGCGGGCTCGGCCCAGCTGGACGGTTGGCCCCCACCACCGAGCCGAGCTCGCCGATCTTCCTTCGTCTCGTCACAGCTTCTTGCCGCTACCCAGCTCGCCCCACTCCCGGTGCGCGAAGGGGTTCTTGTCGGCCCACCGGGAGCGGCGGACGTACTCGACCATGTCCGACATCGAGTGCACGCCCGCGTTGTAGAACCGTGTGACCGGCCCGTAGTGCATGCCGTAGGCGCTGACCGGATCGAGAATGTTCCGGAAGTTCCGCCCCGTGTTCGCCGACTGCTTCGCGGTCGCGGAGCCGATGAACGTTCCCTTGAGCGACCGCCACATCTTCTGGGGCGCGAGCACGTTGATCTTCGACTTCTGGATGTCGCCCCACATGCCCGGCGCGTTGAAGGTGCAGAACGGGCGGCCGCTCCAGTGACCGACCACCTGGGCCAGCGCACCTCCGAGGGAGTGCCCGGTCAGCGTGATGTCGTACGATGCGTACTGCTCGAGCGTCTGCTCGAAGAGCCGCCACGCCGAGCTGCACTGATTGGGCAGGAGTCCGATCGCGATCTTCAGGTCGGCCGTGAGATCGTTGAAGCTCGTCGGCTGCGTGCCGCGGAAGGCCACCACCACTTCCTTGGTGGACTCGCGGACGTAGAAGCACCCCTGGAACCCATCGGCCTTCAGGCCGCCCCACGACCGTCCCTCGTAGAACGAGCCGACGCTCCAGCCGGCCACGGCCGCGCTGGCCTGGTCATTCTCGTACACCGCGTTGGCCATCAACGCGTAGTCGAGCGCGCTCACCTTGCCCACCTCGATACCTCCTGGTCGTCCGTCGCCGTTCGTCCGTCTCGATGTGGTCATCTACCGGTGTAGAGCGTGAGTTGTGGTAGCATCACGCAGCTCGCTCATCATCCTCGCCCCGGGAGATCCACAAGTCACTGAACATCCACCACTTGTGGACCTCCACCGCGAAGGGACGCCGCGTGTCGACCGCGAATCCATTCGACCGGCTGACCGCGCGTCTGTGTCTTCTGATCGCACTGCTCGCGGGCCTCGCCACCTGGCTCGCCCTCACGCTCGTGTCCGCGATCAGCGAGCGCGCGCTCGGGGTCGCGATCCCGGCAGCCCTCGACGACCCGTTCGCGCAGGCGATCGGGTACGCCGTGCTCGGGGTGCTGCTCTCGGGGGTCGCTCACACGTACGGCGTTCAGCTGAACCGGCTCGTCGGTCCTCCGGTCGATCGTGCGAGCGCGCGCGTGGCGCTGGGCACCGTCTTGCCGCTCGTGGCGCTGTCGCTGGCGGGTGTGTTCCTCTGCTACGTGCCGCTCTCGTTCCCGTTCCCGGGCTTCGTCGAGTCGTTTCTCCTCGATGACCCGGATCTCTTTCCGGCCGGCAGACCCCTGATCGCGGTCGCGAACGCGGTCCTGCTCGTGGTGCTGGCTCCCGTCGTCGAAGAGCTCGTCTTCCGCGGTGTCGTCTTCACCCGGTGGACCCATCGGTACGGACCGGACGTGGGGATCTTCGGCTCCGCGGCCACGTTCGCCGTCCTGCACGCCGACATGATCGGGGGGTTCGCGTTCGGCCTCGTGCAGGTCGTGCTCTACGCTCGCACGCGCTCGTTGCGTGTGCCCATGCTCGTACACGCCGGCAACAACGCACTCGTTCTGGTGCTGATCGCCGCCGACGCCTACCTGCCCAGGACCGACTCCCTCGAGAGCTTCCGCGCCGCATGGTGGCTGGGCGCCGTGGGCGCGGGGGTCGGGGTACCCTGGCTCGTGTGGTTCCTCCGATCGTCCGGGCCGAGGGCGTCCTGGCGTCCCCCGTACCTCGCCCGGGAAGCCCCCGGAGGCTGAAACCGACCGTACCCGAACATCCGTTCACGATCGACCTCGCCGCACGTGCCCCGCCGGCCCGCTTCGCGGCCCGCGCAGCGGCGAGCGCCGGATTGTCTCCCCCCATCGGAGCCGATCGCCTAGAATCCACGCATGATCAACACTGCGCCCAGCCCGCCCGGGGGCCGCGCCGCGAGGCGCTTCCGTTCGGGTCTCGCTCCATTTCGACACGCGTTCCCGGTCGGTCGCGGGACCGCCGCCCTGGCATCGCTCGTCGGCCTCGTGCTGACCGCGACCGCGACGACGTCCGCACGCGGGCAGGACATCGCGGCGTCGGTCCCGATGCGCGACGGAACCCTTCTCGCGACCGACGTCTATCTGCCCACGTCACCGGGACCGTGGCCGGCGATCCTGATGCGAACGCCGTACAACAAGGCCACCGACCCGCGCGCGATCGACCCCGAGTTCATCCAGGAGGCGCGCAGTCGCGGCTACGCGTACGTCGCGCAGGACATGCGCGGGCGTTACGCCTCCGAGGGTGCCGACTCCACGTTCTGGACCGACGCGTGGGGCGCGAACCAGGATGGCTTCGACACCGTGGAGTGGATCGCGACCCGCCCCTGGAGCAACGGCGCGGTGGGGATGGTCGGGGAATCGGCGCGCGGCATCGTCCAGTACCTGGCCGCGGGTGCGGTCCCCCCCGCGCTGAAGGCGTGCGTGTCGACCATCGCGTGCGACGACTTCTACCAGAAGGCGTTCTTCCAGGGCGGCGCGTATCGCGAGTCACTGGTGGAAGGCTGGTTCGAGGATCAGGGCTCCGAGGAGATGCTGCCGTTCTTCCTCGCACATCCGACGCACGACCCGTTCTGGGACGCGCTCGACCTTCGTACGCGGGCGTCGGATGTGACGGTACCGATCCTCCACGTGGGCGGCCACTACGACATCTTCGGCGAGTCGGCGGTCGACGCGTTTCGATACCTGCAGTCCGAGGGCGGCCCGGGCGCGGCGGGCCGGCAGAAGCTCGTGCTCGGACCATGGACGCACTTCGGGATCGGCGAGACGGTTCAGGGCGAGCTCACGTACCCACCTCACGCCGGCTTCGAGGCCGACAGCGTCATCTGGCGCTGGTACGACCGCTGGGTGAAGGGCGTCGAGAACGGGATCGAGGACGAGCCGGCGGCTCAGGTGTACGTGATGGGCGATCCCGGCGCGCCGTTCAGCGCGGGAAACGAGTGGCGCTTCTCCGACACGTTTCCCCAGGCGGCCTGGGACACGCCGTTCTATCTGCACGGCCCCGACGCCGACAAGCCGCGCACGCTCCAGAGCTACCCGCCCGAGCTCGAGTACGACACGGCCTGGTACGAGAACGACCCCGCGGACCCGGTTTCCACCCGCGGCGGCCGCAACCTGAACATCCCGGCCGGCCCGATGGACCAGGTCCCGGCCCACGCGGGTCGCACGGACGGTGTCCGCTTCCAGAGCGACGCGATGACGGTGCCGCTGACGATCATGGGCAAGGTCCGTTTCCACTTCTGGGCGGAGGTCTCCACGCGCGACATCGACTGGTGCGTGAAGCTCATCGACAGGTATCCGGACGGTCGCGAGATGCTCGTGACCGACGGCGTCCTGCGCGCGCGCTTCCGGAACGGCTTCGAGGTCGAGGAGCCCGTGACGCCGTGGACGGTGGCCGAGTACGAGGTGGATCTCTGGTCCACGGCCATCGCGTTCGACGTGGGCCACCGCATCGTGGTCACGGTGACCAACAGCAACTACCCCCGGTTCGCGGTCAATCCGCAGGACGGCAACCCGTTCGGCTGGGGCGGGCCGAGCGTCCAGGGAACGGTGGGGGTCTACGCGGACGTTCTGCATCCGAGTCATCTCGTGCTTCCGATCACCGACTGGGCGCTCCTGGGGACCGGAGACGTGGCATCGAGCGCCGCCTATCGCGTGGGGGCGTTCGCCAATCCGGCGCCGAGGTTCCGGGTTGAGGTGCTGGGGGCACCGGTCCTGGACGTGCACGACGTCTTCGACGTCGGAGGCCGCCGCGTGCGACGGCTGCGTGTCGACGAGCGCGTGGGGCGGTCCATCGTGAGCTGGGACGGGCGCGACGGGGCCGGGCGGCGGGTCGCCCCCGGAGTCTACTTCCTGGCGCTGGGGGCGGGCGGGCAGCTCACGTCACACCGGCTGGTGCTCACGGATTGACGCTCGAGGGCCTGTACCCGGGTGTCACGCGCTCGCCGAACCGCCTACACCCGGTATTCGTTTCCGCCATCCGTCTCTCGGGAGCTCACGGACCTCGACGGTGCCGCCGGCCTCGTAGAAGGGGTTCCCATCGCCGATCGCGCTGCCGCCCTGGAACGCGCCGACGTCTCGCAGCCTGGCGAAGTACACATTCCACGCCACGATCATCGGCGTGGCTCTCAGATCGCGAATGTCGGCATCGGCCGCATCGAGCCGGCTGGAGGCATCCTACGCCTCTTCCAGCAGCCACGCGGCCAGCTCGGTCAGGTTCACCACCGACCGATCCGGCTCCACGTCGTCGTCCGATCGCCGCTCCGGCTCCGGGGGCGCCCACTTCCGGAGGAACACCGCATGGAGCCCCGCTCGCTTCGCTCCCTGCACGTCGGCCAGCCAGTTGTCGCCCACGTGGAGAAGCCGTGCCGGTGGGATCTCGAGACGCTGGACGATCTCCGCGAACGTGTCCGGATGCGGCTTGATCACGCCCAGATCCGCGGACACCACCACCGCCGAGAAGAGGTCATCGATCTCGAGGGTCGCGAGCGCCTCCCGGATGGCGCCCCCGTCGGGGTAGTTCGACAGGATCCCCAGCGTGTAGCGCGCGCGCAGTCGCTCCAGCACCTCGCGGAGCTCGTCCCAGGGGGCCATGACGCCCACGAACGCGCGGCGGCGAAACGCGACGATCTCGTCCACCTCGCCCGAGGTGGGCGTGCGGCCGTAGATCTCTTCGAACATGTCGATCGTCATCGTCCGGAGATCGTTCTCGCGATAGGTGGGGGGATCTCCGTGATAGGGCGATTCGCGGTCGTGCTGTCGGATGGCCCGCAGCCGCTCGTGGTCCAATGGCCCGAAGCGGCCCTCGAGGAATCCGGCCAGCGCCGTGTCCAGCGCGTCCAGCTGGCGCGGCGAGAACTCGATCAGCGTGTTGCCGAAGTCGAACGTGATTCCGTCGATGTCGGATGGGACGAGGGGCGGGCGGCTCCCCGTGTCGGACATGGGTCCGCTCGCTTTCGAAGTCGCGCGCGCGGGCGCGCGCGTTGTCGCACGATCAGCCGGCCTTGAGTGCCTGAACGAGCTCCTCGCACACCTTCTTGGCGTCTCCGAAGACCATGTTGCAATTGTCGGCGTAGTAGAGCTCATTGTCGACCCCCGCGTAGCCCGGCTTCATCGATCGCTTGATGACGTACACGAGCGGCGCCTTGTAGGCGTCCAGGATCGGCATCCCGTAGATCGGGCTCGCCTTGTCCGTCTTCGCGGCCGGGTTGATGACGTCGTTGGACCCGATCACGAGGACCACGTCGGTGTGGCCGAACTCGGGATTGATGTCCTCCAGCTCGAGCACCCGGTCGTACGAGATGTCGGCCTCGGCCAGGAGGACGTTCATGTGGCCGGGCATCCGGCCGGCCACCGGGTGGATGGCGAACTTCACGTCGACGCCGTTCTCGACCAGGAGGTCGGTCAGCTCGCGCACCGCGTGCTGGGCCTGGGCCACCGCCATCCCGTACCCGGGTACGATGATGACCGAGGACGAATTCCTCATCATGAAGCTGACGTCCTCGACCGCAGCTGCCCGGTACGGCTTGCCGTTGGTCTGCGCGATGGCGGCGACGTCGTCGCCGGTGCCGAAGCCGCCCAGGAGCACGTTGATGATCGAGCGGTTCATGGCCTTGCACATGATGTAGGACAGGATCGCGCCCGACGAGCCGACGAGGGCGCCGGTCACGATCAGCACGTTGTTGCCCAGGATGAACCCGGTGGCCGTGGCCGCCCAGCCCGAGTACGAGTTCAGCATCGACACCACGACCGGCATGTCCGCCCCGCCGATGGGTACGATCAGCGTGTAGCCGAGAATGAGGGCAAGCGCCGTCATCGCGTAGAGGAGCACGATGTTGCTGGTGGCCGCGAACCCGATGCCCAGACCGATCATGGCCAGGAAGATCACCAGGTTCAGGAGGTGCTGTCCCTTGAAGATCAGGGGCGCCGAGCCCATGCGTCCGCTGAGCTTGCCGAACGCGATCACCGAGCCCGTGAACGTGATGGCGCCGATGAACACGCCGATGAAGGTCTCGACGCGGACGACGCCCGCGGTATGCGCGCCGGTGGCCTCGTGCAGCACGAACGAGCCGATGCCCACGAGCACCGCGGCCATTCCCACGAAGCTGTGCAGGATGGCCACCAGCTCGGGCATGGACGTCATCGCGATGCGCATCGCCAGCGGCAGGCCGATCGCAGCGCCGACCGCGAGCCCACCGAAGATCCACCCGAAGTTGCGGGGGCTCATCTCGGGGCGGAAGAACGTGGCGGCGACCGCCAGGACCATGCCCACCATCCCCAGGAGGTTGCCGCGCCGCGCGGTGGATGGATGACTGAGACCCTTGAGACCGAAGATGAAGAAGACCGAGGCCACCAGGTAGACGAGCGCGAAGAGGTCTTCGGACATCACGCTCGCCGAACCGTCAGCATGCGGGGTCATGGTTCGACTTCCTATCGACGCTTGTACATGCCGAGCATGCGCTGGGTGACCGCGAACCCGCCGAAGATGTTGATCGACGACAGGACGATGCCGATGAAGCCGAGCACCTTCGCGAAGAGCGGACTACCCTCGCTGCCACACACGAGCATGCACCCGACCAGGATGATGCCCGAGATCGCGTTCGTCACCGACATCAGCGGCGTGTGCAGCGCCGGCGTGACGTTCCAGATGACGTGGTATCCGACGATGCACGCGAGCACGAACACGAACACGCTCGCCATGACTGGGGACATCTTGCAGCTCCGTCGTTTCGCGGTCAGCTGACCTGCTCGGTCGCCGCCTGCCGCGCGCCTTCCCATCGGATCTCGCCGCCGAGCGTCACCAGAGCGGCCGAGATGATGTCGTCTTCGAGATCCAACGACAACGTCGTCTTCTCGTCCTCCTTCTTCGCCACGAGGCCCAGGAGGTTGACCATGTTCTTGGCCAGGAACAGGCTCGCGTGGTGCGCCAGCCGGGACGGATAGTCGGTGTGCCCGACGATCGTGACACCGTGGCGCTCCACCACCTCGTCCGCCACCGAGAGCGGGCAGTTACCACCCGACCCCGCGGCCAGATCGACGATGACCGAGCCCGGCGCCATCCGGCGGACGGCCTCCTCGGAGATCAGCGTGGGCGCGGGCTTGCCCGGGATCTGGGCGGTGCTGATGATGATGTTGCGCTTGGGGAGCTCCTCGGTGAGCGCGTCGATCAGAAGCTGCTGGGCGTCCTTGGTGAGCTCGCGCGCGTAGCCGCCCTCGCCGGCGCCCGACTCGTGGAGCTGGATGTCGAGGAAACGGGCCCCCAGCGACATGATTTCCTCGCGCACCGCCGGCCGCACGTCGTAGGCCTCGACCTGCGCGCCCAGTCGGCGCGCGGTCGCGATCGCCTGGAGTCCGGCCACGCCGGCGCCGAGCACGACCACGCGAGCCTGCGGCACCGAGCCCGCCGCCGTCATCAGCATCGGGATCAGGCGACCGAAGTGGTGCGCGGCCTCGATGGCGGCCTTGTACCCCGCCAGGTTGGCCTGCGACGAGAGCACGTCCATCGCCTGAGCGCGGGTGACGCGCGGGATCAGCTCCATCGCTATCGCGTCGATCTTGGCCGCGGCCATCCGACGCATGATGTCGGGGCCACGGCCGAACACGTCCATCAGCGACACCGCGAGTGCGCCCGGCTTGTACCGTGCGATCTCGGCCTCGAGCGGACACGCGACCTTGAGGACGACGTCGGCCCCGAACGCCTCGTCACCGGAGACGATCCGGGCGCCGGCCGCCTCGTAGGTGCTGTCGGGATAGGACGCGGAGTCCCCCGCGCCGCTCTCCACGACCACCTGGAGACCGAGCTTCTCGAACTTCTTGACGGCGTCGGGCGTGACCGCGACGCGACGCTCACGAGGAGCGGTTTCGTTGGGTACTCCGACGATCATGGCTGTTCACACCGTGCTGTAGGGCGTCTCTCGGCGTACCGGCGTCACGGAAACCACCCGTGGCCGGGTACGCGATCGGGCGCGCTCGAGCTGGTCGATGCGCGCCCTCGTTTTTTCGGCCCGTGATGATAGCACCTGCCGTCGCGCGCGCACGTGGTATTGCAGTACGCGGTTCCCGAATCCGCGGCGATCAGTACCGGGGGACGGACGGGTCCACGTCGGACGACCAGCGGAGGATGCCGCCCGCCATGTTGTGTACACGCGTAAAACCATTCTCAGAAAGGATTTGTGCCGCGTGTGCACTGCGGATGCCCACCTTGCAGTAGACGACGATCTCGGCGTCCGGATCCAGCTCGTGCATCCGGGCGGGCAGCACCGAGAGCGGCATCAGGGTGGCGCCATCGAGGCGGCAGATCTCCCACTCGACCGGGTTGCGCACGTCCAGGAGCACGAGCCGATCGCCGCGCTCGAGGCGCTCCTGGACCTCGGCGGGCGCCAGGTCCGACGCCGCCGGCTCGGGCTCGCCGGTCTGGCCGACGCCGCAGAACGCGTCGTAGTCGATGAGATCGGTCAGCGTGGGGTCCTCGCCGCAGACCGGACACTCCGGATCGCGCCGGAGCCGGAGCTCGCGGAACGTCATCGTCAGGGCATCGAACACGATCAGCCGCCCGATCAAGGGCTCTCCGTGTCCGAGGATCAGCTTGATCGCCTCGGTCGCCTGCATGCACCCGACGATGCCGGGCAGCACGCCGAGGACGCCGCCCTCGGCACAGCTCGGCACGAGTCCCGGCGGGGGCGGGTCCGGGTAGAGGCACCGGTAGCACGGCCCCTTCTCCGCCCAGAACACCGACGCCTGCCCCTCGAACCGAAAGATGCTGCCGTACACGTTGGGCTTTCCGAGGAGTACGCACGCGTCGTTCACGAGGTAGCGGGTGGGAAAGTTGTCGGTGCCGTCGATGACGATGTCGTAGTCGGCGAGAACGTCGAGCGCGTTCTCCGAGCGCAGCGCCCCCTCGAACGTCGTGACCTCGACGTGCGGGTTGATGTCGGCGATCGTCTCGCGCGCCGACTCCAGCTTCGAGCGTCCGATGTCCTTCGTGCCGTGGATGATCTGCCGCTGGAGATTGCTCCCGTCCACGTAGTCAAAGTCGACGATGCCGATGTGGCCGACCCCGGCGGCCGCCAGGTACATGCCGAGCGGAGACCCCAGTCCTCCGGCACCGATCAGGAGCACGCTGGCGCTCTTGAGGCGCTTCTGCCCCTCCATGCCGACCTCGGGGAGGATCAGGTGTCGGCTGTAGCGGTCGATCTCGGCCGCGCCGAGGGACGTGTTGGGCGCTTTCGACGGATCGAGGGACATGCGCGGGCTCCGGTGAAACGCCGCGGCGCGCGGCGCGACGGGCGTGCGCGGCCCCGTGCGGCCCCCATGACGAGGCGGACACGCTCGCGGGACGCGACGGTCGTTTCGAGAGTCTAACGGCTCGGGCGCGCGGTGTGATCCGAAATCGGCCGCTGGATCGGGAGCGGGTCCGAGAGGCTCAAGCCGACCGGATACTGGTCGATCGCTTCTCACGGGGGCACCTCTCGTACCCGGGTACTCCCCGGACGCGCGACGCACGTCCGAGCCGCATGGTCGAGCCACCGCACCCGTGCCCGGCAGGGATCGCGCGCCGCGTGCACGACCGTCATCACAGCGGAGAGCATCATGGCAGAATCGCCCGGAACCGCCCTCGTCGTCGACGAGAGCCTCTCGGCCCGGGACTTCCTGAAGAACATCGTGCGCGACGCGTTGCCCGCGTGGGACGTCATCACCGCCCGGAACGCGGACGAGGCGATCGAGCGGGCCTCACACTGTCGCTCGCTGGACGTCGTCCTCGTGGACGTCACGATGCGCGGCCGGAACGGGCTGTCCCTGGCCTCCGACTTGAAGCTGCGCCATCCCGGCGCGCACATCGGGGTCGTGACCCCGCACGATCATCCGGTGGTGGAGCATCGCGCGGGGCAGAACGGGTTCGTGTACCTGACCCGACCCATCGACGAGATGAAGGCGCGAGCGTTCCTGCGACCGATCACGTCCGGCGGCGACACGGACCGCGACTGATACACGAGCACAGGCAATCCCGGTCGACGCGATCCCTCGGTCCAGGCGATCCTTCGGTGTGCGTGATCCAGGGTGTTGGTGATCCGCGGGTCCTCGCAATCCGGGAGGTCTTGCAGTCCCCGGGGTTTCTGCCACTCCTCGGGGCTTTGCCTCGGGGCTTTGCCCCGGGCCTTCGCAGCTCCTGGGTCTTCGCAACTCCCGGGTCCTCGCAACTCCCGGGTGTTGGCGATCCCCGGGTGTTGGCGATCCCCGGGTGTTGGCGATCCCCGGGGACTCGCAATCCGCGGGGCTTCGCCCAGGGCTTCGCTGCTCCGGAGTGTTGGCGATCTCCGTGTGCTGGCGATCCCCGGGGCTTCGCAACTCCTCGGTCTCAGCAACTGCCGGGTGCTGACAATCCCCGGGTGTCGGCTATCCCCCGCCGTGATCGTCAACTACCCACACTCACCCGCTCATGTTGCCACGGCGCGTGTCCTCACGAGGCGGCGGTCATAACCGCACGGTCCGGGCGACGGCGTCCGGCATCGCGTGAAGCGACGCGTGACACCGCCAGCACGGCGTCGTCAGGCTCTCGGGCGTGTTTCATCCGCCGAGCTCGACCGGGACCCGGTGGTGAATGGCGAGGTGCTGTCGATTCTCACACCCGGGTATCGTGCATCGATGCCCGTCGCGCCAAAGCACACGCCGCCTGAGCCTCGGCGGGATCGTGGCACGGCGGCGCCCTCGGTCGTCGACGACGTCGGCATCGGAGAAGATGGCCCGCCGCGCAGACTCGGAGATCGGTCGGTCCCCGACGCGGGCCCGGCGAGACGATGGGCACTCGACCACGACGATCCGATAGGTCGACCGAGGCACCGTCGGCGTTGCCGTGCCGCCCACGGACGATGACGTCTCGGGAGTCGCGACCTCTCTGCGCTCGGGCCTGGTATCCGTCTCGATCCTTCCCGCGGAGGCCAAGCTCGCCGCGTACGCCGACATCGCAGCCGCCACGAACTCCGCCTTCGACCCGCGAAAGCCGTACGCTCGCCTGCGCCCACGCGGCCTCCGCATGCGCATGCGTGACGGGATCGAGCGTTACGCGTAGCTCGACCTCCACCTCGGGAACGCTCGCCTCTGCGTCGGAGGGTGCGGTGTCGGTCGATCTCGAGACCCGGCTCGGCTCCGCGCGCGTCTCGAGGACCCCGACGGGCTCCAGCGGTGCCGACTCCCCGACACCGATCGCCGCCTGTCCGGGGTCATCCGCGGCGACGCGCCGGGCCCGGCTCCTCGCCTCCGCGATGCGCTGCTCGAGTGCCCGCCGGGAGAGCGTCGACGCGAGCTCGATCCAGCGAGCCGCCGAATCCGAGGTCAGCGCCACCGCGATGCCGGCGCGACCCTCGACGCACTGCACGCGTTCGAGGCGGCGGCATGCGCGACGTCGATCGCGCTCGACGTCACGTCGACCGAGTGCGATGTCGGGGCGGACGGCGAAGTGACAGCGGCTCATGGCACACTCACGACGGGGATGTTCGGAGCGAACGCGGCGGTCGGGGAACAGCGGCGGCTGGCGAGGGGATCGCATCGTGCGCGCCGGCACGGATCCCTCGCCCGCACCTTGTGACCGAACCGCCCGCAGTCCGGAGCGTCTCTCATACCCGGGTACCGCATCGGTAGCACCGCGGAAGACGATGACGACCGCAAGCCCCACGACGGCGACGGTCACCCGCCGCAGAACGACGGGTACGCCCCGGGATCCGATGCACTCGGTGGCCGCCAGCGCTCGGTGATGCCAACGCCGGGGATTACCGACACCCGGGGATTGCCACCACCTGGGAGCGGTCACTCGACGTGCCAGCGCCCCGCCGGGCGAGCGTGTCGGCTCGCCCGGCGAGGTCGAGTGAGGGTCGATCAGCGGAGCCGCACGAGGCGTCCCGACGCCTCGTAGCCTGCTCCTTCGATCTCGTACAGATAGATGCCGGCGGGCAATGCGACGCCGCGGCGGTCGGTGCCATCCCAGGACAGCTGACCCCAGCCGGCGCCGACTTCCCCGTCGAGGAGGGTCCGGACCAGTGCCCCGCCGAGCGTGTACACGCGCACGGTGGCGTGACCGGCCACCGGGAGCGAGTAGCGGATCGTCGCCCCCGATCGGAACGGATTGGGGCGCGCGGCCAGCATCGCGGCGCTCGGTGGCGGCAGGATCGGATCCACCGAGACGAAGCCGTCCGGCGGGATCGTCGTGAACTTGATCGCCCGCCCTGCGGCCAGGCCGTGGGCGGCGGCGTTCAGGTGACCGACCGACAGGTACTGCGTGCCGATCGTCTCGGTCTGGTCCTCGATGCCCACCGCGCAGCGCGACGGGTCGCTGACCACGAGATACTGGATGACGATCTGGCCGTCACCGGTCGGCGTGGGGTACACCGACGGATCGTACAGGATGAACTGGAACGTCTCGGCCGGTCCGAGTCCCGCGCCGTCGTAGTGCTCGACGCCGGAGAACTCGACGATGTAGCGATCGTTGGCCGCGTCGTCATACGTATAGACCTTGCCGCCGCCCGTGGCGACCGGGTTCAGGTCCATCCAGTAGCCGGCGATCATGCTCGGCGGACCCTCGGGACCGGGGATCTCGCCGGGACTGTTGTCGCGGTTCGACGTCGCGCCCACCGCGAGAAAGCCGTTCGACGAGATCGACAGCGTCGTGGAGCTGACGCCGTAGAGCTGGAATGCGAACGGGATCGTCGTCGTGCGGGTCTGGTCGTCGCCCAGCGTGAACAGCGTGCCCGGGCCGCCCAGGGTCGGATCGATCTCGATCCAGTCGAACACCGGTGACGGGTCATAGGGGTCCAGGTCCTCGTACGTGTAGTACTGACCCGCGTCCGGACCCATCGGGTGGGTCGGGGAGCCCACCGGCAGGTCGAGGTCGATCTCCTTCACGTAGCCGTCGTTTGCGTTCACGGTCAGCGTGACCGGGATCTCGTAGCCCCACGGCGTCTCGCCGTCGACCGACACGCCGAACGGATCGGCCGCGTTGTCGGCCGAGGTGCCCCCGGGGATGTCCGGCCAGCTTCCCGCCGCATCGCCGATCGTGAGCGCCGGATCGGTGGAGGAGAGCACGCCCGTCACCGCGCTGGCGTCGACCGGGTTCAGGTTGAAGAGATCGACGGCCACGTCGGCGGTCTCGCCCGGGTCCAGTCGCCCGTTGCCGTCGCCGCCGGCCGAATCGTCGGTGGAGATCGTGGACGCCGCCAGCTCGGGCTCGTCGAGCTGGAAGTAGATCGTGGCCGCCTGGTGGATCTCCTTGGTGCCGTCGTTCTGAACGTAGACGACGCACTGGAGCTCGTCCTCGACGAAGATCGGGTCCACCGAGAAGGTCTCGACCCGCGTGATCTCCTCTCCCGGCGCGAGCAGGATCGACTCACCCGTGGTGCTCGACGGGGCGAAGAAGTCGCGCATGACCCGGTCGTGCGGGTTGCCCGAGTGGAACAGCCCGTTCTCCATCAGCACGAACCGGAGCTGCCCGGACACCAGTCCGGCGCTCGTGTTCGTGATTACCGCGGTGATGGTGCTGGCACCGGGGTCACCGGACAGCTCGATCCGGAGCGGGCTCTCGACGGCCGCCCGGTCGAGGACCACGGACTCCCAATCGCCTCCGGATCCGCCGTCGATCAGACCGTCGATGTAGACGTGCGGGGTGAAGACGGCGCCGTAGTAGTTGATGCGCGCATTGTTCTCGGGGACGTTGTACTGATAGTACGGGTCTGCCGAGCTGGGCCACCAGGTGTGGTAGGCAATGGGACGTGACCGTATCCGGATGCTTGGAAAGAATCTCCTCCAGCGCACGGCTGGCTCCTGGACAGGTCGGTCAAGCGGTGTTCGTGAGCTTCTCCATGAGCACCATGCGCGGCTCCGCGAGCGCGGACGTCGACGCCATCCATGTCGCGAGCATCGTCGCGGCCACGAGCATCTTCTTCATGGGTCCCCTCCGGGATAGGGTGTCATGTGTGGGCGGGTCGGGGGTCGAGTCGGCCTCGACCCCCCAGGAGGGTACACGACTTCTGGGCGACGGAGGAGATCGAGGTCCGCGAGCAGTCTGTGCCCGGGACCCGGCGGTCAGGTCTCCCTCCTTCCAGCCGCAGCCAAGATGGCGAGGATCAGCCCCAGCGCCGCCCCCGCGCCCCCGACGTACTGGAGTACCCTGGAGACCTGAACCTGTAGCTTGGCGCTCTCTTCGCCGGCACCACCCCAGCTCCAGAACGCCTCTCGATACGCGTCCTGCGCGACCTGATTCCAGATGACGCTGCCGATCAGGACGACCGCCGCGATGACGAAAACCGTGACCGGTACACGAAACCTGCCGGGCGCGCCGGCATCGATCTCTCGGGCCGGGGAGGTTCGAATCTCGCTCCCCCCGGTCTCGGTTGCCGATTGCGTCATGAAACCTCCCTTTACGGCGACCAGCTGCCCCAGCAGCGTGGCCATGAAACCAGGGCTCGTCATCACCTCCTGCGAGGCCGGAAGGACCGACCGCCCGGCGCCCGCCGAGGCGTAGACGAAGACCAGTATCCAGAACGCGAGCGGTATCGAAACGAGGACGAGGCTTCTCACGCGACGTCTTGCACGGCCGAGCAGATTGAGCGAATGGCAGACCAGGGGCAGGAGTATGAACAGCATGTTGGTGACTCCGACCAGGATCCAGTCTCGGCCATGGCGCTCCAGCATCTGAAGCGACACGACGACGACATGGAGTCCGATCCGGGGTCCTGCCCAGGGGGCGAAGAAGGCTGCGACCACGATCCCCGATCCGACCAGGCTCGCCTTCTGCCACGTGGACATGTGCCCTCCTTCCACCTTCGATGGACGTCGTGAGTCAATCGGGCCTCGGCTCCGGCCGGCTGGCGTCCCGGGAGACCGAGGACCCGGCGCGGGAGGCTCGGCCGTAGTCGGGGCCCGCGCAGGGTCGTGTCGAACCCGCATCACTCGATCAAGACGATCCGCGCCGAGGTCCCTCTCTCAGCCGATCCCCAGCGCAGGAAGTAGACCCCGGGCGGCACCGGGCGTCCCGAATCATCGCACCCATCCCAGATTGCGCTGGCCCGGTCTGGAGACTCGGTGACGTCCAGCGAGCACACGCGACGACCGGTGGGGTCGTAGACGGACGATCGGGCAGGTGTACCGTCCAGAATGGGGCCCGCGATCCGCACCTGACCCCGGACGGGATTCGGCCATACGGACACGACCGCTTGCGGCCGTTCTGGCGGAGAGTGGACGTCGAGCAGTACGCAGACGGAGTCGCTCGCACCGATGCGACCACATGCCATGCCGTCCGGGTGCTGGCCGGGCCGGCACGGGGACGTGTCGGCCAGTCCGTACGACGTCGTGTCTCCCACGCAGATCTGAGGGTCGAGGTGGAAGTTTCCACCCAGGTCGATGCCGCAGAAGTCTCCGCTCGCGTTCTCCCAGAACGCGTTGCAGTGGATGGTCGGCTCCGGGAGGTGAACACCATCGGGCTCGCAGACCATGCCCCATGCGGCCGACCCGGTGATGATGTTGGCCTCGACGACCGCATCCGCCTCCCACGAGCACCAGACCGCGGTGCCCCGGCTGTTCACGAACGTGTTCCGGGAGAGCGTCGGCGACGCCATGCCGACGAACACCGAGCCCTTGTCACTTCCCCCGGCGACCGGTCCATTCCGATCGAACACGTTGTCCTCGATCAACACCTCGTTGGCACCGACCCAGAGGGCAGCCCCCTTGCCGCGATTCCGACGGAAGACGTTGCCGGCGATGACCGACCCGTCGGCCGATGCGGACACACGAATGGCACCACCGAAGTCGGCGGAGTTGTCCTCGAACACGTTCCCGACGATCGTGGCGGAACTTCCGGAGAGGTAGATCGCACCGCCCCAGCCCACCGCCTCGTTGTCGCGAAACACGCAGCCCTCGATCCTGCACTCACTGTCGCCGGCGATGTTGACCGCGCCGCCTCGCTCCGACGCGAAGTTCCCCTCGAACACGCAGCCTTCGATGACCGGAGAGGAGTACGCCACCCAGACCGCCCCCGCGGTTGCCCAGCCGCCATTGGTGATCGTCACGTACGCGAGAGCGGCTGCGTCGGACTCGAACTCGCCGAAGTAGAAACCCGTGTCCGATCCGGTGGCGCCTCCGACGTCGATGACGCAGGTGGACGGATCACCGCTCTCGGATCGCACGGTGATGTCCTTGCCGCGAAACTGGACGGTCCGGTTGCCGGGACCGCTGTACACGCCGTCGCAGAGCAGGACGACGTCGCCGGGGATCGCGGCGTCGATCGCGTCCTGGATGGTCGCGTACTCGGCAGTGCCGTCAGGACAGACGTAGAGCACGCTCGTCCCGGGGCCAGCGGCTTGATTGACGACCACGTCGGCCGGGCTGCCGGCGGCGCCGGGCGCGGTTACGCGGATCGTCCCCGATCGCGGTGCGGTGACCGGGTTGACGTCGGCAAGGAAGCTGATGGTCCCGCCGTCGACTCCCGTGCTTCCACCGATGATGTGGAGCCACTCCGCGCCGACGATCACCTCGGAGGTCCACGTCATCTCGCCGCCGCCCTGATTCCAGACGTCGAAGAACCCGTTGCCCGATGGCCAGTCGACGTCTTGGTGGTCGGGGGTTACCGAGAGGATCGGGTCCTCCGCAGGTGGTTCGATCGTGGACCCGACGGGGTAGGCCGCCTCCAGCCACGACCAGCCGTGCTCCACGAGGATGGGTTGCGTGACGAGGTCGTGATCGGGGCCCGTGGAATCGTACCCATAGGCCCAGAAGGCCGCCTCGTCGGCGAACGGCCGTAGTCGCAACGGTCCACCGCTCGGCTCGGGCTCGAGGATGTACACGGTCGGAGAGCCTTCTCGGATCACCAGGAGATTCCGCCCGGCGACGACCGGTGTGGTGCCGTCGTGGTCGGGGTGTCGAGGGACCGCGAGCGCGGTGACTTCACCTGACGGGTAGACGTAGAACGTCTGGCTCCAGCCCGGAAACAGGTTGTCGGCGGTGGTCGAGCTGGTTATCCACCACTTGAATCCATGCTGATGATGATGGATGCGAGCGGTCTCGGGATCGGTCTCGCCCTCGGCTCGCGGACGCTTGACGAGCATGCGGTCCGCCAAGGGCGGCCGCGGGAACACGGTGAACGTTGCGGTCGCGTCATCGCCACCAGCGTCGAACCACTCGCCTCCCTTCTGGTACTGCACGATCGCGCCGAATTCGGTAGCGGAGAGACCGTCCAGGCGGTCGTCGGTGATCCACCCTCTCATGTCGAAGACAGGCGTCTCACCGCCGGACGGGAGCCACACGGACGCATCGCGCCTGAGAAAGAACTGATGGACTCCGCCCTTCAACACCTCGACGCCGTAGTTGTCGAGAAGGACGTCCGCCGGGCCGTCGTTTCGGAGCCGAAAGCCAACGAGGAGGTTCCGCTCGCCTCCCTCGGGAAAGCCACCGGCATACTCGTCGGGGAGCGCGAAGATCGTCATGGGATCGGTCCGAGTGGGCGAAACCGCGAGGGGATCGCTCACCACGATGCTCTCTCCGTACGGGCCATGCCCGGCGACGAATGCCTCCGGATCCTCGTACCAGTCCTCGATCGTCGTCTGGCTCTGAAAGCCGTTGCAGTCCCAGAAAGGACCATAGGTTGGGGCTGGATGGTCGGACTCGCGGATCTCCCAGTGGAGATGGCACGACGTGGCGCCGACCTTGCCGACCTCGCCGATCTTGTCGCCGCGGGCAACCGCCTGACCCACCACGACGTCGGCGATCTCGAGGTGGCCGTACTGCGAGTACCACGTCTGTCCCTGATACAGATGCTCGATGACGATGCTGCCCCAGGTCGTGGTGTCGACCCAGCGGACGAGTCCGGTCGCGACGGATCGCACGTCGAGACCGCAATCCGCATCGCCGTCACCCGGCCCGTTGAAATCGACGCCGGGGTGAAACGTCGTGCCCGGACAGCTGTCCACGGCCTCGCAGAGCTTGTAGCAAAGACCGTAGTGATGGTTGTCCATGGGAAGCTGGAATCCGGAGACCGCCTCGGGGACGGCTCCCGGGCTGTCCCGGCGAAAGTCGAGTCCGACATCGTGCGACTGGTTGCAGCATGCGGCTCGATCCCCACCGCCGGTGAGCGGAGCCGAAGCCGAGGTCATCGCCGCGACCGAAGTGATTGCGGCAAGCACGACGAGGACTGGGCGTCCGATTCTGAGATTCATCTGTGGCCCTCCTGCATCGAATCGACTGGATCGGATTCCTGATTCGAGATGTGCAAGACGGCGACGGATTGCGCAGCGCTGTCTCGTCCAACGAAGGTCTGGATCCTCCCTCTCGGTTGTAACATATTGCCTTTGTGCAACTTATGATCCAGACCGGTCGCCGTTTTCGAGGTTCACCTGTGATAAGATCGGGGTTTTCGGGAGAACCACGATGTCCTCGTCCTCGAAGCCCAGCCAGGAGATCACGGCGATCCTCCTGGACCTCGGGACCCGACCTCCCACGAGAGCGGTGACCGACGTCGTCTTCTCGACCGCCTACCGTGAGCTGCGCGCAATCGCGAACCGCCTCATGACGCGGGAGCGCGAGGATCACACCCTCCAACCGACGGCGCTCGTGAACGAGGCGTACGTTCGGCTGACGCGTGACGCGGTGGTTCCATGGCAGTCCCGGGCACACTTCTTTGGGATCGCCACACGCGCCATGCGCCAGATCCTGGTCGAGCACGCGCGACGGAAGACGGCGCAGAAGCGCGGCGGGCCACGGCAGCGCGTTCCGCTCGATGGTCTGCTCGAGCTCGCGATCGATGACGCCGAGCAGGTTCTCGAGGTCAACGAGATCCTCGAGCAGCTCGCGGTGATGGATCCCCGCATGGCGCGCGTCGTCGAGCTCCGGGTGTTCGGCGGGCTGACCGAGACCGAGACCGCCGAGGTCCTGGGAGTGTCGAGGCGAACGGTCACCAACGACTGGCAAGTCGCGCGGCTGTGGCTACTCGATCAGATCGACGAGACCCGGCCCCAGCGAGAGGCCAGCGAGGGAGACTCCGGACGTCGTAACGAGGACGACGGGGGAACGCCACGTTCATGATCCCACCGTCTCCTCTCTCGCCGTCTCGATTCGCCACTCTGCGTTCGATCGTGCTCGACCTTCTCGATCGCCCTCCCCGTGAACGCTCCGATCGGCTGTCGGAGCTCGCCCGGCGAGATCCCGAGCTGGCGCTGCTCGCGCAACGCCTGATTCGACGGTCCGATCTGCCACACGATTCGATCGATGACGCGATCACGGAGGCACTTCGGCCGAAGCTACGCCGGCCGTCAGCTCCGCGGCTCAGGATCGACGAAGTCGTTGCCGGCCGATATCGTATCGTGCGATTCATCGCCCGGGGAGGAATGGGAGAGGTCTATCTCGCGAGGGACACCCGGCTCCGGGTCCAGGTGGCGGTCAAGACGCTACGGTCGGAGTTCGCGCTGGACGCGGCCGTCCTCCATCGCTTCAAGCAAGAGTTTCTCGCGGCGCGCTCCGTGTTCGATCCCGGTATCTGCAGGATCTACGAGTTCGGCCGACACCAGAATGCGGTGGGAGAGCTGCTCTTTCTCGTCATGGACTACCTGCGAGGAGAGACTCTCCGAAGTCGTATTCGACGGGAGGGGCCGATCGACGCCGACCAGGCGCTGGCCCTGGCGTATCAGCTTGCGGACGGCCTCGACGCCGCGCACCGCTCGGGGATCGTTCATGGCGACTTCAAGAGCGCCAACATCATGCTCACGCGTGTGGACGGAGGCGATCGCACGGTCATCACCGACTTCGGACTCGCAAGGGCATTCGAGTACGGCGTCCCCTCGGGCGATCACGACGCCGGTCCTGACAGATCGGTGACCGGAACGATCGCGACGCCGCCAGACGCGCCGGAGCCCACGAGAGTCGCGGGAACGCCGACACACATGGCGCCAGAGCAGCTCCGAGGCAAGACATCGGGACCGCGTGGCGACCTGTACGCTCTTGGCGTCGTGCTGTTCGAGATGGCGACCGGTCGCCTCCCGTTTCCGGAAGCCACCTCGGTCGAGGCCGCAAGGGCGTGTCTCGACAAGCCGCGTCCGCGGGTCACGGACTTCGTACCAGTCGATGCGAGGTGGGATCACGCGGTTGGTCTGCTCCTCGCCGAGGACCCGGAGAGCCGTCCCGCCACCGCGGGCGATGCCATTCGCGTCATCGAAGGGCGCCCGGTCGCCAGCCGGGAGACTCCGAGGTCTCTACCCGCCGAGCGCGACGTGTTCGTCGGTCGCCAAGGCGAGCTCGACCTCCTCGCGGAGTTCTCGCCGGGAGCGCGGGCATCGTCATCGCGGCTCTTCACCGTTCACGGGCCCGGAGGGATCGGCAAGACGCGCCTGGCTCAACACCACGGGTGGCGGAGCCTCGACGTCTGGCCGGGCGGCGTCTGGTTCTGTGATGTGAGCGAGGCGCTCGACGCCGACGACCTGGCGCGCGTGGTCGCCACCGTGCTGGACATCGTTCTCGACCGCGACGACCCCATCGAGAGAATCGGCCACGCCATCGCCGCGCGTGCCGAATGCTTGGTCATCCTCGACGGGTTGGATCCAAGGGCCCCGGGCTCGACCGAGGTCCTGCGGGTCTGGCTCCAGATGGCGACGAGTGCCGTGTTCGTGATCACCAGCCGGGCACGGCTTCAGATGCCCGAGGAGGTCGCGATCGAGCTGGAGCCCCTCGACCCGATGACCTCTGGGGCGACGCTGTTCGAGGCGCGGGCGATCGGGTACCAGCCGGGCTTTCGCCTGACGGCACGCAACCACTCGATCGCCGCGGACATCGTCCGTCGGTTGGGAGGAATGCCCCTGGCAATCGAGCTCGCGGCGGCTCGTCTTCGTCGGCTCGATCTGGCTCAGCTTCGTGATCGCCTCCGCAGACACTTCCGGATCGACACCGGACACGGCGATGACCACGGCTCCACGCTCCGGGAAACGCTGGACTGGTCGTGGGATCTGCTCGATCGAGGGGAGCGACTGGCGATCTCGCAAGCCTCTGTCTTCGAGGGTGGCTTCACGCTGGACGCTGGGGAATCCGTGATCGACCCGGGTGATGGCACTGCGGTGCCGCCGGTGCTCGACGTGCTTCAGGCCCTGATCGACAAGAGCTGGTTGCGAACGTGGGTGACGCACGGTGTGCTGAGGTTCGGCATGTACGCGACCGTTCGCGAGTACACGGCCGCCCGGCTCGCGTCGAGCGATCGGTGCTCGTGCGGGGTCGAGACGCGCCATTGTGCATACTACGCCGGGATGGGTAGCGATGAGTCCATCGAGCGGCTTCACCGGCATCGGGGCGTCTCCAGACGCGCGGCACTGGCGCTGGAGCTTTCGAACCTGTTGGTGGCATGCCGACGGGCCCTGGCGAGAGGAGACGATTCGCTAGCCGCGAATGCGTTCGCGGCTGCGAACGCGGTGCTGACCCTGCGAGGACCGCTCTCGACCGCGGTTCGACTCGGAAACGAGGTACTTCAGTCGATCTCCGAATCCGGGCCACGCGGTCGGGTGCTCGTGTCGGTGGCCTGGGCAGAGCAGCTCGCCGGGAAGATGGACGCGGCGAGGGCCCACGCGGAATCCGGACTCTCCATCAGCCAGCGCGGACGCGATTGGCGACGTGAGGCGGCGGCCAGCCGGCTGCTGGGCGATCTCGACGCGATCCAGGATCGCCCGGCCGACGCATACCGCCGCTACCAGGCGGCGCTGGCCATCGAGAGGCGCGTCGGTGACCGCTCCTCCGAAGCCACGACGCTCAGCAATCTCGGCGCACACTGTCAGCAGCAAGGTCGACGGGAGGAGGCGCGTTCGCATTACGAGGCGGCCCTGGCCGTTCACCGAGAGACCGGAAACCGGCGTCTGGAAGGCGTCGTTCTCGGCAACCTCGGCGCTCTCGCCGCCAACGAGGGCCGCCTGGAGGAGTCGAGAGAATGCTACGAAGCGGCGCTCGCTGCGCATCGTGACACGGGCAATCGGCTGCTGGAGGGGGTCCTGCTCGGCGGCCTCGGCATCCTGCACTTCAGAGCCGGTCACACCGAGGAAGCGCGCCTCCACTACGATGCGGCCCTGGCGATGACTCGCGAGGTGGGTGCCCGGCGATCCGAGGCAACCGTGCTCGCGAACCTGGTCAACTTCCACGCCTCCCTCGGAGACCTCGACCGCGCAATCGCGACAGGGGATGAAGCCCTGGCGATTTATCGTGAGATCGATCAACTGCTTGGACAGGGAATCGTGCTGAGCAACCTCGGGACCCTCTGCATGGAGCACGGTCGGATGAAGCTGGCCCAGGAGTACCTCGAGCGGGCACTGACGATCAATCGCGCGACGGGGAACCGATCGTCGGAGGGAGACACGCTCTGCAGCCTGGGTGCACTACACGCAGAGCAGGATCGTCTGGTCGAGGCGCGTCGGTACTTTGCCCTCGGCACCGGCATCCTGCGAGACGTGCGTGATCACGTCGAGCTCGGGAAGGCGCTGTGTGCAATCGGCACTCTCGAGATGAGGCTTGGAGACGTGGAAGCGGCCCGAGCCGCGCTTGCCGAGGCGGAGTCGGTGGCCGAGAAGCTGGGCGCGGACAGAGAATCCGACCTGGCCCAGAGAATCCAGGAGCTCCGTGCTCTCCGGGTTCCGCGGGGCTCCCGGACAGAGTCGGAGAGGCCGTCGGATGGAGGCTCGATCTAGATCGTGTGCCGCGCTCCCGCCATCTCGAGGACGGCGTCCATGTGGGCGGCCGAGACCGGCTGCACGGACAGGCGCTGGCCCTTCTGGACGACCTTCATGTCCGCGAGCGCCGGGGTGGACTTCAGCTCCTCGAGGCTGAGCACCTCGGGGAATCGCTCCACGAACTCGATGTCGACCATCATCCAGACGGGGTTGTCCGGCGTGGAGCGCTCGTCGAAGTACGCGCTCCGGGTGTCCCAGGCCGTGTAGTCGGGATACGCCTCGCGGCACACCTGGGCCAGCCCCGCGATGCCGGGCGGCTTCGCGTTGGAGTGATAGAACAGAACCAGGTCACCGACGTGCATCTCGTCGCGCATGAAGTTCCGGGCCTGGTAGTTCCGGATGCCGTCCCAGCAGGTGCGCCCGTCCCGGGCGAGGTCGTCGATCGAGAAGACATCCGGCTCGCTCTTCATGAGCCAGTAGCGTCGAGGTGCCATCGGTGACTCCAGGTGCGTGACCCAACACCGTCGAGTACAATGCGAGTCCATCGCGCGTTCACGCGTGCCTGCCGCCCGCGCATAGCTATCAAATAGTCGAGACAACCGCCGGAGTCAACCGCATGCACGCGTCGCGATCGGTTTCCAGGCCGACCCTCCGGTCGGTCGCGCGCGACGTCGCGGCGTCGATCGCGGCGTGCGCGTTCATGACGGCGATGTCGGCAACGGCGGCTCTCGCGGGGGAGCACCTGACCTTCCACTTCCTCGGCACCTCGCCCGACGGGCGTCATGCCGCGTTCGAGCAGTACGGCGTGATGGACGGGAGCGGCTCGGCGATCGCCTCCGTTCACGTGTTCGACACGGCGACCAACCAGGCGTTCCGGCCGGCCTGGCGCCGCGTCGAGCCGGAGAACTCGACGGTGGGCGTGGACGTCGTACGGCGGCAGCTGCGGGACCGGGCGGCGATCGAGCTGACCGCGCTCGGGATCGACCCCGAGCGTGTGGGCCGTCGCCTTCTCTGGCATCCCCGAACCGATCTCGGAGTCGACGATCATCGCGTGCACGTGGCCACCCACCCCGCGCTCGGTGGCATGCGCTGGCGGGAGCTCAGCATCGAGCTCGCCCCCGAGCCGCTCGGACGCGACTGCCACTTCTTCGGCGAGGCGCTCTCGGTCGACCTCGTCCTGCATACCGGCGACCGTCCGCGCGTGCTCGTGGACGACTTCGCCCCGCCCGGCGTCTGCGCCCTCGACTACCGGATCGAGGAGGTGCGACTGATCGACGAGACCGAGCTCATCGTCGTGCTCAACGTGCTCACGCCCGGGTTCGAGGGACACTCGGCGGCGTATGCGGTCGTGGCGGGCCGGCTGGACGCGCCATGAGCGAGCGGAGCACCTTCGCGATCGCCAATCCACGCGCGTCCGCCGGTCGGGTGGCCCGCGGCCGCCGGGCGATCGAGTCCGAGCTCTCACGCGCGTGGGGCGTCACCGAGCTCGTGCTGTCGGAGGGACCCCGCGACATCACGACGCGTGTCCGGGCCGCGCTCCGGGCCGGGGCCGAGCGCGTCGTCGTCGTGGGAGGCGACGGCTCCATCAACGAGGCCGTGAACGGCTTCTTCGACACCGATCTCGAGACCCCGGTGTCCGATGGCGCGACCCTGGCCATCCACCCCGTCGGAACCGGGTCGGACTTCGTCAGGAGCCTCGGCGAGGGTCCCGGCTCGCGCGAGGTCGTGACGGTGCAGCGGGTCGACGTCGGACGCGTCGCGGCCCGGGCTCCGTCCGGCGAGACGGTGCGGCGGCTCTTTGTGAACGTCTCGGGCCTCGGGGCGAGCGCCCGGGTCACGAGCTGCGTCGAGGAGATGCCGAAGTGGCTGGGCGGGAAGGTGTCGTTCTATCTGGGGACCATCCGGGGCCTTCTGGCCTCGCGCAACCTCGAGCTCCGCGTCGCGACGGACCGGGGGCCGCTGCCCGTCGCGCGCCTGAACAGCATCGCCGTCGCCAATGCCCGCTTCTACGGCGGCGGCATGATGATCGCGCCCGACGCCGACCTGACCGACGGCGCGCTGGACGTGACGATCGTGGGCGACATCAGCGTCCTCACGTTCGTGCGGCAGAGCGGCCGCCTGTATGCCGGCACGCACGGCGCGCTCCCCTACGTGTCGATGCTCCGCTCCCGCACGCTCGAGGTTTCGTGCGCCGATCCCTCGGCGGAGTGCCCCGTCGAGACCGACGGGGAGCCCCTGGGGCGGCTGCCGGTCCGCTACGACGTCCTGCCCCGGACCCTGCCGGTGGAAGCGGCGTGGTCGCGCTGAGTCCGGTCTGGTACGCTTTCCGCCGCTGAAACGACCCACACCCACGACACGCGAGGTCTCTGATGTCACTCTCATTCGACGACAAGCTCGACAACTACGCGAAGCTCGTCGTCCACGTCGGGCTCGGACTCCGACCGGGCCAGCAGCTCCTCCTGAACACGCCGCTCGAGGCCGCGCCGTTCGTCGAGCGGGTGGCCGAGCACGCCTACGCCGCGGGCTCGCCGTTCGTCGACGCGATCTGGAAGCACGATCCGCTGGCGCGGGTGCGCCTCCAGCACGCGCCGAAGGACACGCTGTCGATGATCTCGGAGTGGCGAGGCGACTCGTTGACGCAGAACCTCGCCCGGGGCGGCGCGGTCACGTCGGTCTACGCGGCCGATCCGGACGCGTTCGCGGGCTTCGATCCGGAGAGCGTCACCGAGATGCACCAGGCGATCCAGCGCTACACGCTCGAGTACTCGGTGAAGGTCATGAGCAACGCGATCAACTGGACCGTCGTGGCCGCGGCGGTCCCCGCGTGGGCCCAGCGCGTGTTCCCCGCCGCGTCGGCCGACGAGGCCACGGCGCTTCTGTGGGACGCGATCTTCAAGGCCGTGCGCGCCGATCAGCCCGATCCGATTGCGGCCTGGGAGTCGCACATCGCGAACCTGGCCGCCTGGCGGACCACGCTCAACGAGAAGCGCTACCGCGAGCTCGCCTACTCCGGGCCCGGCACCGACCTCCGCGTGGGCCTGCCGGACGGACACGTCTGGCTGGGTGGACGCGGCATGACGCAGAGCGGTCACCCGTTCGTGCCCAACCTGCCCACCGAGGAGGTCTTCACGCTGCCCGACCGCGAGCGGATCGAGGGAACCGTCCGCTCGACGAAGCCCCTCAACTACGGCGGCACCCTGATCGACGACTTCCACTTCGAGATCGAGGGCGGCCGTGTGGTGAAGGCGCAAGCGGGTCGCGGAGACGAGATCCTCCAGCGGATGATCGGCACCGACGAGGGTGCCGCGCGCTTCGGTGAGGTGGCGCTGGTGCCTCACAGCTCACCGATTTCGCAGTCCGGCCTCCTGTTCCTGAACACGCTGTACGACGAGAACGCGTCCAGCCACCTCGCGCTGGGCAAGGCGTACCGGACGTGCTGCGAGGGCGCCACCGGCACCACCGACGAGGCCTTCAACGCGATGGGCGGCAACACGAGCCTGATCCACGTCGACTTCATGATCGGGTCCGGCGAGTTGGACATCGACGGCATCTCTGCCGACGGTGCACGCGAGCCGCTGATGCGCCGGGGCGAGTGGGTGCCGGAGTTCGCCGAAGCCACCGTCTGAGACGGCGACTCCCGGGTGTTTCTCGGGCGTGACGTTCGCCTCGGCGTTCGGGGCGCTCCGGGGACGGTGGGGGTGGTGTCGTCTTCGCTCCGGCGGACGGCGTGGCCGTGAGATCAGTCGGGGGCATCATTTCGTGTGGGAGCGGCTTCGGGGTGCTCGTGTGTCGCATCAGTCGCTGCGACGACACCACCCCCACCGTCCCCTGCGCGATCGGGCGCGGCGGCGGGCACGTCACCGGGAATGACACCCGGGTGTTGCCTGGGGGTTGGGTGTGGAAGGGGTGACGGGGACGATCATGCGGCACCGCAACGCACCGTCAACCGCCGGCGCGTGATGCAGTCCGTACCCGGGTATCGAACTGACGCGAGTGAACACGCACCCACCGCCACTCGTCGCCCCCACGTCATCCCCGCGGCTACCCCCCGGGGCGATCCGTGCCCGCGACGACCCCGGGGTTGATCACACGACCTCGGCCCAGGGTCGACGAGGGTGGGGCCGGAGTCGCGACTTGTGCGACACGAAAGCACCGCGGAGCCTCTCCCGCACGAAATGATGCCACCACCCGGTCTCGCGGTGACGCCGGCAGCCGGAGCGACGTAGCGCCCCACCCTCGCCGATGCGGAACGAGCCCCGAGAAACACGACAAGAACGTCGGCGAATCAGAACGGATCCCCCCCCACCACCGCGCTGCGGCGCTCGAACAACACGACGTCCCGCCACCACCCGTCCATGCACCCGACGCGCTCCTGCCGGCCGAGGACCCGGAACCCGAAGCGCTCGTGCAGCGCGATGCTCGCCGTGTTCTCCGGGAACACGCCGGCCTGGAGCGTCCAGATGCCGGCGGCCTCCGAGGACGTGATCAGGGCGGCCATCAGGGCGGCCCCGATCCCGCGTCCACGCCACGCGGCGCCGACGTAGATCATCACCTCCGCGACGCCGGCGTAGACCTTGCGCCGCGACGTCGGCGACAGCGCGGCGAAGCCGACCGCGCGGTCGGGTGCGTCGGGGTCCACGTCGACGGCCACGAGGCGGGAGTGGCGGTGGCGCGCCGCGTCCCACTCGGACCATTCGGGCGCCTTCGTCGCGAACGTGGCGTGCCCGGTCGCGATGCCGTCGAGGTAGGCGCGCACGACGTCGGGCCAGTCGGCGGGCGTCATCTCGCGAACGCGAGGTGCCGGCATGCAGAACCCTCTCCGCGGCGTTGCCGCGCGGACCCGAGGTGCTAGGATCCGCAATCGAAACCCGGAACGTGTCTGGCTCTGGAGCGAGGCGCCCTCCCCGGCGCGTCTCGGAACCGAACGGAGCGGGCTCCGCGCTCATGCAATCCTACAACCCGCTGGACGCGATTGTCTTCGATCTCGACGATGTCGTCTTCCCATTCGACGCCGACGTGCTCGCGCATTCGCTGGCCGGGTCGCTCGGGCTCGCGGCGGACCGGGTGCGAGCGATCCTGGCCGCATCGGACGCGATCGCGCGCGCCCGCGACGGGCGCCTCGACACCTCCGAGCTCCCGGCCGAGCTCGAGACCGAGATCGGGTCCAGGGTCGGGATCGAGCCGGCGGCCGAGGGACTCGCGCCGGTCTCGCCGGATACGCTGGCCGCGGCCGTCGCCGCCGCGTCCGGCGATCCGTACCCGGGTATCGTGGAGCTCCTGGAACGGCTCGCGACGTCGGTGCGCCTGGTCGCGCTGACCAACGCGACGCCCGTTCACGCCGCCGTCTGGCGGGATCGATACGCCGGCGTGCTGGCGCTGTTCGATCACGTGCTCTTCTCGTGTCAGATCGGCGCCGTCAAGCCCGACGAGGCCGCGTTCGATGCCGTCATGGATCGCCTCGAGGTGCCGCCCGACGAGATCGGCTACGTGGACGACGACGTCGAGTGCGTGTACGCCGCCAGCGCGTTCGGATTCCGTGCGTTCGAGGCCGGCAACGCCGACGCGATCTCGGACGATCTCGATCCCCACATCAACCTCGTCCCCGACGGAGAGTGATCGTGACGAGACCGACCTGGCGCATCGGCGTGGACCTCGGCGGGACGAAGATCGAGGCCGTTCGCATGGACGCCCGGGCGGTGATCGTCGCCCGGCATCGCATCCCCACGCCGCCGTCCCACGACTACGACGAGATCCTGGCCGCGATCGCCGAGGTCATCGATCGCGTCCGCACCGATGCCGGCGACGACTGCACGATCGGGATCGCCACCCCGGGATCTCTCTCTCGCGCCAGCGGGACCATGAAGAACTGCAACACCACGTCCCTGAACGGCCGACGGCTTCTCGACGATCTCGTCCGAACCCTGGGTCGAGAAGTCCGCATGGCCAACGACGCGAACTGCTTCGCCGTCTCCGAGGCGATCGACGGCGCGGCGCGGGGCCATCGCATCGTGTTCGGCGTCATCCTCGGCACCGGCGTCGGGGGCGGCGTCGTGATCGACGGCGTGCCGCACGAGGGCCCGAACGGCATCGCCGGCGAGTGGGGTCACACGTCGATCGATCCGGAGGGACCGCCCTGCTACTGCGGGGATCGCGGGTGCGTGGAGACGTTCCTGTCCGGACCGGGGCTCGAACGGGACTACGAGGCGCGCGGTGGCGCCCCGGGACGCCGCGCAACCGACATCGCCACCGACGCCGCGCGCGACCGCGCCGCAGGCACCCCGGGCGACGCAGGCGGTCGCGCCGTGGGCGACACAGGCGACGCGGGCCGCGCTGCGAACGACGATGCCGCCGGCGAGGCGATGCGAGCCTACCTCGACCGGTTCGGCCGGAGCCTCGCCGGCGTCGTGGACGTGCTCGACCCCGACTGCATCGTCCTCGGCGGCGGGCTCTCGGCCATCGACGCCCTCTACGGCGAGGGCGTCCGCGCGGTGGCCCGGCACGTGTTCTCGGACACGTTCGTCACGCCGATCGTCCGGAACGCGCACGGCGACTCCAGCGGGGTCCGCGGAGCCGCCATGCTGTGGCCGTCACCGTAGGACGACGAGCTTCGTCGACGCGGAGAAGCCGTCCGACGTGGTCAGCCGCGCCCAGTAGACGCCACCCGAGGCGTTCTCCCCGGACTCGGCCGTGCCGTCCCACTGCACCTGGTACGTGCCGGGCACCTGCACCTCGTGAACCAGCGTCCGCACGAGGCGTCCGGCGACGTCGTGGACACGAAGCCGCACGTCCAGCTCGCGGCCGATCCGGTAGCGGACGCTCGTCGTCGGGCTGAACGGGTTCGGGCTGCTCGCGTAGAGCGCGGTGCGCGGCGCCGGCGGACCGTGAGCGACACCGTCGTCGATCCCGATGATCAGCGGAGCGACCGGCGCGAGGGCGGTCGCCGCCGTCGGCGCCTCGAGGAAGTCGAACACGTCGGCAACCCTCTCCAGGATCGCGTAGTCCGCACAGGGCACGCCGTCTCCCGGGTGCGACGCGTACTCCCCGTCACCGAGCCATCCGTCGGGGGTCGCCCGCAGGTAGTGGAGCGAGAACGCGTCGAGGACGACGCGACGACCGGTCGAGGTCGGCGATTGATCGCTCGACACGGATGCGAACGGTGTCGCGCCCTCGCCCGCGTCCTGATCCACGTAGACGAGATCGCCTGCGCCGTCTCCGGTGACCCCGAGGACGTCGAAGTCGTACTCCAGTGGGCATCCGTTTTCCCGGACCGATGCATAGCTCCCTGGCGCGCTGACGTCGCTCCCGGGGTCGGCATCGAGTCGCACGCAGAGCGACGGATCCCCGGCCTCGTAGCGGTACGAAGTTCCGACCAGCGACGCCTGCACGTACTGACTCAGCAGCGCGTTGTTGTCGGCCCGCCCGGTCCGGCTCAGGATCGACGCGATCCCGTTGCCGCTGAGCCAGAGACCGCGTCTGAACTCCGATCCGTCCGGCCTGACCGTCGTGAGCCAGTACAGCAGGAGCTCGGCGTCGCCGTCGCGAAGGCCCTCCTGGGCGAACGTGCCCGTGTTGTAGAGGATCGTCCGGTAGACGAGCGACTGGTACTTCGTCATGCCGTTGTCGCCGGCGGCCTCGCGCGCGAGCGGCGCGGGCACGGTCGACGACGCGACGAGATAGTCGTAACGGTCCCAGCGGTCGTGCGCGATGCCGTCGACGTCGATCTCGACCCCCAGCGTGGGGCGAAGCCCCTCGTTCTCGATCGGCTGCTGCGCGCCGGCGTTGTACGCATCGACGTAGAGTACGCGCGACGACACGATGTCACCGCCGCCGGCGTCGAGCATCCCCGGCAGCACCTCGAGTTCCAGGAAGAAGAACGTGGACGAATCGTCGTCGCCGTTCGACGTGTCGGGATGGGTGCGCACCTCACCGGTGGGTCCGAACACCGAGAAGAAGTACTCGACGGTCGCGCCCGGGGTCAGGACGTCGTCGGGCAGGATCTTGCTCCCGCTCGCTGCCGAGTAGGTGGCGAACTCCCCCGGGCGCGAGTCGGGATCGAGCTCGACCAAGCGACACGAGGCGAAGCGCCCTCGTCCATCCTCACCGTTTCCCTGATCACCAACCGCGTCGCCGATCGAGCCCGCCGCCCCGGCCACGCCGTGCGGTCCGGCGCGCGATTCGAGGAGGAAGGCGCCGACGTCGGACGCCGACATCGCCGGCCCCAGGTACAGCCGGTAGTTCAGGTAGACGTCGGCTCCTGTCTCGCAGATCACGACGGCCGAGTCGCCCATGTCCGCGTTGGTCCGGTCGAGGTCCGCGCGGTTGTTGTCGTAGAACGACTTCACGCTCGCGGTGGCCGATGGGAGCAGCGAGTTGAGGTCGGGGAAGACGTCGTTGAACAGGAGCTCGGTGGCCAGCCATGGGGCATCGACGTCGGTCACGAGCTCGAGGCGCACGTCGTCCCAGTAAGGGGAGGCGTTCGTCCGTTCCGGGCCGGTGCAGCTCGTGGTGCCGAAGTCGTCGCAGTCGCCGAGGAGCTCGAAGACGATCCGGAGCGAGTCGATACCGCCGGCGATGGCCTCGGCCATGAACTCCGTGTTGTTGACGCGGAGCGTGCTACAGCGTGGCCCACCGAGCCCCGACCAGATGAACCCGGGGTCGCCGACCGGCTCCAGCGTCCAGCTGACGATGTCCGTCTCCGGACACGTCCACGGGTAGTAGTCGACGGCGACGCGGTACCCGACACCGTTCGACGTCGGCATATCCTCCCACACGTTCCAGACGACGTGGACCTGCTCTCCGTCGTCGTTCGACCCATCGATGATGACCACCGGGTTCGATCGGAGCCACTCGTGCTGGCGCTTCGGGTGCGGATACCCGCCGGCGATCGAGCCATCGTGGTCCGCCGCGATGATCACGTGGTCGTTCTCGGGATCCAGCGTGATCGGACACCTGCAACCGTCGTCGATCGGATCCAACGACACCAGCTCGACCGCCTGGAGAAACGAGCCGATCGGGTCGGCCGACTCGAACGTCCAGCCCTCCTCGTCGACCTCGAAGGTGTCGGTGTCCGACAGCCCGACGCCCTCGATCCTGAAGTCGTCCATGCCAAACGGGCCCCAGAGCGAGTTCAGGTACCCGAAGAACGAGTCCAGACCGTCGGAGTAGAGAACGTCGGAGTCGAACTCGAACACGACCCAGAATGCCTCGCCGGACGCGTCGGGCAGAAACGACGGATCGATCACGATCGTGTCGTGAGCCGGAGTGGACGGCGCTCCGATCGCGCTGCCTTCGAGGGTCGCCCCGGAGTATCCCCAGCCCTCATCGGTCGCCCACGCCGACGTGTTGAGCGGCGTCGAGCGCACGCCGTCGGTCTCGACGTAGACGTACGTGTAGTCGAACTGCGTCTCGGAGTCCGTGAAGTAGTCGAACTGGATCGTGACCGCACCGCTGCCGCCGTAGACGAACGTCTTCCGCGCGTCGACGATCCAGCCGTTGTCGTAGCCGAGACCGCCCGGCCAGCAGCCCGCTGCGGCCTCCTCGTCGTTGGCGCCGGCCCACAGTGAGCCTACGCCGTTCATCACGGGGATGGTCGTGGCGCCGGAGAAATCGGCCGCGGTGACACGGCGGAAGTACGTGTTCCCGGGGGAGCCCACCGACGGATCGCCCGGTGGGTCCGCCTGCACGACGACGGTCAGGTCCTCGGACCACCATCCCTGCAGCGTGCCGTCCTCGAAGTCCCACACGCCGCCCTCGATCGCCAGACCACTGGCGTCGCGTCCACCGAACCGGACCGTGTCGAGACCGCTCATGCCGCCGGGGCGCCCGCTGCGCACCACGCCGGCGGGTGGCGGATCGTATTGCTCCGAGCGAGCGTCGGAGGTCAGCGGCTCGACGCACTTCTCCAGCGGACCGGCCGCGTTCGCGAAGTCGGCCGCGGAGAGCGAGGCAACCCACGTGATCGTCGCCACGCATCGGAGCGTCGTGCGTCGAGGGAGCATGTCGAGCCTCCTCCGGTCATGTGCGCGTACCGGGCGCGCGTCGGCTCGAGCTCTGGGGAAGACCTGATGATACCCGATCGAGAGAGCGTGACGGAGGAAGCGATTGTCCCCGGGCCCCCGTACCGACTCGTTGTGCCCTCGGGGATGGCGCGACCGCCGGCGTCAGCTCATCGATCGGATGAGCGCCGCCAGATCGTCGACGTCGGCGTCGTCGTGGTAGATCCCGAACCCGATGCGCAGCCGGTCGCGCCGGTAGTCCGTGACGACACCGCGGTCGGCGAGGCGATCGTGCCACTCCCCGGCATCGGACAGACGAAACGCCAGGAAGTTGCCCCGATCGGGGGCGGTGTCCGGCAGCACCAGCGTGTCGCGTCCGATCGGACACCGCCGTCCGCCGCCACCTCCTTGCTCGAGCGCATCCAGGAAGCGCGTCTGGAGTCGCCGCACGTGCGCGTGGATCCCCGCGATGGTGAGCCCGTTCGCGTCGAGCATCTCGAACACGGCGTTCAGTCGATACGCGCCGACGGGCTCGAACGTCGCCCCCAGGAACCGCGCCCCCGATTCGGGATAGCGCGTGCTCCCTCCGGGAGACTCGGTGGTGAGCGTGTCGAACGTGGCGAACCAGCCCGTGTTCACCGGGTGCTTGCCGTGGCCGGGCGGGCAGTGCAGGAACGTCATCCCCTCGCCGGCCATCGCGTACTTGTACGAGCCCGACATGTAGAACGCGCGGTCCGCGATCGCCGACAGATCGGTGGGCAGCGCCATCCACCCGTGGTAGCCGTCGATGACGATCATCACCTCGTCGGGGATCGCCTTCACCACGTGGTCGAGGTCAGGCACGACGAACCCCGAGTCGAAGAAGACCTGGCTCAGGAACACGAGGTCGAGCTCGCGCTGATCGCGAACGGTTGCCAGGAGTCGCTTCGAGAACGTGTCGAACGGCTCGGTGGGCACCGCGGTCACCGCGAGCTCGCCGACCTCGATCATCCGCTCGCTCTGGCGGCGAAAGCTGTGGAACTCGCTGCCGGTGGTCACCACGTGGATCGGGCGGCGACCCGGAAAGCACGAGAGCAGCCGCACGATGAACTCGTGCGTGTTGGGTGCGAACGCGAGCGTCCTCGGATCGCGTAGCCCGAGCGCGAACGCGATGTTGCGCTGGGCGCTGGCCAGCACCTGCCCGAACACGTGCGACCACTTGTGATCGGCCAGCCGGGCGGCGTCGTTCCAGCAGCGCGACTGGGCGTCGAACGTCACGTCGGGCCACAGGTGGTGGCTGTGAGCCGCGAAGTGCCGGCGCTCGGGATCGGCCTCGATGAACCGTTTGAACAGGTGCTTGTACGACACGGAATCTCCCTCGGGCGCGGCGTCCGGCCGATCTTACGGGTCGGGGCGAGCGGCGTAAACGCGGTCGATCCGGGCCTTGCCGTCCCCGGGATGAGAACGGGCTTCGGCTCGGCTCGGCCAATTCGTTGCCGGGGAACGACTTGGAAACCCGGGCGCGTTTGAGTCCCGATCGCCGCTCGTGATATCATTCGCAACGTTGAGCAGGTCATCGTCTGGTCGCTCGCTCGTTCGGTGGTCCCTCAGAGGCATAGTGGACGTGGCGCGCCCGCCCGACCGGTCCACCGCTCCTCTACCGAGCACATGACTGGGTTTGCACCGATGTTCGGCGTGCTTCGGCGCGCCGGCAGCACTGCGTGACGTCCGGAGGAGGCCACGGCCCCAGATGCGAAACGCTCGCGCGTCCCTCGGCAACACCTTTCGAACGATCCTCTGCGTGGGCGCGATCGCCGGCGTCGTCACCGGCGTGGTCGCCGCCGTCACCGCCGAGCGCGCGTTGACGTACACCGATGCCCGGTTCCGGATCGAGCACCGCTTCGCCCCCTCCTCCGACGAGATCGTCGTGCGCTTCGACGGCGAGTGGACCGACGCCGACCGGGCCGCGTTCGCCGAGACGTGGGGCCTGACCCCGGTCCGTCCGTACGTGGAAGGCATGCGGCTCGGCGCCTACCGCACGAACGCGAGCCCGACCGAGCGCCGCGGCGCGTCCGACGTCGCCTCCGGCATTCGCGGTGCGGCGTCGCGGGACGCCGGGCGGTCGACGCGCGTTCACGTGGCCCTGGTCACCGATCGCGGCAAGACCGTGCATGCCGCACCCGGTCAGATCATCGTGCAGTTCGATCGGTCGGTCTCGGATGCCGACGCACGCACGCGCCTCGCCGCCCTCGGATGCGCCGTCCTTCACGACTTCTGGACCCCCGGGTACTACCGGGTCGGCTTGCCCGCCACGATGGACGTGTTCGGCGCGGTCTCTCGCTTCAACGATCGCGACGACGTCGACTTCGCGTGTCCCGACGTCCTCGGCAGCGAGGATGATCGGCTCGTCGCCCCCGACGATCCGCTGTTCCCCGACCAGTGGGCGCTCGAGAACACCGGCCAGTTCGGCGGCACCGTCGGCGCCGACATCGAGTACCTGCCGGCCTGGGAGATGACGCGCGGCGACTCGCTCGTGCTGATCGCGATCGTGGACGAGGGATGCGAGGTCACCCACCCCGACCTGGAGGGCGCGTTCCTCGAACGACCGCCGGGCCACGACTGGTCGTTCGACAATCCCGACTCCACGGGGGGACCGTTCAACCTCTTCGGCGACTGGCACGGCACGTCGGTCGCGAGCCTGCCGCTGGCCCACGCCGACAACGGTCTCGGGATGACCGGAGTCTCACCGGAATGCACCGGCCTGCCGCTGCGTGTCAGCTTCGCGGCCAGCGGGCTCGCCTCGCGCGCCGACGCGATCAACTACTCCGCGAGCTGGAAGGGTGCGTTCGACAACGTCGTGATCAACCTCTCGTGGAAGGCCGACGTGGACGATCCCGGCATCCGCACCGCTTGCGAGAACGCCGCCAACGCGGGCTGCCTCACGGTCGCGTCGGCCGGCAACGGAGGTGACCCGTTCATCGAGTACCCGGCGGCCTACTCGACGACGGTCGCGGTGGGCATGAGCACGCCCTGCGACACGCGCGCACAGTCCGACGACGAGACGTGCGAGGTGGTCTACGGCGCCGCGTCGAACTTCGGACCCGAACTCGACGTCGTGGCGCCCGGCATCCTGATCCAGGTGGCCGACATCTCGGGCTCGTTCGGGACCGACCCCGGTGACTACATGATCCGCTCCGGAACGTCCTTCGCCGCCCCCATCGTGACCGGCGTGGCCGCGCTGGTGTGGTCGGTCGCCCCGACGCTCACCAACGCGCAGGTCCTGGACGTGCTGCGCTTCTCGGCCGAGGACCAGGTGGGCGATCCGGCCGAGGACACTCCGGGCTTCGACATCTACTACGGATACGGCCGCGTGAACGCGTACGAGGCGCTGATCACCACCGGCGCCATCACCGGCACCGTGGCCGGCCCCACGCGCGCGCTGACCGAGATGACCAAGCTGCCTGACGCCGTCCTCGCCGTCGACCCGGCCCTGGGGACGCTCTACGACTACCGCATCTCGACCGACCCCATCGACGCTCAGGACACCGGCGAGGCCTACGTGACCGGCGAGATCCTGCTCAACAGCGCGACGCGCGTGGACACCGCGGTCGTCGAGTTCGGCCTCATCACCCGGGCCGCGCGCGACTCGGCGCTGGTCACCACCGGCATCGCGTCTCGCATGTTCGATCAATCCGTTTTCATGCGCGTCGCGGTCAGCGACTCGGGACGCGTGGCCAGCCCGGGCGACTACTCCGCCTTCATCACCGGCGGCGCGGGCGAGGCGGTGCCCGTCGAGGGCGCGTTCTCGTTCTCGTTGCGCCTCGTTCCGGACGGTCCGGCCGGCGGCATGGCCTATCTGTCCATCGACGGCGGCCCGTACGGCGCCGGCCATCCCTACGGCGTCAACAACGGAACCGCGCTCGGCGGGTCGTACCCGCCCGAGGACCTGAGCGAGGCATACCTCCTCGCGCAGCTCCGGACCCCGGCGGACGGCGAGAAGGCCTCGGTGGTCTTCCGCAACGTGCGCGCGGGCACGATCGATCCCGGCTGGGGCCACTCGCTCCAGGCAACGGTCGACGTGTTCGAGACGAGCGAGACGTTTCTGGCCGACGGGAACGGGGATCTGAGCATCCCCATCCAGGCGTACGAGCCGCGCACGCTGATCGTGTCGGCTCCGCAGTGCTTTCCCGACACGCTGCACGTGAGCGTCGACTACGAGGAGACGCTGCCGGTCACGTTCGCTCTCGAGCAGCGTCCCCGCGCGGTGATCAGCGGGCGCGTGCGCGCCGTCTCGGCCGCGGTCTCGCTGCCGGACAGCACGTTGAGCGTGGATCCCGACGGCGGGTCGGCGTACGACTACGTGATCGGCGACGTGCCGTTCGACGCCCAGTCACCGGACACGGTGTACGTGCGGGGCAACGTGACGCTGCACGACGTGGCCGACCTCGATTCCACCGTCGTGGAGTTCGGGCTCATCACCGAGGCTCAGCGCGACTCGGCGCTGGTGATCACGGGCACACCGTCGGACATGTTCGATCAGGCCGTGTTCGTGAGGTACGCGCTCACCGACACGGGACGCGTCGCGGCTCCCGGCGACTTCGACGCCGCGCTCCCGGGAGGGGTCGGCGTCGGACAACCGGCCTCGCCGACGTTCACGTTCGATCTCCGGCTCATCCCCGCCCCGGGTGGTGGAGGCACCGCGGCGCTGGCCATCGACGGCGGCGCGTACGGTGATCCCATCACCTACGGCGTCGACAACGGCACGGCCCTCGGTGGCTCGTTCCCGGTCGAGGACCTGACGTCGAGCTTCCTCGTCGCCCAGCTTCGCGGAGTCGGCGGAGCCGGGGGGTCGGTGACGTTCCGCAACGTGCGGGCCGAGGCCGTGCGCCCGGGGTACGGTGAGGGCCTTCCGGCGCGCATCCAGACCCTCGGCGCGCTCGCGACCACGCTGGCCGACGCCGACGGCTACTACTCGCTCGAGGTGCCGGGTCTTCTCGAGCTCACGATCTCGTACGAGCGAGATGGCTTCCCCACCGAGTTCGCGAACGTCGACCTGGCCCATCGCGACACGCTTTATCAGCCGATGGGTCTGATCAAGCTCCCGCAGGCCACTCTCGCCGGTCGGCTACGTTCGGTCACGGGCGTGGTCACGCTCCTGAACGACACGCTCGTCGTGGATCCGGACGGCACGGTCCACGACCATCGCCTGGCGAGCGTGCCCGTCGACGCCCAGGCCGCCGACACCGTGTACGTGAGCGGGACGGTCGATCTCTTCGACGTGTCCGACGTCGACTCCACCGTCGTCGAGTTCGGGCTCGTCTCGGCCGCCCAGCGCGACTCGGCGCTCATCATCACCGGCGACCCGTCGGACCTGTTCGACCAGGCGGTGTTCGTCCGGTACGCGCTCAGCGACACGGGGCACGTGGCCGCCGCCGGCGACTTCGACGCGGCGATCGCCGGGGCGCTCGGTCCGGCGCTGCTCGCGCCTCCGACGTTCAGCTTCGATCTCCGGCTCGTACCCAGCGATACCACGGGCGGCATGGTCTCGCTGTCGGTCAACGGCGGCCCCTACGGAGCCGCCATCGCGTACGGCACCGACAACGGCACCGCGCTCGGTGGCTCGTTCCCGGCCGAGGACCTGACCGAGGCGTACCTGATCGCGCAGGCCCGATCCACGGGCGGCGTCGGGGGGCAGATCGGATTCCGGAACCTGCGCGTGGAGGTCGTCGACGCGGCCGACGCCGGTCCGCTCGTCGGACGCGTGATCGACCTGAACAGCGGGCTGGAGGTCATGAGCGATGCCGATGGGTCGTACGAGCTCTTCATCTCGGCGGGAACCGTCCATCAGATCGCCTACGACGTCGCCGGCGACATCCCCGATACACTCGACGTCGTCATCGCGACCGACGAGATGCTCTACCAGCCGGTCGGTCTCCGGGCGCTGCCGCTCGGCGCCGTCGCGGGCACGATCACGACCTTCGGGTCGCCGACGTCGGGGATCGACGTCCGCCTGACCTCGATCGCGGTGGAGGACACGACGAACACCGAGGGCGCCTATCTCCTGGGATCGGTACCGGTGGCCACCTACGACGTTCGCGTGGCGGGAGCCGGGTTCGGTCCGCGTCACGTCCGCGGCGTGGGCGTGCTGTCGGACAGCACGCTGACGATCGATCTCGAGCTTCTGGCGGGGTTCGACGATGATTTCGAGTTCGGCCAGGGCGCTTGGACGCACGAGGCCGGCGACGTGGACCGTCTCGACGAGTGGCACATGTCCGGCGCCCGGAACGCGACCGCCGAGGGCGACTCGTCGTTCAAGTGCGGCGGCTTCGGCACCGGGCCGTACTCCCCGCTGAACTACTCCATCCTGCGCATGCCGCCGGTCGTGGTGCAGCCCGATCAGTACCTGGTGTTCCAGCACTTCATCGATGCCGCGAACGGTCTCGATTCCGAGGCCACGCACGGGGGTCGGGTCGAGGTGAGCACCGACGACGGGCAGTCCTGGTCGATCCTGAACCCAGTGGGTGGGTACCCGTACTCGACGCCCGCCGACTACACGGGGCCGCTCGGCGCCGGCACCGGTCTGTTCAGCGGCTCGCACGACTTCGAGCCGGTGCGGTTCGCCCTGGCGGCGTTCCTCGACGACACGCTGCACTGTCGGTTCGTGTTCGCCGCCGACGAGACACTGACCCCGGGGGAGGGCTGGTACGTCGACGACGTCCGCGTCGGAGACGATTTCATCGTCGGCGTCGACACGTCGGCACCGACGGTGTCCGCGCGGCCGCAGCTGTTGCCGAACGCACCGAACCCGTTCAACCCCTCGACACGGATCGGCTTCGTGGTGCCTCGCACGATGCACGTTCGACTGTCCGTGTTCGACGTGTCGGGACGTCTGGTCATCCGACTCGTCGACGAGACCGTCCTCGCCGGCAAACGCATGGTCGTCTGGGATGGCCGGGATCGTTCCGGCGACGCGGCGGCCAGCGGCATGTACTACTACGAGCTGCATACCGAGCACGAGCGGCTGACGCGATCGATGCTGCTGCTGAAGTGAAGCAGGGACGCCGACCCTCCGAGTGGTCGCGTTCCGGGTGCGACCACTCCCCCGGTCCCTCGAATCCTCGTGCTCGACGCGACCGGTCAAAGCTCGTAGAATCCCCCGCCGACGGGCCGGATGGACCACGCATTCTCAACCTGGAGACGAAGCCATGACCCCGCAAGAAGCCGCCGCGCTGCGCGACAAGCTCCTCGACACGCTCAACGCCGACCACAAGGGCATGTGCGCGGTGATCGAGCACGTGCCGGACGAGAAGCTCACCTACACGCCCCACGACGGGCTCCGCCCGTTCGCCGAGCTGGCCCACCACATCTACGGGACGAACCTCTGGTTCGGCGGGATCATGAAGGCGGGCAAGGCCGAGTTCGGCGAGACCCCGACGGTCGATGTCCCCACGACCAAGGCGGCGCTTCTCGACGCCTGCAACGGGATGCACGAGCAGATGCTGGGCCTGTCCAAGAGCCTTTCCGGCGAGCAGCTCGCCAAGCCCATCGCGTTCTTCAACTACGGCGAGTTCCCGGCCGTCACGTTTCTCGAGTGGAGCCACGATCACCTCATCCACCATCGCGGCCAGCTCACGACCTACCTGCGCATCATGGGGGCGAAGGTCCCCGCGCTCATGGGCGACTCGATCGACTATCCACTCTCGATGTAGCCGCGTCCAGGCACCGCTCGGCCGTGTTCGCTCGGGAGCACGGCCGGCGGCGGCCTCGCCGGCAGTCCGCGCACCGGTCAGACCCTCTCCCGGTGCGGCCCGCACGCGCACTCGTTCGGGGACGCCATGAAGGTTCACTTCTTCGGAGCGGCGGGATGCGTCACCGGGTCGATGCATCTGGTCGAGGCGAACGGCACGCGCATCCTGCTCGACTGCGGCCTGTACCAGGGCCGCCGGGCCGAGGCGAACCAGCGCAATCGTGACTTCGGCTTCGATCCCGCCTCGATCGACGGCGTGGTGCTCTCCCACGCGCACATCGACCACACCGGAAACCTGCCGGGCCTCGTCGCCCGGGGCTTCGAGGGTCTGATCTACGCCACCGACGCCACGCGTGACCTGTCGGCGGTGATGCTCGCCGACAGCGCACACATCCAGGTGAACGACGCGAAGTGGTTCAACCGTCACGCCAGGAAGTGGAAGGCGAGCCGGATCGAGCCGCTCTACACGCCGCGGGACGCCATGAAGACGGTCGGCCGCTTCGTGACCGTCGGCTACGAGATCCCGCTCCGGATCGCCGACGGCGTCGAGATCACGTTCCGGGACGCCGCGCACGTCCTCGGCTCCTCGAGCATCGTGATGACGGTGCAGGAGGGGGGCGGCACGCCGACCCGCCTCGTGTTCTCCGGTGACGTCGGCCGCTCGGTGACGCCGCTTCTGGATGATCCGGTCCCGGCCTGGGATGCCGACGTGCTCATCATGGAGTCGACCTACGGCAACCGCACCCACGAGCCGTACGCATCCACGGCGAGCGTCTTCGCCGACGCCATCAATCGCACCGTCGAGCGCGGCGGCAAGATCCTGATCCCGTCGTTCGCGCTCGAGCGTGCCCAGGAGGTGATCTTCACCATTCGCGAGCTCCGGGAGGCCGGTCGCATTCCGGAGATCCCGATGTTCGTGGACAGCCCGTTGACGGCCGACATCACCCAGGTGTTCCGACTCCATCCCGAGGCGTTCGACGCCGACGTATCGGACCTCTACGTGAAGAAGAAGAGCCCGTTCTTCTTTCCGGGTCTCCGGTACATCCGGCTCACCGACGAGAGCAAGGCGCTGAACGACCGTGACGAGCCGATGATCATCCTGGCCGGAAACGGCATGTGCGAGGCCGGCCGCATCCTTCACCACCTCCGGAACAACATCGAGGATCCCCGGACCACGATCCTGTTCGTGGGGTACCAGGCCGCCCACACGCTCGGCCGGCGCATCCTGGAGCGAACGCCCGAGGTCAAGATCTTCGGGCGGCCGCACCGGCTCCGGGCATCGGTGGTCGCGATCAACGGCCTGTCCGGCCACGCCGACCGGCAGGGCCTTCTGGAGTTCGCCGCCCCGTCGGCGACGAGCTGCCGGCACGCGTTCCTCGTGCACGGCGAGGCCGACCAGTCCGAGCCGCTCGCCGAGGCGATGCGCGACCAGGGCTTCTCCCGGGTCACGGTGGCCCGGCGCGGCCAGTCGTTCGACGTGTAGAGATCGTCGAGACGCTCACGCCGTCGGATCCCGGTGGTCCGGCGCTAGCCGGGTACCCCCTCGGGGCCGGCGACGCCGGCGACGACGTCCGGCCGCGGCAGCGGAATGCCCCTCGACTCGAGACGCTCGAGCAGCGTCTCGAGGAGGAGCGCGCACAGCTCGCCGATCCCGATTCCCTCGGCACCACCGAGGTTGGCCAGCTGGATGCGCCCGAGCCTCACCGTGGCCTCGAGTCCGTCGGGAGACGGTTCCGGCCGCCGACCTTCGCCGGGCGCCCACCGCGACGCGTCACTGACGATCAGGGGCGCCGCCGGCCCGTCGAGCGACACGCGCGCGACCACGTCGTTCGCGACGAACGAGCCGATGAGCAGCCGCAGGCGTGGGTCATCGAGCCGCGCGGTGCCCGCACTCACGGTCGCGAGGACCTCCTGGGCGTTGGTGGTGACACCGCTCTGCTCGACGACGAGATCCAGCCCGTTCAGGGTCAGCCTCGGTACCGTGACCACGTTTCGCCCCAGGTCGCCGGGAGATACCTCGCAGTACCCCTCGGCGATCCGGAGGAGATGTTCGCCGCCGTACCCGCGTGGGTTCGAGACCCCCAGGGCCTGTAGATGAAGCTGGCGCGAGAGCGGTCGGTAGTCGACCTCGTCGATCCTGGCGTCGACACCGAGCGCGCGCTCGAGCCCCTGCTCGATCACGGCATGTGAGGAGTACCCCACGTACACCATCGCGACGCCGCATGCCGTGAGCGCGACCACGAACAACGCGCTGAGGACGTTCGTGAGCCGTCCCAACATGGGTTGACCATCCTCGGGGCCCCACCCCCGGGGCCCGGTGTCGTCCGTCACGGGACGGACCGCGGTTCACATCGGAATCACAGACGCGCGACGCACACCGGAAAGCAGCGGGTGCGCTGATGAACAGACCCGGCGAGCGTCGCCGGGTCACACGGTCCTGACGTGGTCGGCCAGAAAAACGAATGTGACTTTCGCCGACCCGGGCGGTCGATTAGCATGCAGGCGCCAAGCTGGGCGACTCATGTCATACTATCTCGTTGCGGTTCAATACGTTGACACGGACGTCACGTCGCGACGGAGATGCCAAACGTTCCGGGAGGGAACCCATGCGCCCACTCCAGCGTGCGGCTGCCTGCTCGATCCTGGGGATCTCTCTGGTCGTCTCGACGGCCGGGGCCGAGATCCGAGGACCACACGTGACCTTGTCCCCTTACGTGGGGACGTCGATGTGGGATGACGACTTCGACCTGGCGGACGAGATCCTGTTCGGCGGTCGGGCCGGCATCAACTTCTTGCACGTCGTCGGCATCGAGGCCACCTACGGACTCGAGGAGACCGAGACGAACTACGGAGATGCTTGGAAGACCGACATGGAGCACGTCGGCGTCGATCTGATGGTGAGCCTCCGCCCGCACTCCACCATCAACCCATACATCATCGGGGGATGGGCCCAGCTCACCCACGACAGCGCGTTCGAGAACGACGTCGTCGGCGGCACGCGCTACGTCATGAAGGGGTGGGAGGCCGGCGGCGGCCTGAAGGTGCGCCTCGGCGAGACCGGCGGCGTCCGAGCCGACCTGCGCTTCGACGCCCGCGACGTGGTCAGCCAGCCCGTTCAGTGGATCCCCGGCTCGGACTCCGACGACCACAACTTCCTGTTCACCGCCGGACTCACGTTCGCGTTCGGAGCCTCGGGCACCGATACCGACGGCGACGGCGTCAAGGACCACAAGGACGAGTGCCCCGACACACCGCTCGGCGCGGTGGTCGACGCCGCCGGCTGTCCGATCGACAGCGACCGGGACGGCGTCCCCGACGGACTCGATGCCTGTGTCGATACGCCTCGCGGTGCGGTCGTGAGCGCGGACGGCTGCCCGTTCGACAGCGACGGCGACGGCATCTTCGACGGCCTCGATCGCTGCGGTGACACGCCGGCGGGCGCGCTGGTCGATGCGTCGGGCTGCCCCCGCGACGGCGACGGTGACGGCGTCGTCGACGGCATCGACCGCTGCGCCGACACGCCCCGCGGCGCGTCCGTCGACGCGACCGGATGCCCGTCCGATGCGGACGGCGACGGCGTCTACGACGGCATCGATCTGTGTGCGAACACACCGGTCGACCTCGAGGTGGACGAGCGCGGATGCCCGATCGAGATCACGGCCACCGAGACCGTCTTCCTCGACACCGGTGTCATCCGGTCGTCGGACATCCGTTTCGCGAGCGGCAAGGCGGATCTCGAGGAGTCGTCGGGCGCGATCCTCGACGACATCGGCCGCACGCTCGTGCAGTGGCCGGAGCTCCGGATCGAGATCGGCGGACACACCGACAGTCGGGGCTCGGTCGAGCTGAATCAGGGATTGTCGGAGCGCCGTGCACAGGCGGTCCTGGACTACCTCATTCGCCGCTACCCGAACATCCGCGCGGGTCAGTTCACCGTACGCGGCTACGGCGAGAGCCAGCCCATCGCGTCGAACGAGACACCGGCTGGACGCGCGCAGAACCGCCGCGTGGAGTTCACCGTGCTGAACCGCGACGTGCTGAAGAGAGAGGTCGAGAAGCGTGAGCTCTTGAAGCGCTAGCGTGCTCGCGCGCCACGCGCGGAGCGATCGAACGGAGCGTCGCCGATAGGTGGTGGGCCGGCACGGCCCGCGCCGTCGGGACCACGGACGGGAACCTGGTGCCGCTACCGGGGACCCTGGCCCGGGGTGGATGCCACGAGTGAAGGTCTCGGTTTGGGCACCCGGATCCGCACTCACTTCCACCCCGGGCCTCTTTCATGCCCCGACCCGCCGACGACGCGGCCGGCGGACGTCGTGCACGAGACAGAATGTCAGGTTCCGGGCGCGGCGCAAGCGAGAACGTCGTTCGAATCGCCACGCGGTGCGGCCCGGTGGTGAGACTGATCAGTCCTGTCCAGATTTCAGGGCCTGCTGGACCCGCCGGAGACCGGCCTCGTCCCCGAGCCGGCGGTACAGACGGGCCAGGGCGCCGAGCGCATCGCCCCGCGTGCGCCGGTCGCGTGCGGCCAGCCAGAGCTCGCGCTCGGCCGCGTCGAGGTGGCCCAGCTGCTCCTCGGCCAGCCCGTACACGTAATGCGCGGCGCCCGGGCCCGGCTCGCGCTCGGTCACCCATCGCATCTCGCTGGCCGCCCGCGCGGCGTTGCCGCGCTCGAGCTCGATGAGCGCCCGGTTCACGCGGGCCAGGCTGTAGTCGGGGTACAGCTCGAGGATCCGGTCGTAGTGAGCGATGGCCTCCCCCAGCCGCCCCTCGCTCCGCGCGTCGATGGCCACGTACGTTCGCGCGACGATGTTCCGCGGATAGGCCTCGAGCGCCGCTGCGAAGAGCGTGCCGTCGGTCCGCCAGTCGTCCACCCGCCGGTGCGTCGTTACCGCGCACGAGGCCAGGGCCACGACGAGGACCCCCCCCCGCACGGCGCCGCGGAGGCGATCGCCGGCGCGCGCATCACGCATTCCGGGGATGCCGGATTCCGTGTCCGGCGCTCGTTGCACCAGTGTGACGCGCGATGCCGCGTGGGCGACCCGTGCCGCCATCGCCGCCAGCAGCCCCGCGAGCGGGAGGTAGGCGAACCGCTCCGCGAACGCCGCTCCGATCGGCACGACGGCGTTGGAGATCGGCAGGTACGTGATCACGAGAAGCGCGACGCCGATCGCGACCGCCCGTGAGCGTCGCCATCCCCACACGAAGGCGAGCACGGCCGCGAGGACGAGCCCGATCCCCAGGCCGCTCCAGACGGGGCCGAGCTCCAGCGATCGCCACGAGTAGTCGGCGGACATCGGTCGCGGCCACACGACGAGACGGGCGTAGTGCGCGACCAGCCCGACGGCCGCGAGGAGCCGCTCGCCGAGATCCAGCTCACTGAGCGGATTCTGGACGAACGCCACCGGCTGCCCGGCCACCGTCCCGAAGAGACGCAGCCGGACCAGGGCCAGGGCACCGACCATGCCGGCCACGGCCGCGGGCAGGAGCCACGACACGCAGCGGCAGCGGTCCACTCCCCGGAGCGCGATCACGGCCACCGCGAGGAGCACCGGCAGCACGAGCCCGATCTCCTTGGCGCCCAGGGCCAGGGCCGAGCACCCGGCGCTCACGCCGAGCCACCCGGGCGCGCCCCGTCGACACCCGCGGACGAGCCCGGCCAGCGCCAGAAGGGTGAACCCCCCGACCATCAGGTCGGCCCGGCGACTGATCCAGAGCACGGGCTCGCTGTTCAGCGGATGCACCGCGAACAGCGCGCCGGCGGCGAGCGCGACCGGCGGCACCGGACGGGATCGAGCCCGCGCGTCGCGGACGTCCCGGCCGTCTGCCGGGTCCGTCGCGCGGTCGGCGCGCACGAGCTCGCTCACGCACCACACGAGCGCGAGCACCGCCACCAGATGCCAGAGCACGTTGATCACGTGGAGCGGAGCCGGGCCGGTTCCGAACAGCGCGCGATCAATCCACCACGAGATCCCGGTGACCGGCCGATACAGCTTCCACTCGTCGGTGCCCGAGAGACCGGTGGTCAGGAACCGCCACGGGTCCGCGCCCTCGGCGAGGAGGGGGTTCAGCTCGACGAGCCGATGATCGTCGTAGACGAACCCCAGGGTCCCCACGCGTGCATACGTCCAGCCGACGAGGACGAGAAGGGCGAGCAGGGCGAGCCAGGCCGGTCGCGACACCGCTCCGCCGAGGCCTCGCCCGCGTGCGAGGCGCGGCCACGAGCCCGGGCGCGATGGACCGGATCGTTCAGCTGGCGGTCTGGAAGTGTGCACGAGATCCGACTCCGGGAGACACCGCGAGGCATCACGTCACCGACGGTGCCTCGCGGAGCAGCGTCGGGGTCGCCGACAGGCGCCGTCGCACCGATCGGCTCCGGTGGCGAACCCAGGCCATCTGGGCACCGAGTCCCAGCGAGTTTGCCAGAAGCCCGACGTAGATGCCCGTCACGGCCTGCGTCGAGATCCCGATCGCCACGATGACGAGCACCACGGCCACGTTGATCGCGACCGCCTCGGTGATCGCCCGCGTCCGGCGACTGTGCACGAGCGTGCCCTGGTACCAGCTCTGGAATACGCCGAATGCCGGCGCCAGGATGGGCACCCAGACCACCCGTCTGGCGAGCTCGGTCAGCTCCGGACTCAGCGCCGACACGTGCGCAAACCAGACCGTGGACAGCGGCGTGGCCGCGATCAGCACCAGGAGAAGGGTGTTCGCGCCGGCCAGTCGCACCGAGAAGCTGCGCAGCGCGGAGGCCGCGTTCGGTCGATCCAGGAGCGCGACGACGACCTCGTTGAGCGCGATGCCCAGGCTCCGGAGCGTGAACGTGATGCCGGACAGCACGGGCCACACCGCGAGCGACGCGATGGGATTCGGCATGCGGCTCATCGCGGCGCTCCCGATCGGAAGCACGAGGAGCCCGAGCAGGGGGGTCATGGCCAGCGGCGTGTAGAAACGCAGGAGCGCCAGCCAGGAGAGCGGCTCCCCTTCCGGGACGGCCGGACGGAGCCGATCGCGGAGCACGGGCTGCACCACCCGGTTGACGAACACGGCCTCGGCGATGACGCCCATCGACACACCGGCCGCGGCCACCACGATCCCCTCGAGCGAGCCGATGGCGACGCCGACCGCCAGCACCGACGCGTTCGCGAGCAGCCGGACCACGGTGCCCGTTCCCACCACACCCGATCGTCCGAAGCGGATGAGCACGCCCTGCTGGAATCGACGGATCGCGATCGATCCCGTCCACGGGGTCAGGATCATGAGCCCCAGACGACCCGCGCCACGGATCTCCTCGGGGGATCCGAGCGCACCGATCACGACGTCGAAGAGTGGTGTGAACGCGACCAGCACGTGAATGCTGGTGAGCGAGACGCCGGCGGTGACCACGAACCGACGGAGGCGACGATACGACGGCCAGTCCCGCGACAACGCCGTCGACGCCGCGAGCACCATGATGATCGGCGCCTCGATCAACAGCGCCAGCGGAAACACGATGCCGCCGTACGCGGCCAGGGAGATCTCGGGATTCGTGAGCCGGGCCATGACCGCGCTGACCATCGGCATCTCGAGCCCCATCATGACCCAGCTCGCGGCGAGCGGCCACCAGGTTCGGAGCACGTCCCGCTGCGTGACCGGTCGCGGGTCGTGCTCGCCCGGACCGGAGCCCGACCCGACGTCCGTCTCAGCCACGCCGGAGCTCGTGGAGCAGGGCTCCCATCATCACCTGACCACGATGGAAGGCGTCGACGTCGAACTGCTCGTTCGGCGAGTGCGCATTGTCGGTGGCCTGACCGAGCCCCAGGAGGAGCGAGTCGACGCCGAGCTCCTCGCGAAACGTGGCCACGACCGGGATCGTCCCGCCGTCGCGCACGTGCACCGGCGCGCAGCCGAACGCCGCCTCGAGCGCCCGCGTCGCCGCCCGCACGGGCTCGCTGTCGATCGGCTGGAGAATCGGTCGCCCGGTGTGGAAGGGCTTCACGTCCAGGGTCACGCTCTCCGGTGTGACCCGCCGGAGATGCGCGGTGACCAGCCGCACGATGCGATCGGGATCCTGGTCGGGCACGAGTCGCATCGAGAACTTCGCCATCGCCGTCGACGGCAGCACCGTCTTGGCCCCGTCACCGGTGAAGCCGCTCGAGAGCCCGTTCACGTCGAAGGTCGGACGCGCCCACCGGCGCTCCAGCGTGGAGTATCCGGGCTCGCCGGTCGCGGCGGGCGAGCCGATCTCGTCGAGGTAAACCGACTCGTCGAACGGCAGGGCGGCGATGCGGGCCCGCTCATCCTCGTCGATCGGGACCACGTCGTCGTAGAAGCCCGGGATCGTCACCGTGCCGTCGGGCGCCTGACAGGAGGCGATGACGCGTGCGAGCACGTTGGCCGGGTTGGCCACCGTCCCCCCGAACCCCCCCGAGTGCAGATCCTTCTGGGGTCCGGTCAGGGTCATCTCCAGATAGCAGAGCCCCTTGAGCCCATATGTGATCGCGGGCTGGCCTGGTCCGAACTGCGCGCCGTCGGAGATCAGGCACACGTCGGACGCCAGGAGCGCACGGCTCTGGTGCACGAACGGCGCGAGGTTCGGGCTCCCGATCTCCTCCTCGCCCTCGATCAGCACCTTCACGTTGATCGGGACGTCGCCGTAGGTCGCGCGGGCGGCCTCGATGCCTTTCACGAGGGCGTAGAACTGGCCCTTGTCGTCACTGGCTCCACGCGCGATCAGCCGGCCCTCTTCGAGGGTCGGCTCGAATGGCCCGTATCGCCACCGCGCGAGCGGATCGGGCGGCTGCACGTCGTAGTGCCCGTAGATCAGGAGCGTCGGCTGATCCTCGCGGCCCAGCCGCTCGCCGTAGACGATCGGATGACCGGGGGTGTCGTAGATGCGCGTGGACAGCCCCACCTCGGCGAGGCGCGCTTCGACGAGACGCGCGCAGCGCGCCACGTCCGCCGCACGGGCGGGATCGGTGCTGACGCTCGGCACCCGGAGCAGCTCAACGAGCTCGTCCAGCGTCCGGCGTCGGTTGTCGTTCACGTATTGCTCGAGGGTCACGGCGGGGCTCCTGGTCACGTGTGCGGGATCGGTGGCGACAGATCCTACCACGCGAGCCCGCGCGGGTCGTGCCGCCCACGGGCGCGCCCGCTGTCCGGCCGATCGCCGCCCGCGGCCGAGGGCCGCGAGACCCCCACGTGAGCGCGCCCGCGCGCGCCGGGACGTCGGGCACCTCTCGACCGTGACCCGGACGGCATGGCCGTCGGAGCCGGATGTGAACGTGAGTCGAGATCGGTGCGATGGGTCCGATGGCGCTCGCGGACTCCGCCCTGACATAGCGACAGGCGAATATTCCGTTTCGGGTTTCCGCAAGTTGTCGCGCGACGGAGCGCTCGCCTATGCTCTTCGGCTTTCTGGGACTCGAGCGCATTCAAGTCAGCTCCCCGCGCACGAACGTCTCGCGCGCCGTTGGAGCCTGCGAGAGGATACTTCGATGTCACACACGGTAGACACACTCGGCAAGGGCCTCGATCGCGTGCTCGAACACCACATCGGGGTCAACGCGAACCTCCCCCGGCGCAACCTGATCCGCCACGTCCTGGACAACAAGGAAGGGTTCGCGTCGGCCGGAGGTGCGATCGCGACGTTCACGCCGTCTGATTGCACGGGCCGCAGCCCGAAGGACACGTTCATCGTTCGCCACTCCGAGAGCGAAGGCAAGATCGACTGGGACTCTCCCAACTGCATTCCGATGGAGCCGTCGACGTTCGACGACCTCTGGAACGACGCGCTGAAGATCCTGGCCATGAAGAAGACGGTGTACTACACCGACCGCACCGTCGGCGCCGATCCTGCGTACGCGCTCCCGATCCGCACGGTCTCCGATCGGGCGGCCACGATGCTCTTCACCGACAACATGTTCCGTCCCATCCCGGACAAGATCGAGACCAGCGTCTACGCGAGCCGAGGCTTCAAGCTCCTGGTGCTCCCGTACGACCGCATCAACTTCGACGCGTACCAGGGACGGCTTCGCTCCAACATGGCGATCGCGATGGACTTCGATCGGCGTCTGGGGCTCGTGTACGGCAACGCGTACGCCGGCAGCGTCAAGAAGCTGATGTTCACGGTCATGAACTTCCTGCTTCCCGACCAGGGCATTCTGCCGCTCCACTGCTCGGCGAACGAGGGTCAAGCGGGCGACTGTGCACTCTTCCTCGGCCTCTCGGGCACCGGCAAGACGACGCTCTCGGCCGATCCGCGGCGCTTGCTCCTCGGCGACGACGAGCACGGCTGGAGCGACGACGGCATCGCGAACTTCGAGAACGGCTGCTACGCGAAGCTGATCAACCTGCGTCAAGACAAGGAGCCGGAGATCTGGAACGCCACGTTCCACAAGTCCGACCCTCTCGCCCACGGCGCGCTGATCGAGAACTGCTTCATGCTGGCCGACGGCAGCTTCGACGTCGACGACGGCCGCCTGACCGAGAACTCACGCGTGTCGTATCCGCTGAGCTTCCTCGAGCACATCAAGACGCCGCCGATCTCGACGCATCCGTCGAACATCATCTTCCTGACCGCCGACGCGAACGGCGTGCTGCCGCCGGTGGCCAAGCTGAACGCCGCGCAGGCAATGCTGTGGTTCATGATGGGCTACACCTCGAAGCTGGCGGGCACCGAACGCGGCGTCACCGAGCCGCAGACCGCGTTCTCGCGTTTCTTCGGCGCGCCGTTCATGCCGCGCAACCCCGACGACTACGCATCGCTCCTGGGCAGGAAGATGAAGGAGCACAAGACCAACGTGTACCTGGTCAACACCGGCTGGAGCGGCGGCCCGTACGGTGAGGGCTCACGGATGGACATCAACCTGACGCGGAGCCTCGTCCATGCGGCTCTCGACGGCACGCTGGAGAAGGTCTCGTACACCGAGGATCCGCTCTTCCACGTGAACGTTCCCAACGAGGTGCCGGGTATCGACTCGACGATGCTGGCGCCGCGGAACACGTGGAAGGACCCGTCCGCGTACGATGCGCGAGCGAAGAAGCTCGCGGCGGAGTTCTCGGCGTACTTCGACAAGAACTACGGCAACAAGGGCATCGACTCCAGCGTGGTCAGCCAGTGCCCGGGCAAGTGACGAGCTGATCCTCGCGTCACGTCACCTCCGGGTGCGAGACCCCGCACCCGGAGGGACGCCCTCTGCCGACCGGTATCCGTCATCAGACGGATCGAGGCGGTCCCGCCACCGACCCACGAGCCCTCGCGGGTCGCCGGACTCACGGATCGTCCGACACCTCTCTACCGTCGCCCAGCCCCCGGCTCTCCCGGAAGATCCGCATCCGCTCCTCCCGGATGCGGGCGTTCATGACCGAGACCCGCGCGTGGACTCGCGGATCCAGCGGAATGTGCGCGTTCAGGAGGACCATCCGGGCCTGGCCGTCGACGACGGTACCGGACGCGTCGACGCTCACGTCGACGATCGTCACTGAGCGTCCCTTTCCTCCCGGGTACACGACCAGGGGCACGGTGCTCTCGATACGGTCCCGAATGCGTGCAACGGGCGTGTCTCCCATCACGACCAGGTCCACGCCTGTGATCCGTCTGAGAAGCGTGTCCGTCACCACGGCATCGAGCTGACAGAGCAGCACCGTGAAGCCGGCTCGCTCCGCGCGGAGATCTCGCAACGTGCGCTCGGCGGCGGCGACGAGCTCGGGGAGGGCGTCGGCGGCCGAGCCGCCGGCGGCCTCGGGCTGCACGAGCGCAAAGACGCCCACTCTCGTGCCTCCGACTTGCTTGACGACGTGGCGCTCAGGCGAGAGTGATCGATCGATGGCGTCGGTCGCGTTCGAGAGAACGATGCCACGGGTATCCTCGATCGCGTGCGACAGGTCGCCGGCGATCGCCAGCTCCCTCGGACCCAGTGCCACGGCGTCGTAGCCCATCTCCTGCATCATGCTGAGGATGAAGGCGCTCTTCTCCACCGCGAGCGGCCCATCGTGCTCGCAGAAGTCGCCGGCGTCGACCACGAGCAGATCCGGATCCTCTGCCCGCAACGAGTCGAGAAGCGTGGCCCGCCGGGCCAGCCCGCCCTGTCCGGGCGCCGACCGTCACGGACAGGGATCGGTCTCGCCATCGGTGCGGGCGGTGGCCAGGATCCGGATCGTCGTGGGCCCGGCACGTGCCAGCTCGTCGTCGACGTCGTGGCGCCCCGTGAGCGACCCGCAGCCGGCCACCAGCCCGACCAACGCCGCCAGCGTCGCCGCGTGAGATCTCTTCGAACGTGGCTTCATGGGTGTCGATCCTCGACTGCGAGTGCTCCGCGGTCGGCTCGTCGCAGGGCGTGCGTACGGCGAGACGCGCCTCGGTTCGCCGAAGCCGTCCCCCGGTTGAAGTACTCTGGTATCATCCTCGGGTTCGAGATCGCGGCCCTCCGCCGTCGCGCGACGTCCCGTCTCCAGGATCTGGATCACCAATGCTCGCGTCCAAGCGAATCGTCGTCGTCTTGCCCGCCTTTCGGGCGGCACGGACGCTCGAGAAGACGCACCGCGCCATCCCTCACGACATCGTCGACCACTGTCTCCTGGTAGACGATGGAAGCGACGACGACACCGCGGCCATCGCTCGCCATCTCGGCATTCATACGATAGTACACCCGGAGAACAGAGGGTACGGTGCGAATCAGAAGACGTGCTACCGGGAGGCGCTCGGGCTGGGTGCCGACATCGTCGTGATGCTGCACCCCGACTATCAGTATGAGCCACGGCTCGTGACGCCGATGGCGGGGATGGTCGCCTCCGACGTGTACGACGTCGTGATCGGCTCTCGCATCCTCGGCGCGACGGCCAGAAGTGGCGGCATGCCGCTGTACAAGCTGGTCTCGAACCGGGCGCTCACGCTCGTGCAAAACGTCCTCCTGGCGTCGAAGCTCTCCGAGTTCCACACGGGGTATCGTGCGTTCTCGCGCCGCGTCCTGGAGACGCTGCCGCTCGAGCGCAACTCCGACGACTTCGTGTTCGACAATCAGATGTTGACGCAGTGCCTCGCCTTCGGCTTCCGCGTGGGGGAGATCTCGTGTCCGACCAAGTACTTTCCCGAGGCGAGCTCGATCGGACTGCGCCGCGCATGTCGATATGGGATCGGCGTGTTGCGAACCTCCCTCGAGTATCGCCTCTGGCGCACTGGCCTCTACCAGAGCCCACTATTCCGGCCCGTGGTGCCGGATGCCGACGTGACGGTGCCGTCATCCGCGGCGTCCGACGAGGGCATTCGCGGTGGATGAGCGACCGCGTGCGCCCGGAGCGTCCACGCGTGCGGCCGCGATCTCCGCGCTGAAGCTACTCCTTCCGTTCGGCATTCTCGCCTGGGTGGTCATGACCATCCCCCCGGATGACTGGCGACGGTTCAGAGATCAGCCGAAGAGCGGGGTCACGTTCGCGATGGCGCTCGTGACCCTGCTGGCAGCGGTGTCGGTCACCTTCATCCGATGGCGCTGCCTGGTCCGTGCCCTCGGGCTGCGGCTGACACTGCGCGAGGCGTTCCGTCTGGGCTTTCTCGGCTACCTGTTCAGCTTCGCGTCGTTCGGGAGCGCCGGCGGCGACGTGTTCAAGGCCGCCTCATTGGGCCGAAGGCGCTCCGGGTCCCACGGCGCGGCGCTGGCGTCGGTGATCATGGATCGCATCGTGGGCATGTATGGTCTCGCGATCTTCGTCGGTGCGGCACTCGTCGCGAGCCCGCACATCCGATCGGAGATGCCGGCAGTGGCGGGTGCGAGCGTCCTCGCGACGCTTCTCGTCGGAGCGGTGCTCACCATGCTCTCCCGGCGGGAGTGGCACGGCAGCCGACCCGTCGACCGCAGGGACGATCAGACGTCCTCCCGCCTCAGACGAGTCGTGGGGCAGCTCATCGCGTCACTTCATGCGTTCGGACGAGCGCCGGGGGTCGTCGCGCTGGCCTTCGCAATGAGCGTGGGCGTTCATGCACTCTCTGCGCTCGCGCTCTGGCTCGTCGCCACCGCGATCGCCCCCGCGGTGCCCTCGCTGTCGAATCACTTCGTGATTATGCCGATCGCGTCGCTGATCGCGGCGCTCCCGATCACGCCGGCCGGGCTGGGCACGACGGAGCTGGCACTGACGGAGCTCTATGGTCTCGCGCTCTTCGGCGGGACGGACGATGGACCGGGCGGCATCATCGCGCTGGCCTACCGCTTGAACACACTGGCGGTGGCGGCGCTCGGCATGCTGTACGTGTCGGGCCTCCGTGAGCGCGGACGGAGCTGACATGACGGGCGTCGCGCGCTCGAGACGCCAGCTCCTCCTCGTCGTGGTCATCGGACTGGCGGTTCACCTGCCGTTCGTGAACAAGGCATTCACGATCGACGATACGCTGTTCCTGGCACTGGCAAGGCAGATCCATGCCAGTCCCGGCGACTTCTTTGGCTTCGACGTGAACTGGTACGGATACGCCGCGCCGATGTTCGACGTCACGAGGAACCCCCCGCTGGCGGGCTACTATCTCGCCGCGGTCACCGCGGTCTTCGGGTGGTCCGAGATCGCGTGTCATCTCGGCTTCATGGTGCCGGCGCTCGTCTCGATGGTTTTCGTGTATCTCCTGGCCGCACGCATGGGCGCCGCGCCGCTGCTTGCGGCGCTCGTGGCGACGGCTACGCCGGCGTTCCTGGTGTCCAGCACGACCATCATGTGCGACGTCTCGATGCTCGCACTCTGGTTGCCGTCGCTGTGGCTGTGGATGCGAGGAATCGACAGCCTGGCGGGTGGCGACCCGGCGGACGGGCGGACGCTTCGTCGTCTCGTGCTCGCGGCCGCACTGTGCGGGGTGGCGGCGCTGACGAAGTACTTCGCGGTGGCGCTGCTGCCGCTCCTCGTGCTCTACGCGCTCCTCCGGACCCGACGCCTGGCGGTGTGGCTGCCGCCGCTCGCCCTCCCGCTCGGGATGTGGCTCGGCTACGAGATGCTGACCCGCGCCATGTACGGACGCGGGCTCTTCTTCGAGGCCGCGCTCTACGCCGCGGGACGACGCACTCCGCTCACGGTCGTCGATCAGACCGTCGTCGGACTCGCGTTCCTCGGCGGATGCGTACTGGTGGCGCTGCCGGTCGCCTTCTGTCGTTGGCCGTGGCGCTGGAGGATCGCCCTGACCCTCGGGAGCGCGCTGGTCGCCGCCGCCTTCGCCCAGCGCCTGTACGATGCACCGGGGATCGTACGGATTGCGCGCTGGCACCACACGCTACAGCTGGGTGTGTTCCTGCTCGCGGGGTTGGCCGTCGTCTGGACCACGGTCGAGGACGTCCTCCGACAGCGGGGGTCGCCGACGGCCATTCTCCTGGCCGCGTGGATCGGCGGAACCGCCTTCTTCGCGACGTACGTCAACTGGTCGAACAACGGGCGCTCGATTCTGCCTCTGGTGCCGGCAATGGCCATCGTCCTGGCCCGGCGCCCGGAGCTGGCACGGATCGACTGGCGGCGCTTCCGCTCCGGACTGCGTCTCGTGCCGGCGTTCGCGGTGGCCGCCGTCGTGGCGTGGGGCGACATGGTGTGGGCGAACGACGTTCGCCGAGCGGCTCGCTCGCTCGCGGTCACCCGCGGAGAGCGGACACTGTTCTTCGGACACTGGGGCTTCCAGTACTACATGGAACGGGGCGGCGCCGTTCACGAGGACTCCCGCCGGCCCATCGGCGTCCGGGGCGATCGTCTCGTCGTCCCTCGCAGCAACGCTCATGTCTTTCTTCCCGATGAGACAGTCGCCTCCCGCATCGACCTCGTGACGGTGGACCGTCGCTGGATCCAGACCACGTGCTGGGACGTCGGCGCCGGCTTCTACTCCAGCGCCGTCGGCCCACTGCCATTCGTGATCGGCCCCGCCGGACGCGACGAGTACATCATCTACCGGTTACGCTGAGCCTCGCGCGGGCTCGCGCCGAGCAGGTCGGCGGACAGCGAGGCGAACAGAAGCGTCGCGCCCAGGATCGTCATCACGGCGAGCCCTTCGGGCTGCAGCCGGAGGCCGAGCAGCGGGGCCGGGCTCACGGCCACGCAGCAGAACCCCGCCAGCGTGAACGCGATCGTGATCGAGCTCGCGGCCGATCCCATCGACGCCGAGGACGCGCGAGGTCGCAGCAGATACACGAAAGCTGGAGCCGCCAGTACGTAGTAGTGGAGCCACGACAGCCGCGAGACCAGAACGGTCGTCAGAAGGGCGAGCGCGGTCACCGCGACGTCGTGCTCTCGATCGGGCGATCGCGCCGCCGGCGCGGCTCCGACGCCGTCGAGGGCGGTGTTCGAGCGCCGGGCACGCGCCGCACGCCACGTCGCGACGCACGCGACCGAGACCACGGCCACCCGCGCGGCGAGTGCGGCACCGTCTCCGATCGCGTCGCCGACCAGGCGTGCGAGGGAGAAGTTGCCGGCCTGGATGCCGATGATGGTGTCGGGTAGCGTGGCGAGTGCCCCGAGCCACGCGATCCACGCGCCGGGACCGAGTCCGATCGCGCCGACGACCACGCCGATGGTGACTCCGACCAGTACGCCGATCGCCTCGGCCCGCGCGTCCCACCAGCGCCGGCCGACCAGCCGGTCCAGCAGCACGAGGCCGAGCACGCCCAGCAGCGTCGGCTTGAACGCGATCCCGGCGCCGAGTGCGACACCGCGGATCACGCCCCAGCGTCCGCGGGGGGTGCGGCCCGCCGCCGCGATCATCGCCGCGGCGACGAGCATCAGGAGCGTGTTCACGTTGCCGACCCGTAGCTCGGAATCGAGCGGGCCGTACCAGGCCGTGAACGCGAGGACGAAGATCGCCAGCGACGTCGAGCCGTGTCCCACCGCCATGCCGAAGACCAGCAGGCTGGCGACCGTGGCCGCGATCGTCCCCCATCGAAGACGACGGAGGTCCTCGTCGTAGGATCCGCCGGAGAAGGCGGCAAAGAGCGTGTAGAGCAGTGGGGACGAGTACGTCTCGAGCACCATGCGATGACGCGAGATCACCTCGCGACGCGAGTCAGGCTCCGACTGCGCCTGGCTGCGCGCCTCGGCACCCAGCTGCCGACGAGCGGCATCCGAGTACACGTCGTGGGGGCCTCCGGCGCGAATGGACTGCCCGACGACCCAGAACTGATAGAAGTCGGCGCCCGGTGCGCGATCGGATCGCGCGAATGCCGAGAGCGCAGAGAAGACGGCGACGACGATCAGGAGCCACGCGCTCGGGTATCGCGCGGCGTGGTGGAGCACACCGCGCGTCATCGGACGTCGCCGCCCGCCATCGAGCCGAAGCCCGGCACCCCGGGTGACCAGGCGCACGCGCTGCCAGCGACCACCACGAGCCGTGGCCGAGGTGAACGAATGGACACGCTCGCGAGGAATGTCATCGTCTTCATCGGCGCGTCCATGGCGTCGTCCGGTCGGGGACCGACGAACGTCGGGCCCACGACCCTCATTCTGAGGCGATCGGCATCCGCTCGTGCATGATACACGCGTCGTTCGGGCTCGTGCCACCGAAGCCGCCACGGATGGCGGCTCACACGCCCGGCGACGTGGACCCCCACCGCGCGCTCACTCGACCCGGGTCGTCTTCCGGGTCAGGGTCGTCTCGCCCGCGCGGAGACGATGGAAGTAGATCCCCGGCTCCACGTCCCGACCGCCGTCGTCGCGGCCGTCCCACGTCACGGCGAACTCACCGACCTCCCGGACGCCGTTCACCAGGGATCGCACGCGGCGCCCGTGCACGTCGAAGACGTCCAGTCGGATCGGCCCTGCCACCGGAACCCCGTACCGGATCTCCGTCGGCCCCCGGAACGGGTTCGGCGTGCCGGCGTCGAGCTGCCATCCGACCGCGCCGGGCGTGTCCGCCACGTCCAAGGGCTCGCAAGCCAGCGTCATGGTCGCGGAGTAAGCGCCGACCGACCCGGCCGCGTCCACGCCGCGTACACGATAGTAGTACTCGACGTCGCAGGTCTTCGTGAGATCGTCGTACCACTGAAACCACGGCATCTCCAGCTCCGCGTCCACCGCCACGCGCTCCACGGTCGTCCACGGCGTACCGTGATCATCCGAGCGTTGCACCTCGTAGTGCGTGATGATCTCGGGCTCTCCGTCCTCGTCCGAGGTGACTCGATCCCACTCCACGAGCACGGTGGGTCCGATGAGATAATCACCGTGCGGAGAGAGCCACTCGGCGCCGCGGCCCCCGACCTGCTTCGGTGCGGAGCAGTCGATCACGTAGTTCATCAGAACGCCACCGATCGCGCGGCCCTGCTGCAGATCCCACAGCGTGAGCGGGATGCGCGCCATCTGACGGTGGGTCGTTTCCGTGGACTCCACCGTCAGGTTGAACGGCACGGGTGTCCCGTAGATGTCGTAAGGTCCCGGGTCGAAGCTCACGGTCCAGTCCGGCGGGATCGAGTAGTCGGCGAACGTCGGCGGCGTACCGAGCCGTACGACCGCGTGCGCGTAGTCGTCCGGGGCGTGCAGCAGGATGCGCGACTTCTCGACGAAGGGACCGCAGCCGGCGGCCAGCAGGCTTCCGCCTGCTCGGTTCACGAGCACCTGGTGGTTCACCTGCGCCACGTTGTTGTCGTTCGGCGGGTACTCGCTGTTCTGCGGGTCGAGCTCGTGTGTCACCACCGCGCCGATGCAGTAGTGATCCACGTAGACCGGCGGTGCTGGATAGACGAACGGAACGTAGTCCTCCACCACCTCACCCACGTCGATCGACGTCACCGATCGGGACTCGATCAAGGTACCGAAAGACGGCCAGAGCTGACCCATCGCCGGGTCCCCGTAGTAGAGGCTCACGGTGACGTCGCTGAGGGGCTCCGGCCCGACGTTCCGGATGCGGAACCAGAGGTCGTTCTCGAGGGCGTCGGCCGGAAGATCGCTGACGCCGTCGCCGTCGTTGTCGATCCAGATGTCGGGACTCCCCCACCACCCTTCGCAGAGTGAGAGCTCGTCGCAGCCGTCGCTCACGCAATCACGGATGCAGAGATCGGCCACGTAGGCGCTCCCCACGTTGAAGTCGGCGCACACGACGCCGGTGCAGGCGTCGATGTTCTGGATGGAGACCTCGGTGGATCCGCCGGAGCACGATCGCGTGTCGGGCACGCTCGTGTCGTCGAACGTGTCCTCCGTCGCCGGACACCACACGTCACCCGCGTCGCCTTCGTTCGCACGCCGGTCGAGGTCGTCGGCGTCGGCCACGTGGGCGGCCGTGGTGGCGTCGGCGCACTCCACGTCGACGGCCTTGTGCGCCTCGTCCGTGTTCACGGCGTTGTCGTGGAGATTGGCCGCGTACACGCGTTCGTCCACGTGATAGATCACGAACCCCGTGCCGTGGACCTGGTCGTCGAATCCGATCTGCTGGCGATTCTCGACCAGGAAGTACTCGTCACCCACGCGGCCGTGTGTCCACAGCCGCACCGCGGCCGGATGAGTCTCCACCGGCGGCACGCAGAGGTGCGTGGCGTCCTGGGTCACGTCGTAGTAATGCAGCCATCCCAGGCGCTCCTTGTGGAACGCCGTGAAGTGAGCCGGACGATCCTGGGTATTGTTGTTGCCGTTGCCCATCAGGCCCCAGTCGCCGATGCCCTCGGAGCCACCATCGGTGTCGTAGAGGTCCGGCAGCCCCAGCGCATGCCCGAACTCGTGACAGTGCGTGCCGATGCCGCGCTGCCGGGGCAGCGTGCAGTCGATGCCGGCGGACATGAAGTAGTGATCGATCCGGATGTTGGCCACCCCCGCGGCGGCGGCCGCGTCGTCGGTCTCGTAGTGGGTACCCCACCCGCTGAGGAACCAGGTGTGGGACCAGATGTTGTCGTTGTCCCCGCAGGCGCCGCTCGGGTCGGGGGTCACGAACATGATGAAGTCCACGTAGCCGTCGTCGTCGCCGGAGTTGGGCACGCCGTCCGGACCGTCGTTGTCCCAGAGACCGAAGTCGAGACCCGGATCCCGGTCATCGAGGATGTCGACCATCGCCTCGTAGACGTTCCCGTCCACGTCGAGGCCGTTGTTGAAGCCCTCGTAGTAGTCGTCGTCGTGGTCCAGCGTGAACCAGTCCTCCACGTGACCGGTCACCGAGAACAGCCCGTAGGACACCTCCTCGTAGTACTCCTTCATCGTTCCCGTGGGCCAGGGGCCGGTGAAGAGCTGATCCTCGAGGTCGTCCTGCGAGAAGGGCGCGGACCCCGTGTTGTCGTACAGGAACGGGAACACGGGAAAGGCCCGGCTCCCCGCGATCGCGGTGCCTCCGCGGGCCGCCGCCTCGGCCTCGGTCAGGAGCCCCGACCGGACGTCCGTCCGGTTCTGCATCAAGAGACGGACGAGGCTCCCGTATCCATGGGGAGGCAGGACGGATGGATCCGGACGCGAGATCGCCGCCATCACGTCCCGCGACGGGACGTCGTCCGGAGCCCGATCGGACAGGCGGGGGCCGGCCACCGCCACCCCCGCGACGAACAGGGCCCCCAGGGCCAGGAGGCCGGAAGGCCGTACCCGAATGACAGAAGACGTGTGCATGGGATCACTCCAGCTCGGAGGCGCCTGGGTCGCGCCATCCCTGATCGAACATTGATCGACGTGCGCGGCATCGGAAGCGAGCCGAGGATCGATCGCGAGGCCGCGCCCCATTCCGATCGTGAGGCGCGGCGGGACGATCGGAATCACACTCGGGGCTGACGGAGAACGATGGCGGTCGGGATGACCTCAAACGGCAACAACTTCGGCGCGACGTGACCTGCTCTCGTGACTGAGCGTAGTATTCCCGTCACGTGGATCCAGGAGTTCTCGGGGCCAGAGAGGAGCACGCTTTCACATGGGTCAGACCCTCGTCGAGAAGATCGTCACCCGCTACGCCGTCGGTCTCGCCGAGGGTGAGCGCGTCCACGCCGGGGACTACGTGACGATCCGCCCGAAGCACGTGATGACGCACGACAACACCGGTGCGGTCATCCCCAAGTTCGAGTCGATCGGGGCCACGCGCGTGCACGACCCGCGGCAGCCGGTCTTCGCGATCGATCACGACATCCAGAACCGGTCCGAGGCGAACCTGGCCAAGTACGCCAGGATCGAGGCGTTCGCGACGACTCACGGAATCGACTTCCATCCTGCGGGCACGGGCATCAGCCATCAGGTCATGGTCGAGCAGGGATACGTCACGCCCGGCAGCCTGGTCGTGGGCTCGGATTCCCACTCGAATCTGTACGGCGCCGCGGCCGCACTGGGAACACCGGTCGTACGCACCGACGCGGCGGCGATCTGGGCCACGGGACAGACCTGGTGGCAGGTCCCGAAGATCGCGCGGGTCCGTCTCACCGGCACCCTCCGGCCCGGCGTGGTGGGCAAAGACGTCATCATCGCGCTCTGCGGTCTGTTCAATCAGGACGAGGTGCTGAACCACGCCGTGGAGTTCGTCGGCGACGGCATCGCCGGTCTGACGATGGACCAGCGCATGAGCATCGCGAACATGACCACCGAGTGGGGCGCGCTGGCCGGCGTGTTCCCGTTCGACGCCGTGCTCGGCCACTATCTCCGCAGCCGGGCCGATGCGTTCGCTCGCGCCGGCCGGACCGACCGGTACACGCGCAACCACGTCGATGCGTGGTACACCGAGCGGCTCGAGGCCGACGTCGACGCGACGTACGCCGCCGAGCTGGAGCTGGATCTCGCCACCGTGATCCCGCACGTGTCGGGGCCCAACCACGTCAAGACGATGACGTCGATCCCGGAGATCGAGGCGAAGCGTGTCGCCATTCAGAAGGCCTACCTCCTGAGCTGCGTGAACGCGCGTCTCGAGGATCTGCGTGACGCCGCGGCGGTGGTTCGCGGCAAGCGCGTGGCCGACGGCGTCGAGTTCTACTTCGCCGCCGCGTCGGCCGAGATCCAGGCCGTCGCCGAGGCGGACGGCACGTGGAAGAGCCTCACCGACGCGGGCGCGATCCCGTTGCCGTCGGGGTGTGGACCCTGCATCGGCCTCGGCGCCGGCACGATCGAGGACGGCGAGGTCGGCATCAGCGCCACGAACCGGAACTTCAAGGGACGCATGGGGAGCCGCGAGGCCGAGGTGTATCTGGGCTCGCCGGCGGTCGTCGCGGCGTCGGCGGTGGCCGGATACATCACGTCTCCGACGCGGTTCGCCGTCACGCCGGCGCGGAAGTCGGCATCGGTGAGCGCACCGAAGCCGCGCGCCGCGAACACGGTCGAGATCCTCGACGGCTTCCCCGAGACGGTCTCGGGCCGCGCGCTCCTCATGCCGGCCGACAACCTGAACACCGACGGCATCTTCGCCGGAAAGTGGACGTACCAGGACGACATGACGCCCGAGGAGATGGCGAAGGTGGTGTTCGAGAACCACGATCCCCGCTTCGGCGAGGTATACCGGCGGGGTGACGTCATCGTCGGGGGTCGCAACTTCGGCACCGGCTCCTCGCGGGAGCAGGCGGCGACCGCCCTCGCGTACCGCGGGGTGCCGTGCGTGATCGCCATCAGCTTCTCGGAGACGTACAAGCGGAACGCGTTCAACAACGGCTTCCCGGTGTTCGAGTGCCCCGAGCTGGTGGAGCACCTCCGAGCCGAGCATCCGACCCCGGACGCGCCGACGATCGTGGCCGGCGACATCGAGGTCGACTTCCGGGACTCGATCGTGCGCTGCGACGGTCGCGAGTTCGCGTTCGCGGCGCTGGGTCGCGTACCCCAGGAGCTCGTGGCCGCCGGAGGGGCCGAGAAGCTCGTGACGCGCGCCCTGTCCGCGCGCTGATCGGTCGCCGGGGTCAACTTCTCGGGCACGCGTGCCGATCCTTGTGGGGTTGTCGATCCCACGGGAGCGGGCGACGACGGCCGTCCGCCGCCGCCACCGGCCGTAATGGAGCATCGCATGTCGAATCCAGCCGAACGCCGCGAGCCCGACACCTCCGAGGTCGAGCTCCACGGCGGCGGTCGCAGCCGCGTCGCCCGTCGAGACGACGTCGTCCTGCGGGACGTCCGCCCGTGGACACCCTCGGTCCACGCGCTGCTGAGGCATCTCGAGGAGGCCGGATTCGCCGGCTCACCTCGTCTCGTCGGCGATGGCTTCGACGGCAGAGGGTGCGAGGCGCTGTACTACATCGAGGGGGAGACGGTCGCCAAGGCGTGGAGCGACGCCTCGATCCACGCGGTGGGTCGGATGCTGCGCCGCCTCCACGACGCGACCGCCACGTTCGATCCCGGTCCCGACGCCGCGTGGCGCCCGTGGTTCGGCCGATCGCTCGGCGGCTCGGCGCGCGTGGTCGGTCACGGGGACCCCGCGCCCTGGAACATCGTGGCGCGCGACGGCTGCCCGGTCGCACTGATCGACTGGGAGGTGGCCGGGCCCGTCGACCGGGACGTGGAGCTCGCGCAGGCATGCTGGCTCAACGCGCGGCTCTTCGACGACGACGTTGCGCGCAAGGAGGGGCTCGAGTCGCCCGAGCGTCGGGCGCGGCAGGCGCGGCTGCTCCTCGATGGCTACGGCCTGAGCGGCGCCGATCGGTCGGGCTTCGTGGAGCTCATGATCGAGTTCGCCATCCAGGACGCCGCGCAGCAGGCCATCGACGGCTCGGTGACCGCCGAGACTCTCGACGCGTCGTCACTCTGGGCGATCACGTGGCGGACGCGGAGCGCGGCCTGGATGGCTCGCCATCGCGCCGTGCTGGAGGCCGCGATCGAGGGGTGAGCCGCCGACGCGGCCGGATCCACCTCGGTCGCGCGTCGGGACCGCCTCAGGTGTGCTGCTCGCGATACCCGAGCACGACCAGAATGCACGGTCCGCCGGAGATCACGCTGAGACCCAGCTCCTCGGCCCTGGCCACGGCCGCGTCGCTCTCGGCCCCCGGCTGCATCCAGACGTGCTGGATACCCAGCTCCGCGGCCGTCTCGACCACCTTCTCGGTGACCCTCGCCGGCGTGATGATCGAGACGCCGTGCACACGCGGGGGGACCGCATCCAGTGACGCGTACGCGGTGAGCCCCTCGATCTCGCCCCCGGTCGGGTTGACCGGGTAGACCTCGCGACCGGCCTGCATGTAGACGCGAAGCACCTTGTTGCCGTACTTGGATCGATCGCGCGAGGCACCGACGACGGCGTGGGGCGCACCGTTCAAGAACGCGTCGATCCGTTCCTGGACGCTCATTCTCGTCCTCCTTCCGGGGCGGTCCGCCCCCTCGATCCATTCAACAGATTACGAGCAAATCAGTTAGCATGTGTACCCCAAATCTTCCGGAACGTTCCACCCTGCATCGCTGTCTAACCAGTGTTGGGGCTCGACTCCGACCCCTACCGAGGAGCAACGTGGAGCATGACGACGAACATCATCCCGTTTCCGACCCCCGCCCCGCCCGGGCTCTCGGTCCAGAGCGACGAGGACCTCATGGAGGCCTGCGCCGGCGGGTCCGATGACGCGTTTCGCGTCCTGGTCGACCGGTACTCGGCCAAGATCGTCGGGCTGATCACCCGGGTCATCAACGACCGCCACCGGGCCGAGGACCTCGCGCAGGACGTCTTCGTACGAGTGCACCGGCACCGCCGGACGTATCGCCGCGTGGGCAAGTTCTACACGTGGCTGTACACCATCGCGCTGAACATCGCGCGCAACGAGCTCCGGTCGATGAAGCGACGGGGCTCCAGCGTGCCGATCGATCCCGTCACCGGCACCAACGAGTCGGGCACGCTGCACCTGCCCAACGAGGACGACGTGCCCGCCGACCGGCAGATGCAGCAGCACGACACCGCTCGTCTCGTGCACCGGGCGATCGACGACCTGCCCCCGATCCACCGGGAGATCCTGATCCTGCGCGACATTCGCGGGCTCTCCTACGAGGAGGTCGGCGACGTGCTGGCCATCCCGGGCGGCACCGTCCGCAGTCGCGTCAACCGCGCCCGGCTGGCGCTACGGAAGCGTCTCTGCGAGCTGGTACCCGAGCTCGCGGAGCGGGAGTCCGGACTGGACCTCGACGCGATCGGCCTCTGAGCGTAGGATCACGGCTCACCTCGGTTTCACGGCATCGACGCAAACATGCCGTGCGCCATCCGGGGCTGGACCCGATCACGATCGTGGAAAGGAGCTCGTGTGCGCCCTCGCATCCTCCGCTGTGCCCTCCCGCTCGCGGTCGCGGGGCTCTCCGCCTGCGCGACCGTCGGACACGACTTCGCGTCCGAGCCGGTCACCGTGTTGAAGATCGGCGAGACGACGCAGGCGGACGTGCAGCGTCTCTTCGGCGACCCGTGGCGGACGGGAGTCGAGGACGGCGAACGCACGTGGACCTATGCACACTACCGGTATGCGCTCTTCGGCACGCCCCGGGCGAAGGACCTGAAGATCAGCTTCGACGCGGGCGGCCGGGTGTCGTCGTACACGTACAGCTCCACCGAGAGCTCACAGTAGCGTCGGGCTCGTCCCCGGGAGATGGCCATGCACAGTCGCCGCCGGTACGTGATCGTCGCCTGCACCAGCCTGCTGGCGGCAATCGGCCTGGGACTGCTCGATCGAGAGACGACGTCCCTGGCATCGCTGTTCTCGACCCCCGGCAACTGGGCCGGACTCGCGCTCTGGTCGTTGACGTTCGCGGCGGTCGGCTCGATGATCGTGGCAACGCTCACCCGCACCGAGCGCGATGACGGTCGTTCGTAGCTTCCCCCCGATCGGCGACCGTTTCGCCCGGGTGCTGATCCTGGGAAGCATGCCCGGCGTGGCCTCGCTGGAGGCCGGTCAGTACTACGCCCACCCGCGAAACGCGTTCTGGCCGATCGTGTGTGACGTCCTCGGCATCGACCCCGACTCGCCCTACGACGTCCGGGTGACCGCCGTGAGGGCCGGGGGCCTCGCGCTCTGGGACGTGCTGGCCTCGTGCGCGCGGCGGGGCAGCCTCGATTCGGCGATCGACGGCGGGTCCGTCACCGCGAACGACATCGAGGGATTCCTCGCGTCCCACCCGGCGATCAGCGACGTGCTGTTCAACGGTGCGACGGCCGAGACCCACTATCGGCGTCACGTGTTGCCGACACTGAGCACGCATCGCGACATCCGACATCGCCGCCTGCCCTCGACCAGCCCCGCGCACGCCGCCATCTCGCGCGCCGAAAAGCGTCGTATCTGGCGTGCGGCGCTGGATCCGGTGTGCCGCGCTCGCGGACTTCGCGCGGGCCGGGTGAGCGTGTAACCTGGTCGGGTCCAGCCGGAGTCGGTGGCCTGAGCCAGGAGGCGGTGATGAGCCTGAACGAGAGGCAGCTCGATCTGTGCAGCCGGAGTCGGTGGGACTTCTCCGATCTCCGCGCGCTGTTCCTGAACTGCACGCTGAAGAAGACCCCACAGCTGTCCCACACCGAGGGGCTCATCCGGATCTCCATGGGGATCATGGAGAAGAACGGCATCTCGTGCGAGCTCGTGCGTCCGGTGGACCACGACATCGCGTTCGGAATCTACGGTGACATGACCGAGCACGGCTGGGACACAGACGAGTGGCCCCGGCTCTACGCGAAGGTCACCGCGGCCGACATCGTCGTGATCGGCAGCGCGATCTGGCTCGGCGAGAAGACGTCGGTGTGCACGCAGGTGATCGAACGGCTCTACGCCAACTCACACATCCTGAATGCACAGGGCCAGTACGCCGACTACGGGAAGGTCGGCGGCTGCCTGATCACCGGCAACGAGGACGGCGCGAAGCACTGCGCGATGAACATCCTCTACTCGCTCCAGCACCTCGGCTACGTGATCCCGCCGCAGGCCGACGCGGCCTGGCTGGGCGAGGCCGGTCCCGGCCCGTCCTACCTGGACGAGGGATCCGGCGGTCCCGAGAACGACTTCACCAATCGAAACACGACGTTCATGACCTGGAACCTGATGCACATGGCCCGGATGCTCAAGGACGCGGGCGGCATTCCGGCGCACGGGAACCAGCGCTCGGAGTGGGAGGCCGGCTGTCGGTTCGACTTCGACAACCCGGCCTACCGGTAGCGCGCCGCAGGGGCGCTGCTAGGATCGACGCGATGCGTCGTGGCGCAGCGGCATCGCGCTCGACTCGATCGGCATCGTCTCCGGGCGGTCGCCGCCGCCACGCACGTGCCGTCCGTACCAGACCGCGGCGGGGGCCGCCGTCATGCCGTGCAAGACCGCGCTGATCCCGACCACGAGCACGGCCGCCGCGAGCACGGCGTCGGCCATCTCGGCATCCAGCTGCGGTACGATCAGGAGCGCGAAGAGCGCCGAGGCCAGGCCGCGCGGACCGAACCAGCCGAAGAACAGTCGCGTGATCGGCGCGGCGTCCGTGCCGAGCAGTGACAGCCAGATCGCCAGCGGTCGAACCGCGACCAGGCTCACGATCCCGGCCACGACCACGCCCGGCTCGGCGCGCGCGATGGCGTCGGGCAGGAGCGACGCGCCGAGCACCAGGAACGTGACCAGCACGAGTGCGTTGCCCTCGGCCTCGGCGAACTCGAAGACGAACCGGCACCGGCCACCGACTGCGTGACCGAACGCGAGACCGGCCGCGAACGCCGCGATGAAGCCGTTCCCGCCGATCGCCGTGGCGGCGAGGTAGGCCAGGGCCGCCAGCGCGAGCACGACGATGCCCTCGTACGCCGCATCGGTCGCCCCACGGTCGGACGCGCCTCGAAGGAGCCTGGCCCCGGTGTACCCGACCGCGACGCCGGCCACCGGACCCAGCGCGAGCTGTGCGAGCGTGAACAGCGGCCAGTTCTGGTCGCCGGCCGCGTGCGCGGACGCGAGACAGCCGAAAAGCAAGACGATGGGGAGCGCGAGCCCGTCGTTCAGACCGCTCTCCACTGTCAGCGCGCGCCGGACCCGCTCGGGAACGTTGCGGTTGGTGATGACGGCCTGCCCCAGGGCCGCATCCGTCGGGGCCAGGATCGCGGCGAGCAGCGCCACCGACCACACCGACCAGTCCGGCAGCAGCACGCGAAAGGCCACCGTCCCCAGGACGACCGCCAGTCGGCAGGCCGATCACGAGCATGCGCATCGGCCACACGTGCTTTCGCCGGAGCGCGAGGAGGTCGATCCGGGCGGCGTCGGAGAACAGCACCAGTACCAGCGTCGCCTCGGCGAGGACGTGCAGCAGGCGCTCGGCACCTTCGCCCCGCACGAGCCCCGATTCCGACAGCAGGAGCCCCACGACGAGAAACGCCATCGGCGCGGTGACGACCGATCGCGACAGGGTACGGGCCCCGAGCGCGAACGCGAGAACCGCGGCGGCGATGATCAGATACCCGACGTCGTTCACCGCACCTCCGGGTCGAGAGCCTGCGCGCGTGTCGCCGCCGCGGGCCGCTGGACCTACCGGGGCCGTTCGGGCGATCATCGTCCCCGGCCGGGGACGTCACCTGCGTGACACGCGTCCGCACTCTACTGTGCGGGGGCACGCCGCGCATCCCGTGAGCGAGGAGGGACCAGCATGAGCAAGTCCGGATACGCCAGGGTCATCCCGGGGATCCGCTATCGTGATGCCCACGCCGCGATCGACTGGCTCTGCGAGGCCTTCGGCTTCGAGCGCCATCTCGTGGTCCCGGGGCCGGACGGGACCGTGCCCCACGCGCAGCTTCGCTTCGGCAACAGCATGATCATGCTCGGCTCGGCGCTGGACGACTCCTTCGGACAGGTCGTGCGACCGCCCGACGGACCCGACGGCGCCAACACGCAGTCGTCGTACGTGGTCGTGGACGATGCTGACGCGCACCATGCTCGCGCGGTCGCCGCGGGCGCGCGCGTGATCCTGCCGCTGGTGGACCAGGACTATGGCGGCCGCGGCTACACGTGCCGCGATCTAGAGGGACACGTGTGGAGCTTCGGCACCTACGATCCGTGGGCCTGAGCCTGGCACTCGCCCTCGGGCGATGATCTCGATTCCGTGGAGCGGCCGTCGTCAGCGTCGCTCCGGGACCGGGATCCACCAGCCCATCGTCGTCATCGGGACCGGGTAGGCCAAATCCGTGCGGTAGCCGCGGAACCGCGTCGCGTCCAGGCCGGCCAGCGCGAACGCATCGCGGACCATCTCGGCGTGTCCGGGCAGACCGGGGACCGCCCCGCGCGTGATCCCGACTCCGAGCTGCTCGATCGGACACACCACGTCGAGCGTGTTCAGCCGGGCCGCCTTGCCGGTGGGTCGAGCCGTACGCGAGCCCCTCGGGCTCGGGAACTCGAAGCGAACGTCCGGATTCGCGCCCACGTAGATCTCGTCGTGGACGTAGACCTCTCGGACGACCCGCTTGCAGGGATAGTGCAGGAGGTACGTGCGCGCGGCGTCGGGCGCGGTCTCATCGCGGTAGCGTGGCCAGCCACGCCGCACGACGAGGATCGACGCCACGGTCACCGGATGGTGCAGCGAGATCGTGTCGTCCGAGAGTCCGAACACGAGATGTCCGTTCTCCTCGATGAGGTCGAGATCCGGTAGCGGATCGCTCGAGTGACCCGGCAGCAGGTAGCGCCGGGGATCCCGGACGTTGCGCCCGCCGTCGATCGTCTCCAGAACGGGTAGCTCGCCGTCCGCCTCGCCCTTCACATCCATGGCGACGCTGAACAGCGCGACCGGCGTGCTCGGTCGCAGCCGGCGGATGCCGCGTCGCTGGCTGACCTCGACGGCATCCACGCGGTCGGACCGCTCGGACGGGAAGAAGATCAGCGTCGACGTGATGGCATCGCAGTGGAAGCCGAGGAGCGTGCTCATCCCGCGATAGACGGCCTGCTTCGCGCTGCGCTCGCTCCGGTCTCGAACCTCGGCGACCGACGCCGAGATCAGCGTGTCGAGGGCGGCTCGTCCGCCGGGGAGCCCATCGAGCAGCGCCTGGAACGCGTCGACCGCGCGCTCCGCGCGGGCGGTCAGCGCACGCGGGACTCCCGCCTGCGCGGCCGCGCGGAGGTAGATCCGGAGCCCGGTGGGTGCCGGCAGGAAGTGGATGAGTTCGTACGCGGTCGACGCCCGGAGCCCGCGTGCGAGGCGGCTGGCGAGGCTCTTGTCGATGCCGAGATCTCGAACCAGGCGGGCCGGGCGGATCGCGGCGCCGGTGACCCCCACCGCGACCGCGCTCAGGGTCTCGCGGAGGTCCTCGGCCACCGTCTTGATCTGGGCATCGATGTCGGCGTCGGAGGCCGGCCGAGTGGCCGAGAGCCCGGCGTCGGTCACGTGACGTCTCCCTGGGTTGGATTTCAATCGATTTTGGTTCAATCGCTTGCGGCGATCACGGACCTCCGTCCGCCCGCGCCGCCGAGCGTAACACACGCGTCGGGATCTCGGAAAAAGAACTCTGGAAATTCTCTTAGAGAATTCTCGGAGTTCTTGGGAAGTTGTGCTACGCTCTCTGGCGAGCGCGGTGGCCGGACACCTCGGTCAGCGCGCGCGGCCCACAACCGGCGCGGAGTCCAGACGCCGAGGACTCCGCGTCTCAGGAGTCACGCGATGAAAGCTCGTATGATCCTCTCGATCGCCGCCGTCTGGATCCTCCCGACGACCGTGGCGGCCACACCCTTCGAAGACCTCGGATTGAACCTGTTCCCCGACGGCTGCACGCCCGACGGCGACACCGTGGTCGGCACGTCCACATCGACCGGCCAGGCGTTTCTCTGGACCGCGTCGGGCGGTGTGGAGCTGATCGGCGGTCTCGAGGGCTCGGGAATCACCGACGACGGGCAGACCGTCGTGGGCACGATCGACGACGGCGGCCTCCAGACCGCCGCCCGGTGGAACCGTGTCGACGGATGGACGAGCCTCGGCCTCGTGCCCGGCGGCGCCTCGTGCGACGCGTTCCTGAGCAGCGCGTGGGGCGTCGACGGCGACGGCTCCGCGATCGTCGGACTCGGCTGGGTGCCGGGCTGCCGCGCGCACGCGATCGCCTGGGAAGAGAGCACCGGCTGGGTCGATCTGGGCAGCACGGTCGCCGACCGCAGCTCGCGGGCCAACAACGTTTCCGCGGACGGAACGGTCATCGTGGGCTGGCAGGATGCCAGCGACGGCTTCCGTCAGGGGGCGATCTGGGTCGACGGCGTGCAGACGTTGCTGGTCGACGCGTCCTCGATCCCGGTGGGCGAGGCGCAGGCGGCCACGCCGGACGGCTCGGTCGTCGTGGGCGGCAGCACCGCCACCTCGGACGCCTACCGCTGGATCGGCGGATCGGCCGTGGAGTCGATCGGCGGCCTCGCGGGCTTCAACTGGCGCTCGAGCGCGACCGACGTGAGCGACGACGGCTCGGTCATCGTGGGCTGGTCCGGCTTCGGTGGAGACCGTGCCGCGTTCATCTGGATCGAGGGCGCGGGGCTGCAGCGCCTCGACGACTATCTAGCGGCCGAGGGCATCACCGGGGCCGAGGGCTGGACGCTCGCCACCGCCACCGGCGTCTCCGCGGACGGACGCGTGATCGTCGGCTGGGGCTTCGACCCCTCCTTCGCGATCCGAGGCTTCCGCGTCGACCTGGACGCCGTCGTGAGTGTCGGTGACGTGTCGGTCCCGCCGGTCGACATCTCGCGCATGGCGCCCAACCCGACGCGCGCCGGCGCGGAGATCTCGTATGTGCTGGCCGAGGCCGGCCGCGTCTCGCTCGGCGTCTACGACGTCGCGGGCCGCCGTCACCGGACGCTGATCGACCGCGTCGAGGACGCCGGCGCACGGTCCGTGGTCTGGAACGGGCTCGATGACCGGGGTCGGTCGGTGAGCCCGGGCGTGTACTTCGTGCGGGTCTCGACCACCGGTCTGACCACGACACGCCGCCTCACCGTGCTGCCGTAGCCACCGGACTCCCGGACCTCCGTCCCCTGCTCGTTCTCCCGCTGTGAAGAGGCGGGCGGAGGTCCTTCCGGGACCCGCGCGGCCGGCATCGCATCCCCGCCCCACCTGTGGCATCCGCGTCACACGCAGGTGATGCAACGATGCGAACCGCCGTTCGACGCTTGTTCGCTTCCGGTTCCCTAAATACCATATTTACAGCTATTTACGACCTTGGCCGGCTTTCGGCACGCCCCTTGATACCTCGTGACGGCGAGGCACTCCACCTCGACACAAGGAGCCTGTCATGAGCGACAACATTCTCGCCATCCCACGCGCCCCGGCGCGCGAGCGGCGTTTCGATTTCTCGACCACGAGCGACGAGGAGCTCATGGCCCTCTGCGCCGAGGACTCCGACGCGGCGTTTCGGGCGCTGGTCGATCGTCACGGCGCCCACGTGATCAACCTGATCGCGCGGGTCGTGCGCGACCGCGATCGGGCCGAGGAGCTCAGCCAGGAGGTCTTCGTGCGTGTCTTCCGCCATCGCCGGAGGTACCGCGCGACGGCTCGCTTCACGACCTGGCTGCACACGATCGCGTTGAACATCGCACGCAACGAGCTGCGCCGCGTGAAACGGCAGGGCGCATCGATGCCGATCGACCCGGTCACCGGCATGAACGACGGGTACACGTTCCAGCTCGAGGACGACGGACCGCTGGCGGACGAGACGGTCAGTCGCGGCGACACCGCGGCGCTCGTGCGCGGCGCCATCGAGGACCTCGCCCCCCATCATCGGGAGATCCTCGTGCTGCGCGATCTGCAGGGCCTCGCGTACGGCGAGATCGCCGACGTGCTCGCGATCCCGGGCGGCACGGTGCGAAGCCGCGTCAACCGCGCCCGGCTCGCGTTGAAGAAGCGGCTCTGCGAGCTGGTCCCCGCGCTCGAGACGGGCGACGGCTCCGCGCTGAGGGCGGCGGGACTCTGAACGGATCGACCCGGAGCCGGCGCCTCGCCGGCGAGCGCCGCGCGAGCGCCCGGCCGACACCTTCCGCGTGACGGTGAGTGTCGTCAGCCGAGCGCGCGCGTGATCTCCTCGCGCGTGGCCAGCGCGACGCGGCGCGCGGCATTCGCGAACGTGTCGGGGTCGCTCGACGCGTAGAGGATCTGACGCGACGAGTTGAGGATCACCCCGCGTCCGGCCGCGCTGGCGGCCACGCGCATCACGCGCGTCACGTCGCCCCCCTGCGCGCCGATGCCGGGGACCAGGAACGGCATCTCGGGGTGACGATCGCGCAGCTCCTCCAGCCGTTCGGGCGCCGTCGCCCCCACGACGAGCCCCACGTTGCCCCGACCCGCCGACCACGTCTCGCAGAGCTCGGCCACGTGCCGGTAGAGCAGCACCGGCTGGCCGTCGCGCGACACGGAGAGCTCCTGGAGCTCGGTCGAGCTGGGATTGGACGTCCGGCAGAGGACGAACGCGCCGCGTCCCTCGTACGCGAGGAACGGCTCGATCGCGTCGCGTCCCTGGTAGGCGTTGACGGTGGCCGCGTCGAAACCCCACGTCTCGAACATGGCCCTCGCGTACGCGGTCGCGGTGGATCCGATGTCACCCCGCTTCCCGTCGCCGATCACGAGGACGCCGGGCGCCTCCGTGCGGATGAACGCGACCGTCTCCTCGAGGCTGCGAATGCCGTCCGACCCGCCGGCCTCGTAGAACGCGAGCTGGAGCTTGTAGGCGCAGGCCGCGTCCGCGGTCGCGGTCACGATGGCGCGATTGAACGCCGTGACGTCGGGAATGGCCATCCGCTCGGGGTTGGGGTCGAGCCCGATGCAGAGATGGCTCTTCCGTGACGTGATCGCGTGATCGAGGCGCTCTGAGAACGAGATCGACATCGGCCTCTCGCAACATCGGGTGCAAGCGCACGAAACGCTGAACGTGCGGACGCGAGCGTGGAGGTTACCGCACGGCGTGAGCGCGTACCAGGCTCCGCCGTGGGGTCGGTCGTGGTGCGCCCGCGTGGCCGATCACGCGACGTCGATCTCGACCTGTCCCGCCGTGCGGTTCACGACCTCGGTGCGAAAGCGCTCGACGTCCCCGACCGGGATGTCGAACGCCAGCGTGACGACCTCCAGGTACTCCACGGCCACCGGCTGGTGGCCGGTCGTGGCCAGAGCCGCCGCGATCGCGCTCGAGAGCTCGTAGGCGTGCCGGACCGTCACGCGCTGCGTGATGACGATCGTGCGCACATCCGCGGCATCGAGCGCCGCTCCGGCGGCCGACCCGTACGCGCGAACGAGCCCACCCACCCCGAGCTTCGTCCCGCCGAAGTAGCGTGTCACGATCACGAGCGTGTCGACCAGATCGCGTGCGTCGATCTCACGCAGGATGGGACGGCCGGCCGATCCCGAGGGCTCGCCGTCGTCGTCGGCGCGGAACACGTCGGTCGAGCGCCCCAGGCGATAGGCCGAGCAGTGGTGACGGGCGTCGTACAGCTCCCGGCGGATCCGCTCGAGCGCCACGCTCGCCCCGGTGGCGTCGGCCACCGGGACGCAGGTGGCGATGAAGCGAGAGCCCTTGATCTTCGGAATCTCGAGTCGGCTCTCCGAGCCCAGCGTGCGATACGACGACACGGGGCGCTCCCACCTCCCTCGCACGGTCCGTTTGTCTCGGCCTCCTCGAGCACTCACTCGGGGTCACGAGCTCCCGATCGCGCACGGGCTGCCTCGTCCTCGACGGAATCGGCTCGCTCGTCGTCCACGAGGGGGAGCACGGGCGCTCGAGGGCACCGGCATCGCCGCCGAACCTTCGTCAGGACACGCGTGATCTGCACGGACCCGTTTCGCTCGTCCGGATGAGGGTACCAGCGACATTATCACTGCGCGCCGTGCAGGGATCAAACGGCCCCGACGGGGATCTCCGCGCCGCGTCGGCCTTCATGACGAAAGGCGGCGCCACCGACCCGGAGGTCGATGGCGCCGCGGCGCCCGGGGATCGGGGGCTGGGCGTCCTGGGTTCGGCTCAGAGCCGTCCGCGCGGACCGGGTCCCCCGTGCATCGGGACGAGATCCCGGAGTGCGGCGAAGAGCTCCGCCCGAGTGGTGTCGAGAACCTGCGCGATGGACTCGGCGACCTCGTTCGCGGTCACGTAGGCCGCATACATCGCGTCCCACTGATCGATCGAGCCGTCGGCCAGCGACTGGAGCGTCGCGGCCATGCTCGCCACCGCGGCCTCGAGGATCGCGCCCACCGACGCGACCTGGTCCTCGTCCAGCTCCAGGATCGCCGTGAGATGCTCGAGGCGACGCTCGGCCATGTCGTCGAGTCGATCGATCCGGTGCTCGGCCATCGTGGCCAGGTGTTCCAGGCGCGACTCGAGAACGGTCGCGAACGCCTCGGCGCCGATCAGATCCGCGAGCGCGGTGTCGAACTCGGCGGACACGGCCTTGGCGGCGTCGCGCAGCGCCTCGGCGGTGATCGCGTCGTTCGCGACGCTCTCGAGGAGTTCCCGCAACGCCTCGGCCGACGTCGACACGAGCTCGCGCACGGCCGTGCGCTGGTCGGCGGTCAGCTCGAGGTCGCGGAGCGAGCCTCCGAGGAGGAGCATCCGACCGGGACCGCCGCGGCCGGGGCCGCCGTGTCCAGAGCCGGGACCCGTGCCCTCGAACTCGTCGCGAGCCGCGTCGCGCCACTCCACCAGGAACGTGACGAGTGCGAGCATCTGCGCGTCGCTCAGCACCGGAGCCGAGCCGGTCAGGAACGTCACCATCGGACGTTCGTGGCCGGGACTTCCGAGGCCCTGTCCGGGACCTCCCTGACCCCCGGCCCCGTCGGGTCGACCTTCGCCGCAACCGTCGCGGCGACCACGGCGGAGCATGGCATCATCGGTCGGGCAGTCCGCTCCGCCGGCGCGAGCCCGACGTCCGTAGCCGGGACCACCGTCGTGCGGTCGATCACCGCGTGGGCCACGTGGACCGCGAGCGTCCCGCGTCTCGGCCCAGTCGGCCAGCAGCGCGGCCAGCGCGGTCTCCTGCGTGTCGGACAGGTCGAGGCGCGCGTCCAGATCGGCCAGCGTCGGCAGCGCGGGCGCGCCGATCGCCGCGGAGGACGACTGGCCGAGCCGATCGGCATCGACCGGCGACACGGCCGAATCGGCGTCGGACTCGTCACAGCCCTGGGTCGCGAGCGCAAACGTAGCGGCCGTGGCGAGCGTCGCCAGCATGGTGAGTGGAGTGGATCGTCGCATCGTGGGCTCTCCTGTCAGCGGGACCGGCGGCACCGCCACCGATCCACCGTCTCGTTGTACTCGTTGTACGCGAGGCGCCGGGGATGGAGGGTCCTCCCTCCCCCGTCGTCGGTGAGTTGTACGCTCGAGATGTGACAGAGATGTGACGTCCAGCTCGCAAATCCCGCCCGGGTGACGCGAGAGGATGGGTCACCCGGACGGATCTCGGAACAGCGACGTGCTAGCCCGCGCCGTAGCGCTCCTTCAGCTCGTCGTTGGCCACGATGGCCACCTCGACGCGGCGGTTCTGGGCCCGTCCGGCCGACGTCGAGTTGTCGGCCGCCGGCGCGGACTCGCCGTAGCCGAACGTGACCATGCGGGCCGAGCGCACGGCGTTCGCGCCTAGGTAGCTCTTGACCGACTGCGCGCGACGCCGCGACAGCGCCTGATTGTACGCGTCCTCGCCGGTGCTGTCGGTGTGGCCCTCGATGCGCAGCTCGGTGTCGGGGTACTTGTTGAGCACGGTCGCCATGCGCCCGAGGTTGCCCTTCGCCTCACCGGTCAGGTCGGACGAATCCACCGCGAACAGGATGCCCGAGTCGAACACGATGTGAATGCCCTCGCCGACGCGCTCGACGCGCGCGCCGGGGATCTGCTCGAGCTCCTCGGCCTGGTTGTCCATGTAGGAGCCGATCGCGGCGCCGGCCGCACCGCCGACCGCGGCGCCGATGATCGCGCCGAGAGCGGTGTTGCCGTTGTTGTTCCCGATCGCCGCCCCGGCCGCGGCACCGGCCCCGGCACCGATCAGCGCGCCGGTGCCCTTCTTGGACGAACACCCGAAGCTCGCCACCGCCACCGCCACAATGCACGATACGATCACGATCCGCTTCATGACGTCTTCCTCCTGATATCGATGTGCGATGGTGCTTCCGGGGGATCCGCCCCGCTGCCGATCCCCGATCGACCGTCGGAGGAGACGATCGACGCGATCGAGCCGATCGACACGATCGAGTCGATCGACGCGATCGGGCCGATCACGGGGCTTTCGGAAGCTCCACCTGAATACACGCGCCGGAGGGTACACGTCCCTCGGCCCACACGCGTCCTCCATGACGTTCGGCAATTCGCTTGACGATCGCAAGCCCCAGGCCGGTCCCCGGGGTCGCCCGGGCGGGGTCGGCGCGGTAGAACCGCTCGAACACCCGGGGCAGATCGGCCTCTGGGATCCCCGGCCCATCATCGGACACGGTCAGGGTGGCGTGGGTCACTCCGTCGGTCAGGCTCACCCACACATGGCCGCCCTCCGGAACGTGCCGGAGGCCGTTCGCCAGGAGGTTGTCCAGGAGCTGTTCCAGACGCCGTCCCTCGGCCACGACCGGGATCGGGGTCGAGTCGCCCGACCACTCGAGGTGCCGGCCGGCAGCCCGGTAGCGGGACCCGAAACGCGCGACCGTGTGGCGGCACAGCTCGGTCCAGTCGAGCCGCACGCCGTCGAGTGGAGCCGCATCCGCCTCCAGACGCGTCAGATCCAGAAGATCTTGGATCAGGACGTCCATCCGCTGCGCCTCCTCGAGCACGTAGCCGAGGTACGTCCGCCGCTCGTCGTCGGAGACCGTGACCCCGGCGTCCAGCATCGTCTCGGCGTAGCCGCGGATCGACGTGAGCGGCGTCGCCAGCTCGTGCGTGATGTCGGCCAGAAGCTGGCGGCGGCCGCGGTCACTGGCGTCCACCCGCTCGCGCGCCTCGGCCAGGGCGGCTGTCATCGCGTCGAACCGGGCCGCCAGGCGGCCGATCTCGTCCCGTCCGAGCTCGCCGGCACGAGAGCTCAGATCGCCCTCGGCGACGCGCCCGGCCAGGGCCTCGAGCACGCGCAGACGGGCCACGATCGCGCGGAACACCAGGAGCCCCACCCCGATCGAGACCAGGACGGCGATCGGGATCAGGATCACGAACGGCCGGGGGAGCCCGCGCGGCCAGAGGCGATCGGGCACGTCGGGGCCGAACGACGCCAGCTCGCCCGGGAACGGGCCGGTCTCCGGGAGGGCGAGCCGGGCCCAGAGCCGCCACTCGACCGGGCGTCCCCCGCGACCACCGGCGATCAGGCTGTCACGTGACCCGCCCCGGCCCGCGCGTCCACGCGGACCGCGCGGGAAGGCCGGGAGCGTGACGCCGAGCTCGCGCTCCAGGACGGGTCGCACGCTCCCCGGAACCGGACCGGGGTGCACGAGGCGTCCGGCCCGATCCACGTACACCACCAGCCGGACGTCGTGCTGGCCGATGCCGGGCGCGGGCTCTCGGCCGTGTCGGGCCAGCACCGCCGCGACCTCTCGCTCGCCGCTGCCGGGGGGCAGGCTACCGAGCTCGGCCGCGACGGCCTGGAGATCGAGTCGCGCGCGATCGGACATCGACCGATCGATCCACGGCTTCACGATGGCCGACAGCGCGACCACCATGGCCAGCACGGTCATCGCGAGCGCTCCGAGGAACGCACCGGCCAGCGTCAGAAACAGGCTCGGCGAGCGGAAGAGGACTCTCATGGAACGTCCGCGAAGCGGTACCCGGCCCCCCAGACGGTCTGCACGTACGTCGGATGCCCGGGATCGGCCTCCAGCTTTCGGCGCAGCCGGCTCACGAGGCTGTCGATCGACCTGCCGTCCACGACGCGATCGTAGCCCCAGACATGGGAGAGCAGCGCCTCGCGCGAGAACACGCGCCCCGGCCGGGTCGCCATCACCAGGAGGAGATCGAACTCCAGCGTGGTCAGCGGCACGACCTCGTCGCCGCGGCGAACCTCCCGCCGGTCGGGATCCACGACGAGATCGCCGCGCCGGATCACCCCGGTCCGGCCGCCCGCCGACGTGCGGCGCAACAGGGCGCGGACCCGTGCGACCAGCTCGCGGGTGCTGAAGGGCTTGGTCAGGTAGTCGTCGGCCCCGAGCTCGAATCCGAGGACCTTGTCGCCCTCGCCCGCACGCGCGGTCAGCATCAGGATGGGCACGTCGGAATGCCGTCGGAGGCGCCGCGTGATCTCGAGGCCATCCATTCCGGGCAGCATGATGTCGAGAACGACGAGATCCGGCCGTCTGGCCTCGAACTGGGCGAGCGCATCGTCACCGGAGTGCGTGACGTGACACACGAACCCGGCCGAGTCGAGGTTCTTCGAGACCAGCTCGGCGATGCGAGGATCGTCCTCGACGATCAGGATCGACACGTTCATGATCGCCGAGTCTCCGTTCCGTGGGCCACGCACGTCAACGTCGCATCGTGGCCCGTCCCAGGGGCGCGACGGGATCGGTCGGCCTGATCCGCCCCGATCGGGGCAGCCCTCGACCGGAACCCCGGAGACGCGGACCCGCCCCGAACGTGATATGCTCCATGCAACATTGCCCGCTGGCTCGCCGATCGACATTCCGGGGAGGCTGATCTTGTCGATGTACTCATGCCTCACGACGACCGTCGCGATCGCCGCGCTCGCTGCCGGGTCCGCGTCGGCGACCGAGATCCTCGATTACCCATACGTCCATGACGAGATCATCGTCTCGTTCGCCGGATCGCCTTCCGAGTCCGTCGTTCACGACGTGGCCGACCGGGTCGGGGTGACGCTGGAGCGCACTCACCCGCCGCGATCGCTGGCCCTCGTGAGCGTGCCCGAGGGGCGCGACTTCATGGCGACGCTGGATGCGCTCGAGCGCGATCCGCTCGTGGTCTCCGCGATGCCCAACTACACGGGCACGGGCGGCGAGATCCTCCCCGGCGACACCTACTTCGACGAGCAGTGGCACCTCGACAACACCGGTCAGTCCGGCGGCGAGGCCGATGCGGACATCGACGCCACCGAGGGCTGGGAGATCACGCGCGGCTCGGGCGACGTCGTCGTGGCGGTGCTGGACTCCGGCATCGAGCTGGATCATCCGGAGTTCGCCGGGCGCATCGTCGCCGGCTTCGACTTCGTCGACACCGATCCGAATCCCAACGACCTCCACGGGCACGGAACTCACGTGGCCGGACTGCTGGCCGCCGACGCCGACAACGACTTCGGGGTCGCCGGGGTCGACCACGGCTGCTCGCTGATGCCGGTGCGCGTTCTCGACGAGAACCTCATCGGAACCACGTTCAGCCTCATCCAGGCGCTGGACTACGTCGCGAGCCGGGACGTGGACGTCGTGAACATGAGCCTGATCAACTACCCCAACGTCACCGCGCTCGAGGACGCGCTGGCCGGCGCACGGGACAACGGGGCCATTCTGGTCGCCTGCGGTGGCAACGATGGGATCGGTGGCGCCGACGACACGTGGCCCGGCGCGTCGCCGCACACGATCTCGGTGGGCTGGACGCGCGACGACGACTGGCGTTCCGGCTCCTCGGCCACCGGGGCCAGCCTCGACGTGGTCGCGCCTGGCAACAGCGTCATCACGGTCGCCTACGGCAGCGAGGTCGACGACCGGGATCTCTTCTCGGGCTGCTCGGCGGCGACGCCCATCGTGTCGGGCATCGCGGCGCTGGCCCGGGCGCTCGACCCGGCCATGACGCACGACGTGTTCCGCACGTTCCTGATCGCCGGCGCCGAGGACGAGGTCGGCTCTCCGGCCCAGGATCTCCCCGGTCGCGACGACTACTACGGCTACGGCCGCGTGAACCTGAACACGACGCTCGTGTACGTCACGACGGTGGCCGCACCCGATGTCGCGACGGCGGGCGCCGCAGTCACGCGGGCGGTGCCCAATCCGTTCCGGGCGTCGACGATGCTGGTGCCGCCCGGCGGCGACACGGCAGACGTGCGCGTCGAGCTCTTCTCGGTCGGTGGACGTCACGTCCGGACGCTCACGGGCACCGGTAGCGCCGGCATCGTCTGGGACGGCCGCGACGCGGTCGGACTCGTCGCGCCACCGGGCATCTACTACACCCGCGTCACGACCGGCGGCGCCAGCGTTCCCGGCACCGTGGTCCGCCTCCGCTGAGTTCGTCACGCGCGCCGGCCGCCGCGACCGCCCGGACCGGTCCGCCGCCCTCCGATGCTCCCGCGCCATCCGGCGACCGTGAGCCCCCCTCGGACCCGCGCGCCTCGCTCTCGAACGTCCGCCACGTGTTTCGCCGGTTCATCTGGCCCCGACGCGGACGGCTCCTGGTCGGCCTGGTGCTGATCACGGTCAACCGAGCCATGGGCCTCGTGCTCCCCGGCTCGACCAAGATCTTCATCGACGACGTGGTGGCGCACTCCGACACCGTGCTCCTCTGGAAGCTCCTCTGGGTGGTCGGATTGGCGATCACCATCCAGGCCGTGACCTCGTTCGCGCTGACACGGCTTCTCGCGGTCGAGGCACACCGGCTGATCGCGGAGCTCCGGACCGAGGTGCAGGCGCACGTCATCCATCTTCCGGTCAGCTACTTCGACGACACGAAGTCGGGCGTGCTCGTGTCCCGCATCATGTCCGACGTCGAAGGGGTCCGGAACCTCGTGGGCACCGGTCTCGTGCAGCTCGTGGGCGGTCTCCTGACGGCGATCGCCGCGTTCGTGATCCTGCTTCGACTGAACGCGCAGATGACGCTGGTCGCGATCGTGCCGCTCGTGATCTTCTCGGGCGTGTCGGCATACGCCTTCAAGGCCATCCGGCCGATCTTCCGCGAGCGCGGCAAGATCCGCGCCGACGTCACCGGACGCCTGACCGAGTCGCTCGGCGGCGTGCGCGTGATCAAAGGCTTCCACGCCGAGGAGTCCGAGAAGCGGATCTTCGTGGACGGCGCGATGCGGCTCTTTCGCAACGTGGCCAGGAGCCTGACCGCCACGAGCCTCGTCACCGCGTCCGCGACCCTGCTGATGGGGGTCGCGAGCATCCTGATCATGGGACTGGGCGGACGGCTCATCATGGCGGGCGAGATGACGGTGGGCGACTTCTTCGCGTTCACGATGTACCTGGCGTTCCTGGTCAGCCCGATCGCCCAGATCGCCGGCATCGGGACCCAGCTCACCGAATCCATGGCCGGGCTCGATCGCACCGAGGAGGTGCTGCGCGAGCTCCGCGAGAGCGACGACGCGAGCCGCACGGTGTCGATCGGCCCCGTGGACGGGCGCATCGTGTTCGACGACGTCTCGTTCGCGTACGAGGCCGAGCGCGAGGTGCTGCAGGACATCTCGTTTGAGGCGCCGCCGGGCACCGTCACCGCGCTCGTGGGAAGCTCGGGGTCCGGCAAGACGACGATGGCCGGCCTCGCTGCCTCGTTCCTCGTCCCCACGCGCGGGAGGGTGACCGTGGACGGTGTCGACCTGGCGACGATCGATCTCGGGAGCTACCGGCGCCAGCTCGCGGTCGTGCTCCAGGACGACTTCCTCTTCGAGGGTACGATCCGCGAGAACATCTCCTTCGGACGTCCCGGCGCGCCCGGCGACGAGGTGATCGCCGCCGCCGAGGCCGCGTACGTGAACGACTTCGCCACCGACTTCGACGAGGGGCTCGACACGGTGATCGGCGAGCGCGGCGTCAAGCTCTCCGGCGGACAGCGCCAGCGCGTGGCGATCGCGCGGGCCGTTCTCGCCGATCCTCGGGTGCTCATCCTCGACGAGGCCACGTCCAACCTCGACACCGAGAGCGAGCGTTACATCCAGGAGAGCCTCGAGCAGCTGATGCGCGGCCGCACGGTGTTCGTGATCGCCCACCGCCTCAGCACCATCCGGCGGGCCGACCAGATCCTCGTGATCGAGGACGGCAGCATCGTCGAGCGGGGCACCCACGAGGCGCTCATCGCCGCCGGCGGGCGATACCACCGGCTCTACACCTTCCAGGCCCGTATTTGACTCACTGACATTGTGTTACCGGTTTCGCTGATCCCCGTGTCGGGTTTCGGGGCGTGTTTGCGCTCGATTCTCCAGAGACCGTGACCGCGTCGCGCGCCCGCTTGCGCCGACAGCGGACGGCGTCAGGAGGATCTCATGAGCCAGCACACACGTCGCGTCGCGCCACTGGCGCGTGTTCGCGAATGCTCCCTCGGAGCCGCCCGGACCTGGATCGTGGCTCTCGGTGTCGGCGTTCTCCCGTTGAGCCTGCCGCGGGACGCCGGCGCCCAGTGCATCGACTACGGTGCGTACGCACACCGGGTCGGCCAGGCACTGTTCGGTACGGACGTCGAGGACATCGTCGTCAGCGGCGACCTCGCGTACGTGGCTGCGGCAGAAGCAGGACTCGTGATCCTGGACGTGACCGACCCCACGGCCCCCGTGGTCGTCGGGTCGGTGGACACGCCGGGCTGGGCGTTCGGCGTGGACGTCGTGGGCGGCCTCGCGTACGTGGGCGACGGCCCGGCGGGGTTCCGGATCGTGGACGTCTCCGACCCCGCGGCGCCGACGTTGCGGGGCGTGAGCGCGACCCCGGGCGATGCGTTCGACGTCGAGGTCTCCGGCACCGCCGCCTTCGTCGCGGACTTCTCCGACGGCCTCCACGTCTTCGACGTGAGCGATCCGGATGCGCCCACGGAGGTGGCCACCGTTCCGTTCGTCGACGCGTACACGGTCGGGCTGGCGGTGTCCGGCTCGCTCGTCTACGTGCCCACCCAGAGCGGGACCCTTCACGTCATCGAGGCTTCCGACCCCGCGCTCGCGTACGAGATCGGCAGCGTGCCCCTGGCCGGTATCGGGCGCGATGTCGTGCTGGACGGCGACATCGCGTACGTCGCGGGCGTGTACTTCTTCGAGACCTTCGACGTATCCGATCCGACGAACCCGACCGCGCTCGGAAGCCTGCCGGGGACATCCGACGTCGTGGACGTCGCCGTGTCCGATGGCATCGTGTACGCAGCGCTGGCCGGAGGGATCTGCATCATGGACGTCACCGACCCGAGCGCTCCGGAGGTGGCGTACGAGGTCGACGTGCTGGGCGAGATGGGACGGGGCATCGACGTCGCATCCGGCACCGTGTACGTCACCGTGAACTACCCCCACGACGAGGGGCACGTCGAGACCCTCGACGTGGCACCTCCGGTGGCGGTCGAGCCCGTCGGGTTCATCGACGCATACACGTCAGCGTACGCGGTCGCGGTCGTCGACGACAACGCGTTCCTGGCCACACCTGCCGAGGGGCTCGCGATCGTGGACGTCTCCGACCCGACCGCACCGACCGTGCTCCTCGAGGCGGCGTCGCCGGCATCCGCCAGCGATGTCGAGATCGTCGGACCGCTGGCCTACGTCGCGGCGCTCGCGGAAGGTCTGGTGATCCTGGATGTGAGCAACCCGTTGACGCCGGTCGCTCTCGGGTCCGTGGTCACCCCGGGGAGCGCCGCCGGTGTCGACGTCGTCGGCACGTACGCGTACGTCGCGGACGATCTCGGTGATCTCCAGGTCATCGACGTGAGTGACCCGAACGCACCCGCAATCGTCGGGAGTGCCGCGGTTCCGGGTCAGGCGTGGCGTGTCGACGTCGTCGGGACGATGGCCTACGTCGCACGCGAAAACGGTGGCCTCGAGGTCGTCGACGTCGGTGATCCATCGGCTCCGCTGCATGTTGCGGGACTGACGTGGGTCGACGCGGAGGCGCACGACATCGAGGTGGTCGGCTCGACGGCGTTCATCGCGGACGGGTACCTCGGACTTCAGATCATCGACGTCTCCGATCCGCTCGCGCCCGTGCTCGTCGACACGTATCGCACGCCGGCCGGAGCTGTGGGGGTCGCGATCGACGGCGACGTCGCATACGTGAGCTACGGCGCCAACACGAACCACGATCGCGGGATCGAGGTCCTCGACGTCGGCGACCCGGCCGCCGTTCAGCGGATCGGAGCGGCCGCGATCGCCTGGGTGCCGACGGATCTCGTCACGTTTGGCGAGAACCTCTACGTGGCCACCGCCGAGGGGCTCGCGATCCTGCCCGAGCACTGCGACAGCGCAGAGCGATGCCTCGGCATGCCGGTGTGGACGGAACGGGCCGCCGGACCCAGCCCACGCTCCGGACATGCGACCGCGTACGATGCGGCTCGCGACGAGCTCGTCCTGTTCGGCGGGTTCGACGGCACCAGCCGTCTCGACGACACGTGGGTCTGGAGCGGCGAGGCGTGGTCCGAGCGGATGCCCGCGGTTCGCCCGCCGGCGCGCTCCTCCGCGTCGATGGTCTACGACGCCGTGCGGGAGGTGATCGTGATGATCTCCGGCAGCGGCGCGAGCGGGAACCTCGACGACACGTGGGAGTGGGACGGGGAGAGCTGGACGTACGTCACCGACACCGGCCCGGCGCTTCGCAGCGTCGGCCTCGCGTACGATGCAGCGCGGGGCGTGACGGTGCTCTACGGCGGTGACAGCGGCTCGGGGCGATCCGACTCCACGTTCGAGTACGACGGCGTGACGTGGACGCGCGTCATCCAGTCGAGCCCCCCGGGTTCCAGGTCCGGGCATCAGATGGTGTACGCGAGTGCCCGGGGACACATCCACATGTTCGGCGGGATCCTCCCGGGCGGCGACGAGAGCGATGCACACTGGAGCTACGACGGCGCGACCTGGACGAGCCTCGGGACCGCGGGGCCGAGCGCCCGGGGACACCACCGCATGGCGTACGACGCGGACTGCGACGTCGTCTACGTCCACGGCGGCGTGGCCGATGGCCTGTACCTGTCCGACGCGTGGCTGAGCGACGGGACGTCGTGGGAGCTACTGGACGACGAGGTCTCTCCGGTCGCCAGACGGCTCCACAGCGCGGACGTGGTACCCGGTCGCGGGCTCGTCGTGCTCGGAGGCGACGCCGGGGGCGTGCTCGGCGACGTGTGGATCCGCGGAGATGCGCTCCTCCACGGTCCCGAGGTGGCGGCCCCGGCCGCGCGGCGGCTCGGCGCCCGGGCGGTGCCGAGCCCGTTTCGGGTGTCGACGTCGATCCGCTTCTCGACGGCCGAGTCCGGGCCGGTCCGCTGCGACGTGTTCGACGTCGGCGGCGCACTCGTTCGCGTGCTCGAGACCGATGCCCGTTCGGACCCGGGGCCCAGGTCGCTTCGCTGGGATGGCCGTGACCACCGCGGCGAGGTCGTCCCGGCTGGCGTGTACTACTACCGGCTCCGTGCCGGTCGATCCACCACTGGGGGGCGCGTGGTCGTCGTCCGATGATGTGGAACGACCGGTGAGGCGATCTCGGCGGGCTCGATCTCGCGGGGCGGCACGGTGTCGCCCCGCACCGCAGGCCCACCGATCATCTGCGCCCACGCCGGACACGTTCGGCGCTGCGGTCTCGGGGACGTCCACACCCGAGGCTCACTCCAGCGCCCTCACACCTCCCCGGGCCGCTGACGTATACTCGACCGTGTCACGGTCTCGTGCCTTGGAAGCGAGGGTCGACGCGATGAGTGTCATTCCGTTCAGTCTGGACGACGTGTACGAGGGCTTCGCCGAGTGCGAGGGCATCGCCCGGTTCGAGAACGACGTCCTCGTGCTCGAGTTTCAGACGCGGGACGCCTTCATCGGCGTCGTCAAGAGCGCGGCCACGCACGTCGAGCTCCCGCTGGACGCCATCGGTGACGTCTCGGTCGAGAAGCGGTTCTGGAAGACGCATCTGGTGATCCGAGCCACGCGCCTCGACGCGATCGAGTCGATCCCGACCAGCCGGCGGGGAGAGGTGAAGCTGCGGATCAAGGGCGAGCACCGCGAGCTGGCACACGATCTGGCCAGCGAGATCTCCCTGCGCCTCGGCGAGCGGCGCCTCGCGAAGCTCGAAGAGGAGCGAAACCGGCTCTGAGAAGGGATGCACCGTCGCACGAGCTGCAGCATCCAGCTTGGCGAACGACCTCAGGTCCTTCGAGCTGATGGGCGCGTGGCTCGCGCCCATCACTTCCGGCGCAGTGCCATCAATGACATCGGGATGTTCACGGCGACGATCGCGAGCCCAACCACGGCCATGATCGGGATCACGGTCTCGTCCTTCCCAAAAGGCACCCAATCGAGCATCGAAAGCAGCGCCATGCCCGCGACCACTACCATGCCCAGGACGCTGGTTGCCTCGACGATCGACTCGATCGTCGCTCGATTGTGCTCGAGTTCCTCGTTACCGGGAGACCCGATCACCTCATGTATCCAAGCCAACGCGAGCGGCTTACAGATCTCTTGGCCGAACCGCGTCACGGCCAGGAGCAAGAAGAAGATGATGAGTGCGCGCGGCGTGTCCATCGGCTGGCCGTTGAAGGTCGAGGCGATCAAGAAAACCGGCCCCGCCATCAGTAGCTGACCGGCGATGTAGATCACCAGCCTGTACCTCGAGAGCAACCGCTCCGATACCGAAGACATCGTGTACGAAGCCAGCGTTCGCATCACCAACATGCAAGCCCAGGCGCAGATCGCCGCCGTCGAGAAGCTGATCGGTACAGGCTCATCCCGCAGGGGCTCCAGTGGGACCTTGAAGTAGTAGAGAAGGAGTAGCCCGAGCGTCCAGAACACGGTGTGTGTGACGATGACGCCGCGCAGGATACGGTTCGATCCAATCTGCCGGAGTCCCAACCGGAAAGAGCCGGCGTGGGCGGAGAGCTCGCTGCTCTCCCGCTTTGCCGAACGTGCGAATGCTCGGGCGACGACCAGAGCGGACGCGTACATGACCGCCGAGATGATGAACGGAAAGTAGAGCCGCCACGGTCCGAGCGAGTCCAACGCCGTGAGGACCAGGCCGCCCACAACCAACCAGACGAGATTCGTCACCAGTCTCCGCTTCGCCATGTAGCCCGCAAGCTCACCGCGGTAGCCTGCGGACCGCATCGACGTGACGAACCAACTCGACAATGCACCGCTCTCGAGCGCAATCCCGCCGCGCAGTGCGAGTTCGCCGGCTCCTATCAGGAGCAAACCCATGGCTATGGGTAGCGCGGTCGAGGCGGCTACGGCGGCCACGACGTAGAGCAGCGCGTGGACCGTGTACCAACCTAGACTAAGCCGCACGGTGGCCAGGTGCCCCCTGCGGTCCGAGACACGTCCCGCCGGGATCTCGAAGATGGCCTCGAAGAGGAAACTGACACCGAGGATGACGAGGCTCACCACTTGAGCGCTCTCCTCGGTCGTGAACTGCCGTACGACGTCGATGTAGGCCAGGATATACGCGATGTAACCCGCGCTGATCAGCCCTTGAACCGCAAAGAATATCGCCGCAATGCGCTGCTGTCGGGCCTTCTCGATCAACGACTCGGCTCGTCGTGAATCGCACGGGGTACTCCTGTGGCGGGTTCGGGGTGCCTCAGCTGTTGGCATTGGCTTGTTCCTTGAGCATTTCCATGTATTGCCGGATCTCGGCCCGAACGGTGTTGAGATCCTCGTTGCGGCTGTTCCGGACCTTCGTCAGAAAGCCGACGACTCCGGTCGATCCGACCCCGATGGCTCCCTGATTCACACTGTCTTTGATCAGAGTATCGGTGGGACGAGGACCGGCCCCGCCGTTGCTTGCCACGTTCGAGATCAGGACCCAGAGACATACGAGGAGTACGAGCAGGCCGAAGGCGATCCGGCCGACATCCGTTAGATTGATCAGCATCTCGTGCGTGCGCTCGGCCCGACGGAGTCGGGCGAGACGAGTCCTGATCTCGTCCTGCGTGGGATCCACAGCTGGCGACGCCGGCGACTGCGGCGCCGCTTCGGTCACACGAGACGGCGAGCCCTCCGGAGCCGGCGAGGAAGGGGGATCCGCATTGGCATGCACCGACTGCGGTGTCGAAGATCTCGCTGGGGGCTGAGGCTCGCCGGTGACGACAGGCTGTTGGTCATTCTCCATCTTGGGATCCTTGGGCGGAGCTTCGATTGATTCGATCTCATAGATGAGATACGCATCGGCTACAGATGATATATAGTATATCAGTCGGGACCGCGGCGGGAGACTTTTTCGGCTTCGGCGGCTTTCCGGTGAGTCTCCCGGGCTCAGGGACGATAACGGATCCCCCACAACCAGAACCGATCAACTCAGGTACGGCATCGCCAGATAGAACGCCGCCCCAGCCACCGACCCTACGACAGGGCGCGCCGATGGGCAGGTCGTTGGGATCCCCAGGCGGCGTACGCGATCAGATCCCGATCTCGGAGACGAACGACGCGGTGGTGTCCAGTTGCGTGGGAACCCCATACGCGCCCGAAACCGGTGCCGCACGTCGCAGGAGCCGACGACCGGTGGAGCACTCACCGCCGCGGAGGTCGATCAGCACGCGTCGGGGCGCCCTGGTGATCACCGACCCGCGCGGCTCCGCCTCCACGCTGCGGGCGATCAGTGCCCGCGTCCTCGTAGGTGTAGCCATCGAGCCGGGTCACAGTCAGCTCGTGGGTGATGTAGTCGTGCTCGAGAGACGATCCGGCGGCGGCGCAGCGCGCATGGGGGTTCGGCGGCTCTTCACGGCCCGGCACCGCCTCGCGGCACGATCCGCGGCGAGACGATGAGCTTGGAGTCCACGGCAACGCGGCTTTCCGCGGCTGCCGTCGCTTCCGGTGCGCCCGCAAGGCTGCACGCGATCAGGAGCGCAGCGAGCGGTGGCACGAGCCAGAGCACGCTCATTCCAGACGAGCACCCTTCGCACGATAGAACCCGGCTAGGTGCCCGCGACTTGCGGCGGCGAATCGCCGCTCGATCCCCCCGGACCACGTTCGCCCGTCGAGCCCTCTTCCGGCGTAATAGTCGGCCATCTCGGCGTCGTACGCCTCGATGTGCCGGCGCATGCTCTCGTCGGCCGGATAGCGCCCGACCGCGTAGACGGCGTCGATCGGAAGACGGGGCTTCTTCCCGGGACGCGTCTCGGGCACACCGACGCACAGCCCGTAGAGGGGCCACACGCCGTCGGGCAGTCCGAGGAGCCGATCGGCCTCGGGAAGTCGATTGCGCAGTCCCCCGATGTAGCAGATGCCCAGCCCCTCGGACTCGAGGGCCAGCGCGAGGTTCTGCGCGAACAACGACGCGTCGACGACGGCGAGAAGGAACGTCTCGAGGTTCTGGACGTTGTCCACACCCGCGCGCTCGGCGACCAGTCGATGGCGACGGACGTCGCCGGCGATCACGAGGAACGCCCCGCAGGACGCCACGTACCGCTGCCCCCCGGTCAGCGTCACGAGCTCGGATCGGACCTCGGGATCGACCACGCGGACGACCGCGTATGCCTGGATGTGACTGGACGTGGCCGCCATCTGGGCGGCGCCCACCGCGCGGCGGACGACCTCGTCGGAGACGGGCTCGTCGGTGAACGCGCGGACCGATCGGTGGTCCGACATCAGCTCGAGCACGGGATTCACGGCGCGACCTCTGTGGGAGTCTGGAAGGGCGTGAGCAGCGTCACCGCGAGCGAGAGCCCCGCGGGACGTGCTCGCAGTTTGCCAGAACGAGCGCAGAGCGGCTACAATCTCACACCTTTTACCCTGCGCCCGGCCTCGGACGGGCCCACGAGAACGAGGAGTCACATGCCGCGCATCACACTTCCGGACGGAACCGTCCGCGAGTATGACGCACCGGTGAGCGCCGCCCGCGTGGCGGCCGACATCGGCCCGGGGCTGGCCAAGGCCGCCATCGGTGCCCGCGTCAACGGAGAGCTGACCGACCTTTCGCGTCCGATCGACACCGACGCGGAGCTCTCCATCGTGACGCCCGGCGGTCCGAAGGACACCCCTTCGGACGACGCTCTCTTCCTCGTGCGACACAGCGCCGCCCACGTGATGGCCGAGGCGATCCAGCGCCTCGTTCCGGACGCGCTCCTCGTGTACGGCCCCCCCGTGGACACCGGGTTCTACTACGACATCTACATCCCCGATGCGCGCCCGCTGAGCTCGGACGACTTCGACGCCATCGAGAAGGAGATGGCCGCGATCATCGCCGAGGATCGCGCCTTCACCCGGTACGAGCTCCCCGTCGACGAAGGCATGCGGAAGCTCCGCGACGAGGGCTCGAAGTACAAGCTCGACAACGCCGAGCGCGCGGTGGAGGCCGGCTCCGACGCGCTGTCCTGGTACGCCACCGGTGAGCCGGGCCGCGACTTCGAGGATCTCTGCCGCGGACCGCACGTCCCCAGCACCGGACGCATCGGGGCGTACAAGGTCATGTCGCTCGCGTCGGCGTACTGGCACGGCGATGCCGACTCGGACAGCCTGACCCGCGTCTACGGGACCGCGTTCCCGCACCCGCGACAGCTCGCGGCACACCTCGAGGCGATCGAGGAGGCCAGGAGGCGCGATCACCGCGTGCTCGGCAAGAAGCTCGGACTCTTTCACATCGACGAGGCGGTGGGCCAGGGGCTCATCCTGTGGAAGCCGAACGGCGCGGTCATCCGCCGCGAGCTCGAGGAGTTCATACGCGCCGAGCTCGTCAAGCAGGGCTACCGTCAGGTCTACACGCCCCACATCGGCAAGCTGGATCTGTTCAAGACGTCCGGTCACTTCCCGTACTACCAGGACAGCCAGTATCCGCCGCTCGTGCACGGCGAACACCTGCGGGACATGGTCGAGAGGAGCTGCTCGTGCGCCGAGCTGTGCAACGACATGCGCACCGGCGACATCGAGGGGTTTCTGCTCAAGCCCATGAACTGCCCGCACCACATCAAGATCTACGCGAACGAGCCGCACAGCTACCGTGATCTGCCGATCCGGCTGGCCGAGTTCGGGACGGTGTATCGCTGGGAGCAGTCGGGCGAGCTGAGCGGCATGACCCGCGTCCGCGGGTTCACCCAGGACGACGCGCACCTCTTCTGCACCGAGGACCAGGTCGCCGAGGAGCTTCTGGGCTGTCTGAGCCTCGTGAAGCTGATCCTGGGTACGCTCGGCATGCACGACTATCGCGTGCGCGTCGGCCTCCGCGACCCCGAGAGCGACAAGTACGCCGGCGAGGCCGAGAAGTGGGTTCGCGCCGAGGCCGCGTGCGAGGCGGCGGCGAAGACCCTGGGCGCGCCGTACACCATGGAGCCCGGCGAGGCGGCGTTCTACGGCCCCAAGATCGACTTCGTGGCCCGCGACGTGATCGGACGCGAGTGGCAGCTCGGGACCGTGCAGGTGGACTACAACCTGCCCGAGCGGTTCGATCTGTCGTACATCGGCCCGGACAACAAGCCGCATCGACCGGTCATGATCCACCGGGCGCCCTTCGGATCGTTCGAGCGGTTCGTGGGCATCCTGATCGAGCACTTCGCGGGGGCGTTCCCCGCCTGGCTGGCGCCGGTGCAGGCGCGCGTGCTGCCGGTCAGCGAGAAGTTCACCGACTACGGGCGCGAGGTGTTCCGGACGCTGATCGACGCCGGCGTCCGCGCCGAGATCGACGAGAGCGACGAGCGGGTCACCGCGAAGGTGAAGGCCGGCTCCGAGATGCGGATCCCGTATCTCCTGATCGTGGGCGGACGCGACCGTGACGCCCGCACGGTGTCGGTGCGGCGTCGAGGCGAGGGCGATCTGGGCGCGCGACCGCTGGACGAGTTCGTGGTCGCGCTCACCGGCGAGATCGCGCGGCGGGAGCTGATGTCCGATACGGCGGTCACGTCCGGCGTCTGACGCTCATCACCGAGCGCGACGTGCCGACCGTTCGTCCCGCGGAGACGACAGCCGCGCGGCCGCCGTCGTCTCACAGCGGCGTGCCCGCCTTCAGGTCGTAGCCGGCCGGAATTTGCGCGTCGAGCTTGCCCGTCGCGTCCCGGGGGGTGTAGGTGGATCGAAGCCGTTCGTACTCCATGACGAACGTCTCGACCGGGGCGCCGTTCACGGTCTCGATGGCGTAGTACGCCAGCACTACCCGATCGAAGTCGAACTCCAGGTACGGATCGACGAGCTCGCCGCCGGTGACGAACCGGACCCGGGCATCCTCGCGCACGGCGCCGCGAAACGCCTCGCGCATCAGGGCCGTGGTCGCACCGTCGGCCTTCTTGGTCATCTTGGCCCCGGTGATGCTCGTGGCCTTGTTGGTGCCGTTTCCCAGCATGACATACTCACCGCGCTTCACCTCGAACTCGAACGAGTCGATCTCGATCCAGCCCTTGTAGTCGCTGGCCGTGATCGGCCCCTCGACGCCCTCGTACTTCAGATACATGCCCATCTTTCGTCCGTCTCCCATCGGGGTTGGATGTCGTACCCTGCTCGGCCTTCATCCAGGTAACGGGCCCGGGGAATGGAATCGCACAGCTGGATTCGGCACCGGCGACCTCGCCTCGGGGGCAAGGAGGGAGCCGGGGCTCGTCCCGTCGGACGGACCCCGGCTCTCGGGGGAGGGCGGTGTGGTGGGATCGATGTCGTGGCGAGCGACGCGCCGGGGGTGGCGCGCCGCCCGGGGGTTCCGGCGTCAGACCATCTTGCCGGTGGCCAGGTTGTAGCCGGCCGGGATCGGCGCCGTGGCCGCGTGTGCGTCGTCGTACGGCGTGTACTTCGTCTCGATCTTCGTGAAGCTCAGTGAGATCGACTCCGCCGGGCGATCCCCGCCCGACGACACCGAGTACCCCGACACCATCACGTCGCTCAGCACGTACTCCATGTACGTCTCCAGCTCCTCGCCGGTCTTCACGAAGTGGATCGTCGCCGTCTTGCCCTTGCCCACGCACGCCTCGGTGAAGAAGTACGGCGACGTCTCGTCCATCTGCTTGGTCACCGTCACCTCCGACAGCGACGGCGCCGACGCCTCGCGGTCCTTGCTGGCTCCGGTCTGCATGATGATCCCGCGGCCGACACCCCAGCTGAACGACTCGAGCTCGATCCAGCCCTCGTGACCCGCCGCCGTGACCTCTCCGGTCATCCCGTCGAACTGCAAGTAGATCGCCATCTCGTAACTCCCTGTCTGGTAACTGGTTTCTGTCGTCCCTGCATCGTCTTCGTGTCTGATGTACCGGGCATCGGACCGAGTTCTGGCGGGACGGACGCGCTTTTCGGCGGGGGTGTGAGGCGGAGGTCACGGCCTCGTGGAGCGGGCACGACGTGCGTCCGGATCCGGACCGCCTCCGCTCCGGGCGCGCGATCGGCTCGGTCGTGAGCTCGGACGTGACCCGGGCGATGGCGTTGCCCTGGTGGCGTTGGCCTGGTGGCGTTGCACCGGTGGCGTCGGGCGGCGATCGAAGCACGTGGGAAGGTCAATGACGGTGGAGCGGTGTCACCGAAGCGGGGCGGGGAGAGCGAAGACCGGGGCGGGACCTTGTGTGTGGCGAGGTGTCGCGGGGTCCCGCCCCGGGAGAGGGGCCGCGCGCGCCCCGAGGGACGCGCGTCAGGAGCAGTGGCCCTAGACCATCTTGCCGGTGGCCAGGTTGTAGCCGGCCGGGATCGGCGCCGTGGCCGCGTGCGCGTCGTCGTACGGCGTGTACTTCGTCTCGATCTTCGTGAAGCTCAGTGAGATCGACTCCGCCGGGCGATCCCCGCCCGACGACACCGAGTACCCCGACACCATCACGTCGCTCAGCACGTACTCCATGTACGTCTCCAGCTCCTCGCCGGTCTTCACGAAGTGGATCGTCGCCGTCTTGCCCTTGCCCACGCACGCCTCGGTGAAGAAGTACGGCGACGTCTCGTCCATCTGCTTGGTCACCGTCACCTCCGACAGCGACGGCGCCGACGCCTCGCGGTCCTTGCTGGCTCCGGTCTGCATGATGATCCCGCGGCCGACACCCCAGCTGAACGACTCGAGCTCGATCCAGCCCTCGTGACCCGCCGCCGTGACCTCTCCGGTCATCCCGTCGAACTGCAAGTAGATCGCCATCTCGTAACTCCCTGTCTGGTAACTGGTTTCTGTCGTCCCTGCATCGTCTTCGTGTCTGATGTACCGGGCATCGGACCGAGTTCTGGCGGGACGGACGCGCTTTTCGGCGGCGGTGCGAGGCGGAGGTCACGGCCTCGCGGAGCGGGCGGAGGGGTCGGTGCCCGGCACCGGGGTCAGGCGACGACGTCCGAGACGTGGGTGCCGTTCTGCAGGTAGTCGTGGTTGAGGAAGAAGAACGTGATGCCCGTCATCATCACCACCTGCCAGAACGCCGACACCGCGGACGAGACGAACGACGCGATCGTCGGGGGCGCGAAGAGCGTCACCGGCAGGAGCAACAACGACGTCGTCCAGAAGATGGCCGAGAGAAGCAGGTAGAACCCGAAGGCACGCCACCAGCGATCCTTCACCAGCTCCCAGCTCGCGCGCATGGCGTCGACGCCGACGTACCCGCGTAGCGCGACCGCCGGCCAGCAGAGTCCGAAGTAGACCAGGGCCGCGATGCCCGGGATCAACAGCAGGAGCATCCCCACGAACGTCACCAACCAGTACATGATCCCGGTGATCACCAGCGGGAGCCAGCGTAGCGCGCCCACCCGGAGGGCCTCGCCGGCGGTGAGCTCGTTGCCGTGAACGTCGGCCTCGGTGATGCCGGCCACCGCGCCGTACACGAACGGCATCACCAGGCACTGCAGGAGCAACACGCCGTAGAGCGATCCGAGGTGGTCGAGGACGTTCACGTCCATGGAGAAGGCGGGCATCAGATGGTACTGGAGGAAGATCGGCACGAACGGCAGCAGCGCGATGAGTCCGAAGGTCGCGAAGTTGCGGCGGACGGTCGCGAACGTCGCACCGAGGAGCTCGACGAGGCCGAGCTCCCGCTCCATCAGGTCGTTCGTCACCGTCGTTCCTCCACCGGAGTGGACGCGAGTGCCGCGCCGCGCGTCAGTCTCCGCCGATCAGATCGCCGAGGCCGCCGAGCACGGAGCCCTCGCCCTTGCGGGAGCCCCCGGCGCGCGGGGCGTGCGCGAGAATCCGATCGGCGAGCCGCGAGAACGGCAGGCTCTGCAGCCACACGCGACCGTGCCCGGTGAGCGTGGCCAGGAAGAGCCCCTCTCCGCCGAAGAACATCGACTTCAGATTGCCCGCGCGCTGAATGTCGTAGTCGATCCCGGGCGTGAACCCGACGAGGCAGCCGGTGTCCACGCGGAGCCGGTCACCGGTGAGCTCCTTCTCGACGATCGTGCCGCACGCGTGCAGGAACGCCATGCCGTCGCCGCGGAGCCGCTGAAGAATGAACCCCTCGCCACCGAAGAACCCGGTGCCCAGTCGCCGGTTGAACGCGATCGAGACCTCGGTGCCGAGGGCCGCGCACAGGAACGAGTCCTTCTGGCAGACGATCTCGCCGCCGATGGCCGCCATGTCCAGCGGGATGACCTTGCCCGGGTAGGGCGCGGCGAACGTCACGTGGCTCTTGCCCGAGCCCTGGTGCGTGAAGTGCGTCAGGAAGATCGACTCCCCCGTGAGCACGCGCTTGCCGACGTTGAGGAGCTTTCCGAAGAGCCCCTCGTCGGGCTTCGAGCCGTCGCCCATCTTGGCCTCGAACGTGATGCCGTCGGCCATGAAGTTCATCGCGCCGGCCTCGGCGATGACCGTCTCCCCGGGGTCGAGCTCGACCTCGACCATCTGCATGTCGTCGCCGTGGATGCGGTAGTCGACCTCGTGACATCGCATGGGTGTCGTGGACTCCTCGGCGAGCTACTGGAGGTTGCGGCTTCGCGCCCACTCGCGAAACCCGGTGACGAGCTGCTCGAACGAGTCGAGCACGAACAGCGTGGGCTGAAGGTGCCAGACCTCGTACTCCTGCTCGATGACGCGGAACGGGTCGAACGGGATCTTCTCGACGTCGGGACCGAGCGCATGCCCGACCTCGTTCTTGGACGACAGGATCCCCGCGCCGAAGATGCGATTACCGGCGTCCTCCCTTATGAGCCCGAACTCCACCGTGAACCAGTGCAAGCGCTCGAGGCTCACTCGATCCTGCCCCTCGGCCTTCAGCGCGGCGCGACCCAGCTCCTGGTAGAAGTCGGCGAAGGCAGGCTCGGTGATCATGGGCATGTGGCCGAACATGTCGTGGAAGCAGTCGGGCGCCGGCGTGTAGTCCAGCTCGTCCTTGCCCCGGATGTAGTCGGTGGACGGGAACTGCCGCTTCGAGAGGAGCGTGAAGAAGTCACGCTCGTGAAGGAGCCCGGGAATGCGCGCGAGCTCCCAGTTCGTGGCCTGCTTCATCCGGCGACTCATCGCCGCCAGCGAGGGGATCCTCTCGCGCGTCATGCCCAGCAGCGACACGCCGTCCAGATACGCCTCGCTGGCCTTGTCCTCGAGGAGGGTCATCTGGCGATCGAAGAGGAACTGCCAGGACTCGTGATCGGAGTCGGGATAGTCGGGTGCGACGATGTCGTCACCGACCGGGGGGGGGCCATCGAGGTTCTTGGGAATGCACCTCGGGTCGACACCCTGTTCCGCGGCTTTCTCGTACGCCGAGAGGGGCGCATCGTCCGTCTTCTGCTTCATGGCGTCATCTCCAGTAGTCGGGTCCGGCCGCAGGATCGCAGGGGGTAGCGTCGCGGTCGCCGATCGAGATGTCCCCTCCCGGTGCGGAGGGGCATCGAAGTTCCAAACAGATACCACATTCCCGGCGGGCGCGCAGCTGTGGCGCCCGATCACGTCAACCCCAGATGGCGCAATGTGTTCCCTGGTTCGGCAGGCCGATCGGCCTCTCGACGAGCCCCGCGCTCAGGGCGCGACGTCGAGCACGCGCACGCTGCGAATCCGCATCCCCTGCGTGACGCGGGCGGCCGCCTCGGCGCCCTCGACGATCTCGCCGAACACCGTGTACCGCCCGTCGAGGTGCGGCTGCGCGGAGTGCGTGAAGAAGTACTGACTGCCACCGGTGTCCTTCCCCGAGAGCGCCATGCCGAGTCGGTCGGCCGCGTAGCGCCTCGGGTTGATCTCGCAGCGGATCTGCCAGTCCGGTCCGCCCCATCCGTCACCGCGCGGGCAGCCGTCCTGGAGGACGAAGTTCGGCACCACGCGATGCCACGCGCCCTGGTCGTAGAACCCGGCGTTCGCCAGCTCCAGCAGGTTCCAGCACGTGAGCGGGGCGTCGCGGGAGAAGAGCTTGGCCACGATGCGTCCCGACTCGGTATCCCAGACCGCCCAGTGATCGGAGTTCGCCCACTCGAGGATCTGTCGCATCGTCCCGGATCCGTACCGCGACACCACCGGCTCGGCCTGACGCGGCGAGTCGATCCCGCCGCTCTCCAGCGCCCCCAGGGCGGCCCGGCGAACGACGTAGTTCGAGTCGTCGATCCCTTTCTGCACGACGTCGCGATACGCGGGGCGATCGAGCCAGTTCGCGGCGACGTCCACGACAGCCTCTCGCACGTCGGTCAGCGAGTCGACCTGGCGAGACACCTCGTAGACGTCGTCCAGCGTGGTCGCGAAGCGGGTCCAGTCGTCGTCGGTGGGCGCGTAGACCGAGTCCGCCTGGAAGAGCGCCGACGTCCCGTAGAGCGCCATCAGTCGCACCATCGGATCGTCGTGACGCGTGAGCGACGAGACCTCTCCGCCCACCCGAGACCAGAGCGGTCCCGACGCCGCGCCGGCCAGATGGCGAAGGTGGTCCCCGACCGCGAGCTTGGCCACCCGCGGATCGCGATCGGAGACGAGGTCCCGGGCGAGCTGGCCTGCGCGCTCGGCATCCCATCGCTCCACGAGCGGCAGGGCGCCGATCACCGCCGCCCGGGCCGCCCAGGCCCTGCGCCGGCGCATCGCGTCGATCTCGGCGCCGACGCGCTCCCGCGCGGCCGCATCCAGGCTGTCCGCGTCGCTCCAGCGGGCCAGCATTGCGTCGAACGCGGCGATGCTCACGCGGTCGTCGGGCGAGCGGGAGAAGCCGGCGAGACGGGCGAACGCCGTGGAGTCGTCGCCCACGGTCGCGAGCAGCCCCACGGCCTCCACGAGCACGTTCGGGTGGGGATCAGCCAGAAGCGGCGCGATCGCGTCCACGTCGATCGAGCGCGTCGTCGAGCCGACCGCGGCGGGATCTCCGGCCGCGCCGTCGTCCGCGTTCGCGCCGGCACCGCCGCCGGCGTCCACGTCGGAGCCGAGCGCGCGGACGACCTCCACGCGTACGCGCCAGTCGCTGTCGCGCATGCGATCGACGAGAAGGGCCGTCACCTCGGGGCTGCCGGCGCGCCGGAGACCCCGGATCGCGACGGTGCGAACCTCGGGATCGGGATCGCCGACCAGCCCCGCCAGCGCGTCGCCCACGCGGCGGCGCTCGGCAGGCGAGAGCGCGGCTGCGCTGGCGATCGGCGTCGCCCCGGACGCCGGCGCACCGGCGAGCCGCATCAGCGCGTACGCGGCGGCCCATCGCACGTGAGCGTCCGCGTCGTCCAGCGCGGCGACGGCGCGGTCGGTGACGGCGGGGACAGGAATCTGCCAGGCGGCCAGGAGCGCCCGCGCGCGCACGTCGGCGTCCGCGTCGTCGATGGCGTGCCGGCAGGCCTCGGCGCCCCATCGGAGCTTGCCCAGCGCCTCCACCGCGAACGCCCGCGCGCGCGCATCGGTCTCGCGTCCGGACGTCAGGAGCTCTGCGAGGGGCATCGCGGCCGTCGAGTCCTCGATCTCACCGAGCCCGAAGACGACGGCGCGGCGGACGGTCACGTCGGGATCGGCGAGCATCTCCGAGAGCGCGGCGACGTCGGCGGGGTGTCCGATGCGACCGGCCGCCAGCGCGGCCCGAGCGCGGACGTGCGCCCGAGGGCTCCCGAGGTACGTGCGCAGCTCGGGTCCGCTCTCGCGGCGATCCTCGAGCTCGGTGATCCGGAGCGTCTCGGAATCGATCACCGCCGGCTCGCCGTCGAACGCGTGCACCGGGGATGCCGCGAGCAGCGCCACGGCGAGCGCGAGTCGGACTCGAATTGGCCGCATCATGCGTCCTCCTGAAGCTCGTCGAACTCGTCCCGGTCGAGCGTCCACCGGCGACCGCAGCGTGGACAGCTCACCTCGACGTTGGCGTCTCCCTGAAACAGCTCGGTCGGATCCTCCTTGAACATGCCATGGACGACCTGGACCATGCGATCGTGATCGCAGCCGCAGCGGAACGTGAACTCCTGGGTGTCGATGGGGCTCGGACCGGCGTCGAGGATGCTCTTGACGCGCTCGCGGTCCAGCGCCGCCAGCCAGTCCGGATCGGCACCGGGCATCGCGAGCACCATCACGAACTCCGTCTCGTTGAACTCGAAGAACCGGGCCGGGTTCTGCTCGGACTGCTCGTAGTACTGCTCGAAGATCTGGAGGACGTCGTACCCGGTGACGTCGATCATCGAGCGATTGGACTTGCCGTGCGGTCGCCGGGATTCCACGAAGAGGCGGCTCGATCCCGCGGTGCTGACGTCCTCGGTGTAGACCCGTCCCACCACGGTGGAGTCCGCACTGTTTCCGGCCACGAACACGTTGAGCGGCGGCCGGGCGATGTTGATCGTCCAGGCTGTCATCTGATCCCGCGGCCGGCAGGACAGGTGCAGCGCCGCTCCTCCGAGCGCCTGACGCATCATGATCAGACACAGGGGATCGGGAATCGACTCCCAGCGGTGAACGTGCGCCTCGTAGACCGCGAACAGCCCGCGAAAGTCGCCGTGTGCGAGCACGGCTTCCTCGGTCCGCAACGCGAAGCGGCGCACGATACCCGTCGGCGATTCCGAGGCTTCGGTCATCGCGATCGACTCCGATCGGCGGGAATGCTCAGCTCGACGCCAGACCGAGGTGTCTGAGCAGTGCGTCGGTGCTCGGCGCCCGTCCCCGGAAGCGCTCGAAGACTTCGGCGGGCGAGACGCTGCCCCCCAGCGCGAGGACGGTGTCGCGAAAGCGCCGGCCGGTGGACGCGATCGCGTCGGTGTCCTCGAGTCCGGCCTCCTCGAAGGCGGAGAACGCATCGGCGCTCATGATGTTGGCCCAGAGGTAGCTGTAGTAGCCGGCCGCGTAGCCGCCCGAGAAGATGTGACCGAACGCGCAGAGGAACACGTCCTCGGGAAGCGGTGCCAGGATGCTGTTCTCGCGGGCGACCCGGCGAAAGACGTCCATGGGACGCTCGGGGCCGTCCGGATCGTACGTATCGTGCAGCTCGAGATCGGTCAGCGAGAGGCACACCTGGCGGAGCAGACGCGGCGCGCTCCGATAGCGGCGCCAGCCCACGATCTTCTCGATCCACTCCTCCGGCAACGACTCGCCGGTCTCGACGTGCGACGAGAGCTCGCGCAGCACGTTCGGCTGGAAGACCCAGTTCTCCATGAACATCGACGGCAGCTCGACTGCGTCCCACTCCACGCCGGAGGTCCCGGCCGCGAGCCCGGTGTCGACGGACGTGAGCATGTGATGCAGCGCGTGGCCGAACTCGTGGAAGAGCGTCCGAACCTCGCCCAGCTTCATCAGCGAGGGGCGGCCGCTGACCGGTGGCGCCTGGTTGCAGACCATCACCGTCACCGGCGTCCTGAGATCACGGCGACCGTGAGAGTTGCGCGAGCGGTTGAAGATGCCCGACTGCCACGCGCCCTGCTGCTTCACGCCGGGCCGCGCGAAGAGATCCAGGTAGAACGACGCGACGACCGTGCCGTCTCGGCGCACGTCGAAGTACCGGACGTCATCGTGCCAGACGGGAGCCCCGCCCGGCCGGGCCTCGACGTCGATGTTGAACAGTCGCTTGGCCACCGCGAAGAGCCCGTCGAGGACACGCGGCAACGGAAAGTAGGGGCGGAGATCCTCGTCGGCGAAGCCGAGCTCGGTCTGTTGCAGCCGCTCGAGCCAGAACGAGACGTCCCACTGCTTGATCTGGTCGCGATTCGGGCCACCGTGCGCGCTGGAGAACGCGGCCAGCTCGTCGAACTCGCGATGGGCCACGTCGTACGCGGCGTCTCGCAGCTCGCCCAGCGCCTCGCGCACGGCCGTCACGCTCGGCGCCATCTTGTTGGCGATGCTCAGCTCGGCGTACGTGTCGTAGCCGAGCCGGCGGGCTTGCTCGCCGCGGAGCCTCAGAATGCGCTCGATGAGCGGGCGATTGTCGGTCGGCGCCGTGCTCGCGCGTGTGACCAGGGCCCGATAGACGCGTTCGCGGAGGTCGCGCCGCTCGCTGTGTGTCAGGAACGGTGAGACGTACGCCTCGTTCAGCGGGACTCGCCACGGTCCCCCTCGCGTGGTCGCGCTCGGATGCCCGTGCTTGCGCGCCGACGACGCGGCCATGCCGAGCAGGGTGTCGGGGAGCCCGCGGACCTCCTCCGCGGTGGTGAGCGTCATCTCGAACGCCTTCGTCGCGTCGAGCACGTTGTTTCCGAAGTGGGTTCCGAGCTCGGCCAGCTCCCGCTCGACCGCGCTGAACTCGGTACGAACCGCGGGCTCCAGCGAGACGCCGGCGTGGCGCATCTCTCGCAACAGCGACTCGACGATCCGCTTCTGGCAGGCGCTCAGCGAGTGCCACGCATCGCCGCCGGACAGCTGCTCCAGCCGCTCGAACAGCGGGTGACTCTGCTTCAGCCGGAGCGAGAACGCGACCATCACCGGCAGGACGTCCTTGTACGCCGCGCGGAGCTCCTCGCTGTTGCTCACGGACAGCAGGTTGCCCACCACGCCCCAGGCCACCTCGAACCGGTCGCGCAAACGGTCGATCGGCACGACGAGACCGTCCCAGGTGGCCGTCGACGAGCGCTCGACCTGCTCCAGCTCCCGATCCAGCTCGGAGAGAAGCGCGCGGATCCCGGGCGCCACGTCGGCGGGCCCGATCTGATCGAAGGGCACCGGTGGTTCGAGGTTCAGGAACGGATTCGCGGGCGTCATCGTGCTCTGGCTCACCGGACCCTCCGAACGTCGCTCATGGGGCTCATGGGAATGCGTCTTCATGGCAAGCGCTTGGACGGATGGGGGCGGCGCCTGCGAAACGGGTAAGGGTAGCCCATGGACGGGCCGAGCGTCCACGGCAAGACCGCGTCAGCGCGGCGGGAGCTGGCCCGGATCGAGGCCCCAGCCGCGCACGATGTCGGCCTCCTCCGCGGCCGTCATGGCCTTCTTGAACCGGGCGCCGCTCCGCCCCTTGACGCGGGCCTCGCATGCGGCCCAGGTCGCGTGACGACGGAGCACGCCGTTCACGAGGCTCAGATAGCTGTATGCCGCCCCTCGGCGCGACGCGCGCGACGTCGACGATCCGGTCGACGCGCTCGGTGGGGGTCCCGTCAGATCGATGCCGTACGCCGCGACGGGGCCGGAATAGAGAGACGGAGCCTCTCCGCGCGTGTGCGCCACCGCGATCTCGTCGACGCGTTCGTTGCCGGGGACGCCGCGGTGCCCCCGCACGTACACCCAGCGGATCGCACGTCCCCGGGCCCGGACGAGCTCGTCGATGGCCTCCCAGAGCTCGCGGTTCGCGACCGGCTCGCCGCCGGACGTGCGCCAGCCGCGGCGTTTCCACCCGTCGATCCACTCGGTGATGCCCTTGATGACGTATGTGGAATCGCTATAGACGACGACCGGTCCCGGACGATCGGCGGCGAAGCGCAGCGCTTCGATGACGGCCGTCATCTCCATGCGGTTGTTCGTGGTGTGGGCGGCCCCGCCGCCCAGCTCCTCGACGTGATCGTCCCCGCAGCGCACGATCGCCCCCCACCCGCCGGGGCCCGGGTTGCCGGAGGCGGCCCCGTCGGTATAGATCACGATCGATGTGTGCGCGTTCGCGCGGGTCCCGGAGTTCGCTTGCATGGCCCTCGTCTCGCCGGCGGTGCGCGGGGACCGATACGGGCTTTCGACCGTCGCGTCAAGCCGGAGCGGGCGCCCGCCGGGGATGCCGATCCGAGCGCCGGCCCCGGCGGGCGCCCCCGCGGTTCCGGCCGAGCTGGTAGACTTCGAACGAAGTTCACTCTCGATCGGCCGGATTCGCCAGCAAGGGGGCCCGCATGGTGGAACGTCGTTCAGCTCGCACACGCATGATCCTGGTGGTGGCCGCCGTCATCACGACCTCTCTGGTCATCCGGGCTGGAGGAACCCGCACCGCAGGTGACGGCGACGCCGTGTCCAGGGGAACGCCGTTCTCGAGCTCGTTGCCCGCCAACCCCACGATCGCCGCGCTCCTCGAAGACGTCTCCGCCGACAGCCTCCAGAGCTACGTGCAGCGGCTGGTCGGCTTCCACACGCGGCACATGAACTCGGACACGGTCTCGTCCACCGTGGGCATCGGTGCCGCGCGACGCTGGATCCGCAGCCGCTTCGACGCGCACGCCTCCACACCCGGCAGCAACATGGCGCCGAGCTACTTCTCGTTCGTCGCGCAGACGTGCATGTTCACGACCACGCATCGCAACGTGGTCAACGACAAGGTGGGCACGCTCCAGCCCGAACGACACTTCCTGGTCAGCGGACACATGGACTCGCGCATCGTCGACAACTGCGACGCGTCCTCGGCGGCGCCGGGGGCGAACGACGATGGGAGCGGCGTGGCCGCCGTTCTCGAGATGAGCCGGGTTCTCGCCGGCACCGACCTCGACGCGAGCCTCCTCCTGCTCGCGTTCACCGGTGAGGAGAACGGACTGATCGGCTCGACGCGCTACGCGGTGTTCGCCGACACGAGCGGACTTCGCCTCGACGGCATGGTCACCAACGACATCGTCGGCAACATCGTCGGCTGTGCGAACCCGGCCTGTCCGGACGGGGAGCCGGTCATCGTCGACTCGATGAGCGTGCGTCACTTCTCGCGGGGACCGGACACGTCGTCGAGCCGCCAGCTCGCGCGCGCGATCAAGCTGGCCGGGCTGCGGTACATGAGCGAGTTCGAGGTGACGATGATCCTGCGCCAGGACCGCCCGGGACGCGGCGGCGATCACATCCCCTTCGGGAATCGGGGCTTCGCGGCCGCGCGGTTCACCGAGGCCAACGAGGACGGGGTCGGCGATGGGTCGGTCGGGCACCAGCACAACGGTGACGACTTGATCGAGTACATGAACTTCCCCTACCTCGCACGCGTCACGCGTCTCAACCTGGCCGCGTTCGCGAACCTCGCCCTGGCCCCGGAGCGACCGTCGATGCCGAGCGTCGAGGATCTGGGCGACGGCAACCTGAACGTGACCTGGCCGAGCGTCACCACCGCGCCCGACCTGGCGGGCTACCGGGTGGCGCTGAGACGCGCCGGCGTCGACTCGACGTTCTACTACGACGTGCTGGACGCCGGTCTCGACGCCGGTCCCGTCCAGGAGTTCTCGATCGGAGGCCTGCCGACCACGGACGCCTTTCTCGTCTCGGTGTCGGCTTACGACACCGACTTCAACGAGTCGATCTTCTCCGACGAGGCGGAGGCCGTGATCGCGGTGGGTGACCCGAGCGTCGATCTCGCCGATGCGATCGCGCTCCGTCTGCTGACGCCAAACCCGTCGGGCGACGTGGCCCGCATCGCGTTCGACCTCGACACCGACGCACGCGTGTCGGCGGAGGTCGTGGACGCGCAGGGACGACTCGTGCGGCGACTCGCCGTCGGGCTCGCCGTGACCCGAGGCGTCACCGAGCTGAGCTGGAACGGCGACGACACGCGCGGCGCTCGCGTCGGAGCCGGCGTGTACTTCGTCCGCATCCGGGTCGACGGCCGCGTTGCGGGATCGGTGCGACTGGTGCGCGCCAGCTAGACACCCCCGCTCCGACGCACCGGCCCGGTCTCTCTCGACCGCGCCGGCGTCGGCCCCCACACGAGATCCTCATGTGACCTTCTCCGGTGTCACGGCGTCTAGACAGATGCCGCGAGACGCTGCCGCGACCGCGAGACGACGCCCACGATCGCTGTCAACGTATTGATCCAACATCACTTGGACGATCGAACGGAGCGTTCGCCGCCGGAACTCGCACGCGCGATCCGTACTCCTGACACCCCTTCGGGGGTGACGTCGGCCTGCCGCACGACGAGTTGCCCCGAGAGCGCCCGCAGCGCTCGGAAAGGAGCCACGACATCGCACGCACCGTAGCAGGACACGACATCGGGACGCGGTCGATCGGCCGGGAGCACCGGCGCGGTCGGCTCGAGGAAGGATTGACATCATGCACGTGACATCGCTCGGGCGACTGATGCTGGTCGTCGGACTGAGCGCCGCTACCGCGTCGACGGCCGGCGCGGCACCGTACGTCTGTGAGCTCGCGAGTCATCCCGGCGGAGCGCCGGCGGAGGCTGGCTACGAGGGTCGCCTGGATGAGCCGCACGCCGAGCCGGCGCTCGGGGCGCTCGGGGCGCTCGGCGATCGGGTGACGTTGGGAGGCGAGGAGACGGGCAACCGGCTCCTGGTCGCGGCGTCGCCCGGCGGAGCCAGGCCGATTCCCGAGCCCGCCTCGGTCGCACTGATCGGCCTGGGGCTCGCGGGACTCGCCGTCCACGCGCGGCGCCGCATGCGCTGAGCCGGAAGCGTCGACGGGATCACGTCCAGCCCCGCTCCCGCTCGTCGGGAGCGGGGCGTCTCGCCCGAGAGGATCGCCCGGCATCGGCTCCACCCGACCACCGTCGGACGACCTCGACCGTTCGCACCACGAATGCTCACTTTCGATCGGTATCCCTGCATCGCGAGCGGGCGTTTCGTTCTACACTTCCCGCACGGCTGGCGCGGCTCCCCACCGTTCGTCCCCACCGGTTCGCCGTCTCATCGGTCCCAGACCACGGCCCGCGCCTGGACCCGAAACAGATGTAGTCCCCAACCGCCTCGCACTTCCGTCTCAACCCGGCCTCGACGAATGCGGCCTCGCCCACCCCGGGCGGGGCCGCCTTCTGGCGCGCCGCGGCGACGGTCGCCGCGGCGGGATCGCGGGTCCTACTTGACGAACATCAGCTCCGCGTAGCTCGGGAACGGCCACATGTCGTCTGACACGTATCCCTCGAGCGCATCGGCCGTCGTCCGTGCCGCTCGCATGGCCGGGATCAACGTGTCGATGATCGCTTTGCTGCAGGCGTCTCCGCCGTCGGGCAGCTCGTCCAGGGCCGTCGCCAGCACGTCGCACTCCGACTCCAGGTCGGCGCACAGCGCGGCCACGGTGTCGAACGTGCGCCGCGCTCCGAACGTCCTCGCACCGGCGGCCTCGCTCGACATGACGATGTCGGCCAGCTCGCCCTGGCAGCGCAGGCATGCGGGCAGCACCTGCGTGCGCAGCATCCGGAGCAGCGTGCGGGCCTCGATCTGCATCACGTTGTTGTACCGCTCGACGAGGACCTCCACGCGCGCCTTGTACTCGCGCGCGTTCAGGACGCCGTACTTGCGGAACAGCGCCTGCGCCGCACGGGTCTTGAACGCCGCGTAGGCGTCCGGCGTGGTGCGCAGGTGCGGGAGACCCCGCTTCTCGGCTTCGGCGTGCCAGTCCGTCGAGTAGTTGTCGCCGTCGAACACGATGCGGCGATGCTTGCGCACGACGTCCTTCAGGACCGCACGGACTGCCTGCTCGAGCTTCCTCTCGGTGGGGTTCTTGCCGGCGCGCTTCTCGAGATCGGTGACGACGATGTCGACGGCCTCGGCCACGATCGTGTTGATGACCGTGTTCGGCCACGCGACGGCGGCCGACGACCCGACCGCGCGGAACTCGAACTTGTTGCCGGTGAACGCGAACGGGCTCGTGCGGTTGCGGTCACCCGAGTGACGGGGAATCTGCGGCAGCGTGTGCGCGCCGAGGTTCAGCGAGCCGCCCTTCTTCGTCGAACGCGCCTGCCCCCGCGCGAGCTGATCGAGGATGTCGCTGAGCATGTCGCCGAGGAAGATCGAGATGATCGCCGGCGGTGCCTCGTTGGCTCCGAGGCGATGGTCGTTGCCCGCGTTCGCGATCGACGCGCGCAGGAGATCGGCGTGACGATCCACGGCCATGATGACCGACGCCAGGAACACCAGGAACTGCATGTTGGTGTGCGCATCATCACGTGGGTCCAGGAGATTGACCCCGGTGTCGGTGGTCATCGACCAGTTGTTGTGCTTGCCCGATCCGTTGACGCCCGCGAACGGCTTCTCGTGAATGAGGCACGCGAACCCGTGATGGCGCGCCGTGCGCTGGAGCACGTGCATGATCAGCATCTGGTGGTCGACCGCCGTGTTCACGTTCTCGAACGTGGGCGCGATCTCGTACTGACCGGGCGCGACCTCGTTGTGTCTCGTCTTGACCGGAACCCCGAGCTCGAACAGACGCTGCTCGACGTCGGCCATGAACGACAGCACGCGGGCCGGGATGGCGCCGAAGTAGTGATCGTCGAGCTGGTGGCCCTTCGACGACGCCGCGCCGAGCACCGTGCGGCCGCAGATCTGGAGATCGGGGCGCAGGTTGAACAGCTCGCGGTCGACGAGGAAGTACTCCTGCTCGGTGCCGAGCGTCGTCGAGACCCGCGTGACGCCGGCGTCGGTGCCGAACAGCGCCAGCACGCGCTTGGCCTGGGTGCTGAGTGCGTCGCACGACCGGAGCAGCGGCGTCTTCTTGTCCAGGGCCTCGCCGGTCCACGACACGAACGCCGTGGGGATGCACAGCGTGGCCGTGTCTTCGGTCTTGAGGATGAACGCCGGACTCGACGCGTCCCAGGCCGTGTAGCCGCGCGCTTCGAACGTCTCGCGAATGCCACCGGACGGAAACGAGCTCGCATCCGGCTCGCCCTGAATCAGCTGGTCGGCGGAGAAGCGCTCGATGGCGCCGCCGTTGCCGTCTGGCTCGAGAAACGCGTCGTGCTTCTCGGCAGTGGAGCCGGTCAGGGGCTGGAACCAGTGCGTGTAGTGCGTGGCGCCGTGCTCGAGCGCCCAGGCCTTCATCGCCGACGCGACCGTGTCGGCGACCGTGTGGTCCAGCGGCTGGCCGCGCTGGATGCACTGATGAAGCTGCTCGTAGACATCCTTCGGAAGTCGACGCCGCATGACGTCGCCGGAAAACGTGAGCGACCCGAAGCTGCTCGCGCTCGAGCCAGGTCCGCCGAGGAGATCCATCTCGTAGATCCGTCCCTTCAGTCGGCCGGTGCTCGAATTGCCGGTCTGAGTTTCCATTGCGGTGACCTTACTCGTGGATGGCATGTGACTCTGAACCTCCGGGAAAACACCTCTTCGGACGAACGGCGTCTGCCCGGTCGCCGGGTCACCCCGCGCGGGAGCGCGAAAGGACCAGCCCCTCCCGAAAAACGATCGGGGATTATCGCCCGATCGAGGCGGGATCGACAACCGAACTCTCGCCGGAACGGCGATCACGGTGGTCTCGGGCGGCAACCGGAGCCGTGGCGCGCGCGGCGTCCTGAAGCGCGCGCTCTCATCCGGGTCGCTACAGGTATCGTCCGCGGAATGGGGACGTTGCGCTCTATCTACGTCGGCGGGCTCTGGCGGGCCTCCGGCGGCGCCGACCGGCGTCGCCCGTGCTCGGCCGAGACCCCGGAGCCGCCCGTCGGGCGAGGCCGGTCGGACTCGGCCGGTCCGTGCCGGGGTTCGAACGCCCCGTCGACGAACGCATGCCCGATCGGTCCGATCGAGCGGAGCGGGTGCTGGCTCCGCATGCGATTCGTGCCCGCGGTGCGCGACTCAGTCCCGATCCGCCACCGTCGTGGGGGGCGTGAACACGAACGGGATCCGGAACGTCACCCGGCCCTCGTCGATCGGCGGGAAACGCCAGTCTCGGATCTGCGAGAGCGCACACGAGCCGAGCGCCGGCGAGCCGAGCGTGTCCTCGACGAGATCGACCGCCTCGATGCGACCCTCCGGCGAGACCGTCAGGGACACGACGATCTTGCCCCTGAGCGTCTGGTCGCGCTTCAGCTCGTTCTCGTAGCAGAACTGGATCCCGGCCGCGTACCGGCGAACGACCGAGAGCAGCGACGCGGTCGAACGATGGACGTCGACACCCGAGCTCGCGCCGGCGCCGGATCCTCCCGGACTCGACGCGCCACCCCCGGAGCCCAGCGACTCGACGGCGACCAGCTCGGTCTCCAGCGCGACGTCGGTCGCCGCCCGCGATCCCGCCGAGACGACCGCGGTCTCCGCCGCGGTGACCTGCCCGCCGGACCGGCCGCTCCGCGTGCGCCGCTGGCGGCGCGGGCGCCTCGGAGACTCCGGCGCGTCGCTCGCACCGGCCAGGCTCGCCGACAGGCTCGTGAGCGCCGACTCGACGCTCTTCGTCGTGGACGCGAGTGTCTCGGTGACCTCGCGCGCCGCGCGGTCCCGACCCGCCTTGCCCGCGCGGGGATCCCGCTGCACGGCCTCCGGTGGCTTCCGGCGCCGGGTGGGCCTCGGCTCGGGTGCGGTCGCCTCGGGCTCGGGCGTGACCTCCGGCTCGACGGGCGCCTCGACCGGCTCGGCGAGCGTCACCGCCTCGGCCACGAGCGGTGGGGTCCTCGCCGGCTCGGGCTCGGCGATCAGGAGCTTGGCCAGGCGCTTCGGCACCTCGTCCACCGTCACGAGCTCCCGCTCGCGCAGCGGCGTCACGAAGACGACGATCAGCACCAGAGCGCCGAGCATCGACGCGCCGGCCAGGCACTTCGCGAAGAGCGAGTCGGGCCCCGCGAAGAGTGGCCGGTCGTACTTGCGGTCACGTGTCGCCATGCCCACCCTCAGGACTTCTTGATGACCGCCAGGGAGATGTCCTCGAACCCGTTCTCGGCGAGCGTGAACATCACGCGTTGCAGGACGTCGAACTCCAGATCGCGATCGCCCTGGATCGTCGCCGTCGGTGCGCTGGCCTCGCGCTCGCCACGACGCCGCGCCAGCGCGTCCATGCGGGTCCAGACCGCGTCCAGACGCTCACTCAGGGCGGAGATCTCGAGTCCGCCGTCGCGTACCTCGGCCAGCGACGCGACCAGCTCGTCCTCGAGGACGATCCCGTCGGACTGGATGGCCACGACGAGCGACGGATCCGGACTTCCTTCCGCCGTCGACTCGGGAAGATCGATGCCCGCCCGCGGTGTCATCGCCTCGCCGTCGACGACGAAGCTCTTCAACAGGAAGAGGAGCAGGACAGTCAGGATGTCCATCATCGACGTGAGTCGGATCCCGCCCGAGCGTCTCAGGGACGCGATCGAGCGCCGACCGGAGTGGCAGGTTCGGTGCATCGTCAGCCCTCGTTGGTCACGTCGCGGACGGCAACGTCGCCGACACCGCGGGGGGCGGCCGCGTCTCCCAGTCCGACGTGCGGCAGACCGGCCTCTCGTGACGCGTCCATCACGGCGATGATCTCGCGGTAGCGCGTCCGGGGTCGGGACAGGATCTGAACCGCGCGGTTCTCGGGATGCCGCTCGGCGATCCCGGCCAGCGCCGCGCGGAGCGTCTCGTGTGCCGCATCCGGCGAGGGTGTCCCCGCCGGCGTCCCCCAGTCGATGACCCGGCGATCGACGCGATTGCCGTCGATGACGTATGCATCGGGCGCGATCTCGACCGAGAGCCGGAACGGCTCTTCCTCCGGCGCGCTCTCGGATGGATCCGCCCCTGGCATCGCCATGTCGATCGCCGTCACCTCGACGAACACCGCCGACAGGAGCAGCATCGGGATCAGCACGATGAAGAGGTTCATCAGCGGCAGCATCTCGATGTCGGCCTCGATGAGTCGTCGATAGCTCCGGCCGGTGCGACGAACATCCATGTTCTACGCGGCTCCCCGACGGGGTGTGCCGGCTGCCGGAGCCGGCGGGGCCAGTCGCGGTGCGGTCGCGCGCGCGGCCGTGCTCTGGGCCAGACCCGGAGCCGAGGTGCCCGCCGTCGTCATCCGCGGACGCGACATCTGCTTGACGAGCCTCACGCTCACCTCGTCCACGTCGGCGACGACACCCTCGACCTTGCCCACCAGGAAGCCGTGCGCCAGGAGCGCGGGCACCGCGACGATGAGTCCGAAGGCGGTCGTGCTGAGCGCCTGCGAGATGCCGGCCGCGAGGAACGCGGAGCGCTGCGCGGGGTCGGCGGCGCCCACCGCCGAGAACGCCGTGGTCAGCCCGAAGATCGTTCCCAGGAGGCCGAGGAGCGTGGCCGTGTTGGCCAGCGTGTTCAGGTGCGGAAGACGCTTCGTGAGGCGCGGGAGCGCAAGCGTCGCCGCGCCGTCGGCCGTGTTCTGAAGGCGTTGCTGGTCACCGGACCCATCTCCGAGGATGGCCGCGGCCACCCGGACGGCGGGCGTGGTGCCACGGCACAGCTCTCGCGCCCTGGCCACGTCGCCCTTCTCGAGGCAGGCCTGGAGATCGGCCACGAAGCGGGACGTGTTGATCCGCGACGCGCGTCCGATCACGAGGAACCGCTCGACGACGATGGCGACCATCAGCACGCCGACGCCGAGTATCACGTACATGAAGGGGCCGCCGCCTCTGAAGAAGCCGGCAATCGTCGCGAACAGATCCATGGCGCTGCTCCTCCGGGCGCGCGTCGGCGCGCACATGCCGATCGATGTGATCCTCGAAACGTGTCCAGTGTCCCGGCCCGACCGTCCCCGGTGCGCTCCGGAACGAGTCTCTCGACGCTCAGTCCGTCTCGACGTCCGCGTCCGGCGCGTCGGCCGGACCGGGCTCGGTCGCCGCCGGCGCCGTGGCGCCCCATCGACTGCAGAGAAGACCCCGCCAGCAGACGATGACCCGCACGTCGCGGGGAGCCCGGCTCGCCAGCTCCGCGGCGGACGTCAGATACGTTCGGTGCATCGTGCTCGGAAACCTCACCTGATCGCGTCCCGAGATGAATAGGACCTCGGGAACGTCGACCGTGCCTTCGATCGTGATGTCCTCGAGCGTGAACGCGGCCTCGGCGGCCTCGATCGGGCCGGGAGAGCCCATGCCGATCGCCACCGCGCACAGTGCCGCGACCCGACAGGCGTTGCGAAAGTCGTGCCTCATGGTGTGGTCCTTTCCGGCATGTCGTGTTCGTCGCCGTCGGCTGCGGCCAGCCGTTCGGGGGTGACATCCCCCAGCATGCCCGCCAGTCCGTCCGGGTCGAACACGTCGGCTGGCCCGTTGCCGTCGGCACGTTCTCGGTACTTCCGGAACCACTCGGCGGCGCGCTCGCGGTCGAGGAAGAAGAACAGCTCGGTCACCGCGAGGTTGTAGTACGGGCTCGCCAGATCGGGATCGCGCTCGATCGCCCTCGAGAGCGCCTCCCGGGCGGCGACCGGATCCCCGGCGCGAAGCCGGCTGACGGCGAGGTTGTTCAGGTTCACGGCGCTGTCGTCATCGCCGGCGAGTGCGGCCTCTGCGTGCGCGGACGCACGCGCGGGGTCCTCGCCTTTCAGCGCGACGTACGCGAGCGCCGATCCGACGCCCGCCGACGCGGGATCCTCGAGGGCGTCGACGATCGCGTCGGCGTCGGCCCAGGCCTCCATCGCGTCGTGGTGCAGCGCGAGCGCGGCCGCCAGGCGCGGGGAGAGGCCCGACGCGGCCCCGTCGCCGGCGCTCGCGCGACGCGCGCCCTCGATGAGGTCGACGGCTTCCTGATGACGACCCCGGTCGAAGTAGACCTTCGACAGGAGAAGCAGCGCCGGCTCGTACGTGCGATCCAGGCGGAGCGCGTCCCCGAGGGACGACATCGCCTCGCGTTTCTCGCCGCGCGCCAGATGTACGCGGGCCATCCGATACGGCCAGTAGGGCTCGTCCGGGAACTCGGCGCGCCGCGTGGCGGCCTCGGCCAGGAGCACCTCGGCATCCGCGTGCCCGAGCCGATCCGCGGTGCGCGCATCGGCCAGGCGATCTTCGCCCGAGCGGTGCACACCGCCACAGCCGGCGAGGAGCACGGGCAGCGCTCCGCCGACCATCCACGTGACGATCCATCGGGATGCACGCATGTCAGTTCGCCTCCGCGGTGAGGGTCGGCGGGGTCGCCGTCGCGACCGGATACTCGAAGTCGGGCTTCAGCGAGAACCGCGTGGCCAGTCGTGACCACAGCGACGCGCGGGCGCGGGCCAGCCACCCGCCCGGGTCGTGGTCGGGGAAGACCCCGGTGCCGGACAGGAGATCGGTCCAGACCGCTTCGCCCCGGTCGTAGAACGTCCAGCTCTGCTCGAACAGCACGTCCTCGTAGGCCCACAGATCCTCCTCGCCGAGATCACCGGGACGCTCGCTGACCTCCAGCGCCCGTCCGAAGTCGACGAGTGCCTCGCCGATCCGGTGCGCCGCGGCGTGCGTCCACTCGGGCACGCCGACGTCGGCCGCGCGCTGGTACCGGGTCATCACGGCCTCGAGCCGGCTCTTTCGCCGCTCGATCGCCGCGTCGATCGGCTGTGTGAGCTGGAGCGCGAGGTACGGCCCGAGCTCGTCCTCGGCCTCCCGGAACCGGACCTCGGCGATCAGCTCGCGAGAAGCCAGCGCGGCGTTCGCGTCGGCCAGCGTCACGTAGCGCGCGAGATGGGTCCCACGTTCGCCGTCGAGAAGCGTGCGCACGGGTGCGCCGGCGTCGAGCCCGTCGAGCTCGCGTCGGGCCAGCGGCTCCAGGATCTCCATCGCGGTCGCGACGTCGTCCGGATGACGATCCAGGTAGTCGAGGCGAAGCCGCTCGGCGTCCTCGGGCCGCCCTGCGGATTCCACGAGATCGGCGCTCTCCAGTAGCGCGGTGCCGGCATCGGCGTCGTCGGGGTACGCATTCGCGAAGGCGAGCAGTGCGTCGGCGGCGCGAGCCGGCTCGTCCGCCTCCTTCCACAGGTCCGCCCGCGTCAGGTGAGCATCGCGCGCGAGCTCCGTGTCCGGATGACGGGCGATCAGTCGGGTCAGCGCCGAGTCCGCGGCCGCCCAGCGCTTCGCGTCACGCCAGGCGAGCCCGGCCCGATAGCGGGCCACGGGCGCGTTCGCGTGATCGGGCCAGCGATCGGCGAACGTGGAGAGGAGCGAAGCCTCGATGCCCTTCGGCGCGTTCGCCGCCACCGCAGCCTCGACGTGCTGAAAGAACGACGCCGATACGTTCGGGGTCAGCGTCGCCGCGAGGCTGTCGCGTCCGGCCGCTCGTGCGATCGCGACCGCGTCGGCATAGGCGTCGGACGCGTCGCGGTAGGCGCCCGTGGCGTAGACGGCGTCCGCGCGCATGCTCGCCGCATCGGGGCGACGCGGGTCGAGCGGATGCGAGGCGATGAAGTCGGAGAACAGCGCGATTGCGGCCGCGTGGCGCGCGTGCGCCATGGCCAGCGTGGCGCGGCGCCACCTCAGATCGGCGTTGCGCGGGTCGTCGGCGAACCGGTCCACGTGAGTTCCCAGGCTCGAGATGAGCACACTGGCCAGCGAGTCGCTCTCGGCGGTGGCCCGATACCACCGGTCGGTCACGCTCACGCGCTGCCAGCTCGCATCCTGGGCCAGCGAGAGGCTGTCGCTCTCGGCGGCGGTGCCGAAGTGCGAGACCGCGGCCGCGAACGCATCCTCGTGGGCGGCCGCATCACCGGCGTAGAGATGGAGGCGAGCCGCGTCCGCGTCGTCCGGCCAGATGCGGAGCACCGTCTCGTACAGCGATCGCGCATCCGCGTAGTCGGCCCCGGCGCCGGACTCACGTGCGGCTCGATGGCGTTCGAAGGCGACCGTCTTCCAGGCGTCCCGTGCGAACGTCTCACCGGCGGTGCGAATCGAGTCCGCATCGGCGTTCGCGGCACGCCACTGTGAGCCCGGCGCGAACATCGGCGCGAACCAGAGCCGGGCCTCGTGCGCGCGCTCGGGCTCGTTCCGGGCCGCGTACGCATCCACGATGCGCGCCGCGCTGACCAGCGCTCCGGGCCGCGTGGGGTAGCGTTCGGTGAAGAGACGATCGGCGGCGATGGACTCGGAGTAGAGGCTGAACCGGCGAAGGAGCCGGGCGAGCCGATCCAGGACGCGCGGCTCGTAGTCGCGCGGGCCGATCGAGCCGAAGTACGCCGCGAAGGCGTCCGCTCCACCGGCCCGGGAGAGTGCGTGCACCAGGTAATCCTCGGCCTCGACTCGAAGATCGGCGCCCACGTCCCGGACGTCGGTGGTGTCGTAGAGGTCCAGCAAGCGGCGAAACGCATCGGCCGCCGCCTCGAACGCGTCGACGTTGAAGTGAGACCATCCGAGCTTGTACAGCGCGATCGCCGCGTGACCGGCATCGTCACCGCACGCGGCCGCCTCGTAGGCGGGGGCGGCGCGCAGGTAGCTCGCCCGATCGAACGCGAGATCGCCGAGCCGCAGCTGGGCCTCCTGATGAAACTCCGAGCTCGGGTGCTCGGTGACCAGCGCCTCCAGGTGTGACTCGGCCCGGGGGTCTCCCTGGTCGGCCAGCAGCATCCCCGCGTTGAAGAGAACGGCGTCCCGGTGTGCGAAGCCCGGGTCCTCGGCCAGGATCGCGTCGTAGAGCGCCAGCGCCGGCGAAACGTCGACGAACAGGGCCGACACCTTCCCGGCCTGCGCATCGTCCATGGCGTGCTCCTCGACGTAGCGCGCCATCGTCTCGCGAAACGCCCGCCGTGCCGCGCTGAGCTCGAGGTCGGCGAGGTTGAACCGGACCTCCCCGCGGGCCCCGCTCTCGGGGTAGTGGACGAGGAAGGCACCGTAGCGCGCGATCGCCTCGCGCTCGCCGGCCCGTGCGCCCGGCCCCGGCTCCGCTCCGCGCGAGCACCAGTACGTCGCGGTCGCCAGACCGTAGTCGATGGCCTCTCGCTCGGACGCGAGCGCCCGGCGGCGGACGTCGATCGCGTGGCGCGCGGTCGCCTCGCGGACCTCGGCCCGGCGGGCACGCAGCCTCGACAGCTCACCGTCCAGCGCCGCCAGCCGGCCACGAACGGCGGCCGCCGCGCCGTGATCGTCGCCGGCGACCCGCACGCGCGCGGCGAGTCCCGTCTCGTCCTGCAGGAGTGCGTGCCCGCGGGCGAGCAGCGTTCGCGCGGAGTCCACGAGCCCCGGGCGCCACGCCTCGTCGTGCGAGCGTGCGATGAGATCGGCCACGTCCCGCGTCAGGCGGTCGCAGAACGTCCCCAGCTCCGCGGCCAGCTCGGCCTCGCTCGCCAGCACCTCCGATGGGGACGGGACACCGGGAGGAGACGGCGTCGCCCTCCGGAGGTTCGGACCCCCGACGTAGAACCGATCCAGCGCCTCCAGCGTGACGACCGCGCTGCGGGCCGCACGAGCCATTCGACCGGCCCGTGCGGTGAACACCCCGATCGCGTCGTCGCGCACCGCACCCAGCTCGACCGCGAGCGCGTCCAGCGTCGCTGCCAGCGACTCGAGCTCGTCCACGCCCGCGCCCAGGGCTGCGCGCGTCTCGTCGAGACGTGCGCCGCCGCGGGCGGCGTGGCGGGCACGCCGGGCCGCGTCGGCCTCGAGATCGGCCATGCGTACGAAGAGGCGTGTGCGCTCGGACTCACGCTCCCCGATGGTGAGGGCGAGATCGGCCACCTCGCGCAGCTCGTCGTCGCCGGGGGCGGGCACCCGCGCCCCCCGTGGGCGCGCGCCCGTCGGCACCAGCTCCGCGCGAGAGGGCTCGTCCGGCGAGGGGCTGCGGGGCACCAGGGCGTGCTCGACGGCGGCACGCCGCTCGACCTCGATCCGATCGCCGTCGAATGCGATCGTCTCCTCTCCCTGGCCGCGCCACCTCGTCCAGAGGGCATCCCAGTCGGCGTCGGATTCGATCTCGCGGAGCTCGGCGTCCTCACGACGCCAGTCCTCGTCGATCGCCGAGTATCGAGAGAGCGCACGCTCCCAGTCGGCAGCATCGGTGAGGATCGCGGCCAGGAGAAGCTCGGCGTCTCGCCGATCGGCGTAGTCGGGATCGGCGACGAGAAGCGTGTCGAGCACGCCCCGTGCCGCGGCGGGCCGACCCGCCTCGTACAACCACGCGGCCGCCACGTGCCGGGCACGCGCAGCGTGGACGGACGCCGACGGAACCGCGAGCAGGCGCGAGGTCGGATCGCCGCCGGTGGCGACGTCACGCCTCGCCAGCTCGAGTGCCGCAAGCGCCGACAGCTCGACATCGAGCGGCGTCGTGGCCGCCCGGGAGGCCAGCGACTCCAGGAGGGCTCCGGTCGCACCGGCCACGTCGTCGAGCGCATCCCGCACCGAGCCGGTCTCGCGCGGCCGGCCGGTGAGCATCGCCTGCAGTGTCGCGATCCAGTGCGAGTACGGCGATCGCGGATTGCGATCGGTCAGCGCCGTCGCGAGGGCGAGGAACGCCGGGACGTCACCGGTCTCCAGATACGCGTTCGCGAGGAGGAACGCGGCGCGGTCGGCTCCCTCGAACGACGCCGACGCCACGTTCAGGCCCTCCAGGATCTCGGCCACGCGGGCCGGTCCGGCCACCCGCGCGGCCGTGAGTGCCAGACCGAATTGGACCGCGTCCGGGTCGACGGTGGCCGGCCACGCGATCGATGACGGCCGTGCGGCGTCGGCGGTCTCGGGCTCGGGGGCCTCGCCCGGCGCCCCGTTCGCGACGCTGGCGACCGCAAGCTGGCCGATCGCGACCCCGGCGCCGACGCAGGAGAGCAGCCGTGCGAGACGAGAGAATGAGACCGACGTCACGGACGTCGCTCCTCCGCCGCCGGTCGCTCGGCCACGGCCTCGGCGGCCCCGAGAGGCGCGTCCAGCCAGGCTCTGGCGACCAGCGCCGACTCGTCGGCCCACGTCGTCAGATCCAGCTCCACGAACGTCAGACGTCCGGCTTCGGGACGGAGCGTCACGTAGCGCGGATCCGACTCGACGCCGCCGGCCGACACGAACGACACCCGCCACGACTGCTCACGGGGCTCGGCGTACTCGTGGTAGACCTCCATGAGTCCGCCGTTCTCGAGCGACGCTCGCGCGCCATCGGGCACGTCGACCCGCGTCACCGCCCCACCGTCGTCCACCACCACCATCTGGGTGGGCACGGTGCCGTCGGGCAGCCCGCGTACGATGAGCATCAACGCGGTGGTCTGTGCGTCGACGAAGTGCGCCTCGATCTCGGCCAGGCGCGCGCGCTGCTCCGCGAGGAGCGCGTCGAGCCTGCCGAGCTGGGCGTCGATCCGGGCCAGATCGTCGATGCGCGCAAGCAGATCGTGATCGTCGAACGACGCGCGCTCGGCGGCCAGCGCATCGGTCGCCGACGCGATCGCCGCCATCATCTCCTGGTGACGGACGTGACTCGGCGAGAGCGCGTCGGCCGACGCGTCCGTCTCCAGCGGCCGGACCCGGAGACGATCCAGCTGTGCCCGGATGAACGCCCGATTCGCCCGGAGGAAGTGCAGCGTCGGGTGCTTCTCGCGCTCGGGCTTCCGGCGCTCCACCTTCACCGTCACCTCGTGAAGGCTGGCGGAGATCTCGTCGTTCGCCTCGGTCGGGATCGCCGTCGCCAGCACGACGCCGGAGAGCAGCGCACCGAGCACCGGCATCTTGCCGAAGGTCGCCATCGATCAGCCTCGATAGGTTCGGGTGACGCGACCCGTCGTCGCGTCGACGACGACGAACAGCGAGGGAGCATCCGGTGCCGTGTAGACGACGGTCCAGGTCGTGGCGTCGGGGCGCTCGAGATCGAACACGCCGCGCACGAGCACCATGTGGGAGAGTGCACCGCCGCTCTCCGCCCGGAAGGCGGCACCGGACTCCGTCTCGGCGGCCCGGAGCGCGTGGTCACTGTCGATCCATGCGCTGGCCACCGGCGGAGCTGCGAAGGCCATGTCCAGATCCGACGCCACCACGATGTCGTCCTCGTGGATCGAGTACACACGGGACATGTTCCGGCCGGGAGAGTGGTACAGATATCCCCAGCGCGTGGATCGACCGTCCGCGTCGAGGTCCTCGTCGTTCTCGACGTACACGAGCACGGCGTCGCCGGCCCAGGCGTTGGCGGCGGCCTCCGCCACCGAGAGCGCGCGTCGGGCACGCTGCGCGTCGGCGTCTCCGGCGACCGCCACCGGCTGTCCGAGCGTGATCCAGAGGCCGGCGACCGCGAAGGCGGCCAGCAATCGTCTCGCCGTCATCGATGACTCCTAGAACAGGTAGGCCGTACCGAGCGTGAACTCGACGTTGTTGAACCGGCGTCGAGCGGCCTGCGATCCGGACTCGAACCGATGGTTGCGGAACTCCCAGCGCATCGCCGCACGCTTGGAGAGAAAGAGCATCGTGCCCGCGCCGAAGTTGAGCGTGGGCTCGGTGTCGCCCTGCATGATGGTCGAGCCGACGCCGCCGGTGACGAACGGGACCATCTGACGACCGGGCAGAATCTCCATCGTCACGTTCATGTTGTACGTGAGCATGTGGAATGCCTCGCTCTCGAGCGAGAGATCGAAGAGCGACTCGACGATCTCGCGCGGGCGGTCGATGTGCGTCCAGGCCACGCCGCCCTCGATCTCGACGAAATCGAAGACGTAGTAGCCGACGCGACCTCCCAGGACGAGCGAGTTGGACTTCCGATCGAAGCCGTAGGCGCCGGCGTGTCCGGTCACCACGAAGGTTCCGATGCGGGAGTAGAGCCGCGGGTTCGGTCGGAAGTCGAGCGCGGAGAGGTCGTCGTACTCCTCGCACAGCGAGGCGTGGATCCACCCGGTCTCGGTGACCGACAGATGTACGTTGTACCAGTCGTCACGCTTGGCGAGCACGGAGAACGACGTTCCCTCCGAGAAGACGCCGGCCAGCGCGAAAGCGTCGCCGGGGCCGGTCCGAACCACGGCGTTGTCGTCGGTCACGCGAACGCGCTTCGCATCGCGGGTTTGACGGATCTGCCGCTCCAGCGCCGCGGCGTCGCGCGTCGGTCGGGAGGAGTCGTCGGCCGGCGGGCCCGACACGTCGCCGGTCGTCGCGACCGACGACGATGCGGCCGCCGCGATCGACGCGATCGACACGATCGACGCCGTCAGCCGGCGCCGGAACGCGATCGCGTGCCGGACGGAGCCGATGCCGCGGATCTCGAGGTGAGAGTCGTTCCACATCGTCAAGAGCCCCCTGCCGGCGACCACGGAGTCCACGACAGACCCACCCGCAGCGCCCAGTTACCGAACCGCTCGCGACCCGACTCGAGGCTGCCACCCGCCCGGTGCATCGTGTCGAGATCGAACCACTGCCCCTCCACCTCCACGACGGCGGCCATGGAGGCGGTCACGTCCCGTTCCAGCGACATCCCGACCGACGCGACCCACTCGTCCACGGGCGCGTAGCGAACCGAGACGCGTTCGCCGGAGCCGGGCAGTGCGACCTCGGATTCATCGGGACGCCACCCCAGATGCATGCGTCCGCTGGCGAGATGCGCCATCGCGTCGCAGCGGGCGATGGAAAAGAGCCGAAGCTGAGCCTGGAGATCGAGCGACGTCAGCGCGACGGACACGTCGGCATCCGCGCCGGGAATGCCGCTGGCCTGCGTGGCGTGCGTCCGGCCGATGCGCGCGGCCACGGCCATGCGGCCCCGTCGGGCCCGGATTCGGGCCGTCCAGCTCGCGCGCGGTCCCACGTCCCACCGGTAGCTCGCGAACGACGTGTCGAGCGAGGTGGGGCCGACGAAGCCATCCACCGAGACGCGGGACGTCGTGCCCGCGCGCGACGGTCCGGCGGCCACGGTGACGGCCAGCGCCGCGAGTCCCAGCGGTACGAGCGCGCGCCGTATCGTCACCATGCGCGCGCCCCGGTGCTCGGGGCCAATGGCAGACCGATCGGGAGGATCTGGTAGTCCTCGGACGGAAACGGCGTCACGACGAGGGAGTCCGAGCCGTTCTCCAGCTCGATCTCCTCCCCCTCGCCCATGTACGTCACGAGGAAGGCACCGACGGTCGCTCCGGAGTCCGACACCGCGGGCACGGTCGCGTCGAACGTGAGATCGAACGGGAAGATCAGGTGATCCCAGCCGGTCATCGCCCGCACCGCCCGTCCGGCCGTCACCGAGCTCGCCAGGATGTCGTCCACGTCGTGGGCCATGTCGAGGCGTGGGCCGTCGGGATCGAGCCCCACGGCGTCCGACGTCATCGAGCTGCTCACGCGTACCTCGGTCACGAGGAACCCGGTCAGGACGGACCGGAACGTCACCGCGCCCGTGCACCGCACCGAGGTGGGCGTGCCGGTCGCGATCTCCTGGCCGGACTCCAGCGACGTCTCGTCGAGATCGATCCGCGTCCAGCGATCCTCGAGCTCGGGCTCTCCGAGGCATCCGGTCACGAGCACGCCGGCCAGGAGCAGCGCCGCGCGGACGCGACGCCGTCCCCCGGCGCGGCGCTCGGAGGCGCACGCCGTCCTCGTCCTCATCGGATCAGCACCATTCGGCCGTCGAGATGCTCGTCGGCCACCGCGACCTCGTAGAAGTACACGCCGGCCGAGGCGTCCAGACCGCCTCGTGACGAGCCATCCCAGTCGAATGCCTGTAGCCCGGCCGACGAGACGTCGCGCTCGGTCGCATGGACGAGACGGCCCCGCGTGTCGAAGACGCGGAACTCCGCGCGCGTCCCGATTGCGTTCTCTGGCACCAGCACCTGCACGCGTGTGGTCGGGTTGAACGGGTTCGGGTGGTTGCCCAGGAGGAGCGGCCGCGTCGGCGTCAGCACGAGACCCTCCTCACCGAAGCGGAAGCTGACCTGGGCCACGTCCGATCCGCCGGACGCGTAGCCCGAGTGCGACGTCACGCGCATCAGGTAGTCGCCGTCACCGAGAGGGCGCACGAAGTCCCCGGCGCTGAACGACACGGTCTGCGGTCCCGCCTCCAGTCGACCCGCCTGATGCTCGGCGACGCGCTCGCCGTTCGCCGCATCGGTGACCGTGACGCGCACGTCGGCGGGATCGGTGAGGACGAAACGCGCGCTGAGCCCGGCATCGGCCTCCACGCTGAGATCGGTCGCCTCGGTCCCCAGCGAGAACAGGCGGACGCCGCTGTCGCTCGCCCACTGCTCCACCACGAGGCCGCCGGCTTCGCCCGATCGCGTCACCGAGCCGTCGCGGTGGTCCCGCACCGTGACGAACGGCACGTGGAAGTCCCGCGGGCGCACGAGCCCATCACGGAGCGCGGCCACCTCGTACAGGCCCGGCGTGTACTTGCGAACGGTGTCGGTCCCGGGCTCGCTCGCGTAGACGTTGCCCCAGTGATCGGTGTCGAGCGACGAGACGAGGTCGGCCTGGTGCCGGTGCTCGGACACCCAGGAGAGACCGTCGGCGCCGTCCCGAAGACGAATCAGGCGCCGCGTGTGTGCGTCGGCGACGTACACGTCGGTCGTGCACACGCCGTTCCGGTGTCCGACGGCGATCGCCATCGGGCCGGCCAGTCGGCCCGTGCCGCTGCCGAGCCCGCCGATTGCGCTCGCGAGCGTGGCCCCGTTCTCGCCGAGCGAGAACGCGGCGACCCGGTTGCGACCGGTGTCGGCCACGTAGAGCCGGTCGTCCGACGGGTCGAAGGGTGTCCCCCCGTCCGACACCGCGACGTCGTAGGGACGGCGCAGGTCGTCCACCGTGAACCGGGGCACCAGGTGCACGTCGTCGAACTCGTAGGAGAGGTCGTACGCCACGACCCGATCGTTGCCGGTGTCGGCCACGTACACGCGCCCGCGCGCGTCCACCGCCAGTCCGTGAGGATCCGCCAGACCGTCGGCGGCCGACAGGCTCTTGCCGATCTCCCCGTACAGCAGACGGTTCCAGCCCGGATCCGACACGACCTGTACGTATCGCGCTTCCAGGTACGGGAACGTGTCGTACACGTCCACGTTGCCCACGAGAACGCTTGAGTGCGGTCGCGAGAACAGATCCCGATTCACGGTCTCGCGCGCCACTGCCCGGGTCACCGCGTCGATCCCGTGCTCGGGAGACAGCTGGGATCGCTCGAACGTCCCTCCCGTCGCCGGTCCGACCATGACGACCGCCAGCGCCAGCGGTCCGAATACGACTCGCTTCATGGCCTTCCTCCTGTTGGAAGGGGTCGCGCGCACGCGGCGCGCGCCGGGGCTAGAACCGGTAGGTCAGCCCGGACTCGAACACGTTTGCCGAGAAGTTGTTGGAGTTGAAGTAGCGCTCGTAGCCGACGGCCAGCTCGAACCTCTGGAGCACCGGCGACGACGTCGACATCGCGCGTAGATCCAGCGTGACCCGCGTTCCGAAGAGATGGGACGTCATCGCGGACAGCCGGTAGTCGCCGGTGCGAAGTCCATCGATTCCATCCGGGCTCTCGTACTCCTCGCGATGGAAGTCCGCGGCGCTCTGATCGTAGTAGCGGTACCGGTACCGCACCCTGAGCGCGTCGGTCAGGTACTGATGAAGACGCGCGCCGAAGGTCCGGGACGACACCCCCCAGTCGTCCGCGTAGAGCCGATAGTCCACGCGAGCGCTGGATCGATTGCGAAAGTACTGACTCAGCTTCAGGAAGAGATCGCGGCGCTCGCGGTGATCCGGGTGTCGCTCGAGCTCGGGCCCGCCACCGGCGTACACGTTGCGATACGGGTTGTGCTGGAGACCGTCGACCACGGTCAGCTCGCCCCCCATCCGGAGCAACGTGGTGGGTGAGACGATGATCGTGGCCACCAGGTTGCCGTGCCACGTGTTCTTGTGATCGGCCGGCGTGGCCCCGTCCGCGTCCTCGAGGGGATCGATGACGTCCCATCCGTAGCTGCCGCCGGCGGCCAGGTTCAGCGTCTCCGCGAGCAGGTCGCGATCCAGGCGCAGCGTCACCTGCTGGGCGAAGTAGTCGCTCTCGGTCGAGACGTAGTAGCCGAGCGTGGTCCGCCGGTACGCGACCCCGCCCTGGACCTCGTTGCGCACCTTCGTGTAGTCGCGGAACGCATCGCCCCCGCTGGCGATCGGCCGGCTCGCGGTCGTGATCGCATCCACGGCCTCGGCGCTCCCGGCCGGCGCGTCGATTCCGGGAATCACCAGCGACTCGCGGTTCCAGTAGAGCTCGAGCCGGGCGTCGCTCTCGAGGGAGATCGCATACTCCCCGTAGTGCGAGAACACGTGCACGTGGTCGGAATCGGCGAAGTAGCGAAACAGGTAGTCGGCCCTCTGCTCGTCCACGTCGAGGAGATCGGCGTCGGCGGGCGTGGCGATCACGGCCGCAGCGGCGATCAGGACTCGGGAGGTCGTCAGTTGCACGCGCACCCCCCACCCGCGCCACCGGCGCCGCCCGCCGAGCCCTCGCGTGCCTCGAGCCACTTGAGCTCGCGACGCTCCTCGTCGGCGTCCACGTCGAAGGACATCACGGGATCGGCGAGGAACTCGCGCTCGTAAACCTTGGCCCCGCACCCGAGCGACGAGGCGGCGGTGGCGAGTGCCGCGACCGTCACGACGAGGCGCAGCGTCCGTCGCATGAGCCGTTTCATCGCGCGTCCTCCTCGGCGCCGACCTCCGCCATTCGTGGCGCGGGGTCCAGACCGGCGAGGACGTCCACCAGCACGCCCTCGTCGACCTGGCCAGAGACCGTGTGGGCGATGCGACCGTCACGATCCAGCACCAGCGTGAACGGCACGCTGGAGATGTCGAGCGCTCGCGCCAGCCCGTCGGGCCCGTCGTGACACACCGTCATCGCCATGCCCTGACGGCTCGCGAAGCGCGCCGCCCGGGCACGATCGTGGTCGATGGATACGGCCACGACGCGTCCCTCACGTCCGGACAGCCACCGGTGCACGTCGTTCAGCTCCGGAACCTCCTTCCGGCACGGCTTGCACCAGCTGGCCCAGAAGTTCACGACGACGATCTCACCCGCGAGGTCGGCGAGACGAAGATCCCCTCCATCCAGCGTGGCCAGTCGGTGCGACCCGAGCGGCCCGTCCGGGTGCGATGCCGGTACCGCAGCGGGCGAAGCCGCGGCGAGTCCGGTCGCGCCCGCGGTGTCGCGGCTCGGTGTGTCACCCCAGGCCGCGGTCGCAGCCAGGATCGCGAGGCCGAGCTTCGTGAGCCAGCTCAGGACGCCGGATGTCGACATCGTCTCGTCCCCTACTTGTACTGGGCGCCCAGTAGCACCCAGAGGTTGAAGGTCTCCTTCTCCTCGTCCGTGAGCGCGTACTCGTCCTCGGGGTGGGGGCCGAGCGCCGCGCGCTCGCCGAGGCCGAGCACGTAGTCGATCAGCACCGACCGGCGTGGGAACGCCGGGCGCACGACCTGCTCCTCGAGGTGCTCGGATTCCCCGGAGAGGTTCACGTAGCCGCGGGGGAAGATCTCGTTCTCCATCATCAGCGTGTCGGGCGTCGCCGTCAGATCCAGGTTGGCCGGTGCGGGGATCGTGTCGACCACGGTGACCACGGTCTCGTCGGCCAGTATGGAGTCGCGCTCCACGTACGTGGGCTGATGGCAGGACACGCACTTCGCGTCAACGATGGGCGCGATGCTGCTCTCGTAGTTGATGATCCGGAACGCCGACGCGGGGAGGTTCAGGTCCGTCGGCTCGAGGTGCGCGGCCAACGGGTCGGGGTTCGTCGGGCGCAGGCCGCCCGCGTCGCGATCCTCGTGACACCCGGTGCACTGATCGAACTCCTCGCCGGGGCGCACGTAAAGCCACGTCCGCTTCACCACGAACCCGCGGTCGTGGTCGTCGAGCGTCGCGAACGTGATCGGGGTGTCGGCCGGCACCTTGATCCGGAACGAGCCGTCCGGCTGCACCGGCGCGAAGCCGATGAGCGCCCGCATCTCGAACTCGTTGGCCGAGGTGCCGTTGTTCATGCCCCGCATCGTGGGGCGCGCCGCGATGACGGCGATCTCGTCGATCGCATCGACTCCGTGGACCGGCCGCTCCTGACCGTCGTTCGTGCCCCGGTTGAAGACGTCCTGGGCCAGAAATACGCCGTAGTCCACCGAGGGGTCCACGACGTCGGGCACCACCGGCGGACGTCCGTGCGGCGCCAGGAGCTGCGCGTCGTACTCGTTGGTCGCGGGATCGTTGTAGAGGAACGTCATGTCGTTCAGCGTGAACGTGGCCGGCTCCTCGACCGTGCCCGCGCCGCTCTGGTTGAGCGTGAACGTGTACAGCCCGTAGTCCACGTCCTCCTCGGTGGCCGCGGGCAGCGTGTACGACGCGACGAAGCGGTTGCCGCCGATCGGGAACGGGTACTTGAATGCGCCGTAGGTCCACGGGGCGCCGTCGGTGCCCACGTCCACGGTGAGCCGATCCCAGTGCAGCGACGAGCCGCCCAGCACCGGATCGGCTGGACCCTGCTCGAGCTTCAGAAGCGCGATCGGCCCGGCGTCCTCGTTCACCATCGTCGACTCGATCGCGATGATGCGGCCGTCGGGTGTCGTCTGCGCGTGGAAGAAGTTCCGGGAGTGAGGACCGTAGTGGTGAAACGTGCCCGTCCCGTCGGGATTCGTCACGAAGAGCGGGAAGCGATTGAACGTGCCGAAGTGCTCCCAGCGCGTGTAGCCGATGCGGCCGCTGGGGAGCAGGAACGGGTCGAAGTCGTCGGACTGGTTGAAGCTGAGCCGCTCCAGGCCCGTTCCATCCGAGTTGCACCGATACAGGTGCTCGGACGGCGAGTGGTTGTACTCGTCCATCTCACCGTCGCGGGAGCTCGTGAACAGGATGCGGCCGTCGGGCAGGTACAGCGGATCGAAGTCGTGTCCGCCGCCCGAGGTCACCTGACGGAGCCCGGTGCCGTCGGCGGCGATTTCGTAGATGTTCTTGCTCGATACGCCCGGAGGGCGCATCGCGAACAGGATCCGCCGGCCGTCGAACGACACGCACGGATCCGAGACGCTGGCGCCGGTGTAGTCGGTCAGGGGGATGACCTCGCCGTCGGGTGCGATCGGGGACAGCTTGTACAGGTTGCTGTGGGCCCAGCTCCGGTTGAGCGTCTCCTCGCCCTCGGTCTTCACGAAGACCAGCGCCTCGGTGGTCTCTTCTTCCTGGATCAGATCGTCGGGCGCGCTGTCGCGGCACCCGGTCGACACGAGCGCCAGCCCGGCCGCCGTCGCGACCAGCCCCGGCGTGACGAGGTGACGGTGCAACGGTCGCGGGGGCGCGACGTCGCGGGTGCTCGGGTGTCTCAGCATGATCGCCTCCTGCGCCGCGGGCCCCCGCCAGGCCCGGCTCGGCGCGTCCCCGCTGATGGGCGTACGCGGTCCGCGGCGTGTGACGCGTCCGGTGCCGCGACGCTCGTTCAGTTTCTGACTCGTCTGTGAAACGCGAGGCCGATCGTGGCCTCGGCGTAGTCGTATCGCGCGGTCCGCTCGGAGCCTCGCTCCGGGCCGAAGACCGTGGCCTGACGCACCTCGCCCCGGAGCGCGACGTCGTCACGGATGTAGATCTCGAGTCCGCCGCCGACCGTGAGCACGTTCTCGGTGACGGGGTCGGCGTTCATGCTCGTGCCGGGAAACACCATGGCCTGTCCGAACCCGATCGTTCCGTAGGGCTGGAGCCGCCACGGCAGCGGGTGGCGAACGTGCGCCGACAGGGTGTGGAAGAGCGCATGGACGGCGTCGCCCGGGTTGTGTCCGATCGCGGCCTCCCAGGAGAGCCAGGCGCTCGGGCTGTAGGCGGCGCATAGCGCGTACAGGCGATGGTCACCCAGCGAGCCGTACGCCGCCCCGAAGGTGAAGCGTCCGGCGAACGGGCGCGTGCCGGGGCTCAGCTTCCAGGGATCGCGGGCCACGTCGGGGACGAGCGCGTCGAGCGAACCGTCGGCGGTCGTTTCGGCGATCGCGTCGGCGGACGCGTCGGACGTTGCGGGCTCGCCGGATCCCTGGCTGGTCAGCGCGGCCCGGGTCGCGTCGCGTGCCTCCCCGGGCGCGTCGTTGGCGGACGCATCGCGGGCGCGCACGGGCGAGGCAAGGAGACAGGCCGAGAGCGCACCCGCAATGGCGACCCGGCACACGAGGCGCATCACTCGAAGACCCCTTCGTGGATCCAGTCGGCGATCGCGCGATACCCGTCGTCGTCGGTGCTCGGGAACGGCTCGAACGCGTGTGGCTCGCCGCCGGCATCGGACGCGAGAGGCTTGGTCAGGATCGGGCTCGCGTCGGGCGTGTACGGGGCCACCTGAAGAACCACCTGCTGGAAGTCGAAGGCGTGGTCCTTGGCATCCTCGGGAGACAGCTCGAACGTGCCGCGGATCCCTCCGCCGTGACAGTCGCCGGCGGCCGCGCAGCCGCTCGTCGACAGGACCGGCGCGACCCGCGTCACGTAGGCGTCGAAGTCGAGCAGGAAGATCTCGCCGCCGGTCGGCGGATCGGTGCGCGGTGTCGTCGGACCCGCGGAGTCGCCGGCGCATCCGGCACACGTCGCGAGCGCGGCCAGCGAGGCCGCGGCGGTCCATCGGCGGAGATCGGCCATCTCGGGGGATCGGATCATGCACGTCCCGTTCGTCATCGTGATTGCAGATCGCAACGTCCCGCGCGATCCGCGCGCCGGGCGAGCCCGGCACGCGAGCGTCGTTGCGCAACGGCAACTCGTTCGATCGGAGTCGCTTGGGCGTCTGGCCGCATCCGCGGGCGCTCACGCCGACCGAGTTGTTGCAGGAACCGAACCAACTTCGAGAGGAGGACGCGCGTGCGGAACCGGCGCGCTCAGAGGCGAATCCAGGCGAGATAGAGGATCGGGAGGAGCACGCCCAGCACCATCAGCACCCCGCCGCGTCCCGTGGGTCCGCGGCGCCCGCGGACGAGGAAGATCCCGGACAGCGCCAGCACGATCAGGATCGCGGCGTAGACGTCCGCGATCGCGGTCCACGCGCCCTTGGGCGTGTTGAGATGGAGCGCGTTCAGCTCGAACAGAACCGGACGTCGGGAGAGGCCCTCACGCACGACCTCACCGGTCACCAGGTTCACGTGGAGCTTCGCGTTCTCGATGAACACCTGCAGGCGATCGGGCGCCGCGCGCCAGGTGTTCTTCACCGGCTCGTCGAGATCCAGCGCCTCGAGCACGGCAGCGGTGACGGCCGGGGTCTCCCCGGTGCCGACCGGAGCGATGTGGCTCACGCTCGCGGTGTGCCGGTAGCTCGCGTTCCAGTGGTGGGCGTGATTGACGGCCAGGCCGCTGATCGCATAGATCAGCGTCAGCCCGACCGTCAGGTACCCGAGCTCGCGATGAAGCCAGCGGCACACCTTCCGGAAGGTGCGCATGGGATCAGGATTCCGGCGTGGTGTCCTCGTCGTCCTCGTCCGCAGCCGCGCGAACGACGGCGCCGGTTCCGGTGATCTGGTACAGCGTCATGCATTCGGTGACCGAGCTCGGATCGAACTTCTTCCCCTCGGCCTTCGCGTCGCGCTCGCAGACCATCTTCGTGGTCTCGAGGTCGAGCTCGTTGGCGGTCCAGATCCCTTCGGCGACGATCGTGCTGCCGAGGATCTCGGGGGGAAACACGATCTCGCCGTCCTTCACCTTGACGCGCACGACGTCGCCCTCGACGTCGGACGAGACGTTCACCCAGCAGCCGCGATGCGTGCAGACGTCCACGGCGATTCCCTCGACGCGGACGAGCTGACCGACGTAGTCGTCTGGGTGGGCGAGCAGCGTGCTGACGAGGAGTGTATCGGACGCCGTGATGCCGTCACCGAAGATCCGATCCCCCGCCTGAGCCGGCGTGGCCGCGGCGATCAGGATGACCGAGAGCGCGAGGAGAATGCGGTCACGCATCGTGAACCTCCTGGGTGCGTGCGTATGGCGTGTGTTCGAGCGAGTGATTCTAGTGAGGTTCCCGACCTCGGCCAGTAAGGAGAATCCCCTATGTCGGTCAACCCGGCTCGAATCGTCGAACTCCGTCCGGGCGTGTCGTCGATACCGTCGATCGGGTGACTCCTGCCCGCTCGCGCGGGCGGACGGGCCGCCGGACGCCCCCTGGTCTCGGCCCGGTTCTTGCGGTCACTGGACGGGTCCCGCGCTGTCGGGCGAACGCCCACGCCCTCGACCGCCCGTCCCCGCCCCGGGGGTCGGAATCGTTCGCCGCGGAGGACATCGGCCTTGAGCACGAACGTCCAGCCGGCGCGGTGGCGCCGGCATACGAGCCGACCGCTCGCGTCTTGGACGCCGCTGCTCCTCATCTCGCTCTTCATCGCTGCGGTATCTGTCAGGTCGTCCGATGCGTCGGCACCCGGTCTCATCACGCGAAACGACGGACAGGTCGCCGACGCAACCGTTCGGTACACGTTCGAGTCACCGCGAATGGCGATCGCCTTCACGACGTCGGCGTTCCACATCCGACTCGCCCCCCACACACCCGGCGGCGGCGACGGTCCGGCCACCACACCGGCGGCGGCGGCGGCGCGCGTCATCACCGTCACGTTCGACGGTGCGAGGCGGTCGACGCCATCGGGTCGGCTCGAGCGCGAACACGTCAGTCACTTCATCAAGGGAAACGATCCGTCGGCATGGATCCGAGGTGTGCCCAGCTATGGCGCGCTTCGATACCGAGACCTGTACGACGGTATCGATCTGGTGATCACCGCCACGCCCGAAGGCCCCAAGTCCGAGTTCCACGTCTCGCCGCACGCCGATCCGACCGACATCGCCGTCCGCTACAGGGGCGTCGACGGGCTTCGACTCGAGGATCGAGACCTCGTGATCGACGTGGACGGCATCGAGCTCCGGGACTCGGCTCCGGTGGCCTTCGAGGGCGAGCGCGTCGTCGCGTGTAGGTTCACGTTGATGTCGGCACACACCGCGGGCTTCGAGGTGAACGGCTGGACGAGGGAACGGCCGCTCGTCATCGACCCCCTCCTGTACGCCACCTTTCTCGGCGGCGGGGACATCGACGCCGCCAACGCCATCACCAGCGACTCGAGCGGTCAGGCGTACGTGACGGGGGCCACCCTGTCGTCCGACTTCCCGACGACCTCCGGTGTCTATCAGAGCTCTCGGGCCGGCGACTACGATGCGTTCGTCACCAAGCTCAATGCGTCCGGCACCGATCTCGTGTGGTCCACGTTCCTCGGCGGCAGCGGACGAGACCAGGGATACGGCATCGCAATCGACGGGGCCGGGAACGTGTGGGCCGCCGGATACACCGAGTCCACCGACTTCCCCACGGCCGGATCTCCGGCGTACGACACCTCCCACAACGGGAACCAGGACGCCTACGTGGCGCGCCTGTCGCAAGACGGGTCGTCGCTGGTGTACTCGACGTACCTGGGCGGCAGCGAGCAGGACATCGTGAACGAGATCGCCGTCCACCAGGGCACGGTCTACGTCACCGGGCGTACGTGGTCCTCGAACTTCCCGGTCGAGCCGGTGGGGCGCAGTGAAGGCGGATCGCTGACCGGCGACCACAGCGCGTTCGTCACGCGGCTCGATACCTCGGGATCGTCTCTGCTGTTCTCACGGTTCCTCGGCGGCTCGGCCAGGGATCATGGTCTGGGCATCGCGCTGGATGGCGACGGCGATCCGGTGGTCGCGGGGATGACGTCCTCCTCGGACTTCCCCACCACGGCCGGCGCGTACGACACCTCGTTCAACTTCGGAGGCAACGACGCGTTCGTGACCGTGCTTCACGCCGCCGCGCCCTCGGGCGGCCAACCCGGTGACGTCGCGTACTCCACGTTCTTCGGCGGATCCGGTGACGATCGAGCCTTGGGCCTCGGACTGGACCCGAGCGGGCGCCCGTCCATCACGGGGCGCACCACGTCCGGCAACCTCCCGACCACGAGTGGCGCGTACCAGTCGGCGTACGGTGGCGGCACGGCCGACGCCTACGTGAGTGGGCTCGACGCCGATCTCGGTTCGCTGGTCTACTGCACCTACCTCGGGGGCTCGTCTCTGGATCTCGGCGAGAACCTGGTCGCCGACGGCACCGACGTCTACGTGGTCGGCATCACGTCGTCCACCGACGGCTTCGCGTCCGGCCGCTCCGGATCGGATCAGGACGTGTTCGTCGTGCGGGTCAGCCCTGACGGAACCGCGCTCGTCGGCTCGGACTTCCTGGGCGGCTCGAGCACGGACTCGGGATCGGGGATCTCGCGCTCGGCGGGTGGTACCTACGTGACCGGATCGACCAGCTCGAGCGACTTCGGCGCGACTGCCGGCGCCTACGACACCACCTACGGCGGAAGCTTCGGCGACGCGTTCGTCGCGCACCTCGTCGACTGCGAGATCCCCGACGTGGTCCCGCCGATCCTCTCGTGTCCGGACGACGTCGTGGTCGCGCTCTCCGACCTCGGAGGTGGCTGCGGCTACGACTTCGACCAGAACCCCGACGACGTGCTCGCCGTCGACAACTGCTCGGCCCGGGACGACATCCTGGTCTTCGCCGACGTGTCGCTCCCCCACACCTTCGAGTCCGGTGAGTGGACCGTCACCTGGACGGCCCGAGACGAGGCAGGGAACGAGAGTACGTGCGTCCAGTCGATCACGGTCGTCGACGACGTACCGCCGGAGATCACCTGTCCGCCCCCCGTCTTCACGATGGGGGATCCGATCACGTCCATCGGCTCGGCGTCGGTGTCCGACAACTGCCCCGGCGTCGGCTCGCCGACGAACGACTTCTCCGGAACGTGGACCGGACCGGGTCGTCGACTCGTCACCTGGAGCGTCCTGGACGCCGCCGGCAACTCCGCGACGTGCACGCAGCTCCTCGGTGTCGGCTCGCCGCCGATCGTCGATCTCGACGTGAACCCCGTGTTCCCGATCTGGGACGTCGACTACCTTCTCACGCTGGAGATGTCGAACCCGGACTCCAACTGGTTCGCGTTCGACGACGCCGAGCTTACCGTGACCGAGGACGGCGCGGCGTGCTGTGGCGTCACGAACCCGTTCACGCCGGCTGGGCTGCCGATCGCGCCGGGCACCACCGCGCAGCTCACGTTTCCTCCGTTGAGCCAGAACTGGGACTGGACGGGCGGGAACTGCAACGGCGTCATCGGCGACATCGCCAGGACGTTCGACTACCAGGTGGTCGGTGATTTCTTCGACGACGGTCCTCTCGGCGGTCCCTGGGCCGTCGACACCGGCCCGCTCGCGGTCGAGGTGCAGGTTCCGACCGCAAAGATCGGGTGGTTCTGGGTGTCGTTCTCGGACTACTGGCTGGCCTGGACGCATGTCGGCCTGGCGGCCGCCAACGCGGTGGCGTGCGCGGCGTCGTTCGGGACCTGCGTGCCGTGCTGCATCCTCGCCGGTACCGAGGCCGCGCTCGCGGCAGCGCTGTTCGAGCTCGCGGACGAGGCCTGCATCGAGGCCAACGATCCGCCGGATCCGGATCCGGACTACATGGTGCTCGTCGAGCTGGACTTCCCTCCGGTCGATCTGCCCACCTGGTCGGACTCGATGAGCCGTGCGGCGGTCGATCTCTTCATGGGCCAGCGGGACCTCGTGGCCGGCATGCAGGCCTACCAGGCGACCGTGCGCAAGCTCCTCGGTGCGATCGAGGCGGACGATGCGCCCTGGATCGAGCTGCAGGCTCAGCGGATGCTCGACTTCGCGTCGTGGAACGGCGACGCGCTCGAGTCGCTCGCTCCGCTCCGGGCGGCGCTCCAGGCCGAGTACGATGCGGCGGGCGTGGCGCTCTCGCTGGAGGATCTCCAGGAGATGCAGGAGGGCGTCGCCGAGAACGGGCTCCCGGACGAGACGATCGCGTTCCTGACCGCGTACGGCTGGACACCCTCCGACATCGACGTGCTCGAGCACTCGATCGTGAACGGAGACGCGCAGACGGCCTTCGACGCCGAGCTGACCGATCCCGCCCTGGCGGTGTACGAGAGTGGGAGCGCGGACAACTACGACACCGAGAGCTCGGGCTACGTTCGAGAGGGCGATTTCGTGGTGTCGATCACCCAGCCCTTCTCGGAGACCACGATCGGGGTCGGCCTGCCGCTGACCGTCGATGCCGTGATCGTGGACAACCTGGAGCCTCCGGTCACGGCGGTTCGTGTCCTCGTCGACGGTGTCGTCGAGAGCACGTCGCTACCATACGTGTGGCCGGGGAGCGGTGTCCCCGGCGAGCATCTCGTTCGCGTGGAAGCCGACGACGCCGGCGGCACCGCCGCCGACCAGGTCGCGGTCACGGTCGGTTCCAGTGCTCCGATCGTCAGCGCCGGAGTCGATCGCGTCATCGTGTTCGGCGACTCTCTTCACGTGAATGCCGGCTTCGTCGACGCGGACTGGCTCGACGTCCACACGGCCGACGTGGACTTCGGCGACGGAACCGTCACCTCGGCCGACGTGCTGGAGGAGCACGACCCTCCGTTCGGCAGCGGCTCGATCCGGGCCTCGCATCTCTACGCGGACTCGACCCTGAGCTACCCGGTCGTGGTCCGCGTCACGGACTCGGGCGGGCTGACGAGCCGGGACACGCTCATGGTCACGTTCGCCGCGGACGCGGACGGTGACGGGATCTACGATCACGACGACAACTGCCCGACGACGTTCAATCCCGATCAGGACGACTCCGACGGCGTCTTCGTCGTGGAGGACTTCGAGGACGGAACGTTCGACGGCTGGAGCTTCGCGTACTCGACGGATGGAGCCCAGTCCGGGTCCGTGTGCCCGGGTGACTGGTCGTCGAGCCTCGTCGGCGACGCGCTCATGGGCTCGCTGAGCGCGCGTCTCTACGCACGATCCGACGACTCGTGCTCTCCGTGGAACGTCCGGGCGGCCATCACCGCGGACGCGGACTCGATGGCCAGCCGGGTCGGGGCGCTTCTCCGCTTCGATCAGATCCAGGGGACCGGCGGCACCGGTCACTCGTTCTTCGATGTCGTCGCGCGGGATGCCTTCGGCTCGAACGCGGTGGCGTACCGCTTCAGCACGACGGGCGGGCTCGGCGGCGACGTGGAGCACCTGGTCAGCCCCGGCGACTCGCTCGACTGGACCTGGGACTTCGGCGCCGCGTACACCGCGAAGTACGGGATGCCTCGACCCGGCGCCTGGACGGTCACGTTCCGGGCAAGCAGCGACTATGCCGAGGACGGCTCCGGCGTGAGGACGACCGAGGTGCGTCTCGACGCGATCGCGATCGACGAGGGCGGTGCGAGCCCCGACGGGATCGGGGACGCGTGCGACAACTGCCCCCTGGTCTACAACCCCGATCAGGCCGACACCGACGGAGACGGGACCGGCGACGCGTGCGACGAGGAGATACTGCCGACACCTCCGTCCCAAGCCGCACCCGCCGCATATCGCCTCCACAGAGCACTGCCCAACCCGTTCCGGCGCACGACGTCCATTCCGTTCGACGTCCCGGCCGGCGGAGCGAGGGTCGACATGCGCGTATACGACGTGGCGGGCCGTCTGGTGAAGACGCTGATCGAGCGTCGGGTCGAGGAGGGCCGGCATCGGGTCTCGTGGGATCGCCGGACCACCGACGGACACGCCGTCGCCGCCGGCGTCTACTTCGTTCGCATGCGTGCCGACGGGTTCGTCGCCACGCGATCGACGGTCGTCATCGACTGACGTCGTGGCACGGGGCCGCTCCACGAGGGGCGGCCCCGGCGTGTCGCCCGGCGGTCAGCCTTCGAGCGGCATCGAGTAGCAGATGACCGAGACCGGCTCGGCACTCTCGTCGTCGGTCTCGCTCTCGCCGGCCGCGAGCCCTCTGCTGGCGAGAACGGCGTCCCACAGCCCGGTGACCACGAAGACGCGATCGCCTTCCACGTACACGCCGTCCAGGTGGAAGTCTCCTTCGCCCAGCAGCGTGATGCGCCTGGTGACCGCGCCCGTCGCGTCGAACTCGTCGAACGTCGCGATCGCGCCTTCGGGGGCGTCGAACGCGCCGCTGCTCGACACGACCCACAGTGATCCACCCGCACGCGGATACAGGTGCTGCACGTCCCGGTCGGTCTCGCTGATGACGACCGGTGGCGGCCCCTGACCGCGCCGACCGCGCGGCGGGCGCGCGAAACGTCGCTTCATCCGCACCCGCTCGTCGTCCGACCGTACGCGCGAGGTGTACGGCGCCGACCACGTGCCGATCGCGGCCCCGTCGGGGGCATGGACGTCGATCTCGTACGCGTCGAACCGCGGCGACACGAACACCCGACCACCGGGCGCCGCGGCCCAGACGAGACCGCCGAACATCCCACCGTCGCGCTCGCGGATCTCGAGGAGGTCGCCCGTCTGCTCCATGGACGCGAACGTGTGGAGAGCCTCGCCGTCGCGAGAGAGACGCACCAGCGACGTGGAGCCCGACCGGCGACCGGAGCGGAACCGTCGCTGGCCTACGGTCGCGAGTATCGTCCCGTCGGCGCCGGCGCTGGCCGACGAGAGCATCACGAACGTGTCGGAGTCGCCGATCGACGGCACCACCTCGCCCGCCGGCGCGCCGTCCGGCGACATCAGGACGATCTTGCCCGGCGCGCGCTGGACCACGCCCACGGTGCCGTCGTCGAGCAGCAGGAGATCGGCGGGGCGCCGGAACTCACCCGGCCCCTCGCCCTCGCGTCCGATGCGGCGCAGGAACGCACCGTCGGCGTCGAACACGTGAACCACCGTGAGCTGGGCGTCCAGCAGGTACACGTTGCCGGCCGCGTCGACGGCGATCTGGTTCAGGACGCCGAAGAGCTCGTCGGGATCCTCGCTCTCGCCGCCGATGCGCCATCGCTCCTCCAGCGTGACGACCGTCGTCTCCACGGGGACGTCGGCGCGGGCCGGAGCGTATGCGACGGCGAGCGCGAGCCAGAACGGGGCCCTCACAGCGTGCTCACCTCGAACCGGCCGGTCAGCGACGGCTCCGGCTCGAACGCGTCCGCCAGCGACGGCGAGATCCAGACGTGCTCGCGTCCGTCGTCGTCCTCCGCGACGAGCACGACCGTCAGTTCGGGGTTCTCCGAGAGCACCTCGCGCGCGCCGTCGAGCCCGAGCACGAAGAACGCCGTGCTCCAGGCGTCCGCCTCGGCCGCGGTCGGCGCCAGGACGGTGGTCGACGTGAGGCCGTCGGCCGGCCAGCCCGTCCGGGGGTCGAGGATGTGGCCGTACGTCCGGCCGTCGGCCACCACGAACTGCTCGTAGGCGCCCGACGTCGCGATCGCGCGGTCGCGGATGGAGAGCCTCGCGATGTAGTCGACCTCGCCGCGCGGATCGCGAACGCCGATGACCCACGCGTCCCGTCCCATGGGATGACCGAGAGCCATCATGTTGCCCGAGACGTCGACGAGCGCGTCGTGGACGCCGCGCGCGACCAGCCGCCCGGCGGCGCGGTCGACGCCGTGCCCCTTGGCGATGCCGCCGAGGTCGATCGAGACGCCGGGCAGGTCGGTCGCGATCGTGCGGCCGACCCGATCGAAATCGACGTGCTGGGACCCGACGAGCGCCAGGGCCCCTCGGAGATCGCCCGGACTCGGAACCGCGGGCCGTCCCCCCAGGAATCCCCATGCGCGAACGAGCGGCTCGACGGTCACGTCGAACGCGCCCTGCGAGGCCTGCCAGACGTCGAGGGCGAGCGCGATCACGTCACCCACCTCGGGCTCGACCGGGATGGCCGACGGGCCGAGCTCGCGGTTGATTCGCGCGATCTCGCTCGTGTCGGTCCAGTTGCTCATCAGCGAATCGACCGCCCACAGCGCGGCGTGCGCCTCGTGGGCGGCATCCGCGGCCCACGCGGAGTCCGGCGCGACGATGGTCACCGACGCGTACGTGCCCATCGTCATCGTCTCGAAGCGGTACTTCTGGATGACCGCCGGCATGCCGGCGTCGGCGGGAGCGGGAGCGACCCCCGCCGACCACATCAGAACGACCGCGATCGGCGCGGCGCTCAGCGTCCGCGTCATCCGTGTCCCGGCGGCCCGCGCCCTTCCACCGCGCATCAGATCGTGGCGCACGCCTTCGAGAGCCACGCGCGATCGTCCCTTCCGAGATGCGGCGACAGCTCGCGCTTGACGCGCTTGTGATACCGGTTGAGCCACTTGCGTTCCTCGCCGCTCAGGAGCCGGACGTCGATCAGCCGCCGGTCGATCGGGCACAGCGTGAGCGTCTCGAACGCGAGGAAGCGAGTCCCGTCGTGCGAGCGTGTCTCGTCGGGTCGGACGGCGATCAGGTTCTCGATGCGGATGCCGTACTCGCCCTCGACGTAGTAGCCCGGCTCGTTGGTGAGCACGTTCCCCGGCTCCAACGCCGCGTCGGTCTCGCGGGTTCCGATCGACTGCGGACCCTCGTGAACGCCGAGGTACGAGCCGACGCCGTGGCCGGTGCCGTGGTTGTAGTCGAGACCGGCGTCCCACAGGGGGCGTCGGGCCAGGAGATCCAGCCGCACGCCGCGCACGCTCTCGGGAAACACCGCACGCGCCAGCGCGATGTGCCCCTGCAGGACCCGTGTGAACTGGTCCTTCTGGGCCTTCGTCGCCTTCTTGCCCAGGAGCACCGTGCGCGTGATGTCCGTCGTGCCGTCGAGGTACTGCCCGCCGGAGTCCACGAGGTACAGCCCCCTCGGCTCCAGCGGAAGGTTGGTCGCCGGCGTGACCGTGTAGTGGATGATCGCGCCGTTCGGACCGTACCCCGAGATCGTCCGGAAGCTCGGTCCCCGGAAGTGCTCGCCCTTCGCCCGCAGCGACGTGAGCTTGTCGGCCGCCGAGATCTCGGTGACGCCGCCCCTGGGCACCTCGCGCTCGAGCCACCGGAGGAAGCGAACCATGGCCACGCCGTCGCGCACCTGCGACGCCTGCATGCCGGCAAGCTCGACGTCGTTCTTGACCGCCTTCATCGCGGTGATCGGCGAGGGCAGCTCGACCAGGTCGGCGCCGTCGAGATGACCCACGAGCCACATGTTCGTGCACGCGGGATCGATCCAGACGCGCGCGTTGGCGGCGCCCAGGGCCCGGCAGGCCTCGGCGATCTCGCCGTACCCCCGAACCGTCACCCCCGACAGCTTCTTCGCGACCACCGGGCCGACCTTGCCCGGAGCGACGAACAGCTCGGCGCCCTCGGCGGTGATCAGGCCGTATCCGATCGCGAGCGGGTTGTACGCGACGTCGGCGCCCCGCACGTTGAATGCCCAGGCGAGCTGATCGAGCGCGGAGATCACGAGCGCATCGACCCCGCGCTCGCGCATCGCTTTCCGGAGTCGGGTCAGCTTCTTCCGGGTGGTCTCGCCGGCCCAGCGACGCCCGTGAAGCTGCACCGGCTCGTCGGGGATCGGGGGGCGGTCCTCCCAGATCTCGTCGACCAGGTTCGCGTCGACGAGCCGCAGCTCGCCCTTTCCGCCCCGGAGCGCGCGCTGGATGCTCTCGTGGCGCGCGTGCATCAGCACGCGCGGATCGACTCCGATCGCGCCTCCGCTCCGGACGCAGTCGGCAAGGAAGTCCGCCAGCACGGGGACGCCCTTCTGGCCCATCTTCATCAGCGCGATGCCGCTGCCCCGGAGCTCGCGGGTGGCCTGCGCGAAGTACCGGCCGTCGGTCCAGAGGTGTGCGCCGTCGAGCGTCACCAGGAGCTCGCCCGCGGAGCCGGTGAAGCCACTCATCCAGGCCCGGCGCTCCCAGCAGGGCGGAACGTACTCGTCGTGGTGATCGTCGGTGCTCGGAACGAGATAGGCCGCGAGCTCCTCCCGGCGCATGCGCTCCCGGAGCGCCTGGACCCGGGCCTTGGGCCTGTCGAGACGTGTGGTCATGGGCGACGAAACTCCCAAAGAGAAGGGGTGGACCGGTCGATATAAAGGGATGTTACCGGGGTCCGGATCCAAACCGAAGCACTCTCGGGGATCGGGCCGATGTACGATCGGTCCACATTCGACCTTGGATTCCGCCCGCCGGGTCGTGTACGCTTCGTTGGTCAGCGCTCTTACCGGGAAGCTACGCGCTTCCGACCAACCAAAGAAAATCTCTTCGCGCTCACCAATTCTGGCGTTTTTTCGCGCGCTGACACCACGGTTCGAGGGGTACGCCCCTGAGCGCGCGCTTCGCTTCACCACAGCCCAGAGGTTACGTTTGGGATCGTCAGACAGACCCACTGATCGCCCCAAGCGCGGGAGCGGTCACGGTCGCCGGCGCCCGTCCGGAGACGGCCGATCCACAACGCGCTCGCGGCGTCCCCGCCCGGACTCCCGGCGCCCCGGCTCCGAGGAGCGCGACGGCGGACTCGGCGCCGAGGCAGACGGTAACCGCGCCGGCGGTGATCGTCCCCGCCGGGGTGGCCCCGGTCGTAGATCCGGCAGACCGTCAAACCGCGACGACAGGTCGCGAGACCGCGCCGATGGCGGCGATGGACGCTGGGGAGCCCCCAACGGGCGTCGGTCCAACGGGGCCACGCCGGGCGCCCGCCGATCGCGTTCGGGCTCGGGGCGGCCTGAACGGCAGTCGCGTGGTGGCGGCTCCGGCCGCCAGGATCGTCGCTCCGGCGGCCGCACCCGATCGCGGAGCGGCCGAGGCGGCGGCGGACCCCAGACGACGTCCGTGCAGACCGGCATGCTCCTCGTCGAACGCCAGGGGCACGGCGTGCTCCGCAAGGCCGAGAATCGCTTCCTGTCGACCCCCGAGGACATCGCCGTCAATCGCAACCTGATAGAAAAGAACAACTTACACGAGGGGAGCTACATCGAAGGCCTGGTCGCCTCCAGCGGCAATCGCCACCAGCTGACCGAGGTGCACAAGGTCGACGGCGAGGATCCGGCCGCGATGGTGCGTGTCCCCGAGTTCAAGCGGCTCCTGTCGATCGACCCGGACGAGCACTACGAGCTGGGCAAGGACGGCGGCCCGATCTCGATGCGGCTCCTGGACATGTTCTGCCCGATCGGCAAGGGGCAGCGGGGCCTCATCGTGTCGCCGCCTCGCTCGGGCAAGACCACGATCCTGCGCGACCTGGCCGACGGCATCTCCAAGCACTACCCCGACACCAAGCTGCTGGTGCTCCTGGTCGACGAGCGGCCCGAGGAAGCCACCGACTGGCGGCGCAACTGCGACGGCGAGGTGTACGCGTCGACCAACGACGAGCTGGCAGAGACACAGACCGCGCTCGCCGAGGCCGTCTGGAAGCGGTGCATGCGCCTGGTCGAGCTCGGTCACGACGTCGTGATGCTGCTCGACTCGATCACGCGACTGGCGCGGGCGTACAACAACCTGATCGAGGGTCGTGGCCGCACGATGACCGGCGGCGTGGACGCTCGCGCGATGGAGCGACCTCGTCAGATCTTCGGCGCCGCGCGCAACGTCGAGGACGGCGGCAGCCTGACCATCATCGGGACCGCGCTCGTGGAGACCGGCTCCAAGATGGACGAGCTGATCTTCCAGGAGTTCAAGGGCACCGGCAACGCCGAGCTGATCCTGGACCGGAAGCTCTCGGAGAAGCGCATCTTCCCGGCCATCGACATTCCGAAGTCGGGCACGCGCAAGGAGGAGAAGCTCCTGCGTCCGGAGAACCTGCAGAAGGTCTACACGCTACGCCGGACGATCGCGCGCATGAAGCTCGAGGACTGCGTCGAGAAGCTCGTCCACGGGCTCAGCAAGACGAACTCCACCGAGGAGTTCCTGGCACAGATCGAGGTCTGACGCCTCGGGAATGATCGGCGAGCGGGCCGCCCTCGGAAGGGTCGGAGCGGCCCGCACGGTGACGCGTCAGCGGTACGCGCTCTTGATCTGCCCCCACGAGGATTCGACGATCGGGATCGCGCAGAATCCGCCGCAGCGAATCTCTCCCGGCGGACCTCCCGGCTCGGTCTGACCGCACCCCAGTAGCTGGCGGCAGATCCGGAACGTGATGGCGTCGCAGCCCGCGGCCTGCGCCTCGCCGATCCTCGGGTCTCCTCGCACGAACAGGAAGCCCGTGCTCCCGGGGTTGATCGGGATGAAGCCGATTTTCGTCACGCCGTCCGGGTTGTCGGTCACGAGGTAGCATCCTCCGGCCCACGTCACGGCGTTGCCGGTGCCGCTCTCGGGCCACGTGCCGTCCAGATCGTCCTGGGGAATCTCCGACCCGCCGGTGCAGAGCGTGAAGCCTCCGCCGAGGAAGACCGTCTCCGGGTACTCGAGCCCGAACTGGAGCCCCCCGATGCCGCCCTCGGCGCCGGGACCTGTGCCCTCGGGGATCGAGCCCGCGATGAGCCAGGCGAAGTTGGGCGTGAACTCCCCGACGTCGATCGCGACCGGGTTCAGCACGTCGCAGTTCAGGGCCGCGTCGGCGACGGCGCCCTCGGTGCACCCGAGGTAGCTCGGCGGCTGAAAGTGTACGTCGATCGTGTACTTGTCGATCGCGCCGGGATCGGCCTTGGCGACGACGGGAACGAGGAGTGCGGCGATCGTGATCAGTCGTCTCATCGGAACCTCCGGTTCGATACCTGCGACGGATCGCCGGTCGGAGCGGACCGCAATCGCCACATCCGGTGTAGGTCGGGGCGGTGACGTGCACGTTCGACGCGTGCGGAAGCGACCAGCCACCGTCCTCGGTGGCGTGGGCGCCGGCAGGAATGACCCGCAAGTCGATCAGAAGGAGCGTTCACATCCGAGACCTCCGTTCAGGGCCGGGTCGTCGGAGGGCTACCGCTCGTATGCGGACTTAGAAGCGAGGACAGCTTGGATTATAGATGATCCGACCTCGCGTGGCGATGCTAAAGAGTGCGGCACCGCTTCGGTAGCCGCGCCCATCGACGGGGTCTTGCGACCGGCTAAGTGCAGGGAGGACTCACGACATGAAGCTCACGGTGACTCCGGTGCTGGTGCTCGCCCTGTCGTCGTTGGCGAACGACCTTGCGCGATCCACGACGTACGTCGTGCACGCGGACGGCAGCGGGGAGTACGCGACCATCCAGGCGGCCGTGAACGCCGCCACGGATGGCGACGAGATCCTCCTCACCGGCGGTACGTTCACCGGCGACGGCAACCGCGACGTCGATTACCTGGGGAAGGCCGTCACGATCCGATCCGAGAGCGGAGATCCGTCGGGTTGCATCATCGACTGCGAGGGCAGCGCCGGCGATCTCCACCGAGCGTTCCTGTTCGCCAGCGGCGAGACGCGTGCATCGGTGCTGGAGGGCGTCACGATCACCGGCGGCCATGCTTCGCGCGGGGCCGCTGCAAGCTGCGCTTCGGGGACCGCACTGACGTTCGCCCACTGCGTCTTCGACGGCAACGTGGCAACCGGAAGCGGCGGTGCGATCTACTCCGAGCAGTCGGGCCTCCTGGTGACCGGGTGCGTGTTCGTCGGCAACGTCGCGGAGAGGAACGGCGGTGCCATCGATCTGGACGACGCGTCGATCCCGGGCGACGCGACCGGCGAGACGGCGTCGATCGAGCACTCCACGTTCCACGCGAACACGTCGCCCACCGGCTCGGTGTTCGACGTCGAGGCCCCCGGCGTGACGGTCTCGAACTGCATCCTGGCCTTTGGCCGGGGCGGTGGCGCGATCTGGTGCGGCGGCGGAACGCCGCTGATGACGTGCTGCGACGTCTTCGGCAACGAAGGCGGCGACGACGTCCCCTGCCGATCCGACGGCGGCGGGAACCTCTCGGCCGATCCGATGTTCTGCGACGCCGAGGCCGGCGACCTCACGCTCCGACCGGAGTCGCCGTGCGCCCCGGCGCACTCGCCCGGCGACTGCGGGCTCATCGGCGCCCGGGAGGTCGGATGTGTCGACACGCCGGTCGAGATCACGAGCTGGGGCCGTGTGAAGTCGACCTTTGGCCCCCGCTAGCGCGGCAGGTCGATCCAGTACTGGCGGATCCGCTTGCCGCTGCGCTCGGACGTGGCCTCGGTGTAGGTGGACCCGCCGTTGTGCTCGATGATCCTCCAGGAGCCCACGTTGTCGTCGTCGCAGGTGATGAGGACACGCATGAGTCCGCGCTCGCGGGCCTTCTCCAGCGTCAACGCGAGGATGCACGTACCGAGACCCCGGCGGCGCTCGGTGGGTCGGATCTCGTAGCCGATGTGCCCGCCCTCGAGCTCGAGGTGGGGCAGGAGCCGGTGACGCAGTCGGCTCACGCCGAGGATCCGATCACCCCCGACGAGCCAGTACGTCGACTGGGGAACGCGCCCGGGACGCGCGTGGCCGGCGTGCGAACGGTGAAGCCTCGTGACGTACGCGGTGAAGTCGTCGAGCGGGGTCGTGTCGCGCGGCTCGCCGGCGGCGACGTACTCGCGCGCCATCGCCCCGAACTCCGCCTCGAGCCGCGCCGTGGGCTCAACCAGCATCGGGGGTTGTGTATCCTGACTCGACATGTCAGCACACCCTCGGTCGAAGCTCCATCGTCGCGTCGGAGGAGTGTGACGCCGCGCGATGTCGCACGCCAGCCGTCAGACCGGCCAGCGAGCCGCTAGAGGTCGTGGCCCACTCTTCGAAGCGCCTTGGCGCCCTCACGAAACGACAGTCCACTCAGACGTTCCCGATTGGCGATCAGGAACGCCGCCACGCGGTCGGGAGCCGCGTAAGAGTAGTCGCGCAGCGCCCATCCGATCGCCTTGCGGATGAAGAACTCGGTCTCGGACGCGCGGCGACGGCAGTGGCGAAACAGCGTGCGGTGGTCGGTGTCGTCCTCGTGCGTGATCTGGGAGATCAGTGCGGATCGACGAATCCACATGTCGTCGTCGTCGATCCATGCCTCCATCAGCGGCTTCGTGCTCTCTCGGTGCTCGCGGAGCACGCGCCCCACGAGACGAATGGCCACGTCGTCCACGAAGTCCCACCAGGCACCGGCGCGGATCAGGCGCTCGTACAGCCCCAGCGACGCGGGAGCGACGAGCTCGTCGACGCCGATCGCCACCGCGATGGCCGCGTACTTCTCCTCGCGATGCGGGCGCGACCAGAGCGCGCGCACCGACGCCTCGTAGGATCGTCGCGACGCCGGCCGGAAACGCCGGAGTGCCTCGCGCACGATGCGCACCCGCTCGGGTTTCTGGACCCCGAAGAACGGCATCGACGTCTTCATGTAGGCGGCCATCGGACCCGCCTTCGCGGGGTCGGCCGCGGTTTCGAGTCGCGTCGTGACGAAGTCCGCGAGATCGGCGGGCAGGGTCGCCGCGCTCACGTCCAGCCTCGCTCTCGCGCGAGGGTCTCGGCGCCGTCGAACACCGATTGCCACGGCGTGTCGGGAATCGCGCCCGGGCTGACGGTGTGTCGCCGATCTCGGACCTGCGTGAGGTAGGCGCACGCCGTCTCCTCGTCCGGCTCGAGACGCGCCTGCGCGAGCCACGTCGACGCCTCGAGGAGGTCCACCCGGTTCTGGCACCCACGCAGGCGTCTCGCCCGGGCCAGCGCCGCGAGCGCGCTCCGCGTGGGATCCATCGTGCGGGTCGCCTCGGCGAGGGCGATCCCGATCTCGGCCTCCAGCACGGCCGTGTCGTAGTCAGGGCTCCGCTCGGGGTCGAGACGCGCGAGCACGGCCGCCGCACGAGCGAGGAGGTCGGCCGCCGCGGCGGTGTCCTCGGTGTGCCGGGCCTCGGTGAGATAGCTCCGGGAGATCATCATCGTGGTGGCCGGACAGTCGGGCGTGAGCTCGAGCACGCGGTCGAGGGTCTCGCGAGCGGCGTCGAACGCCGCGCGTTCGAGCAGGGTCTCCGCCTTCGCGACGAGCGCGTCGACGTAGCTCCGGCGCACGTCGACGGCCCGGTCGTAGCTCTCGATGGGATCGCGTCCGCGCGCCCGGAGGGCGTCGCCGCGGAGCTTCCACACCTCCTCCAGATCCGCGTCCTCGGCGAGCATCGCGTCGCAGGTGGCCACGCATCGCTCCACGTCGTCCTCGGCCAGTGCGCTGACCGCGATCACGTAGTCGTGTTGCCAGCGGCGCAGCGTGCCGCCGGTGGCCTCGGCCTCCTGCAGCGCGGCCACGGCGTGGTCGAGGCGCGTGCGGGCCGCCTGGAGGTCGGCGCGAGCGCCCACCGGGCTCACGTGCGCGAGCGCCGCCCGGCGTTCGCGCAGGTACTGCTCGAGGTACAGTCGGCCGAGCTCGAAGAGCGCGCCCGTCCGGTCGGCGACGCGATCGATCGCGACCTCCATGTCGTCGAGCGCCTCCACGAGACGTCCCAGCCGCTGGTAGGCCATGCCCCGGTAGAAGCGAGCCCACGCGGTGGCGGGACGCATCTCCAGGATCGCATCCAGTCGCGCGACGATCTCGTGGAGCGCCGGGAAGAGCCTCGGCAGGTTGCTCGACACGCGGTAGAGGTGCGTGTCCCATTCGGCGATCTCGCGGGCGAACTCGGCCGCCTCGCTCTCCGGCGGCGGATCTCGCCGTCGCGCGGTGGCAACCTCGGCACCGACGAGACGGCGGAGCCACGCGCCGGACTCGCCGTCGATCCGGTCGCCGGCGGCGGCGTGCCGGAGCTGGTCGACGACGTCGTGCATGGTGGCGTATCGGGCGCCGGGATCACGGTCCATGCACTTGAGCACGATCGCCTCCAGACTGCGCGGGATGGATGGATCGAGCGCGCGGGGGAACACGATGGTCGCCGAGAGCACGCGTTCGATGACCTCGGCGGCGGTGCGTCCTCGATAGGCGTCGCGTCCGGTCAGGAGTCGATACATCGTGGCGCCGAACGAGTAGATGTCGCTCCGGGCATCGATGCGCGTCGGGTCACCTCGGGCCTGCTCGGGCGACATCGTGGCCGGCGTTCCCGCGATCTCGAGAGGCGCGGCCGCGCCGTCCACGAAGCGCGCGCCCGCGATGCCGAAGTCCGTCAGGTAGCCGCGGCCGTCCTCGCCCACGAGGATGTTGGACGGCTTGATGTCCCGGTGCACGATGCCCCGCGCGTGCGCTGCGTGCAGCGCGTCGCCGACCTGGATCAGGATCCGGACGAGCGCGTCCCGCTCCAGGGTCACCGACGCCAGCGTCGATCCCGGCACGTACTGCATGACGATGAACGGGCGGTCGTCGTGCTCGCCGAGCTCGTAGATCGCGACGATGTTGGGATGCGAGAGGCGGGCCGTGACGCGGGCCTCTCGGCGCAGCCGCGCCACCTCCACTGGCCGGGTGCTGGCCAGGAACTTCACCGCGACCGGACGATCGAGCACCTCGTCGTGCGCCAGGTGGACCTGGCCGAACCCACCGCTCCCGAGCGGGCGCATGAGCCGGTACCGGCCCAGACGAGCGGGAACGACCCCGGCGAGTGGCGCGTCGGGGGGAGACCGATCGACCGAGCCGGGGCTCGGATGCCACGCGATCGTCTCCGCATCCGGCCTCGCATCTCGATCGTGGGTCATGGAAGCCCTCGCCGTCCCGCGGCTGCTGAAACCCGGTCCGTGTGTGCTCGTAGACTCTGCTACTGTCCCGAGACGCCCATTGTATCAAACCAAGACGTCCGGAACGCGTGTGCGGTTGCGCGGCGTTCCCCGTTCGTCGAAGGAGCCTCCTCATGAGCGTCGTTCTCGTCGTGGGCACGGTCAAAGGCGGGTTCATCCTGCGCGGCGACGACGCGCGCGCGTCCTGGGACGTGGCGGGACCGATCTTCAAGGGCTGGGCGGTCACCACGTCCACCGAGGCGCCGGACGGACGGATGCTGCTCGGGACCGCCAGTCGTGTCTACGGCGCGAGCGTGCAGGCGAGTCGCGACCTCGTCGACTGGACGCAGCTGCCGGCCGCCCCCGCGTATCCCGATGGCGGCGATCGCCGCCTGACACAGATCTGGACGCTCGTGACGGCCGGCGACGCGATCTATGCCGGCGTCGACGAGGCCGGGCTCTTCGTGTCGCGTGACGGCGGCGAGAGCTGGTCATCGATCGACGGGCTCAACGAGCATCCGACACGGGACGGCTGGTTCCCGGGCGCGGGTGGCCTGTGTGCGCACGTGGTGCTCGCGGATCCCCGGCGTCCCGAACGGCTGTTCTGCGGAATCTCCGCGGTAGGCGTGTTCCGGAGCGAAGACGGCGGAGCGAGCTGGACGCCGAAGAACGCGGGGGTCCGGGTCGCCATCGAGGACGAGGTCCATCCGGACATCGGATACTGCGTACACGGGCTGGCCATGGACCCGGAGAACGGTGATCGCATCTGGCGACAGGACCACACCGGCATGTACCGCACGACCGACGGCGCCGAGTCGTGGGAGCGCATCGAGAATGGCCTCGGATCCTGGTTCGGCTTTCCGATCGCGCGCGATCGACGGACGGGAGCGCTGTTCGCGATCTCGCTGGAGAGCGACGAGTACCGCATGCCGCGTGACGGGAAGCTCCGCGTGTATCGCAGTCGCGACGACGGGGACTCCTGGCAGGAGCTCGCCGAGGGCCTGCCGACCGAGCACTTCTACGGCGCCGTGCTCCGCGGCGCCATGGACGTGGATCATCGGGATCCCTGCGGCGTGTATGCGGGCACGACGGCCGGGACGCTGCACGTGAGCGTCGACGGCGGCGATACGTGGCGGCAGCTCCCGATGCACCTGCCGCGGATCCTGTCGGTCCGCGCCTACGAGCGGTGACGACGTGGCCACTCTCACCGTCGAGCTGCCGAGCCTTCTCGCATCCGTGATGGGTGCACGCACGGTCCCCATCGAAGGGGACACGGTGGCCGGCGCGCTCGACGCGATTCGTGCGGCGCACCCCGAGCTCGCGCGGCACCTCTTCGACGAGAGCGGCGGGTTTCGCCAGCACGTGCTCTGCTTTCACAACGGCACAAACACGCGCTGGCTCGACCCGTCGGAGGTGACCACCTCCGACGGCGACGTGCTCACGATCGTTCAGGCCGTCTCGGGCGGCTGATCGGGCCGGGATCCGCGAAACGCGCCGGCCTCGACGAAGATGTGCCGCGCCGCGGGCTCGGCGTCGCGAATGGCGCGCTCGATGCGCACGATCGCGTCCTCGACCCCATCGGTCGAGAGGTCGTCCGCGAACTCCAGCGTCAGCGCCACCAGGATGTGTCCGGGTCCGTGCTGCAACGTCTTCAGCTCCACGAGGCGCCGGACGGCCGGATCGGCCTCGACGGCGGTCCGGATGGTCGCGCGCTTCCCGCGCGACGCGGACTCTCCGATCAACAGGCTGTGACTCTCGGTGGCCAGGAACCACGCGACCCCGAGCAGGATGACGCCGATCAGGATCGACGCGATGCCGTCGTAGACCCCGTCGTGAGTGACGAGCGACAAGGTGATGCCCGTCGCCGCGATCGCGAGGCCCAGGATCGCGGCGGTGTCCTCGAACAGGACCGTGGGCAGCGACAGGTCCTTCGCGTCGCGAAGCGACTCGAGCAGCGACCCGTCGGACTCGCGACGAAAGTGCCGGAACTCCCGCCAGGCGACACTCAGCGCGTACGCCTCGAAGACCGTGGCCAGCGCGAGCGCGAGGTAGCTCCAGACGGGATCGTGAATCGGATGAGGATCGAGCACCTTTCTCACGCCCTCGTAGATCGCGAACAGCGCCCCCAGGAGGAAGATGTTGATGCTCACCACGAACGACCAGAAGTAGCGTTCGGCCGCGAAGCCGAACGGGTGCGCCTCGTCGGGGGGGCGGCGGCTCCGGTGGAGCCCCACCAGGAGCAGGAGCTGGTTGGAGCTGTCGGCCACCGAGTGCAAGGACTCGGCGAGCATCGCGGCGCTCCGCGTCATCAGGAATGCGACGAACTTCGCGATCGCCACCCCGAGATTCGCGAAGATGCCGGCGAACAGGGCTCGCCTGAGGCCGGCATCCGTGTCGTGAGAGGCCATGCGCGCGGTCAGCCGTCTAGAGGTAGCGCTCGAACCAGTCCAGGATCTTCTCGAGTCGCGCGAGCCGGCGATCGGGTCGTCCGCCGCGCGACAGTCCGTGCGACTCCTCGGGGAAGCGCACGAGCTCCACCTTTCGCTTCAACAGCTTCAGCGTGGCGAAGAGGTTCTCGGCCTGCTCGATGTGACACCGGAGATCGTTCTCCGAGTGGATGATCAGCAGCGGCGTCCGGATGTTCTTCGCGTACGTCAACGGCGACATCCGCACGTACGCTTCGGGCACCTCCCACGGTTGACCGCCGAACTCGTGATGGAACGCGAAGCCCACGTCGGACGAGCCCAGAAACGTCTTGATGTCGACCACCGAGCGCTGGGTGACGGCAGCCTTGAACCGGCGCGTGTGTCCCACCGCCCAGTTCGTCATGAACCCGCCGTACGACCCACCGGTGATGCCGATCCGTCTGGGGTTCACGTAGCGAAGCGACTCGAGGTAGTCGGCGCCGGCCATCACGTCCTCGTAGTCGCGCTTGCCCCAGTCGTCCTTGATCGCCTCGGCCCACGCCCGCCCGTAGCCCAGCGAGCCGCGGGGATTGCTGTAGTAGACGACGTAGCCCTGAGCGGCCAGGAGCTGCAGCTCGTGGAAGAACGAGTAGCCGTACTGCGTCATCGGACCGCCGTGCACCTCGATGATCGCCGGATAGCGCTTGGTCGGCCGGAACTTCGGCGGGCGCAGGATCCAGGCCTGGACGCGTGCGCCCTCGGTCGAGCGGACCTTCACCTCGAGGGGTCGCTGGATGTCGATCTCGTCGGTCCACGGCTTGGTCAGCGTGGTCTGACGTTCGGACTCTCCGGTCTCCAGGTCGAACCAGTACACCTCGCTCGGGGTCACCGCGTCGGACATCACGCCCACCGCCTCCCGGCAGTCGCGCGTCAGGTCGACGGTCTGGAGATGTACCTTCTCGGGGGTGACGCGCTCGGGAGTACCCCCCCGCGCGCGGACCTTGTACAGACCCGAGGCGCCGAACCCGCACGACACGAAGTAGATCCACGCGCCGCTGGGGCTCCAGCGGGGCGCGAGTCCGGCGAACCCCTCGCCGGTGTCGGAGATCGTCGCGTCGTAGCCGGGCTGGTCGAACCGGCGGCACAGGCACCGGGCGGGGCCTCGCCCGTTCGCCGGTACCGTCCACACGCGATCGTTCTCGTACCACGGGTTCTCGGTTTCATCGTGTCCGAGGTACGCGATCGTCTTCCCGTCGGGCGAGAACGTCGGCGACGACGTGTGACCGACCGGCGTCGGCACCCGACGCGGCTTCCCCCCCGACGAGGGAAGAACGAAGATGTCCTCGAAGCCCATGTCCTGGTCGGGGTCGCGGCGCACGTTGGACGTGAAGACGATGCGCTTGCCGTCCGGCGAGAACGATGGCTCGTTGGCGCCTTCTTTCATGCTCGTCAGGGCCGCGCCGGTGCCGGTCTCGACGTCGAACGTCCACACCTGGGGCTTGTGCAACGGCAGGAAGCCGGCGCCGTCGAGTCGGTAGAAGAGGCGGGTGATGTGCCGGTACGTGGGCGCCTCGCGCTTGGGCGGCTCCTTCTCGGGATCGAACGGCTCGTCGTCCTTCGCGGCCGGGTTCGGATCGGCTTCGGTGAACGTGCACAGGAGCGCGCGCCCGTCCGGCGACCAGCTGAGCGCGGCGAAGCTGCCGTCCTTCTCGACGACCGACCGGGCCTCTCCACCGTCGATCGGAATCACGTGGATGCCCGGATAGTGGCCGCGCTTGGCCAGGAAGGCCACGCGCCGGCCGTCCGGCGAGAACACGGGGCCCGAATCGCGCCGCCGGCCGAACGTGAGCTGTCGCACCTCACCGTCTTCGAGGCGTAGTCGATACAGGTGAGAGTCGTATCCCTTCCGGTCCTTTCTGGCCGTCTCCACGGCGAACACGAAGTGGCGTCCGTCCGGCGCTACCGTTCCGCGTCGCACCATGTTGAGGGTCAGGAGGTCTTCCTTCGTGATCGGGCGTTTTCGCCCGCGGCGCGTCTTTCTGGTCGCCACGTTCGCGCTCCTCGGGTTCGGTGAGGTTCGGGTCGGGTCGAGCCGGCGAGTGTAGTGTGCTGGGGGACGGCGTCAACTCGGGGTGGCGGGCCGGGGCGGTGTGCCCGGGCGCTCGCTCCTTCCGGGCCAGGCCCCGAGGATCGATGCAACCTTTCGGGCCTCGCCGGCCACTAATAACCGATCGCCCTGAACTCCCCGCCGGCGAGTCCGAACCCCGGGGCACGACCCCCTGGGCCGTGCCATGCCCCCACCGGGGCGAGTGGCTCTGTAACGTATTTCCCGACAAAAGGAAACCAGGACGACACCTGTCGTCGTACACCGTATTCGACACGCCGCCGGGGACGACATGACCCAAGGCCTCGAAGGAGCTCCGAACATGATCACTCGACGCCCGTTGCGCGACGACGTCCGCCGCGAAGTCCTCTCTCGCCTCCTGAACGGAGAGCTTCCCCCGGGCACGCGCCTGAAGGAGATCGCCCTCGCGGACGAGCTCGGCGTCAGCCGCACTCCGCTTCGCGAGGCCCTGCACGAGCTCGAGTGGGAGGGATTCGTCTCGTCGGCCCCCGGTCGTGGCTTCACGGTGAAACGATTCAGCGACCGGGAGATCCAGGACGTCCTGCCGATGCTGTGGACGCTCGAGGCACTGGCGATCGATGGCCTGCGCTTCGATGGACCGACGCTCGACGAGCTCGACGCGGTGGCCAGACAGCTACCGGGCGCCGAGCGCATCGAGGACGTCGTCGAGCTGGATCGGATCTGGCACCAGCGTCTCGTGGCCGGCAGCCCGAATCGCCGCCTGCTCACGACGATCGACCCCCTGCAGGACACCGTCCGGCGGTACGCCTACCAGTACCTCCGCGGTGAGGTCGGAGCCGACTGGTCGCGGGAGCACCTCGCGGTGACCAAGGCGCTCCGTGCCGGAGACACGACGAAGGCGGCGGCGCTCCTGCGTGCACACTGGGAAGGACTGATGACCACCCTCGTCTCCCGCATGGCCGCGAGCGTGGGGAACGGCAACGGCAACGGCCGCGTCCACGCGAGCGCGTGATCGAAGACGATCCCGTCCCTCCCGAGGCACCCGGAGGTCACAGTGCCTCCGGGCGCCGCTTTGTCACCTCTGCGGGCGCGCCGGGTCCGGCGGAATGCCGTCAGTCGTCGCCGGTCGCGGCCTCGCCTTCTCCCGCGCCCACGGCGCGCCGCGTCTCGATCCTCTCGAGGGCATGCGTGCGGGTCGGATCGAGCGTGAGGTCGCGCTCGTAGAGCAAGAGCGCGACCTCCGGCCGGCCCCCGGCGTCATCTCCAGCGAGTGATTCTGTCGAGAACGTCCTCCCCGCCGACGCGCTCCACGAACGCCTCGAGGCGCGTCCGGTGCGCGCCGCGCCATTCGAGGTCGTCCACGTCGTCGGACAGGGGGAGGTCGGTCCGGAGGATCGACAGATCCCGGACCATGATCGCCTCGCGGCGACGTTCGGCGAGGCTGGCCGCCAGCGCGTCCCGACCCCGCACGACGACGTCCCAGTCGGCGGGGTCGTCCGGAATGTCCTCGATTCTCGCGTAGCGCGCGAGGACCGCGCTCGCGGACTTCGGACCCCAGCGCGGGACGCCGGGAAGACCGTCCGAGGGATCCCCGACCAGTCCGAACAGCTCGGGAATCTGCCCCGGTGCCACGCCGAACCGGTCGAGGACCGCGCGCTCGTCCGTCACGCGCTTGCGAATCCGGTCCAGCAGCACGACGCGGTCGCCTCGGACGCACTGCAGGAGGTCCTTGTCGGTCGTGCAGAGGACGACCCGGTCGACCCTCGGGTCGGTCGAATACCGCGCGGCGCCGGTGGCCAGGGCGTCGTCGGCCTGGTAGCGATGCATCGGCCAGACCGGAATGCCGAGCACGCGCACGGCCTCGGCGCCCGGCATGTACTGGCGGCGCAGGAGCGCCGAGTCCGATCGGTCGCCGGCGCGCGAGGCCATCTGATCGAACGCGACCGCGACGTGCGTGACCTCCTCCCGTCGCAGGAGGGCGACCAGCGTGAACAGGAGCCCCCGTACGGCGCCCACCTCGTTGCCGTCGCCGTCGCGAGCACGCGGTGCACCGTGAAAGCAGCGGAACAGCTCGAAGGTGCCGTCGACGAGATGGATGTTCATGAGGCCTCGGATCCTCTACGCGTCCACCCCGCGACCGACCCAGACCACGCCCTTGCCACCGTCGCGCCGAACGCGATCCACCAGCTGACCCGCGTGATGCTGAGCGTGTCGGATGTTGTAGAGATGCAGCTCGAGGCGCGTGAGCGGGATCCACGAGAACCCCGATGGTGCCTCCAGCGCCGGCGACGTCACGCCGGGGGTCACGCACGACGTCACCAGCGACGCGTGCTCACGAAGCTCGGCCTTCGTGTAGGGATCTCCGACCTCGGGCACGTCATGAGGCGGCCACGGATACGGACCGAGAAACCACGCGTCCTTGCGGTCCTTCGCCCACGGCACGAACGCCTCCTCGGACGGGCTCAGGTACAGGTGTGTGTAGTGGAGCGCGTGGTAGGCCACGTGCCAGAACCGGTTCTCGCACCGCGCGTCGTCCCAGACCCCGTCCGGGCAGGCGTCGATCGCGGCGTCGAGCATGGCCAGCGCGGCCCGGAACTGCGAGATGATCACCGCGTGCACGTCTACCATGAGCGTCGTCTCCCTCATTCCAGCCAGACCATGACGCGATCACCGTCGCGTCCCTCTCGATCGATCAGGATGCCCGGCCCGTGCGCGTCGAGCTCCGCGCCGGAGAGACCGAGTGCATCCAGATCCACCCCGGTTCGACGCAGCGCGAACGCGAGAGCCGGTCGCTTCAGCCGGACGAACCAGTAGGGGACGTCGGCCTCGGCGAGACGGTCGTCGCGAACGCGGTAGGCCAGCACCCGGAGGCGCGACGGACGATCCCCGTGCGGTGGATCGCCGCGCGGGACGACGTGAGCGCGCCCCTCTGCGTCGAGCTCGATCCGGAGCGCCGGCCCGCCCGGGTACTCGGCATGGACGTGTGCGAAACGATCCGCTGCGCGTCCGGCGTTCGCGGACTCCACCGTGACGTGTCGCACCGCCAGCGTTCCGAAGATCGTCAGACCGATGACGGCCGCGAGCATCACGGCGAGCAGCACTCGGGCCCACCGCATGCATCCTCCGTCGGCGACCGTGGTCACCGGAGTCTAGCCGTGTTTGCCCGCGAGAACGATCGTTACGTATTCTTGGGCTCATGAACCGACCGCGCATCACGATCATCCGGCACCGGCGCGAGCGGCCCGAGAAGTGCTCGCTGACGCCTCTCGAGGGTCTGGCCGGTATCGAGTTCTTCGTGTATCCCACCGAGGATCCCGACGTCGGCGACCACGTCCGGCTCGGCTTCGAGGGCCCGCCGCTGACACCGGCCGACCGCCATCGACCGATCCTGATCCTCGATGCGACGTGGCGACTGGTGGCGCCGATGGAGCGCCGCTACGCGCACGTCGAGCCCCGCTCGTTGCCGGTCGATCCGCCCATCCGGACGGCGTATCCCCGGGTCGGCAAGCTGTCGCCGGATCCGGACGGCGGTCTCGCGAGCGTCGAGGCACTGGCCGCGGCGTTGCGCGCGATCGGACGCGATCACCGCCCGGTTCTGACCTCGTATCGCTGGGCCCACGCGTTCCTCGCGCTGAACGCGGCGTTCTTTGGTTGCGATGAGCCGTCCGCGGGTGCATCGTCGGCTGACTCTTCGGAATGACGAGACGACGGGCGAGAGGCCGGGCACCGTGCCGAGCACGGAGCCGGGCACGTGTCGAACGTGAAGGAGACCGATCCCCCGTGATGCGTCGACGGCGCGCCGAGGAACCGTGCGCGCAGCCGCCGGGTTCATCGGGCAGCGGGGGAAGCGTAATCATGATATAGTTGGAGTGCTATCTCGGGTGCCCCCGCACCGCGTCGCCCTAGGAGCACGGCATGGACAGCATCACTCAGCGCCAGTGGGAGACGCTCACCTACAGCGATCCGCGCCACGCGCTCGAATGGATGCGGCGCCGGCACGGCCCACCGCATCGCGGGGATCCTCTGCGTCGGTATCGCTCCGGACGTCACCGCTACATCCGCGAGCGACACCAGGCCGCGATCCTCTGCCACGGGCTCGCCACCGCCGTCCTCAAACGACCGGTGTTCTACGCCCTCGCCGAGGACGCGGACTACGACTGCGTCATGGCCTGGCGCGCCCGACGAAGAACGGTCTTCATACCCGTTCAGCTGAAGGAAGTCGTCCCCACCCGCGTCAACCCCGACAGCAGCATCGACGGTGTCCTCGAGAAGCTCACCCGCTACGCCTCCTCCGATGGTCTGGTCGTCGGCATCCACCTCAACCGCGAGGGCATCCGCAACCTCGCGGCCCTCGACCTCCCCTCCCTGAACCTCCGCGAGCTCTGGATCTTCGGGCAAACCGGCCGAGCCCCGAACGAGTGGGCGATCTACGGAAACGTCCTCGGGCGGCCGAAGCTTCATCTGTTCGAGTATCCCTGATCGTCCACTCGCGGTCTCGCGCCGCGGACTCCGGAGAGACCCAACCGATGTCTTTCGTCTACCCGGGCCACGGGCGGCAGCTCGCGGCCCCGCTTCTGTGGGCCCTCGTCGCCGGCGCCCTGGCGTCCTCGAGCGCCGGTGCAGACGCCCTCGCGCTCGGACGCACGTACTCCGATGCGTTCCTGGCCGGCAGCCTCGATCAGATCGCCGCCGCCTTCGATCCCCAGCTCGCGAACGCGATGCCGGACGAGAAGCTCGCCGCGTTCCAGAGCACCTGCGTGACCCAGCTGGGGACGATGGTCGAGATCCTGGACGAGACGACCGGCCCCAAGGGCACGCTGACCGAGTTCGTTCGTCTCGCCCGGTTCGAGAAGCGGCCCGAGCTGGTCGAGATGTGCTGGGCGTTCACCCCGGACGAGGCGATCGCGGGCTTCACGGTGCGCCCGTCGTCGCGTCCGCATCCGAGCGACTTCCTCGACTACGAGCCGAGAACCACGCTGAGGCTCCCCTTCGACGAGACCTGGTACGTCTTCTGGGGCGGACGCTCGCTCGAGGAGAACCATCACGCCGCCACGCGCGATCAGCGGTTCGCGCTGGATCTCGTCATCGAGCGGGACGGAACGACGCATGGCGGCGACGGGGATCGCAACGAGGACTACTTCTGCTACGGCGCGCCGCTCCTGTCACCGGCGCCCGGCCAGATCGTGGCGGTGCTGGACGGCATTCCGGACAACGTACCCGGCGAGACGAATGCAGCCCAGCCGCTCGGCAACCACGTGATCATCGATCACGGGAACGGCGAGTTCTCGTTCCTCGCGCACCTTCGACCGGGCACCATCCGGGTGACCGCGGGTGACGTCGTGGAGGCGGGCACGCTTCTGGGGACCTGTGGCAATAGCGGCAACTCCAGCGAGCCGCATCTTCACTACCACCTTCAGAACTCGGCGATCGTCGGGGACGGAGACGGGCTACCCGCCCGCTTCACCGACTTCCAGGTCGGCGACGAGCACGTCGAACGCGGCGAGCCCGTCAAGGGCCAGTCGATCGCGGCGGGCTAGTCCCCCGCGGTGACGTGCGCCCGCGCGCCGCGCGCGCGAAGAGCCGTCGGTCGGTCCCGGCGTCGGCTAGACGTCCAGGCCGACCGACCGCATCAGCGCGACGGCGTTGCTCTTGGTCACGACGCCGTCGCGAAGCCGGTAGTCGAAGTGCATCACGCCGCCGGCGAGATGGTCCTCGAAGTGGACGTTGCGCGCTGGCGCTCCCAGCTGGTCGACGAGCTCGGTCAGGGCGAGATCGTGTGTCGTCACGAGGCCGCACGCCCCGCGCGCGAGGAACCCCGACAGCACCGCGCGGCTGCCGATGCGCCGATCGTGTGAGTTCGTCCCCGCCAGAACCTCGTCCACCAGGAACAGCAGCGGCGGGGAGTCCTCGGCCAGCGTCATCAGCTGGCGCAGCCTCGAGATCTCGGCGTAGAAGCGGGACCGTCCCTCGGCGAGAGAGTCCACGGTCTGGATCGACGCTCCCACGGTCAACGGCGTGAGCCGGAACGAGTGCGCGCGCACCGGCGCGCCGGCCTGAGCCAGGACGGCGTTGAGCCCGACGGCGCGAAGGAGCGTGCTCTTCCCGGACATGTTCGATCCGCTCACGACCAGAAGCGAGGGTCCGTCCACTCCCAGCGTGACCTCGTTCCGGACCGCGCGATCGATCGGGATCAACGGATGCCCGAGGCCCTCGGCCGAGAGCCGCCACGCGCCCGTCTCGAGCGAGGGGAATCGGTCCTCGGGGCACTCGTGCGCGTAGCCGGCGATCGCGACGAGCGCGTCCAGCTCGCCGGCCACGCGGAACCACGTGTCGATCTGATCGCCGTGCCGCGAGCGCCACCGTTCGACCGCGACGGCGAGGTGGAACGACCAGAGGAGGAGAAACGCGGCGGGTGCGAAGAACGGATTGCGGGTGGAGTCCACCAGCTCCACCAGCCTGCGGAGCCGGGCGATGGCGGCGGGAGCCGGTCTGGTCACGTCCATGGCGGAACGGAGATCCCCGAGCAGCGGAGCCTCGAAGGCGCCGGACTCGACGAACTCCAGCACCGGTGCGAGATCATCCAGGTCCCGCATGATCGGCTCGACGTCCGCCAGAACCGCACGGATGGTGCGCCCGACGACGAGCCACAGCGCGAGCTCCGCGATCGCCACGAGCGCGAGTACGTGTCCGGGCCATGCGCCGGCCGCCCATCCGACGCCGCCGGCGACGGCCGCGAGGGTCAGTGCGACCCCCAGCGCGCGCAGTGGTGGGGCGCCGAGGCGGTCCGGTGTGGCCACCCAGGACTCGATGCGCGCCTCGCGGCCCCCGACGCGCACCTCCGATCCGGTCACGATCAATCGCTCCCGAAGACCGACGTCGTCACGCAGCTCGGCGATCGCCGCCTGACGGCGCGCGACCGTCTCGGCGTTCGCGGGCGCGAGAAGCCATCCGGCCAGCGTGCGCCGACCGGTGGCGGTGGCCAGCACGGCCAGCCGCTCGAAGAGCGATCCCTTCCCGAAGAGATCCAGATCCTCGGCGTAGGGGTGGTCAGGATCCCGAAACTCGTCGCCGGGGTCGCCCTCACCGGCCCAGGCGTCGTCCAGGCGCCGGATCCCGGCGTCGTAGTGCAGAACGGCACGCGTGGCTCGCGCGAGGCTCCGCATGACGCGTGCGTGCACGACCACCAGCCCGAGGAAGGCGAGAAGCGGCACGCTCAGCCAGGCAAGGCCGAGCGATCCCCGGGCGAGCACGAGCCACGCGAGAACGAGGCCGGCGAGGAACACCCCGACGCGAAGAGCGGCGAGGGTGCGGTCCCGGGAGGCGAGCCCGGCCGCAACGGCGGCGCGTTCGTCTCGCCGTGTGCGATAGGCGGCGCGCACGTCGGCGCGGCTGCGCGGGGGGGTGTCGTCGGCTCGCGTCACTCGAAGAAGGCTCCGGTCCGGGTGGTCGATCAACGGGCCGGAGCATACACGCCGAGGCGGGCCGGCGCTTCCGGTGTGCGGAAGCCCGGCCCGCCCGGCGGTTCAGACGGTCGGCGGCGCGACGGCGGTCAGTGAGCCCGGGTGACCGTGACGCCCCAGTTCATCGGATCGCGGGGACGGCGCGCGTTCCAGTCCTGGAAGCTGTGCGAGCCGTCGGACACGTACACTACCTCGTAGCGGCCGCTTTCGAGCCGGATGTCCTCGCTGACGCGCCGGTTCTTCCGGGCGCCGCCCGCGTGATCGGTGTCACGATAGGTCATCTCCCACACCGTGCGGCCGGAGTCGTCGTCGATGATGTACGCATAGTCGTACATCTCGCCCCCGGTGCCCTCGCCGAGCGCGTAGATGTGCACCCGCGCGTCGTCGTCCAGCGTGAAGCGTTCACGCCGGCGCTCGCGGTCTCCCACGCGCACGATTCGTGCGAGCACGTCGGCGTCGTCCTGAACCTCGGACATCGTCATGAGCTCCAGGTCGCCGCTGTCGATGTCGTCGCTGGCGAAGATCTGGACGCCCCAGGCGTTCGGATCGATCGGACGCGCCTGGTTCCAGTCCTCGTACGAGTGCGAGTCGTCGGTGACGTAGTACACGACGTAGTCGCCGCGCTCGAGGTGAACGCGCCCGTCGAACATTCGGTTCTTCTCGGCCCCGCCGCCGGCGATCGTGTTGTCGCGCGTCATCTCCCAGACCACCTCGCCGGTCCCGGCGTCGGCGATCCAGGCGTAGTCGACGAACTCGCGGTCGCCGTACGAGTACTCGCCGAGCGCATAGACGAGGAGGTCGCCGTCGCGGTCCAGGCGGAAGGCCTGCTCAAAGAAGTCGTAGTCCCCCGCGCGCGTGAACGCGACCAGCGGGTCACGCTCGCGAGCGCTCTCGAACAGCGAGAACGATCCCGATCGGAAGTCGCGACCCGGGCTCACCGTCACGCCCCAGTTGAGCGGATCGGTGGGCGGGTTCACGTTGAACTCCTCGTAGGAGTGCGAATCGTCGGTGCCGTAGCTCAGCACGTACCGGCCGGCTTCGAAGTCCACCTCGTCGTCGAACACGCGGTTCTTGTCCCCGCCACCGGCTCGATCGGTGTTGCGCTTGGTGGTGCGCCACACGACCTCCCGGGTTTCCTCGTTGATGATCCAGGCGTAGTCGGCGGGCTCGCGGTCGCCCTTCGGATGCTCGATCAGCGCGTACAGGTGGAGCGACAGCGGACGATCGATCTCGAAGCCCTGCGAGAGGTACTCGGAGTCTCCGACCTCGTTGAACCGGACCAGGGCGTCCTCGAAGCCTCCGTCGACGTCCGTCAGGCGGATGTCCCGCGACGAGAGGTCGGTGGACGAGAGGCTCACGTAGCAGTCGTCGAGCTCGTCGTGGCGCCGGCGAGCGCGCTCCCAGTCCCGGTCGCGCTTGGCGCGGTCCAGGGCCCGCTCGGCGCGCTCGCGATCCCGCTCGGCCCGCTCGAGGTCGCGTTCGAGGTCGCGTTCGTCGCGTTCGCGGTCGCGCTCGCGCTCGCGTTCCTCCTCGGCCTCCCTCCACTCGCGGTCACGATCGTCGTCGCGGCTCCAGGAGAACCACTCGCGCCAGTCGCTCCAGTCGCTCCAGTGGATGGAGACGGTCGCGAGATCGTCGCCGGAGAAGAAGTACAGCTCGTACTCGCCGGCCGGCAGGTCGAGGGTGGTCCTGACCTCGCGGAGCACGCGTGATCCCCTCATCCGGTCGGTGTTTCGCCGGTCCATCCTCCAGACCACCTCGCGCGTGCGGGCATCGAGGATCCAGGCATAGACCGAGAGATCGTCCGCGTTTCGGGGCCGAAGGCCCACGGCGTCGATCGAGACCTCGCCACCGCGTTCGAGCTCGAAGCCCTGCGTCTGGAGATCGTAGACGTCGGGATCGTCCAGTCGGATGAACTCGTCCGCGGTGGCGACCGACGCGAAGGCGAGGAGGGCAGCGGCTCCGCTGGTGAAAGATCTGTACATCCGATTCATGACGGTTACTCCACTCGTTTCCTGGGGGCAAAGCCGAGCGAGGTCTTGGGGGCCTCGATGGCATCAACTACGGGTGTCGGAGTAAGGGGTTGCATCGGCGGGCGAAGAAAGTTCGCGGCCCGGCGGGGTCGGCGGCAGTCCCGCCCGCGCGGGCAGTCCGCGAATCAAATCGTTTCATGATAATAAGTTATGGGTCCCGATGTTCCCTCTGGCGCGGCCGGCGGCGACCTCGTAGGCTGAGGATCATGGAAGTGATGATGCTCATCCTCGCGATCGGGCTCGTCCTGTCCGGTCCGGTGGCGCTGATCGTGGCGCTCGTGCTGCGAAGCGACATGAAGCGCGTCCGGGCCGAGCTCCGCGCCCTCGGCGGCCGGACCGCGACCTCGCTCGGCGCGGTCGAGACGCCGCCGAGCGCCCCGGCGCCCGCGGCCCCCGTCGCCGCCGAGACGTCGGCGCCGGCCGCGCCGCGTCGACGCGTCGAGCCCCGCCCCCGCACCCCCCGCGAGCGCCGGGACCTCGAGGCGCTGATCGGGGGACAGTGGCTCACGTGGGTCGGGATCATGGCCGTGTTCTTCGGGACCGCCTTCTTCCTGGCCGCCGACCTCGGCACGGGCGCCCTGGCCGGCACGGGACAGGTCCTCCTGGGAACGCTGGTCGCGTTCGTGTTCGTGGTGACCGGAACGCTCCTGTCGTCGCGGGCCCAGCGCTTTCTCGGCCGTGGCCTCCTGGGCGGTGGCATCGCGCTCCTGTTCCTCGCCGCCTACGCCGCGCACGGGTTCCACGCGCTGGTCCCGGCCACCGTGGTGTATCCGTTTCTTCTGGCCGTCGCCGCCATCGGCACCGTGTCGTCGCTTCGTCACGACGCGATCTCGGTGGCCATTCTGACCACGACCGGCGCGCTCGCGACGCCGGCCTTCCTGTCCGCGCCCGGCAATCCCGCGCCGTTCCTGTTTCCGTACCTGATCATCTGCACGGTGGGCGCCCTGGCGGTCGCGACCCGGCGGCGCTGGGTTCCACTCCCGCTCGTCACGTTCGCGGGGGTCGCGCTCCAGATCCTCCACTGGTGGGATCGGAGCTTCTCGGCGGATGCCGTCGGCGCGGCGCTGGCGGGCGTCACCCCGCTGTGGCTCGCCTTCGCCGCGCTCCCGTTCGTCGCGCGACACGGTGCGGCGGACTCGCCCCGCACGCCGTGGAGTGGCGTGGAGAGCCTCATCGTGGCGGGCAACGGGCTGGGGTATGCGGCCGTCCTGTACGCCGCGCTGACCCCGAACGCGGCCCCGCTACGCGGCATCGCCATCGCGCTCCTGGCGTTGATCTACGTGGTGCTGGGTCGTGCCGGCTGGACGCCGGCCACGCGATCGCCCGCGTCGCGACTGACGCACTACACGGGAATCGTCCTCGCCGTCGTCGCCGTGCCCTGCCACTTCGACGCCGAGTCCACGACGCTGGCCTGGACGCTTCTCGGCACCGCGCTGGTGGTCTCGGGTCTCCGGCTCGGGAGCGGGCCCCATCGCGCGATGGGACTCGGCGTGTTCGTGCTGTCGGTGTTCCGGGTGCTGGTCTTCGACACCCGGGATCTGACCTCGTCGGCGTCCCTCGAGCATCCGGTGCTGAACGTGTCGTTCCTGGTCGGCACGCTGACCGCGGCGGCGATCGGGTTCGCGGCCCGGCAGCTGCACCGACATCGGGACGCACTCTCTCCCACCGAACGCTCGCTCCTGACGACGCTCGCGCTCGTTGCCCCGTCGGTGTTCCTGTGGCGGGTGTCCATCGAGACCATCGCCACCTTCGGCGCGCGCGAGGCCGTCGTCAGCGCACCCGGAAGCCTGCGCCTTCCGATGTTGATGACGCTGTCGCTGATCTGGGCCGTGTACGCGGGCGCGTTGATCCTGGTGGGATTTCTCACGTCCTACCGCCCGCTTCGCCTGCTCGGCGTGGCCGTTCTCGGCGTGCTCGTTTTGAAGGTCTTCGCGTTCGACATCGACGTTCTGCGCGAGGGCTATCGCATCGCGACCTTCGTGGGGGTGGGGCTTCTCCTCCTGGCGATCTCGCTTCTCTATCAACGCGAGCGATCGACGTGAGGCGCAAGCTCGGTCTCGAGATCGTCGCGATCGCCGCGGCCCTGGCCGTGACGACCCCCTCGAGAGCCGACGACACCGGCGAGGATCCGCTACGACGCCTCCCTCACCGCCGTCCGATCGAGATCGACGCGGCCGAGCTCGCCGGCCGCTGGATCACCGTACTCGCTGACGACTCGCTGGCCGCCGCCACGAACGAGTTCGCCGACGTCCGGGTGTCGGATGACGCGGGGCACCTGGTGCCACACTTCACGACCCTGCCGAGGGACACCGACGTGCGGTGGAGGGCGCTGGGGAGCGATTCCCTGACCTGGCACGACGATCCCAACGCCGGTCCCGTGCTCGACGTCGAGCTCGAGTCGACGACCGTGTCCGCGCTGGTCGTGATACCCGACGCTGCCGCGCTCGGCCGACCGGCGTCGATCCACGTGCTCGGGGGCCGGACCGGGCGACGCTGGGCGCCCCTGGAAGCCGAGGTATCCACGCTCGGCGACGTCACGGGAACGTTGACCGTGGTCCGGCTTCCCGCGCGGCCACCACGTCACGTCCGGCTCGTCGGACCGACGAACGCCGGGGCGTCGTTGCCCGGTGCGATGCTGTACACCGAGTCGACCGAGCCTGCGCCCCGACGGCACGCCGCGTTCACGCCGACCGCCGAGCTTCGCGGTGACCGGTGGGGCCATCGCCTGGACCTCGTCGCATCGCGATGGGTCGCCGGCGTCGTCGTCGAGCCGACCGACGAGAGCGCGTTCAACCGTCTCATGATCGAGCTGGAGGTCGCGCCGGATCGGTGGCGGTCCGTCGACCCGGGTGAGACCCAGGCACGTCGCCGTGAGAGCAACCGACACGTGACGTTCTCCCCGCAGCGCGCATCGGGGATTCGGGTGTCCGTCGTCGGCGCGGGCGGTGCGACGGCGCCGTTCACACCGCTCGCCGTGGAGGTCGTTCCGACCCGCATCGTGCTTCGCGTTCCGTCCGATGCGACGCGGTTGTGGATCAACTACGGTGACCCGTTTCTGGGAAGCTCCGGCGCCGTCGAGCAGGACGTCGTGATGCGGACCGAGGCGTTCGAGCTCGCGGCTCTGGGTCCCGAGGTCACGAACCCCCGCTACTCGCCGCCCGGAATCGGCTGGGAGTGGGTGCGACGCCATCCCGCCGTGTTGACCGTCGTGATGGTGCTGATTCTCGTCGCCGTCGCCGCGATCGTCCTGCAGGACGCGCGGCGGCGAACGTGACGTCGGCCTCGACGGACGCGCGAGCCCCGAGGCCGGGAGGGCTTTACACCGGCCGGCCGCGCTGCCAGACTCTCGACTCGCTACTCGAAAGGTATGCTGGCAATGCGTCGTCGTCATCAGGTCGTGGGGCTCGTGGTCGTGGTCCTCGCCGCGTTTCAAGTCGTTCCAGTCGAACGTTCGAATCCGCCGGAGCACCGAGATCCCGACATTCCCGCCGATGCGCGAGCCGTACTCGAACGCGCGTGCTACGACTGCCATTCGAATCGGACGCAGCGGCCGTGGTACGCGCACGTGGCTCCCGTCTCGTGGCTGATCTCCCACGACGTGACCGAGGCGCGCGCCAAGATGAATCTGTCGACCTGGCACGAGGTGCCGGCGGGACGCCGGCGTCACATGGCCGAGGAGTCCCTCGAGGAGGCCGCCGAGGGGCACATGCCGCCGAAGCTGTATCGTCTGCTGCATCGTGACGCGACCCTCACCGACGCCGACCTCGACGCGCTGGCGCGGTGGTCCGGCACCAACGGCGTCGGCGGCGACCACGGCGACGACGACGAGACCGGGCATTCCGATCACTGACGGGGACACCCGCACAGGACGAGCTTCCGGGTTCGCGGCGTTTGGCCGCGCCCGTCACCGATCGCATTCGACAAGGAGTATCCTCGATGGGCACGATGGCCCAACCGACGGTCGCGTCGGCCAACCGGACGCTGCTCGAGCGGTATCGCACCGTGCGCGCGATGTCCGACTGGATCCGCCAGCCGCTGTCCCCGGAGGACTGCACGGTCCAGTCGATGACCGACGCGTCGCCGACCAAGTGGCACCTCGCGCACACGACGTGGTTCTTCGAGACGTTCGTGCTGTCCGACGCGGTGAGGGGTTACACGCCCTTCGACGACGCGTACCGCGTCCTCTTCAACTCGTATTACAACACCGTCGGCGACCAGTATCCGAGACCGCGACGGGGGCTCGTCTCGCGCCCCGGACTGGCGGACGTGCTCCGCTATCGCGAGCAGGTGGACGACGCGATGACCCGACTGCTGGGATCGCTGGATCCCGGTCACCCCCTGGCGGCGGTGATCGAGATCGGGCTTCAACACGAGCAGCAGCACCAGGAGCTGATCGTCACCGACATCAAGCACGTGTTGTCGTTCAACCCGCTTCGGCCCGCCTATCGCGCGCGATCGTCGCCGCCCGCGGCCAGGCCGGCAGCGATGGCGTGGCACGCGTACGACGAGGGCATTCGTGAGATCGGGCACCACGGCGACGGGTTCGCCTTCGACAACGAGGGACCTCGCCATCGCGTGTTCGTGGATGCGTTCCGGCTCGCGTCCCGCCTGGTCACCGCGGGCGAGTACGTTCGCTTCATCGACGACGGGGGCTACCAGACGCCGCAGCTCTGGCTGTCGGAGGGCTGGGCCACGGTGGGCGCCCAGGGCTGGCGAGCCCCTCTGTACTGGGAGAAGATCGACGGTCGCTGGCATCACCTGACGCTGAACGGGTTCGCCGAGGTGGATCCGCACCGGCCGGTCACCCACGTGAGTCTGTTCGAGGCCGACGCGTACGCGCGCTGGGCCGGCGTGCGGCTCGCGACCGAGGCGGAGTGGGAGATCGCCGCATCGGGAGCCCCGACCCGCGGCAACTTCGTCGAGTCCGAGAAGCTCCATCCCGACGCGACCGACGACATGGCCGACGACCATCCCGCGCAGCTCTTCGGAGACACCTGGGAGTGGACGCAGAGCCCGTACACGCCCTATCCCGGCTACCGCGTCGCGGAAGGCGCGCTCGGCGAGTACAACGGGAAGTTCATGTGCAACCAGATGGTGCTGCGGGGCGGGTCGTGCGCGACGTCGGTCACGCACATCCGGAGCACGTATCGCAACTTCTTCGCGCCGGGCGCACGGTGGCAGTTCACGGGCATCCGTCTCGCGAAGGACGCGACCTGAGGTCGTGACGCCGTGAAGTGGGCTCGTGTCCGGAGCGAGGGACGGACCCGGATCGGGATCGTGGACGGCGATTCGGTCACCCTCCTCGACGGAGACGACGCGCCGTCCGCGATGCGCGACGTGATCACGGCTCTGAGCGGCCGCGATCGCGGCGAACGCGTCGCCGCCTGGGTCGGAAGCAACCGCGCGATGTCGCTCGACGACGTCTCGCTCGAGACCCCGATCGAGAGCCCCCGGTCGTTTCTCGCGCTCGGACTGAACTACCGAGGCCATGCCGAGGAGATCTACGCGTCTCGCGGGCGACCGATCCGGCTCCCCGAGGCGCCCATCGTGTTCGCGAAGTCCGGCGACAGCCTCACCGGACCGTTCGACCCGATCGCGGTGGACGAGAGCCTCGCCCACGCGCTCGATCACGAGGTCGAGCTCGCGGTCGTGGTGGGTCACGCCGCGCATCGCGTTCCGCGCGAGCGCGCGCTGGGGCACGTGTTCGGCTACGCCGTGGTCAACGACGTGACCGCGCGCGACCTCCAGGAGCGACATCGCCAGTACTACCTGAGCAAGAGCCTGCCCCGGTCGTGTCCGATGGGCCCCTGGATCGTCACCTCGGACGAGCTGTCCGATCCGCAGGATCTCTCGATCGAGTGCCGGGTCAACGGTGCGGTTGTGCAGCGCGCCGGCACGTCGGACATGATCTTCGGCGTCGCGGACGCGCTCGCGGCAATCTCCGCGGTGGTGGAGCTGCTTCCCGGTGACGTCATCGCAACCGGCACCCCCGCCGGGGTGGGAGTGGCCGAGACACCCCCGCGCTTCCTGCGCGCCGGCGATCTCGTCGAGTGCACCGTGGACGGGATCGGGACGATCGCGAACCGGATCGACGTATCGCGACACTGATCGGACTGTCGCTCTCCGGGCGGCGGGTCGGTCCGGTGCGTGGTCGTGGCGGCGGGCGCTCCGCGCTAGCCGGTGCGCGTGGCGCGTCCGCATACGCGATCGCGGTCACGCTCGCGGCCCTCGTCACGCTCGATCGGAGAGCGCGAGGCGCCCGGCCGCGACGTGCCGGCCGATCGCACGTGCGCGGCGCACGCTCTGACGAACTCCGCGCCCGCATCCGGCGGAACCGACTCGCTCAGGCCCCGCCGCCACCGCCTCGCACCCGGCTGCCCCTGGAACAGACCCAGGATCGGCTTGACGAGAGGTGCCAGACGGACACCTGCCGCGCGCTCGGCGGCCACGTACGGCAGGTACGCCTCGAGGATGTCCAGGCGTGAGCGTGAGACCTCGGGCTCGCCGTAGAAGCGCCGATCCACGTCGGCCAGGATCCACGGATTCGAGTACGCCTCCCGTCCGATCATCACGCCGTCGAGCCTCACCCCGGTGGTCTCGGCCAGGAGCATCTCCGCCTGATCGAGCGACGTCACGCCGCCGTTGATCTCGATGTTCAGCCCCGGGAAGTCCCGTTTCAGACGGAACACGACGTCGTAGCGAAGCGGGGGCACCTCGCGATTCTGCTTCGGGCTGAGCCCCTCGAGCCACGCCTTGCGTGCGTGCACGATGAACGTCCGGCACCCCGCCGCCGCGACCGCGGACACGAACTCGGCCAGGTCCTCGTACGCGTCGTGGTCGTCCACGCCGATGCGGGACTTCACCGTGACCGGGATGTCGGTCGCGTCTCGCATCGCCCGGATGCAGTCGGCCACCAGGGCCGGTTCCTTCATCAGGCAGGCGCCGAACTTCCCCGACTGAACCCGGTCGCTCGGGCAGCCGACGTTCACGTTCACCTCGTCGTAGCCGAACTCGGTCACGATGGCGGCGCTCGCGGCCATCTGTGCCGCGTCGCTGCCCCCGAGCTGCGCCGCGACCGGATGCTCGGATTCGTCGAACCGGAGGAAGCGTTCGCGATCCCCGAAGAGGATGGCGCCGGGACTGATCATCTCGGCATAGAGCATCGTGCGACGAGAGAGGAGCCGGTGAAAGTAACGGCAGTGCCGGTCGGTGTGGTCCATCATCGGCGCGACCGAGATTCGGGGCCGCGAGGAGCCGGATGTCGAGCGTGTGATCATGGTGTCCGTGTCCGTGTCGGCCGGGATCGGCGCCGAATCGACGTCGACGGCCTGCCCACCCGCGGGTCGACCTCCGCGTGGGTCGGCGAGCCCTTCGTCCGTCGATCGTCGGTCAGCCGTCCGAGAGCGAGAGCCACTTGAACCAGAACGGATGCTCCGTGTGGTACCAGCGTAGCACGTCCATCACGAACGTCTTCTTGTCCGGAGGAAGCACCGCATCGTCGACACGCGCGAGATCGACCCCGATGGTGCCGTCGGCGTTGAACTCCAGCGCCTCGGAGCACCACGTCATGAGCTCGTTCCGGATCCGACCCGAGTCGGAGATCTTGACCGGGCGCTGGCGGTAGTTCTCTCCGGCGTAGAACCGATCCAGGAGCGGCGAGAAGACGCGTCGAGACTCGTCCATCGACTCCATCAGACGGAGCGTGAGCGTCACGCGGCGGCACTTCTGCCGGGTGGCGGCCCGAACCGTCACCCGAAACGTGGAGGGGGCGACCTCCTCCACGCCCGGCATGCCCGAGTACGGGTCGGGGCACATGCACCCCGAGAGCGCGAGGACGCGCCACTGCTTCATCGGGATCACGTCGTCGATGGTCAGCGTGCGCTTCCCCAGCGGCAGGTTCGCCGAGGCGGCGTGCCGGATGATCGACGCGTACGTCGACTCGAGCAAGGCGTCGACGTCTCGGCCGAGAACGGCGGCGAGATCCCGCGCGAACGAGGCTTCGTCCGGCGAGAGCCCCATGACCTCGGACTCGCGTTCGCACGAGACCTCGAACTCGGACGAGAACAGCACCATCGACGTGGTCACGTCGAGGACGGGATCCAGGCTCGCGGCCTGAATCGCTTCGGCCGACGCGGCGTAGCCGTCGCAGAGGAACAGATGCGTCTCGCCGTCCACGTCGAGCGGACCCACACGGTAGATCGGCGCGTAGGTACCGGACTCGTTGAAGGTCTCCCCGCCACCCGGCAGACGCCAGCCGTCTTCGACCACGTGAACGCCGAGCGACCGCCAGGCGTCCCACAGACCCCCGAGCCGCGCCTGGCGCGAGGGGCCGCCCAGCGTCCACACGTGCACGTTCTCGGCCGTGAGACCCGGATACGCGGCCAGCGCACATTCGAGCACCTTCGCCCGCGGCGTGCGGTAGTCGCACAGGATCGCCCGTTTCTCGGCCTCGGCGACGACCGCGTTGGGAAGCGTCAGGGAGCCCATGTAGCCCTCGTAGGGCTTGGCCACGTTCAACGGCTGATCGAACAGGTGCAGCACCGCCATCGGTCCGGTCGAGCTGCCCTTCGCGAAGCGCGAGGTGTTCTCGAGGGTGTCGATCGCGGCGCCCCACACGGTCAGGCCCCGGTCGTTGACGTCCCGCCAGAAGTCCGCCCACCCGTATCCGTCGTCGTTCAGGAGCTCGCGAACGCGGTCGTCCAGGTAGCGCGCGACCTCGGGCCGCGCATACACGCGCCCGAAGCCGAGCAGGGGATTCGAGCCCATCTCCGGCGTCTCGCCGGCCTTGGGCATCAGGCCCTCGCCGAGCGAGACCATGACCGCGTGATTCTCGGGGAGCGCCCGGGTGAGATACCAGAGCCCCTCGCTCATCGCGTAGGCGGAGACGGCGTCGGCGTCCTTCTTCACCCGGTTCAGGGTGGCCTTGTCGGTCCCGGCGCCCTCGCCATGGCTGCCGAAGAGTCGCGTCCCGAGGGCGGTGACCGCGGTCGTCATCACGAGCCCGCGCTCGAGCGCCGAGCCGGTGAAGGTGGGCATGTCCGCCGTACCGAGCTCGAAGACCTCGTCCACGTCCTCCAGCCACAGATGGAAGCGACCGAGCACGCCGCGTGTGTCGAACGCCCATTGCGCGATCCGACTCTGCCGGTTGACGTCGTTCGAGCTCATCCCGCGTCTCCTCCCACGCTGAGGCGCCGGCCGGATCGCACCGGCCGGTCTCGTCCAGAGCCGGGGGATGATAGCCGGAACCCGACCGTGGCGTCGACCGGGGCATGGGAACGAGCTCGGCCCGGCTGCCGTCGTAGGAGCTCGGCGGGTCGCCTCGTCCAGAGACCACACGTCCGAGGCTCATCGTCCAGTGAGTCGGGCCTCGTGTCGGCGTCCGGGGCTCGCGAGGACGCCGGTGAGCTCAGATCACCGTGCCGTCGGGAATGATCGCGTTCTTGGGTACGATCACGATCCCGTCCCGGATCGCCCAGCCCTCGCCATCTCCCTCGTCGACGTGGTCGGCGTTCACGATGCTCACGTTGCGACCGATGCGTGCGTTCTTGTCGATGATCGCCCGCTCCACGTGGCTCCCGGCGCCGATGCCGATCGGCGGCGCCCCCGCCGGAGGGTGCGGCGTGATCGCGTCGACGCCCATGATCAGTGAGTCCTTCACCGTGGACGCCCGGATGGTCATCCCCAGCCCGATGATCGAATGCTCGATGGTGGATTCGCTCACCCGCGTTCCCTCGGACAGGACGCTCCGCGAGAACGTGGTGCGGTCCAGCCGGGCGCCCGGCAGGTAGCGCGGGTGGGTGTAAAAGGGCCACTTCGAGTCGTTGAAGTCGAACTGCGGCTCCATCTCGAGCAGATCCATGTGCGCATGGTAGAAGGCGCCGATCGTTCCGATGTCGCGCCAGTACCCGTCGAAGAAGTATGCCTGCACCGTTCGCTCGCCGACCGCGGCCGGGATGATGTGGCTTCCGAAGTCCACGAGGTCGTTCGCGAGACACTCGATGAGAACGTCCTTCTTGAACATGTAGATCCCCATCGACCCCAGGTAGGGCTTGGCCGCGCTGACGCCGTGACTGGCGCGCAGCGAGTCGGCCACCTCCATGCCCGCGAGCGCCGCATCGTCCTTTGGCTTCTCGCGGAACTCGACGATCCGGCCGCTCTCGTCCACGCGAACCGCGCCGAAGCCGGCGATCTCGGCGCGACCACACGGGTAGACGGCGATGGAGATGTCGGCGTCGTGCTCGAGGTGATCGAAGAGCATCTCCCGGTAGTCGGCGCGGTACATGTGGTCACCGGCCAGGATCAGCACGCGGTCGCCGCGCAGCTCGCGAATGAGGTGGAGGTTCTGTCGGACGGCGTCGGCCGTGCCCTGGAACCACCGCTGTCCTTCCGGGGTCTGCTGAGCGGCCACGATCTCGACGAAGCCCCGCGAGAACGGGTCGAACTTGTACGTGGACGAGATGTGACGGTGCAGCGAGATCGAGTTGAACTGGGTCAGGAGGAGCATGCGGCGCATCTGGGAGTGGATGCAGTTGCTGATCGGGATGTCGATCAGCCGGTACTTGCCCGCGATGGGCACCGCCGGCTTGCTTCGCATCCGGGTGAGCGGATCGAGCCGCATTCCGCGGCCGCCACCGAGGATGACCACGATGACGTCTCCGACCCGGTCCATCCATTGACCCACGACGGCTCCCCCGGGAATGCATGTCGTCCACCGTCGCCGTCTCCCGCTGTCGGACGGCGTGCTCGATGGACACCGCAGCATAGGACTGGCGGATCATAGCACGCGAGATTAGGATCTCACGCATGGACGCCTACGATCCGAACATCGTTGCCCTGGGTATCATCTGGTACGTGTGCTTCCTGTTCTCCTTCACGTGCCACGAGGCCGCGCACGCGTGGGCCGCGAAGCGCGGCGGCGACCTCACCGCGTACGCCGCGGGCTCGCTGACCCTGAATCCGATGCCCCACATGCGGCGCGAGCCGCTGGGGACGATCATCGTCCCCATCGTCAGCTATCTCTGGATGGGCTTCATGATCGGGTGGGCGAGCGCGCCGTTCGACGCGCGCTGGCAGTATCGCCATCCCCGTCGCGCCGCGTGGATGGCGCTGGCCGGACCTCTGGCCAACTTCGCGATCGTGGTGGTGGTGGGGATCCTGATCCGCGCACTGATCATGACCGGTGCGCTGAGCATGCCGAACACGATCAGCTTCGTCTCGATCGTCGCCGGACCCGAGCCCGGCGCCCCCCACCCGCTGGCCATCGGTCTCAGCATCCTGTTCGCGCTCAACCTGTGGCTGGGCGTGTTCAATCTGATCCCCGTACCGCCGCTGGACGGCATCACCGTCCTGGGGCTGTTCCTCTCCGACGATCGCGCCCGGGCGGTGAACGAGTTCATGCGGGGCGGTCCGATCGCGTTCGTGGGTCTGTTCCTGGCGTGGCGGCTGTCGCAGTTCCTGGTACGCCCGGCCTTCTCGCTGGCGATCGACGTTCTGTACCCGGGACGCTTCTAGACCGTCCAGCCCGACGTCGCCGGCAATCGGACCGTGAACGCGCTTCCCACGCCGGGGCGGCTCGTGGCGGTGAGTGAGCCTCCGTGCCGCTGGAGGATCTGGTGGCCGATCGCGAGCCCCCACCCCATCTTGACCCGGGAGCTGGCCGAGAACTGTACGTCGAAGAGCGTGGCCAGCCTCTCGGGGGGAATGCCGCGGCCGGTGTCCTCGACGACCACGACGACCTCCCCGGTCGACGAGTCGGGCGCGACGCGGAGGGTGATGCGCCCGTCGCCGTCCACGGCACGAACCGCGTTCGTGATCAGGTTGTGGAAGACCTGGTTCAGCTCACGGGCGTGAGCGGTCACCCGGGGTGTGTCCGTGTACTCGCGGACGATCTCCACGCGATCGGGGATGCTCGCGCGCAGCACGTTGAGCGTGTTGTCCAGCGCGTCTCGGAGGTCGAGCTCTTGCTTCTCGGCCTCGTCCAGGCGACTGAAGCTCCGCAGCTCGCCGACGAGCTCGGACACGCGCTCGGTGGCTTCGGCCGCCATGCGCTGGTTCTGCGTCAGGGCCGCCCACGCCTTCTCCACCCGTCGCGTGCGTTCGGTGTCGGAGATCGCCATGCCGCCTGCGACCATCGGCGCGCCCTCGTCTCCCGGCGTGGCTCCGGCGCCCCGGATGATCGACACGCTCCGCTCGGTCACGTCGAACGCCGATCGTAGGACGCCGAGCGGCGTGTTCAGCTCGTGGGCCAGGCCGGCCACCAGCTTCCCGATGGCGCTCATGCGCTCGGCCTGGACGATCTGTGCCTGGGCCGTCCTCAGATCGGAGAGCGCGTGCTCCAGCTCGCTCGTGCGTTGCTCCACGAGTGACTCCAGCTCGTCGAGCCGGAGGTTGGCCCGTCGTGCCAGCGTCCACTTCTCGGTGAGCGTGCTCGCGACCTGGTGAACCTCCACCGTGTCGAACGGCTTTCGGAGAAACAGCATCCGATCGTTCGAGCCGAACTCGCCGTAGATGTCCTCCCAGGCGTAGTCCGCGTAGGCGGTGGAGATCACGATCTGGATCTCGGAGTCGACCTCGAAGACCCGTCGTGTGGTCTCGACGCCGTCGATGCCGGGGGGCATGCGAACGTCCATGAAGGCCATCGCGTACGGCCGGCGGGCCGCACAGGCGGCCTCGATGAGATCGACGGCCTCGGTCCCCTGGTACGCGGACTCGATCTCGTACTCCGGAAGCGATCGCGTGGTCGCGGCCTCGCCGAAGAAGTCGGCCTCCGCCGAGACGAACTCGCGCGTGGCCACGTCCTCCAGGACCAGGATCTTCCGGTAGTCGGCGTGGATCTGCTCCTGATCGTCCACGATCAGGATCCGGTTGTTGCGGGCCGTCGGGTCGTTCACGCCCGCCTCCTCGTCACGGTGTCCTCGTTCCTGGGCAGCGTCAGCGTGAACGTCGCTCCCCGCCCGGGTCCGTCGCTGGACACCGTCAACGACCCACCCATCTCGCGGGCCGCGTTGGCGCTGCCGTGAAGACCGTACCCGTGTCCGTCCGGCTTCGTGGTGAAGCCGTACGTGAACACGCGCTCGAGATTCTCGGCGGAGATCCCGATCCCGTTGTCGACCACCGATATCGTGATCTCGGAGTCCGACTTGCGATCCACCCGCACGAGTATCCGTCGTTCCCCGCCGTGCTCCTTGAGGGCGTCGCGAGCGTTCTTGAGCAAGTTGATCAGGATCTGCATGACCTTGTGCTTCTCGACCCGGATGGAGCGCAGGGTGGGATCGGCGTCGACCGAGAAGCGAATGTGGTGGCGCTCGAACGACGCCCCCAGGAGGTGGACGGCGTCTTCGATGAGCACCGTGGGCGACACGTCCTCGGTGACGCCCGAGACCCCGGCGTAGCTCTGTTGAATGGCGATGATGTCCTTGATGTGGTCGTGGCTCTTGGTGATGTTGGCCACCTCCTCGCCGAGACGCTTCCACTCGCCGGCCACGACCTCGGCCAGCTGCCCGAGGAAGCCCGGGAGCTTTCGCCCCTGGGGATCGTTCCTCACGTACTCGGGAAAGTCCTCGGCGTGTGCGTGGACCACGTCGGCGAGCCGGACCAGCGTGTTCACCCTGGACTGTGCCAGCGTCCGCGAAAGGACACCGGCCGACGTGGTCGCGGCATTCAGCACGTTGCCGACGTTGTGGAGGACGCTGGTCGCGATCTCGGCCATCCCGGCGCTGTGGGCGGCGTCCACGAGCTCCTGCTGCGCGATCGCGAGCTGCTCCTCGGCCTCCTTGCGCAAGGTGATGTCGGTGCACGCGCCGATGCTGCGCCGGGGACGGCCCCGGAGATCGTTCTCGACGACCTCGCCGCGAACGTGGATCCAGCACCAGGTTCCGTCCTTGCGCCGGACGCGATGCTCGATGTCGATCGGCTCCCCGGTACGGAGATGGGCCACGTACGCCGCCTCGGTCTCCGCTGCATCCTCGGGATGGGTGATCTCCTGGATCATCCGCATGGTATCGCCCAGCTCCTCGGGCTCGTAGCCGAGCAGCTCGAAGAACCGCGGGCTCATGTACAGCGACTCGTTCGGCACGTCGTAGTCCCAGAGCCCGTCCGACGCCACGTGGAACGCAAGCTCCAGCCGCTCCTCGCTGAGGCGAAGCGCGCTCTCGGCCCGGGATCGCCGCTCGAACTCGTCGCTCAGGCTCTGCTGCATGCATCTGAACGACCCCGCGAGACGTCCGAGATCGTCCTGGGAACGGTAATCGATCGTCTCGTCGAGCTTGCCGTCGGCGATGGCCTCCGTGGCGCGCGTGATCGAACGGAGCGGCCGGACCACCGACGCGATCACTCCCAGCGAAAGCGCCACCAGCGTCAGCAGCGCGAGGACGATGGTCACGTGGACGCTGCGGGCCCGCCGCTCCTGCTGCTCCCACATCGTGTCGAACGCGCGCTTCATCCCCGCGTCGTTGGCCTGCGTGACCCGTCTCAGCTCCTCCAGGAGCGCCTCCTCGCGCTCGACCTTCTGGGCGAAGCGTGCGTAGTCGTCCTCCTCCAGCTTGTCGTATCCCTTCTCGATCAGATCGACCGTGGTGGATCGGGCCAGGTCGTAGTACTCGAGGAACGCACCCTCCAGGCGATCCAGCGTCTGGTGGTCGACGAGCGGCTCCGCGCGTCCGGCGGCGATCAGCCCGGTGAAGATCTCGCGGTAGGTGTCCGCCTCCTCGATCTCGGCGATCTCCTCGAGGTAGGTGGCGTTGAGCAGGATCTGGCGGATCTGGAGCACCGTGCGCTCGAGGTGGAGACCCAGCGCAAACTCACGGAAGTTGCCGCCCTCGACCTGGGCCAGGAGCGCACGATCGTCGTTCGTGCCTCGACGCACGACCATGAACACGACGGCGAACGCCACCGCGGCCAGGAGCGGCATCAGGAAGATCTTGTGCGTGAACTTCACGCGAGCTCCACGGCTACTCGACGACGATGATCCGAACGCCGTCCACCTGGACGGTGTCGGACACGTATCCGATCGCGCCGGGGGTCGAGGCCACGAACGCGAGGATCGCCTCCTCGCTGTCGAACGACTTCGGCGGGATGCCTTTCCCGGTGAAGACGGCCTGCTTCCAGAAGCTGTCGAACCGGCTCACCGACCGGCCCAGCATCTCCGACACGAACGTCTCGTGCACGTCGCCGCCGGACAGCATCGAGGGCACGACCGCGGATCGATCGCTCCAGCGGCTGCGCTTGCCCAGGTAGATTCGCTGTACGTCGGAGACCGCGAGGGTGTCGTCCGGCACCGACGGGTGTGCGATCAGGTGAACCTCGGCCGACGCAACCGACGTGACCGGATCGAACGGAGTGAGGACGAGAACCGCCAGCAGCACGGCGAGAAGTCTGGCGAAGCTTCGCACGTCGAGCCTCCCCACTAGAAGTGCACCGTGCTCTTCACGGCGAGGATGTCCCAGTCCGCGTCGCCCTCCCCGGCGAGCGCCCGTTCCAGGAAGCCGAGGCCGTGCATCCGATGGTACTCGAGCTTCACCAGCCAGTTGTCGAGGATGTCGACCCGCGCCGTGGCCGTCCAGTCCTTCAGGTACCAGGCCTCGGCGGGCTCCTCCTCGGTGGCGGACTTCGTGCCGTCGCGATCGTGGATGTTTCGATGGGAGACCGCGCGGTACCCGCCCAGTGTCAGCCAGTCCGTCAGCTCGTAGCCGACCATCGCGTACCACCCGTCGGACGCGGGATAGCCGATGACCTCACGGTAATACTCCGCGGACAACGCCAGGCGGCCGTGCACGTACTCGATCGAGTGCACCGCCAGCTGATCGACGTGCGACTCGAAACGCGTCACGACGTCGGTGCGGGTCTGGTCGATGGTCCCGTCGTCGTTCTCGAGCTCCAGATCGAAGATGAGGCGGGCCGACCCCTCGGCTTCGGTCCTGATCCAGCTGGTACCCACGCGAAGACCCACCACCGGCGTGTTCCAGAACAACGACCCGCCGATCGCCCACGGAAAGTGGACGCTCGGCTCGAGAACACCCCCGAAGCGCGCGCCGGCGATTCCGTCCATCCCCTCGAATGCGGCCGCGATCTGCTGCCCCGCGTACCGCCACTCGGTGTTCCAGAGCCCTTGATCCGGATCGGGTACGTTGTAGGCGCCGGCGTAGACCTCGTAGTCGAGGTTACCTGTCTCGCCGCCACACGCATTTCCATAGATCGAGGCGCCCTGCACCGCGAGCGCGAAGTCGCGCAGGTCCTCGTTGTAGACGCTGTGCGGCAGGAAGATCGACGTGCGCGCGAAGTCCAGGTCACGAAGATGGTTGAACAGCCCCCAGGTGACCTTGACCTTGCCCGCGCGAATGCCCAGCTCGTCCCGCCAGCGGAAGTCGCCGTATCCCCAGTCCAGCATGACCTGGTTGTTGCCATTGTCGCCGAAGTCGCGTGCGGTGAACTGGATCCCGACCCGGAAGCGAGGGCTCGGCATGACCGAGACGGCGATGGCCGCCTCGTTGAAGTCGAACGTCCCCTCGGTGGCGTTGGGTAGCCGAAAGTCGTTCTCGCTCGTGTTGACGTAGCCCTGACTGACGAAGCCACTGATGTAGAGCTCGCTGATGTCCATGGCCTCGGCGTGGATGGCAACGCCCGCGGACAGGCCGGCCACCACGGACACCATCCGGTGGGCGGCCGCTCGGCGGGACCGCACGCGCACTCGCGGGCGGATCGGAAACGGGCTCGTGCTCGCCCCCGGGGCGGTGCCTCTCCGATGTCGAACCGATCGTCTGACATCCACGGCCGTGACTCCTAGATGAACGTCTTCAGGATGTCTTTCTGGAGGCCCTGAAGCTGTCCGTACGCGCGATTGATCTCGTCGATCTTCTCGTCCAGCGTCTTCATCAGACGGTGTCGCTCGAGTCCGTTGCGGAGGATGATCAGGAGATCGGCGTTGTTCCACGGCTTTTCGATGTACTGAAACAGCCCGACCTCGTTGATCGCCTTGATCGCGTTCTCCTTGTCGGCGTATCCGGTGAGGAGAATGCGAGGCGCCGACGGATGGATCTCCTTGAACTTCCCGAGGAGGGTGATCCCGTCCATCTCCGGCATCAGGTAGTCGGACATCACGAGGTCGACCTCGTGCTCGCGCGCGAACGCGAGCGCGGCGTCCGGGGATCGGAACGTGTGGACGTCGTACTCGGTCTCGAGCGACAGGAACGACTCGAGGCTCGTCAGCACCATGTCTTCGTCGTCGACGACGACGATCAACGAGCTGTCGGTGGTCATGGGCCTCGTCGTGGGCCACCGCGACCTGCGCCGTGGCTGATCCGCCTGGGGCCTTCGTGTCCGGCTGCTGGTTGATGCAGCTGGTTTCGAGCGGAGACTCTACCACACCGGATCCGGCGGCGCTCACGAAACGCGGCCCGCCAAGGCGCGTAGTCGGCGCGCGACCGTTCGGATCAAGGACTGTGCGATCTGGACGTTGTCGGCCAGGAGATCCACGAAGTCACGCCGGTCCACGCGAAGGAGCCGGGCGTCGGCGATGACGGTGGCCGTGACCACGCGAGGCTCGTCGTCGAACAGCGCCCAGGTCCCGAACGGATCGCGCGGACCGGCCACGAAGATCTCGCGCGTGTCCTGGTGGAGGCGCACGCGACCGTCGATCACTAGGTAGAGCGCGTTGGCCGCGTCGTTCTCCCGGAAGATGATGTCTCCCTCCAGGAACGAACGCTCCTCGGCGATGGTCGCCAGCAGCGACAGCTCCTCGGTGGGCACCTCGCGGAACAGGTCCACGTTCTGAAGCAGGATGACCTTCTCGATCACGGTGAGCATGGCGGGATGCTACTCCGAGCCCGCGGCCGTCACCAGAGCAGCCGTCTCGCGGACCATCGGAGACGGATCGGACCGGGCGCGCCGACCCAGCTCGCGCAGCACGTCTGTCGGCATCTCGGCGCTCACCAGGAGCGCGCAGCTCTTCAGCCAGGCATCCTCGCCGGCCAGGTAGAACGAGAGCGCCGCCTCCCGCTCCGCCGCGCGGGGCGCGGGGCGGCCGGCACTCGGGTCGCGCTCCGCCACGCGCCTGGCTCCGCGCGCGACTCTCAGAATGGGTGCCCGGAGATCGACTGGAAGCAGCTGCTCGAGGAACTCCCGGGCGTTGGCCCGCGTCTCGCGGGACTCGCTCATCAGGGCGAGCGCCGCGTTGCGAATGTCCCGGACGGGGAACTCGAGCGCCAGGAGCTCGAACACGCGGCCGCGCGCGGCGGCCGCGCGCTCCCCGAGCGCCCGTGCGAACAACCGCTCGGGCTCGCTGGACGGGCTCGCGAACAGGGGCGCGGTGGTGAGCGCCGCTTCGGAGAGCGCGATCTCGCGATCGATCGCCTGGCGAATGACCCGCGGCTCGAACGCGAGACGGGGATCGGCGGTCCGGAGCACGTTCAGCGCGCGGAGCACGTCCCCCCGGAGCTCGGGCGCACCATCCCGGAGCGCGTCGAGGAGGGCGTCGGCCGCCGTGGGCTCAACGATCTCGCCCAGGGCTCGCACGAGCGAACGGCGCACGATCAGCGGCCGCGCGGGGTCCGCCAGCCCCCCGGCGATCAGCGGGACCGCCTCCGCGCCGAACGCCTCCAGCGTCTCGCGGGCCGCGGGCCGGACCGCGCGCCGTGCGAGCGCCGCCTCGACCCGGGCGTACATCGACAGGAGTCGCCGGCGACCGATGCTCGCGAGCACCGCGCGAACCACGTCGGGGTCCGTGTGGTCCAGGAGCGTCTCGAGCCGGGTCGTGTCGCCGGCCTGGGTACGGCGACCGAGCACGCAGGCGACGTGGACGTCGCGCGCGCGACCGACCGCGCCGATACTCACCTCGAGCGCGTCGTCCGATAGCGCGTCGCAGACCGCGGAGGAGCCGAACGCCGCGAGGTAGGCCCACGTCGCGTCCACGACGGCGGGCGATCCGGCCCCGCGCAGCTCGTCCAGCAGCTCGGTCGCGTCGTCCCCGTGCTCCACGAGGTAGCGAACGGCCTCGCGACCCACCACGGGATCCGGGTCCTCCAGGAGCTCCGAAACGGTGGCCCGCCAGCTCCCGTCACCCTTCTCGATCAGCACCCGCAACGCCGCGGCGCGCACGTCCGGAGTGGAATGCGACAGGAGCGCACCGACCCGCGACACGAGATCGACGCCCGCCGCCGATCGCAGCGTCTCCAGCGCATAGACGACCTGACGTGGGTTCTCGCTGTCCAGCGAGGTCAGGAGCGAGTTCACCGCCGCGCTCTCGCGGAGGTTCAGCGGGACGTCGCTCAGGTCCAGCTCGCGGCGCTCGATCGCACGCCGAAACGACTCGAGGTACTCCGAGCGCATGCGCACGACGAGCACGAGCCACACCGCGGCCGCGACGACGATCACGATGGAGAGCGCCACCGAGCGACCGCCCAGCGCGGTCGTGATCACCAGCAAGAGGAGGCCGGCGAAGCCCCGGAACCACCTGTCCACGAAGAGATCGATGAAGAGCTTCGTCCGGCGCTTGAGCTCGATCGGGACCGGCAGGAAGAGCAGCTCCCGTCCCGTCTTGTCCAGCGAGTACTTGAGCGCCATGTCGCTGCCACGCAGCAGGCTCACCGCCATCAGGGAGGGCACGATCAGCACACCGATCCCGCCGAGCGTCAGCAGCACCGGCAAGATGGCCAGCGCGCCGGCCGCCCCGAAGCGGCGAAGCACCGCGTTCGTGGCCAGGAGCTGAAGGAGCAGCGAGGCCATGTTCACCGTGGAGTAGAAGCGCGCGAGAAACGCGGTGAGCCCGTCCTCGTTCGAGATCGCCTCGTAGCTCAGCGTCTTGAACAGGTAGTCCACGAACGTGCCGGTGAGGATCGCGGCGGCGATGATCCCCACCGTCAGCTGGAGGTGCCGCGATCGCCTGATCGTGGAGAAGAGCCGGCCTGCGCGGGTGTCCTCGCCGTCGTCGGTGGCGCGTCGCGGGGCCCGGCCGAGATCGCTCGGCGCCGTCCGCCGGACGGCGAGGATCAGAAGCGTCACCGTGCCGCACAGCCCGGCGGCCACGTACAGGAGATCGGGCGTGGACACGCCCAGCGACTCGACGCACCAGCGCGTGGCCTCACCTCCCAGGATCGCCCCCAGGATGCCCACGGCCCCGATCAACGTGAACAGGCGCTTGGCCTGCGAGGCGTCGAACACCGCGCCGGCCAGAAGCCAGAACTGCGACGTCGACAGCACGCCGAAGACGCCGACCCATGCGTAGAAGAGGTAGTAGACCCACGGGGAATCGAACGAGAGCAGCGCACGCAGCCCCAGGATGCTCGCCGTCAACGTCAGAAACGTCCGGACGACCAGTCGCGGCAGCGACGTCGACCGGCTCGCGCGGGAGAAGATCGACGCGACCGGCGCGGCGATCAGCGCGGTCAACATGAACACGATCGGGAGCTGCGAAGGGCTCAGCGCGATCAGGAACATCGCGTCGCGCGCCGGCTTCAGGAAGTACTGGGTCATCAGGACGACCCCGTACCCCGCCGCCATCAGCGTCACGAGCGCGATCTCGTCGGGTCGAACGGGGAAGATCCGGCCGAGGACCCTCACGCCACCGAGTCCGCGGCGGGGAGCGAGACCGTGAACGTGGATCCCGTGCCCGGTGCGCTCGACACCGACAGCGTCCCGCCGTGCGCTTCGACGATCCGGCGGGAGATCGCCAGACCGAGACCCGTACCCTCGGCGGCCGACTTGGTCGTGAAGCCCATCTCGAAGATCGCATCCAGCCGGGAGGGATCGATCCCGCTACCGGTGTCGGTGACGTCGACCCGGACGCGGTTCTCGTCCCGCGTCACGGTGATGCGAAGCGTCCCCGAGTCCTCGATGGCCTGCGCGGCGTTCACGAAGAGGTTCAGGAACACCTGACTCAGCTTGCCGGGATGCCCGATCACGTCCGCGCGGGGGGCGAAGTCCCGCTCGATGGTCACCCGTCCCTTCAGCTTGTGCCAGGCCAGGGTGAGCGCGCTCTCGATGGGCTCGGTGACGTCGAGCCGCTCGGGCTCGGACGCCTCGTGACGGGCGACCTGCCGCAGCTCGTTCACGATCGCGGCCACGCGCTCGAGTGCGGTGTCGATCACCTCGTCGGCGTCGCCGATGATGCCGAGGAGCTTGGCCGACCCGTCCTCGTCGGTCTCGTCGTCGCCGTTCTCCACCGCGGCCAGGAGCTTCGTCTGGGCGCGCTTTCGCGTCTCCTGCATGCTCGTGGCCGCGCCGAGCGGCGTCTTGATCTCGTGGGCGATCCCGGCGGCGAGCATGCCGATGGCCGCCATCTTGTCCAGGTGCTCGCTCTCGTCGGTCGGGGGCCCGACCAGATGGATCCGGCGCTGGGAGCCGCCGGGCGGCGTCGTGGGGTCGCCGCCGCGGTCGCGGGCCACGCGGCGCACGAGCGCGCGCAGCCGGGGGCCGGCGGCGATGCCGAGCGCCACGCCGAGGAGGCCAATGCCGAGTTCGGTCATCATGTCTCGATCTCGCTCTCCGGCTCTCGGGCACCGATGCGCCGGAACTGCCCGTATCTCTTACCCCTATATCACGATGGACATCCAGCGTCGATCCCGCGATCACTCGCCGGCGGCACTCGACACACCGGCGCCCCGGTCCAGGGGCGGTCCGATGGGGTGGCCCGGCCGGTGCTTTCCGGTACGCGGTATCATTCTCCCGCGACCTCGCGTCTCCACGGTAGACCTGAGCCGGACCACCCGTGTCGAACCGGAGGAACCATGCCCTCGATGCTCTGTCGCCGTGTGCCTGTCGCGATCCTGCTGGGCGTCGTCGCGTCCGTCTCCGCACGCGCCGACGTCGTTCCGCTCGCCTTCGATCGCCAGACCGCCGCCTTCGTGAACCTGTTCGACGGCACCGACTTCCTGACCGACTTCGACCAGCATCAGAGCACCGAGGGCGGACTCTTCGGGCCACCCGCCCAGAAGTTCCTGTCGCTTCCCGACGGCTCGGGCAACGCGCAGGCGAGCCAGCACTCCGAGCTGACCGGGAACATGCTCCTCCTGGCCGGCAACAGCTTCGGCGACGCCACGGCGGATCCGGCGAATCCCGAGATGTTCGCCGAGGCGTTCGGGCTGAGCGCGTTCCGGATGGACTTCACGGTGACCGAGACGACCGTTCTCCAGATCGGCGGAGGGCTCTCTCAGGGCGGGAACGGGGGCGTCACGCTGATCCTGGTCGGCCCCGACGGGACGATGCTCCACGCGGCCCCTGCGGGAGCCGATCAGTCGCTCACCGTGAACGAGACGTTCGTTCTGGAGCCGTACGAGACCTACATCATGACGCTGACGTCGTCGGGCTGGGGTCAGGCCTTCGAGGGGACCGACACGATCGCCACGGGTGACTTCTACGTCGCCGGTACGTTCGAGACCGTCGTGGCGGTCCCGGCCCACCAGCCGGGGACGACGCCGATCACGCTCGGACCCAATCCGGTGCGGGCGGGAGGGACGATCTCGCTCGGGCTCGCGTCGGACGAACCCGTGTCGGTGCGCGTGCTCGACGTGACCGGTCGCCTGGTCAACCGCTTCGAGACGTCGACGCCCGGGGGCGTGGTGCACTGGGACGTCCGGGACTCGCGCGGCAACGCGCTCGCGCCCGGCGTCTACTTCGTCCGCGTCGCTGGATCACACGTCGCGGAGACCGCGAGGCTGACCGTGGTCGACTGATCCGCGGTCGCCGATCCCCACGTTTCACCCGTTTCGCTGCGGGTGGGGCCGCGTTCATCCCGGCTCCCAGTCGTCTCCATCCGCAGCGGCTTCCCCTCCGACGAGCCCCTGCCCATTCCCCGGTCTCCCCGGAACGCTCGCCCTCCCAATGTGATATCGTATGTCAGCTCGGATCGCACGCGTGCGTTCGGGCTCGCTCCCGAGACGGCAGTCGCGAGATGTTCCACGCATGTCCAACGACCTTCCCGACATTCCCGGCTACGAGATTCTCCGACGCATCGATCACGGCGCGATGGGGACCGTCTATGCGGCCCGGCAGCTGTCGATCGGTGCCGTCCGCGCCGTCAAGACGATCCACCCGCACCTGGCGGACGGCGAGGAGTTCCTGAAGCGCTTCGAGATCGAAGCCCGATCGGCGGCGGGACTCCACAGCGAGAACATCGTCGGCGTCATCGAGTACTCTCGCTCCAATCGGCCGCCGTTCATGGTGCTCGAGTTCGTCGACGGACCGACGCTGGATCAGATGATCAAGTCGGTGTCGCCGATGCCGCTCGAGGTCGCATCGCTCCTCCTGCTCCAGATCGTGCGCGGACTCGAGGTGGCGCACGCGAGGGGTGTCCTGCACCGCGATCTCAAGCCCTCGAACATTCTCATCTCACGCGACGGTGTGGCCAAGATCGGTGACTTCGGCCTGGCCAAGTCCACGATCGACGTCTCGAACGTCACGTCGACCGGTCAGAGTCTCGGCACCCCGGCCTACATGGCCCCCGAGCAGATCGTGTCGGACGAGGTCGACTTCCGCGCCGACCTGTTCGCGTTCGGCGTCATCGCGTACCAGCTCCTTGCGAACCAGCGCCCGTTCCAGGGGCGATCCGCCATCGCGATTCATACCGCGATCGTGCGGGACGAGCCGGTACGGCTCGACGAACGGAATCCGCTCGTGACCCCCGAGCTGAGCGAGTTCGTGCACTGCCTCCTGGCCAAGGAGCCCTCGGGTCGGCCGGCGGATACCGGCGACGTCCGGGAGTGGATGGAACGCTTCGTCGACGGACTGAACATCCCGCGCCGCCGGAGACTGCTCGAGGAGTTCGTGCGCGATCCTCTCGGGGTCTCGGGCGCGATGCGGCGGCAGGTGGCCAGGCGATACCTGTACAAGGCGCACAACCTGATCGCGTTCGGCGAGCGCAAGGCGATCGACGCCCTCAAGGCGATCACCGTCGTGCTGTACGTGGACAAGGGCAACGAGGAAGCAATGGCGGTCATGAACGACATCCGGCAGATGCTGCGCCGGCAGAACGTTCAGGACCTGCGCGAGGTTCTCACTCCGGACGAGACGCGCATCATCGAGGACTCGGGCGTCGGGGACCTGCTCGATACCGGCGTGGAGGTGGACCCCGACGTCACGCTCAGGTCCAGTGCGGCCTCTCGCTCGACGACGGTGGACGACGACGCCACGCAGTTCACGCCGACCCCACTGCCGACACCCGAGGCGGACGACGATCCGACGATCGTGGCCAGGACGCCGACGTCGTCGTCTCGCCCCGAGTCCGACCCCGGATCGGGCTCACGACCCGGATCGGAACCGGGCACGAGCGACACCGGGTCGGATGTCGAAGCTGGGTCCGACGTCACGTCGGGGTCCGACGTCACGTCGGGGTCCGACGTCACGTCGGGGGCGGATCTCGGGTCCGGGACCGGTGTCGATTCGGGGTCCGACGTCTCGACGGGGACGGGTCTCGCGTCCGGGACGGATTCGGCGTCCGGGTCGGATCCGGGGTCGGGCTCGCGCTCCGGATCGGGATCGCTCGCGGGGGCGGACGCGTCGAGGTCGCGCAGCTCTCCGGGTCCGACCGCGGAGTCGCCGGCACCGCCGGTGATGCCGACGCCGGTGGTCGCGCCGGCGAGGACGGCACCCGGGTCGCCGGCCGCGCCGGCTCGGCGCCGGTGGGTGCTCCCCGCCGCACTCACGGCGGTCGTGGTCGTCTTGCTCGGCGTCTGGGCGCTCTGGCCCGACGCGGAGATCCAGACGCCCACCTCCACGGTCGGCACCATCGCCCTGGTCGCGGTGACGCCGGGGGACGCGACCGTTCGGATCGTCGAGACCGGCGTCACGCTGGCTGCCGGTGCGGTCGACTCGCTGCCCGCCGGCACGTACACGGTTCGAGCGGAGCACGCCGGCTACCGCGCGGAGACGCGATCGATCGACGTCGTCGGGGGTCGAGCCACGCGCGTACCGCCGATCCAGCTCGTCCGCACCTACGTGACCCTGAGCGTGACCAGCACACCGACGGGCGCCTCCGTCGTCTTCGACGGGCGCTCACTGGGCACCACTCCCATCGAGCGTTATCGGATCGACACCGACGCGCGGCTGGAGGGCCGACTCGAGGTCGGCAAGAGCGGGTTCGAGCCGTCGACGTCGTCCATCCGCATCGACCCCGGGCAGGACTTCGCGACCCACGTGCGGCTCGACGAGAAGCCGTGGGATCGGGACGTGCCGCCGACCCCGCGCGAGAAGACGTTCACCGTTCGCGTGGCCGCCGGCCGGCTCACCGACGTCGACGTCCGGATCGGCGATCGACTCTACGAGAGCGTTCGGTTGCCGTTCCGGGCAGACGTCACGACGACGGACGACGAGATCGACGTCACCGTCTCCAAGCTGGGACATCGGTTCTCGCCGGCCAGGCGGTCGGTCCGCGCCGTCGACGGCGGCGTCGAGGCCATCACCTTCGACGCGACGCCGGACGTCGGCTACGTCCGCATCGTGAGCGGGGGACGAGATCCGGTGTCGATCGATGGTGAGCCGCTCACCGGCGCCGGCGGACCGATTCGCACGCCCGTGCCCGCCCTCGAGCTCGAGTGGCGGGAGCGGCCCTACCGCGTCACGGTGTCGCGCGACGGCCACCGGTCGGAGCCCGAGTTTGGTGACGTGCGACTGGCGCCGGGTGATACGGTCATGGTGGAGTTCCGGATGATCGCCAACTGACGGTGAGATCTCACCGATCGGGGAGTCGCCATGCAGACATCGACACGACTCGCGACCGTCCGCCGGCGGGCGCAGACCACGTGCCTCGCCCTCGGCGTCGCCGCACTGTCCGCGACGGCGGCGGCGGCCGCGCGCATCGACGATTGCGCCGCCGGCGACCCCGACATCGCCCGCGCGGTCTCGCTGTTCTACGACGAAGCTCAGTTCGAGCGCGCGCTCGACACCGTCCGTGGTCTGGATCTCTCGTCGCTCGATCCGGTGTGTCGCGCGGAGGTTCGAGATCTCCGCGCGCAGATCTTCGTATCGATGGGTGATCGCGAGAGCGCCCTGTCCGAGTACCGCGCGCTGCTGGAGGAGCTGCCCACGTTCCAGCCCGAGCCCGGCGGCATGACCGAGCGTTCGCTCCTCGAGGAGGCGCGCGCCAGCCGGCCCATCCGCGTCACGATCACGCCCGAGAGCCTCGAGCTGCGCGGTGATCGGGAGGACGGCGAACTCGTCCGGACGCTCACGCTGGCGTCGGCCGATGGTCGGGCGTTCACCTGGTCGCTGCAGACGCCTCCGTCCTGGCTCTCGGTGACACCGAGGAACGGGACCGCGGCGTCGGGAGCCGCCGAGGTGCGGGTGACGCCCGGACCCGGCGCGAGCGACGTCGTGGGCGCCGCCGCCGCCGCGCTCGTGTTCACGATCGATGGTGCGCGCGAGCAGAGGATCCCGGTCACGCTGGTGACGCCCAGCGACGAGGATGGATCCTCCATCCTCAGGACCGTCGCGATCGTGGCCGGTGTCGCCGCCGCGGGCGTCGGCGGATACCTTCTGTTCAAGGGCGACGAGAAGAACGGGGAGCAAGAGCCCGACCGCCTGGACCCGAACCCGCCGCCGCCGCCCGGCCTGGGACCGATCGCCTGGATCCTGCGCTGGTGATCCCGGAGGAGGTGACACGCATGACCGCTTCGACACGTCCGCGCGTCATCGCCGCGCACGCCGCCCTCGCGCTTCTGATCGGGATCGCCGGGCGCGGACAGGCCGAGACCGGCCGCCACATCTACTGGGTGGATGCGAATCCGGCCGTCGACGAGATCTACCGGATCAACGAGGACGACTCGACCACACCTCTCGGAATCGCCGCGATCGCCAGCGACGCGAACGACGGGCTCGCCTTCGATCGGCGCTCCGGCATGCTCTACTGGATGAGTGCGAACCCCGACGCGCTCTACCGCACGCCGGTGACCGGGACCGACGTGTTCGTGCACGAGCCGTTCGGCACGCCGCTCCTGGAGTCGGCAAACCCCGAAGCGATCGCGGTCGACCGCTTCCGGGGAGACGTCTTCTGGCTGGAGACCGGGCGGGACGACGCCTCGCCGCCCATACTCGGCTCGGTCGTCCGCCGGGCCACGGACGGGACCGGGCAGATCACCGTGGTCGGTGACCTCCTCGGACCCAGGGGGCTGGTCGCCGACCTTCGCACCAACGCGCTGTACTGGGGTCAGAAGGAGCTGCCGGTCCAGGCGATCTGGCGGACCGATCCCAATGGCTCCACCCAGATCGTCTCCAGTGCGGGCGTCATCTGGGACGTCGACTACGACCCCGAGTCCGACCGCGTCTTCTGGACCTCGACCCAGAGCTCGGGGAGGGGCATCTACTCGCATGCGGCCGACGGGAGCGGCGGACCCGTCCTGTTCGCGCGCTACGACGTGGGCGACACGTCGCCGCGGGGCCTGTTCATCGACTCCGAGGCGCGTCGACTGTACTGGACCGATCGCAGTCCGAGCGCACCGGCCATCCTCGTGGCCGATCTGGACGCGACCGGACCGGTGGTCCTGACGACGCCCGACCACGCGCTTCCGGACGGGTCGCTCCCGGGCGACATCGTCGTCGAGCGGCTGGATCGGCGCCCGCCTCCGCGGGTGTTCGCCGCCTCGGGCGCCGCGACGCCGTCGGGGGTCCGGCTTCGCTGGGCGGCACCGCCGGACACGAGCCTGGTGGCGACCACCGTGATCCGGTGGAGACCGGGCTTCATACCTCCGGGAAATCCCTTCGAGGGAGCGCCGGCCGTGCTCTTCGTCGACGACGCCACCGAGGTCGTCCATCCCACCGCGGATGACGTCGTCTCGTATGCGCTGTTCTTCGAGGACGAGGATGGCAACCTGAGCGTCGCCCGCCCGTATCGGTCCACGATCACGATCACCCGCGGCGAGCCGGGAGGCGGCACGGCGACGGTCTACTGGACGGGACTCGCGCCCAGCGACGCGGAGAGCAACTTCCTCGGCGCCACCCGGATCGGACGCGGCTACACGGACGTCCTGGCTCAGGACCTGTCCAGCGCACAGCGCATCGCGTGGGAGCCCCTGACTAGGCAGATCTTCGTCACCCAGCGCGGCGAGGACGAGGTTCTGACTGTCGACCCGAGCACCGGGGAACGGCGCCTGCTGTACGACTGGTGCGGCGCCAAGGGCGTGGCGGTCGACCCCTTCCGCCAGCGCGTCTACTGGGCCGCGCGCGGCGGCGGTACGCAGTGCGACGCCGGCAATCCGAGCGACCCGATGTTCCGAGGCGTCTTCTACGGCCACATCGACGGTCAGGACGCCGGACACTCACCCATCGCGATCGTCGACAGCACGGCGACCCAGCCCAACGACGTCGCCCTCGATCTCTGGCGCAACCGGATCTTCTGGTGCTCGGCTCACGCCGATGGCGGGCAGATCACGTCGATCGATCTCGCGACCCTGGACGACGCGGTGCCCACCACGAAGACGCTCATCGTCCCCGAGGAGGTGGAGGCAATCGACATCGATCCGATCGCGGGCACGCTCTACTGGACCGAACGTGACGCGGCGAATCAGGGCACGATTCATCGCATCGACATCACGGGCGACTGGACGTCCCACTCGTCCGACGCGTGCTTCTTGACCCAGGCCGAGACCGAGGGGGTGGCATACGATCCGGTCGGCGACCGACTGTTCTTCGCCGATCGAGACATGCAGCGCGTGAACGTGCAGACGTGCGGTGACGATGCCCAGACCACGGTCTTCGCCACCGACGGAGAGCAGCCCTGGGACGTGGCCATCCGGCAGGACGACGACGTGCCGCCCGCCGATCCGTTCGACGTCACCGCGCGTAGCGGCGGCAACGGGGTCGCGATCACCTGGAGCCTGCCCGCCGACGCCGTCGGCTCGGTCGTGCGCTGGAGGGAGGGATCCGCCCCGCCCACGTCCTTCGCCGACGGCGAGGAGCTCATCTTCTTCACCACGACGGAGTCGACGATCAACCACGCCGACCTGATCACCGATCAGGACTACTCGTATCGCATCTCCGCCATCGACGCGGCCGGCAACGTCTCGCCGGGCGTCACCGTGACCGTCACCGTGATCGCCGAGGACGCGGTGGGCTTCGAGCTGAGCGAGTCGGATCTCTACCTCGCCGTCGGCATGACGGCCGAGGTCGACGCGATCCTGCTGCTCGACGGAGGCGGGACGGCCGACGTCACGGCACTGGCCCTCTGGTCCTCGTCCGATCCCGGCGTCGTCTCGGTGGAGCCCGGTCGGCTCGAGGGGGTGTCCGCCGGCGAGGCCACGATCACGGTCGACTACTTCGGCTACTCCGAGTCGGTCCGCGTCAGGACCGTCGACGTGGCCGACGCCACCGTGACCTCCGGCCCGGGAGGGGTCGTCATGAGGCTGCCGAACCCCGACGTGGGGACCGCGTCGGTCATCGCCGCGTCGATCGTCCGGCGACTCGGCGGCGAGGACGGGTACGGCGACCCGCTGGAGATGACGCTCGACGGCCCGGACTGGACGGTTGATGCGTCCGCGTCGATCCGGGGATTCGAGTACGTCGCGACGCTGACGATCGACGACGGCGGCGAGCTCCAGGTCGGGACACCGGCCGCGCCTCGGCGCGCATCGGTGACGACCGGCGCCGGCATGCCGCCCAATCGCGATCTCCGCCACCACATGATCGGACTGCCGGCGATCGGCATCGAGGACGACGACGTGATCGCGGCGCTGGAGGCCGTGTTCGGCGGCCCGTCGAGCGATACGACCTGGTTCCTTCATCGCCGGATCACGACGGCGTACGAGCGTCTGGACGGCTCCACGCCCTTCGACGTGGAGCCCGGCGCCGGGTTCTGGCTCGCCACACGCACGTCTCACCCGTGGTCGGTCCTCGGCTCGACGAGCTGGCCCGCGGAGCCGGGCTTCTTCGAGGTCCCGCTCCTCCCATCCAACTGGACGATGGTGGGTAATCCCGCCGCCTACGACGTGCTCGTGGATCCCGACGCGATGATGATCCGGGACGGCGCCAGCGATCCGGTCGCGTTCAGCGATGCCGGCACGCTCGTCGGTCAGGACGTGTACCAGCGCGTGGGCGACGCGTACGTCATGTCGGACGACCTTCCCGCCTCGTCGGGCTGCTGGGTGCTGAACCTGGTCGCGCGGCCCCTCACGCTGATGATCCCGGCCGGGGAGGTCGTGGGCACCGGGGCGGCGAGATCCGTCGGCCGCGCTCCCGAGCCGACCGGCGCGGTGTGGGCCCTACGCGTCCTCGTCTCCGCACGGGAGCGGACGGCGGAGCCCGAGCACGCCGCCACCCGGACGATCGTCCTGGGTCGGGACGCGAAGGCGCGCGACGACTGGGATCCCCTGGATCGTGCCGCCGCGCCCCCGGCTCCCGGCGAGGAGATGGATCTCTGGATCGGTCGACCCGACTCCCCGCCTGCCCTAACGCTGCCGAGGCGGTACCGGCAGAGCGTCGCCGGTCTCTCGTCGGACGTCGTCGCGTGGACGGTCACGCTGACGGCGTCGAGGCCCACGACGCTGGCCTTCGCGCTCGACGGCGGTGGGGCGGGCCGCCACGCGGTCACGCTGCGCGAGGACGGAACGGGCATCGAGTGGGATCTCGGCACGCTTCGCTCGCTCGACGTCGACCCCGGCGAACATCGCTTCGAGCTGGTTGCCCGCGCCGACGCAGCCTCCCGGCCGACGTCCCCCGGCGTGTGGCTCCTGTCGCGTCCCAACCCCGTCTCGGCGTCCACCCGGCTCCACTATCGGGTGCCCGGCGACGGATCGGCCGTGGTCGACGTGTTCGCGGTCGACGGGCGTCGCGTCTGGTCGTCCGGCACGAGACCGGTCGAGCGGGGCGAGCACGCGGTCGTGTGGGATCTGAGCACGCCGTCGGGACGTGCCGCGCCCGCGGGCGTCTACTTCGTGCGACTCGAGTTCGTCTCGGGCGACGCCAGGCGGATCGTGGCCCGCGAGAAGCTCACGGTCGCGTCCCCGTGATCGGCGCCGGTCGTCGCGATCGGCGGTCGGCGGGCGGTTGCCGTCGGGCGGAGACTCAGAAGGCCTGGGGGACGTCTCGCAGCAGGAACGTGATGCGACCGATGAGGAGCGTCACGCGTCCCATGACCGTGTAGCCGAACGAGGCGCCGAAGCCTACCATCAGGAACGCGATGCCCACCTTCGCCACCGCGGAGGTTGCGCCCTTGTGCGGCTTCGAGAAGAAGAAGTAGACGAGAATCGACAGCACGCCCACCACGATCAGGAGCTCCTTCACGGTGGCCCAGGCCGACACCGTTCCCGCCGGTGACAGGAAGGAGGCCTGCACCTGCTCAAGCACCTGCGCGTTCAGGATGTTCGGGATGATGTAGCCGGCGCCCGCCGACACGTAGAAGGCGAGGGAGAAGCGCGAGATCCACTCCGTGCGGCGTGAGAAGCGGAACAGCATCAGGAACCCGAGGATCCCGCCGAAGACGAGCGTCCAGTGGCCGTCGTCGGCGATCGGCACGTAGAGCTTGCGGTAGATGGCGGCGATGCAGAACTGCACGAGGTAGTAGCCCGCCGAGACCCCCACCAGGAGATGCTCGGCGAAGCGGTAGACGGGATTCTCCCGGTACAGGAAGCTGAAGATCGCCAGTGTGAAGAAGGCGGCGATGAGGACGCCGATGCTCTCGACGTTCATGTGGCCGATCCTCCCGCGTGCGCATCGCGGCCGCGCTGTCGTCGCTGAAGGAAGAACGCGACGTTGCCGAGCAGGATGAACACGACCATCAGGCCGTGCGCCGTGCTCTGCGCGTCCATGCCCAGGGTCGCGTCACCGGAGTACCCGGCCAGCTTCTCGAACTCGGCGGCGCCCTTCAGGCCGCCGAGAAAGCCCGAGATCTGCCCCGCGTTGTAGTACGGGTAGACGAGGATGGCCTGGATGGCCGTGTTGCCGGTGATCACCTTCTGCTGGTACTTGCCTCCGGCGAAGATCGCCCAGTACTCGGCGAGCGCGCTGCCGGCCACCGACACGAGGAGCGGGATGTCGGCGTACGAGTCGACACCGTCGAGGATGGACATCCCGTCGGTGCGGGCTCCGTAGTGGTCGGCCGGAAACGTGGCGCGGATGGACTCGCCCATCCGGAGCATCGTGCCCTGCCAGTCGGTGTTGTAGCCGAGAAAGACGAAGTCCTCGCCGTAGGTCTTGCCGAACTCCTCCATTGCGGGACGGTACACGGCCTCGGCGATGCCCGGGCCACCGGCGTAGTTCGTCAACGCGACGATCTTGATGTCGTGGTCGAAGCAGTAACGGAAGGTGGTGATCGCCATCGGGTCCAGCTCGGCACGCACGTCCGCCTCGTAGTCGAACGAGAACATCACGACCTCACCGGGCTTCACCTCCTCCAGCGCGGCGATGAAGTCCTCGGCCTCCTTGGACGACTTGATGGGCATCCCGATGGGCCGGATGATGGGGATGATCACCGCGAGCGCGACGCACAGGAAGATGATCCGCCGATCGAGATGGAGGAGTCGATCGGCGAAGCCGTCGTGACGCTGGTCGTCGTGTCCCGCGATGCTCGTCATCGTCGATCTCCACCGCGGCGCGGCCGGGATCGGACCCCTACGTGCGTCATTGACTGCCCTTTCCGAGGTACGTCCGCTCGATGCCGAGGAGGATCTTCATCGCGGTGGCCACCATGCCCAGCCCCACACCGATCAGAATGCCGCGCTTGGCCGCGAGATTCGGAACGTCGAGGACGAAGTCCGCCAGCGATGGAATGCTCGCATTCGTACCCGGGATCGCAAAGTACTCACCCAGCGGCACGCGGCCGAGCATGACCACGACACCGGCCACCAGCAGCATCGTCGCGTGGCCGGATCGGGCCCGGAACGCGCGGTACGACGCCGACGCCACGTAGAACGCCAGGAGCGAGAACATCGTGGCCTGCATCGGCGCCTGCACGTTGTCGAACATCCACGTGAACGGCCGCTTGGTGTCACTGAACACGTTGAGCACCCCGAGCAGCACCATCGCCGCGAAGCCGATCACCGCCACCACCGAGTAGCCCCAGCCTTCCCGGCGCGCGGAGATCTTCCGGCCGTGGTACTGCATCAACGAGTACACGCCCAGGATGAACGTCATGCCGATGACGATCTGCTTCCAGTCGAGGATCTCGTTGTAGGCGGTCAGCATGGTCTGGCTTGGCGTGAAGTACTGGATCAGCATCACGACCCCGACCAGGAACCCGAATACGAGGGGGAGCGTGGTCTTCATCGACGATCGACCCCTCTCACTGCGCGATCGCGGGCAGGTCGACGCCGATCACCGCGAGCGCGCATCCGACCACCAGGAGGATCATGACGATGAGCTTGCCCACGTCCTGGGCCTTCAGCGCGCCGAGGAGCAGCGGCTCGCGCGACAGATACACCGACCCCGCATACAGCTCCTCACCGATGAGCGTGTAGTCGCACGCACAGATGAAGAACGGGAGCTGGGCATCGGCGTCGGTTCCGGCGATCTGGATCGCGCCGGTCATGTTGCCGGTCTCGGCCAGCACGAGGCTCTCGGCGTAGAACCGGCCGAAGAAGAAGTTCGCCGCCGGACGCTCGCGGATCATGGTGCCGCAGACCGCGGCCGCGTAGCCGAACTGGCTCTGGGTCGTGTAGTAGATGTCCTCGGATCGGTAGCGATCGGGTACGCCTTCGGCCAGGTAGGCGTTTCGGACCACCTCCTGCGCGACCGTCATGACGATCGGATCGCGGTTCGGAACCAGGATGGGGGTTCCGTAGTTGGCCACGCGGCGAGCGACCTCGCCGAGCACGTTCATCGCGGCGACCGTGGCCACCTCGTCCATCACCTCGAGACCGGGGCTGAACAGGATGGGGCGTCCCATCTCGGTGGCGCGGCCGACCGCCTCCTCGACCGCCTCCAGCCCCGGGATGCGCCGGATGTAGAACTTCTGTCCGCGTTGCGCCAGACCCACGAAGCCCACCACCAGACAACCGAACACCACGACGCCGACCGCGACGGGAAGCGTGCTGGGCGTGAACCAGCCGGTCGCCGCCTCGGCGGATGCCGGATCTTCGCCCTCGCCCTGGGCCAGGGCGGGCGGCGCGGCGGTGGTCAGGCCGGCGGCGAGCGCGATGCCCAGCACGCGCGCGCGGATGCGAGGTGTGTTCAGTCGGTCCTCCAGCGTGAGGAGCGAAACGGCGACGCCGGGCATCCTAGCACACTCGCCGGGACGCCGACCCGCGAGCCGCACGAGCGACAGGTGGACCGGGGTCGAGCTGAGCTATCTCCCCGAGCCATCCTCGTCCGACCCGGGGCTCGCCGCGGACTCGGCCTCGGCCTCGGCCCTCAGCGACTGGATTGCGCGAATCGTGATGTCGTTCGCGGTGTCAATGTAGACCACGGCGCCGCTGGACGTGTCGAGCACGCACGTGAACCCCTCGGCCTCGGCGATCCTCGCGATGACCCGGTTGGCGTCGTCGACCATGGGCTGCATCAGGTCGGACTCCCGGCGCTCGATCTCGCTCTGCGACTCGTCGAGAAACGCGTCGATCTGCTCCTCGTACGCCTTGACCGAGTCGAACAGCGCCTGATCGGGCTGGCCGGCGTCCTGGGCGGCGCGGAAGGCGTTCACCCGCGACGTGTGCTCGGCGCGCATCTCCGCCATGCGCGCATCGAGCTCCGCGCGGAACGCGCGCATGCTCTCCTCGGCCGCCGGTCGGTCGGGATGACGCTGGAGAACGGTCCCCGAGTCCACGAATCCGATCCTGTCCTCCGCGGACGCCGCCGCGGGCGAAAGCAGCTGAGCCAGCACGAGAACCCACGCGAACGTGCGAAACATCTCCAACACTCCTTCCGACGGCGAATGCGCGGCCGTGCGCGGTCGGCGGGTCCGGTCGTCCGCCGGCTCAGCCGGACACGGGAGACGTCGTGCGCACGACGGCCCACGTGTAGGGTCGATACATCGAGTATGAGCCGAGGCCCGAGACGTACGGTCCGTCGTCGTCGCGCAGCCCGATCGTGCGCGCGTCGAACAGGAACGAGTCGGGATCCTCGACCACGGCGGCGAGCGGGAGCACGATCTCTCCCGCGAGTACGGGTGACCCGGACCCTTCGCTCACGGCGGCCGTCACCACCGCGGCGTCGAACGGGGACAGCGCGCCCAGCCCGCCGGCGCCGTCACCGCGCCAGGCGTGAAACGTCCCGTCGGGACGCCGACCGACGGCCACGAGCGCGTGCCCGGCGCCGATCCGCGTCGTCTCGTCGTCGCCGAACACGAAGAGGATCGCGCCCCCGAGCCGCACGGGATCGATGGACGTCGCGGCTACGCTGTCGTCGAGTGCGAACGCGAACCGCAGGTGGAGAGCGTCGCCCTCTCGGCGCCACCCCAGCGCGTCCCCGGGCGCGGCGCCGTGGAGTGGAATCGGCGTCGCCTCCTCCGCGGACAGCGTCAGGCGGGCACGCGGTGGCGAGAGCGAGGCCGACGATCGGAGCAATCGTGCGTCCACGACGAAGACGTCCCGCTCCTCGTTCGTGATGACGATGCGTCCGTCGTCCGCGCACAGGGACTCGCACTGCCGGGCCCAGATCCGGGTGCGGGTCGCCGGCGCGCCGGCGAGAGCGTGCGCGGGGTACGCCAGCACCGCGGAGTACGTCAGGAGCAGCACCTCGCCCGAGCCGGGATCGAACGTACCCGCGGTCACGGTCTCGCCCTCTCCGACGTCCAGGGTGCCGACCAGCCGAGGCACGTTCCGCATGCCGGAGGCCAGATCCGACGCGTCCTCGAGCACGTCGAACCGATAGACGAACGTCTCGCGCTCGTCGCGCGCCTTGGACACGATGTGGACGACGCCGTCGATCGCGAACCCCGCCTCGGCATCGTGGCGGCCGTTCGGATACGCGATCGGGTACGTCGCCACCCGATCCAGCCGACCGGGCTCCCCGCCCCTCGCCTCGCGATAGCGGACGCGATAGATGACGAGATCGTTCCGCTCGCGGCGATTGTCCCCGATGTCGAACACGAGGAGGTCGTCGCCGATCGTGCAGATGTCCTCCCAGTCTCGCGCCTTCGCACCGGGCACGGCAAGCGTCCGGGCGGCGGCGAAGTCGAGGGTTGTCGAGCGATAGAGCACCGGCGCATCCCCGCTGTCGTTGTGGGCGAAGAACGCGTCGCCCTGCCGAACCAGGCCGCTGCACTCCCGGAGTGCGTCGAGCGCGAGATGGGCGAACGGCAGCATGGCGAGCGTCCCGTCCTCCAGGCGCACCACGGAGTCGCGCCCCGGTGCCAGGTCGGCCGGCCCGCGCCCGCCGACCGCCGGGATCGGGTCGGACGCTCGCGACAGGCATCCGGTCCACAGCACGAGCGCGAGCGATACGAGCGACCTGCGAACCGGCATGGACTCGGCCCCCTCTCGGCGGAAGTGGAGGCAGTCTAGACGGAAGTCCGGCCGGTGACCACGCCGAGTCGGACGCGATCCCCGGGAGTGCACCGGCGCCCCGGGATCGACGCCGCTCGGGGCTCGCTGCTAAGGTGATCCCTCGCGCCGCTCTTCTCGCCCGCACCCGGAGGACCCGTGGATCGCTACTATGCCGCCGCCTGCCAGGTCGACTGTCCGAATCCGGTCGATCGTCGCGACATGGCTCGCAACACCACCCGCATGATTCAGCTCGTCGAGCAGGCCGTCGTTGGCTACGCGCCGTTTCACGACGTACGCCTCGTCGTGTTCCCCGAGTTCGCGCACGCGGCGCCGGTCTATCCCAGCGCCGAGGAGCTCCTCGACAAGCTCGCGATGCCCGTGGACAACGAGCACGTCGCGCGCATGGCCGAGTGCGCCAGGACTCATGGCATCCACGTCCAGACCGGGAGCTTTCTCGAGGTCGATGCCCGCTGGCCGGACACGGTGTTCAACACGACGTGCCTCCTGGGGCCTGACGGAACGCTCCTGTCACGCTACCGGAAGGTGAACCCGTGGATCCCATGGGAGGTGCACGCGAGCCCCCACGACCTTCCCGACTACCCCGACGACCCGTTGCCGGTGGTCGAGACGAGCATCGGCCGCCTCGGCGTGGCCACGTGCTACGACTGGCTCTTCCCCGAGGTCACGCGGGAGCTGGCCGTGAAGGGGGCCGACGTCTTGATCCGGATATCGGCGTACATGGATCCCTGGGGTACCACCGCGCCCATGGACTGGTGGACGGTGGTCAATCGCTGTCGCGCGCTCGAGAACACCGCGTTCGTGGTGGCGGCGAACCAGGGCGCGAGCCTCCGGCACTACCCGCCCTTCTCGTGGCCCGGTGGGAGCATGATCGTCGACTACGACGGTCGCGTCCTGGCCGAGGCGTCCCCGGGGCCGGGCGAGCGGATCGTGGTGGCGCCCATCGACCTGGCGGCGCTCCGTCACGAGCGCGGGCGCCGATCCGGGCACGCGATGCTCGCGCACCGGCGCCCCGAGCTGTATCCGACCCAAAATGCACCGGCCTACCGCGGCGCCGGAACGGCGGCCGAGCGCACGACCGAGGGCCAGAAGGCGCTCATCGAGGAGGCGAAGCGGCGCGCTCGACCAGACGCGTGTTGAACGTCTCCAGGTATTGCCGGTGGGCGTCACCGTCGGGATACGCCTGACCCGGGCCGTACGGATACGTGTCCATCTCGCGGAACGGTAGCGGCTCCACCGTTCCCGATGCGAGCGTGCCGTAGTCGGCCTGCTTCTCGAATCCGGCCAGCCACACGAAATAGTCGCGCACCCAGCCGGCATGCTCCTCGGGAAGACCGGTTGCCGACACCGCGAAGCGCACCTCGTCGCCGGTGTTCAGGATCGCGTAGATGTCGTCGCGCAGCGTGACCAGCGGCAGCACGTCTCCATAGCGCGTGAAGCGCCCCGTCGAGCCCGCCCAGGGCGCCTTCAGGTCCACGCGGTGATAGTCGTACGTGGTGAGTGGGCTCGCGTCCCGTGGGCGGCGCGCCGACCAGCCGTGGAAGCTCAGCTCCGCCCGGCTCGGGTCCACGATGACGACGGCCGTCTCCCGCTCGGCATCGACGGCGTCGGCCAGCGCGATCCGATCCCAGTAGCACGCGAGGTTCGACTCGATCCGGAGGACCGTCTCGTCCGGGTTCAACCGACCGCGGAGATCGAGCACGACGTCTTTCGGCTTGAGCGCCTGCACGGCGAACGGCGCGTGCACCTGCCGCCAGCCGATCGCACCCTTGGCGTGCACGGTGGGCAGCACCAGCTCCAGATCGGGGTTCTGCGCGATGGACAGGAACGTCGCCGTTTCGGGCCAGTCGATCCAGCCGTGGAGGATCATCACGAGCGTCGATCGATCGGTCGCCGGACCTAGCTCGAGGTCGATCGCGTGCATGTCGGCGAGCCCGTGATACTGGCGGCCCACGTTCTCGAAGGGTGCCGCATAGAAGCCGTCCACCGCCCCGATCGCGGTCAGGCAGTCCGCACCGGTGTGATCGGTGGCGGCGAAGGGCGGCCGTTCGCGTCTGACGGCCACGATGCCGGCCGGCGGAAAGGGCTCGTCGCGGAGGATGGTGTTCGAGTACACCCGGACGCTCGGCGGATGGTCGACCACGAGCAGGCGCACCTGATCCAGGTAGACGATCTCGTTGAGCTCCTCGGTGATCACGAACTGGAGCTCGCCGTCGGTCACGGCCGCCAGGTCCGTCGGGATGCGGATCAACTCCTCGTCGTCGAACGGCATCGGTGTCTCGCCGTCCAGCGCGAGCCCGAGCGACGTGGTGGCCAGAACGTCGGTCACGAACACGTACGCGTCGCCGTCCCACGCATAGAGGCTGGGACACGAGCCGAGCGCCGCCGGCTTCTCCTTCACGTGGATTCGTCTCTCCGCGGTCAGGTCCACGTCGATCTCGTTCTGGATGATCCAGCTCGGCCACTGCACGCGCACGAAGTCCAGCGTGGTGTGCGTGCCGACCCCGATCGGCATCGGCGTGTCCGTGACCGTGCGCCGCGTGAACAGCCTCCCGGACTGCACGTCGACCACCGAGCCCACGCCCCTCGCATTGCTCTTGCCGCCCTCCAGCGTGAGCCAGACGTTCGCGCCACCACCGGCTCCCCGGGAGACGACGAACCCGCCCTCGGGATCGACGCCCACGAGATCGAGCGTGCCGTCCCCATCGAGATCGGACACGGCGGGCGCCGCCAGCGTGGGCACGAGGGAGAGGCCCGTCACGCCCCACGTCTCGGTGACGTCCTCGAACGACCCCCGGCCGTCGTTTCGCATCGCGACGACGGTGCCGCCGGCCCGCGTGAGGACCGCGTCCAGATCGCCGTCGGCATCGAGGTCGACGAGCTCCATCGCGAGGATGGCGGGGGCCGTCGCGTCGTCGGGCGGCGCGCCGCCGAGCGCGAACGTGCCGGCGGCCGTGAACGTGACCTCCCCGGCGTTGGCGAACACCTCGAGCCCCGCGTCGGTGGCGAGGACGACGTCGGCCCACCCGTCACCGGTGACGTCGTCACACGCCAGCGCCCGCGCCGGCGAGGACGGAGTCACCTCGGACGGCGCGGCCCGGAACTCCTGCTGACCCGCGTTCCGGTGGGCGCGCGCCCGGCCCGACGCGTTCAGCGCCACCAGATCGGTGTCGAAGTCACCGTCGAGGTCGCGGTAGACCGGCCCCGCGGTGCCCTGGTTCGGCAGGTAAGCCTCGGCCGTCACGTCCACGAACACCGGCGGCGTGGCCGGATCGGGCGTGCCGCCGTTTCGATAGAGTCGCGAGAGCGCGTCGGCGTGTCCGGACACGTGTACGTCCAGATCACCGTCGTGGTCGTAGTCGGCCAGTGAGACGGCGGTGCCCGTGGCGTTCGCCAGGCGCGAGGCGTCGGTCTGATCGGAGAACGAGAGGCGGGCGCCCTGGCCATCGTTGCGGTGGAGCTTCGCGCCGCGCGCGGAGACCACGAGCACGTCGAGGTCGGTGTCGTTGTCGAGATCGACGAGCCGGAGCCCGTGGGCGTCCCCGGCCGGAGCGGTCAGATCCAGCGCCACGAGCCAGCGGCCGTCCCCGTCGTTCCGGACGACCGTCGCCACCGCCGCGCCGGCGGCGGCGCGATGCACGACGACGACGTCCGCGTCACCGTCTCCGTCCACGTCGCCCGCGGCGAGGGCCGTGGCGCCGTCGAACGGCGGCACCGACCCGGGTGTCGCCGACAAACCCAGCGTATACGGCGGCATGATGGGCTCGATCCGCGCGGGCTCCGCGTCGCCGGGCTCGCGGTATGCGATCTCGAAGTACGGAGACTCCTCGAGCGCGACGCTCTCCAGGCGCTCGGCGGGAATGCGATCCTTCAGCTCCGCGAACCGGTCGAACGCCAGCTGCGCCTCGTCGCGGCGGCCCAGCGCGCGCAGCACCGTGAACCGCTGATAGTGAGCGGCCGCGTTGAAGGGATCGGCGGCCAGGATGCGGTCGAACGCGAGCAGCGCATCGGCGTTGCGCCCGGCGCGCGCGTAGAGCACGCCGACGTTGAACGTGCCGGGCACCGACCCCGGGTCCAGCTCGTGGAACCGCTCGAGCTCGGCGATCGCGTCGTCGATGCGGCCGTCGCGCTTGTGCATGATTCCGAGGTTGTACGGAATGTCGGGCAGGGTCGGGAGCGATTCTCGCGCGCGCTCGAGAATCGAGATCGCGTGATCGTGATCGCCGGCTAGGAAGTACGCCTTGCCGAGGTTCACCTCGTCCTCGGGCGTGGCGCCCGGCGACGCGAGCACGTCCTGGAAGATCGCGATCGCCTCGGCGGTCTCCCCGTTCTCGAAGTGAGCCTTGGCCTGGTTGCGGAGCCTCGTGAGCTCGGGTCCGTCGCCCGCCGGCCCACACCCGGGCAGGAGCACCACGCCGGCCACCGCCACGGTCACGCAAAACACCGATCGCCACATAGCTGGGTTCCTCGGACTCGGTCGTGCAGGTCGAGCCTCGGCTCTCGCCGTCCGGCGACGCCGCTGCCCGAGGTCGATCTCGACCGGGAGCACCGCGCCCCCGGAGAGCGTGCCCGAGTCTACGGGAACCCCCCTTCGAATGCGACGGATCGGGCGCGGGGGGCGCCTACCGTGTATGTCACTCCACCGATTGAGGTTGGCGCACACGGGGAGTCTGGGCGGCGGCGACCACCGGCCGGCCTGCGGGGTGGGCATGCCGCCGGTACCCGGGCCGGCATCCTCGACGAAACCCCAATTGACCAGGACCCAAACGACCCCGTACACTTTAGCAAGTTGTTCGGGGCCTGATTCCTCCCAGACGTGACCTCTCGGTGCGATGGGGCGTCTCTGGGTTCCGTTCACCCGAGCTGTCATCTACTGGCGTCATCCTCTGCCTTTCGAGCTGCACCCGCTGCAGCTGGCGGAGTCGGTGACACCGTCACGATGATCGGCACGCGCCCGGGAAGCGCGGCGCTCAACGACGTGCGGCGGTCTCTCGTAGCTCGACCGCCGACTGCACATGGGGTCTCAACTTCAGAGGTAGCGGCATGACACTTCGTATCGCGTTCAGCTGTTTCGTCGGCGCGGCGCTGGCCCTGCCGGCGGCGGCAACCGAGATCAGCCCGAACGACAGTCCCGCGGGACCGGTCGTGGGCTCGGTCTCGTCGCACGACTTCGGGTACGACTTGCGAGACGGTGGTGGCGACTGTACGTGTATCGACCTCGTGTTCGTCATCGACGACACGGGCTCGATGGGTGGCGCGATCGACAACGTGAAGGCCGGCATCGCCAGCATCCTCACGCTTGCCGACGACACCTGCGGCGACACGCAGGCGGCGCTGCTCTCGTTCAAGGACGACGTCGAGGTCGACGTTCCGATGACGTTCACGACCGCCGACGTGGCCGCCGGCATCGCGGCCCTGTTCGCGACCGGTGGCGTGGGCGAGCCCGAGGCGTCGGACGAGGCGCTTCGCGAGGTGTTCAACCCCGGCGGCACCGTCTGCGCCGTCTCCGGTGACTTCGATCCGGCCGACTTCCGGGCCGACTGCTGCAAGGTGACGATCCTCGTGACCGACGCGCGTCCGGCGGGCTGCGACGACTCCTACGTCGCCGGCGTCGACGACGTCGCCGCACATCAGCGCGCGCTCGAGGCCGCCGGCCTCGGCGTGGCGATCGGCGCCCTCTTCGTGCCCACGTTCGGTGATCCGGGCGACATCGTCTCGATCATGACCGACTACGCGGCCACGACCGGTGGCGTGTACGGCGAGACCGACGCCTCCGGCGCCGGCACGGCCGATGCCATCGAGCAGGTCATCCTGAACTGCGTCGGCATGGGCCGGACCGAGCTGTGCTGCGTCGACAACACCGATTGCTTCGAGGTCCTCGAAGGTCAGTGTTCGACGCTCGGCGGCGTCGTCGTCGAGGACTGCTCCGAGTGCGGTGGCACGCCCGTCGTCGAGAGCAGCTGGGGACACATCAAGTCGACGTACAACGACTGAGCCGACCTTCGAGTCCGTTTCGATCGCGCCCCGGGGTTCGCCCCGGGGCGTTTTTGTATCATGATGGAGCCGTTTCCCGGTCGAGCCACTCACGAGCTCCGCGACCCACGATGGTGAGGACCCAGGTGACCACACGCGTCGGCACAGGCCGGAGCCTCGACGACGACAGCCGGGCGGCGTCGGTCGCGGCCGCCGGCGAGGCTTGCCGTCCGCTGGATGGACCGGCGGACGTGTGCCTCGTGTTCGCCACCGCATGTCACGATCAGCGCGCGATCCTCGACGGCGTCGCCAGGGTGGCGGGCAGCGCCCGGATCGTGGGCTGCTCGGGCGAGGGCGTCATCTCTCGCTCGCACTCCGACGAGTGCGAGCACGCGGTCGTCGTCATGGCGATCCGGTCCGGGACGCTGTCGTTCGAGCCGATGCTCACGACCCGCTATGCGGCCGATCCCGCGGGCGCCGGTACCGAGCTGGCCGAGCGAGTCGGTCGCGATCTCGACGGGATCACGGGGATGTTCGTGTTTCCCGACGGTCTGAGTGGGAACTGCACGTCGTTTCTGGCCGGCCTCAAGACCGGACTGGAGGGCGGCTGCCCCATCATCGTCGGCGGGACGTCCGGCGATGCGATGACGTTCGACCGCACGTACCAGTACCTCGACGGCGAGGTTCACACCGGCGCGGCGTCGGCGCTGCTCGTTCGCGGCGGCTCGCTCCGGGTGGCGGTGAGCCACGGCTGTACCCCGATCGGCCTGGAGCGTCGCGTCACGAAGGTCGACGCGGAGTGGGTGATCGAGATCGACGACGAGCCCGCGTGGGCCGTCTTCAAGGAGTATCTCGACGGCGATCCGGCGGACCTCAACGCGGAGGGCATGGCCCACCTGTGCGTGGGACTCCCGCTCGCCGAAAGCCTCCGCGCCTCGTCCTACGGCACGCACGTCATCCGGACGCCCTTGAAGCTCGACCAGGCCAGCGGGGCGCTCCACTTCCCGGGCGGCGGCATCCAGCAGGACCAGACCATCCGCATCACGCGCCGGGACCGGGAGCGCATCACCGAGAGCGCCAAGGCATGTGTGCGACAGATCTGGGACGTCGAGAGTGATCGAGCGCCGGTCGCCGTGTTCCAGTTCGATTGCGCGGGGCGGGGTCGGATCCTGTTCGGGAGCTCGGCGAGCGACCACATCGTGCGTCCGCTACAGAACACCGCCGGCCGGGACGTTCCGTGGATCGGATTCCACACCTACGGCGAGATCGCCCCGATCGGGAGCCGGCCGTACTACCACAACTACACCGTCGTTCTGTGTGCGCTCTACGACGAGGTCCGTGCGTGACGGAGCGATCCTCCTCGCCCGGCGATCCGGAGCGTCTTCACGAGCAGGTCAAGCTGCTGGTCCGGACCGAGCACCGACTCTCGCGATCGCAGGGACAGCTCGACCGGGAGCTGGGTCGCATCCGTGCGCTGAGCGAGCTGGTGCTGGAGAGCCCGGTCGAGGAGACGCGCCAGTGCCTGATGTCGCGCGCCCTGAAGCTCGTCGCCGAGACGTTCGACCTCGACGTCGTCACCGCCGCCCATCGAGATCCCGAGGATCGATGGGTGATCGTGGGCGAGGTGCCGCCGGCACCGTGGAACGCGACCGCCGAGGTCACCGCCTGGATCGGCACCTTGACCGCGGCCGGCGTGTACGACCTGGCGTCGCTCGCGCCGGCGTCGCCGCTCGTCTCGTCATCGGCGGAGTCGCCGGACGGCTCGGTGCTCGTGGTCCCGCTTCGCCTGGACGATGGAGACCTGGTGGCGTACGTGGCCGGTCAGAAGAGGGCCGAGAGCCGTGGCAGCTTCTTCAGGCCGCGGCCCTCTCGGGAGGACGGAGCGTTTCTGGCCCTTCTGGCCGGACACCTCGAGCGTGTCCTGCAGAACGCGCGTCTACGGGACGCGCTCCGCACGCGCGGTCTGGCGCTCGAGACCGCGAACGCGCAGCTTCGCGAGAGCCTGGAGCGGCTGGAGCACGCCCAGCAGCAGCTCGTCCAGGGCCACAAGATGGACGCAATCGGCCGACTGGCGGGAGGGATCGCGCACGACTTCAACAACCTCCTGACCGTGATCCTGGGCGGGCTGGACCTCGCTTCTCGCGAGGGCGCCTCCGCCACCGCGAACACCCGGGTTCTCGAGCAGGCCCGCCGTGCGGCCGAGCGGGCGGCGTCCATTACGCGACAGCTCCTGACGTTCGCCAGACGCCAGCCTCTTCCGGCCGAGCGCGTGGACCTCAACGCCGTCGTACGCGACGTCGCGGAGGTTCTGGAACGGCTCGTGGAGGACGACGTCTCGATCACCCTCGAGCTCGACGCACGCGAGGTCGCCGTCATGGCCGATCCCGGGCAGATCGAGCAGATCGTGCTGAACCTCGCTCTGAACGCTCGGGACGCGATGCCCGACGGCGGCGTGATCGCGATCTCCACGTCCGCCGGCGGGTCGACCGAGCCGACCGCGCCTGGCGAGCGCACGTTCGTCTCGCTGACGGTCCAGGACGACGGCATCGGCATCGATCCGGTCTCCCAGGAGCGTGTGTTCGAGCCCTTCTTCACCACCAAGGAGATCGGTCAGGGCACGGGTCTCGGTCTGGCGACGGTCTACGGAATCGTCCAGCAGCTCGGAGGAGAGATCCGGGTGCGAAGTGCGCCGCGTGCCGGCTCGACGTTCACGGTGAGGCTACCCGCCGCGATCGAGCGCACCGCCGGTGACGCCGCGGTGCGTGCGACGCCCGGCACCCGGGCGACCCGGATGGCGCTCGTGGTCGAGGACGAGTCGAGCGTGCGAACCCTGCTCGGGCGCATGCTGGAGACGTGTGGGCTCGGGGTGCTGCTCGCGGCCGGCATGCAGGAGGCGCTCGCACTGCTCGACGACGACCGCGATCACATCGATCTGATCCTGACCGACGTCGTGATGCCGGACGGCGACGGCTTCGATCTGGCCAAGGCGGTGCGCGCTCGCGGCGTCCACGTTCCGGTGGTGTTCATGTCGGGCTACCCACATCGAGACACCGACCGGGTCGACGAGACGGCCGATGCGTTCATCGCGAAGCCGTTCACCGCCGCCGATCTGACGCGGACCATCACCCGCGTGCTCGCCGAGCGGGACGAGCCGCAATGCCCCGTGCGCGAGGAGCGCCTCGACCTCGACGCGTGACCCGGCGTCGACGGCTCGTCCCCGGATCCGCGCCCGACGACGACGGGGACGCCGCCCACGACGGCGACGACCTCCCGCGCTGCCGCTCAGGCTCCGGCCTTGCGGACCCGCACCCGGAACAGGACCGCGTACAGTACCGGCACCACCCCCAGCGTGAGTCCGGTGGCGAAGAAGAGCCCGAACAGGATCGCGATCGCCATCGTCTCGAACATGGCGCCGCCCCCGATCCAGAGCGGGATCAGACCGCCGATGGTGGTCAGCGTGGTCAGGAGAATCGGCCTCAGCCGGCGCTGCGAGGCCTCGACGATCGCGGCCGCCGGCTCGAGTCCGGCGTCGATCTCGATCTGAATGCGGTCGAGCAGCACGATCGCGTTGTTGATCACGATTCCCGAGAGCGAGATGACCCCGAGAAAGGTCATGAACCCGAAGTACGAATCGGCCACCAGGAGTCCGATGACCACGCCGATCAGTCCCAGCGGGATCGTCAGCAGGATGATCACCGGCTTGCGGACGCTGTTGAACTGCGCGACCAGGAGCAGCACGATCACCAGCGCCGCGATCGGGAGCTTGGCCATGACCGACGCCTGCGCGGTCACGGACGCCTCGGCTTCCCCACCGAACTCGTAGCCGTATCCGAGCCCCCAGCTCGGCGCCTGTGCCTCGAGCCAGGGCGCGATCGCCGTGAACACGTCGGACGCAGTGACGCTCTCGTCGATCTGACAAGACACGTTCACCGTGGGCAGCCGATCGCGACGGAGGATCTTCGAGGGCTCCCAGACCATCTCGACGTCGGCCACCTGCTTGAGCGGGACCGCCCGCCCGGTGGCCTGGGAGTACACGTTGAGGCTCTCCAGCTTGCCGAGATCCTGCCGGTCGGCTTCCACCGATCGGAGGCTGATCGGGATCACCTGATCGCCCTCACGGTACTGCGAGAGCTCGAGCCCGCTCAGGGTCGTCTGGAGGGAAAGCGCCACATCCTGGCTGCTGATGCCGGCCCGCTGGGCACGCGCCTGGTCCACGCGGACGACGAGCTTCTTGGTGCGGACGCCCCAGTCGTCGTCGATGTTCTTGGTGCCGGGAATCGACGCCAGCTCGGCCTTGACCCGGTCGACGATGTCGAAGATGCGATCCTGCTCGCGTCCCCGGATCCGGATCTCCACCGGACTGGCCACCGGCGGACCGTTGGCGATCTCGGTGATCGTCGTCTTCATGTCCGGGTATCGATCACGGCAGTAGGTCTCGATCGCGGGGGTGATGAGGTCGAAGTCGCGCTTGCTGGTGGCGTTGATCACCGTCAACGCGTAGCCGGGGTTTGGAGGCTCGGGGTTGAAGGGCAGCTGAAACCGCGGCCCGCCCTCGCCGACGTAGGTGACCCACTTCTGGATGCCGGGCTCGCCGGGGGCCGGCGCCATCAGGGTCTCGCCCATGTAGGATTCCACGTCCCGGACGGCCGACTCGGTGTACCGGAAGTCCGTACCGGTGGGAAACTGGAACTCCACGGTGAAGAACGTCACGTCCTTGCCCGGGAAGAAGATGTTGGGCACGAACCGCATGAGCCCCATGACGCCGACGAAAATCAGGACGACCGCGAGCAGAAACACGAGCGGCCTTCCGAGCGCGCCGGTCAGCCACGACCGGTAGAGGCGATACCATCGCCCGTCGAACGTGTCTCCATCGTTCGCCCCGGTCGGCTGGACACGAAGGCCCTTGGCACAGAAGAGCGGGATGATCGTCAGAGAGAGCACCCACGACGAGAGCAGCGCGATCGAGACCACGTAGAAGATCGGCGCGGTGTACTCGCCGACCGCCGACTCGGCCAGCGCGATGGGCATGAACGCCGCGGCCGTGGTCAGCGACGACGTCAGGAGCGGGACGCGGAGCTCGCTCGCGGAGTCCACGGCGGCCCTGATGCCGGACTTCCCGGCCGTCATCTGGACCATGATGGACTCCGACATGACGATCGCGTTGTCCACCAGGAGCCCGAGCGCGATGATCAGCGCCGCCAGCGACATCTGATTGAGCCCGATCCCGAACACCGACATGACGAGAAGGCTCAGGATCATCGCCGACGGGATCAAGCTCGCCACGATCAGCCCGGTCCGCACGCCGAGGCTGAACAGCATCACCACCATCACGATGCCGATCGCCTGGAGGAGGTTCGACACGAATCCGTCGACGATCTCCGATACCTCCCGCGGCTGAAAGAGCTGCAGGTCGAACTCGATCCCGATCGGGTACTGGGTTTCGATCCGATCCAGCGTGGCCAGCACCTGGTCTCCGAGATCGACGATGTTGCCGCCCTCTCGCATGGAGATGGCCAGCGCGATCGCGTTCTCGCCGCTCGCCCGCGCGCGCGCCGTGGGCGGATCGACGTAGCCGCGCGTCACCTCGGCGATGTCCTCGAGGAACACCAGGTCGCGGCTGCCGGGGACGTTGATGATCGAGCGACGGATGTCGTCCACGGACTGGAAGTTGCCCGAAGGCTCGAGCGCCACCCGCTCCCGGCCGCTCTGGATCTCGCCGCCGGGAATGATGATGTTGAGTCCCGACAGCGCCGTCCGGAGCTGATGGGGCGACATGCCGAGCTCGGCCAAACGGGCGTTGCTGTACTCGACGAAGATGCGCTCGTCCTGAGCACCGTAGAGATCCACCTTGGCCACGTCGGGCAGGAGCAGGAACTCGTCGCGCACCTCGTCCGCCACGTTCTTCAGCTCGGCGTAGCTGAAGCCCTCGCCGACGATCGTGATCACGGTACCGAAGACGTCGCCGAACTCGTCGTTCACGCTGGGGCCGATGATGCCCTCGGGCAGCTCGCTCCTGACCCGCTCGACCTTCCGGCGAAGGTCGTCCCAGATGGGACGCATGTGCGTCTCGCTCTCCAGGATGTTCACGTAGATGATCGAGATGCCGGTCTTCGAGGTGCTGGATACGTAGTCGAGCTCCGGAATCTCCTGGATCGCCTTCTCGAGCTTGTCGGTCACGAGGAGCTCGACGCGTTCGGGGCTCGCGCCGGGAAAGACGGTCTGGACGAGGGCCGTGCGAATGACGAAGCCCGGATCCTCCGAGCGCGGGAGCGTGCGGTACGCCGACAGGCCGCCCAGCACGACACACGTGAGCGCGACCAGCGTGACGGTGCTCTTCTCGATCGCGGCGCGGGTGACGTTCACGTCAATCCTTTCGCGGTCAGTTCGCGAGGAGCCGGACGGTCTGGCCGTCGGTGATCCGGGACACCCCGGCCGTGACCACGATGTCGCCGTCGGTGAGGCCGCTGAGGATCTCGAGACCGTCGGAGGTCAGCTCGCCGGTCTCCACGCTCACCCGGCGGGTGGTGCCGCTGTCGCCCTCGCCGATGTCCACGACATAGACGAAGCGTCCGGTACGATCCTCCAGCACGGCGACGGGCGGCACGAGGAAGCCGTCGCGGTGCGCGGACTCGAACTCGAAGGCGACCTCGCACGCCATTCCCGATCGGATGGCCGGATCGGATTCCTCGAGACGCGCGGTCACCTGGAACGTGGACGAGCCCGGTGACGGCGCGATCGCTACCTCGGTCACGACGGCGGCGAACCGCCGGCCGGAGATCGCGTCGAACGTGACCGTCACCGGCGCGCCGTCCCGGATCTGCGAGATCAGGATCTCCGGCACCCCGACGACGACCTCGGGCTCGGCGCCCGCGGAGAGCGTGACGATGGTCTGACCGGCCTGCACGTTCTCGTTCACCTCGACCGGCGCCGACATGATGCTCCCGGTCACCGGCGCGATCAGACGCGTGTAGCTGAGCTGGAGACGCGCGAGCTCCAGGCTGTTCTCGAGGGATCGCACCTGCGCCTCGGCCGATTCCTTGGCCGCGCGCGCGGCATCGAGCTGATCACGCGACGCGTTGTTGTTCTCGTACAGGCCGAGCGTGCGGCGATAGCTGCTCTCCGCGTTGCGAGCCTGGGCCTTGGCCTGCTCCAGCGAGGCCGACGTCTGATCCACGCGGATCCGGTAGTCGTCGTCGTCGAGGTGGCCGATCTCGTCGCCGGCCGACACGGCGTCTCCCATGGTCACGTTGAGTCGTTCGATCGTTCCCGCGACCTTGAAGCTCAGCCGTGACTCGATGCTGGCTCGGGCGGTTCCCGAGAACGACCGGACACGACTCGTGGCGCCCGAGTACACGCGTTCGTAGCGAACGGGACGAACGATCGTCTCGCGCCCGGGCTCCTCACGATCGCATGCGAGCGCGACCGCGAGACCGAGCGACAGGAGCGGCATCACGTGCGCGTACATGCGTCTCATGGGCAGTCCCTTTCTCACCGTCGGCCCGGATCGGCGAGCCCCCGGGAATCGAAGTAGGCCGTGCAGCGCTCGATCAGCGACCGGCGCTCGGCGGGATCGATGAAGAGCGAGAGTCGTCCGACGGCGCGCTGTGCCTCCATCAGATCGATGAGGAAGTCGTAGATGGCCGCCGCCGCCTGCTCCTCGGCGACCCGTGCGGTCGTCTGGGCGTCGAGAAGATCCAGTATGGAGACGACGCCCTGCCCGTACGCGTCGACGACCGCGTCGAGGCTCCGGCGGGCGGCGTCGGAGGCGATGTCGGCCTGGTAGATACCGGCGTGGGACGCGCCCGCGAGGTGCAACGCGGCTCGGACCCGTTGCTCGATGCGCTCGGCCGTCGCTTCCCGCCGGCGGCGGAGCTCGGCCAGCGTGCCATGCGCCCGTGAACGATCCGCGAGCTTGCCGCCGCCCGAGAAGAGCGGAAACGTCAGCGAGAGCGCGACGTTCCAGTCGGTGTCGTCGGGCGCCGATCCCAGCACGGCGGGCGGATCTCCGGTGCCCGCCCCCGACTCGTCGAAGCGGTGGGCCACCTCCCCGGCGAGAGTCAGCGTGGGCGACCAGAACGCGCGCGACGCCGACGAGAGCGCGCGATCCTGGGCCGTGATGGCTGCATCCAGGGCCGCCAGCTCCGGCGAGGCATCCACCGCTTCGCGGGCCATGAACTCCCGGAATGCCGCGAACGAGGCCTTGCTGTCGAAGAACCGGGTCAGGCCCGACTCGCGCAGCGCCCGGATCAGGCCCTCGAGCGACTCGTCCTCCGGCGCGAACGGCTCCTCCAGGGGCCGGCTCAGGATCCGGTTCAGCTCCATCTCGGCCACGTTTCGCCGCGAGTTCGCCTCGATCGCGTCGCGCGTGTCGCTCGCGAGCTGGCTCTGGAACCGAAGCGTCTCGGACGGACCGGACTGACCGATCAGCTCGCGTACCTCGGCGAGCTCCAGGTTCGACCGGGTGAGCTGCACGTTGCGCTTCTGGATCTGCTCGAGGCTCGACGCGCGCAGCACCCGGAAGTAGGCGGTCGCCGCGGCCTGGGCCACGTCGAGGCGAACGGCGTCGTACTCGGCGACCCGCTGCTCCTGTCGCGAGCGCTGGATGGCCAGGTCGGCCAGCGCCGGCTCGGACCAGATCACCTGCGAGGCGCTGGCGGCGCCGGTGATCGTCCGCTCGGCGGCGCTCAGTGGAGAGGCCCGATCCTCGTCGATCACGACGCCCGTTCCGCGCAGGTCGATCCGGGGCAGGAGCGCCGAGCGCGCCCGCGACACGTCGGCCGCGCCCGCGTCCACCGCGAGAGCGGCCGCGTCGAGATCGGCATTCACGCGTAGCGCCTCCTCGACGATGAGATCGAGATTCACGCGGCGTGCCCGCTCGTCCGCCTCGGGGCTCACGATGTCGGCCTGGGTGACCATGCTCCAGCTCAGCGGGAGTCCGATCGCATCCGCGGTGCCCGTGTTCACGGTCAGCCGCTCGCCCGCTGCAAACGCGACGCTCATCTCGGAGGGAGGGTCGCCGAGGAGCGTGTTGTGCACGTGCAATGCGACGCGTCGGGCGAGACGCGGGAAGATGTCGGGATTCAGACTTCCGAGGATGCCCGCTTCGACGTCGCGTCTCCCCAGGAGCGAGAAGCTCGGCAGGCGGCGGGCGACGAGCCCGTCCGCCAGCTCGCGCATCTCCGCCACCGGCAGGTGGATCTGTGGCATCACGAAGACCCCGTCGATCGTCCCCAGGCTGTCCAGGCGCGACAGCGCGGCCCGGGTGTCGTCCTCCACCAACACACTCTCGAACCGGATGCCCATCTCCTCGAGGGTCTCGGCCGCGTTGGCCGGAATGTCCGGTAGCGCGCGGGCGATGCGTCCGCTGTACAGCACGGCGAGCTCGTGAAGCGCGACGATCTCGGAGAAGGCCTCCACGTCTCGCCGGAACGTCCGTGGCATCAGGAGGTAGCTCAGGTTCCGGATGCCCGACGCGCCGTCGGGGTCGGGAACGATGTCGCCCCCGGAGTTCAGCACGAACGGCGCGATGACCGGCTTCGGCAACGGTCCCCGGCGAGCGGCGTCGTAGGAGGCGATGACGCCCATGGCCAGGACCAGATCCACGTCCGGATCGGCCAGAACGGCGTCGAGCGCGGCCGAGACGCCCCCGGCGCTCCAGTCGGCGACCCGGGTCGCGGAGATGGGATAGGTGATGTCGAACGTGTCGCCGGACAGCTCGTCGATGGCGTCCCGCACCAGCGCGGAGACCGGCTCGTTCAATGGACCCGGGCCATCGATGACGACCCCGATCTGCACGGCGCGCCCCGGCGCCGTGCCCGTCTCGGCGGCCCGTGGGACCGGGGTCCACACGACCGCGAGCGTGGCGACCGACAGCCCGGCTAGCCCGGCCTTGCACCGAACGAGCGCTCGAATCCGCACCTCGACGAGTCCTTTCGCTCGAGAGGACCGACTCGTGTCAACCGATCGGGGAGTGTCGCAAACCCGGGGACATCGGCCAAGGGCCGCGAGGCGCCTCCGCTCCTCGCGACCCATATCCAGCTGGAATGTATTCCGTTAGCGGTGCAACCCTGGCGCGCCGTCCGTGCACTAACCTAGCGACTCGAGTGATGGGGGGTGGCGATCAACCCGGCCCACGCCGCCCCCCGTCGCACTCGTCATGGGTCCGGTGCGATTTGAGCTCACTCGCAAAAACCTCTGGCTTATATACTTAGGGCGTTCGCCCCCACTCGAAAGGACTGCTCGCTCATGAGAACCCGTGCTCTGATCACGTTCGCCGCGCTCAGCCTCGCCACGGCGGGCTGGGTGTCCGCCGGTACGCATTCACTCTCGGTCGCCGATGCCATGGTCAAGTCGGCGGAGACCGAGAAGCCGGTCCTGTTCAAGGTCGGCACCGAGTGGTGCTCGGTCTGCAAGAGCTTCGACGCCGCGGTCGACGAGAATGCCGACTTCCGCACCGCGCTCGGCGAGAAGGTCATCCTCGTCCAGCTCGACGCCGAGAAGGGCGACGGCGTGGAGATCGCCAAGCAGTACAACGTCACCAACTACCCGACCTTCCTGTTGACCAACGCCGACGGGGCGGTGATGGACCGCTGGATGGGCTTCAAGAAGGCCGACTACTTCGTCGAGAGCGTCGATCACGCGGTCGCCGACATGATCCCGCTCTCCGAGCGTCTCACTCGCTTCGCGTCGCATCCGTCAGCCGGCGACGCGGCCAAGATCGCCAAGATCCGCCTCTCGGAGGGAATGGCCGCCGAGGCCGCCGCGTACTTCCAGCAGGCGATGAATCTCGATCGGCGCGCCGACCACACCTGGGGCTACTTCACCGCGGTCTCGACCGGAGCCAAGCACAGCCTCTTCACGCTGGACCAGGTCGGCGAGGCCGCCGATGCGGTCTTCGCGCGCACCTCCGGCGGCGAGCAGGCCCGGCTGTTCGGCGTGCTCTGGAACGTCCGCGAGCTGTCGCGCAAGGCCGGCGACGACGACTTCTTCGTGCCGTACCTCCAGGCCGCGATGGACCGGACCGAGGGCCTGGAGGGCAAGGAGATCGCCAAGTACCGCAACTGGTACGCCGCGGACTACGTGCTGCACGTGGAAGGCGACGTGGACAAGGCCGTGGAGACCAAGCGCGCGTCGATGCCCGAGGACTGGGAGACCCAGCCCAACCAGCTCAACAACTTCGCGTGGTGGTGCTTCGAGAACGCGATCAACCTGGACGAGGCGTACGAGATCGCCAACCAGGGCATCTCGCTGGCCGAGGCCGGATCGCAGAAGGCCAACATCTACGACACGCTGGCCGAGATCTGCAATCTGAAGGGCGACTGCGAGGAAGCCGTCACGCTGATCCAGATGGCGATCGCCGAGGATCCGAACAACCCGTACTTCACACAGCAGGCCTCGAGGTTCGAGGAGGAGCTGCGTCAGCAGCAGCTCGCGTCGAAGTAACGGGACGACGCTAGCGGAGAGACGGTGCGCGAGAGCGTGCCGACGATACGGCGGGGGGGAGATGCTCGAGCATCCCCCCTCTCCCCACTCACCCACGGACGTGGGTCTTTCCATGTCCGGTGGACGACTCGACACACGCGATCGGGTCGACCGGGGGTCGGGTCGACGGGGGTGGACGGAACGACACACATGGCGGATACCGGGCTGCACGCGGAATTCAGCGATCGATCACTCGTCGAGTCGTTTCTGAACGACCGGTGTGAACGTGCGTTCCGTGCCCTGTACCAACGCCACACGCCCGTTCTCTACCGGGTCGCTCTTCGCATGTCCGCCGGGCGGCGCCGTGACGCCGAGGACATCGTGCAGACGACGTGGATCCGGGCCGCCGAGCGCCTCTCCGGGTTCAGATGGGAGTCGGCGCTCCCGAGCTGGCTGACGGGGATCGCGTTGAACTGCTGCCGCGAGGCCATCCGTCGCCGCGCACGCGACGATGGAGACACCCTGGACGGGCTCGACGGACCGGTCTCGCCGGCCCGGAACGGCTCGCTGGGTCGAATCGATCTGGAACGGGCGATCTCCCGGCTGCCGGCGGGATATCGCGAGGTGCTGATCCTGCACGACATCGAGGGGTATACTCACGCGGAGATCGGGTCGCTCCTCGGAATCGAGACGGGAACCTCGAAGAGCCAGCTGAGCCGCGCGAGGCGCGCGGTCCGCACATGGCTGAACGACACACGGGAAACAGACGCACGAGAAACCCATGAGCCACGACTACTCTGACCGACGACACGAGCCCACCGATCACCTGACCGACGCCGAACGAGCGGCGTTCGAGTCACTGGGCACGCCGGCCGACGCCCCGTCCCCGGACCTGGAGGATCGCATCGTCGCCGCGCTCCGGGCGCGCGGGCTGATCGGCGCGGCCGACGCCGAGGATCCCGCCCACGCGGGTGCCCCGTCGGCGACGCCTCCGGTCGAGCCGATCGCGCTGCCATCGCGGGCATCGGGCGACCTCCGTGCGCGAACCTGGTGGAGGCCGGTCGCGTTGGCCGCGAGCATCGTCACCGCGTTCGGGCTCGGCATCGGCGTGGGTCGTCAGTCCTCACCCGACGCCCCCGTCCTCGCCGAGGTGGACACGCCTCCGATCGTGGACGCGCCGGTCTCGGCGGGGGGCGAATCTCCAGGCTCTCCTGTCGACGGCACCTCGCTCGCGCTGCGCGACCGAGCGGGAGAGCACGTGCGCGATCACGACGGCATGCGCCGCGGGCGTCCGGCCAAGGGTGAGCCCGACGTGGACGCGTACCAGTCCGAGAACGACTTCTACGCGCTCGTCGTCGACGACGCGAGCTCCGACGCGGCTCCGGCGCCGCACGACGCGGGTGACGATCCGTTCGTCGACGTGGACGATCCCGCCGGGTGGTCGAGCTGGTACGGCGTCGCCACCATCGTGAAGGGCGTTCAGCCCACGGGCGAGCCCCGGCGAATCGCCCGCCCGTAGGGGTCGGGCGGACCGGTTTCCGGGTGGTCGTCGGGGCGTTCGGGCGGCCTTCGGTCTCGGAGCCTGTGCCGACCCCCCAAACGCGGTATGATCCTCTCGTTCGCTCGCACTCGCGTCCATCCTCGAAGGTCTCGTGCGGGCCGGCCGCCGGGCACGACCGGAGGATCGACGTCGATCGAACGAACCGCCGAGATCGGCAGCCGCGCGAGGATCGCCGAGTCCCGCGTGCACCTGAAGGTGACGTTCTGAAGAGCTAGCTCCGGAGAGATCATGGCAGAGGAACCGAAGGGTCCAATCACCCGCGTCCTGATCGCGGCGAGCCAGGGCGACGAGCGGGCGGCGTCCGAGCTGCTGCCGCTCGTGTACGGGGAGCTCCGCAAGCTGGCGCGCTCGCGCATGGCCAAGGTACCGCCCGGCAACACGCTCCAGCCGACGGCGCTCGTGCACGAGGCCTACATCCGCCTGGTCGGAGCGACCGATCCCAAGTGGAACGGCCGGGGGCACTTCTTCGCGGTCGCGGCCGAGGCGATGCGCCAGATCCTGGTGGAGCAGGCACGCCGGAAGTCCAGCCTCAAGCGAGGCGGGGATCAGAAGCGGCTGGACGTCGACGACGTGGACGTGGCGGTCGATGCTCCGGTCGAGGACATGCTCGCGCTGGACCAGGCGCTGTCCCGTCTCGAGGCCGACGATCCCCGCAAGGCCGACATCGTCAAGCTCCGGTACTTCGCGGGCCTCACCCGCGAGGAGACGGCTGCGGCGCTCGGCGTGTCGGTTCGGACGGTCGACTACGACTGGCGCTACATCGTCGCGCGCCTCCACCGGGACATGACCACCGACGAGTGACGACCGGTGAGCGGTTCTACATGTCGCGCCCGTCGGCGGACTCAGCCGATGCCGAGGCGTGCCATGCGGCGGGCCAGCGAGTTCCGGTGGATGCCGAGCAGGCGCGACGCCTTGGACTTGTTGCCCTCGGCCCTGGCCAGCGCGTCCTCGATCAGCGCCCGCTCGTGAACGTCGAGCGTGGCCCCGGCCGGTGAGGCGGCGGAGGCCGGGCTCTGGTCCCGCGCGGCATCGGCCGTCCCCGGCGGCGCGACGCCGGGCGTGAGTAGCGGCGCGAGATCGGACACGTCGATGATCCGCTCGCGCCCGCTGATGCGGGCGACGGCCCCCGCGCGTACGACGACCTGTTCGAGCTCGCGCACGTTGCCGGGCCACGTCCACGACTCGAGCACCGCCATCGCCTTCTCGGTCACGCGGATCTCGCGGTGGTCGGCATCGGCGTGCCGGCGCGCGAAGTGATCGACGAGAACGGGGACGTCACCGGGCCGCCGACGAAGCGGGGGCACGCGCAGCTCGAGCGTGCTCACGCGGGCGAGGAGATCCCGGCGGAACGCGCCGCGCGCGATCGACGGACCCGGGTCGCGGCTCGTCGCGGCCAGGATGCGGGCGTCGACGTCGCGTCCGCCCGGGCCTCCGGGCCGACGCGTCCGGGCGCGGTCTAGAGCCTCGACCAGTCGCGTCTGCGAGGCGACGTCCAGCTCGAGGATCTCGTCGAGGAAGAGCGTCCCGCCGTCGGCCTCGGCGAGCAGGCCGGCCGGCGGCCGCTCTGCGGGGTCCGGCGTCGTCTCGGCTCGCCCGAAGAGAAGATGCGCCGTCACGTCCGGCGAAAACGCGGCGCAGTCCACCACCACGAACGGCCGCGCCGCGCGTGGGCTCGACGCGTGCATCGCCCGGGCGATCAGCTCCTTGCCCGTGCCGCGCTCGCCCACGATCATCGTCGCGAGGTCCACGCGCGCCGCCATCGCAGCCCGCCGGCAGACGTCCGCCATGTCGCGGCTGGCGGTGACGATCCGGCCGAACGGATCGCGTGCGTCGATCGCGGGGGCGTCGTCGTCGAGGCGGATGCGTCGCTCGTCGGGCACGTCAGAGGTCCTCGACGAAGTGATGGCTCGTGTGGGTCATGCCCTCGCGCACATAGAAACGGTGCGCGTCGGTGCGCTGCACGCCCGAGTCCAGATGCAGCGCGGAGCAGCCCTCTCGCCGGGCCTCGGCGCGCAGCCAGTCCAGGAGCGCGGCGCCGTACCCGCGCGAGCGCGACGCCGGATCGGTGACCAGGTCGTCGACGTAGAGGAAACGACCCCATGCGAGGCACTCGCCGATGCGATAGCCGGCCACGGCGCGGACGGCGTCGTCCTCGGCGACTGCGGCCAGTCGGTATCCGGATGCCTCCTGGGCCCGCACGCGCGACAGGAACGACTCACGGGATACGTGCGGGCGCAGCACGCGCATGACCTCTCGACACGCCTCCACCTCCGGATCGGTCCTCATTCGGCGGATCGTCATGGCCGCGTCCGCTGCCTCCAGGTGTCGCTCGCCTCGTTCCCGCTCGCTCCCCCTACCTGCGGGATCGGCAGATCGAAAACCCTCGCCCAGCTCGCGGTCGTCTGACTTTTGGCTCGGCTCCGACGTGCGCGATGGCGTAGAGTATCGGACCTGGTGGCTCGCTGCCCAAGGAGAACCGACGTGAGAACTCCCGACGCTCGTGGGATCGAGCGCGTGCGGCGCGCGCTCGCCGCGGTCCGGATTCCGCCGAGCCGCGCCGGATCGTTGGCCGCCGTCTTCCTGTTTGCCGTCTCGTTTCCGGACGTCGCGGTCGCTCAGGACGACCCCGGGGCCGAACCCGCCGGTGGGTCGCAGATCGCGTTCGTGCAGGGTCCCGGCGTCATGCCGCTTCGGGATCTCGCGCACATCGCGATCTCCGGGAGTCAGTCCTTCGCCGACGGTCCCACGACGGCGGCGCTTCTCGAGTCGTGGGGCAACCCCTCTCATCTGCTCGTGCTCGGGATGGTGTTCCCGACCGCCGAGGACGAGGACTGGTCGCTGTACTTCGAGTTCGACGACGTCGGCTACGTCACCGACGAGGATCAGGCCGACATCGACGCGGATGCCCTGCTGGAGTCGTACATCGCCGGTACCGAGGCCGCGAACGAGACGCGTCGCGAGTACGGGCTCGAGGCCTTGCACGTTCGCCGCTGGTACCAGGCACCCGCCTACGACCCCGTGACCAACGACCTGACCTGGGCGCTTCTGGCCGAGACCGACAGTGGCGAGGAGATCATCAACTACGACGTGCGACTCCTCGGTCGAGGCGGCTACACGTCGGTGACGCTCGTGACCGACCCCATCTCCATGGACGAGACGCTGCCGAAGATGGCCGCGATTCTCGACTCGTTCGAGTACACCCCGGGGAACACCTACGCCGAGTACCGTCAGGGCGACAAGCTGGCCGGCTACGGCCTCGCCGCGCTCGTCGGTGCCGGTGCCGCGGTGGCGGCCACGAAGGTCGGACTGTTCAGCGCGCTTCTGCTGGCGGTGAAGAAGGCCGGCAAGCTCCTCCTGGTCGGTCTGGTCGCGCTGGCCGCGGCGGCGAAGCGTCTGATCGCGGCGCTGACCGGCCGCCGGAAGCCCGCGGAGCCGACCGCGTAGTGACCGGCGCGACGCGACCGGCGCGACGGGATCGGCGCAGGCGGGATCGGCGGGCGGATCGGTGATCGACGCGGTCTTCGTCGCGTTCGCCGAGGTCTATCCCTATCTCGTCGCCGGCTTCCTCGCCGACTGCATCTTCCGCGTGACCGGGCGCGGGCGCCTCGTCGTGCGCCGTCCGTCCGGTGGAGTGATCGCGGGACGCGGCTGGCATCTCGTCGGCCTGACACCGTTCGATCGCGGATACGCCGTCTCCCCTCCGCGCACGCTGGAGGGCGATCCCCGCTGGACGTTCACGAGCACGTCGGGCCGGGACACCGATCGTTTCGACCCCGCGAGATACGTCGACGCGACGGCTCCCGCCGGTGCCGAGCCGGCGGAGGTCCGGGAGCCCGCGTCGTTCGAGGCGTTCCGCGAGCGTCGGGAGTCGATCGCGGGCGCCGAGCGCGCCTCCACCTGGGCGAGCACGGTCGCGTTCGTCACGGCGGTCAGCGCGCTTCCCGTCTCGCTCTACGTGGTACCGCGCGATGTCCCGGGCGTCTTCGAGGTCGTGATGGCGCTGGTGGTGATCGCTCACGTGACCGCGGCCGCACTGGCGTGGCGGCTGGTCGCGCGGCTCCGGCGCGCGTCGGCGCGTGTGCCGGTCGACTCCGTGGTCGCGCTCGCGATCTATGCGCCGACGACGCATCACGCGGCGACACGGCTCCTGCGACACGCCTACGAGGATGCGGATCCCCATCTCGTGGCCGCGGCCACGTTCGGCGGCCACCGCCGCGACGCGGTCGTCCGCCGTGAGCTATGGGGAGCCGCGATCGCCCGGGCCCGGCTGGCCGATGAGGGTTGGCGTCGGCTGTGGAACGTCCGAGAGCGACGCGTGCGCGCGGCCGCCGCGGCGCTCGGGATCGACGTCGAGGGCGTCATGCGCGTGCCGGACCTCGGGAGCGGCGTGCGCGGGTGGTGCCCGGCGTGCGGCTCGGCGTTCCGGCTGACGGTCGAGATCTGCCCCGACTGCGCGATGCCGGTCGTGGACGCGGCCGGGGCGGGCACGTCGCTGGCCGGCGACGTCTCGCCGGCCGTCCGGTCCGCGCGGCGGCACGGGCACGAGAACACCGGATGAGTCGTGGCCGGGAGCACGCCGGACGAGCTACAGTCCATGATCGAGGGTAGGCGCTATTCGGTCGCGCACGCGAACGATTCCGTCGAGGAGCATCGTCCGCCGTGCGGTAGATTTTCCCCGCTTTCCTCTCGCCCACGAGGTTTGCGGTCCTCGTCGAGATCCGAATCGATCGAGCGATCGACGACACCATCCATCGGAGGGCGTGCATGCGTTACGACCACATTCGAATCACCCCGGCAATCGCCACCCTGCTCCTGATCGCGCCGGCGGCCGGAGCCCCCCAGGCTCCGCTGGTCACGAGCCCGGCCACGCCGGCTCACGAGCCCGTCTCGATCCAGCTCGAGGAGCTGTGGCGGCTCGACGCCGACGACGACTTCGGCCTGATCTACGCGGTCGAGGTCGACGAGGACGGCAACTCGTATCTCCTCGACTACTCGTACGCTCGGGTCATGGTCGTCACGCCCGATGGCGAGGTCTCGCGACTGATCGGCCGCCGTGGCGAAGGCCCGGGCGAGCTCCTCGATCCCACGCAGCTCTACTGGACCCCGGACGGCGATCTGGCCGTCCTCCAGACCGTTCCCACGAAGATCGAGGCCTTCGCACCCGACGGCACGTACCGGGGCCTCGTGAAGCTGCCGATGCGCCGCGAGTTCCGGTACCGCTACGTCCAGCGCACGCGGGCCGAGCACGGCCACACGGTGATGCACGTGCACACCCAGCGGGTGGTCGACGAGCGACTCGAGCAGACGCACGATCTCGTGGCCGTGAACCCCGACGGCACGCGCGCAGCGGTCTACACGAGCGCCACGCGCGCGGTCGCTCTCGCCGGCGGCGTCATGCGTGAGCGGGAGTGGAGCTCTTTCGACTCGCGGTGGGCGCTCGACGCCGACGGCACCGTCTACGCGGTCGAGTCATTGATGCCGTACCGGGTTCACGTCTATCACGCGGACGGGCGTCCGGCTCACGTCATCGAGAGGGAGTTCGAGACGCGAGGCCGAAACGACTTCGAGCGCGCCTACGTGGGCTCGTACTACGAGGCCATGACGGCCGGCCTGCCCGGCGTCTCCAGCGAGATCGAAGCCGACGCCCCGGCCATCGTCGAGATGTTCACGCCACGCCCGGGCGAGCTCTGGGTGCGACACTGCCGGAGCCAGGAGGGGCTCACGCCCGAGGCGTTCGGTCGCTTCGACGTGTTCGACCGGGACGGCCGGTTCGACCACGTCGTGACCCTCTTCGGCGAGGGCGACCCCGAGCGCGACTTCCTGGCCATGCGGGGTGATCGGCTCTACGTGGCCGTGGAGTATGCGTCGATCATCGATGCCGAGCTCCAGGCGGCCGGATCCACGACCGACGTGCCGGAGTCCGAGGGTGACGGGGAGCTCGCGTTCATCTGCTATCGCGTCCAGGCGATCAACGACACCCCGGATCCGTAGTCGCTTCTGACGCAGCGGAACCCGATCGTGTTGCGTGTCACGTTGTCGATCAGCTCGGGTGACAGCACGTCCAGACGTGCCGCGTGGCGCGCCATCGGCCACGAGCCACCCAGGACGATCCGCTCGTCGGGAAACGTGACGACACCGGAGTCGGACCACTCGCTCGGGATGCTCACGGTCCATTCCTCGAGGTTGCCGAGCATGTGATGGAGTCCCTCGGGGGTGGCGCCGTCGGCGAACGATCGAGCCGGGGCGACGTGCATCAGGTAGTTCGCACGATCGATGTCGCGAGTGTGCGGCCGGTCCGAGGCAGTCCCCTCCGCGGCGGCCGCGCCCGCGATGTCGCGGACGTTGGGGCGTCCGTAGACGGCCCGAGATCCCGGAGGATCGTCGGGGGTGTCTCCCCATGGATAGCGGCGACCCTCCGCCCCCCGCGCCGCGCGTTGCCACTCGATCGCCGTGGGCAGCCGCTTGCCGGCCCACTCGGCGTACAGCGCGGCCTGCGCATACGTGGCGAGCACGGGACGTATCGCCCAGGCGCGGGTGAGAGAGTCCGGCCACAGCGGATGGGGCCCGGGCCGCCCGTGCCGCGTGATCGCGAACCAGCTCGAGTCGGCCAGGAACGTTCGGAACTCGGCGTTCGTCACCTCGTAGCGGTCGATCCAGAACGCCTCGACGTCGACCTCGGCCTCCGCCCACGGATCCAGTCCCGGGGACTCCCCGGCGCTGACCATCAACCGCGCGCGTGTGGGCGGCATGCGCACCATCGCCTGCGTCGGTGGCTCGCGCAGCACGGCGCGGGCGTACGTCGTGCGTCCGCTTCGCTCGAGCTCGCGAACGAGCTCGGCCGCACGACCGTCGCCGTCCAGTATCAACAGGCGCACGCGATCCGCATCCACGCGGGTGCCCGCCAGGGGCGTCGCGCCCAGCCGTTCCACGGGTCCCTGCTCGCGTCCGAAATCATCGAGTCGACATGCGTACACGCCCGCGTCTTCGATCTCGGTACCCCCGGTGTCGAACGCCCTGACCGCGACGAGCGGCACCGAGCGCCACGCGACGTAGGCCTCGCGCGCGGATCGAGCTCCGAGCACCGCCGCCACGGCCGCCGCCACGAGGACGCCCCGACGCAGCCAGGCCCGATTTTGCGCCGCCCACTCCCGCACCGCGGACCGCTCCGGCGGGGCGGTCGCACGCACCGGCTCGCCGCGAAGCACGCGCCGGAGATCGGCGGCGAGCTCGTGCGCGGTCTGGTAGCGGTCGTCGCGGCGCTTCTGGATCGCCTTTCGCACGACGATGTCGAGATCCGGCGGGACGTCGGGAACCAGCGAGCTCGGGGCCGGCGGGTTCAGGGTCCGAACACGCTCGAGAACCTCGTCCGAGCTCCCGCGTCCGAAGGGACGCTCGCCGGTGAGCGCCTCGTAGAGCACGACCCCGAGCGAGAAGACGTCGGCCCGCGCGTCCAGGGTCGGTGCCTGCTCGCGCGCCGCCTGCTCGGGACTCATGTAGGCCGGTGTGCCCACGTGATGGACCGACGGCGAATCCTCGCGTAGCGACAGGTTGAAGTCGATGAGTCGGACGCGATCGCTCTCGTCCACGAGGATGTTGTCCGGCTTGACGTCGAGGTGCGCGAGCCCGGTGGCGTGGACCGCGGCCAGCGCGTCGGCGACCTCGGCCGCCTTGGACACGACCCACCGCCGAAACGCGGCGCGATCAAGCTCGACCCAGCGCGCCGTCTCCTCTACTCGACGACCCCGGCGCCGGTGGCTGAGGATGCGCCGCAACGTGGGCCCGTCCACGTACTCCATCACGACGTAGATCCGGCCCTCCGCCTCGTTCGCGTCGAGCACGCGCACGATGCCCGGGTGATCGATCTCGGCCAGCGTGTGCACCTCGTTCTCGAACCACCGGCGGGTGGCCGGGTCGATCACCGCGGTCTTGATCGCCACCGCCAGATCCGGGTGACCGGTCGGATGTCCGAGCCACACCTCGCTCATACCGCCGGAGCCGAGGCGCTCGAGAAGCGTGTAGTTACCCAGTGTCCACGTCATCGGTCACTCACGCGGCGGCGCGCGGCCCGCGCGTGCCATCGCCGTCGTTCGCTCGGTCCGAGACGAGCGCGACGACGGCCTCGACGAGTCGGGTCGGCGGTGTCGCGGGGTCGAGAGTCCGGTCCGCCGTCGCCGGCGCGTCGCCGCCCGGGAGGCCCGCCGCGTCGGTGCTCGTGCGCGGGGTTTCCGGACGAGCGCCGTCGAGGAGGATCAGCGGCGTCCACTCGCCGCACGCGTCGTCTGCATCGCGGATCACGCGGAGGACGTCCCGGCCGCCGACCGCCCCGCCTGGCTCGGCGGCCACGATCGCGGCGTCCACCTGCGTCTCTGCGAGGATTCCTTCGACGTCCATGATGTCGCTCGCCGTCAGGACGGAGTGGCCTCGTTGCTCGAACGCGCGTTGCATGACCGGGAGCCTGGCGGGGTCACTCACGACCAGCACCCGACACGGTCGACGTGACGGCGACGATGGCCTCGGTCGCGCCGCGATGGGCGCGAGGAGATCGAACAGCTCGTGCGTGAGCAGCGGCTTGGTGAGCCAGCCGCTCACCGAGAGCTTCGCGTAGCGTCCGTCGAGATTCAGGTTATCGTAGCCGAGCAGGAAGAGCATCTCGAGATCGTCGAAGTCGGAGTCGACGCGCACGAGCTCGGCCAGTCCGAGGGCGCTCTGGTCCGGGAGCCTGTCGTTGACGATGCACACGTCGAACGGCCGGCCGGACTCGAGACCGTGGACGAGGGCGCCGAGTGCGCGCTCGGCCGTCGCCACCGACAGGGGCCGGCCTCCCCATCTCCGGACGGCGGTCGCGATCGCCCGCCGGCGCGGCGCGCTCTCGTCCACCACGAGCACGTCGATGGGTTGCGACAGCCGGCTCGGTGGGCTCACGGCGGCCCGATCGCAGCCGAGCCGGATCGTCAGACAGAACGTGGTCCCCACCCCCTGCTCGCTCTCCACCTGGATCCGGCCGCCCATCGCGGTCACGAGACCCGACGCGATGGCGAGCCCCAGGCCCGTTCCACCGTAGCGGCGCGTGATCGATCCATCGGCTTGCGTGAAGGATTCGAAGATGTGCTCCAGCTTCTCTCGCGCGATTCCGATGCCGGTGTCGCTGACCGTGATCTCCAGCTCGACCGACGCGGATGGCTCGGAGAGACAGCGGACGGACACCAGGACCGTGCCCTCGTTCGTGAACTTCGTGGCGTTGGCGACGAGGTTCAGCACGATCTGACGGAGCCGATCAGGATCTCCTTCCACCGTGGACGGAACCTCCGCGGAGATGTCGCCCAGCAGGTCGAGTGGTCGTGGGGCCGCGATCGGCGCCACGGTCTTGAGCGCGTCGCGAATGACGTCCCGAACGTCGAACGCGACCGTGTTCAGGACCAGCTTCCCCGCTTCGATCTTCGAGAAGTCGAGGATGTCGTTCAAGAGCGTCAGGAGGGATCGACCCGATGCCACGATCGAGTTGAGGTACTCCCGCTGCTCGGGCGACGGATCGGACTCCAGCGCGAGCTTGGCCATGCCGAGCACACCGTTCATCGGCGTGCGAATCTCGTGACTCATGTTGGCCAGGAACTCCGACTTCAGGCGAGAGCTCTCGAGAGCCGACTCCTTGGCCACCCGGAGCTGCTTGGTGCGCTCGGCGACGCGCTGCTCGAGCTCCTCGTGCGCACGGGTCAGCTCGTCGTTCGTGGACTTGATCCGCGCGAGCATGTCGTTGAAGGCGTCGGTCAGCGCGCCGATCTCGTCGTCGGCCGCTCGCTCCACGCGCACGTCGTAGTCCTGACTGGCCGACACCCGGCGGGCCGCGTCCGCGAGCGCGATCAGCGGACGGGTGACCATGTAGTGCGCGCGCGTGGAGAGGATGAACGAGAGCCCCACCGCGCTGACCAGCACCACGAGCGCCGTGAGCACGGCGCCGCGCATCCGGTAGTAGAGCGGCGAGACGTCCGAGACCAGGATGAGAGATCCGATCTGCTCGCCGTCGAAGATGACCGCGCGACGCATGATCAGCAGGTTTGGTGTGAACTCGTGACCCGGTCTCCCGGGCGCCGGCGGGATGAAGGTGTCGGCGTCGTGACGCCGGAACTCGGCCAGGGGACGCATCCCGCTGCGGACGAGCCGCGCGTAGATGACCGACGGATGGGCGGACAAGGCGTCCAGTACCTCGGTTCCCGACTGCGCATCGTCGAACAGCACCGGGGCGGTGCTGTTGAGGCTGACGATCGCCGTGATGCTGTCCAGCTCGTTCACGAGCGCCGTCTTGTAGCTGATGAAGTCGCGGATCGCCATGCTGGCGCAGGCCAGCGCGAGGGCGCCGCAGCTCGTCGCGGTGACGAGAACATGGATCTTTCGGCGGAACGGGATCGCCGCCATGCGCGTGGCGAGGAACTTCATTCGCTCTCCACGAGCTCGGCGACCACGAGGAGCCGCGAGCAGATCTCGATCTCCGACTGCATGACGGCCGTCATGTTCACACGAACGGCGAGGCCGTCGTCTCGCTGGACGAGGGCGAGCATGCCGCCGGCCTTCGTGAAGGCATCGCCGTCTCCGATGGTCAGGACGGCGCGCGTCCCCGACGTGGCGGCGCGGATGATCTCGTCGGCTCGCGGGCATCGATCCGCCGCGAACACCACGTCTGCGAGCCCACGCTCGACGAGTCGCGGGTCGGTGCTCACCGTCACGTCGTGGCCGCGCACCTGCCGGGTCTCCGCGGCTCTTCGAAGCGCCACCGAGAGATCGACGTCGTCGAGCACGACGACGTCGATCGCGTGGTCGGGCTCGACGGGCCAGTGGACGAACCGGAGACAGTTCAGGATGTAGTCGGTTCGACGCTCCGCCGACGTCGGCTCGCCGGACCCGGCCACGACGGCTGGCGTCGGGCCGGCGCTCAGCGCAAGGAGCGCGAGCAACGCACCGAGCCCGAGAAGCCGCGCCGGCCGGAGTCGGCTCGTCCGACGGCCGGATGCATGCCGTGAGAGGTGGGAGCTCATGACGCTAGTTATCGTCCCGTTCGGCAGCGGGAATTAGAGGCGTCGGCCATCGTTTTCCTCGATGACGGGACGGCCGCGGGGGGCGGGAGTCCGGTGATTCGGGCCGTCTTGCCACGCGGGAATGGCGGCGGAGAGCCACGGGGATCCGAGCCCCGGCCGGACCGGCGAGCGCCCCCGGTCCGGGCGCCCGCCTGCGTCGGGTCTGTACCGGCTACCGCGTCAGCGTGATGCGAGCCGCTGGCGTGCGTCCGTCGCGGTGGACGATCCGGTAGAAGTACGCACCGGCGGGAACGTCGACTCCCGAGCCGTCCCGACCGTCCCACACGAAGTGGTTGATCCCGACCGCCACCGAGCCGAGGCGCTGGACGCGGACGCGCCGCCCCCGGACGTCGAGAACCTCGAGCTCGGCTTCCGCCAGGGGGTCGCGGCTCGAGACGCTCAGCGTGACCGACGCGCGAAACGGGTTCGGTGCGCCGGTCAGAGCCACGCTCGGACGCCCCCCGGCGTCCGGTGTGGCCAGGGCGCCCCCCAGAACGAGCGGGGGTACCAGCTGCGGACTCGAGCCGCTGATCGTCTCCGCCGCGATGGCGTCTCCGTCGGCCGCTCCGCTGGCCACGACGTCCAGCGCGTCTCCGGCCGCGTAGGCATACGCCTGACCGTCCGAGGTCTCTTTGAGGTTTCCCAGGTTCAGCGCCCAGTTGCCTCCGGCGTCGGACAGGGTCGTCAGCGCCGAGGACGTCCCGCTCACGCCGGTCACGGTCACCATCACGATGACGTCCACGGCCGGCGTGGTGCCGTCCATCATCGTCGTCGCGCCGTAGACGACGTAGGGAACGCCGCTCCCGACCACGCTGGTCCGGAACGTGTAGAACGCACCGCCGTTGTCGTCGGTCACGCCGTTCGACACGACCTCGTAGTAGTACAGCGTGTCCTCGGCCAGCCCGGACAGGGAGACCGCATGTACGTCGTCGTCGGGCCGGGGATCCGACGACGAGCCTCCCAGGGACGTGGTGGTGCCGTAGTTGACGGTGCCGTCGGTCGGAACGTCGGTCGTCCAGGTCACGGCGGCCGCCGTGCTAGAGAGATTCGACGCGGCGACGTCCTCGATCGTCTGCGCCGACGCGACGAGCGCCGGAACCACCGACGCGACGACCGCGAGCAGCGCGCCCCGCGTGGCGCCGATCTCGATCCGTGTCATGGTTGATCCCTCCATTCGCTCACCGCACGATCAGGAGCTTTCGCACCTGCGTGAAGGACCCGGCCCGCAGCCGATAGAAATACGCCCCCGCGGGGACGATCCGCCCCGATCGGTCGCGGCCGTCCCAGGTGATCGCGTGCGTGGCCGCCGGAAGCTCGCCGTGCTGGAGCTCCACGATGCGGCGGCCCAGGACGTCGAACACCTCGAGCGTCACGAGCTCGGACTCGGGCAGCCCGAACGTGAACGTGGTCTGCGACGTGAAGGGGTTGGGCCGGTTCGCGGCCAGGAAGTACGCCGCCGGGGGCGTCGTCTCCGGCACGTCCTCGGCACCGAGTCGCAGCGTTCCGGCGTCGATCACGTCGAGCGAACCGATCATCACCCGCTGGGTACCGACCCGCTCCGGTCCGGCCTGGGCCCTGAGGATCACCGCATCACCGACTCGTGCGCCGAGCGGCGCGCCGGTGGCCGGGTCCTTGAGGTTCCCGAGGTTCATCGACCACGAGCCGTCGGAGGCGGTCCGGGTCGACAGCGGAATGGAGCCACCGCCGTCGCGCAGCAGCGCCGCGCTCACGATCGCGTGCGCGACGCCGACGTCGCCGGCGGACACGTCCCCGTCCGACCCGTCTTCCGCGCCCCTCTCGACCAGGCGTCCGTGGAGGGCCACGGGCGTGCCCGCACCGACCGGTGTGGTCCGGAACACGAAGTCGACCGAGGTCTCGACCCCGGCGTCACCGTCGACGATCGCAAAGACGTGCTCGGTGTCGGCTCGAAGTCCCTCCACCACGACGGCGTGCGTCGTACCCGCGATGGTTCGCTCGCAGAACGTCTGCGCCGGCGACGAACGGCCTGCCCGGACGCATCCCACCGTGGCGCGGTCGGTGATCCAAGTGATCGTGGCCGACGAGCTCGTCACGTTCGTCACCAGGACGTCCTGGATGCTCGCCGGAGCATCGGATGTCACCCGAGACGTGACGTCCGTGCCGTCGGGAGCGACCACGGTATGGACGGGATCGGTGAGCACCGGCTCGGACGAGCTCGGGCGTGCGCCCGGGCCCGCCTTCGCGATGGCAGAGGACGACTCCGGACCCTCGGGGCGGCTGGCCGTGGTCACGATGAGCGGGCTCGACGCCTGGTTGTTGGTCTCGTCCGACTCCAGGACCTCGTCCAGAAAGTCCGCGATGCCGTAGATGTCGATGGTGCCGGGCGATCCGAACGAGAACGTCCCGCCCCAGAAGCCCGTCGAGCCGCCGGCCGGCGCATCCACCGGGAGCGGCGCGGACAGGAGCTGGGAGCCGCCCCCGTCCGGGTCGCCGGCCCAGATGTCCAGTCGCGGCGTGGTGACGTCCACCTCGCCGATGTTGTCGATGTTGACGTAGATGCCGACGGGCTGTCCCACACCCACCGGGTTCGTGTCGAAGAAGATGTCGCTCGGCGTCACCCGGAGATCCGGCAGCATCGGACCGGTGCACGTCTCGCTGCAGAAGTCGGCCGCGGTGATCGTTCGCACGAAGTACGCGTGCCCCGGGGTGATCGCGAAGTCCGGTCCGACGAACGTGTCGGGCGCGGTCTTGATCGTGGTCTCCCACATCTGGAGCGTGGCGTCCCACCGATAGGCCGCGTCGGCTCCGGTCACGGCGTCGATCAGCGTGTATGCGGTGTAGCACGCGTCCGCATTCGGCACCGAGACCGCATTCAACCCGACCTCGAGCGACGTGCAGTCGTGCGACCCGAGGGCGCGCCCGACGAACGGATACGTGCCCGGGCTCGTCGTGCGTGCGAAGAACCCGTCGCGCAGCGGGATCGGGAAGTCCTCGCCCACGTAGACCCCACCGCCGGCGTGCACCGCGCTCAGCCAGCGCTGATCCGCTCGGCTCCAGCCGGACACCTCGTCACCGCCCGGGAGGCCGGCGATGGCCTCGTTGGCGAAAAGAGGCTCGTCCGGGGTGGCGGGCAGGCTCAGGAAGTTGAGCCCGGTCGCCATCGACACCGGGAACGGCTGAGGACCGACCCACAGCGTGGCCTGGTGGCAGTTGTCGAACTCGGAGACCTCGCGGATCGCGTCCTCCTCGTCGGCGCACGCCATCAGATCGTAGTCGCGCTCCTGGTTGAAGTAGGTGCCCATGTTCACGTTCAGCGTGAACTGCGACCCCGGAATGATCGACGGGATGATGTAAGGCGAGCCGAGCAGGGCGACCAGGTCGCCGTCCTGCTCCAGCGGGAGCCGATACAGCTGGAGCGAGGCGTCGACCGCCTCGGTCTCGCCGTCGTTGCGCACGGTGATCGAGACGATGACGGTCTCGCCCACCTCCGGCGCCTCCGGGTCGAACGTGATCCCGTCGGGGTCGAACGTGAGGTTCGGGGGCAGGAACACGTGCACGAACGTGTTGGCCTCGTTGTTGAGCTCGTCCGGCTCGAACACCGCGTCGGCGGGATCGACCCGCGCGTAGAGGAAGTGGTCCCCCCCGAGGTCGGTGGTATCCCAGTCGAAGTCCACGCCGGTGCTCGTGCCCGCGGCCAGCAGGGGCACCACCACGTCGGTTCCGATCTGCGTTCCGCCGGACGACGGATCGCCGTCGAAGAGCTGCACCGTGACGTCGGCGGCGTCCACGACACCGGCGTTGTGCACGGTGACGGTGACGGTCACGAGATCGCCGTCGATGGGGGTCGGATCCGAGAGTGCGATGTCGGGCGAGGTGATCTCGAGGTCCGGTCCCACCTGACTGAGGCCGAAGATGGCCGCCGCCGTGTGGTAGGCATCGTCCGTCCAGCTCCCGCTGGGGTTCTGAATGGACTCGAGGTACGTCTTGCCCGCCGAGAGCTCGGTGGCCGCCGGCTCGTCGCGGAACACCGCCGCCATGGCCAGTCCCGTGTGGTACGGCGTGCTCACGCCGGCGGGCCCGAAGCCACCGTCGCCGTTGTCCTGCGTCTGGAGCCAGTCCACGCCCGCGGTGATCTCGGTGCCCACCGAGACCTCGGAGGCGACCGCGGCCAGCGCGATCACGGCGTGCGACGTCACGAAGACGTCGCTGGCATCGGCGTCGACGAGTCCCCAGCCACCGTCGCCGTTCTGGGTCCCGGTGAGGAAGCCGGCGCCCGCGATGTACAGAGCGGCGCCCGTGTAGCCCGCGGTCTTCAGGGCGCGGAGCGCGAGCCCCGTGTCGAGCGCGTTGCTGGCGTAGCCGGGCGCGTAGCCCCAGCCGCCGTCCTCGTTCTGGTCGGCGGCCAGCGCGGTGACCTCGTCCGCGTCGAGGAGGCTCCCCGAGGCGAGCGCCAGCACACGACGGGCCCGGAAGTCCACCGACTGGACCTCCGTGCCGTCGAGCACGGCCTCGCCGGCGGCCAGGACGGCGGGCAGCGTGCCGAAGCGCGCGAGAATCTCGGTCACGAACGCCGTGTCGCGGAACGGTGTTTCACCGGTTGCGTTCCAGAGGCCCGAGGCGTCCTGATTGGCTTCCAGCCAGGCGACGCCGTCCTCGAGGCTCGTGGCCAGCGCGCCGGGCGCGAAGCCGGCGCCGATCAGGACACCGGTCGAGAGGCCGGCAAGTACCGACGTCAACCAGCGTCCTCGCGTCGTGTGTCGTCGAGTCGTCATGGTTTCGTTCGTCTCCGCTCGGCCGTTCTCACGGCTCTGGTTTGAAGTTCTCGACCTCGGGGCCGGCGTTGTCGATGATCACCTTGCCCTCTTTGTCGTCGGTGGGCGTGTCGTCCTGGTTGAACCACGTCTGGAGGGTCTTGAGCCACTTCTCGTTCGTGTTCACCGTGGCCGTCGCGTCACCGGTGAAGTCCGGCTCAAGCGTGTCCTCCCACTGGTAGTCCTTCATGCGCGTCTTGACGACGACGTCGTACTCGCCGTCGGCGGCCGTGGTCGTGTCCCACATCAGCATCGACGCCCATCCGACCGCACCCACGAACGTGAGAGATGGAAGCGGGTTGTCCTCACCGGTCCCGCTGGCCGCCGTCTTGTACCCGATGTCCTTCTGGTCGGGATCCACGACGTTCGCGTTCGGAGCGATGTTGAGATCGGCCTTCGCGAGCGCTTCGATCTCGGGCTCGATCTCGCCGCGAACGAAGACGACGTCCCGGATCTCCTTCACGTTGCCGTCCGCCGGCGGTCCCATGTCCGGGGGATCGTCCTCGGGGAGAAACTTGTTGATCTTGCCCCGCGTGTAGACGATGCCGTTGAGCGCCATCTCGTCCAGGAGATCGCTCATGTCCGACGAGGTCTTGCCCTTCACGTCGCCGTACGCCTGGTAGAGCTCCTCCCAGTTGTCGGGTGCTTTCGAGCAGAAGGCCTCCAGCACACCGGGGTGCTCGCCGTGGTTGCGCAGCCCCCGGGTGAACGTGCCCTCGACGATCTCGCCGCTGTTGTCGTCGCCGGTGTCGTCCTCGCCGCGCCACGTGTCGACGCCCGGGAGGTTCGTCTTGCCGTCTCCGCCGAACATCGCGATCGCCGAGATGTTGCCGAAGTACTGCGCGCTCCCCTCCTGCATCGCGAAGCCTTCACAGCATTCCTTGTTCGCGTAGTGGGGGTTGCACGAGCAGCCGTAGTCCGGCCACCGGCTGCCGTACGTGCGGTACGAGAGCCAGTGCCAGGTCTCGTGATGGATGTCCGAGTACTGGGCGTTCCCCGATCCCGGGTCGCGCCAGTCGTCCCGGCTGATGCGCAGGTAGCCGCCGTCCGACGTGACGTAGCTGCCGCCCGTGCCCGACGTGGCCTCGTAGCGCGGGTTCTCCCCCAGCGTGTACCCGGAGTACTGCCCGTCGAGGTACTTGAACGCGCGGGTCCCGTGCGAGACGACCGTCGAGCGATGCGTGCTCGTGCGCAGGGTGTCGAGCGCGACCGTCCCCGCCGGCTGATCGGTCAGGACCGATCCGTTGACCATCGTGTCCTTGTCCGGGTCGGCGTTTCCGTCGCTGGCGCGCACCTCGACCTCCTGGCCGTCCACGGCGTCACCGACGTACTCGATGTCGACGTAGAGATCCGCCGCCTCGGAGGTGTCCTCGGCCGCGATCGAGAACGATCCCGCCGACGTCGTGTAGCCGCGCGCGAGTTCCTCGTCGGCTCCCGCCTCCTCGTCCATGACGATCACGCGGATGTACTGGACGGGCTGATCGTTCGCGGTGGCCGAGCCCCCCGTGAGCGGGGTTCGCACCTGGCCGGTTACCGTGTACGCCAGCCGACGGTGGAGCCCTCCGGAGGCGCCCGTGTCGTCCGGCGATCCGATCGCGTCCACGTCCGGGAGCACGACCTGCCACCGGCCGGCCTCGTCGCGCCGAACGCGGACCATGTCGACCCACTCGAGGCTCTCGGTACCGCCGTCGGTGCGCTCGACGCGCACGGCGACGTCCCGTAGCCCCACGACGTAGATCGAGCGATCGGTCGCCGTGCGGCGCAAGAGGAGCGGGGACACGTCCGGCGGAGCGAGGTCCACCGACTGGACGGAGCGAATGCCCCTGGCCCGCTGCTCCGCCTGGACGGTGGTGATCAGCCGCACCACTTCGGGGGATCCGGCCGACGTCGTCGCGGTCACGAGCTCGGCTCGTCCCATGTAGAGGCCGCGCACGTAGTCCTCGAGGACGGCGCGCAGTGCGGCCCGCTCCGGACCATCCAGCTCCAGGATCCGCCCCTCGTCGACCGCCGGCGGCGGCGCCAGCGCGGCGTCCACCCCGTCGAAGCCGACGAGCTGCATCTCGTCGGCGAACGAGCCCGCGATCTCGTCGAGCGCCGCCCGGGGCGCCAGGCCGTTTTGCGCCCGGATCACCGAAACCGCCGTCCAGCCGAGCTCGCGCTGGAGCCACGCCTTCTGGGACGTCTTCTCGTCGTCGAGGGTCGCGAGCGCCGACTGCGTCAGTGTCATCGCCGCCCGCGTCGCCGTCATGACGTCCGCGTCGATCGCGAGCCGCTCGGCCGGATCCAGCGCGAGCTCCGCCTCGTGGATCGAGCGCACCGTGCTCATGAGCCGGACGAGCGCGCCCTCGCGATCAGCGTCCTGCTCCGATTCGGCGTACTCGCCGGTGAATGTGGCGAGCCACTCTCCGGCCAGCTCACGCGCTCGGACGAGGTCTCCCTCCTCGTACGCGGTGATCATGTTCGTGTAGCGGACCTCGGTCTCCGCGCGCCCCGCGCCCGGCGTCACCGCACCGATCGTGACGGCCGCGACGACGGTGAGCGCCGCCGTCAGCCAGTGCGCGCGTCTTCCCGTGGATGCGCGCTCGGAGGCGCGCGTCGGTACTCGTCGTCGCGTCATCATTTCAACCTCAGATCGAATTTGATCTCCTGGATGCCGGCGGTGCCGGGATCCTCGTCGCCGAAGTTGCCGAGCTCGTCGCGGAGATCTCGGAAGATGACCTCGTAGTCTCCGTCGTCGAGGCTGTTGAGCCCGGGGTCCTCGACCTTGATCTTGGTCTCGTAGTCGTCGGTGGGCGTCTCGGTGATCTGGCTCGTGCCCTGGAAGATCGTCTCCGAGCCACCCAGACTCAGCACGATCTTGAGCGCGTCGATCATGTCCTCGAGCCCGGCGCGATCGATCATCGCCCCCGGCTCGGGATCCGTGATGTCGGCCTCCAGCACGAGCTTCGTCTCGACCGTCTCCGGCTCCGACTCGCAGTCCATCCCGCCCACGGTTCCGACCACGATGATCTCGTACTCCCCGTTCTTGGGGTTCGCGTACGGGTACGGCGTGGAACCCTGGTTCCACTTGCCCTTCTCCCACATCGTGGAGTGGGCTCCCCCGCTGCCGTCGAGGCCGGTCATCTCGTAGACCAGGTCGTCGTTGGCGTTCTTCACCTGGAGCTTGGCGCTGTCGAAGCTGAAGTCCGACGGGACGACCTCGTAGTCGATCGCGAGGTCGGATCCGAGCTCGAACTCGCCGCTCGGGTTCAGCGTCTTCACGACCGCGGCGTAGATCGTCACTTCCTTCTCGATGATGGTGCAGCCGCAGCCGTAGGGGTCGATCGGCGATCCGATGCGGAACGTGTACGTGCCCGGCCCGAACGTGTCGCTGTCGGCCAGCTCCTTGATCGTGTAGTTCGTGACCGTGAACGTCTCGTTGGTGAGCGTGTTCGTGGCCTTGCAGTTGTCGTCCTCGTCCACGCCCCAACCCTGGATCGTGGGGACGGTGAACTCCCAGTTGGCGTCGTTGTCACGGCAATACTTGTCGTCGCCGACGTCGGCGGCCGGGGCCACCGTGATCGTGCCCGAGGGCTCGATGCAGATCGTTCCCGACGCCAGCATGCCCGCCAGCTCCGCGGACCAGTCCTGCACCGTGGCGCCGCCGCTCTGGCCGCCGGCGATGATGTATCCCGCCGCTCCCGACGTGGGATCGAGATCGATGTATCCCGTGCCCGACCAGTTGTAGTACGTGAAGTCGCGCTCGGGAATGATCACGCGATGGCCGATGCCGAGCGCGGCGTTGATGGCCGCGATCACCGACGCCGACTGATCGATGTCGGGGCAGTCCACGCCGATCGAGGTCGTGATGTCGCAGATCGTGATCAGCGAGTCCGCGGCCAGACCGAGGATCTTGATGGCCGAGATCGCCTCCTCGTCGTAGCGCGTCTCGAAGACGCGATTCTCCTGCACCGACCCGTCGGCGCCTCCGATGCGCAGGAAGTCGTACGGCGTGGCCTGTCCGTCCACGGCGAACGAGCCGACGATCTTCCGGTCCGCGTCGACGATCATCCCGGTCCAGTCGAACGTGATCGGGAGACCGCTGGAGAACAGGATGCGCACCGAGCTCTCGACGATGGCCTCGGAGACGTCGTTGATGTGCACCACGTGAAGCAGCTCGGCCAGTCGATCCTCGGCCCGATCCACGTTGTTCAGGTACGTCAACGCCGTCTGATGCAGCTCCTGGGTCAGGTAGTCCTCGTCACACGTCGTGGACGGGACGTCGAAGAGCGCGGGCAGCGCGTCCTGCGTGTCGATGCCGATGCCCTGCGAGTTGCCGGCCGCGATCGTGTTGAAGACCGCGGGAACCTGGTTCGACGCGCCGACCGGCGGCGTGAAGTGCATGTCCGAGCCGTGCGAGTAGCCCATCGTCACGAAGCCGCTGGCGGTGGCCACCACGCAGCCGTCGATCTTCAGCTGCGGCACCACGTCCACGAGGTAGGGTGTCGCGATGTTGAAGAAGCTCCCGGCCGCATCGATGACGTCCTGGTCGGCCGTTGTGGCACCGATGTACGAGATCGTCACCTGCTTGCCGGCCAGCTCGGGCGTCGACGTGGTGTAGTCGAGATCCATGCCGCCGCCGTCGTGCAGATGAAAACGAACGTGGTACCGATCGTCGGTCACGACCTCGGAGAAGACACCGTCCTTGGTGACCAGCTCGTAGGGCAACGTCCCCGGCAGGATGCCGTCTTCTTCGGCGCGAACCGATCGCCGGTCCACGATGTCGTCGATGCCGAGACCCGGATGTGCGCCGGGCAGCGCCGCGAGGAGATCGGCCTCGAGCTTCTCGATCGGCGGCTCGACCCGGAACGTCGAGATGTAGTCGTCCACGAACGTGTCGCCGTCGACGCCCTGCTCGGCGGCGAAGTTGATCCCCGGCGTCACGTCGTATTGCTTGAACGCGGGGTCCAGCGGGATCCACCGGGCGCCGGCCGTGTCGCTCGGTGCCCCTCGGTAGTTGTCGAACGGCACGTAGGCCTCGACCCAGACGCGCTGCAGCGACACCGACACGGTGTCCGATCCGAAGATCTCGAGTGTCGCTTGCAGTCCGGCGGTGGCCAGCAGGCTTCCCGCCTGGGTCTTGTCGTCGACGCCCAGCCAGTTCGTGTAGCGATCGATCGGGACGCGAACGCGTCCCTCGGCGTAGCGCGCCGGGATGCCCGACGTGCGATACAGCGCGATCAGGAGCGAGGCGATGTCCACGTCGTTACCCCGCCCGTGATCCAGCGTCTGCTGGGCACCCTTCCGCGATCCGAGGTAGGCCTCGAACTCGACGTTGTTGCGGACGTACTCGTACATCCGCGCCGGCGAGCTGCCCAGCGACGCGGCCAGCGCATCGATGTCCGGGGTGAACTGGACGTCGATGGTCTCGTCCAGGTCCGACGGCGTGCCCCGTTCGGTGCCCGGCGCGATCGGATACGCGCTCGTCACGCGGCGGTTGGGATCCAGCGGCACGACCGGCGCGGGAACGATCTCCATCAACGTCGGACCCCGGGGCACGTCGGACGTCTCCGCCCGTTCGGGCTCCAGGGGGTTCTCGGCGAACCAGTCCGCCAGACGCGCGATCGGGGCCGCCACCGGCGAGCCGGTGGCATGCGCGCGGGACAGCGAGTCCAGGCGATCGATCAGCGAGGCCGCCGCCTCGCCGTGCGCGCGAACCAGCGCCGCGTGGCGAGCTTGCTTCTCGGTCGGGAACCCCGCGTCGGCGATGTTCCGTCCGATCGCGGCGAGCCGGTTCAGGTAGGCGTCGTTCGCCTCACGCACCGGCGCGGCCAGCTCGGCCAGCCTCGCCACGCGATCCGCGGCGCCGGGCTCGCTCAGCGATCCGGGCCTCTCGAGTGTCGCCACCAGGTCACGGGCCGCGACGGCCAGCGCTCCGTAGCGTGTGGCCTCTCCGGACGGAACGTGATCACGCCCGAGCACGTCGCGATAGAGCTCGAGACCCCGCGTGAACGTCGGCAACGCCTGCTCGAGCGTTCGCGCGGCATCGCGGGTGGTCGCGAAGTCGGAGATGTCCAGGACCTTCCGGCCGTCCTTGAAGAGCCCGTACGGGGACTCCGCCGCGGCCGGCGTCGCCACCAGGCACAGCGCGAGGAGCGCCGGTCCGGCGAGACGATGCGGCATCGCTGTGAGCTGGCGTATCGTCGAGAGGTGTCGGGTCGTCGGGGAGGGAGAGCGGTCGCAACGTGAGGAGTCGGAGTGAGCAGGTGGCGAAGACGTCGATCCCGGCGGTCTCGTCAGGACCGCGTGTTCTGCATTCTCCATGGCTCCACCTTTGGGAGAGTGGCATGGCGCCACGCGTGGGTGTGCGGGCGGGTTCTCGTGAATCGTGGCTCGGACGGGGTGCGGCCTCCGTCGTATGGGGGTGAAAGGACCTGAGAGTGCCGGATCCGCGCGCGACGCGTCTCGGCACGGGACAGCCGCCTCGCGACCGGTGACGTCGCAACGCGGGCTGTCGCGACGGCGGGACGAATGGGGTCCGTGCAATGGCGTCGTCGTATGGCATCATCTACCGAACGATGGCGGTCGAGACTCTCCGAATGACTCAATGGTCTCGCGCGTGCGGAGGACGTGTCAAGGTGCGAGTCGTTCGCGCATCGTGAGCGCGCATTGCACGCGAGGCTCGTGAACACATCTCGGAGTTCATATGGCGCGTGGGACGGTCGCGTCCCTCCGGCGGCGCGTGTGCTCGCCGGACGGCAGGCTATTCGGCCGTGAGCGCCTCGAGAAGATCCATCGTGGACACGATCCCCTGAACGCGATCGTCGCCGTCGATCACGACGAGTCGGTGCACACGACTTCTGACCATCTCGCGCGCCGCATCGAGCACCGGCTCCTCGGGCTTCACGCTCAGCACACGGGTCTCCATGACGTCTCGGACGAGCTGGCCGTGATCGTGCGCCGCTCCGGCTCCGAGAAGCTCGTCGGGATCGGGCGCTCCCGGGAGCGTCGCCCCCGCCAGGCGAACGAGATCGGTGACCGACAGGACTCCCACGCATCGCCGCTTGGCGTCCACGACGGGGATCGCGGATACGCGCTCCTCGGCCATGAGCGCGATCGCCTCGGTGACCGGATCCTGCGGGCTCAGAGTGACGACGTCACGAATCATGATGTCCTTGATGTGCTGTGATCGGTGCACGGCGAGCGACCCTTTCTCGGACGTGTGCGTCGGACCCGGCGCAGCCGGCCGAACCGGTTGATCGTGTGTGGAGCGGCCCGTCAGTATACCCTGATCGTCGTGGAGGTCGACAGAACCGGAAGAGGAGTGCGACGCATGGCGGACTTTTCGGGCTTCGGGCGGAAGACGATGTCGTTCCTGACCGAGCTCTCGTCGAACAACGACCGTGAGTGGTTCACCGCGAACAAGGCGCGCTACGAGCGCGACGTGATGGAGCCGGCGCTGGCGTTCGTGTCGGAGATGGGTCCCCGGCTCCGGAGGATCAGCCGGCACTTCGAGGCCGTGCCCAAGAAGAGCGGCGGGTCGATCATGCGCGTCTACCGCGACACGCGATTCTCGAAGAACAAGGCGCCCTACAAGACCAACGTGGGCATCCAGTTCCGGCATGCGGCGGGAAAAGACGTCCACGCGCCCGGCTACTACGTCCACGTCGAGCCGGGCTCGCTGTTCCTGGGCGTTGGGATGTGGCATCCGGAGCCCGACGCCCTCCGCGGGATCCGGGAGCGCATCGCCGGGCGCCCCGCGGACTGGCGAAAGGCGAGGGATGCCGCACCCTTCGCCGAGGCGTTCCGGCTCGAAGGGGGCCGGCTGAAGCGGCCGCCGCGAGGCTTCGATCCCGGGCACCCGTTCGTGGACGATCTGATGCGCAAGGACTTCATCGCGGTCACCGCGCTGACGCCGCGCCTCGTGGCGAGCCGGACGCTCCCCGACGAGATCGCCCGGCGCTGCGCCGATGCCACGCCCTTCATGCGGTTCCTCTGCCGCGCGGTCGACGTCCCGTTCTGATCGGGCCGGATCGGCGCCTGGTGGGATGCGGCGCCCTGGATGCGGCGCGCGGGGGCGAGGGGCGATCGCGTCCGGGTCAGCGCGAGAACATGTTGTCGAGTGACCTCGCCACGGTCATCACGGCGACGAACGTCGAGACGTCCACGACAAGACCCACCGCGAGACCCACCGTCCGCCACTCGTGGGAGTCCGAGGACCGGGTCTCGAGGCGCTCGATCGAGGCGACGTCGATCGTGTCCCGCACCGACGCGGACGTCCAGGGCGAGGTCGCCTCACCCCGGCGCTCGAACACGAGCGCGACCGGGCGGCCCTCGCCGTCGCGGATCGGGTCGTAGGAACCGACGTACGTTCGCCCGTCGCTCGTGACGACTTTGACGCTCTCGTCGTCTGCGACGGGGGTGTCCATCGGGACCGGCGCGTAGCGCAGTCCGTCGGCGGCCGACCCGAGCCCGTAGCCCACCGCCGTGCAGCCGGTCGCGGCCCCGCAGGCGACGACGGCCACGAGGCTCAGCCAGCCCGGGACGCGAGGGCGGACGCTCGCGTCGCGTCTGGTCTCGGCATGGCGGACAGCTCGCACGTTCGTCCCCCTTCGTGACGCTCATACTACAGCATCGAGCTTCACAGAAACCGGTTTCGGGTGTGGGGCCGGGCGTGCCGATTCTGGAGCACGCGCGCCCGGCCCGACTGCCGTGTTGCTCAACTTGTTGATATTGAATGACTTATGACATAGACCGCCGCTGCCGGGACCTCCGGCCGGCTGGCTGAAGTACGAACGGGTACATCGAGAGGCATCCGGGGGAGTGGCGACACGGGGCCGGACCGCGGCGCCGGCAACGCAGTCCTACGCGATTGTCCGGCGGTGCGTTACTCTCACCCGGCACGATCGGTCTCGTTCGAGTCCGAAGGCGCCCCGACCCCCGACACGAAGAGGTCGATCCCTCATGTCCACCAGTCCCGGTCGCGATCGACCCCCCGTTCACACGTTTCACATTCCCGTCATGGGAACCGGGTTCACGATCGACACACCACTGAAGGTGGCGCGCTTCGGGATCTCGTCGGTGGTGTCGCTGGTCGACGACGTGCTCATCGAGCGCATGCGTCGGCTGCACAGTCGACTGGCGGGACATCATTACGAGGAGATCGCCGCCGACGAGCACGACAGCCGCGCCCGGCGCATCACGTCGTATCTCGACCTGCTCGATCGGCTCGTGGCCAGGCAGGTGCGACGGCTGAAGCGTGCGCGCTTCGAGCCGGGAAGCGAGATCACCCGGTACTTCGAGCTGCTTCCCGAGTCCCCGCTCCGGCGGATGTACGAACGCATGACGTCCATGCGCGATCCCGATGCCCGCGCCCGACTGGAGCGCGAGCTCCGCGCGGCGGTCGTGCCTGGACGCATCGACGTCAACATCATGACGAAGCTCGATCGCGACCCCGTCAAGAAGGGCGTCCCGCAAACGCCGGAGAACTCGGACGCGCTCTCCGCGCTTCGTGGCTTCGCGCGCAGCCGGATCCGCGGCTCGGTCGTCCTGTCGGCGGGCATGAACCGACGGCTGTACTCGTACATCTCGAAGTTCGACGACTTCTTCCCCGATGGGCGCGGCGAGCTGACCAAGCACATCATCCTCAAGGTGAGCGATCTCCGCTCCGCGATGATCCAGGGGCGGTTCCTGGCCAAGATGGGGCTGTGGGTCACCGAGTTTCGCATCGAGTCGGGTCTGAACTGCGGCGGTCATGCCTTCGCTACCCAGGGTCACCTGATGGGACCCATTCTCGACGAGTTCCGGCGCACGCGTGAGACGATGGCCATTCAGCTGTACGAGCTCTACGTCGAGGCACTCCGGCGGGCGGGACGTCGGCCGTCGGCCGGGATGCCCGAGCAGCGCGTGACCGCGCAGGGGGGGATCGGCACCCACGAGGAGCAGCAGCTGATGATGACCCACTACGGGCTGGACGGTACCGGGTGGGGCACGCCGTTTCTCCTCGTTCCCGACGTCGTGAACGTGGACGACGAGCACGTGGCGAAGCTCTGCGAGGCCGACGACGACGACGTGTTCCTCAGCGACGCGTCCCCGCTGGGGATTCCCTTCTGGAACCTACGCTCGTCGGCGAGCGAGGAGGCCCGTCGCGCACGCATCCGGCGGGGCGCCCCCGGGAGCTCTTGCCCGAAGGGGTTCCTGCAGTTCAACACCGAGTTCACCGAGACGCCGATCTGCACCGCCTCGCGAGGCTATCAGCGCCGGAAGCTGAAGGAGCTGGAGAGCGAGGTGGATGCGTCGGCCGATCCCACGCTGACCGAGGAGCTGATGCTGTCGAAGTCGTGCATCTGCCACGACCTCGCGGGCGTGGCCCCGGGCGCCGACGAGAGCGACGTCGTCACGCCGGCGGTCTGCTGTGGTCCGAACATCGTGAACTTTCACCGGACGTGCTCGCTCGACGAGATGGTCGGGCACATCTACGGGCGCGGCTCGGTGATGTCGAACGAGATGCGACCGCACATGTTCGTACGGGAGTTCTCGCTGTACCTCGACTTCCTCCGCACCGAGATCGATCGGCGCAAGGCCGGACTGGGCGGCGCCATCCGCAACCTGCTCGAGTACGGCGCCAACCTCCGCGAGGGACTCGAGTACTACCGCGATCTCGTCGCCCACGGGATCATCCCCGGCCGCGAGCGCGCGATGGAGATCCTGGCCGCGCTCGGGCGCGAGCTGGATTCGCTCGTTCCGCCGCAGTCGCGGGAGCCCGCCGTCGTCGGTGGGTGAGCTTCCTGGTCGACTCGAGACCGAGACGGGCCCCGACGCGCCGGCCACCGGCAGCTGACGACGGACTCGTGCCGGCCCACATAAAGCACCGGCGACGACGTCGTCGAATGTGAGCAACCCCGCGCCCGGGTCACCCTCGACGACGCCGTCACCGGTGCAGCCGGCGATGTTCCCTCCGCGCCGTGCCCAGAGGCGCGTCGGGATCCAGCGCCGCTCCGCAATGCCAGGGTGTGCGGATCCTGCGCGACGGCGGGCGGTCGCCATCCGTGGCGAACGTCCCACGAAGGACGATCAAACCATCGAGCCAATCATGGATGAACGTTATATCATATTTGAATTGACGTCAAGTCCGCGCCCGTGGTCCGGGGGTCGCGAACGAGGAGGGCCATGTGCTGGGGAGCCGCGTGGCCATAGCCGGCTATGGGCGACGGGAGGTGATCGGGCGGGCACAAAAAAACGGCGCCGCCCGGGAAACCCCGAGCGGCGCCGAGTCGGTTCAGCTTACCAGCGATTGCGCGAGCGGTCCTCGCGGGGGCGAGCCTCGTTGATGTTGAGCGTACGGCCACCCATCTCGGTGCCGTTGAGGGCCGCGATCGCGGCCGCCGCGCCGTCGTCATCCATCTCGACGAAACCGAAACCGCGCGGGCGGCCCGTGTCGCGGTCCTCGATCAGGGCGACCGAGTGAACGGCACCGTGGGCCTCGAAGAGCTCACGAATGTCGCTCTCGGCTGCGCTGAACGGGAGGTTGCCGACATAGATCTTCTTGGTCATTGAAACGGATCCTTTTGCCGCACACCGTTCGAAAAACCGGCGTGCTCTCTGAGAAAACCCGGGAAACGACCGAGGTCGAATCCCTTTACGAAGACGGCTGATCTGGGCACGAGTGAGGCTAGGAAGGCGTGCGGAAGGGTCTAGGATCCTCGAGCAGTTCTTACCTGAACTTCACGGCTCGCCAGGGGCCGCTCGGAAAAGGCTATCGGCAACTCCGAAGGGTGTCAATAGGTCTTTCTTTTGGGCGCTCGGCCGCCGGCTCCGCGGTGGCTCAGAACGACACCGAGAGCCCCGTGATCTGGCTCCAGTCCCGCCGCCCGACGCCGTCCGGCGGACGGGTGTCGACCTGGACGGCGCCCGCCACGTCGAGGGACAGCGACCCCACCAGCGCGACCGAGATCGATCCGCTCGCGACCAGCCGGCTGTCGGCGAAGTCCGACCACAGCGGCTGGTAAAACGCTGTCGCATCAATGGTTACGGTTTCCGATAGCTCACCCTCGGCCGAGGCGAAGCTGGAAAGGCGGTGATCCTCGCGGCGGCCGGACTCGCCGTCGAGGCGCTCGGCCTCGAACATGTGGGCGACCCCCACCGAGAGCTCCCACGTCTCGCGGCGGGCGACGTCGACACGACCGCCGGCCCCCAGGAGAACGCGGCTCTTCAGGCGCTGAAAGGGGTTCTCCTGGACCTGCGCGAACACGAGAGTCGAGATCCCGGTCACGACCTCGACGTTGTGTCGGACGTGACCGACCAGCGACTCGGAGGATTTCCGGCCATCGGACTCGGTGCGCGACCCGCCGACCAGCCCCCGGACCCGATGGCGGCCCCCGCGCCACTGGGCCCGCGCCGAGGCCGCGAGGGACACGACGTCCGTGTTGCCGCCGCTGGCACTGAACGACGCCCCCAGCTTGCCGCTCCACCCCGGCTCGGTGTCGGACCAGCCCCGGAGCGTGTTCAGGATCTGCGCGTCGGCGGCGGTCGCGATGACCAGACCGACGGCGGTCGTGATCAGCGCGTGTGAGAGTCTCGACGTCATGAACGGTCCCCGGCGGAGGGCATGGATGTGTCGCGGGCAGAGTACGACGCGATCGCCGGGGATCGCCACGACGTTTCGAGCGTCTGCGTCCGGCGGATCACACCGCGCAGCGCCGCGGCGCGGAGGGGCGCGATCGAGGGCCCCGGGTCACCGACGATCTGGAGGCGAATGATCGCGTCGTCGGGCTGCTCCGCGAGCGCGGAGCGGAGCGCGGCCTCGATCCAGGTCTCGGAGCGACCGGTCACGTCGAGCCGGATCGTGGTCATCGGCCGGGCGGGCAGAGGACATCGCTCGATCGTCAGGTCGCCACGATCGGACCAGATCAGGTGGGTCGTGCTCTTGGGCTCGTCCCGCTCGGCGAACGAGGTGCGCTCGATGGATCCGGGGTAGATCACGGGGCACGGGAACGGCCGGCCGTCGAGGCCGCGCTCGAGGACCTGCGCCCGGTGGATGTGCCCCGACAGGATGGCGTCGAACCCCGCCGGCAACCGTCGCCCGGGTACGACGTCGCGGCCCCGGCGAAACGTGTAGTCCGCGGGACCGACCGTCGCTCCCTCGACGGTGTGATGCATCAGGAGCAGGCGGATGTCGGCGCCGGCGGTCCGCCATCCTGTCGCATCGACCAGATCGGAGAACGTCCGCCGGAGATCGGTTCGCGAGAACGGAAACCCCGAGATCGCGACGCGCCGGCCGGCCGCGTTCAGCACGATCGTCGAGGGCTCGTCGAGGATGTGGAGGCCGTCGGCGCCCCAGCACAGGCGCATCGGGATCACCGACCGCTCGTGATTGCCGGCGACCACGACCACGGGAACCCGCTCCGCCACGCGCCGGAAGCGATCGATCGCATGGGTGACGATCGAGGCCGGCACCCGTGGCGTGTGGAAGACGTCGCCGCCGTGCAGCACCAGGTGCACGCGACCCTCCAGCGCCGGCGCCAGCGCCCGGTCCAGGTTCGCGACGAAGTCGGGTCCGCGGTGGCGCCGTCGCACGCGGGGCTTCAGAGGGTGATCGAAGCCCAGATGCGTGTCCGCGAGCAGGAGCACCCGCAGCGTCATGCGTCGGCCAGCATGCGGGCGATCGCACGCGACCCCATGACGGGGCCTCCTCGAATCCGGAGGGTGACGTCCCGGTCACGGGCGAGACGGCGGATCTCGGTCATTAGGACACGAAGGCGATCGTACGTGACGCGGTCGCGGATCAGGAACGCGGCGTCCGTGCCATCGCTCGACACCGCGCGGTCGTCTCCACCTCGTGCGCGAGCCGCGACTGCCGGGTCGCCGACGTCGAGGCCATCGAGCCGTCCGTCGCGAACGTGAAGCTCTCGTGCGTGCGGGTCCCGTGTCCAGCGGAGCGTCGACGAACCGAGGAGCCGGAGAACTCTCGCACGGCGGCGCAGGCGCGCGCACGAGATCACGAGCCACTCGAGGTGGCGGGCCACGCCGTCGGCGTCGAGGGGATCGGCCGCGGTATCCGACCGAGCGGTCTCCGTGGCGTCGGTGGCGTCGGTGACGTCGGTGACGTCGGCGGCGACGTCCTCGCCGTCCGCGTCCCGGCGCTCCCGCCAGAGTCGCGTCCCGAGCTGGAAGAGGTGGCGAGGATCGGACACGCCCGGGCGGAGCGCGTGGGTGACGGCGAACCGGGCGAGCCCGTCCACGAGGGTCTCGGGTGTCACGCGCGCGCGGGAGAGGCCGAGCGCCGTCCGGGCGGACGCGACGTCGGGCACGCGCGGCTCGTCTCGATCGAGGCAACGTCCGATGGTCGCGACGGCGTCGACAACGTCGCGGGACGGGAACGGCCCCACGCGGTGCACGCCGGGGCGGGCCTCCTCGCCGGGAACCGCGCCGGACAGGTCGCACGTGAAGTACCACACGCTTCGCCCTCGATCCCGGAGCGCCCGGTTGTACGGCGGCGCGAGGTGCTTGATCTCGGCGTCCTCGACGATGGCCGCCTCCAGCGCGGATCTCGTCCGGGTCACCCGGACCTCGCGAACCTGGGAGATCAGCTCCAGCAGCTTCTCCTCCATCCGGCGCCGTCGGTAGTAGCTGTTGACGCGGGTCCTGAGCGAGCGCGCCTTCCCGACGTAGAGCACCTCGCCTCGGGGTCCTAAGAGCCTGTACACCCCTGGCGCGTCGGGGAGCGAGAGCCGTCGGTCTCGAACGAGCGGCACCGCCCACGTCTTGCCCCGCCTCGGCGACGGTCGCGTCACGAGACGATGAAGATCGCCCAGCGTGTGAACGCCCTCGCCCTCGAGTCGGTCGACGAGTGACGACCACACGCGCATCGTCGCGAGCACCTGTGCGCGGGCCCGCTTCAGCTCGGGCAGAACGAGCCCGAAGTAGCCCGACAGCGCGCGAAGCCCTCGGCGCGGGAGATCCGGATAGAGCCGCCGCGCGATCTCCAGCGTGCACAGAAACTCGAACGGATACGGAGTCGCCGGCGCTGCCGAGACGTGGAGGGCGCGGAGGAAGCGGTCCTCGAAGCTCGCGCAGTGCGCCAGGGGAAGCGGACGCTCGCGACCGTCGGCCTGCATGCACGCGGTGAGGGCCGCCCAGAGATCGGCCGGCGAGACGGCATCGGTGAGATCGGAGTCCGTGAGACCGGTCAGGCGTGCGATCGGTCGCGGGATCGACGCACCGTCGGGCTGGGCGACGAGCGTGTGCCGGATGCGGCTCTCGTCGGGCCGGTCACGGGCGTTCGTCACGATCCAGGCGGCGTCGAGAATGGTGCCGCGCTCGGGGGTCGCGCCCGTCGTCTGAAGGTCGACGACCAGGATCGGGAGGTCCGCTAGCGCCCGGTCCAGCTCGGACCGGATCGATGTCGAGGGCTCTGCCAACGCGGTCGCGTCCACGGGGATGGGGTCGGTGGCGTCGGATCGGCGTCGAGTGTAGGAGATGAGACGTGGCGTGTCATCTCCGGCCTTCTGCGCGTGTTCGCTCGCCGAACGTCACCGGTCGCGGTGGACGGCGGCGTCGTTCAATCGATCACGATGAGCCGCGCCCGCGACGTCGTGTCCGCGACTCGCGCGACGACGAAGTAGGTGCCGGCGCCGACCCGGACCCCTCGTCCGTCCGTGAGGTCCCATGGCACGGTCGCCTGCCCCTCGCTCACGTCCGCGGCGAGCTCCCGCACACGGCGGCCGGCCGCATCGAGAACGGTCATCGTGGCCGAGGACGGTCCTCCCGCCGTGAGACGAATGATCGCCGTGGACCGAGCCGGGTTCGGCGCGAGCGACAGTCGGGGGCGGACGATCCCGGGCACGGTGTTCTCCACGCCGACGCTCGCGCACGCGTCACCCAGGGTCCCGTCGACGATGGCCAGATCGGTCGCGTCCACGAGACCCGATCCGTCGAGATCGGCGCAGAAGTCGCTCGTGCCCTGCATCGCCTCCACGTAGGCGCGATCACCCAGGTCCACCAGGCAGTTTCCGTCGACGTCGGGTGAACGGACCCCGATCCACTGGAAGCCGAGATCGTCCTGCGTGCTCGAGATGGTGGCGCGGCCCGAGGGATCGCAGCCGCCGCCGCGCACGGTCCACGTGAACGGACCCGGCGGATCCTCGCAGTAGACCGTCTCGCCGGAATCGAACACCGCAACGCTCTCGAAATACAGGCACGCCTCGCAGCTCACCGTCTCACCGGAGTACGTGTCCTCGACGACCGCCGACGACGCCAGTGTTCCCTCCGGTGAGATCAGCAGGGAGGGAGACGTCTGGACGACGGTGGACGCGCTGCCGCCGATCTCGGAGCCGCGCCGCGCCTTCAGCGTGGCCGTGCCTCCGACGTCCTCGACCCACAGCGCCATCAGCTTCGCCTGTGGCTTGCCCTCGTAGGCGCCCAGATGCAGGGCGCCTATCCCGGTCGACGTCATCGTCTCCGATGCCTCGACGACGCCCTCCGGCAGCTCCGTGAAGCAGAGGACGCTCGCGGTCCGGGCGCCGTCGGCACCCGCGCTCGTCGCCGTCAGCCACTCGCCGCGACTCAGAATACCGCCCCAGAACGAGCAGAAGTCGGCGGTCGGCTTCGCGAAGGAGGACGTCTGGGCGACGGCGTCCGCGCCGCCGCCGATGCCTTCGATCGGCCACAGGGTGTCGTAGGCGACGACCACCGCGGACAGGATCGGAAACGACCCGATGTGCCCGCGATACGTGATGACGTCGAACGGCTCCTCGTAGTCGGTCATCTCGCTCTCGCACCGGATCGAGCTTCGTATCGCGTCGCCGGTGATGAACGCCGTCACGTTGGTCTCGGAGGAGAGGCTCGTTCGCCCGTGGCGATGATAGATGTCGAGCTCGCCGTTTCGCGTGTCCGTCCACGTGAACGCGAACGAGCCCCGCCGCCGGGCGATCGCCGGCTCGCCGGCCGACGCGGGGCTGAGCGAGATCGGCACGTCGGACTGCCAGGCGCCGCCGGTGAACAGGCGCCCGCGAATCGCGGTGCTTCCGATCGAGCCCTCTTCCCACACGACGAATGCGTCGTCGTTGGGTCCGGTCTCGTGGCGATCCCGCCCCGCGAGTGCGGCGGCGGCGGACCGGACCTCGTCACAGGTGAGGCAGTCCTCGGCCGTCCACGCGATGCCGTCGTGGCGCCGGGTGTAAATCTCGGGGTGGCCGTTCCGGTCGTCCTCCCAGACGAGGTGGACGATCCCACCGGAGTAGGCGAGCTGGGGCGCGCTGACCACGCCCGCGCCGGACGTCATCGGCTGAGGCGCACCCCACCCGGCGACGTCGTCCCGCTCTCGCACGACGACCTCGCCCGAGGCGACGTAGGCCACGAGCCACGCATCCTCGACGTAGACGAGAGCGCGTGCGCCGACGTGTGAGAGCTCGGCGACCCCCGTGTCGACCGTCTCGGTCGCCATCCACGTGACCGGCTCGGAGGCGGCCGGGAGCGCCAGGCACGAACCGAGCAGCCATGCGGTGCGGACGTTCCGGGTCATCCTGTACCTCCCGGTGCTGGCCCCGAACCGGAATCGTACCGCATTCGAGTGCCCGACGGGCGTCCATCCGGCCGATTCGTCGATCCAGGATGAGCCCGACCCGTCTCCCAGCACCGGGACGACCCGGTAGCGCCGACCGTGCGCGGCGCTCCAGGCGGTCTTGCCGGATCAGCGCACCCGGAACCCCACGTGCATCGTGGCCCCCGAGTAGTCGATCGTGTACGGATCGCCGTCGGCGGTCTCCAGCTCCACGCCGAGCGCCTCGGTCTTGCTCACGACCGCGTGGCGGTAGCCGACGCGCGTCACGAACGCCGCCCGATCGCTGACCGGGAACTCGATCGGCAGGCCGGCCTCCGCCATGAGACCCTTGCCCTTCAGATCGATCTCCGCCTCGACGCCGTCCTCCGACGCGAACACGCTGGCGGTGGTCATGACCATACCGGCGCCTCCCTCGAGGGACACGCGCATGCCGCGGCCGCCGATCAGCGCGTACTGCGTCAGCGCACGGAAAGCCCAGCCGTCGACGTTGTACGCGAGCTCGCTCCCGTCCTGGCTGACGTTCGTCCTGCCCAGGAGACGCTCGGCGCCGAGGCCGAAGGTCCAGTGCCGGCTCCGACGCTGGAGGACGTCGACGCCGAAGCCCATCCCGCCGGTCACCCGGTCCAGCGCCAGCGGATCGATCGTCTCGTTCGTCGCGTCGATCTGATCGTTCACGTCGCCCATCGCGTACGTGTTGTACGACCCGTACAGGAAGAACGACGTCGACCCGGTGCGCTGGTCGGACGGCAGCGGCGGGGCGGTGTCGTGGCGCCCGGCGCCCGGCGTCGCCCGGGCGTGCCAGGCGGTGCCGGGCATGTAGTGAAGCGCATGACCGAGCTGCGGGATGCCGAGCACCAGGGGATACGCCTTCTTCGCCACGTTCTCCCAGTAGGCCGTCGCGTGGAGGGTCGCGTGGGGCTCGATCTCGGTCTCGTCCGCGAGCCCGGTCGCGTAGATCGCCTCGGCGGCCATGATCGCCGACATGCCCTCGTCGCCGGCCATGCCCAGCGCGATCGACCCGCGCGAGCGGTGCGCGTCGTCCGCCGGGTCGTCGGACCCGGTCGCGCGCGCGGTGGCGTGGACCTTCGGCGTGTACGGCCCCGTGTCCTCGTCGACCAGCGTGCGATTGGCCGCGTCGTGCGTGTCGAGCCGCACCATCTCGACCCCGTTCGCATCGGCCAGCGTGAAGAACGACGCGGGGAGGCGCAGCGGCTTGTCCGTGTCGTTGTGCAGGACGAGATCGAGGCGCACGAGCTCGCCGAGCTCGTACAGTCCCAGCTGCATCGAGCCCCCGCGGCTGGAGATCTCCACGACCTCGGGCGTGGTCGTGGACATCGTGCGCACCGAGCGCACGCCGGCGGGCGGTGACGTGAGCTCCGGGACGAGCGTTTGCTGCTTCATGGCGGCGGGCGAGCATCCGGTCGAGAACCCGATCGCACCCATGAGGGCGAGGGCACCGAGGCTGGCGAGCTTCATCTTCGATCTCCTGTTCGAGCGGGAATGGTGTCCAATCGAGATGGTGGATTCATCGGCTCGAAGAGGGCCCGGGATGGATCCGGCGGCCGCCGGACGGCTGAGATGCGCCGGTGGAGAAGAAGAGACGCCGACCCGGCTCCAGTGACCGGATCGGCGTCCCGGGGCAGGACGTGATGAGGGCCGTTCGGGGCCGGCCGCCGTCGCCGCGCAAGGTCCGACGACCTGGGCGCCGACGGCCCGCCATCACGTCATCTGATGAGCGTCATCTGTCGCGTGGCCTGGAACCCGGGCGCCTCGAGCCGCGAGAAGTAGATCCCGCTCGACACCGCGAGCCCCGAGTCATCCATGCCGTCCCAGGTGACCGTGTAACGGTTGGGCACGCGCGCGCCGTCGACCAGCGTCCGCACGCGGCGTCCCCGCGCGTCGTAGATGGCGAGGTGAACGTCGACCGCATCGCCCGCCGACGTCGGGATCTCGAACGAGATCGTCGTGCGCGGGTTGAACGGGTTCGGTCGGTTCTGACCCAGCGTGAACGCGACGGGGCTCGACACGCTCTCGGTGGCCAGCGCATCGGCCAGGTACACGCGCACCTCGTCGTTCGCCTCGTTGCCGTCGCTGTCGCGCACGCGCACCTCGAACGTGCGGACGTACTCCTGCTCCTCGTGCCCCAGCGGCGGAAGGTCGACCGGGATGCAGATCGACTCACCTACCCCCACGACCGCGCCGGTCTCGTCGACCCACTCGTACGTGTAGGGCGGCGCACCACCGTTTCCGCGCGCGTCGAAGCAGACGATCGAGCCGGGCTCGACCACGCTGCTGTCGGCCGGGCTGAGGATCTCTCCGGTCAGCCCCGGATACTCGACCCACGCATAGAACTCGGCCGGGGTCCCGGTCGACTCGCCGTCGACCAGGAGGTTGGCGCGAATCACGTACACCGGCTTGATCTCGTCCACGTCGATGTCGGCGCCGGGCTCGTAGTAGCCGATCTCCACGTCGGTGATCTGGATCTCGTCGGCCGGCGTGCGGATCGGGTCGACGGTGGCCGCCCAGCCGTTCTCGGTCAGTCCGTCGACGACCTCCGAGAAGTCGATCACCGGCACCGACTCGCCGGGCACCATCTTCCGCCATCCGTTCACGAAGAAGCGATCCACGTCGCCGCCGTTCCCGAACGTGACGGACATCTTGGCGCCACCCACGACGGGATAGCTGTTCGGTCCGTCGGCGATGCGCCGCTGATACAGCGCGCGCGATCCGATGGTGAACGTGCTGTCGGGATCGATCCGTTCCGGTCCGTCTTCGGGCGCGAACATGCCGCCTTGCCCGATGTAGTCGACGCGATCGAACACCGCGTCGTCCGGCATCGCGCCGAGGACGTCGCGGACGACGCCGTCGGCCAGCGCCTGCGCCGCGGTGCCCATGGGAATGGCGGGCGGCGTCGTGTGCCACGCGAGCCAGGACTCGACGTCCTTGAACTCCCAGCCACCGCTGCCGTCGTACACGGTCAGCTCGTCGGGGCCCACCACGAGGCACATCTCGCCCTCGTGTCCGGGGCCGATGTCGCCGCCGCAGAGCGCACCGGTGCGGGCACAGATCGCGTCCGCGATGCCCCGAACGTAGACCGGCTCGGCGGCAGTCGAGACGACCAGGTAGGAGGTCACGAAGGTGCCGCGTCGTTGCGACATCACGGACCGATCGATGGATACCCGGATGCCGTTCTCGCCGGTCCTGGCGAACACGACGGGATCGGAGGGCGGGCGGTACCGCTCGGGGTTCGAGATCATGTGCGTCTCGAGGATCGACTCACCGGGCTCGCGCAGGCCCGAGAGATCCCGGTGCCAGTAGGCGTAGTAGCCGTCGTGGGTCGGGTCGGCCACCACCGAGCCCTGGCCCCAGATGTAGTCGTTGCCGCAGCTCGACGTCTCGCCGACGATCTGGGCCATGCCCGAGTAGTTGCGATAGTCGAGCGCGTCGAACCACGCGATGCGCACCTTGTCCGCCGAGTCGAACGCACCCGAGTCCACGAGCTTCCGACCGATCGCGCTGCCGTAGTCCTTGTCGTAGATGTTCGTGACGGTGCCGCAGAACAGGTGCATGCCCGCCATGGTGTGGTACCACACGCCGCGCGAGACGTCGTTGAGCGTCTGGCAGGACGTGGCCATCAGCCACTCCATGTTCGAGTTGCCCCACGCGTGATAGCCCTCGCTGGGATTCATGGCCGTGCCATCGACCGAGACGCCGAACCGCATCGCACCGTAGTTCGCTTCGTAGCCGCCGTCGTAGATCGAGCCGCTCCCGTGCCCCGAGAAGTAGCTCAGGTCGGCCCAGTCGATGTGGTTCGTGTTCTGCCCCGATCCGATGTCGTCGCGTACGAAGTGATGCTCGTGTGCGCTCGAGTTGCCGTGACCGCCCCAGCCCCAGCCCGGGAGCTTGTCGCGCAGTCCCCTCGCGTCGTTGTCGCACTTGCTGAGGTTCGACGTCCATGGGTAGTCGTTGACCCAGTCGTAGTGATAGAGGTAGCCGCCGCTGCGCGCGGTGTCGGATCCATGATCGGGATCGAACTGAACCCACCGCGCGTCGACGTCGGAGATCGCCAGGTCACCCTGAGCCGGATCCGGCGGGGAGACCCTGAGACCCCGGACGCGGAGATCGGACGTCTCCAGGACCTCGCCGGCGGCGACGGTGCCCAGGGGCTTCCACGAGCCGTCGAGCATCCAGGCATCGATGCTCACGTCGCCGTCGGTGTCCACCGAGACCCGGTTGACCCATCGCGGCGCGCCGATGAAGCGGATCTCGAGCGCGTGGTCCGCGCCGGGGATCGTGATCGCGGTGGCCGGGGACCGATCGGTCACGAGGTCGCATGCGCGTTCCGCGGACGCGGCCGCGGGTGACAGCGTTTCACCGTGGCTCAGGTACACGCGTGAGAGCTCGCACCGGTTGTCCGGATCGGGCGGAGCCGGTGTCCCCGGGCCGAACGGGATGCTCTCGGAGGGGTGCGTCCTGTGCGCATCGGCGCTCTCGGCGAACGACGCGTCCGCGACGGCGCCGAGGGTCGCGACGGTGGCGATACACGCCAGTGTCAAGGCATTCCATCTCGTCTTCGACATCGTTCTCATCCTCATCGATTACTGCGGACCAACGGGTTACGGGCGCGCCGGCTCCGTCGGCCCGCGAGGAGGAGGTCGCGGGGGAGACGAGCTACGGCGTACCTGCCGACATGGGGAGAGGCGCACTCGGGGCTCGATGTGTAACCCGGGCCCGTGGGGAAACCGGAGACAGCCGTCGTTCGGTGCCCGAACGCATCGAACCGATGGCTCCAGGACGCCGACCCGCCCGCGACGGTCGTCGCTTCAAATGCATGAATAACTTTGTGTTAGAGGATCATCGCCCGCGCCGTGCCGACCACCGCGACGCGAATTGAGGGGCCCGACGCATGCTGGTACATTGCGGTCTCAATCGTCACGTACGCGCGCGTCGAGTGAATCCGGACGCCATCGGGAGAGGTCGCACGCCATGACGCCCGTGCCTGGGCCGCCTCGCGCGTCGCGAGTCGATCGGCCGTCGAAGGGCCTCGCGTCGGGTCAGGACATGAGCCGCCGGCGGTTTCTCCGCACCACCGCTGCGGCGGTCGCCGCGATGGCGGCGTCAGGCCTGCCGGCACCCCCGGCGCTCGCGAACGATCTGTCGCGTCGCCAGCTCGCCGATCTCCACGTGCATCCGCTGATCGCCAGCTGGATCCGGTACAGCGCCGTGGGCACGTCCGCGCCCGCCCTGGCCGACCTGGCCGAGAACCTCTTGAATCACACCGACGTGAGCTGGGAGCGGGCGTGGCGCGCGGGCATCGACATGATGGCGGTCGCGCACTTCAACCTGTTCGACGAGTTCGCGTCGATGCCCGTCGATCCGAATCCCGACGCGCCGCGTCAGGCGCTGCGCATGCTGGACCAGCTGGAGTTCGAGCTCTCCACGACGGCGGCGCCGTACGCGGAGCTCGCACGAACACCGGCGGACCTGAAGCGGCTCACCGACGCCCGGAAGACGACGGACGACGGCGAGATCCACCCCGACTACCGGATCGCGGTCGTGCACACCCTCGAGGGAGGTCATCACCTCGGCGGCTCACCGGATGCGGTGAGGATGTTCGCCGACCGCGGCGTCGCGCTGATCACGGTCACGCACTTCTTCGGAAGGGGGGTCGGCGCCAGCGGCAATGCGATCCCGTTCTTTCCGGATGCGTTCACCCCGCCGCCGCGACACGGGTTGACGGCGCTGGGCGCCGACATCGTGAGCGCGATGAACGACGCCGGCGTCCTGGTCGACGTCTCGCACGCGGCGGCGCCAACCGTGGCCGACGTGCTGCGCGTGTCGCGGTACCCGGTGCTGGCCACGCACTCCTCGGTGGCCGCGCTCGGCGCGCACCCGTACTCGCTTCCCGACGAGCTCATCCAGGAGATCGCGAGCCGCGGCGGCGTCGTCGGCGTCATTCTGATGCCGTACTTCCTGGGCAACTACGCCACCCAGCCCCTGGCGCGCGCATACGGCGGTCTCGACGACGTGGTCCGGACCACCCAGCACGTCGGCAAGCTGACCGGCGGCTTCGATCACGTCGCGATCGGAACCGACTTCGAGGGCTACATTCCCGGGCCCTACGACATCGAGCGCGTCAGCCAGATCGGCCGGCTGCGCGCGAGGCTCGTGCACGCGTTCGGGGAGCGCGCGGCGAACGCCATCATCGGACAGAACGCGATCGACTTCTTGGTGACCAACTGGGGAGCCCCATGTCCCGAAGCCGAGTCCGACCACTCCTCGCCGGCATCGCGGTCGTAGCCGCCGCGCTCGGTGCCGGCTGCTCGTCGCCCCGGAACCTGGCCCCCCACCCGGTCCGGATGATCGCCGACCTCACGTACCGGAGCCGGGCGATCGACGACGTCTGCCGGCCCGACGTCGAGGACCTTCCCCGGGTGTTCGGCGACGTGCGGCTCGACTCGACGCGTGCGATCGATGCCGGTGACGTGACGCTCTCGATCGGCTCGCTCGCCGAGCGACTGAGTCGGGCCGGTGGGGGCTCGCGCGTTCGCGACCGGGACGAGTCCGTCCTCGAACAGCTCGCCGATCTGACGGTCGCGGACGTCGCGACGGCATGGGCGCATGCACAAGCGCGCTTCGCCGAGAGCGTGGGCTCGGAGTCCCTCGATCCGGGATGGCTCGGGCACACGACGCCGCTCGGGATCGACCCGGGCCCGAACGCCGTCTGTGGCTTCCTGGTGAACCACGTGGTCGCGCTGCGATTCGCCGCGATGGCCACCGACACCCTCGCCTCGGACCCCGCCTGGTCGTTCGCGCTCGCCCACGAGGCCGCGGCGCTGGGCTATCTCGTCGACGCGATGAGCGCCGATCGAATGCTCGACGCGCGAGGCTCCGGACCGTTCCTCGCGCTGTCGCGGAACCGGCGCGACGCCGAACGCTACTTCGCCGGCAACGGGGTCTACGTGATCGATCACCTCGGTCACGTGTGGCAGGCGCACGGCCGCGATCAGCTCGAGTGGTACCACCCGCACCTCTGCCGGGTGATGGCGGCGTCGCAGGAGGCGGTGCGCGAGCTGTTCCTGACCGCGATCGTGTCGCGCTCGCGCCCGCTGCCGCCCTACCTGGACCGCTGGGTGGCTCGCGATCCTCTGGGTCGTGAGCCCGAGACGATCGTCCGGGAGTGGTCGGCCGACCGATCGGGTCCGGCGTGGCTGACCGATCAGCGGCTCGGGTCGCTGGCCGCGCTCCCGACCCCGATCTGGGCGGCCTGGCGCCGGAAGGCCGGCACGCCGGACGAGGACGGGATTCGCCCGGCCGCGTACCGGCCGCAGCTCCGGGAGGAGGGCCTCCACGATCCGTCGATCGGCCCGGCGCCGGTCGACGGGGACGACGTCGCGTCCGACGCTGGGCCCGCATCGCGCCGCGCGCTCGTCGGTCTGGACGAGCTGCATCCCGCCGCGGCGTTCCCCGACTGGGCATCGCCGGCCGAGTGGCTGGCGCGCGGTCCGGCGCACGCGATCGCGAGCGATCGCGATATGGCGTCGACTCGGTTCGTGCATCTCGTGCGGTATCCGCCCAGCATGTCGGGGCTCTACGTGTCGGGATCGCTGGGCGCGGGAGTCGCGGGCGGCGATCTCGAGGCCGCGCACGCGATCTCGGTGGGATACCTCCGCCACCTGGCGCTGGCCTGGCTCGGCACCCAGCTGGAGCTGTCGCCCCGCTTCCTGCAAGACGGGCGCGAGGTCGCCGCGGCGACGGCGGTGGTGGGTCTCGGGGGTCCCTTGCATCGCCCGTCGGTGTGGATCGAGATGGGAGTCGCGCGCGCCGATGCCGGGTCGTCGATCGACTGGGGATTCCGGGGGCGCGTCGGGTACGTCCCGTTCACGATCGGGCCGGGGCTGCGATACTCCGGCCTATCGCCCAGGCTGGAGCTGGACGTCACGGGGCTCGTTCCGTCGCGCGTGCGAGCGGGGGTCACGCTCCTCCTTCATTGACCCCGGTCACCGTTCTCGCGTGGCGGACACCGATGAACGTCCATACCAGCACCTCGTCCCCCGTCACGTCACCGTGGCCTCCTGGGGCCCTTGTCCCTGACAGGTAAGCCCCGCCTCACGTCACGAGTTCCCGGCATTTCTGCGGAACTCCCGTAACACTCCTCCGCCTCGGTCGACGTTCTCGACGAGAGCACCGTCCGATGGACTCGAACCCAAGGAGCAGACATGTGGAACAGGGCGTTCGCCGTCGTCGGCACACTCGTCGGTCTGGCACTCGTGGCCCCGGACGGCGCGGATGCCGGTCGCGGTGATCGGATCCGCGCGAAGACAGGCGTCTCGGCGGGTGATGGAACCATGTCGTCGGAGACCGACGGCGGCTCGGTTCGAGACGACACCGGAGGCGGTCTCCGGTATTCGGTCATGGTGAGTGAGGTCCGGAATCACGCCACCGGTTGGGAGCACTACTGGGATCACTCCCGCTACGGCGATCTGAGCGCGGCGGTGGCCGCGGTCCTCACCGGTCAGCTACACGCTTCGGATCGATTTGTCACGATCGGCGGGATCGACGCGCGGCGGGACGCCTTGGTCGAGCAGGACTTCGGCGTCTCCGGTCGAGTCGCCGGTGGCAAGAAGCAAGCCGAGGTCGGTCGACTCACGCCGGCGCAGCTCCTGGTGCGTGCCCACATCACCACGATCACGATCGACGCCGGAGGCAGCACGTTGGGGGGGATCTCCATCCCGGGCACAGCCTCGCGCTTCGACTTCAAGTCACGTACCTCGCGAATCACGATGACGATCCACATGATCGACGCGACGACCGGAGTCGTCACGGCCTCGGAGAACGTCACCGGCGTCGCGAAGCAGAACCGGGTGAGCGTACGGAATCTTCCGCTCATCGGCGGTGGCCGGTACGAAGGTCTCGACGACGACAACCTCGGCAGCGCGCTGCTGGATTGCCTGGCAGATGCAGTGCGAACGCTCGAGGCGCAGCTCGACGCCGTCCAGTGGGAAGGCACGATCGTCTCCGCCGACAGGCCGACGCGCGTGATCATCAATCGTGGACTGCGTGAAGGGGTCTCGGTCGGTCAGCACTTCACCGTCGGTGAGAGCGAGACGATCTCCGATCCCGACACCGGTGAGCTGCTCTACGTGGACCTCCATGCAATCGGCACGCTCGAGGTCGTGGACGTCGAGGAGAAGATCGCGTTCCTGCGTGTGATCGACGTCTCGAGTCCCGTGGCAGAAGGCATGACCGTCATCCCGTCCGGAAGCTAGCTCGAACGACACGAGAGGAGATCGAACCGATGAGAAAGATGTTGACGATCGCTCTGACCGCACTCACGTCGACACTGCTCGCCGAGGATGCATTCGCCCAGAAAGAGGAGCCAATCCCGATCGGGCTCCATCGGATCGGAGGTCGTGTGATGTACACGAGTCCGTCGGAGGACGGTATCGACAGCGTGTTGGGGTTCGGCGTGCACGCGGACATGGGCGACTTGCTGGTGCCGAACCTGGCGATATACCCGAGCATCAGCTACTGGAAGCAGACGACGAGGAGCCTGTACGGGATCGAGCTGGAGGGCGTCGAGTTCGACTTCAGCGAGGTCGCTCTGAATGTCGACGCGCGGTACTTCATTCCCCGCGATGGGACCACCGACATCTACGTGGGCGGCGGCATCGGTGCCGTGACGACCTCGCTGGGCGCGGACGTGGCCGGGGTGCCGGGCGCGAAGCGGCTGGAGGGTACCGAGACCGGCGCGAATCTCCTGGCCGGTCTCGAGGCCCCCGTGTCGGAGGGCGTCAGCGGGTTTCTCGAGATACGCCACCAGACCGCGGGGCTCGGCGGCACGTCGGTCCTGGGCGGCATCACATTCGACATCCCATGACCGTCGGCGGGGCGAGGTGCCGCCGCCGGCGCTTCGCTCCGCCTCACTCCGGGAGGATCCCATGTGGCGGCGAACCACACACCTCGGCGGACTGATGGCACTCCTGGTTGCTGTCGGGCACCCCTCGGGGGCGAGCGCGGGCTCGACCCCGGACGTTCTGCTCGACCAGCTGCTGCCGCCGACGGGCACGACGCTCATCGGGCTCGCGGATCCGCGTTCCGGTCCGCCGGACGTCGTGGCTGCGCTCGCGCTCACCGACGGCTCGGTCCTGTGGCTCCGCGGGGACATCGACCACCTGACCGGATACACGCTGGTGAGCCCCGACGGCTACCTCACCTTCGGCGTCGAGTTCGATCAGGACGCGGTGGAGTGGACGCTACCGTCGCGAGACGAGATCGTCTTCCGGTCCGCGAGCGAGGAAGCGGCGTCGATCGATCTCCGTCTCTGGAGCACGGATCCGCCGATCGACGCATCGTTCACGGTGGACGCTCTGGCGGGCTCGATCGTGCGCGAGAGCGTCGTCGTCCCCCGCGGCCTGACCGAGCGTGTCGACTACGGTGGTCCGACCGCGGCGTTCGATGCCGTTACCCAGACCTCGCCACTTCGCGACGAGCCGACCTTTCGCTCCCGCGCCGACGACTGGGCCGACGCCGGTCCCTGCCTTTCCGACCTGGAGCTGTTGTGGACGACGATGGAAGGGGCCTGCGACATCGTCGGGTTCAGTGGCGCGGGAACCGACAAGATGAAGATGGCGCTCGACGCCGCCTGCAAGCGCATGCAGCTGCTGATCGATCTCGCGGTGGAGGACGAGGATCTGTCGGGCGGCGCTCTTCGCGCACTTGCCGCGGCCAGGCTCATGCTCAGCGGTCTGTGCCACGTCGGCGAGGCCGGACTCGAACGGCTCGAGTCCATTCGCGACCTGGCCGGCACCTTCAGGCTATCCGGAAGCGACGTCATCTGTGTCCCCCTCTTCGGATGGGCGGATGTGTACGAGCTGTTCACCGGACTCGATGCGAAGCAACGCCTGAAAGGCGTCGTCTGTGGCTTCTTCAATCGCTGTCAGCAACGCGGCATGATCTGGAACGACGTGGAGGCGCGCTGTGATTGTCCTCCCGGCGCCGTTCGGACGGTCGCCGGTACGTGTCAGTGCGAGAACGAGGCACTGGTCCACGACCGTAAGGCCTTGGAGTGCAACTGCGGAGCCGCCACGGCATCGTACGATCCGGGTCTCGAGACGTGCATCTGCGATGGCGACGCGACGTTCGACGAATGGTCCCGGACATGTGACTGCTTCGCCGGAAGTGAGGTCGTCCAGGACACCTGCAAGTGTCCAGAGGGCACCGTTGCGGATCACGGACGTGGCGAGTGTGTCCCCGTTGCCGGCGGTCCGACCGGTGGCGGGCCGGGTGGAAGCGACCTCGTGGAGAACACACCTCCCGATGACGTCGAGACCCCGACGTCCGGCGAGGAGGAGCCGGTGGCCACGGGTCCGTGCCCGGGACGCGCACTCAACCCGCTCACCGGGGAGTGCACCGATCGCTGTGCGAAGACATGCCCTCCTGGGGAACGGCCGAACTTCGTGACGTGTCGCTGCGAGCCCGACTGCGGCCCGGGGATGGCCCGCGATGCCGATGGGAGCTGCGTCGAGCTTTGCGGCGGACACTGGGATCCAGAGCTCGGCTGTGTCCCGGTCGTCGATCCCTGTGACGAGTGTCCGTGGGGCTACTACCTCGAGGCGTTCGAGGAGGATCGCGATCCCGAGTGCCGTCCGTGCGGCGAGGCCCGAGACATCGTATGCGACTACCTCGCCAGGTCGGTCGAAGATGCGATGGGGTACATGCAAGAGCTCATGGGGCTCATGGCGTCGGGGTCGTCGGTGCTGCCCGTGCCACCCGGCGCCGAGGACGGTGCCGCATCCGTTCTGGAGACGCTGTCGTGCTCGGGGTGCAACGTGCTGGCCATGGCCCTCGACTGTCTCCAGGAGATGGATGGAATAGGTGGGCTCGGCGACGCCGACGCGGTCGAGCAGCTCGATGCAGCGGACCCCTACCACGCCGAGGATCCGTATGGCCACTGAGGAAGAGTTGGGAGTCTCCCTGTCGATTGGCTATCGTTCCCCGACCGAGCGGCGCGCGCGTGACCGCCACGCGTGTAGTCCCGGGAACGATGGCCATGACACTCCGAGATCACAAACGTGGACGTGGACCTGCGCGACATTCGGGACGCATGCCAGCGGGCGGTCGACGACCTCATGCCCCGACGGCAGGCCGCGGATCGGGCCGAGGTCGCCCAGGAGGGCATGGTGCGTCTCTGGCGTGTCGCCCGGTCTCAGAAGGTCCAGAACCTCGACGCGCTCGCGCGTGTCGTGGTCAGGCGCGCGCTGGACACGTGGCTCAGACGTCACTATCGGCGCTCGGCGATCGAGGTCCCGCATGCGACGGCGGGCGCTCCCGATCCGGCGGCGACGGAGAGCATCGATGCGATGTCACCCGAGGACGTCTCGCTGATACGCGTGCTCGTCGTGGAGCTCTTCGAAGAGGAGCATCCGCCGTGCGCGGCACTCGCGCGCGCCTACTTCTCGTCCGAGTCGTGGGAGGCCGTCGCGCGGAGTGGGCACGAGAAGCCGGGGGCCGTCCGGGCGAGATGGATGCGTTGCGTGGGTCGCCTGAAGCGAGCCATTGACGAGGGCCGGCTGCCGACCCTCGAGAGGTTCCGGAGATTCCTATGAGCGACGGCACCGAGACGCTCGCGTGGTTCCGAGAGCACGTCCTCGCGTTCGAGGTCGGCACCCTGGAGCACGAAGACGCCGTCCGATTCCGCGCGCTGCTCGAGCAGCCCGAGTACCGGCTCGTGTACGACGCGATGGTGGGGACGGAGCTCGACGGGGAGTCGCCGGGTCACATTCCGGTGCGGTACGTCGTCGGCTGGCCCGACTCGATCGCAGCGCTCTCCGAGTCCGAGCAACAGCTCCTGCGGGCCCACTACGCACGATGTGACACGTGTCGGGCCGAGGCGCGATTGGGGACCGCGAACGACACGCGAGCCGCCGGCCACCCGGCTCGGCCAGACCGATCTCGAGATTCTCGGTTTCGCTGGGTGCTCGGCGCCTGGGCCGGTGCCGCCACGGCGCTCGCGGCCACGCTGCTCATCGTGCCGCTCCTGCGGCCGACGCCGAAGCTGATCCCACACGTCGATCTCACGGGCACACGCGGTACTGCGCCGCGAGTCGAGATCGAGCCGTCCGCCCGGCAGCTCGAGCTGACCGTCCGACCGACCATTCCGCCGCTGGTGGCGGACGCGCCCATGTGCATCGCCCTGTCATCTCCCGACGGCGCCACGATCGCGGTGCTTCGCCGCAGCTCGACGCGATCGGTCGACGTGACGTTCTCCAGCGACAGCACGTTCATCCCGGGACCGTACACCGTCCTTCTGTGGAACGGAGACCCACTCGATGCACCTTCGAATCCGGTCCGGCATCTCTTCGAGGTGGTCGTACCTCGGTAGCGGGCTGGCCGTCGGGGTGCTCCTCGCGTGCGCGCCGGACCGAGACCCGCCGATCACGATCGCGTCGGAGCGCGTGGCGGGTCGTTACCAGAGCGCTCTGGCCCTCGCGCACGCCGAGCTGGACTCGCTACGCGCATCGCGGGCGGCCGACTGGCGCGTCCGTGAGGCGAGCGCGCTGGTCGACCGACTGACGCGGATCTGCGATCTGCCCGAGGAAGCTCGCACCGAGCTCTCGCAGCTGGAGACCGAGCCGATCACCTGGGATCCGGACCTCGTCGGGGCCGATCCCGGGGAGGCCTACCGCCGCAGCCTCAGGGTCGCGGAGTGGAAGGCGCGGTGGCTGGGAGATGTCGACGCGGAGGTCGGCCGTGCGTACCTCGCCGCCTACTCGGCGCTGTCGCTGTCCGAGGAGCCCGCGGCGGCGTATCCGCTCGCCCGGAGAGCGATCGACGCGCTCGTGGCCTCGCTGGGGGATGGACACCCCGACGCGATCGAGGCTCGCATGGCGGATGTATCGCGATTGCTCGAGACATCGAAGCTCGACTCGGCTCGCGTCCTCCTGGATCGCCTCGAGGGGTCGTTCGTCGCGGACCGGCCCGACCCGGAGGGCTTCCGCGCCTTCGTGCAGCTCGAACGAAGTCGATTCTACGTCTACAGCAATGCCCTCGACGCCGCCGAGATCGCCATGCGCCGTGGCATCGCGGCGGCCGACACGGTCGGATCGGTGACGACGGCTGTCGTGGGCACGATCGGGCTGGCGTACGTGCTCTCGATGAAGGGCGACGGCGCGAACGCGCTCGGGCTCTACGAGCGCGCGGTCGCGAGGGCGGACTCCGCGTTCGGCTCCCGTCACTATGCCACGATCGCCGCGAAGTATCGCCTGGCGCAGCACCTCGCGAACAGCGGCTCACCGGAGGCGGCGGTCACGTTGTTCGGCGAGGTTGTGAGCGACGGCGTCGAGTGTCTCGGTCCCTCCAGCCACATCGTGCTCGACTCCATTCGTTCGTGCGCGGTTCTCGAGCCGGACGAACAGGTAGAGGACCTGGTTCGCGAATTCGAGTCCCACACGCGACTCGACTCCAATCTGCGGGGACTTCTCTATCACGACCTCGCCGCTCGTGCCTCGTCTCGTCTCGACAAAAAGAGCATGGTCTACTGGATCCGGCGATGGCTGGCCTGGGACGACGCGATCGGTGGACGCCGCTCCGGGTGGAATCGATCCGCGGCGCTGTTTCGACTCGCCTGCGCTCTCGAGGAGCCGGACACCCTGGGCGAGCTGCGCCCCCTCCTCGAGGAGGCTCTCGAGTTCGCCTTCCGGAACATGCCGGCCGACCATGCCGACGAGCGCCAGCGGGCGACCTACAGACGCCATGCCGAGATCGAGGCCATCACCGAGAAGCTGGGAGCGCTGGAGACCAAGGAAGGAGATCCCGTGCGGGGGCTCGCGATCACGGAGTCCGGCCGCGGGCTCGGACTCTTGGACCTCTTGCGCCGCGATCGCCGAACGCGTGCCGAGCCCGGCTCGCAGCAGCACGATCTCGCCACCGCCGTCGGCCGTGCACGAGAAGCCGAGGTGGCGCTCGAGCGTCGCTACCTCGAGCTCCGGCGTCGATCGGGATCCGACGTGCGCTCGCCGGAGCTCCGCGCACTCGAGCAGCGCTTGTCGGCCGCCCGCGGTGAGCGTGACAGCCTCGAGGTCGTGCTCGCCTCGCGCGATCGCGCCGCGTGGCCGACCGAGACGCCGCTCACCGGGGACGAGATCCTCGCCACACTCCAACCCGGCGACGTGTATGTGAGCTATGCGGTGCGCTCCTACTGGTTCTCGGTGTTCCTCGTCGACGTCACGGATCCGGAGCCGATCCACTGGCAGTCGACGGTGCCGTGGCACGAGCTGGGACCGGCGGTACGACAGGTCCGCCAGTTCATCGAGCAGCCGCCCGGGATCGCGATTGAGCCCTCGGACTCCCTGCAGTCCTATCTCGCGTCAGCGTACTTTCCGCCGGATGTGTGGGCGACGATCGCACGCGCGAAGCGCGTCCTGTGCTCGCTCGATCGCAGGATCTCGGGCGTACCACTGGAGGTGCTTCGGGTACCGGGAACGCGCGACCGGTTCGTCGACGTCGGCCCGCCGGTCGCGTACGTGGAGTCCATCGCGGTCTACGACGAGCTGCAGCGCCGGCGCCGGGCTCGGGTTGAAGAAGCCGATCTCGATCTGTTGATGGCCGCCGATCCCCGGTACGCGCGCTCGGTCGTGCCGTTGTTTGCGGCCTCACGTGGGGGGACCACCGATGATGAACGCAGCCCGCTGGAGGCGTTCATCCGCGACGGCGGCTGGATGCCGGACCTCGCCGCGTCGGGGTGGGAGGCGACCGAGATCGACCGTGCATTCCGACGCCACGATCGGTCGACGTCGCTGCTTCTGGCAGAGGACGCCACGATCTCCAACACACGCGCGATGGCGCCGAACGCACGCATTCTGCATCTGGCGATGCACGGTCTGGCCGGCTCCATCGCACAGCCGTACGACGCTTGCCTTGCCTTCACGCCGCCCGAGGTGCCCACGGCGATCGACGACGGGTTTCTGACCCTCGAGGATCTCATTCGCGACTGGGGCGGCCGCCTCGCCAACACCGAGCTCGTGGTGCTCTCCGCGTGCGACACCAGGCGTGGCGTCGAGGTCGGGGACAGTCAGGTCTCCGTCGCCTGGGGCTTCTTCTACGCCGGGGCGCCGTCTGTCGTGGCCACGCTCTGGCCCGTCGACGACGCCGCGACCGCCGTGGTCATGGATGCTTTCTACGAACGACTCGCGGCCGCCGGCCTCGGGGGAAAGCTGAGCGCACTCGCCGACGCAAAACGCAGCGTAACAAGCACGTACCCCCATCCGTACCACTGGGCCGGCCTGATCTACCTCGGAGACCCCGACTAGCGCTCACCGAGAATCCACCGTCGGGCTCCCCTTTTTATTGCGGCTGCACGTAACGCTGCCGCCTCCCGACCGACCTCCCAGACGTCACGCGGGCGCCTCCGTTCTCGTGCTCGACCCGCTCGCACGATCGGATCGCGTCATTTCACGGTCGTCATCGAGGAGGATCGATCATGTCACGACTCGGTTTCCGCCACATGTCGCGTCTCCGGCATCTGTCGCCTTTCGTCCCGGTTCTCTGGCTCGCGCTGCTCATTCTCACGTGGCCCGGCACTGCCGGTGCCATCTACGAGCTCTACTCGTTCGACAACGACGACAACTTCGATCAGTGGCAGAACCACGCGGGTGCGTACGGCTTCGACCCGGGTTGCCAGGACTGTCCTTGCTCGAACGGTGAGACCGCCTACAACACCGTGGCGTCCGGCACGCGCCGTCTCTTCTGTGGGGACTTCCGGCACCTGGACGGGTCGTATTTCTCGCTGGCGGACGGCGAGGTCATCACCGGGGTGCACTTCAACGTGCACGGCCGCTACTCGGGGGCCGACGGCGGCAGCTTCAACAACCGCATCCGCTGGGGCGAGACCGTCATCGGTGTCCAGAATCCGGGGAACAGCTTCACGAACAACTCGATCTGCCGGTGGCGCATCCCCGCGGCGTTCAGCGATCTCACGTCGATGTGGGACTGGAACGCCGATCCGGACGACCCCTTCTTCGACCTGAACATCGGCGTCCAGCGACACGACAACACCACGACGATGCGGATCAACGCCGTTCGGCTTCGCGTACGCACAGCGCGCACGGTACCGGATCAGAGCGCAATCCACTACGGCGGCGTCTACGTGAACGAGCCCGTCGATCGGTCGTTCCGGATTCAGTCGGTCGGCGACGATCCCATCTCCGGCAATGTGGCCCTCGCCGCCGGATGCACGGGCTTCTCCATCGTGGCGGGTGGGGGTCCATACACGTTGAGCCCCGGCCAGTATCGGGATGTGGTCGTCCGCTTCGCCCCGCCCGACGACGACTACTACTACTGCGACGTGACGCTCGGCATCCGTGACCTCGCCGTCCAGCTCGACGGCCACGGCATCGGTCCGGTGTGCACGGTTACCGGGGACAGCAGTCACGACTTCGGCAACGTCGTCACCGGCACCAGCGCCGAGTGGTCGTTCTCGGTCCGAAACGACGGCGGCGGAGTCCTGGCCGGCGTCGTCTCCACCGGTAGCTGCGACACCGGTCAGTTCACCATCGTGGGCGGGGCGGGCTCCTACAGCCTCTCCCGGGGTCAGACCCGGAACGTGACCGTGCGCTTCGCCCCCACGGTCGCCGACTTCTTCGACTGCGACATCGAGCTCGGAAACGAGGATTGCCTCGGCCCCTACGTGTACGGCGCAGGCGTGAACCCGGCGTGCTCGACGACACCGGACGAGATCGACTTCGGCGCGGTGGTGATCGGCGAGCTCGCCGAGTCGTCGTTCGTCGTCCGCAACGACGGCGCAGAAGGGATCCTCTCCGGCGTCGTCCAGCTCGACCCCGGCCTGTGCGACGCGGGCTTCGAGATCGTCTCGGGCGGGGGGGCCTACGCACTCAGCTCGGGACAGTCACGTACGGTCACGCTCCGGTTCACCGCCGTGGACGAGGACTTCTACAGCTGTTTCGTCGAGACCGGCTGCGAGGATGTGTTCCTGTACGGCGAGGGCGTCCAGCCGGGGCAGTGCGTTCTCTCGGACACGACGATGGAGTTCGATGCCCTTCCGGGCGAGTTCGACGAGCAGTCGATCTTCATCGACAACGTCGGCGGCGCACCGATCGCGGGACGGGTGGAGCTGGATGCGGCCTGTGACACGAGCGTGTTCGAGATCGTCGAGGGCGGCGGCGACTACATCATCGATCCGGACGACTTCTTGACGGTGACCGTTCGATTCACCCCACCGGCCGAGGGCGGCGCCTTCGATTGCCTGCTCCTGACCGGCTGCGGAAGCGTGGCCATGACCGGCGGCATCGTTGCCGCCGACGAGCACGCGCCGGCTCCCGACGCCACCAGCGTGGATTCGCCGCGACCCAATCCGTCTCGCGCGGGAACGCAGGTTCGCCTGGCGCTCGCCGAGACCGCCACGGTCCGCATCGCCGTGTACGACGTGCAGGGCCGACTCGTCGCCCTCGTGGCCGACCGGGTGCTCATCGCTGGATGGCACGACATCCGATGGGACGGACGCACCAGCGGCGGTGTCCTGGCGAGTCCCGGCGTTTACTTCGTGCGGGTCGACGTCGACTCGGTCTCGCGGACGTCGCGCCTGGTCATTCGATGAGGGAATCCGCCGCGCGCACGTGCACGCGGTCGTCTCGCCCGGGCCGGACACGGTCCGGGCGACGCGGTCGTCGCGTCCGGGGTTCGGCGTCGAAGCCCGGTCGTCGGGAAACGGAGACATGATGAGACGGAGACACACTGCGAGCGCCGCTGGGAGCCGACACCATGCGCACCTCGTCGGTCCGGCGCTGCTGCTCCTCGCGAGCTGCTCGCACGAGAACACACCGATCCAGCCCGAGAGTCTCGGGAGCGGCACGCCGGGTCGCGATCGACCGGTCATCGAGCGGGCGCTCACTGCTCGGATCGATCAGTACAGCAACGCCGTTCAGCTCGTGACCGAGGCGTGGACGGGCTCCTCGCCGCATATCCCCGAGCTCGCCGAGATCGCAGGCGTTGCAGAGATCGCAGCGCTCGCCGAGCACCGAACGAGCGGTGGCGACGAGCTACGCACGTTCGGCCAGACGGTGACGGTCGCGCTCCAGGGGTTCGCCGAGATGTACGGCCGGCTCCTGGATACCGCGCTCCGACTGGACGACCTCTCGTTCGTGGGAAGCGAGTTCGCGGTGGACGAGGAGGAGATCGGCGCCGCGCTGAACAACCCCCAGTGGACAGCCGCCATGTTCGAGCGCACGTTTCACGCGATGCGCGTCCTGGGAGACCTCTACCGCTACAACCAGGTCGCGGGTGCCCGGGAGATGGCGGCCTCCATCGCGCGCTCGGAGGACGAGATCGGGAAGGTGGCCGCGTACGTGGTGTACTCGGACGTGTTCAACACGTGGGTTCGCCGTGTGGCCGCGGGAACGGGTCGATCTCCAAGTCCGTCGTCGCTCCTCCCGATCAACTCCGAGCTCACGGGTGACGACGTCGCGTCGTATCTATCTCGGGTCGATCGAATCGTGGCCGAGCTTCCGCTCGGAGTCGTGCTCTCAACCACGGCACGATCCCGTCCGCCGGAGGAGTCGTCGTTCTGGGACGACGTCCTCGACTTCGCGCATCGGCTGGACGCGTCGTTTCTGGGCACCATCGCGGACGAGGTCTTTGGATACGTCCCCGAGGAGTGGATGCGCGACATTCCCTCCTCGCTGGACGGGCTGGCCACCCTCCTGAGCGATCCGCGCTGGGCGCCGAAGTTCTTCGACGTCAAAGTGCTCGAGGACCTGACGCTGGGCTTCATCATCGACCGCGGCATCGACGACCTCTATCGCGGCGTGGAGAGCTGGGCACCCAGTGCCGCCTGCGCCCTCGACCTCGCCAGGACCGGGTTCGGCGCCGGTGCCGCTGCCGTCGGTACCGTCGCGATGGCACCGTCGGTCGTGGGAGCAACCGTCTTCGGCGCCGTCTACGTGAACGAGCTGATCGCGCTCCGCGACGCCATCGGTCGCTGCGAGGAGGAGGGCGTCTTCTCCGACGAGACCGACCGATCGCTGGTTGAGCTGGCCGATGGCATGGAGGTCGACGGACGCCAGCCGGACGCGACGCAGGTGGGTGCGGTCACGAACGCCGACATCGCGGAGTGTGATCAGCTTCGCCGCGCAGGCGTCGTCCCGCGACGTATCACGCCCAGATCGCCCACGAGCGAGGACTCGCCGGCGTTCGACCAGCAGAGCGTGGAGGATGCCAGGATGCTCCTCGGCCTCGGCGATGGCACTCCTCTGCCCCGGACGTTCGACGACCTCGAGAATGCCGTCGCCGCGTTGCTCTACGACCACGGGCGGCGCAATCCGTCCACGGTCGACCCCGCGGTCGACGGCGAGTCACTCTCGTTCCTGGCGACGGCGTTCGCGCTCCTGATCCGACGCGAGCCGGGGGACGACACGGTCTCGTTCCCGGCGATATCGGACGTGGAGCTGGTGTGCTCGTCCCCGGGCTTCGTGCCGGCGTGGAGTCACGCACCGATGGACGTCACCGACATCGACTCGCTACCCGAGCTCGTCGTGAACGACGGGGTCTCCGGAGGAGGAAACGTTGAAGTCGATTAAAGTCTCGAAGGTCGACGGGTGCGTCCGGTGGGGTCGGATCCCCCTGTGGACAACGATCCTGCTTGCGAGCGCGGCGTGCGAGCGGGCACCCGACGTCGTCGGCACCGAGCCCCCGATCGGCTCCGCCGTTGAGATCGCGATCACGTGGTCCGGAGCTCGCGATGCACGGATGGCCTACATCCCGCCGTATGCCGAGAGTATCGCGCTCGAGATGCACCGATCCGACCGGCCGGACGTCCGCTACTCCTTGGTTGCCAACCGGCCGGACGACGGTGCGGCGAGCGAGACGATCCGGTTTCGGGATCTCATCCCCGCGGGACGCTATGAGCTCGTGGGGGTGGCGAGAACGCTGCTCAACGGAGAGGGTGGGACCGTCGCGTCGGGTGCCACCGCGTTCGACGTCTCGCCGGGCGAGCTGTTCACCGCTCGACTCGAGCTGGTCTCGACGCTCACGAGCCTGACGGTGCAGGGCGATCCGCTGGGGCTCCCCGTCGGCTATCGCTTTCCGGTCAGTGTGTCCTCGACCGACACGCGTGGACAGGCGTTCGTGGTACCCGGATCCGCCCTCGAGTGGCGCGTGGTCTCGGGCGACGATGTCGTCACCATCGACGCAGAGGGCTGGATCACAGCGTCGGCGCCAGGATCGGCCGAGCTCGAGGTCGTCGAGGTACGTGCCGGCGTCTCCGGCACCGGCCGGGTGAACGTGCTGCCGTGGCCCGAACCCGACCTCATCTGGGTCTCGAGCATCTTGCGACCGAGCCACGTCGGATACGTCGATGCCGCTGCCGGATTCGTGTACACGGAGCTGGGGCGAGCGCGCTACGGCGGTCGTGGCGTGCGGCTGTACGACATCGCATGGTCGCCGGGACCCGACGCGGCACTCTACGGGTGTGACGACGAGGGTTGGCTCTACCGGATCGACCCGACCACGGCCGTGATGACCCGCCTCGGCGAGATGAGCGCCGTCATGAACAGCCTCGCCTTCAGCGTCGATCGCCGTCTGTTCGGCGCGGCCGAGGTCGACGGATCGAGCACGGTGGGGCGTCTGTTCGAGATCGACCCCCAGTCCGGCGCCACGCGTTTCATCGGATTCATCGCCGGCGCGCCCGGCGGCGATCTGGACTTCTCGCCTCACGACGGCCAGCTCTACGTGGCCGCGATCATCGCCGGCGCGTCGACGCTCCTGCGCGTCGATCCCGATACCGGTTCGTCGAGCGTCGTCGCCGATCTTCCCCGAAGGTGTACGGGGGTCGCATACACGGGCCGCGCGTTCTACGCCATCTCCGGCAATGACCATGTCTTCTCGATCGATCTCGAGTCCGGAGCCGTGGTCGAGGTGGCCGAGGATATCTCGGGGCGGTTCTACAACGCGGGAGGAGCGTCAGCCGTGCTCCCATGACGTGAAGAGCGCCTCCAGCTCGACGTGGATCGATGGAACGGACGTCCTCTCGGCGAGACTCGCTAGAACCGAAGCTCCAGCTGATAGACCGGGTTCGGCGAGTCGCTCAGATCCGCCGGAGACGGGAGCGAGCTCGAGTCGGCTCCGGTCATCGCCCGGTTCAGATCGAGCTGGAGCGTGCTCTCGGCCTGCGGTCGCCGCCCACGGATCTCGTTCATCAGGCGATCGACCTCCTTCATCGTCCCCCTGATGTTGGGATTGTCGGCGCGGAAGTCGGACGACACCGTCTTGAGGTAGCGCCAGTAGTAGTAGTTCTCGACGATCGTGGCCTGCTGCTCCGCGTTGTACTCGCCGATGGGCCGGCCCCGGACGATCTTCACGCGATAGGATCGGTGGACGGTCGCGTTGCTCAGGTACTTGGAGCCGGTCGTCTGGTACTGCCAGACGTGGGTCAGCTCGTGGGCCAGGAGCCCGCCCTTCAGCGCGTACTTCGGGTCCACGATGACCGTGTTGCCGAGCACCATCGCGGCGGCGCCGCCCATGCCGGGCAGCGCTCCGGTCCGGACCCGAACCCGGGTGAGGTCGATCGAGTCGCCGAAGATCTCCTTCGCGAGCTTCTTCTGATCGCTCGTGAGCCGCGCGCCCCAGGATGCGGTGGCGCTGCCGTAGTTGATGAGGAACTGCTCCCAGGTGGGCAGTCGAAGCTCGGGTCCTGCCATGACCCCTCCCGTCGCCTCGTCGGCGTTTTGGCGGTGTCGAGCCGGGGGCGAGCGTCGCCGGCATCCGCGGCGCACGGCGGCGGTGACGTCGTCCGGGTACGTCGAGTTTACGGGATCGGCGGGCCAGTTGTGTCGGGGGTGTTCGAGGCGGGCGTCGGGGAATCGAGGCGGGTGTCGGGGTGTTCGAGGCGAGTGTCGGGCAATGGAGGCGGATGTCGGGGAGCTCGAGGGCGGGCGTCGGGGGCGTCAGTGCGTGCGGAGCCGGGCCACGTCGATCCCGGCGCGCTCCAGGCGGCGGTAGAGCGACGATCGATTGATGCCGAGGTCTCGCGCGGTCTGGAGGAGGTTCCCGTCGCGGCGTTCGATCTCCAGCAGGACCTCGTCGATCGTCATGTCGCGAAACGTCTTGCTGCCATCGAGGCGGCGGAGCCACGCGGGGAGGAGGTCGATCGAGACCCGGTGCCGCCCTCGGAGCCTGACCGCGGTCGCGTCCATCGTGTTCTTCAGCTCGCGGACGTTGCCTCGCCAGGGGAACTCGCGAAGGCGATGCACCACCGCCGGATCGAGTGTCGGCGCCACCGTGGCGTCCTCGCCGAGACCGCGGGCCAGGAACAGTCGGGCCAGGAGCTCGACGTCGTCCGGCCGCCGTCGCAGTGACGGGATCTCGACCACGAGTCCGGCGATGCGGTGATAGAGATCGCTCCGGAACGTGCCGTCGTCGACGCGCCGTCCGAGATCCACGTTCGTCGCGCTGATGAAGCGGACGTCCACCCGTCTCGACTTCCGTCCGCCCACCGGGCGATACGTCGACGTCTCCAGGAACCGGAGGAGCTTCGCCTGCAGGGGCTTCGGCATGTCGCCGATCTCGTCCAGGAAGAGGCTGCCCCGATCCGCCTCGGCCACGAGCCCCGCTCGTGTCTCGGCGCCAGTGAACGCACCGCGCTCGCTCCCGAACAGCTCGCTCTCCAGCATCGTCTCGGGGATCGCCGGGCAGTTGATGTCGATGAGGGATCCGCCGCGGCCGCTGAGCGCGTGGGTCGCGGCGGCGACGAGCTCCTTGCCCACGCCGCTCTCGCCCAGGATCAGGATCGGGAGGTGGCTCGGCGCGGCGTCCCGCACCTCGTCGAGCGCGCGCAGCAACGTGGGGTCGCGGGTGTAGATGCCGAAGCGTTCCCAGTAGCGGGCTTCCTCGTCGGTGACGCTCCTCGTGGCGGTGCGCCGGGTCCTCTTCGGATCGGGGAGCGGGCGGGCGAAGAGCGTCTCGCCGCGGCGCAGGCGGGCGACGCCCCGGGGGATGCGCATCTCCTCGTAGAGGGTCTCGGCCTGCTTGAGGAACTCGACACCGGTGTCCGGGCGACCCGTCTCGACGTGGGCGCGGCCGGCGGTCTCGAGGGTCATGGCGCGTTCGAGCTGGAAGCCTCTCGATTCGCTGATCTGGAGCGACTGGGCGTAGCGCTTGTCGGACTCGTCGGTCTCGCCGTTGACCAGGGCGAGGTCGCCCATGACGCGGAGGTAGGCGGCCCGTTCACGGTCGTCGTGGGTCTTCTCGCAGAGGGGGTAGCCGGCGTCGATGGCGGCCTGGGCCTTCTTGAGGTCGCCGGCGGAGAGGTGGGCTTCGGCGAGGCGGCGGTAGGCTTCGCAGACGAGGTCGCCTTCGGGGGCGATTTGGAGGCCGAGCTTGAGGGACTTTTTGAATGAGCGGATAGCAGGGGCGAGTCGGCCGGAGTCCATCAGGGAGTCTCCGAGGACTTCGTTGGCCAGCGCGACGGTTCGTCGTTGCTCCTTGAACTTCCTTCGGCCCAGGAGAGCACGACATTGCCTCAACGCAGATGCTGAGTAACCGAGCAGTCGAGTTGTGCGAGCAAGTCCGACTCGAAGGTTCTCTTCTCGTCTGTCCGACATCGGTCCGGCCAGCAAGGCTCGATGATGCACAAACGCTTCGTAGATGTTACCGCGCATGTAGAGCGTGATGGCCAGATTGAGTCTGGCACTCTTCGTCAGCCAATCGACTTTGAGTTTGATCGCGGCGTGCATGGTTCTAGCCAGAATCTGCTCGGCCAACGACCACTGCCCCATCGCGGCATAGCAAACGCCACGAAGGATGTTGGCTTCACACGTCCTCTCCGGTAGCGCTTCCATCTCGAATAGAACTGCAGCTTTCGTTGCTTCCTCACTGGCCCCGAAGAGGTCGCCGTCTCGTCGTCGCAGCTTCGATCGTTCGATGTACCAATCTGCACGCTGCTTCGGCGTAGCTACGTTCGTTTCAAGAACGAGTTCAGCGATGTCCTGTGCGGTGGCAATGTCGCCGGTATCTCGTAGCTTCCGCACCAGATCGATCAAGCGAGAGTGTTGAACAGCGAGACTTGCGCCCGGTCTATCGCACCCGAGAGCTGTCGCGACCGTGGGCGAGTGCGAATGTCGAGACGCAACGATGGAAATGAGGTCAGCGTTCATTCGATTGGCTCATCTCGGTGTCGTCGGCAGCTGGTATCAACCGGCGGCCAGTGGATGGCACCTCCTCACGCAGAGCACCTACACCGAAGCGATGTTCCTCCGGGTCATCCCAGGGCTCTCCGTCGCTCATGATCTGCACGTGATCGGAAGTCGGCTTCGGGACCGCTGGTAACGCCGCTGCGTCGACAGCGATCCACCCTGCGATGAAGAGCGCGAGCAGCATGCGTACCGCTCTCTGCGTGCCGCAAATGCCTCGAAAGGTCCAACCCATCAACGCACAGGGGAGTGAGTTCCAATTCACCAGTGAGCACCTCCGAGCGGGGAATTGCCTGTCTTCCGACGTGCTCTTATATCGACCGTTTCATATCTCTTACACGACATTCATAGGATGAGGCGCGCCCATTGTATTCCATGACTTCAGGTTGGGCAACCCGTTCGGCCAGGACCGATCGAAAGATCGCATGCGTCGGGGTAGCCCGGCAGCGGAAGTCCGACCTTCGTGGTCTCGGGCCAAGAGCACGGCAGCTTCATGTGAATGGGGCTACCGACCCCGCAGACCGCTTCGGCCTGAGCACCTCAGCCCCCAACGATGCCGCCGAGGCTGACACGCGGACGATTGGGTCGTCACGGAGCGACGGTGATCCGCCCCCTCGTCACACCATCACCGCTGACACAGACGTACACCCCCGGCACCGGCCTTCGACCGACATCGTCTCGGCCATCCCACCGCACGACGAGCGAGCCGGTCGCGTCCACCTCGCCATGGAGCGTGCGCACGCGACGACCCCGCACATCATGGATCGTCACCCGCGTCTCCCCATCCGTCACACCCTCGAGACGCAACGTCGTCATGGTCGACATCGGGTTCGGCGCACACGACACGGCGGGGGCGGAGGCACTGTACCCGGGTACACTCACCGTCACCCGGTCGTGCGCCGGAAACAGCCGGAGCTCCTCGGGCGGGAAGAACGGATTGAACCCGGCCACGAGGCATCCATCGACCGCGAGGTCGAACGAGAAGAAGAACGTGAGCGATCCGATCTCCTCGGGTGATGTCGGATCGGAGTAGTCGTACGCCGTGAGGTCCGATGCCTCGATCGCATAGAGGATCGTTCCCGTGGTCGCGAACCGGGCCAGGCTCGGCCCCGTTCCGAGAGGCGCCGGCGAGCCCGGCGCAGACAGATCGAACGTCGCGCTGGCGCGTTCGAACACCGCGACGATCGCCGTGCTTCCGACGAGGCCGATCGACGTGCCCTGGTTCTCGAGGCTGATCGTGTCCACGAACTCCGGCGCTGCGGGGTCGGTGGCGTCGACGATGAAGAGCCCGCCGATGCCCACGAGGTAGACGTACCCGTCCTTGACCACGAGGTCGTTGAGGCTCGTCGCCGCACCGATCGCGAGATCGCCGAGCGGCAACGGGTCTCCGCTCACGTCGGCGATGACGAGACGTTCGTCCTCGGTGGCCAGATAGGCGAGCGTGCCCACGACCGCGAGCGCCCGCGCGTTCTGTGACGGGAACTCGATCGCGTCCAGCGTGCCGAGGGCGACGAGGTCCGTCGGATCGGACGCGTCGAAGTGCGCCAGCGACGGTCCGGCGGCGTGAAGCTGGTCTCCCTCGAGGACGATCCGGCCGTACGCCGCGGGGGACGCGATCGTGTCGAGGGGCGTCGGTGCCGAAGGGTCGGAGACGTCGACGGTCATCATCACCGGCGTTCCGCCGTCGGGATCGGTCACCGCGAGCGTGACGACGCCGTCGCGAAGGGTGATGTCTCCGGGATCACCGGGGATCTCGAGGTATCCGAGGAGCGGGTCGGCGGGTGGGTCGGCGTAGTCCACGCACTCGGCGCGAGCGAGAGATCCCGTCGTGACGGCGAGGACCAATCCCCCCACCATGAGATCGATGGATCGCATGGGGACTCCTTGGTTCGACGTGCGGAAGCCCTATCTCGTTGGACGGCTCCGGGCGGGTGGATGATACCAGCGATCGACGTCCGATCCGTGCATCCCGTCGGAGACCTCGATTCCACGGGCACCGTGCGGATGCGCGCCGCCCTCGGTCACCACGGTTGCGTCTCCGCGGCGCGATGTGGTATCCATTAATAGATGGTCCGGGTGCCGAACATGACTGCCGATCGATGACTCGTCCGCTTGGACAGTTCGATGGGGGGCTCTTGAATGGCCCGGAACCGATTCCTGCTCGCGATTGGCGCGTTCATGCTCGCCACCGTCGCCGGGCTGCTGTTTGCGCCGACGCAGATGGTGGGAGCCCCGGTGGACCCGCTCGAGGGATGCAGCTACCGGCAGTGCGATGGCGCGAACTGCGTCGGTTCGCTCTCCACGCTCGACTGCTATTACGTCCTCGATGACGACTGGCAGTCGATGACCTGCCAGACCGAACCATGCGCGTTCGCGCGGAGCGGCCCGTGATCTCGGGGTCGATCGGTCGTGTCGGTCGCATCGGGTGCGTCGTCTGGGCTGGCGTCGTCGTCGGTGGGCTTCTCGGCGCTCCCGGCGATGGTCGGGCACAGTCGCGCCTCGCGCTCGCGTTCGAGGAAGCCTGGCGTCTGAGCGACTCCGACCCCGCGTATCTCGTCGGCGTGCCCGCCGGCGCCACGCGCGATGACGACGGCAACGTGTATCTCCTCGATCGCCAGCAGCAGACCGTGTGGGTCTTCGACCCGGATGGTGCCCTTCTGCGACGCATCGGGCGCCCGGGGGAGGGACCGGGGGACATCGCCGACGATCCGAGGTCGCTCGCCTGGAGCCCGACCGGTGAGCTCCTCGTTCTGGAGCGAAGCCCGGCTCGCATCCTCCGGTTCACACCCGATGGACGGTTCGTGGATCGACAGGTGTGTCCGGGTGGAGATCGGCGATCGCTCGGCTGGGAGCTCAGGACCTGCGGCAGCGGGCTCGTCCTGAAGAGGTCCGGCATCGATCGCGACGCACGATCTACGACGAACCACTTCAGCCTCGTCAAGCTCGACCCGGCCGGAAGTCGACAGCTCGCAACCTACGAGACGAAGTCGATCCGGAAGGATCGGCAACGGATCGAGCTGGACGAGATCGAGGACTACTTCCTGCGGGCATGGGACGTGGCGCCCGATGGTCATGTCTACGCGGCCGAGCACTACGACCGGTACGAGATCACGGTGTTCGATCCTTCCGGGGGGATCGGATCGATTCGCATTCCGTACGAGCACAATCGACGACCTCGGGAGGAGATCGAACGACTCCGTGCGGCAAGGACGCCCCGCCGGGATCCCGCGTGTCGCACCTGTCCGGAGGTCTCGGTTCACGTCGCGCCGTTCGATCCCGATGTCGTCGACCTGCGTGTGGGGCCTGGCGGTGACCTCCACGTGCTGACGAGCCGGGGGGCGTATGACGCACCGTCGGGCGCGTTCCAGGAGTGGGACGTGCTGGATCCGCGAACGGAGAGCGTGCGGGAGATCGTACGGGTGGAGCTGGATGCTGACCCACGTGCGGATCGGGTGTTCTGGCTCGCCGATGACGAGGTGCTGGTGTGTCGGGGGTGGTACGACACGGTCATGACGGTCACCGGCCGGCGGGGTCGATCGTCCCATGCCGCCACGGAGGGTATCGACATCGTGCTTTCGAGGGGGCACCTCGAGCGACGCTGACGCCAGCATCGTTGCGGACGCGCCGAGGCCCGGCCTTCTGCGTTCTCGTGCCCACCTGGGCTGTTTCGATGTATCCAATATCAGATGCTTTTGATATCATTTCTGGATTGACCCATGAGCCTATGAACGCGCAGGGCACGATTTCGGAGGTCACGAGATGCATACCAAGTCATGGATCCCAATGCTGATCCTGGTGTCCGCCGGGCTGATCGGGACGGCCCGCTCGGAGCCCGCCCTCGCCGTCCACGTGACGGACGCTTCCTACGCTGGATGCACGGCACTCGACGTGGACACGCTGACGTGCACGACGACGATCGTGGAGGGCAGCTCGGCCCATGCACAGTTCGTCTGGATTCTGGCCGCCGACGTGTGGTCGATCGCCGGCGTGCAGTTCGCCATCGAGTACGACTCCTCGGTGTCCGTCGTCGGATGGACGAGCTGTGCCGGTGGCCTTCAGATCCCCGAGACCGGATGGCCAGCATCCGGAACCGGGGTGGCCGTCACCTGGGACGAACCCGAGTATCCAGACGGCCCCGATGGTCTTGCCGTCGTCGGCTATCTGACGGTGGAGGCCGGCTCGACCGGCGTAGTGACCGTCGTGAACGACAGTCGCATCGGGCGAGCGGAATACACGGACGCAGACGGGGTGACTCACACCATCGCGCCCGGCCATCTAGGTGTCGCCGATGTCGCCGGCTCCGGTGGCGGTGAACGCGCGTGTGAAGACGTTCGAGACCCCGCGCTCTTCTTGCATGTCGTCGAGAGCACCACGGTGTGCGCCGATCTCGACTCGCTGGACTGCTCGACGGTCGTCACCGCCGACGGTGACGGCACGGTCTCGCATCGCGTCTATCTTCTCGCGTCCGGCATCGCGGACCTGAAGGTGCTGTCCTTCGGGCTGGACGTGGATGCGGGCCTTCGCTTCTCCGACTGGTCGACATGCGGTGGGGGCACGTCCCGCGCCCTGGGCGGCTGGCCTTCGCGCGGCGCGGGTGTCACCGTCTCGTGGGATACCGCGCAGACGGCTTCCTCGGCTGGCGGCCTGATCCCGGTGGGGTACTTCGACGTGGATGCGTACTCCGTGGGGGAGATGCGGGTCATCGCACCGTTCGGCGCCGAGGCACCGAGCTTCGCCGGCTCCCCGGGCCCGTACGCGTTCGTCGACACCGACTTCCTCGGTGCCGCGGCCATCGCGGGGTCGGCGCCGCCGAACATCTGTGGGTCGGGGGATCCCTCGAATCCCGCGCCGCCCGCCGGCGCGACGGAGATTCCTCGCCAGTACCTGTCCTTCTGCACGGATTCCCCTGCGGAGCCCTGGATCTACGACTGTCAGGGGGTGTCGGGGGCGACCCTTCCCTGGGCACTGCAAGACGACTGGGAGGATGTTCTGGACGAGGCTCCCGGATACGTCGCGGTGCCTCATGCGATCGTCGATCTGTCCGTTGGTACCGCCTCGGAGGTGACCTTCTCATCCATCGTGGGTAAGGACAGCCGATACGCGATGGTGACGCGGGAGTTCGACGGCGGCGTCGAGTGGTCTCGCTGGTACAACGGCGTCGGCCAGCCCGGCGACGACGGGTCGGTGGGAGACATGCTCGGATCGCGTCGAAACGAGAGTCTGATCGCCTTCGATGGGACCTCGGTGTTCGTCGCCGACCGCCGTCGCACCTACGATGGCAAGACCGACCTGGCCATCATGAAGGTCGACGCGACCGATGGAAGCGTGGACTGGTCGGTGCCGTACGCCAGCACGGAGCTCCCCGACGGAGACGAGACCGCGGCAGGGGTCTTCATCCGGGGTGGCTGTGCGTACGTCGTTGGCTTCACCGAGACGGCGTCACAGCGCAGGCAATTCGTCCTGAAGGTCTCGGGCACCGGGGCGATCGAGAGCGAGTTCACGCTGCCGGTGTTCGCGTTGCAGCCCTCGGCTGATATCGCGGTAATGGACCCACGTCCGGGTGGCCTCCTGTGGATCGCTGGCGAGTCTCGGGACGCAGGCGGCGTGAGTGAAGTGGTTCTCGTGGCCGTCGACCTTGCCACGATGATCTTCGTTGAGGGGGTCAGTCTTGCGGCGGGTGAGGGGAGCGCGTTTCCGGGGCTGATCGCAATCGGGGAGGATGGAACGCTCGCCATGTCCGCCCGGGTGCAGTACGGGGGAACGGTTCGGCCCGTCGTGGTCTTTCGCAACCTCGACACGCAATCGGACTACACCTACTACTGTTACCCACAGCTCATCAGCTCTGACTACCGCCTGACCGGCGTAGCCGTGGGACGTTCAGGCGAGATCTACGTCTCCGGTTGGGGCTACCACCAGGCCGTTCCGCTGGATCGCTACTCGGCGTTCATGTTTCGAATCGACCCCGATGGCCTGAGCCCCTGGGAGACGGTTGCTTCATGCTCCGATGATTACACGCTTGCGGCTGGGATGGACGTCGCCATCACGACCGAGGGACGGCCCGTCATGGCGATGGCAATGCCCAGCACCGGGTGTGACCCGAACTCCTGCACCGCCGTCGCCGTCCTGAACCCAGAGAGTGGGTTCATGAACTACGTCTCACCCCTGAGTGCAATCGTGCCGAGCGTCGGGCCACGCACGCCATACCGGCTGATGGTCGTCGACGACCCGACATCGTCGCAGCACTTCAGGGCATTCGTTCTGGGCTACTATGACGAGACGGATCCGTGGGGCTACTGGTCGAGGCGCGTCTACATGGGATCACTTCTGATGCCGCATGATTTCGCTCTCGACGTCGCTCCGGAGCTGGGTTCTGTCGGTCACGGCGCGGCGATGTCGGTCCAGAGTCTTTCGGGTGGGTTGCGCGTCTCGATGGAAGGCACAGCCGCGGTCACATCCCGCGTGGACCTCTTCGATGTGCAGGGACGGCTTGTTGCGACGAAGCCCCTCGCCAATCACCACGCGGCGGTGGAGTTCCACAGTCTGTCGACCGGCGTCTACTTCGTCCGTGCCATCGATGAGGAAGGAGTGCGCCATGCGCGTGGGCTTGTCACAAGGTAGCCTCGCCACTTTGGTCTTTCTTGCGGTGTGTCACGCGGACGTCTCCGGTGAGACTTCGTCCGTGCCGTCGATCGGCCTACACATCGAAGCCGGTGCGGATCTGAGCTCGGATCCCTGCGCTCCGGAGATGGTGGACTCCCTCGGCTGTGGCATGTATGTCATCGAGGGGGACAGCTCAGCCACGCAGCGGGTCTACATCGTGATCGCAGGTGTGGACTCGCTGCGCGGCGCGGCCTTCGGGGTGGTGTTTCCACCGTCCGCGAACGTGCGCGCCTGGCACTACTGCACGGACGCCGGAACAGATGCGTTCGGGTTCCCGGCGTCCACGGGGAGCGCATTCTTCGATTGGACCCCGGCCGTCGCAATGAACGCCCGGGGGGGCTTCGTAATCGGTGCGTTCGATGTCGATGTCGGAGCCAGGGGCTACATCGAGGTTACGGACCATGCGTTCGGGGTCGCGGAGGTAACCGATGTAATCCACGGTACGCGGTTGGTTCGAGTCGCCCATCTCGGGCTTGTCGATCTTGCCGGCGACTATCCATTCCAGAACGACCCGTGTCCGGTCACGCCGATCATCGGCACGACATGGGGACGCGTCAAGGCAACCTATCGCTAGATTCTACGTGCCCAGGCCACGCCCATGGCTGAGGTTTCGCCGACCATCGTGCCGTGTCCGCCGGCAGGGGGTTTTCCGTGCGCGCGATCTCGCCTCGCTGTAGCTTCGCCACCTTCGTCCTGCTGGCGGTGTGTCACGCAGACCTCTCCGCCGACGCGTCGTCAGTGCCGTCCATCGGCCTCCACATCGAGACCGGTGCGGATCTGAGCTCGGATCCATGCGCTCCGGAGTTGGTCGACTCCCTGGGCTGTGGCATGTACGTCATTGAGGGGGATAACTCAACCACGCAGCGAGTTTACATCGTGATCGCCGGGGCCGACTCGCTACGCGGCGCGGCCTTCGGAGTGGTGTTTCCACCGTCCGCGAACGTGCGCGCCTGGCACTATTGCACGGACGCCGGAACAGATGCGTTCGGGTTCCCGGCGTCCACGGGGAGCGCGTTCTTCGATTGGACCCCGGCCGTCGCGATGAACGCCCGGGGGGGCTTCGTAATCGGTGCGTTCGATGTCGATGTCGGGGCCAGGGGCTACATCGAGGTCACGGACCATGCGTTCGGGGTCGCGGAGGTGACCGACGTGGCTCACGGCCCGCGTTTCGTCGCCACCGCGAATCTCGGACTGGTCGACCTCGCCGGCGACTATCCGTTTCAGATCGACGCGTGTCCGGCGACGCCGGTCATCGGCACGACGTGGGGGCGCGTGAAGGCGATCCATCGTCGATCAGAGACGCATCGGCGGTGAGGCAGAGCGGGGCGCTAGCTACAACCGCTTGTCGCCCCGCAGCTCAGGCACTTCAGACACGACCCGTTGCGCACCATCGTCAGCGAGCCGCACTCCGTGCACGCGTCGCCCTCGTAGCCCTTGAGCTTGGCCTCCGCCACCTTCGCGTCGTAGGCCGCCGTGGCCGAGACGCCCGGGCGCTCTTCCCGGGTACGCCACTCGACGGCGGTGCCGACCGCGGTGCCTCCCGCCGTGATCGGCTGATCGCCGAGGTCCAGGCGGCCCTGCTCGACCGAGTCGCCGACGTTGGGACTCCCGGGTGTTGCCGCGCCGCCAGCGCCGGTGCCAGCGCCAGCCCCGGCGTCAGCGCCGGTGCCAGTGCCCGTGCCAGTGCCCGTGCCAGTGCCCGTGCCGCCCGGGGCGCCGCGGCCTCGGCCGGATGCGCCGGCGCCTGAGGTGCTGGAGACCGGCGACTCGGCCGGCTCCTGGGGCCCCGCATGTGTCGGGTCGACGTGCACCGTCATCGGGTGACCGACCTGGTGCTCGTCCTTGGGGACGAGGCGCTCCAGGACGAGCTCCTCGCCTTCCCAGTCATCGGGCTCGCCGAGGCCGGTGGCCTGGGAGTTGGACTCGAGCTCTTCGGGGCTCACGTGTGAGAGGTCGTGACGACCCAGGTAGGTCACCGCGAGCTCGCGGAAGATGTAGTCGATGACGGACGTCGACATCTTCAGGTGCGGGTTGCCCGAGACGATGCCGTTGGGCTCGAAGCGGGTGAACACGAACGCGTCGACGTACTCCTCGAGGGGCACGCCGTACTGGAGGCCGAGCGAGATCGAGATCGCGAAGCAGTTCATCAGCGAGCGGTAGGCGGCGCCCTCCTTGTGCATGTCGAGGAAGATCTCGCCCAGGCCGCCGTCGGTGTACTCGCCGGTGCGGAGGTACACCTTGTGGCCGCCCACCACCGCCTTCTGCGTGTAGCCGCCGCGGCGGTTGGGGAGGCGGCGGCGCTTGGCGATGTAGCGGTGGATCACGCGCTCGGCCACCACCATCGGGCCCTCGGCGGCGACCTTGGCCAGGGCGCCTTCCTCGGCGCCGGCGGCCACCGCCAGCTCCAGCACGTCTTCCTCGTCGCCGGTGGCGTTCAGGGGCTGCGAGAGCTTCGAGCCGTCACGATAGATGGCCACGGCCTTGATCATGAGCTGCCAGGCGCGCATGTGGATGCGCTCGACGTCTTCCACGGTGGCGTCGGGCGGCATGTTGACCGTCTTCGAGATCGCACCCGACAGGAACGGCTGCGCGGCGGCCATCATCAACAGATGCGCCTCCGGACGGATGAACTGTTTGCCGTAGCGGCCGCAGCGGTTGGCGCAGTTGAACACCGCGTAGTGCTCGGGCTTCAGGTGCGGCGCACCCTCCAGCGTCATCGTGCCGCAGACGAAGTCGTTGGCCTCGCGGATCTGCTCCTTGGTGAAGCCGAGCGCATCGAGCATGTTGAACGAGAAGTCGTCCATCTGCTCCTTCGTGAAGCCGAGGACGTCGGTGCAGAACTCGTCGCCCAGCGTCCAGCGATTGAACGCGAACGCGATCTCGAACGCCGAGCCGAGCCCCTCCTCGACCTTCTGGAGCTGCTCGTCGTCGAAGCCCATCGCCCGCAGCGTCTCGGCGTTGATGTGCGGGGCGCCGTCCAGTGTGCCCGCGCCCTTGCAGTAGCGGATGATGTCCTCGATCTGCGCGCCGCGGTATCCGAGGCGAAGGAGCGCGCCCGGCACGGACTGGTTGATGATCTTGAAGTAGCCGCCGCCGGCCAGCTTCTTGAACTTCACCAGCGCGTAGTCGGGCTCGATGCCGGTGGTGTCGCAGTCCATCACGAGACCGATGGTGCCCGTGGGCGCGATGACGGTGGCCTGCGCGTTGCGGTAGCCGTACTCCTCGCCCAGCGCGATCGCCTCGTCCCAGGCGCGGCGGGCCGCGCTGGCGAGGTCGGCGGGGCAGTGCTCGGACGAGATGCCCGTTGGCAGGATCGTCAGGCCCTCGTAGTCCTCGGGACCGGCGTCGTACGCGGCGCGGCGGTGGTTGCGCATGACGCGGAGCATGTCCTCGCGGTTGCGCTCGAAGTCGGCGAACGGGCCGACCTCCCCGGCCATCTCGGCGCTCGTCCGGTAGGACACGCCGGTGAGGATGGCGGTGAGCGCGCCGCAGATCGCGAACGCCTCCTTCGAGTCGTACGGGATGCCGCTCAGCATCAGCACCGTGCCGAGGTTCGCGTAGCCGAGGCCCAGCGTGCGGTACACGTGCGAGAGCTCGGCGATCTTCCGCGACGGGTACTGCGCCATTGCGACCGTGATCTCGAGGACGACCGTCCACACCCGGATCGCGTGCTCGTACCTGGCCACGTCGAACGTGGCCGTCTCGGACCTGAACACCTTGGCCAGGTTGATGGACGCCAGGTTGCACGCGGTGTCGTCGAGGAACATGTACTCCGAGCAGTTGTGCACGACGAGGCCGTTGGCCACGAAGTGGCTCGTGGCGGGCTCGGTCAGGTCGTAGACGGTCTCGGTGCCGTCGGGCGTCAGCGAGTGGAGGAAGTCGACGAACGTGTCCTCGTCGAGGAGGGCATCCTCGTCGGCCAGACGCTCGTCCAGCGCGGCCACCGTCGGAACCGGCACCTTGACGAAGTGATCGCGCGAGCCGGCCACGCTGCCGGTCTCGGCCTTGACGCCGAAGGCCAGGAAGAGCTGCTGCATCTGCTGGACGAGCGTCTTCGAGCGCTCGCAGAGGCTGATGGAGCCGGTGCCGTTGCCGTGTCCGTCGACGACGACGAGGCCCGAGGCGAACATCGTGGTCAGAACGGTCGCGATCGACTCGCGGTCCAGCGCGAAGAAGCCGGGCGCGAACGCGATCTCGCGGTCGTCCAGCTCGACGAACGGGGCCAGGTCCTCGGCGATGGCGAGCGTCGCCACGGCGCCGTCGCCGGCCCAGCGGGTCTCGCCGTCGGCGGCCCGGGTCGCCGACGCGGCGCCGCGGCGGCCCCCGCGCCTGGCCGTCCGGAGCAGCCGGGTCATCGCCTCGCCGAGCGCGGCCGCGCGCGTACTGGAGATGTGCTGGTCGCCGAAGACCGGGCGGCCCAGCATCAGGACGTCGTCGAGCGTCAGCTCCTCCGCCGGAACGTCGCCGCGGTTGGCGGTGAAGACCTTGTGATCGGCGGTCAGGCGGAGCTCGAACCCGGCTCGGGTCCGGAGCTTCAGGACCGGCTTGCGACCGGTCACGAACGCCGGCTTCACCACCTCGAGCTGCCCCGATCCGGACACCACCGAGAACGGACCCTCGAGAAGACTATCGATCCGCGCCAGTCCTTCACCAGTAGATACGAGCGTGTCTCCGGTCACGCATGGATTGGATCCGTTGATCCGGCCACCCCTGGGGCACGTGTGCCATTCGTTGATCGTGGTGTCGAACTGAAGGCCCGGGTCCGCCGACGACCAGGACGCGAACGCGATGTCGCGCCAGAGGTTCTGGGCTCGGAGGGTCTTCGACACCTCGCCGTCGGTGCGGCGAATGAGGTTCCAGCGCCCGTCCTCCTGCACGGCCATCATGAAGTCGCCCGTCAGGCGGACCGAGTTGTTGGAGTTCTGGCCGGAGACGGTGGCGTAGGCGTCGGAGTTCCAGTCGGTGGAGTACTCGGGGAACTCGATGGACGTGTAGCCCTGTTTGGCCAGGTCCATCACGCGCCGGATGTAGTTCTCGGGCAAGAGGGCCATGCGGGCGGCCAGGAGCGCATCCCTGAGCTCTGTATTGTGCCGCGGATCGAACCGCTCCTCGTCGTGCGAGTCGTGGCTCGCAGTCTTGGAGTCCATGGCGTGGCACGCCCGCATGACCGCATTCAAATGTCTGTTCGCCAGCCGGCTTCCCGCCACCAGCGATGCGACCTTCTGCTCTTCGGTGGCCTTCCAGCCGATGTAGGTCTCGATGTCGGGGTGGTCGGCGTCGACGATGACCATCTTCGCCGCGCGGCGTGTGGTGCCGCCCGACTTGATCGCGCCCGCCGCCGCGTCGCCGATCTTCAGGAAGGACATCAGCCCCGACGACTTGCCGCCGCCGGACAGGGGCTCGCTCTCGCCCCGGATGGCCGAGAAGTTGGAGCCGGTGCCCGAGCCGTACTTGAAGAGCCGCGCCTCGCGCGTCCACAGGTCCATGATCCCGCCGTCGTTGACGAGATCGTCGGTGACCGACTGGATGAAGCATGCGTGCGCCTGCACGTGCTCGTACGCGCTCTGCGACTCGACGACCTTGCCCTGCTTGGGGTCGAAGAAGAAGTGGCCCTGCGCGGGACCGTCGATGCCGTACGCCCAGTGCAGACCGGTGTTGAACCACTGCGGCGAGTTGGGTGCGCACACCTGCGTTGCGAGCATGTGACACAGCTCGTCGTAGAACGTGCGCGCATCGGTCTCGCTCGTAAAGTAACCGTGTCGCCAGCCCCAGTACGTCCAGCAGCCGGAGAGCCGGTTGAAGACCTGGCGCGCGTCGGTCTCCATACCGAAGCGCTCCTCGCCCTCGACGTCGGCGGCGTTCTCGTCGGGAATCGAACGCCACAGCCACTCGGGCACGCCCTCTTCCGGGACGCGCACCGTGCGCCGCGGCACGCCCGCCTTGCGGAAGTATTTCTGCGCGAGGATGTCGACGGCGACCTGGCTCCATGATTTGGGAACCGAGATGTCCTTCGCCTCGAACACGACCGAGCCGTCGGGATTGGTGATGCGGGAGGTGCGGGGAACGAACTCGATCCCGTCGTAGGGATCCTGGCCGGCTTTCGTGAACAGCCGATCGATCTGCATGTCACGCTCTCCCAGGGGGCGTTCGACGTCCGCGAGCTAGACGTCGACGCGGCAGCAACGGAAAAAAACGACTTCGGGCGCCTCGCGCGGGACATTCGCTCGAAGAACAGGAATCTGGATCGTGTGATACCGGTTCGCGATCGGCTCCAGAGTCGGATGGAGGCGCAGAGATGATCCGGTCAACGACACAGCCCCCTCGACTCGAAGCGTCACGCGGTGCCGCACACGGCAAACCGAGAAGCGGATCGGAGTGACGACCTCGAGAGTGACGACCGAAGAGTTGCGTTGAGAATCACACGGCGTGGCGCGCAGCCTGGAAGCGGCGAGCGAGCACGGTCATCGTTTTCTAACGAGCGCCTTCAGGTGAGTCAAAGAGTTTCTCGCGCAAAGTGGATTCGCCTTTTGTTACAGGCGACTAGAGTTCACCTCTCGCGTCGCCGCGCTGCACGGTCGACGCACGCGACACACGACGACGCGCACGGCGCTCGCATCGGGGCACCTCGCCGGCAACCACGCCACGATCGACGCCACGATCGACGCGGCCGAGGCTGGCGACGACGTGCTAGGGGCCGCCGGTCACGTCGAGTCCCTCTGGATCGAGGACGTCGCGATCATCCTGCGCTCGGAGTCGGGCCCGAGACTCACCACGATCGGCGCCGATCTCGCGGTCGCGATTGCGCTGCGGGCGACGCTCGGCGCGCGGTGGTCCGGATCGAAGGGGCCATCGTGCGCGGCGAGCTCGCGAAGCTCATCATCGTGGGCTCTGCCGGCGCCGGCATCCGGATCCTGAACTCGGCCGCCGTCGTCCTGTGCAGCCTGACGTTTCGGGACCGCGAGGGCGGGATCGTCGGCGCCGACCCGGAGTCGCAGAACCTCGACGCCGATCCGCGCTTCTGCGATCCCTCCGCCGGGGAGTTCTCGGTCGCGGCGGACTCGCCGTGCCTTCCGGAGAACAACGCCTGCGAGCTGCCGATCGGCGCCCTGGGTGAGGGCGAGCGGGTGCCGGTCGTCGACACGACCTGGGGGACGCTCGAGTCGCGGCGGCCCCGAGTCGCCCCTCGTTGGCCGGAACCACCCGCGTCGCGGCTTGTTACACTGATGTGGTTCACAGCGCCCTCCCGCGGTCACGTTCACTCCCCCCTTCGGGGAGTCGGCTCGTTCGCATCGAGGAGGTCGCATGTATCCGAATCGCTACCCTCGTCTCAGCCGGGCCCTCGCGGTCGCCCTCTCCGGCCCGGTGCTGGTCACCTCGCCACTCGCGTCGACCATCGACGTGCCCGTCGACTACGCGACGATCTCCGAGGCCGTGTCGGCGTCGGCCCCCGGTGACGAGATCGTCGTGGCGCCGGGGGTCTACGACGAGCCCTACACGGTCGTGAGCCACGCGATCACGATCCGCGCGTCGTTCGGTCCCGAGCACACGATCGTGAAGCCCGTGCCGTTCACGAGCGTCATGTTCTCCGTCGAGAGCTCGGTGGACGGCCTCTTTCGCCTCGAGGGCTTCACGTTCCGCGAGACGGAGGCCCCGGTCGTGTTCATGCTGCCGGCCGAGAACGCCACGATCCAGATCGTGGGCAACTGGTTCCTCGAGAACGGCGGGTTCGCGCTGCTGTCGCTCGAGGGCGGCCATCACGAGGTCACCGGGAACCGCTTCGAGGATTCGACACTGATCGAGGGCGGGCACGAGGTCGCGATCACCGGCCCGGGCCGGATCGCGGGCAACGTGATCGTCGGGAACGGCACGCCCGGTGGCGTGTTCGAGCTGCACCCGGGTGACGGCGGCACGATGGAGGTCGTCGGCAACGAGATCATCTCGCACGGCGTGAACCGGTACGGGAGCGTGATCACGTTCGGCGCGGGCATGATCGTCGTGGCCGAGAACACGTTCACCGACGGCGCCGGCGGGCTGTTCATGCAGCGCAACGGAGGGCGGCAGGTCGTCCGCGACAACCTCTTCGTGCGGACGCCCTCCCCGATCTACGCCCGCCTGGCGGGCGCCGACGTGTACCGGAACACGATCGTCGACACGCCATCGGGTCCGGGGATCTACGCGGGCAACGGCAGCGCGGTGCACGTCCACGGCAACCTCGTCGTCGGAGGCGCCGGACCGGGGATCGAGGTCGAGGACGGCGCGACGTCGCGCGTGCAGTGCAACATCACGTTCGACAACGCCGGTGGTCCGCTCGTGGGCCACGGCAGCCTGGTCAGCGGCAACGCCGACGTGGATCCCCTGTTCTGCGATCGCGCCGGTGGGGACTACGGCGTCGAGCCGATCTCGCCGTGCCTTCCGGAGAACAACCCGTGTCTGGAGCCGGTCGGTGCCTTCGGGGAGGCCTGCGCGGTCACGCCGACGGCGACGTCCTCGTGGGGCCGGATCAAGGCGCGCTACCGCGCGGGGCTCTAGCGCCGGACTAGCGCATCGCGAGCCGGCGCTCGTGGTAGGCCACCATCAGCCAGGCCGCCGCCCACGAGATCGCGTACGGCGTGCCGCCCCCGGGTACGAGAAACCCGGTCGCCGCCAGGAGAAACGCCAGCACGCGTGACGGCAGGAGTGCATCGGGCGCCGGTCCGGTTCCGCGGTACCGCTGCCGGATCGCACGCTCGAACAGGAGCCAGTACAGGATGGCGGCCACGGCCGCGCCGCGGCCCATCGTCATGTAGACGACGTCGCGCCACGGCCCGAGGTGGGTCGGACGCATGGCCAGTGCCGCGAGCGCCACCGCGCTGGCCGGCCCGACCACATAGCACCACGGGATGAGCCGGGAGGGTCGCGGCCCCGCCGACGCCCGTCCGACCGTGCCCGCCCCGAGCGTGACGAGGTAGAGCCCCCCCACGAACACCGCCGGCACCCCGGTCGCGAGCCGGATCACCAGCACCGGCCACACCAGCACCGACACCATGCCCAGGGCGAGGAACGCGATGAACCAGCGGCGATCGCCCGCGGAGCCGGGCCAGAGGTAGTGGCCGTCGCCGGTGCTCGCGGGGACGCCGGCGGGCGCGTCCTCCGGGGCGGCGTCGGACGCGCGCTCGCGGCGCACCGCGTCGGTCAACGTCGCGGGCAGGCTGCCGACGGCCAGGGCGAGGACCCCGACGCCCACGGCCGCCGCCATCATCAGGCGGTCGAGCTGGATCAGGGCGTGGATCACGAGCCCCACGCACAGGGGCGCCACGAACGTGAACACGGCCAGCGGCCAGGTCCTCGGCGGCAGCACGCGCGAGAGCAGGCTCTGTCCGACTCGAACGTCGACGTTGGGCGCGTGCGGCACGATGCCTCTTCCTCTCGGTCGCGAGGGCTGGAGCGCTCCGCAAGCGGGCCGCGCCGGGGCTCGTCGCCGGGGTGTCGGGAATCCAGAGTGCGATATCGTATCGTTGCGCTCCGACGGCGGCAAGGCGCGGCCTCGCACAGGGGTTCGGCCGGCTCCCAGGTCGCGGATCGCGCCCCGGGCGTCGTGGACGGCGCGATCGCCGGCATCCGGCATACATGACGGCCCGACGTATCAGCTGGGGGCGAACCCCCACTCGTCGTCATCCGTGTCGCGGGCTCCCCCGACCCTCGGACCCCGACCCCCTTCCAAGGAGAACGCCTGATGCTCCAGTCCGACCGCCGGCGGGGCCACGGACACCGACCGCGCGCGGGCGCGGCCGTCCCCACGCTGATCCGGGCCGTCGCCGTCACCACCGCCATCGCGTGGTCGTCGGGCCCGGGGCCGATCGTCCCTGCGGCCCACGCCGACGTCGAATACGACCTGATCGTCGTCGAGGCCTTCGACGGCTCGATCCCCGAGTGCTACCTCTGGGACATCAACGACTCGAACCGCGCGTGCGGTACCTCGACCTCCGGGAGCTTCTACGCGGGCTTCCAGTGGACCGAGGCCGAGGGCAAGTCGGCGACGCCCCTGATCTGGATCGAGGACATCAACGACCTCGACCAGGTGGCCGGCGACGCCGCCCTCCACGACCTGACCACCGGGGAAACCACCTTCATCGGGGGCCTCGGCGGCGGCTTCACGACCGTGTACGTCCACGGACTCAACGACACGGGACTGGTCGTCGGGCACGTGAAGGGGTCGGGGAGCGACTCCGACGGCGTCAACCGAACGCCGATCGTCTGGGACGCCGAGAGCGGCACGCGAGGGATCGACGTGCTCGCGTCGCGGGAGCTGCTCCGCGTGAACGACGCCGGCGTCGCGGTGGGCAACATCCGCTGGTCGGCCGGCGACAGCGAGGCGTTCGTCTACGACGTCCCGACCGGTGACGCCGTCCTGCTGCACGAGCTCCTGAGCCCCAGCGGTGCCGGGACCAGCAGCGCGGCCGGGATCAACGAGAACGGCGTGGTGCTGGGCTCGGGCTGGAACGGCTCGGCCTTCCACGCGTTCACCTGGACCGAGGCGGCCGGCTTCACGTTCCTTCCGGGACTCGACGGGGGCGCCTCGCTGAGGGTGAACCCCGCCGCCATCAACGACGCCGAGGTCGTCGTGGGCTCCGCGATGAGCGGTGTGACCGGAGACTGGCGCGCGTTCGCCTGGGATCCGGTCCGCGGAATGCGGGACCTGAACGATGCCATCGACCCGTCGAGCGGTTTCGTGCTGGACCGCGCACTGGGAATCAACAACTTAGGGTGGATCGTGGGGGACGGTCACATGGGTCCCGGCTTCGGTGCGCCCCGCGGCTTCGTTCTGATCCCGCGCGACGTGGTCTCCACACCCGACCTCGCGGGGCGTCCCATGGTGCCCCGGCTGCGCCTCGCCCCGGGGTCGGCCACCGTCTCGCGTGGACCGTTCGCGCTGACGTTCGATCTGGCGGTGCCCGGATCGGTGCAGGTCGACGTGATCGACGTCTCCGGTCGGCGCGTCGCGTCGCTGGCCTCCGGATACCACTCCGGCGGCGTCCACCGGATCGAGTGGAGCGGCGCCGACGATGCCGGTCGGATCGTGTCGTCCGGTGTTTACCACGTTCGACTGACGGCGACGGGGTCCGCCGGCGTCGCGGGGACCTCGGTCGCGCGCGTGGTCCGGATTCGATAGACGCGGACCCGCCCGATCCCGTTGGCGAACCCCGCCACCGCACGGTGCACCCGGGTGTGGCTCTACCGCCCGCCCGGGTGCACGGCGACTTCCGAGAACATTGGACTTAGCCCCCGTCGGTGGCCACGCCCTCCCCCCCAGGCGCGCAACACCCCCGGTCCGGCGTGCCGGCCGATCCCGACATGTGACTTCTCAGTCCCGCTCGCGTCGATCTCCGAGGGATGGCGCGCACGTCGTGACGCTTCCCATCGCGACGTCCGGCTCCTACAATCCCCTGCGCGTGATCGAACCCCTTTTCAGGAGGTTGTCCGACATGTTCCTCCCGACTTCGCTTTCGCGAGCGTGGTCCTGGCGCGGCGCCCTGGCCTCGGCGCTGCTGCTCGCGACCGCTGCCGGCGCGGCGTCCGCGCAGCTCGAGGATACGGACGAGCAGGCCCGCCTGCGCCCGACGGGCCTCCGGTTCGTGGTCGGGGTCGCGTCACCGAAGCACGCCTCGAGCGGGCTGGTGCTGGGCGCGGTCGCCGGCATGGGATCGATCGTCAAGCCGTTCCTGCGCACCTCGCTGGAGGTCAGCCGCTGGAAGGCCGACTTGGATCGCTCGAAGTACGGCGACACCGCCCTCGGAGATCTGAGCGACACCCGGATCGCCGTCGACGTCCGCGCGAGGCTGTTCCGGTTCCGGGCCGACGACTGGGGCGAGGACGGCCTCCACACGTACCTGAAGACCGGCCTGGCCCTCCACCTGGTGAGCGCCGACGTGCCGTCGGACCGGAGCCTCGAGGATGCGCTCGGAAGCACCCAGATCGGCGCCGAGGCCGCGTTCGGCGTGGCACACCGCGAGGGGCCGATCGAGATGAACGCCGAGGTGCGGCGGGAGTTCGTCAGCGACGTCGAGAACTGGTCGTTCGTGTTCGGGATCGGCACGGTCTGGTCGCGCGGCGACTGACGGCGTGATCCGGCCCGAACCCCCGGCAGCCCCCTCGAGACGGCCGTAACGTGCCGTCTCCCGGGGGATCTCTCACGCATTGATCACGCCCCGGTGGAAAGTCGCTCAAAAGCGCCCGGTCCGGGGACCCCACCCATGGAAGCGAACATCCCAGTGTCGGTATTCTCAGGGCTCGCGACCCGCCGCCTCGGCGCCGGCGTCCCGAGCCGTTTCCGGCCTCCCGCCGGACCCGACCTGGAGGTCACCAATGAGACTCGGAGCATTTCTCTCGGCAGCCGTGATCACGGCGGCCGTCTTCGGCTTCACCTGGCAGAGCATGGCCCGCACGCGGGCGCCCAAGCCCGAGAGCACCGACCCCAACCCGGTGGCGATCGACGCGTCGGGTCCGTGGGAGTCGTTCCAGAAGCCCGCCGACGCCGAGCTCCGCGCGGCGCTCAGCTCGACGCAGTACGAGGTCACGCAGGAGGACGGCACCGAACGCCCGTTCCAGAACGAGTTCTGGGATAATCACGCTGACGGGATCTACGTCGACGTCGTCTCGGGCGAGCCGTTGTTCAGCTCGCTGGACAAGTTCGAGTCGGGCACGGGCTGGCCGAGCTTCACGCGGCCGCTGATCCCGGACCTCGTCGTCGAGCGCACCGACACGCGACTGGGCATGCGGCGCGTCGAGGTGCGTTCGAAGATGGCCGACTCGCACCTCGGTCACGTGTTCCCCGACGGACCCGAGCCGACGGGGCTGCGGTACTGCATCAACTCGGCATCGCTCCGGTTCGTCCCGGTGGACGATCTGGCCGGCGCCGGCTACGGAGACTTTCTCCCGCTGTTCGGAAAGGGCGGTGACGCGCCCCGGGGCGCGGACGAAAAGGTGGGCATGATGGCGGAGAACACCGAGGTCGCCACGCTGGCGGGCGGGTGCTTCTGGGGCATGGAGCAGATCATTCGCGAGATCCCCGGTGTCCTCGACACGCAGGTGGGCTACACCGGCGGACACGTCGAGAACGCGACGTACGAGGACGTCAAGAGGGGCTCGAGCGGCCACGCCGAGTCGGTGCGGATCGTGTTCGATCCGAACGTCCTGTCGTACGAGGAGCTTCTCGGGTGGTTCTTCCGCATGCACGACCCGACCACGATGAACCGGCAGGGGAACGACCGCGGCTCGCAGTACCGCTCGGCGATCTTCTACCACAGCGATGCCCAGCGGGACGCGGCCGAGCGCGTGAAGGCCCAGGTGGACGGGTCGGGCAAGTGGCGCGACCCGATCGTCACCGAGATCGTCGCCGCCTCGAAATGGTACGACGCCGAGGCCTTCCACCAGGACTACCTCGTGAAGAACCCGAACGGGTACACTTGCCACTACCTCCGGGACTGATCCACCGCGCGCCCGGGGCTCGCCACGCGGGCCCTGGGCCGACTTCCCGCGCTCCCCGCTCCCGACGACCCGGTCCCACATCGGCACGCGTCGCGCACCCACGCGCCTGACGGTCTTGCCCGTTCCCACCACACCCGATCGTCCGAAGCGCCCAGCGCAGAGCGAGCGTATCCGACTTCGCGGGACGGGGTCGCACGCCCCGCCACTCCGCACCGCCTCACGCCAGGCCGGGCCACCACACATCGCACCGCGCCACGCCCACGGCGTCACACCGCGCCACATCGCACCGTGCCACGCCCACGGCGTCGCACCGCGCCACATCGCACCGTGCCACGCCCACGGCGTCGCACCGCGCCACATCGCACCGTGCCACGCCCACGGCGTCGCACCGCGCCACATCGCACCGTGCCACGCCCACGGCGTCGCACCGCGCCACGCCACATCGCGCCGCGCCCGGCCGCGTCCGCCGCGTCCTCGGCGTCGCATCGGGCCGCGCGCCACATCGCGCCGCGCCGCGCCGTGGAGCCGGCGTGACCGCAGCACACCGATCACGTCTCGTGACGTGGCGGCCGGCAGAGCACCGTCCGTGCCACCTCGAGCGGCATCGCGTGCAGCGCCCAGTGACAGCTCCAGCACAGCGTCGTCAGGTTCTCGAGCGTGTTGCGCCCCCCGAGCTCGACGGGGATCCGGTGGTGGACGGCGAGGTGATGTCGGGTCGTGCACCCGGGTATCGTGCAACGGTGATCATCGCGCATCAGGACGCGCCGCCGGAGTCCCGTCGGGATCGTCGCGCGCCGGTGTCCGCGCGAGTCGATGATGTCCGCGTCGGCGAGCAACGCCCGCCGTGCCGCATCGGACACCGGACGGTCTCCGACCCGCGCTCGACGACAGCTCGGACAGTCGGTGACGACGATCTGGTACTGCGATCGTGCGCCGGGGAGCGAGGACGACGCTCTCCTTGCCGACGCGACCGACCGCGCCGACCGGGACGACCCGATCGACCCCGGCGACTCGGACGACGGTGCGGTCGCCGTGTCCGAGGGTGCGCGACGCGAGGACGTGAGCGTCGTCGCGAATGCCGACATCGCGGCGACGACGAAGTCGGATTTCGAGCCCCGGAACCCCTGCTTGCGCGCGTGCTCCCACGCGGCCTCGGCGTGTGCGTGTGCGATCGGATCGAGGCGAAGGCGAAGCTCGACGCGAACGTCGATGTTCTGGGGGCTGGCACCCGACCCCGTGCTCGCGACGGGCCCGGCCGGAGCGCCCCCGTGCGAGGTATCCGCGGCGGCTGCACGCGGAGTCGTCACGCGTTCCGTCGCGTCTCCGGGCGTCGCGTCTCCGGGCGTGGTGTCTCCGGGCGTCGCACGCCTGCCGGCGCCGCTAGCCGGGTCGGTCTCGTCTCCCGGCCGGGTCCTCGGGACCGGGATCGCCTCCTGTGCGGCGCCGGCGGCCCGGCGCGCCGACGACGCCCGCGCGGCGCCCCGGGCGTCGGCGATCCGGCGCTCCAGCTCACGCCGCGGAAGCGTCGCCGCGAGATCGATCCACGTCGTCGCCGATTCCGCGGTCAGGATCGGTGCGATCGCGCGTGCCTTCGTCCACGTCACGCGGCCCGACGCCATCGCCTCGCGGAGCGCCGGAAACTCCCGCAGGTGCCCCGCCACGCCACGCAGCTGATGAAAACGAGACGCCGACATCTCCAGACGCTCCGTCGCATACGCGAGCATCGACGTGAACCCGAGCGCCCGGTAGTGATGCTCGCCGAACACCTCGGCGAACGAGAGCGCGACCGCCGCGCTCGCCCGGCCCTCGAGGCGCTGCATCCGCTCCAGCCGCCGGCAGACCCGGCGGGAGTGTTCCCGGCTGATCGAAACGGTCATGGGTGATCCCTCGACTGACCCGCGTCACGCGACGGCGGCGAGACGAACGCGCGGTCACGGAAGAGCCTGGTCCGGGGGGTGGCGTGGACCCGGGGAGCGATCGGAGACGTCGATCGGGGGCTGATCGATGCTGGGAGCGTAACCCAAACCGAGTCCGGAATCAAGTGTAAAGTGTACTATTGCAGCGACTTGAGGCCCCAGCGGGGTGCCACGGCGGGTCGAGCTCCCGGGCCCGCAGACGTCCCTATCCCCGCTGACGCCTCGGCCCTGCCGACGCCTCGGCCCTGCCGACGCCTCGGCCCTGCCGACGCCTCGGCCCTGCCGACGTCGCGCGCCCTGCCGACGTCGCGGGCCTCGCCGACGTCGCGGGCCCCGCCGACGTCCCGGGCCCCGCCGACGTCGCGGGCCCCGCCGACGTCCCGGGCCCCGCCGGCGTCCCGGGCCCCGCCGGCGTCCCGGGGCCCCACCGCATCCCGGGCCCCGCCGGCGTCCCGGGGCCCCACCGCATCCCGGGCCCCCGCCGGCGTCCCGGACGCGCCGTCGATCCGGCCCGTGCCGTCTCTCCGCCGGTCTCTTGCAACCACTTCCCGGCGATTCACCCGCCAGCGCCCCCGGCGCGCCCGGGACTTGGCATCCCACACGTATAATGTGACCATCTCTCGCGCCGAACGGTCCGATGGGCGAGCCGTAGACGCTCGCGAGACAGCCACGGCCGCCGCCACACCGCCCTCGTCGGAACCCCCGGACGTCTGCCTCCGTCTCGGGGCGGTGGCCGAGACACCGAGGTGGACACCCGTGCAGTGGACGCTCTCTCGCCGTGGACACACCCGGCGCACCCGCCAGCGCCACCACCGGCCCGGTCACGCATCGCCCCGTCGCCCATCGTCCCGTGACGCATCGTCCCGGCATCCGTCGCCCCGCCCGGCATCGGCCGGTGCGCGCCACCCCCTCGCGCGACTACCGCTGGTCGCGATCGCGGTCGGCTCCGTGATCGCCGTCGTGATCGGGTCCAGCTGCTCGGACGACATCACGACGAGCCCGCGTGACGAGGGCGTGCGCGGCGTCCGGGTGTCGCCGGACACGCTCCGGATCGTCGTCGGTCAGGTCGCGCCCCTGGCCGCGGTCGTGGATGCATCGCCCGGCGTCGATCGGGCCCTCACGTGGTCGACCGGGAACCCGAGCGTGGCCCGGGTCGACGTCAGCGGCAACGTCACCGGTGTGAGCGTCGGGGCCACCGTCGCGACCGCCACGTCCAACGCCGACCCCAGCCGCTTCGACTCCTCGGTGATCGAGGTCGCGGCGCGCCCGGCGTTCGACGTGCTCGCCACCGATCCGGACGCCGGCGACACCGGCGTCGCGTGGGACGCGGTCGTCCGGGCGACGTTCAGCGCGGCGGTCGATCCGACGTCGGTGACCGGTGCGTCGTTCACGCTCACCGGCCCCGCGGGCGCGGTGTCCGGAGGAACCGGCGCCGGCGGGGACGTCGCCACGTTCACGCCGTCGGTGCCGCTGGCGGGCGAGTCCACCTACACCGCGCGGCTGACGACGTCGGTCCGGAGCCTCACCGGGTTCGCCCTCGCGCAGCCCGTCGTCTGGTCGTTCACGACCGCGCCGATCGTCGACGTCGACCCCCCGGTGGTCGTCGACACGTCGCCGGAGGACGGCGCCGTGGACGTCTCGCCGGGCGCCGTGTTCGTGGCCACGTTCTCCGAGGACGTCGATCCGCTCAGCGTCACTCCGTCGACGTTCACGCTCACCGGACCCGGCGGCGCGGTCGCCGGGACGATCGACGCGGCGGGGGCCGCCGCGACGTTCACGCCCGGCGCCCTTCTCGACGGAGAGACGGCGTACACCGCGCGCGTCACGACCGGCATCACCGACCTTGCCGGCAACCCGCTCGGCGCCGACGTCACCTGGTCGGTCACGACCGCGCTCAGCGACGTCGATCCGCCCACCGTCACGCGGACGACCCCCGCCGACGGCGCGACCGACGTCCCCCCCGACATTGCCATCGGCGTGGCGTTCTCCGAGGTGATCGACCCCGGCACGGTCGACGCGACCACGTTCACGCTGCAGGGTCCCGCGGGATCCGTGACGGGCATGGTGGGAGCCGGCGGCAGCAGCGCGTCGTTCGCGCCCACCGCGACGCTCGCCAGCTCGACGACGTACACCGCGCGGCTCACCACCGGCATCGCCGACCTCGCGGGCAACCCGCTCGCGTCGGACGTCGAGTGGAGCTTCACCACCGCCGACGTCGTGCCCCCCTCGGTCACCGCGACGCAGCCGCTCGACGGCGCGATCGACGTGCCGCTCGACGTCGTCGTGGGGGCCGCGTTCAGCGAGGACGTCGACCCCGCGTCGGTGACCACGTCCACGTTCACGCTGATCGGCCCCGGCGGTGCCGTTGCCGGCAGCGTCGACGCCAGCGGCAGCGCCGTGACGTTCCAGGCGTTCGGACCCCTGGCCAGCGACGCGACATACACCGCGCGGCTCACCACCGGCATCACCGACCTCGCCGGCAACCCGCTCGCCGCCGACGTCACCTGGTCGTTCACGACGGTCGACGTCGAGGGCCCCGCGGTCGTGACCACGCTCCCGGCGAGCGGCGCCACCGGCGTGCCGCTGGACGTGATCGTGAGCGCGGAGCTCTCCGAGGACATCGATCCCGCGACGGCGACCGAGTCGACGTTCCGCGTCACCGGCCCCGGCGGCGCGGTGACCGGTGGCGTCAACGCCGCGGGCCGCGCCATCGCCTTCGACCCCACGGACGACCTGGCCAGCGCGACCACGTACACCGCTCGGCTCACCACCGGCATCACCGACCTCGCCGGCAACCCGCTCGCCGCCGAGTTCACGTGGTCGTTCACGACGAGCGACGTCGAGCCTCCCCGCGTCACGGCCACGTCGCCGGCCGACGAGGCGGTGGACGTCTCGCCCGGCGTGGTGGTCAGCGCGAGCTTCTCCGAGCCGATCGATCCGGCCAGCGCGACGGCCGAGACGTTCACGCTCTCGGGCCCGGGCGGCGACGTCGCCGGCGTCGTCGAGGCGAGCGGCTCCAGTGCGCAGCTCACGCCGTCGGCGCCGCTGACCGGCTCGACTGCGTACACGGCGCGCATCACCACCGGCATCCGCGATCTCGCCGGCAACCCGCTCGAGGCCGGCGTCGAGTGGTCCTTCACCACCGCGTTCGTCGATACCGAGCCGCCGGTCGTCACCAGCACCGAGCCGGCCGACGAGGCCGTGGACGTGGCCCCCGACGTCGTCGTGCGGGCGTCGTTCTCCGAGGAGATCGACGCGTCCACGGTGACGCCGGCGTCGTTCACGCTCACCGGTCCCGGCGGCGCCGTCGGGGGCGCCGCGGCGGCCGCCGGAAACACGGCCACGTTCACACCCTCGGCCGACCTCGCCGGCGAGACGGCGTACACCGCCCGCATCACCCGCGCCGTGACCGACGTCGTCGGCAACCCGCTTGCCGAGGAGGTCGTCTGGTCGTTCACGATCGCCGACGTGACGCCGCCGAGCGTCACCGGCATCTCACCGGCCGACGGCGCGGTGGATCAGGCCCCGGGCGTCTCGATCACGGCGACGTTCTCCGAGGACGTGGATCCAGCATCGGTGACCCCGTCGACGTTCTCGCTCGAAGGACCCACGGGGACCGTGGCCGGCAGCGTGTCCGCGTCCGGGAACATGGCCACGTTCGATCCGACGGCGGCGCTGGCGAGCGCGACCACGTACACCGTTCGTCTGGAGACGGGCATCGAGGACCTCGCCGGCAACCCGCTCGCCGCGGTCTTCACGTCCACGTTCACGGTCGCCGACGTCGAGGCCCCCGGTGTGCTGGAGCGGTTTCCGGTCGACGGCGCGGTGGACGTGCCCCTCGACGTCGTCGTGTCGGCGACGTTCTCCGAGGAGATCGACCCCGCCACCGTCGACGGGCGAAGCGTCATGCTGACCGGTCCGCGCGGCTCGGTGGCCGGAGACGTGGCCGTGTCCACGTTCGGAGATGCCGTCACGTTCACGCCGCTGGCGCCGCTCGACGGCGACATCCCGTACACGGCGACCCTGACCACCGCCATCACCGACCTCGCGGGCAACCCCCTGCAGACCGACGTGATCTGGAGCTTCACCACGGTGCCCGTCGACACCGAGAGCCCAACCGTCCTCACCATCGACCCCGCCGACGGCGCCGTGGACGTTCCCCTCGACGCGGTGATCACGGTCACGTACTCCGAGGACGTGGGGAGCGTGACCGCCGGCACGTTCCGGGTGCGCGCGACCGGCGGCCCGCCGCCGGTCGACGGCACGCGCTCCACGGTCGGGAGCACGACCACGTTCACGCCGACCGGTGACCTCGACGGCTTCACCGCGTACACCGTCGAGCTCACGACCGGCATCCAGGATCTCGCGGGGAATCCGCTGGTGGCGTTCGACGCCGGCTTCACGACGCTCGACCCCGATCCGCCGCGCGTCATCGAGACGTCCCCGGCCGACGGCGCCACCGACGTGGACGAGAGCGCCTCGGTCGTGGCCACGTTCTCCGAGGACGTGAATCCGGGCAGCGTGACGCCCACGTCGTTCCGCGTGCGCCGGGACGGCGTGGACGTGGACGGCTCGCTGAACGTCAGCGGACCCACGGCGACCTTCGTGCCGTCCGCGCCGCTCGAGAGCGCGTCGGTCCACGAGGCATCGCTGACGACCGACATCACCGACCTCGACGGCAGCCCGATCGCCGCGGGCGCCGTATGGACGTTCGAGACGAATCGCGGCCCCCTCGCCATCGACTTCGATCCCCCGAACGGCGCCGTGGACGTGCCGGTGTCGGCGACGGTCAGCGTCACGTTCGACGAGCCGATCGACCCGGCCACGGTGACCAGCTCGTCGTTCTTCGTGACCGGCCCCGACGGCGCGGTGGCGGGCACCGTCGACGCCGTCGGCGCGAGCGCGACCTTCACGCCGGCGGCTCCGCTCGGAGGCGGGCGCTCGTACACGGCGATGGTGACGGGCTCCGTCACCGACCTCGCCGGCAATCCGCTGATCGCCGGCGTGAACTGGACCTTCACGACCGAGGTGCTCTTCGGCAACGTCGTCCTGAACGGGGCCAACGGTCACTACTACGAGCTCGTCGAGCAGCTCGACATCACCTGGCCCGCCGCACGGGCCGACGCGGCCGCCCGGACACACCTGGGCCTGCGCGGCTATCTCGCATGCATCGCCGACGCCGACGAGAACGCGTTCGTGGACGCGCTCGTGCCGTTCGCGACGAAGCCGGTGTGGATCGGCGGCTACCAGGTGGACGGCGACGTCGATTCCGCCGAGCCCGACGGCGGGTGGCGGTGGGTCACCGGCGAGCCGTTCGCGTTCACGGCCTGGGCGTTCGGTCGTCCGAATGACGTCGTCGGGGACTCCGACTTCCTCGAGCTCCGCACGAGCGGCTGGAACGACACCCAGCTCGACACCGACGACATGAACGGCTACGTGATCGAGTATGGCCCGCGCGAGGATCTCGACGCCGGCGACGTGTACCGGATCACGAACGCCACGCTGGTGTCCGGAGAGCGCCTGACCGTGAGCGCGATCGAGCCGCCGCTTCTGTTCATGGGAACCGACGACTCGGACGCGTCCCGGTGGCGGCTCGGTCCGGTCGGCACGACCGGCTTCCTGCGCCTCTCACCGGTGGTGCTCGGGGTCGACCGCGTCATCGACGGGGGAGACGGCGGCGCGCCCGCCACGATCGTCGATGTGGCCGACGATGCGGACCAGTACTGGACGCTGACCGCGGTGGAGCTGGGCGGCGACTACCTGTACCGGCTCCGCACGAGCGGGGGCGGGGTCGGGCGGTCCCTCGACTACGTGGACGACGGAGATCGGTATCCGCCCATCCTCGCGGTGACGGGAGCGGTCCCGCGCCAGCTCTGGCGGCTGGTGGCGTTGCCGTAGGGACGAAAAACCGCCGGTCCCCGGAAGAAATCCAGCCTCCCCGCACCAATACCTCCGAGAAGAAGCCCCGCCCGCGAGCCGGCAACCGATCGGAGGAAGTCCATGCGTCTCGAGTCCCATCTCGTTCTTTCCCTGACCCTCATCGTGGCCGCGGCGGCCACGATCTCGTTGCCCGCGCCGGCCGGCGCCACGGGCGACGCCATCGACTACGAGGAGTACGCGCGGCGAATCCGCCGGATCGACCTGGACGGGCGGCGCCCGGCCGGGGAACGGCTCGGAGAGGAGGACGAGTACGGCGCCGTCTCGGTGGACTCCTACACCTACGTGGCGGTCGGGGACTTCGGGGTCGACATCCATGCCGACGACGGCGAGCAGATCGGGAGCTTCGGCGACGAGGCGTTCGACGTCGTGGCCTCGCCCGACGGCACGTGCCTCTGGGTCGCCGGTATGGACGTCGTGAGGCGCTACGACCTCTCCGATCCCGAGAACCCGACCCTCGTCGAGACGATCGACCTCGGCCCCGTGGGCGACGTCGGGTCGATCTCTCTGTCCGGGAACGACCTCGTCGTGCAGTACGGCCTGGGCGCCGTCGTCGTGCGTCTCACCTCGCCGTGCGGCCCGAGCCTCACGTCGGCCGCCATCCCGTTTGCGGAGGAGGCGACCCTCGCGCACGATGCCCACGCCGGCACTGCCGCCTTCGTCGGGTCCGCCGTGCTCGTCGTCTCGGATCTCACGATGGAGCCCCCGACGAGCCTCGTCACAACCGTCCCCGGCACGGTGCGCGACGTCGCCCTGAACGGTAACCACGAGATCGTTCTCGCGACCGGCGCCGGCGTCAAGCGGTACGGAACGTCGCCTCCGATCCCGCTCGGCGAGAACATCGACCTGACGAACATCGTGGCCGTGGCGCGGGCCCCGGGGACGTCCACGATCGCCGCCGGAGAGGATCTCGTTCACGTGCTGTCGGAGGCTCTCGAACGGATTGGAACCCTGCGCGGCCACCACGGTGTCCGTCGCGTCTCCTCGCACGGCGATCGCTTCCTCACCCGGCGCGGTGGAACGAGCCCGGAGCTCGTGCTGTATCGACACGGCAACGGTATGACGCCGAGCCCCCTCGCTCGCCTCGCCGACGAGTTCGTGGTGCCGGCGGCGCTCACCCGCCCGATGGGCAACCACATGCTCATGTCCGACTCAGGCGGGATGTCCGGAGGGCGGATCCGCGTGTACGACGTGATCAATCCGTGCCTCCCGGTCCTTCTGGGTGAGACGGGCGCGGCCGCCGTCCAGCGGCTCCGCCACTACAAGCACGAGCTCTTGCGCGTCGCGGCGGGGGGGCCAACCGAGCGATCGCTCGCGGTGGCCGGCGGGCTCGCGGGCTTCGACATCGTCGACTTCACCGACCCCGCGAACCCGGCGATCGTCGGATCGCTTCCCGGCTTCAGCTCCAGCGTGGACGCGACGCCGGACGGCAGCCGCGTCGTGCGCTCGAGCTCGTCGCCGCTCGGGTTCTACGTGGTCGACGTCTCGACGCCCGAGGCCCCCTTCGACCGCGGCTTCGGTGCGACCCCCAACGCGGTGAACGAGTTTCACGTGGACGGCACGTTCGCCGTCGTCGCGACGACCAGCCAGACCGCGCGCTGGGACGTCGGCGATCCGGACGCGCCGGTGATCGACCACGTGACGCCGCTGACGGGAGTCGAGTCGGTCGCGCCCTCCTCGGTTCCCGAACAGGTGTACCTAGGCAGCTCGGTGGAGCCGGGCGCACGCGTCGTGCGATACGACTTCGCGGTCGGCTCCGAGGTCGCCTCCATCGACGTGGGCGCACGCACGCTGGCCGTCGTGTCCTCCGACGGAGGCGCGCCCACCGGCGCCGGGGAGATCGTCTACGCCGGCACCGCATCGGGCACGCTCTACGTGATCGACTGGAGCGACCCGATCGCCCCGGTGCTCGTGGGCGAGTACACCGAGCCCGGGCTCGTGCTGTCGCAGATCGCGGCCGACGAGGAGACCGTGATGCTGACGAACGGCAGCTATCCGGGGGACATCGTCGTGCTGCCGGCTCACGCGCTCGGCGGCGCGCTCGACACCCCGCCGGTGAGCGACGTCGTGACGCGTCTCGTGAGCCGACCGAACCCGTTCCGCAGCTCCACGACGCTCGCGTTCACGCTCGAGTGGCCGACCGACGTAAGGGTGGGCGTCTTCGACGTGCGCGGGCGGTCGGTCCGGACGCTGCTCGCCGGAGGACTCGATGCCGGGCGACACGACCTCGCGTGGGACGGTCTCGACGACAGGGGCCGCGTGATCGCGAGTGGGGTGTACGTCGTCCGCCTCGACACGGGCGCACGCACGGACGTGCGACGGGTCGTGCGGCTCCCGTGATCGCCGTTCGGCGGTGAATCGTCTCCATCGGCGGCCTCGGAACGAGAGCGCTTCTCGGTCGCCTCGGCCGAGGCCGTTGTGCATGGGCCCGGACGATCTGGCCCCCTCCGCGTGGTACGATCTTCTCGATTCCCGAGCGCCTCGCCCCGTCCAGCGCGATCACGGCCTCGCCGCGTCGCGCAGTCCGAGATCCGGCCGGAACCGGGAGGGAGCCATGTCATCCCGTTCGAACAGCCCGGGCGCGGGCCGGATCGTGCCGCGCGTCCTCGTCGGCGGTGCACTGGCGTTGCTCGGCACCGGGGCCGAGGCCAGCGACGGCGTCGAGCTCCTCGGCGCGTTCAGGCCGACGTTCTTCGTGCACTACCTCGACGCGGAGAAGGTCGGCGACACGGTCTACGTGATCGGAACCGGGGGACTCAGCGTCTACGACGTCGGCGATCCCGGCGCGCCGAGCCTCGTCGGATCGGATCAGACCGTCGCATACTACGGAATGGCGCTGGGCGCCGCGCACGGCTACTGCGGAGCCCGTGAGAACGGTCTCCGCACGTACGATCTCTCGGATCCCACGAATCCCCACGTCGTGGACACGATCGATCTTCCGGGCATCCAGATCGAGGGCGTGTTGCGAAACGGTACGACGCTGTACGCGGCGCGACACGACGCCGGGATCCAGGTGCTCGACCTGACCGATCCGGCGAACCCGGCGCCGGTGAGCGTCGTGACGGACGGCGTCCAGAACGCCTACCGCATGGTGCTGGTGGACGATCGGCTCTACGTGGCCGACGGCGCGGGCGGCGTGTCGGTCCTCGACGTGTCCGCGCCCGGGAGCCCCGTTCACCTCGCATCCGTCGCGGGATCCGGCGTCGCGCAGGACATCACGTCCGACGGCGGACTGCTGGCCACGGCGGTCGGGACCGACGGCGCCGACGTGTACGACCTCTCGAATCCGGATCTGCCGGTCCTGGTCGGCACCTACGACACGTCGCTGACGGCGTTCAACCTCCATCTCTCGGGATCCCTTCTGTACGTGGCCGAGTGGGAGGAGCTCTCGGTCGTCGACGTCTCGATCCCGTCCGTTCCGACGCGAGTCGGCTGGGAGGACACGCCCTATCGTGCCATGGGTCTCGTGGCCGAGGGCACGCGAATCTACGTCGCCGACTGGTCCACGTTCCGTGTGTACGAGTACGGCGCCGAGGTGTCGCCGGACATTCGCGCCACTCCCGACGAGTTCGTCGCCGACGACGTACCCGCCGGCGAGAGCGCCGACGCGATCGTCACGGTGACGAACACGGGCGTGGGCGTGCTCGACGTCACGGGTGTGAACCTCGGGGGGTCCGGCGCCGGGGCGTTCAGCGTGGACACGGGCCCCTTCATGCTCGGCGAAGACGAATCCCGCGACGTGGTGGTCACGTTCACCTCCCCGGGCGGCGAGGACTACGTGGCGTCGCTGCGCCTGGCCAGCAACGACCCCGACGAGCCGATGACGCAGGTCTATCTCGAGGGGAACCCGACGACGCTCCAGGTCGGGGACGACGCTCCCGACTTCTCGTTGCCGGGCATCGACGGACTCACGTACACGCTGTCCGACTACGAAGGCCGGGTGGTCCTTCTCGCCTTCTTCGCATCCTGGTGACCGGTGTGCGGTCCGGAGTTTTCGGACCTCGAGGTGACGATCTGGCAGACGTACCAGGCCGACGGCGTGGTGGTGCTCGGCATCGACCGGGGGGAGTCGGCCGCGATCGCGGCCGACTTCGCCGATCAGTTCGGCGTGACGTTCCCGATCCTGGCCGATCCGGCGGGGACCTCGGCGACGTACGTCGACTACCTGATTCACAACTGCGCATCTCCGTTCCCGCGTGACTTCATCATCGACCCCGACGGGAGGGTCGCGTACCGATCCTGTGATTACGACCCCCTGTTGATGACCGGGGTGATCGACGACCTCCTGTCGTCGCTCGACGTGGAGGGGCCCGTGGTCGATGAACGGTCGGTGACGCGTCGTGCGGTCCCCAATCCGTTCACGCAGCGGGTGAGCGTGGTCCTGGACGGCGTCACCGGACCGCCTCGATCGGTTCAGGTTCTGGACGCGACCGGCCGCGTCGTGCGATCGACCGTGCCGGGGCTGGGCGGACGGTTCGACTGGGATGCGCGCAACGACCGCGGGGACCGGGTGGCTCCTGGCGTGTACTTCGTGCGAGGGAGCCCTGGCGTGCGGGCGGTGCGCGTCGTCCTGGCCGAGTGACGTTCCGGAGGTCACTCGCGCGACGGCTTGCACTCGCATGATGGCGATGGGTCGTCGCGCGTCGACGTGACGGTGCCCCGGACCTGGTCGGACGTGACGAGACGCTCCAGCTCCTCCGCGGTCGCCGGGCGCGACTCGCCCGGCGCGAGATCGGCCGGCAGCTCCAGCCGACCGATCCGATCCCGGTGCAGCGACACGACGCGTCCACCGAGCGCGGCGATCATCCGCCGGATCTGATGGTACCGGCCCTCGCTGAGCACGATCGTCGCGGCGTGCCCGGGTGGCGACGCGTCGGCCCCGGCGACGGCCTCCCCGAGCGTCAGCACCGCCGGCCTCGTCGGCCGCTCGTCGTCCCGGAGCACGATCCCTTCCGCCACCCGCTGGACGGCGTCCGGCACGAGCTCGCCCTCGTAGACGAGACGATACCGCCTCGGCACCTTGCGCTTCGGATGCGTCAGCGCGTGATTGAGCTGACCGTCGTCGGTGAGCACGAGGAGGCCGGACGACTCGCGGTCGAGGCGGCCCACGCACTGGAGCGACGTACCCGTGTAGACGTCGTCCAGAAGCTCGAACACGGTGGGCGACTCGGCGACGTCGTGGCTGCACGCGTGTCCCAGGGGCTTGTGCATCAGGAGCACGACGTCGGTGGGCGCGGCGGCGACGATCGTGCCGTCGACCGCGATCGTCTCGGTCGACACGTGACGCCCGGGATCGATGCACGTCTCGCCGTCGACCGTGACGATCCGGCGCGAGCGAATGAGGCGGCGGACCTCCGAACGAGATCCGACGCCGGCGTGCGCGAGGAACGCGTCGAGGCGCTGTCCGGGTCGTTTCATGGCGGAAGCTTCGCACGCGAGGGCGGCGCGGGGAAAGCCGACACCCGGGTGTCGGCGTGAGACGTGGGGACGGGCCGCCGTCCACCCACGGCGGGACGGAACCCGGGGGCGTGTCCGCGCGTTTCCACCCGGGGGCGTTCCACGAGTCCCCGCCGGGTCGCCGCGCGTCCTTGCGGGGTCGTCGTTCGGGTCACGCTAACGCTCTGCGAGCACACGTGTTGTCGCTCGACGCGACAGCGCCGGCGAGCGGGCGTCCCTTTCGCCGGCGTGCCCGCGGTGGTACCCTGTTCCACTCGTCGATTGGACGGCCCGTCCGCCGCTGACGGTGAGCACGCACCATCGCCCGCGCCGCGGGACCGCGCCACGCGACCCGCCGCCCCTCGCCGCCCGAGCGCGAGGGGTCCTTGACCATCCGAAACCGACGTCTTTCACACCGAGAGGAGCCTCGACATGGCCTTCACGTTGCCCGACCTCCCGTACGCGCACGACGCGCTGGAGCCGCACATCGACGCCCGCACGATGGAGATCCATCACGGCAAGCACCACAACGCCTACGTCACGAACCTCAACAAGGCGCTCGAGGGCCACTCCGCCTTCCCGTCGAAGTCGATCGAGGACGTGCTGCGTGGCATCGGCGACATCCCGGATTCGGCTCGACAGGCCGTCATCAACAACGGCGGTGGCCACGCCAACCACTCACTCTTCTGGCAGATCATGGGACCGAGCGGCGGCGGCGCGCCGTCGGGCGATCTCGGCAAGGCGATCGGCTCCGAGCTCGGTGGCTTCGACGCCTTCAAGGACGCGTTCTCGAAGACCGGCGCCACCCGATTCGGCAGCGGCTGGGCCTGGCTCGCGGTGAAGAACGGCAAGCTCGAGGTGTTCTCGACCGCCAACCAGGACTCGCCGTACATGCAGGGCTACACGCCGATCCTCGGACTCGACGTGTGGGAGCACGCGTACTACCTCCACTACCAGAATCGCCGGCCGGACTACATCTCGGCGTTCTGGAACGTCGTGAACTGGGACAAGGTTGGATCGCTGTACGCCGCCGCGCGCGGCTAGCGTCCATTGCTAGGCGACTCGGCGCCCTCCGTGCCGAGTCGCCTCGATCCCATTTGCTCGCCCACCCCGCGATGGGGCGCCGCTACTCGAAGTACAGCATCAGCGCGCAGAACTCGATGTCGTCCCACGGATCGCTCTCGTTGTACGGGGCGGTGTGAACGGTCAGCGTGTTCATGCCGGGACGGAGCACCGAACGCGGAGCGCCCCCGAGCCGGAAGTTGTACCTGCTCAGCCCGCCCGACGGGTCGCTGTCCCCGAGCCGCGACACCGTCTGTCCGTTGAGCTGAATCCGTGTCGGATGCTGGATGCCTCGCGCATAGAGCCGGATCGTCGGCATCCGTGACGGATACGTGTCGAGGTGGAAGCGGTACGTCTGCGAGATCCCCTGAGACGGAATCTGGAGCTGCGAGTTGGGGTCGCCACCGTACCGATCGTTCCCGAGGTGGTGAAGCGTCACGTCCTCGACGTACGTCGTCGACGGTCGTCGAACGCACGTGCGACGGAGGGCGTCCCCGTCGCCGGACGTGTCGAACGCGACCGCATCGGGCATGATCGACGCGTGCTCGATCGTGGCGACGAGGCGCGGTGGAAGATCCTCATCCCTTTCGAAATAGAACGTGCAGCGTCCGTCGTCACCGGTTCGCTCACTGAGCGAGCGAGTCCCGAGCGGGATTCGCACCGTTGCGCCCCGCACGGGCGTGTCGGCGCCCAGCGTCGCGCGGATCGAGAACTCACGTCGATCGTCCGGCTCGGACTCCGTCGGCTTCTCGCAAGCCTGTATCCCACATACCAGTACGAGCAGTGCACCGAGGCGGCCCGGCCAGCGGGTCGCGCCCGTTCGCGTCGTCATCTCTCACCTCCCTTGATGGCGTCCATCAAGTGAACGCGCGGGAGGTGCCCTTTTCGGACACCGTGTAGCCGGACGCCGCGCTACGGCATGCGGACCTCGGTGCTTCCGGTGGCAATGCGTCCCGGGGCGACGTCGCAGTGCATGGTGGGTGTTCCGACGCCAGCCGCCGGCTTTCCCTCGATCCACACGAGCATCTGGTCCTCTCGGATCGAGATGCGGCCGATGCCGGCGCAGCAGAGCGGCGAGTACCCACTGTCTCCGGCGCGAGCCGCCGGGCGACCGTTGACGAACACCTTGCGCGCGCCCCCGACGATCCGGCCCGGGCTCGCCGGCGGAGGGTGCGAGTGGCCACCGTGGCAGTGAACACCCCCTTCGATGCGATCGCCCCGGCGGGCGATACCTCTCATGATGCATCCTCCTCGATGCAACTGACGCCGACCCGGACATCCAACGGCGCCTCCTCGGCTGGCCGCACGACCGTGCCGACTGGCGCCCGGAGCACCCAGTCCCGCGGCTGATCCGGCCCGACCTCACTCACCTGTGGCAGGTGCACGGTGATCGGCGTTTCGGCGACCCGACATTCTCCGATTCGGCTCGCGCGCCGTCCTCTCCCCACCGAGATGCGCGCTCCGCGGTGCGCCGATCGCGTGAAGCGGGTGATCACGTGCGGCAGAGGCTTGGCGATCTCGATCGCGGCGACGTGCCACGGTGTCGTGAGCACGACGGCCAGCAGCGTTTCCAGCTCGTCGAGACGCTGTCGAACCGGAGGCGAGGCGAGGAGCGCGAGCGCGTCACCGAGCTGCTTCGACACCCGCCCCGGGACGTCGTCACGGGCTCCTTCGTCGGCGCCGAGGCGCTCCCCGATCCGTTCCGTGATCTGTCGACCGACGTCGATGCCCAGCTCTCGACGAGGGGTGTCGGCATCGTGCAGCATGCTACGCGTCATCGGAAACATCCATTGCGACCCCATCTCGCATCTCGTCGCAAGTGAGCACGAGTCCGGCCGCGACCGCGCTGCCCATCCGCTGCTCGAGTGCGCCGCGACACGCTGCCAGCACGATTCCGCCCTGATGGCCGGGGACGCGGTCGCGGAACCGCACGCGCACGACGAGCGGCTCGATCGGCGACGCTGCCCCCCAGCGAAGGAAGTCCCGCGGATCGACCACGTCCAGCATCCCTCCCGAGGCACGCGCGATGATGTTCATCGCGTCAGTCACCGTGAGCAAGCCACGTGGAGCCACGAACACCGATGGCTGCTCGTCTCCCGAGAAGTCGACCACATGGCCCATCGCGCCGTCGGTGCCACCCCACATCGACGTGACGAGCCGTCCCTGAAGACGAGCCGACAGGGGTGAGTCGACGTGAAATGCGGTGCCAGCCGGAACGCCATTGCCGTCGGCACCCGTCGTGATCCAGTACTCCGCCGTCAGTTTCGTGCGGGCATCGTCCAGGTGTCGCCGCGTGGTCGCGTCGACCACGATCGACAGAACGGGGGTAGGAGACGTCGCGCGCACTTGTCGCTCGGGATGCGACGTCTGTTCACCGACGTACGCCAGCAGGAGCGCCGGTGTGTCGGTCGCCGGCGAACGGCCCGTCGACGCGAACCAGGACGTGGCGGAATGGAGGCGCCGTGAGGTCCCGACGCGAACGACGCTCCACGCACGCCAGCTCGATCCCACGTCTCGGGACCCGAGCGCATGTACCCAGCGATTCCGGTTCTCGGACACGGTCTGCTGCACCGACGCGCGCTCTGGATACCGCGTCCACAGGGAGTTCCAGACCGAGTGCACGTTTGCCGTCACGGACGGCGTCGACGACACGGCCAGTGCTCGCCGCGCGAAGCGGAGCTCGAGCGTCCATGACTCGCGCTCGCAGAGTTCGCGCGTCACATACACGCTGACGAGCGTCTCCTCCTGTGCCGCGACCTGCTGATCGGTCGTCGTGGGACCGACGGGGACCCGTGTGGCAAGATACGTCTCCGGCTTTCGGTCCACGACGAGCAGTCGCTGGGTGTCCGAGTCGTCGATCGCGCGCGCCGTCGCGATGCTCCGTCTGAGGCTTCCAACCACCGCCGGGTCCACTCCCACGTGCACGGTCAGGGGACCCGGCGTGCAAGTCGACGCCGGGGATCTCCGAAGCCGACACACGACGCCCCTCGCCACCCTGGGATCGTCCTCACCGGTGTCGCGTGGGTCGTCCATGATCCACTCGGCGCTCTCGATGCGCCACGGATGAACCACGATGTCCCCGCACACCGGAGTCACCAGGATCTCGCCTGACGCCTTGAGTGCCAGCTCTGACCGCAGCAAGGCCCGTCGGTCGAGGGTTGCCGTCTCGTCCGTGTCGAACTCCATCAGCGCGACCGGTGGAGACGGTAGTGCAAGCCCTGGATCCGACACCGCCAGCAGCGCGTTCGCGCACGCGGTGCGCGTCCGTTCCACGAGGGCGGCGCCGACATCGTCGATCGCATCCAGCATGGTGCGAGTCAATGCCTCCAGCTCGAACATGTTCACCCCAGATCGATGCGACGGCGAGACCGAATCGCGACGTGCTCGTCACCGTCGAGCGCCAGACTCCCGGCAGCGTGGAGTCGGAGAGTCGTCGCTTCGGCGACCAGGTCGTCGGCGTTCACACTCAGCATGGCGCCCGCGGTCGCCCGGAGGGTGCGGCTCCCGTCGTCGATGACGACACCGCTGCCGCCCCGGGTCACCCAGGTCTTGATCGCGTTACCACGGACCTGCCAATCGTCGGGCACCGGCGACCGAGCGCTTCGGATGCTGCCTCGAGCGTAGAGACGCTCGGGCGAGCCGGGCTCGGCATCCACGAGGACCAGGTCGCCCTTCTCGGGAACGTAGTGAATCCCATGTGCTGGACCCGCGTAGGCAAATCCGTAAGGCACCCACGGTGTCGGACGCCGGTCAGGATCCTCGAGCAGGACGACACGGATCCGTCCCAGAGCAGCCGGATCCTCGTTGTCGACCACCGTCGCGTGCAGCGGGCCGATCACCAACGGCGTCAGCGCGTACGCGGGACGTCCCCAGTCCACCGCGCGCACGGCGTGGATCACGTTCTCGTAGGTGCCGCGAGCCGTGAGGTGATGCTCGACGCGGTGGACAATCCAGGGACCGTTCTCCATCTCGAGCCGCGACCCGAGGCGGACGTCCGGCCGATGTGTCGACAATGTCGTCGCCATCCACAGACCATCGGCCGGTGCCGGCATGACCGCGCCGCCGGCGCGCCACGCGCTTCGACGCGTTGCGATCGTACCGCCCGAGCGGTGCGGGTCCTGACGACGTTGCTGCACCGATCGCGTCTCCGGATGGATCCACGTCGTGTTGGTCCCATGCAGGCCCACCGACTCCACGTAGGTCGCTCGCAGAACGTCGTCCTCGCCGAAGTCGCCGAGCTCGTGGTCCTCGCGGTCGTCACCGATCATCGCCGCGGTCAGCTCGTCTCGACTCCAGAACACGACGTGGTCGATCGCGGCCGCTACCCGGTGCATGAACTCGACCGCGGATTCGTCGGCTTGCAGAAGCCAGGCCGCGCGCACCGGTACGTCTTGGGCGGACGCGCGCACGCCTTTCGGCAGACGCGCCACCGCGCGCGCGAGCTGCAGCAACCCGACACCGCCGGCATGACTCCGGAACTCCGGCTGCGGCGGATGCACGCGGAGGGGATCGGTGGCGTGCGTACGGCACGTTGCCCGCTCGCCCGAGACCCGAAAGGTCGACGTGGTACGGCACCACGTGTGGATCTCGGTGTCGTGGTTGATCCTGCCCACCCGCTCCACCCGAACCGTCACGCGCTGGCCAGGCCGGATGCGAGTCGCCGGGTCGAGCCACAGATCGAACCTGGCATCCACCCCGCCCCGGAGATCCTCGACGATGGTCACGTCGCCGATGCCGTCGAGCCGATCGTCGTCCACGAGTACCCGAAACCGACAGTCCGCGCCGGGGGCCACTGCACCGGTGACACTCACTCCGCCGGTTCCGGCTCGAAGATGTTGTCGTCGACCTGGAGTGACTTCACGGCGATGTTGAGCGTCTCCACGAACCGGCTGCCGTTGATCTCTTGCTGGATCGACGTCACGTGACCCTCGTCGAAGCGGATCGTCTGTACCGGGTTCGTCGGATCCTCCGGGCGTGCCACCGTGATCTCGCCGGAGTGGAAGGCGTCTTGCTCGCGTGCCGCGGCAGCCGCGACCGTCCTGTCCTCCGCCGGCTGCTCGCCATTGGGCAGCGACTTGTGCCGGGTCAGCACGATCTCGTCGACCTGGTGCCCCACCTGCCCGAGGTTGTTGTTGGGGCCCGGGCTACGCCAGGCCCTCCACGATAGGCTCAGGATGTGGTCGAGCTCGATCGCTTCGCCACTTCGCGGCTTCAGCTCTGCGCGGATCCTGTAGTTAGGCACGTCATCCTCCCGTCGACGATCAGTCCGTGATTTCGAGCGCGGTCTCGTCTGACGACTTGTTCATCCGAATGACCGCGTGTTCGGTGACCACTCGGTAGTGGAGATCGAAGTCGACGACGATCGTCTTTCCCTCGACCCGCACGTCGACTCGGCTCTTCGCTCTGAACATCTTTCCCGCGCCGCGGTTCAACGTGACGAAGTGGGCGAGCTGGCGGCGAACCTCCCTGGCGCCCTTGTCGAGCTCGACCAGGAGTCCGTGCTGGTTCATGACCCACTCCGCAAAACGGACCACCTCGAGCTCGGCCACCGCCTCGCCGACCTGCTGCCCGCCGAGGGTGTAGGCGCCCCAGACGACCGCGATGTTCGAGCCGGCGCCCCTCAGGATGACGGGATTGATGCGATGGCTCGCATACAGACGGAACCCGGCCACGTCTTCCAGCCGGAGATCGACCGCGACGTCGTCCACGCCGGCCAGCGGGTTCAGGTAGCCGGCGACCGGAATCCACGGCGTACCGCGCACGATCGTGTCGAGCTGCATGCCGAACCAGGCCGAGCTGCCCGGAACCCGAACGTCGTCGGCCTCTGATGCCGTGCGTCCGCGAAACGCGCCGCGGGCACGGGTCGGGTTGCCGATCAGGATCATGTGCCGATGGTGAACGTCCTCTCCCTTCAGCGAGTCCAGGAGACGTCCGGGCCTGGCGGCCTTCTTCAGCGCGACCTCCGACTCGTACGGCGGCGCGTCCGACACGAAGAGCGCACGATGCTCGTGCACGACTCGACCGAGCGCGTTGACGCCATCGGCATCTCCTAGCCAGCCGGGAGCCCAGAAGTATCCGCGGGCCTCCCGGGGATCCGGGCGATCCACGAAGTGGCTCAGGTAGTCGCGGACGAAGTCCTGGCCGGCGGGCGTGTTCAGCTCCTCGTGGCTGACGTCCAGAAAGTGGATGCGATCGGTGAGCGCGGCCCGGGATGATGCGAGGTTGGCAAACATCAACGCCACGCTTCGCACCCGGGTCTCCAGCTCGCGGTTCGCAGTGAGGAGCGATACCCAGGATCGTTCCAGCGCCTGGGCCGATGCGTCCGCGTGCTCGGACGCGGCTTGTTTCAGGGTCTGGCCGTTCGCCTCGGCGCGACGCGTGATCGCGATGAACGCCCGGATGTGTGCCCGCAGGAGACGCCTGCTTTGCCGTGCCGCTTCTCCGCGACGGTTGAGCAGGTCCCGGAGGTCGATGTCGCTCTCGGTGACGTCGATGCCGGGACACTCGAGGTCGCCTCCGGTGACTGGATCGGGCTGGAGCCCGGGCATGACGGCATGAATCCCACGCAGACGCTCCAGCATCTCGTGGTCGAGGCGTGTGGCCACTGCGCTCATCATCACATTCCTCCGGGTTGCTCGTTGGGCGAGGTCTCGTCGTCGCTCGCCGGGTCAGGGACGTCATCGTTACTCGGCGCGTCCACGGCGGCGAGTGCTCGCTCGAATGCATCCAGCGTCTCGATCGCTGAGAGCGCCTGGTCGAGCTCGACTTCCTCCGACAGCGTCGCGATTTGATCGGCCGTTCGATGCGCGGTGTACAGGTCGAAGAGAGGCTCGCAGCGGGCGGTCAGCCCGCCCGGCGTGAACGTGTTTTCGTTCGCGACCGGGATGACGACCTGTTTCTTCGCGCCCGTCTCATCTTCGACCGTGCCCCGGATCACCAGACCGAGCCCGGAGCAGACCTCGTCGACGCTGTTGGCCGTGAGGTCGGTCGGGTGAGCAGCCTTGAGCGCCGCGAGTGATCGGCGCCTGGGCTGAAGAGAAGCGTCGAAGGCGATCGCGACCTCCGGCAACACCGGGGCCGAGAGCGCCTTCTCGGGATCGGGGTACACGATGTGCGCTTTCAGACCTTTGTCGTCCGCCATGGGGATCCTCCTCATCATGCGAAGGCTCGTGGTCTCACCAGATGAACGGGCCTCGAGCGGCGATTTCGGAGATGGGATTGGATCTTCCTCGAGATGTGTGTCGGGTCGGCGTTGCAATGTGGACACGCATCTTGCGGTCAACCGACGGAGCGCGCCGATCACTCGAACGGCTCCCAGGCCAGGCGCAGCCGAACCGACGACGGCAGCTCGGCGGGGTGCCCGGACCCGAAGGGAAGGAGACGCGCGAAGAACGACTCCTGCTCGCCGACGTAGCTCAGAGACGGGACCGGTTCGCCGTCCGGCCCGATCAGGACGCCGAACACTCGAACGCGGGGTTCGTCGCTCTTGCCCGCGCAGTGGCACCGGATCGACCAGCCGGCCGATGGCAGCGTGAGCGTGGCGCGTCCGCCCCGGCCCCCGAGAAAGAGGAAGCCTCGGCTCGGACTGGTGACCGTCCAGGCCGCGACCGCACGCCAGCCGCTCCCCAGCTCGGTTCGCCAGGGAAGGCGCGACTCCTCCACGGAACAGTCGATCGAGAGCGACGCGGTCCAGTCCGATGGACCGGTCGCCAGGTTGCGCACGTTCACGACCTCGAGGACGACCTCGGTCGAGTCACCGCCGGTGACGACCCGACACTCGGCCTCGAGGAACGCGCCCGCCGCGTCGACCCCTTCGCCCGTACCGACGAGCGTCGTCAGGAGGATTAGCGTCGCACCCAGCCCAGAAGCGGTCCGCGTCATTCCGCACCTCCATCCACTTTCGAGGGCGGCCACGTCGGACGGCCGTCCCGCACGTTCCAGTGCACGTTCCTCGTGCGCGTCTGGATCACGCCGTGACCTTGCCAGAGCGGGAGCTCAATCCTCGATCCACCCGTGCATGCGCTGCCTGCCCGGCGGCTTTCGACGGCGTGGGTCCGAGACCGCCAGTTGAACCGGAGGTAGAGCGTTGCGTCAGGCCGGGCAGTCGCCGCCACGATCGTGGCACCACCGTCGCCGTCCAGAGTGGATGCGCGCCAGGGGCCACTCGAAGATGTTGCGTAGTCGACGTGCCAGTGCGTATCGCCTGCCACGTTCAGCGCGATCTCCATGTACACCGCGTCGTCGATCTCATCGAGTCCGGTGGCGAGCGTGCTCAGGTCCGACTTCAGGTCGGCACGGGAGGTGTTGGATACGCGTTCCCACATCTCGACCAGCGTCACGAGCTCGTCAACGCGCTCTCGGAGCAGGTCTCGCGCGGCGAGGACCTCCGCCACCGAAAGCTCCCTCAGGGCCGCGACCTCCGACCGGACGTCCGGCTCGGACAGGAACGGCACGAAGCGGCGGAAGACGCCCGCGTAGGGGTTGATGTCGTCACGCAGACGGATGGCGTAGTCCGCGAGAAAGTGAAGCGGGGTGTCGAGCCGGAGGTGAATCCACTGCGCCTCCTCGGTGAACGAGAGTCGCGTCAGCTCGGACGAGATCGCTGCTTGCCGCCCGAGATCGGCCACGAGCCTCCCACTGGGGCGGAGGTCGACGTCCAGCGACGTCAACGCCCACCACACCGCGATCTCGCCTGCCTGCTGCCTGGCCTCCGTGAGATCGGCGTGGCGCCATCGGGTGATCCAGGGCCGATCGGACCAGTTCCGGAGCGAGTCGAGTGCCGACTCCGCGGCCACCCGGGCCGCGTCGGAAGTGGAGGGCGCGATCACCCCGCGCGACGAGACGCTGTCGACCAGAGCTGCCCGGGTCCGAGACAGGCGCGACCGCCAGGATACGAATGCGTCCACGTCGGCGATGCGGGCTCGGGCATCGCGGATGGCATCCCGTGCCGCGCGCAGAGGCTCGGTCTCGAGGGCCGATCTCGACAGCATTGCGGCGGTGCGCACCGACCATCGCTCGTGTGCCGACAGCCGCTCATCCAGCGCGTCCGCCAGCCCGGCCATCTTCTCCACGGACGTCGTCGACGGCGCGACGCGCGCCTGGGTACCGGGCGGTACGACCACGATCAATGTGACCAGAGCGGCCAGCAGCGAGGCGGCGACGCCAGCGGCCAGCAACGGGCGCACCCGCTGGCGGCGCGGCTCCGGGTCGCCGTTCAGCCATCGCAGAATACGCGTGACGGCTGTGCCGCTGGGCTCGGTGGCCAGGAAGAAGATGGGGCAGGCGCCGCCGCATGCCAGGCGCACGTTCTCATGCAGCTTCCGGACCGACGCGTTGCCGGCCACGCTCGAGCGCAGGTAGGTGCTCCAGCGATCATCCGCGAGTGGATGCCCGGGGACGCCGGCGCCCTCGCGGGCCTGTACACGAATGGCGTCGTCGAGGCGTCGCTTCGGTGGAAGATCCAGGCGCGCCTGCGACGGATGTCGTGGCCCGATGTCCGCCGGAATGCCGGTGATCACGAACGCGACACGCCGGAGTTTGCCCCGCGCTCTTCCTTCGCCGACGGCACCGCTGAGCCGAAACACCGCCTCGGCCACGCGCTCCGCCGGCTCGGTCAATGCCGCGTGGGGCCAGCAGATCACGGCGGCGTTTGCCTGGGTGGGCCAGGTCTCGTCCCGGTCGATCGTCGCGAGATCGGGGACATCGACGCCCCAGCGGCACGAGCGCCCGGGACGCTCCGTCGAGAGCACGACGATCTCGTGAGCAACCCGATCTCCGCGCGCGGAATCTCCCGTCGGGGGTGTGACCGTCCGCAGCGCCCCCCCGCCTTCACAGGTGTTGAGCCAGGCGTCGAGGACTCCTCGAGCGTCCCTCACGTCACGTCCGATCAGCACCACACGTTTCGTCCGCCCGAAGAGGCTCGACAAACGCCGCAGTCGTTTCGAGATGCGGGTGGCCGTCATCCTCGTCATCGTCCACTCCCCAGCTCGCGGGCGATCCGAGCTGCGTGGTCCGCCAGCGCCCGGTCGCGTCCCGCAATGGTGTCCATGCGATGGTGAAGGACGAGCAGCAATGCAGTCGTCGAGATCACCGCTACCAACGCTCCGAGGACCCAGGCAAGCCCCGGGCGGGTCCGCCGAACGACGTCGCGGTACCCGAGCGTGGTGAGCCAACGGCGGGCGACGAGGCCCCCGTCACGTTCGAGCCGACGGAAGCTCCCGTTTCTGGCCAGGCGGAACTCGAGCCGCCCCGCATCCAGGGTCGGGTTGTCGGGCCCCTCGCGCCGGTGGCGAGCTCTCCAGCCGCGCAGCTGGACGAGGCGCTTCCACCACGGCCATCCGTCGAACTCCTCGGGGGTCGTCGCGTCGATGGGATGCAGGTGCACGTCGAACACGATCTCCTGCGTGACCTCGAGATAGCGGCCGGCCAACTCGCCGTACGTACGCGTCAGTGGCCTCGTGGGCATCCAGGTCAGAAGGGGCGCGAGCCCCTCACTCCATGGATAGAGCGCGGAGCCATCGATCGCGGCCGGGACGTCGTATCCGCTCGTCGTGGCGACGACCTTCGCCGTAAGGGCGATCAGGAGTGCATGGCGTCGCTTTCGGGCCTCGGTGCTCGGCACCAGGGACCGACTCGAAAGCTGGAGCCACTCCGCGAGTCCCTCGACATCCTGGGCGCGTACGTACTGGACGTTGCGCCTAAGCTCGTCGAAGGCGGCGTCGGTGTCCGCGGCGATGCTCACTCGATCATCACGGATGGCCCTGATGGCCTCGAGTGCCGACCGCTCGGCGGTGTACGTGCGCGGCCGTGCTACTCGAAGGAGTAGCTCGTTGAGCACGCGAAGTCCCTCCGCCGTGCCGGCGGCCAGCGTGGGGTCGACCATGCCGAGCGGTGTCCCGCGCGGCATCGCCGCGTCGTCAAAAGTAGTAGATCGCATGTCCGTCCCCGAGCTGAGCGCGCAGCTCGAGCTCGTGTTGAGCCGCGTCAGTCACGAGGTAGATCGCGCCCAACCTCTCCGTGATCGGATCCAGCCGAAGCGTGGCCCCTGGTCGACCGTTGGCGTGGGAGGTTCTGGCCCGCCTGAACGAGTGCGGCTCGGCCTTGTGCTGACCGAACTGCACGATGGGTAGCGCGTCGGGTGACGAGCGCGGGAGGTAGATCACCAGGCCGTTGGCCCAGAGCCCACCGGGTCGGCGAGCCTGCCACGTCCAGTAGCGACCGTCCTCCTCGAGCTCACCATCGAGACGCTGGTAGCTCGTCTCGTCCACCCGGATGATGTCGGGATAGACCGGGCCATCGCCGCCATCGGCGAGATCTCCGGCGACCGTGGAGAGGAATCGACACACGGTGTCGGGCGCGTATCGCACACGCTCCGCACCGGCATGTACCGGAACCGCAGCGCCGCCGAGCTCGCTCAGCAACGCCAGACACCGCTGTGCTTGGATCACGGCAAGCTGCGGGCATCCGTGGGTCGCCACGTTCTGAAGCACGACGAGCTCGGACCGGAGTACGACCCTCGCGATCTCGCTCTCGATGTCACCGCACGCGTCCAGTCCGAGTCGGGCCAGCGTCACCAGCGGGTTGGGCTTCGTGTACGCCGACATGTCCCGAATCGCCGGGTGAAACGAGCCGTCGAGGAAGGTTCGCATCGCGCCGCGATCACGTGCTCGTTCCACGTGTGCGATCTCCAGCCAGTCGCGGTGCTGGAAACGATCGTCGCCGACGACCAGCGACACCCTGGGCTTCAAGTGAGCATGTCCGGACACCGCACGTCGGGCGCCATCGGCCGGCAGACACTCCACGACGTCACCACACGGCTCCCTGGTTCGCTCGAGTGCGGCGAACACACGATGCCGCCCCACGCCGAGACGGGTCGTGTCCAGTGGCGACACGTCCCGACCCCCGTCACCGACCAGGAGGGGCTGTCCGAGCTCGCCGATGGCCGTGAGTCTCCGGAGCCACATGACGTCGGCGGGCTCCATGTCGAGCTGCAAGCTCGGCTCGGCACCCACCGGTGGCAGTAGCCCGGGTCGGGAGCCCACCCGACCGTGCCACTCGGCGTAGCTGATCTGGTCGAGCAGGAACTCACGCGTGAGCCTCAGGTGCGGGATCGGGTTCCGTACCAGTTCTGATTGCATGTCGCGTCCCCCGTGTGCGTCCCGTCGTCTGCATCATCTCAACGTGGCGGGGCCGTGCTTTTCGGACACGAAAAGCCCGTTCCGAAAAGCCGGCGATCCAGCCGTTCAAACTTCGACGCGGATGGAGCGGACCGAGGGGTCTCGATCGTGAAGGGAGGACGCCATGTCGAATGTCCGATCGCGAGCTGGGTGGCGAGGTGAGACGGGTGGCCGACGAACGCTCACGTGCGTCACGCGAGGATGTGCGCTGGCCGCCCTGGCTTGCCTGCTGGTGGCGATGCCCTCCTTCGCCGGAGGAGCGCGCGTGGACGGCCTCGTGGGATTCGCGATGCCGACGGGCAGCTTCTCGGAACGTCCCGGCGCCGGAGCGAGCACCGGACTGTCGCTGGAGGCCTGTGCGACGTGGTCCCTGGATCGCACGGCGCACTACGAGATCGGCCCGTTCGTGACCCACGAGCGATTGGGCCTGGATGCCGGGACCGTGGACGACATCGAGGTCACCGGGCGGTGGACGGTGACCGGGATCGGCGCCGTGGTCCGGTCGACGATGCCGCGACCCGTGGGCGGAACGATCTACGTCGAGCTGGGGCTCGGAATCGGCTGGGTGTCGAACCGCCTGCGCTTCGACGGGCACCCCGACGTGGCATCCGCAACGTCATCCATCGAACCGGGGCTTCTCACGACGCTGGCCTGCGGCTGGCGGTTGCATCCCGGCGTGCTCGAGCTGCAGGTGAGTCGGGTCGCCATCTCCGGTCACGAGCAGACGTTGCGCTACTCGGGCGAGGTCGAGCACCGCGGTGTGCCCATGGACGCCTGGTGGATGGGGATTCGGATCGGTACGAGCCTGACGCCGTGAGTCGACGAGACGACACTGACAAAGGAGGATCGAGATGTTCCTGCGATACTTCGGCATGCGCGCCTCGTGGTTCGCTTGCGCGGCGCTGGCGGTGGCGGTGCTCGCCGGCTGCGGGCCGGATGACACGACTGGCGTGACCGACCCCCCGCCGCCGACCGAGCCTGCGATGCTGTCGTTCGCTCTCGGCGACTACGCGGACCCGCTCGGCGTGTACGTCGATACGGTGCGCGTCGGCGTCATCGATCACGAGTCGGATTTGGATGTCGACGTCGAGCCGGGACCTCACGACGTTCACGTCGTCAATGCCCGGACCCAGTGCGTATCGAAGTCGCAGTCGGTCGTGGCGGAGTCGGGGAAGACGGTGACCGTCGAGTTCGACGCGGACTCGCCGCCCGACTGGGCGTCATGTCCGGACTCCCGGCTCTGCTTCACGCTCAGCGGGCTCTCCGAGGACCTGGAGCTCGAGCTGAACGGCCACTGGGTCGGTAGCATCTCCGTGGGCTCGAGCCGCTGCGAGATCGTCGACGTCGGAGAGCAGCGCTTTCGCTTCCGAAACGACGACGGTTGCGTCAGCCAGAGCTTCACGCGAACGATCGGGTTGGCGGCGACCGACACCGTGCGGGTCGGCGCCGGAGGGCTCTCGATCGACTGGGTGGTGTGCCCGCCGACGCAGCTGTCCTTCTCCGGAAGTGGAACGTACGACGTGTTCGTCGACGATCGTTCGATCGGGCGGCTGTCCGGAAACCCGCGTATCGAGGTGACTCCGGGCACTCACCGGTGGACGGTTCGAGATCCCGGCTGTGGATTGATGTCGAGGTCCAAGACCGTGACGGTCGACCGGTACCAGACGAAGACGATCCAGGTGCGCTCGGCGGACATCTCGTACTCGCCTCCGACACCGACCAACGTGCGAGCCAGCAACGGGACGTACTCGTCGTACGTGCGCGTCACCTGGAGCTCGGTGTCGCCCCGGCCGGCGCGCTACGCAATCTATCGCGACGGCTCGCGCCTGGCCACGACGACCGGGACGTCCTACGACGATCGCAGCTCGTCCACGTCTCGGACCTACTCGTACAGCGTGCGCGCGGAATGGTCTTGCGACCAGAGCTCGCGGAGTGCGTCCGACACCGGTTTCCGCAAGAAGGCCCGCTTCTACAACGTGCGCGCCGAGCCGGACAATCCGAACCAGCGCCTCTACGTTCGCGGCAAGCTCGACATGTGGGGCTATCGGAATCAGTGCAAGGCGCAAGCTGTGTGGTGGTTTCGTCCGAGCGGAGGATCGTACTACTACGTCCGGACGCCGTGTTCCTTGAATCGCTGGGGCTACATCGGCAGCATCTTCGACGACTCGTGTCCGGCCAGTGACCGCACGACCTTCGACTTCTGGGCGTGGATCAGCTACAGCTGCTTCACCGACCGGACCGGCGAGTACTGTGCGCAGGTGAAGCTCTACGATAGCGCGTCCATCTCGCACCCCAACGACACGACAGTGGCGCGATCGGTCTATGTCTGTGTGCGCTGGACCTCGGCGCGGGGAGGATCGGGGGAACCGGTGGCGGAAGTGCGCATCCTCGACGACGACGAGGCGCGCAGGCTCGAGGCGAGCATTGCCCGGGCGGGTGGCATCCAGCCGGCAATCGACGCCGCCCCGGTCACCGACGCCGTCCCCGTCGACCAGGAGAGCACGATGTCGCGGGAGGTGACGCCGTAACGACGGTGCGTCGCGCCGGATGGCCGGCGCGACGCGCTCTTCCGGACCGCACCGGGCCGGGTCATCGCCCTCGACCCCTCGACCCGGAGAGCCCGGACGCCACCGCCGGCGGGATCGCGTCGACGCCCAGGGGGTCTTCCGTGACCATCACTCCAAAAAAGTGCTACGATCCGCCCCTCGGACATTGGAACGTAATCCAGCGGAAGGACGAGCGTGGACGACACCGGGTCCGGCGGCTTCGACCAGACGCTGCCCGACTGCATCGCGATGTTGCGCGAGGATCCTGTGCGGGGGCGACACATGTTCCTCGAGGAGGCGTACCGGGAGCTCATGTGCACGAGCCTTCCGGTGTTCGCGAACGCCGGCGAGCGGCGCCACGATCTCGTGGTCGAGGTGCTGGACTCCATGGTCGCCCAGAGCTGTCGCCGATTACTTGCATACGAGCCTCGTGGGTACCGGTTCCGGACGTGGTTCCTCGTGGTCGCCCGTCGATGCGCCATCGACGTGCTGCGTGCACAACGACCCGAGCCGGAGGAAGCCGACTACGAGCAAACGGCATCCTCCGACCCATCCGTCGATGCCGGCGTGGGCTGGCGGCGTCTGCTGGAGCTGACCACCGAGGCAATCCGCCAGCTCGATCCGCGCTGCCAGTTCGTCCTGCGAGCCCGTGGCGAGGGATGGAACAACCGAGACTTCTCCGCACTGCTGGGGTTGAGCAATCACGACGCGGGCAATGTCGTTCGCCAATGCCGCCAGAAGCTGAGGCAGGAACTCGAGAAGCTCGGCATCGACCTCGCGGCGGAGCTTTCCACGATCGGGAGGCGGCCGCACCGTGCGTGACGATGACGCGATCGACCAGCTCCTGGACGAACTCGTGAGGCACCTCGAAGACGAGAACGTCTCGCCGCCCGACGTTCCGGCGATCGTGGCCTACGTCAACGGAACGGCGTCCGACGTCGAACGAGCTCAGGTGGAACGAGCGTTGGCCCAATCGGTCGTGTTCCGGCGAGACATGCTCGACCTCATGGCCGCCATTGAGCAGTCGAGTGACCCTGCTCACAGTCGGCTGCGCGCTTCGATCATCGTGCCGCCGGACGTGATGTCCATCGGTGAGGACGAGTCCCTCCTCGCAGCCGCGATGGCGGCGTCGCCGTCCAGGAGGGGAACCCCGCCCACGCTCGTGGCCGCGTCCGTGTCGGAGTCGTCGTCCGGACCCGCTGAGCGTTGGCAGTCGAGATTGAAGGCGTGGTGGCGGCCCGGTGCGGTCGTGATCGCACTGGCTTCCGCCACGGCGCTGCTGGTCTTGATTCCCCCGGCGTTTCAGTGGCGACCGGTATCCGATTGGAACACCGCTGAGCGGATGTTCGGCTCGCAGTTCGACGCGGGCGCCATGCGCGGTTCCGGGTCGCCCGACGCGACCCCATCCGATCCGAGGGCGGCGGCGAGCCGGGCGTTCATCGACGGTATCGTGAGCCGAGGCGGACGCTTCGTTCCGGTTCGAGACGAGTATGTGTCCTGGCCCGGTCGCGAGCAGAGGATCGAGCTGCGCCGTCCGTCCGGACTGACGTCCTCGGTGCATCTGGCACTCCCACAGAACGGACCCTGGCAGCTCTGGCTGCTCGCGCTGCCCTCGGGCGAGATGCGGTTTCTGGAGGGGACGCGGCCGTGGCGGTTCAAGACAGACTTCGGTGACGATGAGGAGCTGTGGGTCACAGCCACGTTCCCCACCGATACGTCATGGTCGGCAACACTCGTTCGTCGCGTACCGTGATCCGAACGGAGAGCAACCTCATGACCGTCATGTATCGACTCATCCTCGCCGTGTCCCTGGTGATCGCGGCCCGGACACACGCGAACGAGACGGCCTTGATCGATTCGCTGGAGGCACATCTCTCCCAGCGTGAGTGGTCGCTCGCGGACTCGATGGGCACGGCCTGGCTCGACTCGCCGGAACGCCAGGCGGCGGAGCCGCGAACAGTGGCCGTGGTGAAGATGCTGGTCGCCGAGGGCCGACAACGCAGCCGTGCCATGCGTGACACCACGTCGACGATCCAGCTCGTCGCGGACGCGATCGACCTGTTTCGATCGAGCGACGATTGCGGCCCCGAGCTCGGCCGTGCGCTGCACGTGCTCGGGAGCTGCTACTACCGCGTGGACATGGACCCAGAGGCACTCGACGCGTTTCGTGACGCGGTTGCCGTGCGACGCGAGTTCCTGGACGAGACCGACCCCGATCTTCATCGCTCCCTGAGCAACGTCGCCAACCTCCTGCGATGGATGGGGCGACTCGACGAGAGCCGCCAGGAGCTCGAGCAACTGCTCGAGCTGCGTGTCGTGACGTTCGGAGAGCATTCACTCGATGCGTGCAAGACGCGCGACGACCTCGCAGACCTTCAGGTGACACTCGGACGGCATCCAGAAGGGCGCGCGCTCCTGCGCAGCGTCGTCGGGGACCTGACGACTCTCGGAACGCCGGAGGCGCTCGATCGCCTGCCGAACACGTGGAACCGACTGGGTATCTCCTACTACACCGAGGGCGTCATCGACTCGGCGTTCTCCGCTTTCGAGACCGCGGTCGAGCTGGCACGCGAGTACCGTCCTGGTCAGATCGAGTACATTGTCGGGCTAACTTCGAATCTGTCCGCGAACGCGCTTGCCGAGGGACGGTTTGCACCCGCGTTGCGTGCGAATCTCGAGACGCTCGAGGTCGTCGACCGAGCGGAGCATCCCGGCATCTGGGCGCTCGTCGTGGACGGCTCCGGGATGATCTATCAGCGGCTGGGACGTCGCGTCGTGGCGGATCTGCTGTTTCGCGCTGCTCTCGAGGCTCTCGGCGGCCAGCGTCGACCCGATCCAGTCCACGTTGGGCGCGTGATGCAACACCTCGCGATCAACGACATCGCGCGCCGGCGCTACGAAGACGCCGTCGTTCTCGCGCGCGCGTCTCGGGACAGCGTCCGGTCGGATACCCGACTGTACTGCATCTCGACATCCGCACTGGGGGCAGCCCTCACATACTCCGGGCGCGCCGCGGAGGGGCTGCCGTATCTACTCGAAGGCGTGGACATGGCGCGGCGCCAGTTCGGTGACGAGCATCCCTGGACCACGAATGCGCTGCGCGCCGCGGCCTACGGCTTCTTTCGTCACGGGGAGCTGGACTCGGCATGGACCTACGTGGGGCGCGCCCGACGCGCCGCGGGCTCCCTGGGGACCGACGACGGGGAGCTGTCCGGAATCGCCGCCGACATCGAGGCACTTCGGCGCCAGCCGGCTGCATCGATCCGAACCTGGCAGGGTCTGGCCCGCCGACAACGCGATCGTGGTGTGGCGAGACCGGTCAGCCTCGAGCTGATACAGGTCCCGCTGGCAGCGGTGCGTGAGGGCTTGCTCTACTCCGTGGTGGAGCTGGCCTCCGATCCGTCGGACGAACTCGTCTCCGAGGTCTACGAGATGGTGATCGACCATCGTGGCCGGCAGATGGAGCTGTCGACAGCGATGTGGCGTGCGGGCGTCTCGTCGACCGATTCCACGATCGTGTCACTCGTGTCACGCCTGCAAGACACCCGAAGAACGCTCTCGGAGCACTGGCACCGATCCCGCAAGAAGCCCGGTGCACTCGCCGACCCCTTGCTGGCAGCTGCGCTGAGGAAGGAGCTGGCGGCCATCGAGCTCACGCATGCATTGGCCGAGGCCACTCCCCTGGATCCCGGAACCCCGGTGGACGTCGATGACCTGACCGCCGCCCTCGCGCGCGACGAGTGCCTCGTCTCGTATGTCTCGTATGCCTATCCACGACCTGTGCGACAGAACGACGGAACCATTGATCTCGAGTCACGCTCGGGCTACGTGGCCTTCGTCCTGAACCCGGACGACCGCGCACCGACACTGATTCCGTTGGGCGCCGCCGGGCCGATCGACAGCTTGATCGTCGACTGGCGGGCGGAGATGCGCCCGATCCTGACCGAGTCGCCGAGCGCCCGCATGCGAAGCGTGAACGATCTCGGGTCGCGACTTCGTCGGCGCATCTGGGACCCGGTTGCTCCGCACGTTACCGGGGTCTCGACGGTGTTCATCGTCTCCGATTGGCTGCTCGACCTGGTCGACTTCCACGCCCTTCCCACCGCCGAGGGGGACGGCTATCTTGTGCAACGCGATCCCGAGATGCGCTTTCTGAACACCGAGCGCTCATTGCGCGAGTCGAACGATCCAGCGAGTGCGGGGAGTGTAGCCATGATCGTGGCGGATCCGTCCTTCGACGAGTCGGGCGTGGCGCCGGATCTGGTCGCGGCTATGCGAGGGATCGGCGACGAGTGCGATGAGCCGGAGACTTTCGCGCCGCTGAACCGGACCGCGGAGGAGGCCGCGTCGGTTGCGTCGATCTGGTCCGATGGCGGGGGCATGTCGCGCGTGTTCCTTGCCGTTGATGCGAGCGAGCGACGCGTTCGTGAGGGCATTCGCGGCGCGTCCGTCGTGCACTTCGCCACCCACGGCTTCTACCTGGGTGGCTCCTGCGTCCGCTCCGCAGCCATCACTGCGGAAGGGCACGCCACCGCGATCGGTGCGGTTCAGCAGCTGGACCCTCTCGTGCGAAGCTGCCTCGTACTGTCCGGCGCCAACCGCCCCTTCGAGAGCCACGACACCGATGGACTGCTCACCGCGGAGGAGATCGTGGCGCTCGATCTTCGGGGTGTCGATCTCGCGGTGCTGTCGGCGTGCGAGACCGGGCTCGGTACTCTCGTGGTCGGTGAGAGCGCGTGGGGCCTTCCTCGCGCATTCCAGCTGGCTGGGGCGCGGAGCGTGGTGATGAGTCTGTGGAAGATCCACGATGCCGTGGCCGTCGGGTGGATGCGTCGCTTCTATGCGGCGTATCTGGATGGCGACCGAGATGTGCAACGTGCCGTCCGGGAGGCATCGCGCGCATTGCTCGCCGAGAGGGAGCGGCAAGGTGGCCCTCACCATCCGTTCTACTGGTCGGGGTTCGCCTGCCGCAGTCGCTGATCTCTCGACACGGCGACATCGTTGCCGCTAGCGACCTCCATGGAAAAACTCGCTCTCGATCCGTTGAAACCCTCGAGTCGCCGGACTCGGGAGTTCTGCCGCAGCACGCGAGGCCCGCCACATCGGCATACGTGGTGTCCCCGCTTCCTCCCAGGCCCGTCGACTGCCGGCGATCTGCGCTGGCGACAACGTGCGTCCTGCAGGACGCCGCCGTCGACCCCCTCGAGCCCGGGAGGCGAACTTGCTGCTGGAGCGCACTGACAGCTCACCCACTGGATCCTCGATGGCGCCCGCGAACGCTCGTGGTCCCTCTCTCGCGTGCGTCGATGACCGACCCGGGGCACGATCATCCGGTCGGGTCGCCGCGGCCGACCCCGCGTGGCCCACGTTTCTCGACGATCTCGACTGCTGCCCAGCATTGGCCCAAGAGGCCCTTGCACAACTCCTGCATGAACTTCTGAACGCACGCCCGTGGCTCGTGCGTCCGCTGCCCGAGCACATGCGCGACGACGTGCTGCCTGATGTGTTTCTTGCGTGCGTCGAGAGAGACTTCCGGCGGCTTCGTTCCTATCGGAATCGCGGCAGGCCCTTTGTGCACTGGCTGTGTCGCATCGTCTCGAACCACGTCCGTGATCGGTTGCGGAGTTGGACGAGGGAGTGTGTCGGCCGCATCTCGTTCGAGGACTCGCGCGAGACGACGGAGTGTCTGGTGGACGGCTCACCCGGACCTCTCAGGCACGTCGAGGCCCGCGAGCGCTTCCGGCGCACGTGGGCGGTGGTCAACGGCCTCGGTGGCGACGCGCCGCTTCTGATCGCCGGGGCTGCGTTCGAGCTGTCCGGTCGTGAGCTCGCGGTACATGCGGGTCGATGTGAGGGCGACCGTGCCGATCGACGAGCAGCCAAGCACGTGCTCGACTCGCTCCGGTACGTGCGAGGTCGACTGGCCGTTGAGCTTTCTGAACAGCGAGCCGGCGGATGATCGGCTGCGACGACGCGGCGCCGAGGTGCGTGAGCGCCTTCGATGCGCCCATCGCGTCAGCCGGCCCGCCGGACGCGTCGTCGGGAAAGGAGGCGTCATGTCAGATGCTCGACTCACCGGCTCGCTCGTCAGCGTGAGCTGGATTCATCCCGCGAGCGAGATCACCGTCGGTGACCGAAGGTTCGTCCTTCCGGTAACCGACACATTTCATCCGGCACCGCATGTTCCCCGCGCGAGGCTGCTCACGTCGGGTTCGTTTCGTTTCGCCAACGTCCTGGACGTCTACGCGGACCCCGAGTCGGACACCTGCGGCTTTCTGGAGTCCAGCGGTCTCGTGACCACGACCTCGTTCGCGTCCATCCCACCGGAGACTTTTAAGACCCTGCGTCGTGGCTACCGGCTCGACGACGCCCTGGGCTGGCACTTCTATCAGCTCGTCGGCGCGAGAACTCAGAGCGGCGAGAGGATCGGCGAGCTCGCGGGGGACGCAGCCTGCGCCTTCATGAGAGTCCCCGTGCCCTACGTGTGCGCCCGAGTGGGCCGAGAGGTGGCCGAGGAGGTCGCCTTCCCCCCGATCTGGTGCGGACTCTCGCTGGACCTGCGGCCCGACGGTGACACCCCCACTCGTGTCGTCCACCACAGTCTGTTTCCCGATCTCAGCGTCTACGTGCTCGACCTCGAGACCGATCTGTACCGACTCGTTCACCGGTACCATGGCGTCCCGCACCTCGAGATGTGGCTCAGGGAGGGATGGGGGACAGGCAATCCGTGGCGTATCGAGGATCCCGGAGGCTGGGGTGGGGCCAAGCGAGAGCCCTGGCAGACGGGCTGACGATGGGCGCGGCCGGTGCCGCTTCGCGGATCGGCGCGCCGCGCCACGATGAAGAAGGCCCCGACATCCTCGGGATGCCGGGGCCTCCGCCAGGGGTTCAGCATCCCCTAACACGGTGCTGCCAGGGGCTACCGCAGCACCGCGATCGATCTCGTCGCGACACCGCTCGGCGTCGTCAGACGATAGAAGTACGTTCCGGCCGCGACCGCGCGGCTCGCGTCGTCGCGACCATCCCAGACGATCTCGTGCTCCCCGGCCGCGATCGCGGCCGAGAGCAACGTCCGGACGAGGCGTCCGCCCACGTCGTGCACCGTCAGCGACACCTCGGCCGCCGCGTCCAGGCGATAACGTACGATCGTGCCCGACCGGAACGGGTTCGGTGAGCCCGGAGCCAGCGAGTACGGCCGCGGCGACGCGATGTCGCCGATCGCCAGCGGCTCGGGCGCCGGAAGGCCCTCGACCTGACCGCGGATCTCGCCCCCCGGCGACGTCGACGAGTGAACGTTCACGTACGTGAGCCCGTTCTGGATGTCGGCCTCCTGCGCGTCCGTGTAGTTCCACATGCCGAGCTTCGGGGACCCCAGCGGGAGCGCGTGCAGCACGCCGGCGCCGCCGCCCGGAGGCGCGAACCCGTGGATGTGCGATTGGGTCTCGGCCGAGTTGAGCCCCGCGAAGCGGATGTCGTAGCTGAGCCGGTTCGTGTCGAGATCGATCGCGAACACGCCGACGCCCGCACCGCCCGAGGCGACCGGCGGCACCTCCTGCCCGCCGTCGATCGGAATCACCGCGGGGCTGATCTGTCCGCGGATCTCGCCGCCGGGCGCGGTGCTCGAGTGGATGTTCACGTACGCGAGCCCGGCGAGGATCGCCGCCTCGTCGCCGTCCGAGTAGTTCCAGGTGCCGACCTTGGGATTGCCGGCGGGCAGCGCGTGCACGACGCCCGAGCCGACCGTGTGCAACGAGTAGCCGTGAATGTGCGCGGCCGACTCGGCACCGGTCAGACCCGCGTAGAAGATGTAGTAGCCGAGCATGTTGGCGTCGGTGTCGATCGTGAACGTCGCGAACCCGGTCGCGGGCGTGGCTACCGGCGGGGCTTCCTGCGCTCCGTCGAGGAACGCGTTCAGCGCCGTGATTTGACCGCGGATCTCGCCACCGGGCGACGTGGCCGAATGGATGTTCACATACGCTCGGCCGGCCAGGATGTCGGCCTCCTGGGCTTCGGAGTAGTTCCACGTTCCGACCTTGGGATTGCCGGCGGGCAGCGCGTGCACGACGCCCGAGCCGACCCCCGGATCGGAGAAGCCGTGGATGTGGGCGGCCGACTCGGCCGAGTTCAACGTGGTGTACGCGATGTTGTAGGTGACCGTGTTCGCGTCCGTGTCGATCAGAAACGACCCGGCACCCATTCCGGTCGACGCGACGGGCGGGGCCTCCTGGAGCCCCGACAGGATGCAGCTGTAGCGAAACGTCTCGGCCGAGATCGAGCTCGCCACCGACGCGCTCAACGCAATCACTGACAACGAGATCCGGAAGCCGGAGGCGTGGGGGGAGTGCGGCACACCGAGCATGAGAACCTCCTGCGCGCCGGTCGCGCGCCGACATCGAATTCGATGAGTGGACGTGACCAAGCCCGGCTTGTGGAGATGGAGGGAGGTAGGGGTCCGTTTGATACGTATGGCGTTCGAAGCGGTGCGCGACCGGTCCTCGGGTCACTGACGGCCGACGGATGCTCGTTGGTACAATCGCTCTCGTTCGGGCCGTGTCTACGTTCCCGGTATCCACCATCCATCGAGGTGTGTCCCGACGTCGTCTCGCGAGCGACTCGGCGACCGCCGCCCGGCCGGTGGTGCCGCCTCGAAACGGGAGAGACGAGATGACACCCACCGACATCCACGTCACCCTCCGCGCGGGGGGGCTACTGATTGCGGTCGTGCCGTGGGCAACCCCGGCGGTTGCCCAGGATCTCGTGGCGGTCGACGACGCCTACGGCGTCCCCTACGACACCCCGCTCGTCCTCGAGCCGTTCGGCGTGCTCGAGAACGACCTCCTCGACGGGGAGAGTGCCGGCGAGAGCGGGGCCACCGCGGTGCTCGTCTCGGACGTCAGCTTCGGGACGTTGTCGCTGGCCGCCGACGGCTCGTTCACGTACAGCCCGGGCGCCGGCTTCGACGGGACCGACTCGTTCGTGTATCGCGCCGAGTTCGAGTCCGCGATCGACGAGGCCGTGGTCACGCTGTCGGCGTGCGAGGGCGGACCCGACGTCTACACGTGCTGGAACGAGTCGGCCTTCCTGGCCGAGGTGACCGCCGCCGGCTACGCGGTCCTCGAGGAGGGGTTCGAGGACGACGACGCCTGGGGAGCGGTGCGGACTCCGGCGCGACTCCCGAGCGTCGTCAGCCAGGGCATCGAGTGGAGATCCAACCATCCCGATCCGCCCGCGGAGAACTCCATCAGCACCACGTCCGGGCCTCCGCGCTCGGGTCTGTGGGCCGTGTACGATCCCGATCACGGCTACGCGACCGGCTCGCCGTCGTTCTGCGACGTCGACGATCCGCCGGAGAGCTGCCTCTACCACGACGGCGTCACGGGCACGCTCGTCTCGGGCGCCGGCACGCTTCACGCGGTGGGCGGCTACTTCACCGGCACCTACGGCGCCAACCTCGGCATCCTGATCGACGGCGGCGCGCCGATCGGGGGCGGGCACATCGTGGGCGGTCCACACCAGTTCTTCGGCGTCGTCGACCATCGACCGACCGGTTTCACGACGTTCGAGCTCCGCGAGCTGGATGGCAAGGTGGGCCAGGCGCTCTACGTGTTCGGTGACGACTTCCGGATCGGCACCGACACGCCGGCGAGTGTCGCCCACCCGGAGATCGTGTCCCGCATCACGACCGTCTCCCCCAACCCGACCGATCACGGAACGCGCATTGCGTTCGTGCTGTCGCGGGAGGCCGACGTGGTCCTGGGCGTCTTCGACGTTCGCGGACGTCTCGTGCGCCGCCTCTCCGACATGCATCGGGGTGTGGGCCGGCACGTGGTTACATGGGACGATCGCGGCGACGACGGAGATCGGGTGGCGCCGGGCGTTTACGTAGTACGGGTACTCGTCGCCGACGGCGGCGACGGCCGTGCGTCGGCCAAGCTCGTCGTGCTCGACTAGCCCCCGCGCGGCACGCTACCCTCGCGCCCATGATCGACGTCTCCAACCTCCGCAAGCGCTACGGCGATCTCCTCGCCGTCGACGGCGTGTCGTTCTCGGCCGAGGCCGGCTCGATCTTCGGGCTCCTCGGTCCGAACGGCGCCGGCAAGTCCACGACGATCGGCTGCATCTCGGGGCTCCTGAGGCCGACCGAGGGCACCGTGCGCGTGCTCGGGCACGACGTGGTCTCCGACGGTCCGGCGTCCCGGCGCGCGCTCGGCGTCGTGCCCCAGGAGCTCGCGCTGTACGAGGATCTCTCCGCCGCCGAGAACCTCCGGTACTGGGGTGGCGCCTACGGGCTCGGCGGATCGGCGCTGTCGACCCGCGTGGACGAGGTGCTCGCGCGCACCGGACTCACCGACCGCGCGACGGACCGGGTGAAGACGTACTCGGGCGGCATGAAGCGTCGCCTGAACTTCGGCTGCGGCATCGTGCACCGGCCGAAGGTGCTCCTCCTGGACGAGCCGACGGTGGGCGTGGATCCGCAGAGCCGCGTGAGCCTCCTCGACCTCGTGAGGGAAGAGGCGGCCGCGGGCACGTGCGTTCTCTACACGACGCACTACATGGAGGAGGCCGAGCAGCTCTGCGAGCGCCTGGCGATCGTGGACCACGGCAAGGTCATCGCGGCGGGCACGCTCGGCGAGCTCCGCCGCATGCTCGGCGAGCGCGACGTCCTCCGTCTGGCGGGCACGTTCGACCCGGCGCGCGTGCGGGACGCGCTCGGCCTCGCCGGCGACGTGGAGATCGTCCAGGCCGAGGAGGAGCTGCTGACCCTCGCGGTGGCCGGGGCGTCGGCGCAGCTGCCGGCCCTGTTCGAGACGATCGGCAACGCCGGCGGCGTCATTCGCGAGACCACGATGACGCAGCCGAACCTCGAGAGCCTCTTCATCAAGCTGACGGGGAAGGAGCTCCGGGAGTAGTGCGCTTCGTCTGGGCGACCTCGATCAAGGATCTCCGGCGGCGCCTTCGCGATCCCCTGGCGCTCGTGCTCTGGATCGGCATCCCGTTGATCATTGGAACGCTGTTGACGCTGCTGTCCGGCGGCAAGAGCGGGCCGCGCCCCGAGGCCTTCGTGCTGGTCGCCGACGAGGACGACTCACTCGTCTCGGGCCTCCTGGTGGGAGCGCTGAGCCAGGATCGCACCGGCGGTCTCGTTCGCGCCGAGGCCGTCGACGCCGGCGAGGGCCGGGCGCGGCTCGACGGCGGCGAGGCGAGCGCGCTCCTGGTGATCCCCGACGGCTTCGGAGGTGCCATTCTCCGGGACGAGCCGACCACGCTCCAGCTGATCAAGAACCCGGCCGAGACGATTCTCCCGTCCATCGTCGAGGAGATGCTGACGATGGCCGTCGATGCGGTCTTCTACGCCCAGCGCATCGTCGGGGACGACGTGCGCGCGACGTTCGAGGCGGCCGGCGTGGACTCGATGGGCACCGACACGACCGTGTCCGCGGTCAGCATCCGGATCAACGACGCGGTGTCCCGGCTCGAGGGCACCCTGATACCGCCGGTGATGGATCTCGTCGTTCGCACCACCGACGACCTGGAGGAGGCGGTGGGCGCGGGCGAGGACGCCGCGTCCGGGCCGCCGATGGCGCTGCTCTTCGTTCCGGGTCTTCTCTTCATGGCGCTCCTGTTCATGGCCCAGGGCCTCTCGAACGATCTCTGGACCGAGCGAGGCCTGCACACGCTCCGGCGTCTCTCGACCACGCCCCAGAGCGCGACCCGTCTCCTCGCCGGCAAGCTCGCGGCGGGGATCACCCTGATGACGGTCGTGGCGAGCGTCACGCTCGTGGCCACCACCGCGTACTTCGAGCTCGGATGGTCGCGCCTGCCGCTCGCGATCGCGTGGGCGGCGCTGTCGGGCCTTCTCCTGCTGCTCGTCATGACCACGCTGACCGTCATCTCGTCCACGCAGCGCGACGCGGAGGTGCTCGGCATGGTCGTCGTGCTCCCGCTGATGATGCTCGGGGGGAGCTTCTTCCCGTTCGAGGCGATGCCCGACCTCTTCGCCACGATCGGGAAGCTCACGCCGAACGGCTGGGCGCTCGCGCGCCTGAAGGACATCCTCTTCGATCGCGTCGATGCCGCGGCGATGGGTGTGGCGCTGGGCGCGCTCCTCTGCGTGATCGTCCTACTGTTCGTGTTCTCCGCGTGGCGGCTCGACACGCGGTTCATGCGGGAGGCCTGAGCCGTGCGCGACGTCGTGTATCTCGCGAGGAACGATCTTCGCTTCATGCTGCGCTCGCGACCGACGATCCTGTGGGTGTTCGTGATGCCGATCGCGTTCTTCTACTTCATCGGATCGACCACGTCGGGCTTCTCGGGACCCGGCGCGGCGCGACCGCCGGCGCTCGCGCTCGACGTGGCGCCCGGCGCCGGGTTTCTGGTCGACGAGCTGGCGGGACGTCTCGGCGAGGCTGGCTTCGCCGTCGTGCGGAGCGACACGGGCGCCGTCGACGAGCGCATCGTCCGGCGGCTCCGGGTGCCCGCCGGCTTCACCGACTCGGTTCTCGCGGGGACCCCCGCGACGCTGGAGTCGAGGATCGGCGACCCCGGCCTCACCGCCGATCGCGACGCGATGCGCCTGCGACGCGGCGTCTACACGGTCCTCGCCGATCTCGCCGCGGTGAGCGAGCGAGCGGCCGAGCCGACCCCGGCCGCGTTTCGAGCGCTCGCGGAGATGCCCCGACGGCTGACGCTCGAGGTCTCCTCGGGCGGTGAGCGACCGATCATCCCGACGGGGTTTCAGCAGGCGATCCCGGGGATCCTCGTCATGTTCACCCTCCTCGTCATGGCCACCAGCGGCGCGATCCTCCTCGTGATCGAGCGGGAGCAGGGACTCCTTCGACGGCTGGCGTCGGCGCCGATCCCGCGGCGACACGTGGTGGCCGGGAAGTGGCTGGGCAAGCTCCTCCTCGGCTTCGTGCAGATCGCGTTCGGCATGCTGACCGGGACGATCCTCTTCGGCATGGACTGGGGTCGCGCACTCCCGATGGTGATCGTGCTGATGGCCGTATACGCGGGGATGATGGCGGCGCTCGGTCTCGTCCTGGGATCGATCGCGCGGAGCCCGGCGCAGGCGTCGGCGATCGGCGTCATCACCGCCAACGTGTTCGCCGCGCTCGGCGGGTGCTGGTGGCCGATCGAGGTGGCGCCGCGCTGGATGCAGGCGCTCCAGCTCGTGTTTCCCACCGGATGGGCGATGGACGCGCTGCACCGGCTGATCGCGTTCGGGCACGGGCCGCTGTCGGTCCTGCCACACGTGGTGGCGATGGCTCTCGCCGCGGTGCTGCTGCTCGTGCTCGGAGCACGCGTGTTTCGCTATCAGTGACGCGCCGACCCGAGCGTCCCGCTGGCGACGGGCTCGGCGACCGTGGGGGTAGAGGTCCACGTCCACCGACGACGGCTGTTCTTCGCGCCGGCACCGACGTAGAATGTCGCTCTCTGGGTCAACCGAGGAGGATCGAATGCCGAGCTTGGTCGTGAGCTGTCATGGCGGCCGTGGAGCGGGTACGAGTAAGGGGACATACGTGGTGCCGAAGGGCGTGAAGATCTACTTCTTCACCGACGACACGGTCATCCTGTCCGAAGGGCAGTCGTGGACCGACGACGCGGGCGACCGGCAATCCAGCGGCGCGACGTGGCTCGAGGACCTGCTCCTCACCACGGCGCCCGACGAGCTGACGGTCCAGAAGTACGCGACCGAGGTCAAGAAGCAGTTCGAGACGATTCCGAACTACGTCGCCAGCGGCGCGGCCGATGACGATCCCAACTTCACCTATCCGACCGGTCTGTACTGGGTCGGCGCCGATCCGAACAACGGCCCGTGCTTCAGGGTCCCGCACGGCCGGGAGTACCGCCTGTCACAGATCATCGGCGGCGCCGGATCCGGCGGCGTGATCTCCACGACGATCTACTGGCTATGCTGTCGTTACTCGCCGCGGAACTCCAACAACACGAGCGTGGTGGGCGACAAGGGCACGTTCGGCTACGACGATCAGGCGGCGGGCATGGGGCTGAAGCCGAGCCAGGTGGCGGCGCTCGGAGGTCACTGGCGGTAGCGGGGGCCGGCGCTCAGCTCAGAGCTTCGGCACCTCCTTGACGAGAATCAGGATCGCCATCACGACGAGCACGACCGCGAACCCGCGCCGGAGCTGCTCCTGGCGGAGCCGGGCCCCGATGCGGCCGCCCAGGATGCTGGCGGCGATCCCGATCGCGGAGAACCAGAGGATGGCGTGCGCGTCCACCGCGAGACCCAGTGCGTCCAGGACGCCCAGGTACTTCGCGAACCCGGTGAACGACTTCAGCGCGATGATGAGGAGGCTCGTTCCGATCGCGCGGTGCATCGGCAGACCGCCGAGCACCACGAGCGCGGGCACGATCAGGAACCCGCCGCCCACACCGACGAGCCCGGTGATGATTCCCACGACGAGACCGTCGGCCGCGATGCGACCGACGTGCCGCGTCGGCACGGCCTCGCGCTCCGTGCCCGGATCCCCGGACGACCGGCGTCCCTCCAGCGCGCGCTGACGCCGCGCCATCATCCACGCCGCGGTCAGCATGACGCCGGCGAACACGGCGAGCTGCACGCTCCCGCTGACGAGCTTCGAGCCCCACGCCCCCGCATACGTGCCGAGCATGCCGGGCACCCCGAAGAACAGGACGCTCCGCCAGCTCACGAGCCGCCTCGCCACGAACGGCAGCGCACCCGCGAAGGAGATCGCCCCCACGATGGCGAGCGACTCGGCGATCGCGATCTTCTCTGCGTGATCGAGCAGGTAGACGAGCACGGGAACGGTGAGGATCGATCCACCGGAGCCGAGCAGTCCCAGGCTCAGCCCCACCACGAGCGCACCGCCGACGAGGTACAGCATCGTCTCTCTCGTTCAGACGGTGGCGGCCGTGTCGGATCCGCCGACGTCGGGGGCCGACCGTGTCGACTTGCGCGCGGCGACCCAGGCATCGAGGCCACCGGCCAGGTGCACCGCGTCGAATCCGTGCTTCACCAGGAACGACACCGCCGCGGCCGATCGATGTCCGCTCTGGCAGTGCACCAGGATCTGGCGATCGCGCGGGAGCTCGGCCAGGTGATCCAGGAGACGCGTGTACCCGATCCGCGCCGCGCCGGGCAACGAGCGCGATGCGAACTCGTCGGGATTCCGGACGTCGAGGACGAAGGCACCGCCTGTCGCCCGTGCCTCGAACTCGTCGGCGTCCACCTCCTCGAACGTCTCGAGGCCCTCCCCGAGCGCGTCGAGATCGGACGGCGTCACGTAGCCCACGACACGATCCAGACCGATCCGGACCAGCACGCGAACGGCATCGGCGAGGTCGTCCTCGTCGACGATGAGCACGATCTCGTCGGCCGGCTCGGCGTACGAGCCGGCGATCGCATAGAACGCGGACTCCCACGGCGCGTGGATCGCACCGGGCACGTGCCGCTCGCAGAACGCGTCCCAGGGTCGCGTGTCGAGGAGCACCGTTCGCGACGCATCGACGCTCCCGGTGGCGCCGGCACCGACGAGCGTGTCGGCGGCCATCGCACGGGGCGACGGCAGCGCGCCCAGCAGCGGGACGCCGTCGCGGTTCTGCACCTTCATGCGACCGAAGTACCGGGGTGGATCGGGCTGACCCTCGAGGATGAACCGCACGAACGCGTCCTCGTCGGTGGCCAGCGACAGGCCCGCGTTGTACCGGCGTTCGTAGCCGAGCGTGCTCTGGGGCACCGCGCCGAGCGCCTTGCCACAGGCGCTGCCGGCGCCGTGCGCGGGCCAGAGCTGCAGATAGTCGGGGAGCTCGAGAAAGCGCGTGCTCGAGCGCGCGAGCGCACGCGCGGCCGGCTCGGTGGTGTGTGCGATCCCGGCGGCGGCCTCCAGGAGATCGGGGCGTCCCAGCGAGCCGACGAACACGAAGTCGCCGGTCAGGACGCCCATCGGCTCGCGCGCGCCGGCGCCGAGATCGCTCACCAGGAAGACGACGTGCTCGGGCGTGTGGCCGGGCACGTGCATGACCCGGAAGCGGATGTTGCCGACCGGGAACGTGTCGCCGTCGTGAAGCCAGGTCACGTCGTAGGCGCCCCCGCGCGTTCGGGGCTCGTGGGGCCACCGGTAGCGCCAGTCGTCGCCGCCCTCGTCCGAGAGGTAGAGGCGCACGTCGAGCCGCTCGGCCAGCTCGCGGGCGCCGGACAGGTAGTCCGCGTGGATGTGTGTCTCGGTGACCGCGGTGACCCGGAGCCCCTCGCGATCGGCGAGCGCGAGGTAGCGGTCCACGTCCCGCTCGGGATCGACGAGGATCGCCTCGCCGGTGACCTGGCAGCCGATCAGGTACGCGGCCTGGGCGAGGTGGTCGTCGTAGACGAGACGGAAGAGCATCGTGTCGAAACCTCCGCGGTGGGATGGGCGTCTCCGTGGCCGGTGGAGCCGGCCATCGGAGACGACGATGATACCGCGCCCGGACGCCGATGTTCGAGGTGAACGGCCCCGGGGGCGCGTGCGGCCCGGGCGGTGGCATCGCGTCCAGCCACCGAGCCGCCCTCCGCGCCGTGGCGTGCTAGGCCGGAGCGGGCGGCGGCGGGGGATCGAACGCCAGCGCGACCTGGGAGCCGTAGATCGGATAGTCGATTCGACACCGGTACAGCCGGAACGCCGACGGATCCCACTCGAGCTTCCGGAAGACGTGCGTGAGAAGCTCGACGTGCTTCGGCACCCCCGGGTGCTGCGCCCGTCCGAGCCCTCGCCCCAGGGGCTCGATGGACTCGAGCATGTCGAGGCGATCGATGTCCCGCGTGCGATCGTTCACGTTGGCCACGCCGTCGAGCACGGTGTCGTACAGGATGAGCTCGGGCTCACGACCCGGGTAGACGTCCGCGTGGACGAACACGTCGAAGAGCAGGCGCTTGGAGGGGGCGCTGACCTCGGCGAAGACGTGCCCCTTGCGAGGCTCCTCGGCCGGCACGTAGCGCGGCATCTCGGCCAGGTTCACCTCGACCATGACGAGATCGGTGGCGGACGTCGGACCGTAGCCATGATCCCCCAGGGTGTAGTGGACGACGTCCTCCACGCGCGAGACCTGGATCGTGGCCGGTGCGCGACAGAACGCGTCGAGGCGCGCATCGCCCAGGTCGTGAATCGGATGCCCGTCCAGGTTCGTCGGCCGGCGCGGAGAGGCGACGTCCGCCATGCGCCGCGTCGTGAACTTGACCGGTACGCCCGGACGCAGTCGGGTCAGCGAGAGGAACCCGAAGCCCCAGACGATGTCGATCGTCTCGCCGTCCGCCGCCGGATGCAGAACCACCGTCGACAGGCACGTGTCGGCCATCACGCCCTTCAGCTGACTGACGGCGCGGAAAGCGGTCTGCTTGTTCCGGAGCTCGTGCTCGCGACGCACCTCGGGGAGCGACGCGCTGATGATCGCGGCCAGCGATGCCCGGTCGCCTCCGAGCAGGCGAACGAGCTCCTCGAACTCGTCGACCGCGGCCAGCGCTCCCCGGACGAGCTCCGCGTCGACGCTCCTGCGCCGAGCGGCTCGGGCCACGCGCCGGAGGGGTTCGGGCCCCGGTGCGTGATGAACGGCCGCCAGGGGATCGTCGGCGCGCAACGCCTTGAGGAGGCGACTCGCCAGGACCTTGTCCACGCCGAGGGCGTGAACGAGAAGCTGGGGGTTCTGGGGCGGCGCGGCGACGGCGTCGAGGATCGCGCCGAACGTCGACTGGAGCCGGCGCCCGAGAGTCGCGATCCGGGTGTCCGGAGCCGTCGTCGAGGCGTCGGCGATCGGGGGAGGCGATTCCATATTTCATTCCGTATCAATGAGTTGAACTTCAGGACGAGGATGCCAGCTCCAGGCAGTATAGACCGGACCGGCCTACGGAACAAGCGGCCCCGAAGAATCTAAGATGTTTCCTGGAAACATCCTTGACACAGCCGGGGTCCGCCGTCGATACTCCGGGCGTTCCAGGTTCGGATCACGACGGCCCCATGCACCCGAGAACCCAAGGAGCAGAGAGATGAAGTGGTGGCTACTGACCGCAGCACTGACCGGCGCGGCGAGCGTTACCGTCGCGGCGGAGTTCGTCGACGACTTCGAGGGCGGCGCCAACGAGGCCGCGTGGGCATTCATCCGGGGCGGAGACACGCTCGAGTCGAGCGGCGGCAACCCCGGCTGGTGGCTCCATCAGCGCACGTACGACACGTTCGCGCCGACGCTGGAGTCGAGCTTCGACGGATCCACGCCGTTCACGGGCGACTACCGCGCGACGGGGGTGACCGAGATCTCCTTCGACGCCCGCACCGATGCGGTCGACTTCGGCGACGGGTCCGGCTTCAACATGACCCTCGTGCTCCGCGACACGAACGGCACGCCGACGGACTTCGACGACGACGACATCGCGTACTTCGTCGGACCGAACGTGCCGCGCGTCGGCGAGGGCTGGGTCAGCTACGTCTTCGACGTTCCGAGTCAGTCGGACGACGCGCTGCCGGCCGGCTGGAAGGGCGGCTGGGCCGGTGACTGCGAGAACTTCCGCCCCGGCGTCACGTGGCTCGACATCATGACGAGCGTCGATCGCGTCGAGATGTGGTGGATCGACCCGTGCTTCTTCGCCGCGTTCCAGCAGTGGAACGTCGGCGCCGACAACCTGCGCATCGCGTACACGGGCGGCTCCACGCCGGTCGAGAGCGCCAGCTGGTCGCGGATCAAGTCGATGTACTAGGCTCGGGTCTCATCTGCGGGGTGCGATCCCCGCACCGTCGTCAGGGCGCCGCGGTGACGCGGCGCCCTCGTCGTTCGTGGACGGCTATCCCGGAACGTCCTGGCCGGTGACCTCGAGCATCCGCTCGACGGCCCGGAGCGCGCGCACGCGGATGTCGGCAGGCACGTGCACCTCGTACTGCAGGTGCTGAAGCGCCGCGAGCGTGTCCTCGAGCGTGATCGTGTTCATGTGCGGGCACCGGACGCTGCAGAGCCGCAGCATCTCCTTGTCGGGGTTCTCCGCCATGATGTTGTCTCCCATGGAGCACTCGGTCAGGAGGAGATAGCGCGGCGCGTCCGACTCGCGCACGTGCGCGATCATCGCGCTCGTGGAGCCCGAGAAGTCCGACGCCGCCACGACCTCGCGGCTGCACTCGGGGTGCGCGAGGACCAGCACGTCGGGGAACTGCCGGCGCACGTTCTCGATGTCCTCGACCGTGAACCTGTCGTGTACCTCGCAGCGCCCGTGCCAGCCGATCATCTCGACCTGGATCGACGACGACTCCACCTTCGCGGACGCGACCGGATCCTTCGTCGGGTAGATGATGTGACGGCCGGTCTCGTCGGCCACGTTGGCCGCGAGATACTCGTCGGGCAGGAAGATGATCGTGTCGCTCTCGAGCGACTCGACGACCGCGGCCGCGTTGCCCGACGTGCACACGATGTCACACTCGGCCTTCACGTCGGCGTACGTGTTGATGTACGTGACGACCGGCACGCCCGGGTATCGCTCGCGGAGCGCACGCACGTCGGCGGCGGTGATCGACGACGCCAACGAGCACCCCGCCTTCTGCGACGGGATCAGCACCGTGCGCTCGGGGTTCAGGATCTTCGCCGTCTCGGCCATGAACTCGACGCCACAGAAGACGATCACCGACTGGGTGGCCGCCTTCGCGCGACGACAGAGCTCGAGCGAGTCGCCGGTGATGTCGGGCACCGAGTGAAAGAGCGCGGGCTCCATGTAGTTGTGCCCGAGGATGACGGCGTCGCGCTCGGCCTTCAGCTGATTGATGCGAAAGGCCAGCTCGGCCTTCTCGCGCAGCTCGAAGTCGGGGACGACGTCCCGGAGCTTCGCCTTCATCTGCTCGTAGGTGGCCTCGGGGGAGGCGGCAACGATCGCCATCTCGGCGGCTCCTTCGCGACGGTCGTGCGGCGAGGCGGAGTGGCCCCGTTCGCGGGCCGTGAACTGTACCGCTGACGTGCCCACCCCGGCAACGTTGCGTCGGTTCCGGAGCGGGCGGCCGGGGCCTCGCCCGGAAGGGGGCCCGGAACCGTTCGCGACATCGGGGCTCGAGGCAGTTTGTTTTGGTTTGTTTTTGAAACGATATCTATACTAACGCCAGCTCGACGGGTCGCACCGTCACGCCGTGGGGTTCACCGTCGGGGCCTGCCGAGACCTAACCGTTCGTATAAAGATGTCCCGCCTTGGTGGCCGACGTGACGATCCCCTTGATCATCGCCGAGCTGAATCCCCGGTGCTCCATCTCGTTGAGGCCGGCGATCGTGCAGCCCCGGGGAGTCGTGACGTGATCGATGGCGCGCTCCGGATGTGCTTGTCCCGAAAGGAGTAACGACGCCGCGCCGAGCGCCGTCTGGGCGGCGATCATGATCGCCTCCGGCGCGTGGAAGCCGATCTCGATCCCCCCCTGCGACGCCGCGCGAATGGCGCGGAGGAAGAACGCGACCCCGCAGGCCCCGAGCGCCGTGGCCGAGGCCATCTGCTCCTCGTCCACGATCAGCGTCAGCCCGATTGCCCCGAACAGGGCGGTCGCGGCCTCGCCGCCCGGACCCGCCAGGTCCGATCCGGCCAGGCACGTCATCGACTGGGCCAGCGCGGCGGCCGTGTTGGGCATCGCGCGGATGATCGGGGGCGCCGGATCCAGGCGGAGCCGGTCGCGGATGTGGTCGCACGAGACCCCCGACACCACCGACGCGAGGGTGTGCCGGGAAGCGTCCACCGCGGGCGCGATCTCGTCCAGGAGCCCGTCGAGGTGCCCCGGCGCGACCGCCAGGATCACCAGATCGGCCGCCGAGACGGCGGCCGGGTTGTCGGCGGTCGTGCCGAACCCCTCGCTGGCCAGGGGCGCCAGCGAGTCGGCGTGGCGCCGGGTCAGCGTGATGGCGCTCGCCGGCAGCCAGCCCGACCGCACGAGGCCCCTGGCGATCGCGCCGCCGATGTTGCCCCCTCCGAGAACGGCCAGCCGGTGGTTCGTGGACGATCCGGTCGATGACATGGCGCGCACCTCGCAGGCTGGGGTCTCACGTTTCACGGTCGCGCGCGCGTGAGCACGACGTGACGAAAAGGTGATCGGTCTGACCTTGTTTCCAGACGCCGGGGAGCGCACGATCGGGCTGCTGGATCCACCGGCGCCCCATGGGGGTATCAGACCAGCAGAGTCGTTGCAGCGTCAAGACATGCGCGACCTGGCGGCCGCCCGCCCCCGCCGCCACAGCACGGGAAGAGTCCAATGACCGCGCGATCGTTCGCTGGGCCCGAGTTCGTCGAGAAGCTGCGAAACGGTGACGAGGCGGCGGTCCGCGACGTCGTCCGCACCTACCTGCCGCAGGTGCTGCGCGCCGCGCGCGGCGCAGGGCTCTCCGAGGACGACGCGCGCGACACCACCCAGAACACGTTCATCACGTTTCTCGAGAAGCTACCGGAGTTCGAGGGTCGCTCGCACGTGCGCACGTTCCTGTTCGGTATCCTCTATCGAAAGATCCAGGAGACCTACCGCGCGGTGAAGCGCGAGAGGGAGCACGACGACATCGACGACGTGGTGGAGACGCGATTCAACGCCCGCGGACGCTGGAGCACGGGGCCCAAGGCGGTCGATCTGGATCTGGAGCGGGCCGAGGTCCGGGCCGAGATCGAGGACTGCCTGAACGGCGTGTCCCGGAACCAGCGTCTGGCCCTGCTCTTACGGGAGGTTCAGGGTCTCTCCACCGACGAGCTCTGTAAGGTTCTGGAGGTCAGCGTCACCAACCTGGGTGTGCTACTTTTTCGTGCGCGCAACCGGATGCGCGAGTGCCTCGAAGGCAAGGGCGTGGGGCTGAGCTGACGTGACATGTTGACCTGTCGAGATCTGGTTCGACTCGTCGCCGAGGAGGGGTTCGGCGACCTCGGCAAGATGAGGCGGTTCGAGGCGCGCCTGCATCTGGCGCTGTGCCCCGGGTGTCGCCGCTACGCCCAGCAGATTCGCCGGATCGGCGCCGCGTTCCGGCGCCTGGCCGACGATCAGCGCTTCGACGAGGCGCTCCTGCGCGAGCTCGAGGCGCGCATCCTCCGCGAGCGCGGCGGCCGCTGACGCTCCGGCACCGGCGTCACGCCCGCCGGCGCGACGCGAGCACCGACGTCACCACGAGCATCGCCCCCAGCGTGAGCGAGATGATGGGCGCCGCCGGCGAATCCAGGTGGAACGCGGCGTGAAGCCCCACGAACGCCGAGGCCAGTGCCAGCGACCACCCGACCGCGAGCTGGCGCGCCGGCGGCCGCGCGATCAACGCGCCTCCGATCGCCGGCAACACCAGGAAGCTGAACACGAGCAGCACCCCGACCATCGAGACCGAGCTCGTCACCACCACGGAGAACGCCGCGAAGAACGCGAACTCGGTCCACTTCGGATGTGTCACGTCCCGTCCGTCGCTCGCGGCCAGGAAGCGTGCGTGCAACCGGATGAAGACCATCCCGATCACCGCGTACACGATCGTCGTCGTCAGGACCTTCGCCGGCGCGACCGTCAGCACCTGACCGACGAGGAGGTGCTTCACCTCGTCCATGCCGTGCGGCGAGTGCTCGAGCACGACGAACGTGGCGGCGGACGCGAGCCCGTAGACCGCCGCGATGATGGCCTCGGCCGGGATGCGACGTCCCCGGATCGAGGCGAACAGGGCGGCCGCGGCCAGTGCGAACCCGAGCGAGATCGCGTACTCGGCCGCCGTGCCATGCTCGATGTCGAGCACGACGCCGACCGCCGACCCGAGCGCCGCCATCTGCGCCATCGCCAGGTCCACGAACAGCACGCCCCGGCGCACCACGTGGAACCCGAGATACGCGTGAATGCCGGCGAGCACGAGACACGCAAGAAGCGCCCAGCGCATGAACGGGTACGTCCACGGCTCGGTGAGCCACCCGCCGCTCATGGTGTCTCCGCATCGGCGACACCGAACGCGGTGGCCGCACGCTCGAGATTCTCGAGGTACGACTCCGCGGTGGGCCGGGCGCACATCGACGTGAGTCGCGTCGTGACCACGCCCGTCTCGCGCGCCAGGAACTCCACCGGACCCGGGTCGTGATAGACGTCGTAGACCACCCGCGAGATCGCGTCCGCGCGAATGCGCTCGACGAGCGCCGCCAGGTGACGCGCGCTCGGGGGTATTCCCGGGAACGGCTCCACGGTGTCGGCGATCGTCATGCCGAAGCGGGTGGCGAAGTACACCCACGTGCGGTGGTACTCGATGAACGACCGGCCCGCCAGCATCTCGGACCATCGGCTGGAGGCCGCCGCGATCCGCGTCGCGAACGCGTCGGCGTTCGTGCGGTACGTCGCCGCGTGCGCGGCGTCGTGCGTGGCGAACACCTCTGCGACGTGACGCGCCACCGCGACGCCGTTCACCGGATCCAGCCAGTAATGTGGATTGCCGTCGGGGTGCACGTCGCCCATCGACGCGTCGACCGGCCCGGTGGGTACCTCCAGGGGCACGATGGCCGACGAGCAGTCCACGACGACGAGTTCGCGGTTTCGCGAGCCGTCGATGATCCCGCGGGACCAGGGATCGAGCGACAGCCCCGCCTCGAGATACACGTCGGCGCGCGCGGTCTTCCGCATCGTGCTGGGCCGGATCTCGACGGCGTGCGGATTGCGATCCGGTCGAGCCACGACCTCGATCTCGACGTGATCGCCGCCGACGGCCTCGGCGATCGCGCCGAGGTCGGTGATCGCGGCCACGACGCGCACGCGTGCCTCGGCGGCGCCGGCGCCGAGCATGGCCACGAGCGTGGCCAGAACGACCCCGAGCAGCCGGGACGCACGTGGCGGATGCATGGGCGTGTTCATGGTCAGTACCTGTGGGGTGAGTGCGGACCCAGCCCAAAGAGGGCCTGGAACACGAGCTCGTTCTCACCGTCGCCGGCGTCGGGATCGGTGTGCCGGGCCAGCAGACGAAACACGGTCGTCTCCTCCATCAGGGACAGACCGACGAAGGCGCCGACGCGCGTGGTGCGGTCCGCGTCGTGGAGTCGCCCCGTGGCCGACTCTCCGAACATACCCAGGTTCCAGCGTTTCGATGTCCGGAGATCCGCCGCGGCGAAGACGCCGCCGGGATCGCCGCGCATGCCGGAGGACCTGTGCACCCCGACACGCTCGAGCGACGTCTCCATGTCGTCGATCGACGCGAACAGTGCCTCCACGTTCACGACGAGTCGGCGCGTGGGGCCGAGATCGAGCTTCATCACGAGGTCGGGCCCGAACCACACGGCCCGGGTGCCGGCGTCGGGCTCGATCTCACCGGTCAGGAACGAGCCGCCCAGAGCGACGGACAGGTCGGCCGACGCCTCGAGGAAGAGCTCGACGCGACCGGTCACGCCGAACTCGGGCTCCTCCTCGGCGTGGGGGCCCGTCGCGTCCGCGGCGTCGTCCGCCTCCACGTCGGCGTCGTGCTCGTGTCCGCCCAGGAACACGTCGCCCCGGACGACACCGACCGACGCCGTGGTGGCGATCGCGTCGAGGGGGGCGAGCCACTCCAGCCGTGCGCCGACGTCCACCGCGCCGTCGGATCCGAAGAACCGCTCGTGCATCAGCGGCCGGTCCACGAACGGGTACGCGTGCGGGTGGGTTCGGTTGAGACGCCCGACGTCGATCAGCGAGCGTCCCAGCATCAGCGACAGCCCGGCCGGGAGGTATCGATCCAGATGGATCCTGGCCTCCTCGACCTCGATGGACTCGCCGTCGTGGATCGCGAGGTACACCTCGGCTCTGGCGTAAGGATTGAGTGGACCGACGACGCCGATCTCGAGCTCGTGGAGATCGGCCTCGGTGTCCGACTCGTTCGACCATTTGGCGCGCAGATCTCCGAGCACGGAGATCGCCGGGTTTCCGGCGGCGCTCGTGGTCTGAGCGAGCCCGGTCAGAAGCATCGCGAACGCGGTGGCGGTCCGCGTCGCGCGGAAGAGAAACTGCATCGCACGCCCCTTCTCGTCCCGGGTCGGCCGGCGGGCCGCCCGGGGTGCTACGGGTTGTCGTGGTTACGGGGGAGCGGCGCGGCGCGGGGCCGGACGCTCAGGCGATGGGGGGCGGGGGCGCCCGCGAGCGCGCGGTGCGGGCAATGCTCGACGAGACGACCTCCGGCGCCGGGTCGGGTCCATCGACGAGCGTCGAACAGTCGGCGAGTCCGCGTTCGACGGTCAGTGCGCACGGTGACGAGCAGGGCTGAGAGCACAGTGCGCACGGAACGTGGCCGGCGTGGCTCGACGCGTCGTCGAGGGAGACCCTGGCGGCATGATGACCGCCGTGGTGTAGATGCGCGTCCAGCGCGGCAACCAGGAGCGCCGGCTGCAGAGCGACGAGTGCGATCTGGAGGACGATCGCCGCCAGGAGTCCATGGGTCGTTCGCATGCCGACAAGCCTGCACCCTCTGCGCGAATCGCGCAACGGGAATGACAGATGCGGGAAGGACGCGTTCACCGTCTCCCGGAAATCGCGAAATCGCTGGACCGGCGGGGCGGTGTTTGCAATCCTCCGCCCCCCGCCTAGCGTCCCCGGGCAGACACGCTCTCCCCAATGGAGCGTGACATGCTCTCGTCGAGCGCCCTGTGCTGGTTCGTCCTGACGCCCCTGGTGGCCCCACACCCCCGGTCGCCCGTGCTCGATCCCCCGATCCGCGCGGCGCCGCGCACCGCCTGGGCGGCCGATCGCGATGCCGGCGAGCGCACACACGCGGGCGCCGGCCGTCCCTGGAACGTGATGGTCAACCACCGAGCCGGCGACCCGCCCGGACGCGTGCAATCCGAGACGAGCCTCGCCGTCGCCGGTGACACGATGGTCGCCGTGTGGAACGACGCGGCGGGGTTTCTGGGTCCCGAGGCCCTGACCGGGGTCGGCGTCTCGCTCGACGGCGGCACGACGTGGACCGATCTGGGGGCCGTGCCGCAGGGCCCCGACACCGACGTGATGGGCGACCCCGCGGTCGTGGCCCTCGCAACGGGCGAGTTTCTCATCGCCTGCGTCGATCTGGGCAACGACGACGGCATCGCCCTGGCCCGGCTCACGCCGATCCCGGGCGGCGGCGTCTGGGGCGACACCCACACGTTCGTCCGGAACGGCGGCGAGTACCTCGACAAGCCGGCGCTGATGGCGTCCGCGTCGGGGGACGTCCACCTGGGATACGTCAACTGGAGCCAGAACCGCGGCGAGCTGTGCCGCTCCACGGACGGCGGCGAGACGTGGACCGATCCGCTCACGATCTTCGAGAGCAGCCGGGCCAACGGCATCGCGCTGGCCGAGGGCCCCCTGGGCGAGGTTCACGTCGTGTGGACCGATCCGATCGGGGAGGGCGGCGGCACGATCTGGTCCCGGTGCCTCGTCGGCGCACAGTGGGTCGGGCCGGCCACGGCGGTCGCCACGCTCGGACCCCGCTCGCACGATCCGCCGCGTGGCTTCGATCGACCCGTGGGCCCGACGTTCGCGTCGCTGGCCGTCGATCGCTCCGGCGGTCCGCATCGTGGGGTCGTGTACGTGGCGTGGTCCGACGGCCAGGCCGGGCACTTCGACGTGTGGGTCTCGGCGTCGGCCGACGGCGGCATCACGTGGGGCGAGCCGGTTCGCGTGAACGACAACGCCGACCCCACCGAGTCGTTCTGGCCACGCGTGGACGTGGGTGACGACGGCCGCGTGAGCGTGCTCTGGTACGACCGTCGGCGCGACCTCGCCGACGTCAGCGCGTGCGAGGTCATGGTGGCGCAGTCTCTCGACGGCGGCGCGTCGTTCGGCCCCAATCGTCCGGCATCGAGCGTGGCGGCTCCCTGGGAGGGGGTGCCCGCCGACATGGTCCCGAACTTCGGCGACTACGTCGCGCACGCGGTCGGGGATCACGCCGTGTACGGCCTCTGGTCGGATGCGCGTGACGGAGATCCCGACGTGGTCTTCGGTCGCGTCGACGACGTGGTCACGATCGACGTGACCGGCGCCGGGAGCGGCGACGACGGCGTCGCCTGGCGCGTCGCCGCCGCGGCCTCGTTGCCGGTCGGCGTCACGATCGGCGGGGCGGAGCTCATCGCCGCGCTGTCGCACGTGCTCCTCGCCTGGCCGGTCAGCGGCGACGGGCTCTGGACCCCCGACGCCGGCCGGATCATCACCGCGATCGACGTGGATGCGGGCGGGGCCGGGCGGCTGTCCGGCATCGCCTCGATGACGACGTCCTCGCCGAGCGCGGTGGCCCTCGACGTCACCGGCAGCGTCGACACGCTGACGTTCGACGTCGACGCGGTGACGTCGCTGGATCTCGTCGGATCCATGGGGCCCGGCGCGTCGGGCGGCGCGACCCTGCACGGAGCGCTGACGCTCGTCGTTGCCGGCGACACACTGGCGACGACGGTGGGACTCCTCGTGAGCTATCCCGACGATCCGGGCCGGACGCTCGCCAAGCCGGTCGAGGTCCGGGCGAGTGGGCGCCGCCGTCCGGCGTCCTCGGATCTCCTGACCACCTGGCGCCTGGAATCGCCGGAGTCGGGCGCGGCGCCCCCGGCGGGAGCCGCGCCGGGGGTCGGACTCCCGGTCGTGTCGGTACGCGTCGACCCGATGCCCGCGCGTGGGCCGGCCACCGTCGTCGTGACCACCGATCGGAGCATCACGGCGCGGGTCGGGGTGTACACGACCGCGGGCCGGCGGCTGCGTGAGCTCGTCCCGGCGGTGCTCCCGGCCGGCACGCATCGTGTACCCTTCGATCGAACGGGATCGGATGGACGCCGTCTGGCTGCGGGCGTGTACTTCGTCCGGCTTTCGACATCCGAGCTGACGGCACACAGCAAGGTGATCTTCGTGGGCCCATGACGGCCCGGACCGAAATGCGGGAGGTGGGTGCAGATGAAGCACGGCGGCCGTTCTCTCGATCGTCGTCCTGATCTCGGCGGTCGGCGGGCCCGCCTCGCGCGCGGTGAGCCGTCGCATGCGGTGTGGGCGGCGATTCGCCTGATCGCCGCGATCCGCATGATCCCCGGGATCGCCGTGAGCGCCATGCTCGCCGCGGCCGCGGCGCCGACCGGCCCGGCCGACGCCGCCTCCCGCACGTACGACCTCCGGGGCTTCGTGATCGACCAGTTCGATCGGTCGGTGTCCGGCGCGATCGTCTCGATAGAGGGCACCGAGCACGTCGCCCAGACGGACGCGCGCGGCGACTTCGTGCTGCGCGGCGTTCCGGGCGGCACCCACCGGGTGAGCGTGAGACAGGGATGCACGGTCACCGCGTTCCTGCCCCGGGTCGTCCTGCCGCGCCCGATCAAGGTGCCGCTGCCGATCCGCGCCGTGCGGGTGACGTGCGACGACGCACCGGACGCGACGCTCTCGACCGAGGATCAGGAGGCGCTCTATTCGCTCGCGTTGGCGACGGCGATCGCGCCGGATCGCCTCCCCCTGCTCCTCGCGCTCGCGGCCGACGGCGGGGTCACATTCGAGGTGACGGGCGGGAGCGCGACGCACGTTCGGCTCTCCGACGAGGTGAGCCTCGAGGTCGGGCATGCCCCGACCGTGCCAGCCGGCGGAGGCGGCCCGCTCGGCATCCGCGCGTGTCTGTCCAGCACCGACGGGCGGATCGCGCACGTCAGCCTCGAGCGTTTCGGCTCCGGCATGGGCCCGGGGGACGTGCTGATCGCCGAGCGCTGCCTGATCACGTTCGAGCGGAGCGGCGATGCCGGCACTCCCATGTGGAAGCCGATACATCAGCTCTTCTGCAAGACGCCGCCGCCGGTCGACCTCTCCCCGGCGACCGGCGACGATGACGGCGGCGCCGACTCGGGGACGGACTGACCCGGGCCAGCCTCGACCGCATGGCACTGAGGCGTTCGGCGCAACGCCAACCCGTTTGAACCCGCGCCGGCCGCTGGGTACGATGCTCGCGCCCCTCGGTGCGCGCCGCGTCGGCAGCGCTGTCCACGCCTCGGGCGCGCGCCTGGCAATCAGCAAGGACCGGCGCGTGACACACTGTACGATCCGGCCGCTCGAGCCCGGCGATCTCGAGATCGCCGGACGCATCATCTACCGGGCCTTCTCGCGGAGCTTTCGACGCTACGGCTACCCCGAGCCGGTGACCGACAGTCGCAGCGGGGCGGCGCTCGCGGCGGCCGCGCTCGCCTCGGATCCGTCCGGCGGCCTCATCCTGGAGGGCCCGGCCGGGCAGGCGCTGGGTGTCAGCTTCACGCAGCTCTCGCCCGAGGCAGCGTTCATCGGTCCGGTGGCGATAGACCCGGACGTGCAGGGACGCGGCCATGGACGCCGACTCCTGAACGAGATCCTGCTGAGCGTGGGCGACCGGAGCGCACGGCTGCTTCAGGATTCGTTCAACCCGATCAGCTACCGGCTGTACGCCCGCGCGGGATTCGACGTTCGCGAGACGCTGGCGTTGCTCGTGACCGGACCCGGAGGTCCGTACGCCAGTCCCTTCCATCGACCCTTCATCCACGAGACGGCGGCGTCCGGCGAGACCGGGGTCGGCGCGCGGGAGTCGGAGGTGCGCAGCCCGGCGGCGGCGAACGCCGCGCCATCACTCCGGGACGCGGATCTCTCGGCCGGGGCCGGCGACGACACCGTCGCCTCGACGCCCGCGTCGTCGGCCCGATCCGATCTCACGCTCATCGGGGCGCTCGACACCGCGGCGATCGGCGTGGACCGCTCGGTGCTGATCGAGCGGCTCGCCGCTCGCGCGCGCGGCGTCATCCTGGATCCGCCCGACGGCGCGTACGGCTTCGCCTGTGCGTTCCACGGGACCGGTGTCTGGGTGATCGGCCCGGGGTGGGCGAACGACTGTCACACGCTGGTGTCGATCATCGTCGGCCTGGCCGATCGATGCGTGCATCCTCACGATGCGGTCGCCGTCTTCGCGCCGACGTCGCACAGCGAGCTGATCCGGTCGCTCCTCGGAATCGGCTTCCGGGTCTCGCACCTCGTCAATCTGATGGTGCGTGGCGACTATCGCCCGCCCGTCGGGGCCTGCCTCCCGGTGTTGCCGATCGACACGAGCCTCGTCGAGTGACGCGACCGCGGACAGGTCCGGCGACTACGGCGCCTGGGGCAGCTGATCCAGCGTGTCGCCCAGCGCGGACAGGTCGGCGTCGGCGCGGGCCTGCGTGGCCAGCTTCGGGTTCAGCGAGACCGCGCGCTCGAGCGAGCGTCGCGCCGGCTCGAGGTCCCCGTTCGCGACCTGGATGACCGCGAGGTCATACAGCACTTCGGGCAGCATCGACCCCGTGGACTCGGCGAGGGCGGCCGTCTTCCGCTGCCACGCCAGCGCCTCCGCGTAGCGCTTCTCGGTGAACGCGGTCCACCCCCGGTTCCACGTATCGTTGACGAGCGCGAGACCGAGCAGACGCTCGAGCTCGGCGAACGGCCGGGGATGATCGTCCACGCGCACGTCCACCGCGAGATCGGTGTATCCGCCGTAGCCCGCCGAGTCGCGAACGACGACCAGCGCCGCGGACTGCTTCCCGCGCGCATCTCCGCCGGCCGCGTCGCCCGCGGCCAGCGCGCGGAACAGTCGCGTGGCGAGCGGCTCGCCCGCGCTCTCCAGGAACGCGCGCTCCATCTCGACGACGACCGCCTCGCCCGCCAGGATGTTGCCCTGCACGGCGTAGCCGTCCCCGATGCGGCCGCCGGCCCACGCGAGACACGCGTCGCCGGTGAACGTGGCGGATTGCCCGTCGGCGGACACGACACCGACCTGGCGCTGGGCGCGGCCGTCGTCGGCTCGCAGCAGGATGGCTAGGACCTCCTCCGGGCTGGCCCCGGCCGCCAGCAGCTCGAGCCCGCGCGGGCCGAAGCTCGTGTTGGCGAAGGACTGTGTGGCCACGGCGCCGACGTCGGCTCGCGCGTGTGGGACGACGGTGCCCACGGCGAAGAACCGGCTGGCGACCGCAACCCCGACCTCGCCGGCGGCCGGGTCGGCGGCGACGATGGAGAACGTGGTGGGTGGGGGCGGTTCGGCTCGAGCCGACACGGCCAGGGCGCAGGCCGCGATCAGGACGTGGATGCGTTTCACGTGGCACCTCGGGCGTGGGACGTTGGACTTCGACCGTCATCCCGCCGAGGGTACAACGACGAGGGGCGCCCGGTCCCGAAAGGGAGCCGAGCGCCCCTCGAAATGGGTATGCCCGATCAGCTCAGTCTCGCCCGCTTTGAACCGAGCCTCTCAGGCATCCCCTAACATGTCGCGCGCCCGCTGCGCGGCCCATCGTCGAGAGCGGCGACCCCCTCCCCGGAGCGCGATGGCCGGTCCGCATTGAGCCATCGTGTCTCCGCGGTCGGGAGTCACCCCCTCGGGCGGGGCGGCTCGCGGAAGCGCGGTTGCTTTCGCTGAGGCCGTCGACGAAAGACATCGCGCCGGACTTTCCGGAGGATGTCTGCCCGCTTGACCGTCTCGAGCCTCGCCCGTTCTTCATTGCAGGCGACGTGCCAGGTAGCGGCGGCGTTCGGATCGGCGCCCCCAGGTCGTTTGTTTTCAGATGGTTGGGTGGAAGGCCGGCCTGGGGCGCCCCCGGGCGTCGTGCCGGGGATTCGGCACGACGGTCGAGCATCGACGGTCGAGGGTCGTCGGTTTGGTCGGTTCGGTCCCGCCTTCTCGCGGTGGTCCACCGCGGGGTTGTCGGGGACGGAGGCCTCGGAGGTCCTGGGCCCCGGGGCCGACGGGGCCGACGGGGGCGACGGGCGGGCGGGTCCGGTCCGGTCCGGTCAGCGGACCTCGACCCGTTCACGCCGGAAGATCAAGCTGATGACCCAGTTCACGGCCCAGATGAGAATCCAGGCGGCGACGGCGGATCCAAACCCCGAGATGTCGAACGCGCCGCCGGCCAGCCAGGCGGCCAGCCCCAGGCTCATCGCGTTGACGACGAGCAGGAACAGCCCCAGCGTCATCAGCGTGAGCGGCAGCGTCATGAACACCAGCACGGGTCGGACGATCGCGTTGACGATGGTGAGAATGAGGGCGGCGATCAGGGCGCCCACGACGCCGCTGACATGCACGCCGGACAGCACCGCGCCGGCCACGTAAACGGCGGCCGCGTTGGCCAGGAGCCGGAACAGCAGCCCCTGACGTCGCTCGCGGGTGACGATGATCTCACCGGTCATGTGCGCCTCCTCGCCTGGGCGCGCTCGGTCGTCGCACGCCTCCGAGGTGCTACGTTACCATGCCCGCCGTGGTTTCCGTCCGGACTCCGATCGGATCGCTGGCAAAGGACGTGATGGGTGGCCAAGCAGGCCGAGAAGGCACACTACGAGAAGACGGCGTACTGGAGTCACCTCCGCATTCACGGGTACGCGAATCAGCTCCGGGAGCTGTACGAGCTGGAGGCGGCGGACGTCCTGGAGATCGGAGTCGCCGACGGGTTCATGTCCGCGGTCGTGCCCACGTTCACGCGCCACTCGCTGGTCTCGCTTGACGTGGACCCGGCACTCGGACCGGACGTCGCGGCCTCGGTGCTCGCGCTCCCGTTCGGGGACGGGGCGTTCGACGTGGTCATGTGTTGCCAGGTCCTGGAGCACCTTCCGTTCGGCGAGTTCGCATCCGGCGTCGGCGAGCTCTCGCGCGTCGCACGGCGAGCGGTGCTCGTGTCGGTACCGGACGTGCGCATGTATCTCGCCGCGCGCGTTCGGCTGCCCAGGATCGGCTGGCGCACGTTCGCGCTGTCTCCGGAGCGATACACGCTGGGTCCGTATCGGTACGACGGGGAGCACCACTGGGAGATCGGCTACCGGGGGACGCGTTACCGGGACGTGACGCGCGCGATCCGCTCCACGGGGGCTCGCATCGTCCGGGCGTACCGCAACCCGGATCTCCCGTACCACTCGTGCTTCGTGCTCGATCCCCGGGGATGACCGGCCACGGCGGCGGCGCCGCCCGGGTCGCCGACTAACCGCGGTCGCGTCCGTCTCCGGGCGGCGCGCACTGTGCGCGCCAGCGCAGCAGGTGATCGATCAAGACGAGCGCGATCATGGCCTCGCCGATCGGAACGAAGCGCGGGATGAGACACGGATCGTGGCGGCCCGTCACCCGGATCGTGGTCTCCTCGCCATCGCGAGTGACGGTCCGCTGCTCCCGTGGAATCGACGACGTCGGCTTCACGACGGCGCGAAGGATGATCGGCTGGCCCGAAGAGATCCCGCCGAGCATGCCCCCGTGGCGGTTGCTGGACGTGCCGGTTCCGAGATCGGTGGGAACGAACGGATCGTTGTGCTCGGATCCGCGCATGGACGCGGCCGCGAATCCGCTTCCGTACTCGAACCCGACCACCGCGGGGATGCTGAGCAGCGCGGCGGCGAGCGAGGCCTTCAGCTTGTCGAAGACCGGCTCACCGAGTCCCGGCGGACAGTTCACCGCCACGAACTCCGCGACGCCGCCGATGGAGTCGCCGTCCTTCTTGACGTCGCGAACGAGCTCCGCCATGCGCTCGGCGGTGGTGGGATCCGGGCAGCGCACATCGTGACGATCCACGTCGGCGTGTGTCAGGGCCGACGGATCCGGCGCGGAGTAGACGACATCGCCGATTCGCTGGGTGTAGCCGACGACCCGGATGCCGTCTCTCAGCAGGAGCTTCCGCGCGATCGCGCCCGCGGCGACGCGGGCCACCGTCTCGCGCGCCGACGCACGGCCGCCGCCGCGATGATCGCGTCGGCCGTACTTGGCGTCGTAGGTGTAGTCGGCGTGTCCGGGACGATACGCGCCCGCGATCCTGTCGTAGTCGCGCGAGCGGGCGTCGGTGTTCTCGAAGAGAATGCAGATCGGCGTGCCGGTCGTGCGCCCCTCGAACACCCCCGACACGATGCGGGGCTCGTCGCGCTCCGACCGCGAGGTTGTCAGCTCGCTCTGCCCCGGTCGGCGCCGCGCGAGATCGGGTCGTAGATCCTCTTCGCCGAGCGCGAGGTCCGGAGGGCAACCATCCACGACGACGCCGAGAGCCGGGCCGTGCGACTCGCCGAAGGTCGTGATCCGGAAGAGCTGACCGAACGAGTTGCCTGGCACTCCGTCGCCTCCTTCGCGTCACGCGCGAGCAAGCACCGGCGATCCTAAACAATTGGACAGAAGCGGCCTTCGGGCCGTTTGCCGGCGCGACGCGCCGAGCACCGGACCCGCGGCGCCGTCCCCGTTTTCGTTGCGCCGCTGGTGCTGTACACGTACGATTCTCTTCGCGTCACCTGCTGGCGACGAGATCGATCGACGCGGCTGTTTGGGGTGCAGACCGCACGATACGATACATCGGCGCGCGTTCTCATCTGGCAGACGAAGAGGACAGCAACACTTCGACCCAAGCCGGGGCGAGCCACATCGCGGCGTTTCACGTGCGATCGCCTCGGCCGGTAGCCGGAGAATACACCCGCGCGTTTCAACGGGTCCGCAACGCGGCGTATCGGGTCTGCGCCCCTTCTCAACATGCCCCGATGGCACGATCGTCGTCCGCCCGACCCGGCCCCGATCGACTCGTGCTCGCCATCCGCCAAGCCGCCACCGCAAACGCATAACCGCTTATTTATGGCTCGCGTGCCGACCTGCCGTGTCACCGCCCCACAGGAGTCTCAACCCGACGGGCACGACGCTCAATGCATAACCCAATCAACATACCAAGAGAAGCACCACTCTCGCTTCATCGCACGGGTAAGCGGCCTCGTGAATCTCACGCCCGGATCGTTATGGGTTTTGGGTCGAATCCGGCCCCACGCCAGGCTCCGGTCATGTGGATAAGGCGATGTTGCACACACGAACAAAGTGCCGCAAGCAACTGTCCCGCAACACAATCCATGTTTATCCCCAGATCGCCTCGGTTATCCACAGCGACCTAGGAGTGCGCCCGGCTGGTTTCGAGCACCTCGAGCTTCTGCTGCCCCCCGCCCATCACCGAGGCGCCGTCAAAGCGCGCCCCTTCCTCGATCACGAGACGCTGACACGCCACGTCTCCACTCAGCGCGGCCGTGGCCTGAAGATGCACCTTTCCGGAGGCGGTTATGGATCCGCCGACGCTACCGGTGACGATCACGTCCTGCGCCGCGACCGACCCGTTGACGACGCCGCCGCGACCGATGTGCACTCGCTCGCTGGCCTCCACGTTTCCCTCGATCTCGCCATCGATCCGGATCGTCCCGACGACGGCGACGTCCCCGACGAACCGCGCGGATCCACCGAGGACCGAGTTCATCGGCGTGGACGCCGACGTCGGGGCCCGGGTCGGGGTCGGTGTCGGCGCCGCTGGCTCCCGACGCGACGCCGGCTCCGGTGGTGACGGCCGTCTCGCTGGCTTCTCACTCTTCTTGCGCCCAAACATCGCGGGATGACCCCCTTGGGTTGTAGGTTGACTCCGTCCTTCTGGAATCAATCGTCAGCTGATCGATTCGCTTTAGTTCCCAATCACTTACGTTTGACTACGCCTGCCCGCGCCGGACGTTGCGCGGTTGCGCACGAGCCTCAGTAGGCGTCGATTGGTCCGACGAGGAGTGTGACCAGGCGATCGAGATCGTCGTGGTCGTAGTACTCGACCTCGATCCGGCCGCCCCGGGTTCCGCGTTTCGGAGCGATCCGGATCTGTGTCCCGAGGGTCTCCCGGAGTCGGTCCTCCAGATGTCCGAGCTGAGGATCACGCGGCTGCTCCGTACGGGGGCGCGGCCCGCTGGTCTTCCTGGGCGATGAGGCTGCCCGGGCTGCATCCTCCGATGCCCGTACCGAGAGCTGCTCCGACTTGATCCGCTCCCAGAGAGCCGCCCTGGCCTCCGAGTCCTGCACCGCAAGGAGCGCCCTCGCGTGACCAGCGCTGAGGACCCCGGCCGAGACATCGTCCAAAACGGCCGTCGGGAGCTGGAGCAGGCGAAGAGAGTTGGAGATCGCGACGCGGCTCTTGCCCACGCGGTCGGCGACCTCCTCGTGGGTCAGCCCGTACTCGTCCTGCAGTCGGCGGTATGCACGAGCCTCGTCGACCGCATTCAAGTTCTCGCGCTGGATGTTCTCGATGAGCGCAACGGCGAGCATCTCCTCGGGTGCGTCGTCGCGGAGGATCGCGGGAATGGACTCGAGCCCGGCCTTTCGCGCAGCCATGACGCGCCGCTCGCCGGCAACCAGAATGTAGCGATCACCATCTCTCTTGACCAGGATCGGCTCGATGACGCCGAACTCGCGGATGGAGTTCGCCAGGTCGGTGAGTGCCTCGGGGTTCATCTCGTGTCGAGGCTGCTCGGGGTTCGGGAGAACGGCGTCAAGCGGGACCTGGAGAACCAGGTTGCCCGAGGGTGTCGTCTCCGGTCTCGTGTCCGGCAGAAGGGCGTCTAGCCCCCGCCCCAGAACTCGCTTGCTCATCGCGTAGCACTTCCTCCGCGAGCGTCTTGAAGCTCGTGGCTCCGACGCATTGTGGATCGTAAACAAGAACGGGCTGACCGAAGCTCGGCGCTTCGGAGATCTTCACGTTGCGTGGAATCGCCACGTCATACACGCGGTCGCCGAAGAACCGGCGCGCCTCGTCCGCGACCTGGCGAGCGAGATTCAGTCGGGCGTCATACATCGTGAGAAGCACGCCCTCCACGAAGAGGGCCGGATTCAGCGCCTGCTGGACGCGCCGGATGGTTTGCATCAGTCCACTGAGTCCTTCCAGTGCGTAGTACTCCGCCTGGATGGGGATCAGGACGGATCGCGTTGCCGTGAGCGCATTCAACGTCAAGAGCCCCAATGAGGGCGGGCAGTCGATCAGGACGAAGTCGTACTGTCCCTCGATCGACGCGAGGGCGGCGGCGAGACGGTGCTCTCGGCGCTCCATCGACGTTAGCTCGATCTCTGCTCCGACCAGCCGGCGAGAAGACGGCGCAAGGTCGAGCCCGGCAACGTCCGTCGGGAGTATCGCATCGACGAGCGATCCGATGCCGACGACGGCCTCGTAAACGGTCACGGGGTAGGCGTTTCCGTCGATTCCAAGACCGCTCGATGAGTTGGCCTGGGGGTCCAGATCGACGAGAAGCACGCGCCGGGACTCCATCGCGAGGGCGGCGGCCAGATTGACCGCTGTGGTCGTCTTTCCGACGCCGCCCTTCTGGTTCGTGATCGCGATGATCCGGGTCTCGTCACCCGGCCTGAAGCGCGTGCGCGGCACCGCGGCACTCTCGGCCATCGGTGCCGTCTCAAAGCCGTTGCTCGAGTCGTCGGGTCGTGTCGCACCTAGCATCGCATCGTGCCCGTCTCCACAGTCGCGTTTCTACCCGGGGTCGCGTGACCAACGTGCGTCGATCCCTGGAATCCCGGGGCGCGCCTAGGAGTAGCGCGGACGGGCGCATGGGACAACCCGGGCTGCTGTTTCACGTGAAACACAACGAGTTGCGCCGACGGCGCCCGGTCACATGGTGGCCGCGCCCTGGGCGGAGAGATTCCGCGCCAATACACCCGCTGAGCACGTCGCGACTTAGCTCCAGCCACGTTGATTCACGTTAGGCCCGATGGCGAAGCCCGTCGCCAGCATGGAGATAGCCCGTCACGCGCCGAGGTGCGGGTTTCACGTGAAACACGGTCGCGTCGCCGCGGATTACCCGGCGGCCCCTCGCCGCACGATCGGTCGGCTTACGACCCGATCCGAACGCGCTGGATGTCGGAGCTCGCCCCCACGCCCGGCGCCTGGACGATCCACTTCAGGCGCTCGCCTGGCACGAGGATCCGCCACGCCTTGTCGGGCATCTGAAACACCGTGTCCACCGTCGCGCCTCGCCACACGATCTTGCCGACCTCATCGTTGGCCACGAACATGTACCGGGTTGCGCCTGGAACTGCGTGCCAGCGGAAGAACACGTCCTCCGTCCTCGATTGTGATACTCTCGCCCCATCGCGCGGCTCGATTACCTGAATGACCTCTCGAGCGCCATCCTCCGCGCCGAGGACGACGACGGACCGAGCAGGCTCGCCTCCCTCACCCTCGACCGCGACGACGCGCGGCCCGCGAGGCATCAGCACCCAGACGACCGCACCCGCCGCGAGGAGCGCGATCACGGCCCCGATCGCTGCCTGAGTCTTCACGTTTCCGCGTCTCCGTTCTCGAAGAGGAAGGGTCCTGCGCCACGGTCGCCCCCGGTCATGCGGTGAGTCGGCGCCTCGGTGGGCCCCGACGCTCATGGTCCCGGTTTGGCGTCGGTCGTCCGGAGTCCGGCCTGCGCGGCCGCGTCGTGGGGGTCGAGCGCGAGCGCACGGCGGAAAGCCGCCCGAGCGTCCTCGATACGCCCAACTCGCGCGAGAGTATAGCCATACGCCACCCACGACTTCAACCGGCTCGGATCCATCTCGAGGCCTCGCTCGAACTGCGTGACCGCCTCGACGAACCGCTGCTCGCGGGCCAGGTAGCTGGCGTAGTTGAGTGGCCCATCCGCCAGGCCCGGGTCCATGTCGATGGCACGGCGATACGCGGCGTCGGCCTCGTCGTCCCGATCCAGGTCGGCGAGCAGCCGCGCCCGCGCCAGCTCCGCGAAGGGGAACTCCGGCCACCGCGCGCTGACCGCCGAGTACTGGTCGAGTGCCCCCCCCACGTCGCCGCACCGCTCCATCGCCCGGGCCAGGCCGAAAGCGGCCTCGGTCAAGTCGGGATTGTCCCCCGCGAGCTCGCGGTATGTGTCGAGAGCGGGTGCACACCGCCCCGACTCGATCAGGAGCACGGCCCGATTCAGGCGAAACGCCGTGAGGCCTCGCTGCTCATCGACACCGAGCAGGCGGGAGTGCGTGGCGGCAGCGCTCACGCCCAGGATACCCACGGCCACCAGGAGAGCACGCGTCCGCCGCTCTCGTATCACGGCCACCAGGGCGACGGCACCGTACGCCGCCGCGATCAACAGCCCGGGCATCACTGGCAGCCGGAGGCGACTGTTCACAAAAAACAAAACAACCGAGAAACCATATAGAGACACAAAAGAAACGATCAAAAAACCAAGACGCGCCCCCCACACCCCCCACAACACCCCGAGCAGGGCGAGGGGCCACACCACCGCCGGTATCCATGCAAGCCACATCAAGACAGGAGTATCTCGCCTCGCCTCCTCGAGATCCCGGTTGTCGCTTATTTCAAAACTATTTATTAAATAGTAACATTTCGTCATCGCGAGCCTGAGCCAGCCCGGACCATCGCCGACGATGAATGCCACCGCGCGCCCCAGCCAGTATCTCGACACCTCCGATTCCTTCAGCGCGCGGCCCTCCTCCCCCTCCGCGATCTCCCGTCCCGCCAGCGTGACGTTGTCCCTGAACGCGGATGTCATGACGTCACGCCGCATCGGTCCGATGGACCCGGGCGCGATCGCCGTCTTGCCGTCGGCATCGGGCCCGTTGCCGACGTAGAAGTTCAGTCCACCCTGTGCCGCGATCGGCACGAGGTCGTGTCCGACGACGAGGTTTCGCACGGTCACGGGCAGGATGACCGCGACCATCGACCCGAGCGCCACGAGAACGGACCTCCCGACGCGGAGCTCCGGCCGGCCAGCTCCGGAGTGCGCGGCAACTCTCCGATCGGCCGCCCACGGCGCGAAGGCGACCAGTGGGGCCAGGATCAGGAAGTTCGGGCGTGCGATCGCGGCGAGCCCGAGCGCGGCGCCGGCGCTCGCCAGCCTCCACGTGCGGCCGCGCGATCCCGGGGCCTGCCGGCATGCCGCAATCAGACGCTCCAGGACGACGGTCCCCAGGAAGGTGGCCAGGGTCACGATGAGGATCTCGCCCTCGAAGAAGATGGCGGTCCACCAGCCCGCCCACAGGAGCCCCGCAATCAGCCCGACGCCCCGGCCGCCGATGGCCGTCCCGATCCTCAGGCACAACACCGCGGTGGCCGCCCCGAGAAGGTGCTGGAACGCGACGACCACCCATTGTGAGGTTCCGAAGGCGCGATACAGGCCCGCCAGGAGCATCGGGTAGAGCGGCGCACGGAAGTACGCCCCGTCACCCGACCCCTCCCCGCGCACGAGCGCCTGGGCCCACTGGTGAATCCACAGAGAGTCCAGGATCGGATGGTCGAAGTAGATCGTCGCGCTGTGCTGAATGGCGTACACGAGCCGGAGCGCGAGCGCGACCGCGAGGACGATCGCGGTGTCCTGACGTGCGCGAGTCATGTCGAGACTCTAGCCGGGGATGTACCGGGTGCCGTCACTCTTTTTCGTCTCGTCGGGGGATCGCTCCGGCCAGGAGGGACCGCGGCGGCGGGCGCCACGCGGGAGAAGCGCGTCGAGAAGCGCCTGGCGGCGATCAGTAGTCCCGGGGCTGTCGTGCGAAGGACACCCCGAACGTCACGCTGACGACGTTCTCGCGGAGATCGCTCCCGGCCTCGCGGCGCTGCGTGTACCGCAGCGCCACGTTCAGCTCGCCGTTGTCGCGCGCGAACGGGATCCCGATGCCGGTGGTCAGGCTTCGGTCCGTCACCCGACCCCCGTTGGGCCCGGCGGTCATCCACGGGGTGAATGCGTAGCCGAGGCGGTACTGGATGTGGTCTCGCACCCGGATGGACTCGGATCGGGCGCCCCGCCGCCACTCCAGCCCGACCCCCCACGCGTCGACGTCCTCGTAGGCGCGTGCGATGTCGAGATCGCTCTCCTCCCATGGCACATCGTCGATCTCCACGTCGGACCATGGCTGCCGGCGGAACTCCCCCGACACGGCCAGAGTCGGCGACACGAGGAACGAGCCCGCGACCCCGAACGCCCCGGGCAGGGAGATGTCGTAGGTCGTCCGGGTCTCGGTGTCGCCGATCAGCTCGACGACCGTCGAGATCTCGCCACTGGTCGGAAGCTCGCCGAACCCGCCGAAGGTCAGGGCGCCGACGCGGTACTGTGCGCCCAGGGCCAGGAACGACACGTCCTCGAGGCTCGTCCGCGACCGCTCGTCCCGATCCACGTATCCTGTGGTGTGGAAGTCGCGTGTGACGTGATCCTCGATGGACGAGAACGGGATGCCGACCGACGCCCCCACGCTCAACGATCGCCCGACCGACCCCGCGACCGCGGCCTGGATGCGCGACCAGGCGCCGCTGCCCTCGGAGATCAGGTCGTAGGCGGTCGGGTCGCCCTCGATGCGCTGTACGAAGCTGTGCCGGGCATCGGTCATCTCGAACAGCGACAGCGCCAGGGTCACGCGGGAGATGGGGAGCCCGACGGCGACGAACGGCAGCCCACCGTCGGGCCGGGTCTCGCGCCCGGCGCCGGCGTCCACCTGTGTGAAGTCCGCGTTGAACGACAGGTAGGCGGCCGCGTCGGGAAGCCCCGCCATCAGCGAGGGGTTGCGAGGGCTGAACGACCACGCGGAGCTCGAGACCAGCGAGACGTCCCCCATGCCCGCCGCGCGTGCGTCGACCGGATGCAGGAGTCTTCCATAACCAAATCCAGAGAAAATGCTGTCCGCCTCGACCACGGACACGGCCAGGGCGGTCGATAGCCCCACGACCATCACCACGGCGGCATGTTTCATGGCCGCCCCCCGTACGGGACGGTGTACGCGACGGTAACGCTGGGCCTCAGCGCCTCGTCCGGGTGCATCGGGCTCGCGAACGCGACCGCACTGACCCCTTCGTCCTGGTCGGCCGTGCGAACCATGACGCCTCTGTTCTCATAAATGCCGTTGTGCCAGGCCTGAACGAGATCGGTGATGGGCACCTCCACGACGGAGTCCCCGTCGACCTCGACCTCGACCGTGTGCCACACGACCCCGCTGTTCGTCACCATCGAGTCGACCGGCGCTTCGGTCGGCCACTCGCTGGTCAGCCGGAACACCTGGAGCGGGAGGTCGCGGTCGAAGCGCGGGTGCCCCAGAACATGCAGATTGATGGTGGCGCGATGCACGTTGCTCCCGGGCGGCAGGTCGATCCTCGGCCAGGTCAGGATCCGCCTGTTGACCCCACGGCTGACGACCAGGCAGTCGGCGGGGTCGGCGCAGGGCAGCACCGCCTCGTCGGGCGACAGCACGAAGACGTCGTCGGAAACCGTGGTCTCCGAGAAGAGGTAGGTCTCGTCCAAGTCCGCGAACGTCACGGCCAGCACCGGCCCCACGAGTCGATCGAGCTCGGAGTCGACGAGGAGGTTCTCGGCGGACGCCGCCTCGATCATCGACGCGCCGCTGGTGTATCCGACCATGAGGCCGTTCGCGTCGGCGGGCGAGTCGAGCCAGCCCTCGACGACGGCCGGTGACACCGCAACCGACACCTGCGTCTCGTCGCAATCGTCCAGAATCGGCGTCGCGGTCACCGAGGCCTCGTCGATCGCGGGACCCGGCCACGAGAGCGTGTCGTTCTCGGACCACGACGCGCCCGGCATCACGGCGTACGTCATGATCTCGACGGTGATGGAGTCGGTGGACGCGCCGGGTATGCAGGAGTAGCGCAGCTCGGCCGACGTGACGTCGCGTGCCGCGAGCGAGTCCGCCGCGATCGAGTCGATCTCGAACTTCACGAACGTCCGCGCGCGGATCCCGCCGAAATCGCCGAAGAGAAGGCGGTCGCTCTTGCCGACGTCGGCCTGCGCGTCGTAGCTCAGGTAGGCCACCGAGTCGGCCGGGACCGTGAGGAGTCGGACCGCGGCGGTCTCGGGGCTTCTCGCCGGCAGGCGCACCGCCACCGGGTCGGTCTCGGGAGCGCACCCGGACCAGAGCGGGGCCGATCCGAGCGCGGCGATCAACGCGACCGAGGCGATCGCCGCCGGACGAGTCGTGTCGTGCGTCACTCGTGGGTCACCATTCAGCTCTCGTCGTCGTCATCCGGCGCGTCCGCGCCGTCCGCCGGATCGTCACCGGCCGGATCCCCGTCCGCTTCATCCACGAGCTCGTCGGCGAAGTCTCTCACCGCGGCGCTCAGCTCGGCCGACGGCTCGGACCCTTTGGACACGGGCGTCGCGGGATCGGTTCCCCTGGGCCCCCGCATCCCACCGTTGTCGTCGTCGCCCGACGGCACCTTGGCCACGTCGGCCACGGTCGCATCCTCGTCCATCGTGATCAAGCGCACGCCCTGCGTCGCGCGACCCATCTCGCGCACGTCGCGCACCGGGCTCCGGATCACGATCCCCGACGACGAGATGATGATGATCTGGTCATCCGACGTGACCTCGAGGATGCCCACCACGGGACCGTTGCGCTCGCTGGTCCGGATGTTCACGACGCCCTTCGTCCCGCGGTTCGTCAGCCGGTACTCGGCGATCGGGGTCCTCTTGCCATATCCACGTTCGGTGACCGACAGGAGCGTGGCGTCGCGCTCGACGACGACCATGCCCACGACGCCGTCCTCGTCGCCGTCGAGGGAGACCCCGCGCACGCCGCCGGCGGTCCGTCCCATCGGGCGCAGCGCGCTCTCGTGGAATCGGACGGCGCGGCCTTTCCGGGTGGCGAGCATGACCTCGTTGTCGCCGTTGGTCAGCGAGGCCGCGATCAGCATGTCGCCGTCGGCCAGGTTGACCGCGCGGATGCCGGCCCGGCGCGGGTTGCTGAACGCATTCAGGGGCGTCTTCTTGATCGTGCCCTGACGGGTCACCATGATCAGGTAGCGATGGTCGTCGAACTCGTTCACCTGCGTGTACGCGGTGACCCGCTCGTCGGATCCGATCTGGATGCAGTTGACGATCGCCTTTCCGCGCGCGGTGCGACCCGCCTTCGGAATGGCGTGCACCTTGAGCCAGTAGCAGCGACCGCGATCGGTGAAGAAGAGCATGTAGTCGTGCGTCGACGCGATGAAGAGCTCCTGCGTCCAGTCCTCCTCGCGCGTGGTGGCCCCGGTGATGCCCTTGCCGCCGCGCCGCTGCGAGCGATAGGCGGTCAGCGGGATGCGCTTGATGTACCCGAGGTGGCTGATCGTGACGACCATGTCCTCCTCGGGGATGAGGTCCTCGTCGGCGAACTCGCCGGCGGCCATCGCGGTGATCTCGGTCCGGCGTTCGTCGGCGTAGGCCTCGCGGATCTCCTGGAGCTCGTCGCGGATGACCTCGCGCACCTGGGCGTCGCTCTCGAGGATGCCGCGCAGGCGCTCGATCTCCTGGATGAGATCGGTGTACTCCTCGTCGAGCTTCTTGCGCTCCATGCCGGTCAGGCGCTGGAGGCGCATCTCGAGAATCGCGTTGGCCTGCGCCTCGCTGAGCTCGAACCCGGACATGAGGTTCTGGCGGGCCACGGGCACGTCCGCCGCGGCGCGGATGGTCTCGATGATGGCATCGATGTGATCCAGCGCCTTCCGGAGGCCCTCCAGGATGTGCGCGCGCCGCTCGGCCTGGGCCAGCTCGAACTCGGTCCTCCGCACCACGACCTCGCGCCGGTGCCGGAGGTACTCGTTCATCAGCTCCTTGAGCGAGAGCTGCTTGGGGCGCATGTCGACGAGCGCGACCATGTTGGCGCCGAACGTGCTTTGCATGGCCGTGTGCTTGAAGAGCTGGTTCAGGATGATGTTCGGCGCGCCGTCCTTGCGGACGTCGATCACCACCCGCATGCCGTCGCGGTCGCTCTCGTCGCGGATGTCCGAGATGCCGGCGACCACGCCCGACTTGACCAGGTGCGCGATCTTCTCCAGCAGCGTGGCCTTGTTCACCTGATACGGGAGCTCGGTGACCAGGATGCGCTCGCGCCCGGTCTTCTCGTTCGTCTCGATCTCCGCCCGCGCGCGGACGCGGATGAGCCCGCGGCCGGTCTCGTACGCCTGCTGGATGCCGTCGGTCCCCTGGATGATGCCGGCGGTCGGGAAGTCGGGGCCCTTCACCGCGCGCCGCAGATCGGACACCGTCGCGTCCGGGTCGTCGAGCAGCATGCACAGACCGTCGACGATCTCGCCGAGGTTGTGTGGCGGGATGTTGGTGGCCATCCCGACCGCGATCCCGGTGGCGCCGTTGACCAGCAGATTCGGAAACCGTCCGGGCAGGACGACCGGCTCGTCGCGGGTCTCCTCGTAGTTCGGCCGATGATCGACCGTGTCCTTCTCGATGTCGCCGAGGAGGTTCTCGGCGGCTTCGGTCAGGCGGGCCTCGGTGTACCGCTCGGCCGCGGCCCCGTCACCGTCCACGGACCCGAAGTTGCCCTGTCCATCGATCAACGGGTAGCGCAGAGAGAAGTCCTGCGCCATGCGCACCATCGTGTCGTACACGGCTGCGGTGCCGTGCGGGTGGTAGTTACCGGTCACGTCACCGGTGATCTTGGCGGACTTCCGGTGCTTGCGATCGTGCGTGAGGTTGAGCTCGCGCATCGCGACCAGAATCCGTCGCTGCACGGGCTTCAATCCGTCGCGCGCATCGGGCAGCGCGCGACTCACGATGACGCTCATCGAGTAGTCGAGGTACGCGCTGCGAAGCTCGTCCTCGAGGTTGATCGGTACGATGCGGTTCGGATCGTCAGCCATCTCGTCTCATCCTTCTCCGGCCGCCGGCGCGGGTGTTCCCGTGCGCGAGCGGCGAGCGCTCACCTCGTGCGTTCTGACGTGACTCGTGTCGGTGGCGCGGCTCAGATGTCGAGGTTCCGGACCGCCAGCGCGTTCTCCTCGATGAACTGCCGGCGCGGCTCGACCTCGTCTCCCATCAGGACCGTGAACAGCCGGTTGGCCTCGGCCGCGTCCTCCTGTCCGACTCGCAGGATGACGCGCCGCTCGGGGTCCATCGTGGTGTCCCAGAGCTGCTCGGGGTTCATCTCACCCAGACCCTTGTAGCGCTGGATGCTGACCCCGCGCTTGCCGAGCTCCTCGACCGCACGGTCGCGCTCCTCGTCGGAGTGCGCGTAGATCATCTTCTTGCCCTTGCTGATGCCGTACAGAGGCGGCTGGGCGATGTAGACGTAGCCGTGATCCACGGCCTCGCGCATGTACCGGTAGAAGAAGGTCAGCAGGAGCGTCCGGATGTGAGCGCCGTCCACGTCGGCGTCGGTCATGATGATGATCTTGTGGTAGCGGAGCTTGGAGGCGTCGAAGTCGTCGCGCATGCCGGCGCCGAGCGCCATCACCATCGTCCGGATCTCTTCGTTCGACAATGCCTTGTCGAGGCGCGCCTTCTCCACGTTCAGGAGCTTGCCCCTGAGCGGCAGGATCGCCTGGAACCGTCGATCGCGACCCATCTTGGCCGAGCCTCCGGCCGAATCGCCCTCGACGATGTAGATCTCACACAGCTCGGGGTCGCGCTCGGAGCAGTCCGCCAGCTTGCCGGGCAACGAGCCCGAGTCGAGCACGGACTTCCGGCGGGCCAGCTCGCGCGCCTTGCGACTCGCCTCGCGCGCCGCGGCGGCCGCGATCGCCTTGGTCACGATGTTCTTCGCGACCGAGGGGTTCTCCTCCAGGAACTCGCCGAGCATCTCGCCGACCGCCGTCTCGACCAGCCCACGCACCTCGGAGTTGCCCAGCTTGGTCTTGGTCTGTCCCTCGAACTGGGGATCGGGGATCTTGACGCTGAGCACGGCGGTGAGGCCCTCTCGGACGTCGTCGCCGGTCAGGCCCTTGCCCTTGAGCTTCTTGGTGGTGTCGGACTTGTTCGCATAGCCGCTGATCGAACGCGTCAGCGCGGTGCGGAAGCCCGACAGGTGCGTGCCTCCCTCGAGCGTGTGGATGTTGTTCACGTACGTGACGACGTTCTCGTTGTAGCCGTCGTTGTACATGAGCGCCAGATCCAGACCGATGTCGCCGACCTGTCGCGTCAGAGAGATCGCGGGATCGTGGAGCGCCTTCTGGCCGCGACTGAGGAACTTCACGAACTCGCTGAGGCCCCCTTCGTGATGCAGCTCCTGGCCCTTGCCCGAGCGTTCGTCGAAGAAGTGAATCCGCGTGCCGCCATTCAGGAACGCGAGCTCGCGCAGTCGGTGTATCAGCACCTCGGCCTGGAACTCAATCGTCTCGAAGATGTCGCCGTCGGGGTAGAAGCGGACCGTGGTCCCGGTCTCCTCGGCGTCGCCGATGACCCGGAGGTCGTGGGCGGGCAGGCCGCGCTCGTAGCGCTGCTGGTGCACCTTGCCGTCGCGAAGGACCTCGACCTCGAGCCACTCGCTGAGCGCGTTGACGCACGACACGCCGACGCCGTGTAGGCCTCCGGAGACCTTGTAGGTGTCCTTGTTGAACTTACCGCCGGCGTGAAGCGTCGTCATGACGACCTCCACCGCGGGGCGGCCGGTGTCGGCGTGCGTGTCGACCGGGATTCCGCGACCGTTGTCGAACACGCTGCAGGACCCGTCGTCATGAATGGTGACGCGGATCTCGTCGCAGAATCCGGCCATCACCTCGTCGATCGCGTTGTCCACGACCTCGTACACGAGGTGATGAAGGCCCTTGGGCCCCACGCTGCCGATGTACATGGCGGGGCGCATCCGAACGGCGGCCAGACCCTTGAGGACGGTGATCTGGCTCGCGTCGTACTGCTCGCCCGAGACGGCTTCCCGTGCTTCCGGTTCCAACCGACTCACCCTTTCTGGCTCCATGGACCGCCGCCGGCGATCACGAACTTGATCGACTTGACGACGTTGCGACCGACGGCCGCATTCAGTTTGGGAATGATCTTGTGGCGCATGAAGGAAAGCTGCTGAAGCCAGGTGGAGTTCGACACCTCGACGACGAGGTAACCGTCCTGGAACCGGGTCGCCGTCGCCTGCCTGGCGATCCCGTCGCCGACGACGGCCGGCCACGATGACATGGCTCGATACCCGGCGAGCGCATCACCCAGCTCACCGGAGTCCAGCACCGCGTCGAGCGACTTGCCGATATGCTCCACTGGGATCCGATCCTTTGGTGGCCGCTCAGGACGACCGGTTCGCCAGCCGCAGCGGCATGACCAGACAGCGGTGCAAACCGTTCTCCGGGGCCGGTATCGGCTCGACGACCATCGCAGTCAGCGGACGATCGAGCGCGAGCTCGATCTCCTCGGCGTCGATGGTCTTGAGGAGGTCCATCACATACTTCGCATTGAACCCGATCTCCAGCGCATCGCCGTCGTACTGGGCCTCGATGTGCACGTTCGCGCGGCCGCCACCGACGGTCTGCTGCGCGTCGAGCTCGATGGAGCCCTTCGTGAGCTTCACCCGTACCTGGTGCGTGATGTTGTCGGCCACGACGTCGACCCGACGCAGCGCTTCGCGCAGCTCGTCGCGGCGCACCACGACACGCTTTGGGTTGTTCTCGGGAAGGACCTTCTCGTAGTCGGGGAACTTGCCCTCGAGGAGCCGCGAGAACACCGTCAGGTTGCCGGTCTGGAACGCGATCTGCGTGCGTGCGATCCCGAGCTGGACGTTGGATCCCGCAGCCATGCCGTGCAGCGCGTACTGGAGCGCCGACGGAAGCACGATGACGTCCTCACCCTTGGCGTAGTTCCCGGTCACGCCCGCGAGCGCGAGCATGTGTCCGTTGATGGCGACCATGCGAAGCTCACCCTTGCGAAACTCCACCTTCACGCCGCTCATCTCGGGACGCGAGTCGTCCGACGCCACGAAGTCGACGACCTTCTTGACCAGACCCGCGAACACCGCCGCGGACAGCTCGACCGTGCGCTCCTCCTCGATCCGGGGAAGCTGCGGGTAATCGTCGGGATCCGCGGTCGGCAGTGAGAACTCGCCGCCTCGCGAGACGATCTTCACGCTCTCGCCCTCCGACGACACCGTGACGACGTCGGCGGGGAGGCTCTTCACGAGGTCGGTGAACAGGCGAGCGGGAACCAGCGTGCGCCCCGGAGACACGTCCTCGCAGGCCACCTTCAGCGAAACCGACGTGTCCAGGTCGGTCGCACTGATCCGGAGCGTATCGGCCTCGACCTCGACGTGGAAGTTGGAGAGCGCGGGCAGGGTGCTCCGCGTCGGAACCGCTTGATTGACCGTTTGCGCCGCGCGGGACAGCTCGGACTGCGGGACCGAGAACTTCATGGCCATGGGTGTTCCTTCGGTCGTCAGTGCGGTGGCTCGGGGCACCGACACAGTTAAATCTTTTCGTTAGAGAGTGTTAGAGGCACGCCGTCCGGTTCTCCGGTTGGCGATCCCTGTGCCGTTGGTCGCCGAGCCTCTCGTCGCGACGCCGGATCCGCGGATGTCGGGTCCGTTTCCGACCTGCCGTATTCTAGGGACGCGATCGGAGCCGCGCAAGCAAAAATGGGTTTTCCCCACGCCTCTAAACTACTACATACCAATCATTTACAACCAGTAGTAATGGTAGGGGCTGGGGATATGTCGACAACCCCGTCCGTCGCCCGAAACGACCTTTCTACCAATGACTTATGACCGAGTTGATGCGCCTCGCGATGGGGATAGACCGTGGACCGATGTCGGGGTTGTCCCCGGGGGGGCCATCGGTCCACGGGTATCCCACAGGGTGTGGGTAAGGTTGTCAGGATCTCGAAGGGGTCGACAGCGCCTGCGTGAGCTCGTCCAGGGTGCGGTCCAGCTCGGGATCCTGGGTGCGCCGGGACTCGATCTTGTCGCACGCGTAGAGAACCGTGGTGTGATCGCGCCCCCCGAACTGGGCGCCTATCTCCACCAGCGACATGTTCGTGAGCTGCTTGCACAGGTACATCGCCACCTGACGGGGAAACGCGATCTTCTGCGTGCGTCGCCGGCTGCGAAGCGCCTCGGCACTCAGACCGAAATGCGCGCAGACCACCTTCACGACGTCGCGTGCCTCCACCGGACGGTGGGAGCGATCGCGCATCAGGTCCTTCAGGAACTCCTGAACGAGGTCGACGTCGATCTTGCTCTTCGTCAACGACGCGAGCGCGCTGAGGCGAACGAGCGATCCTTCGAGCTCGCGCACGTTGTTCGTGATGCGATCGGCGATGCACATGAGCACGTCGTTGGAGATCTCCATGTTCTCCGCTTCGGCCTTGCGCCGCAGAATGGCCACGCGCGTCTCGTAGTCGGGCGCACTGATGTCGCTGACGAGTCCCCAGTTGAAGCGCGAGACGAGACGATCCTCGAGGTCGTTCAGCGCCTTGGGCGGCCGATCCGACGTGATCACGATCTGTTTGTGTGCATCGTACAGCGTGTTGAACGTGTGGAAGAACTCCTCCTGCGTCGACTCCTTGCCGGTCAGGAACTGGATGTCGTCGATGAACAGGAGGTCGGCGGACCGATAGCGCCGTTTGAACTCGAACGTCGTGCCGCGCTGGATGGATTGAATCATCTCGTTCATGAACTTCTCGGACGACACGTAGCGGACGTGTGAGGAGGGTCGGTTCTGGCGCAACCGATGTCCGATCGCCTGCATGATGTGCGTCTTGCCGAGCCCCACGCCGCCGTAGATGAACAGCGGGTTGTAGACGTTCCCCGGGCTCTTCGCGACCGCCTCGCACGCCGCGAAGCAGAACTCGTTCGACTTGCCCACGACGAAGTTCTCGAACGTGAAGCGCGGGTTGAGGAGGCCGTCGTCCTGGCCGGCGACACGCGCCTGCCGCATCCCGGAGGCGCGGGCGCCCGCGCCGTTCATCACGCCGTTCGTCGCCGCCGCGTCGCCGCCGTCCGACGACTCGGACGGCGCCAGCGGTCGAGCGGTGTCGCTGTAGTCGTCGCTGACGACGAACGACATTGCGACGCCCTCGGAGAAAACCGCTCCCACCGCCTGGGTCAGGAGCTCGGAGTAGTGCTCCTGAAGCCAGTCGGAGTAGAACGGGTTGGGGACGACGATCGTCAGCCGCGATCTGTCGAACTCCCCGGCGGACAGGGGACTGAACCAGGTGCGGAACGTCTGCTCGCTGACCACTTCCTTGACGTACGCCAAGATGCGGGCCCAGGCATCGGATGCGGAGGAGTGGGATTCCACTCGGGGACCTCCTACCGGCGCTTGGTCGTTCGGGCGGCGCCGGGCATGCGCCGCCGTGCGACGAACATGTGGAGAATCTTCCAAGGGCTGAAGTTGGAACAAGTTGAACAGCCCCGGACGCAGGCCGGGTGGTTATCCACAATCAACAGTTGATATGTGGATAGCCACTAAACTCAAAAAGGACAAAGAGTTGAAGGGTTTTCCTTGGGTTTTCCACAATAACTCACAATATTCGCTATATCTTGAGACCGTTTCCGAAAAAACGAGCCCCAAAAAGCGGACCCAAAGAACGAGACTCCCAGGAAAGGACAGGTGTGTGAGCTCGGGTGTCCTCGGCGAAGCAAACAGGCGCCTCGCGCGCCGCTTCCGTGTCCAGCTTCGTGAAGCGGAGGCGAAGTCTAGCATGCTCACTTTCGCCTAACAAGACCGATTGAAAACAGATAACTCGTTGCAAAAAAAGCCGCATGCGACATAGCAGAGACTATTTTGCTTCTCTGATTTCCGATTGCCAGGCGCCGGAACGGCGTGATGCCAGAATTATGGAGAAGTGCCCCAGGTCACGATCCTGGACGAGCTCGGCACCCGCCGGGACCCCTCGGCCGGTCGCGCTCGTGACCAGAAGTGACTCTGGCCGGCCGCGCTCGGCGAGTATCTGCTCGAGATCGGCGAAATCCGACGGCGTTCGAGCGACGAACATCATCTTCCGGCCGAAAGACACATGGAGCTCCTGAGGCACCCACCACTGGTCGGTCACGAGGATCTGCTCCGGCCGCTCCGCGACGATCCGGTTCAGTCGCGCGGAGAACGCCCGCTTGGCCCGGGCCACGTCGATGGACCAGACCTGGGCCGCGACACCGATCGCGCACACGGCCGCCATCGGCAGCATCGCGGCCTTGGCCCGAGCGGATCGCCCCGCGGCCGAGAGCCAGTCCACGACGTTCCATGCCGCGAGGACCGAGAGCATCGGATAGAGCGGGAGCAGGAACCGGTTGCCCCAGTGCATGCCGCTCGTCGAGATCTCCGGCGCGAGCAGCGCGTACCCGAGCGCGAGACCGACCGAGAGCGTCCACAGCCACCGCGCCGCGAGCGGGTCCGACTCGCGGCCAGCGAGATCGCGCCGGACGTCGTCGGAGCGCCGGCGCACCAGCGCCAGGAGGACGATCGGCGCGCACGGGTACACGCTGTTGACGACCGACAGCGTCGCGATCGGATCCGGTGAGCGAGCCAGGTGCCACAGAACCAGGCCCCCGGTCAGCGACGCGAAGCCCGCGAGCGCCGGCACCACCACGCGAAACACACGAGCCGACACGCGCGGCCGCCACGCCAGGAGGCCGACGAACACCGACGTGATCACGAGCGACTCCCCGATGTGGTTCCCGGCGCGCAGGAGCAGGTTGTAGAACGCCGTCGGCCGCGACTCGATCAGCTGGGCGAGCGACGACGCGTTGCTCGCCGCGTGAAACCCGAGGGGGTGCCCGAGCGCCCACGCATGAAATGCGAGAAGCGGTGCGAGCGATGACGCGGCCGTCGAGGCGGCGATGGCCGCCGTGCGGACCCGCCGGCGCGGCGAGGCCCCGATCGCCATCGCGATCGACACCACGGAGAGGAGCACGAGCTCCTCACGAAAGGCCACCGCGACGCACGACAGCCCGACCGCGACGACGAGGCGCCCCCAGGACGGGTTGCGCGCGTAGACGATGAACGTGCGCGTCGCCCACACCGATGCGGCCAGCGCCAGGGTGTGCTCCCAGAACGCGACCGCGTAGAACCACAGCGGGGTGGACAGCCCCGCGATCACCACCGCCAGTGCGGGGGCCCCCGCGCGGCCGGGAGCCCCTTCACGGGCGATCGTCGCCACGCCCGCGAGCGCCACCATCGCGCCGAGAATCGGGAGCACGAAGAGGCCCGGGTAACCCCACAGCCCGTAGGGCACCGACGAGACCGTCGCGAACACCGGCGAGTACTGCGAGAAGAGTCGCCCGTCGACGACGATGGAGAACGGCGCCGGCAGTGGGTTGAACCGATACCCAGGGTCGATCGCGACCCCCGGCCAGGCGATGGCGTAGTCGCGATGCTGCGAAGCGACGATCGACTCCATCTGCAGGAACTTGTTGGCGTTGTCGGTCGTCCAGAATGCCTGCGTCTCCTGGGTCGCGAGCGAGGCGACGTAGACGAGCGAGACCACGATCAGCGCCGGCGCCGCACTGCCGCGAGAGCCCAGGGCTCGAACGAGCGATCGGATTGCGTGTCTCCTGCCGAAGGGGTCCTCTGCCGGTCGGCCCCATGGTAGGCCAGGTTGACCGTGGAGCCGAGGCCCATGGCACAGAGGCCCGATCACCGAGGCCGCCGAGTCGACCAGGTCGTCGAACGCGACGATCACGTCACCACCCCGGACATCGCGACGGGCCCGACGCCGAGGATCGACCCCGAGGCCCGGAAGCGCGAATCTTGACAGGCGAAGCCGGTCTGGCCGACACTCCTCCGTCTGCAAACGAGACGCGTGGGAGACGTACGCGCTTCTTGATCGTCCCGGGTGCCGTCGCGGCGCCGGCGGGGCGCGCGCACGCGGGATCGGCGTGATCCCGACCAACCCTCTACCGATCGAGGTACGAAACAGATGAAGCGGACGTATCAGCCGCACAACCGCCGGCGCCGCAAGAAGCACGGCTTCCGCAAGCGCATGGCGTCGGCGAACGGCCGGCGCGTGTTGAAGAAGCGCCGCGCCAAGGGGCGCAAGCGCCTCACGGTGTCCGACGAGTAGGCGCGTTCGGCGCTAACCAGTTCGTTTACCTGCGAAGTGACTTCCCTCCGGTGGCTCCAGCCCATCGTCCCGACGAGACAGGACCCGAGCGGTCCGACGCGACGGAGCCCCGGGAGGGGAAGGACGAGCGAGAACCAGCAACGTCGAGAGTCGAGGTCGACGAGACGCCCCGATACCGTCTTCCCCGAGGCGAGCTGCTCCGGAGCCGGCAGGGGTTCCGCAGCGCATACGACAACGGGAAGAGCGTGCGTGGCCAGCTCATGGTGCTGATCACGCACCCGGTTCCGGGAGCGCGGCGCGTCGGCTTCGTGGCGAGCCGGAAGGTCGGGGGCGCGGTGGCGCGCAACCGGGCACGCCGGCTCCTTCGCGAGGCGTATCGGTACCTGCGCGTGGAGCTCAACGAGACCGCGCGCGCGATGCACATCGTCCTCATCGCCCGCCGGCCCCTGGTCGACGCGCACCGGGACGACGCGCTGGCCGAGATGCGTCGGCTCTTCGAGCTGTCCGGAGTGATCGATGGCGCACACCGCGAACCTCCATCCTGAGACGCACGCGTCGCCCGCGGCGGCCGCGAGCCGGTTGCGGTGGATCGTCGCGCGCGCGCTCGTGGCGTGCATCGTCGCCTATCAGAAGGTCCTCTCGCCCGTCCTTCCCAGCACGTGTCGCTTCGTGCCGACCTGTTCCCAGTATGCCCGCGAGGCCATCGAGAAGCACGGCCCCGTCAGAGGGGTCTGGCTCGCCGTGCGGCGCCTGGGTCGCTGTCATCCCTACGGAGGGAGCGGCTGCGACCCCGTCGTCTGACCGAGCTTCCGAACGATCGCCTCGCTGAGAGCGAAACATGGACCGACGAACACTCCTGGCCGTCATGCTCAGCGTGCTGGTCTACCTGGGCTGGATGGTCTTCTTCGGACCCCGGCCGACGCCACGGCACGAGACCGACGATCTCCCCGCGACCGGAGAGGTCGCGAGCCGCGGCACCCCTGAACCGCCGACCCTCACCGAGCCCGAGCGCCCCTCGACCCTGGACGACCTCGGCTCCGACGTGGACGAGGCCGACACGACCGACACGTTCGCCGGTGGCGAGACGACCATCGAGGAGCTCATCACCGTACGGACGCCCCTCTACGAGGCGGTGTTCTCCAATCGTGGCGGCGGGCTCGTCCGCTTCACGACACTCGGCTACGACGACCCCGGCGGGCAGCCGCTGGTGCTCGTCGACACCGACGTGGCCCAGCCGGTCCTCCGCGTGGATCCCGACGGAGAGGGCGGCCGGGCCGCGCTGACCCTCGAGGAGACGATCTTCTCCACCCGCGCCGAGTCCAGCCCCGAGCTCGAGATCGCGAAGCTGGTCTTCACCACGACGGGCGCCAACGGAGCGCACGTCGAACGCCACTACGCGTTCGACCCCGACTACTACACGATCGACTCGCGGGTGGAGATCTCCGGCGTGGGCCGGCGAGCGGACGGACACTACACGCTCTCGTGGACCGACGGACTCCCGGTCACCGAGGAGCACCAGAAGGGCGACCTGACCGAGTTCGCCGCCCTGGCCCGCATCGGCGAGAACATCGAGCGCAAGGGGCTCGACGACTTCTCCTCGGAGTTCGAGGGTCAGGTGCGATGGGCGGCCACGCGGACGAAGTACTTCATATCGGCGCTCTTCGTCCAGGGCGGAGGCGCCGAGGAGGCGGCGCTGTTCGGCGAGAAGCTGACCCATCGCGTCGGATGGGCGGTGACCTCCGAGCTCGTCGAGGGGGCGGCCGGCGACGGCTTCGTGCTGTACGTGGGGCCGATCGAGCAGGACCGCCTGACGCACCTGGGCGAGGGGATCGACTCGAAGATCGGGATCCGATCCAACATGTTCCTCGGCGCGATCTTCGGCTGGCTCGCGCGCCTGGTGTACGAGGCGCTGAATGCGATCCACGCCGTCATCCCGAACTACGGGATCGCGATCATCCTGGTCGCGCTGATCACGAAGCTCCTGTTCTTCCCCCTGACGCGCAAGGGCACCGCGTCGATGAAGCGAATGTCGGCGCTGAAGCCCGAGATCGAGCGCATCCAGGAGAAGTACAAGGGCGATCAGCAGAAGGTCAGCCTGGAGACGATGGCGCTCTACAAGAAGCACGGGGTGAATCCGGCCGCGGGCTGTCTGCCGCTGCTGATCCAGATGCCGGTCTTCTTCGCGCTGTACGGTGTCCTCCGGAACGCGATCGAGCTTCGTCAGGCGCCGTTCCTGTTCTGGATCAACGATCTGTCGGCGCCGGACACCCTCGTGCACTTCGGCCAGTTCCCGATGCTGCCGGACGCGTTACACGTGCTGCCGCTCGTGATGGCCGCGTCCACGATCCTGATGCAGAAGACGACGGCCATGATGACCGATCCGCGGCAAAAGAGCCTGATGTACCTGATGCCGGTCATGATGCTGTTCTTCTTCTACTCGATGCCCGCCGGGCTGAACCTGTACTGGACCGTGCAGAACCTGTTCACCTGGGCGGAGCAAGCCATCACTCGAGGCGATGCGGCCTCGAAGCCCGCGAAAGCGGCGTAACCGCGACATCCCACCGGCGCTGACCGGAAGGGACGAGGAGAAACCCACATGCAGTCCACCGAGACTCACATCGAAGCCAGCGCCGAGACCGTCGAGGCGGCCATTCAGGACGCGCTCGGACGGCTCGGGGCCACGCGTGACGACGTCGACGTCAAGGTCATCGACGAGGGGAAGAAGGGCTTCCTCGGCGTGTTCGGCGGTCGTCCGGCCCGGGTGTTCGTGAGCTTGAAGAAGGCGCGCCGCGGCGCCGGCGGTCGTGACGCCGGGAGCCGTGATGGCGGCCGTGGCGACCGGGGCCGGGGACGCGACCGGGACCGGGACCGAGGCCGCGGCGGCCGCGAGCGCGGCCGCGAGCCGCGCCGGGAAGGAGGGCGCCGGGACGCCCCCCGGGCCGGCTCGTCCGCCTCGTCCGCCGGCGAGGGAAGCGGGCGTCGGTCCGATGGCCCGCGCGGCGAGCGTTCCCGTGGAGGCCGATCGGCCCGTGGCGATCGCGGCGGTCGCCGCGACGGGCGCTCCCCCCGCGCCGATCGCGGTGACGCCGCGTCCACGATCGACCTCTCGGCCGCCGCGACCACGGCGGCGACGATCACCAACACGATCCTGGAGAAGATGGGGTTCGAGGCGACCGTCGAGGGTGGCGTCGACGACGGCCAGGTTCGAGTGAACGTCGACTGCAACGATCGCGAAGGGCTCCTGATCGGCCGGAAGGGCGAGACGCTGCAGGCGCTCCAGCACGTCGTGACCCGGGTGACGAGCCGCGAGATGAAGGAACGGCTGTCGGTGACGGTGGACATCAGCGGGTATCGCGAGCGCCGCACCGAGGCGCTGCACGAGCGCGCGGTCGAGATGGGTGAAGAAGCGATCAAGACCGGGCGCGAGATCAAGACCGAGCCCATGGTGGCCGGGGATCGTCGCATCGTGCACCGCGCGCTCGCGGACACGCCCGGGGTCGAGACGCAGGCCATCGGCAACGGGAGCCAGAAGCGCATCCTGATCCGTCCGACCGGCGAGATCGAGCCCACCGAGCCCGATCGCGCACCGCGCTTCGAGCGCATGGAACGCGACCGGGACGACCGCGGCCCCCGGGGCGAGGGCTCCGGACGTCGTGGCGACCGTGGCGACCGTGGCGATCGAGGCGACCGCGGCGATCGGGGCGGTAGGGGCCGGGGCGACCGGCGCCCCCGTGGCGGCCCGCGCGAGGATCGGCCGCGACACGACGACCGTGGCGGCGAGCCGGACTCCGGCAAGAAGTACGTCGTCGCCGAGGAGCCCCTCGACATGCTCGGCCTCGGCAGCGGCTCGTCCTCGGGTCAGGACCCGCGCGAGTCCACCGAGTCGAGCGAGTCACCGAGCGACGAGCAGCCGAAGGTGGGCGCGCGCTCCCGCCGCCGCCGGCCGGCACGCCGCCGACTGTAGGCCACGAGGACTCCGGCGTGGCGCGCGAGGACCCGGGCGACGCGTCGGACGACACGATCGTCGCGCTGTCGACGCCGGTCGGGCGCGCCGCGCTCGCGACCGTCCGCCTCGCCGGTCCGGGCGCGCTCGCGATCGGCTCCCGCCACGTCCGCGCCCGATCCCCGCTCGTCGACGCGCCCGCGAACACGGTCCACGTGGGGACGTTTCACGAGGCCGGAGACGACGAGCCGATCGACCAGGTCGTGGTCGCCGTGTTCCGCGCACCCCACTCGTACACCGGCGAGGACGTTCTCGAGATCAGCCTTCACGGCAACCCGGCGCTCGCCCGGCGCGCCATCGATGCCCTCGTGGCCTCCGGTGCTCGTGTCGCCGAGCCCGGGGAGTTCACCCGCCGCGCCTTCCTGAACGGCAAGCTCGATCTCTCTCAGGCCGAGGCCGTGGCCAGGCTCATCGACTCCCGCACGGACGCCGCGGCTCGTGCGGCACTCCGGCAGCTCGGCGGAACGCTCTCGACCGAGGTGGGCGAGCTGCGACGTCGCGTCCTCCACGAGCTGGCGATCCTGGAGGCGACGATCGACTTCCCGGACGAGGACCTGGCCGATCCGGATCGGGTGCGCATGCGCGAGTCGCTCGGCGAGGTGCACCGCGCGCTGGTCCGGCTCGTCGAGGCCGCACGCCGGGGCCGACCCCTCCTCGGGGTGACGGAGGTGGTCCTGACCGGGGCTCCCAACGTCGGCAAATCGTCGCTCTTCAACGCGATTCTCGGACGAGATCGCGCCATCGTGCACGCGACGCCGGGAACCACGCGTGACGTGATCGACGCGGAGGTGACGTTCGGCGCCGTGGCTGCTCGTCTGGTGGACACCGCGGGCCTGGCCGACGCCCCGGACGTGGTCGAGGCCGAAGGTGTTCGTCGAACGCGCGAGACGCTGGCCGGCGGAGACGTGCACGTCGTCGTGCTGGACGGGAGCCGCCCCGACCTGACGGACGAGGAGCGCGGACTCGTGGACGCATGCGTCCCGGGGCGCGCGCTCGTCGTCGTGAACAAGTGCGACCGCCCCGTCGTCTTGACCCTTCCTCCGACGTCGGCATCGCCGTCGACGCCGGGGGCGCCGGCGCCGAGCGCGTGTGTGCTGCACGTCTCGGCCCTGACCGGCGCCGGCGTGGACACGCTCCGCCGCGCGGTCGAGCGCACGATCGTCGGCGAGGGGATCGAGGCTGGAGACGTGCTCGTCGTGGGGCGCCGTCAGGAGGCCGCGCTCGACGAGGCGGCGGCCGCGATCGCCCGTGCGAGGGACCTCTTCTCCTGTGCCGCCGGACACGACGACGTGTCCGGCGGCGCGCCCGGCGGCGCGCCCGACGCGGCGCACGAGCTCGTGGCCGAAGAGCTGCGCGCCGCGGCCAACGCGATCGGGCTGATCACCGGAGAGCGCGTGGGCGCCGACGTGCTCGACGTGATCTTCTCGGAGTTCTGCATCGGGAAGTGACGCCCATCGCGTCGGCCAGCGCCGGACGGTCGGACGGCTCAAACGAACACGTAGCGTGCGATCTCCCGGCGCCCCACGCGCTCGGCGGTTCGGCGCGACGCGACGTTGGCCACATCGATCGTCCCGACGAGGTGCCGCCCCCCCGACCCGTCGAGCCGATCCACGAACGCGCGCTGCATCGCCGCGCCGAGACCGCGCCCGCGATGCTCGGCCACGAGGATCTCCTCCTCGACGACGTATCCCGCGGCGCCGGCGAGACGCCCCGGCCTCGCGGCGATGAGCCCGGCCCACGCGCCGTCCACGATCACGTCGTACAGGAGACCCGCGGCTCGCGCGACCTCCAGCGACGGGTGGCTGGAGATCGACACCCGATCCCGCAGGACCGGGTCCGCCTCGCGAAACGCCTCGTGCACCTTTCGGTAGCGCTCGTAGTAGTTGTCACGCGTGATGGGAACGACGGCCACGCGCCCGGACTCCGCCGGGCGGGGCCGCGCCCGCAGCCGATCGATGCGCTCGGACATCACGTGCAGATCCCCTTCGACGTCCGCGAAGGCGGCGAGCGCCCGCGCCGCGGGTGGGGACACGCGCACGCGCAGCCGGGGACCATGATGGCGATGCTCTCCGCGAGCCGCCGCCGCCAGACGGTCCCAGTGGGTCTCGTCGATGGGATCGAACGACCAGGCCACCACGTCCACGAACGGTCGTGTCCGATCGCCGCCGTACGCGCGCGGTCCGCTCAGGAGAATGCCGCACCCGGGGACGTCGACGACGCGGTTCTTCCGGCGATCGTGCCCGGGTCGCGCGCTCAGCTCGTCCTGGAGCTCGTCGGTCAGCGCCACGAGGGCCGCGGGCTCGGCCATCAGGGAGGGGTCCAGCGTCCGGCTCACGCCGGACACGAACCGCATGAGCCTCTCGTCAGCGTCCATCGTGTCGCCGCTCCCGCGCACGGTCCGCGTTGGCCGGGGCCGGCCGGCGTGCCTTGATGCTGAGCGCGATCCGGTCGCGCGCGCGATCGACGCCGATGACGCGGACGTCGACCCTCTGACCCACGCGAAGCTCGTCGGACGGGTCTCGCACGAAGCGGTGCGCGATCTCGCTCACGTGGACGAGGCCGTCCTGGTGCACGCCGACGTCCACGAACGCACCGAAGTGCGTGACGTTGGTGACGACGCCGGCGAGGTCCATGCCCTCGGCCAGATCCTCCAGGCACGTGACGTCGTCGCGGAACGCCACCGGATCGAAGTCGTGGCGCGGGTCGCGGCCGGGACGCTCGAGCTCGGCGACGATGTCGTCCAGCGTGTATCGCCCCACCGCGTCGTCCACGTAGCGCCCGACGTCGATGCGCGCCGCCAGGCCCGCGTTGCCGACGAGCTCGGCCACCGGCGTGCCGAGATCCGCGGCGATGCGCTCGACCAGCGCGTACCGCTCGGGGTGCACGGCCGACGCGTCGAGCGGATTCTCCCCGCGAACGCGCAGGAAGCCCGCGGCCTGCTCGAACGTCTTGTCACCCAGGCGCGGCACCTTCATGAGCGCCGAGCGCGAGGCGAACGCGCCGTGTGCGTCTCGATGCGAGACGATCGCACCGGCGACCGACGGACCGAGGCCGGACACGTGACGGAGAAGCGACGCCGACGCCGTGTTCACGTCCACGCCGACGTGGTTCACGCTGCTCGAGACCACGCTACCCAGTCGCTCGCGGAGGCTCTTCGGGTCCACGTCGTGCTGGTACTGACCGACGCCGATGGACCTGGGGTCGATCTTAACGAGCTCGGCCAGGGGATCCTGGAGGCGCCGCCCGATGGAGACGGCGCCGCGCACGGTGAGGTCCACGTCGGGGAGCTCCTCCCGTGCGATCGCCGATGCCGAGTACACCGACGCCCCCGACTCGTTGACGAGCACGACGCCGACGTCGGGTCGCACCTCGGCCAGCGCGCGGCGGACGATCGCGAACGTCTCGCGGCCCGCGGTGCCGTTGCCGACCGCGACGGCGGCCACGTCGTGCGCGTCGATCCAGCGCACGAGCGCGCGTGTGGTGCCGTGCACGTCGGATCGCGGCTCGACCGGATGCACGACGCCGTGAGCCACGAGCTTGCCGGTCGCGTCGAGCACGGCGAGCTTGCAGCCGGTGCGAAAGCCTGGATCCACGCCGATCACCGGGCGGGCCCCGAACGGCGGCGACAGGAGAAGCTCGCGGAGGTTGGATGCGAACACGTCGATCGCCGAGGCTTCGGCGGTCTCCCGGATCGCCGTGCGAACATCGGTCTCGACCTGAACCGAGAGCAGGCGATCGTAGGCATCGTCACAGGCCGTCCGCAGCGTGTCGCGCCAGGCCGAGCCCCGGTTCGTGATCACGCGCGAGCGGACGAGCTCGCGGGCGCGGTTCTCGTCGGGCCGGATGCGATACGTCAGGAAGCCCTCCTTCTCGCCCCGGCGAATGGCCAGGACCCGATGGGGAGGGACGTCTCGCACGGGCTGGGTGAAGTCGTAGTAGTCCTGGAACTTGCTCGTCTGGTCCTTCTTGCCCCGGGCGGCGGCGCAGCGGAGGTGCCCGCTCTCCCAGGTGAGATCTCGGACCGCGGCCCGGAGCGCCGCCGTGTTCGCGATCCGCTCGGCGACGATGTCGCGTGCCCCGGCCAGGGCGTCCTCGGCCGTGGGGACGTCGCGCGCGGGGTCGACGTAGGCCGCCGCGACCTCCAGGGGATCGACCGGATCGTCGGATCCCGCCTCCCGGACGCGCCACATCCGATCGGCCAGCGGCTCGAGACCGCGCTCGATCGCGATCGAGCCCCGCGTACGGCGCCTAGGCTTGAAGGGTGCGTAGAGGTCCTCGAGCGCCGTTCGCGTCGTGCAGGTGACGATCGCATCCCGGAGCTCGGCGGTGAGCGCTCCCTGCTCGGCGATCGTCGACAGCACGGTGCGCTTCCGATCGAGGAGCTCGCGGTGATGCCGGCTGCGATCGCAGATCGTCTCGATCGCGACCTCGTCCAGACCGCCCGTGGCCTCCTTGCGATAGCGGGCAATGAACGGCACGGTGCACGCGTCGTCGAGAAGCGCGAGGGCCGCGCGGACGCCGGCGATGGGGAGATCGGCCTCGGCCGCGACGACACCCGCCAGATCCAGCGTCTCGATCTCCGCAAACGCGGTCTCGGCGTGGCGATCGGTCCGGGACATGGGCGCGCTCTCCGATCCTCCGGCGGTGGACGGCTTTCCGGGCGCGTGACGGTACCCGGCGACGTGGAACCGTGTCCAGCGGGAGCGCGTTTTGCCCGTGCACCGGCGGTCCCGGGTGCTAGACTCGGCCGCATTCCGATCCACCGTGGACCCTCGACGAGGAACCGTTCATGAACACGAAGTCGACGCTCCAGCTCCTGTCCGCCGCGGCCACGCTGATGGTCGTCTCGGCGACCCTTCAGAGCTGCACCCGGGAAGTATCCGCCGCGCCCGACTACTCGTCGCTCGGCGAGGCGGTCCAGTGGGACAGCTTCGAATCGCCCTACATCTCCGACCCGCGCCAGCTGACCACCGTCGCCGGCGGCTTTCGCCGGGCGGGCGAGGGATACTTCTCACGCGACGGCTATCACATGGTGTTCCAGGCCGAGGCCGTCGTCGCGGACGAGGGCGCGCCGCCGGAGCCCGGGGCCGACGTCCCCGTCTCCGCGGAGAACGCCAACCCCTTCTTCCAGATCTACGTGATGGAGATGACGACGGGGGCTCACCACCGCGTCTCTCCGGGGGTGGGCCGCACGACCTGCGCGTTCTTCCGGCCGCACTCGAACGACCTCGAGTTCTCGTCGTCGCATCTGGATCCCGACGCGCCGCGCAAGCAGAAGGACGAGTACGCGTCACGCGCGGCCGGTGAGCGGCGCCGGGTGTGGGACTACGACGAGACGATGGACATCTTCGTCTGTGACCGGAGCGGCGACGACCTCCGCCAGCTCACGACGGAGATGGGCTACGACGCCGAGGCCGCGTACTCGCCCGACGGCTCGAAGATCGTCTTCTCGTCGACGCGGCACGCGTATCCGATCGACGCGCTGTCGCCCGAGCTCCAGGAGCAGGCGGCCAAGGACGTCTCGTTCTTCGGCGAGCTGTACATGATGAACGCGGACGGGACCGACGTGACCCGCCTCACCGAGTGGGACGGATACGACGGCGGGCCGTTCTTCACGCCCGACGGCCGGCGGGTGGTCTGGCGCCACTTCGACGCGTCCGGCCGTACCGCCGAGGTCTACACGATGAAGCTCGACGGCACGGACCGACGCCAGCTCACCGAGCTCGGGGCGATGTCGTGGGCGCCGTACTTCCACCCCAGCGGCGAGTACTGCATCTTCACCACGAACCTCCACGGGTACCAGAACTTCGAGCTCTACATGGTCGACGCCATGGGCGAGAAGGAGCCCGTGCGGGTGACGACCGCGGACGCGTTCGACGGGCTTCCGGTGTTCACGCCCGACGGCGATCACCTGTGCTGGACGGCCAGCCGCACCCCGAACGAGCAGGGGCAGCTGTTCATGGCGTCGTGGGACGACGCGGCGGCGCGGGCGGCCCTGGCGGCGGCACCGCCGCGCGGTGAGGGACCGCCCCGGGACGCGTCGGCGGAGCGGCCTTCCGGACACTGAGCCGCTCCTCCTCCTGGGTTTCGCGTCCCGCGGACGGGGGCATGAACCCCTCTGCTCAGACAGTCCTCGCGCGGCCGGCCCCTCGGGGGCCGGCCTGATCCGCTGCGGAACTCGCCGGGGTCCATGCCCCCGTCCCCGTGACGCTAGCTCGGGGGCATCGCGTCGATGGAAGACCGCATGGGCCGGACGACCGGCGTGCACGGGCGCACGCGCTCGATTGGCGGCTAGCGATAGTGGCGCTTGATCCCGGCACAGGTCGTGGTGTGGACGGGGACGGCGTCGCATCCCTGGCCCAGAGCACCGGTCGGGTGGCCGCAGGGGCTGGATGGTGGGAGACACGGGTATGATGCGGCGACGTGGTAGTCGCCCTCGAGGGGTCGGTGCCGCGTCGCAGGGGGCGGGCTCACAAAGCAGCGGATCGACCGAGACCACGGTGTCGTGGATGTCGAAGGTGCCGCCGCCCCACCCGTAGAGCCCGGTCTCGTCGATGACCGAGCACTCCGCGGTCACCACGGACATGAAGACGAAGACCTCGTCTCCCCACCGGCGGGCGCAGTTTCCCCACGACACGCAATCGATGAGATGCGCGCCGCCGCCATCCGGCACGCGCGCTCGCGAACGCGAGGACGGCCCCGGCGCCGACGGCTAAGGGACGTTTCACGCGCACACCTCCTGGTGTCGATCGTCGTGAAACTCGGAGCGGACCGGCCACACCGTCGTCCGGTCCCGATGGTGCGTCGCGCGTCACTCGTCCCGGGGCCGGTGCGCCGTGACCCAGGAACGATTCCAGAGCATGGCGTTGGCCCGCGTCAGTTCGGACGTGATGGCTGCTCGTGGAGCGCAGTCTTTGCATGGGCCCGCGGCGTGCGCAGGGGTCGAGGCCCGGCAGGTGGCACTCCAGGATCGCGAGCGCCGAGGCGAACCGAGCGATCACCGAACCCGGCGAGGAGAGGTCTCGCCATCGCGAGCCGACGCCCCCGAACCCAGCGATCCGGAGGGGGGCATGGACCCCGGCGAGTTCCGCAGGGAATCAGGCCGGCCCTTCGAGGGGCCGGCCGCCCGAGGACTGTTTGAGCAGAGGGGTTCATGCCCCCCTCCGGATCGCGGACGTGCGGCTCTGGCCCGCAAAACGCGTAGCTCAAACCCCCGCCCGCGAAGCCCCGGTCGTGCCCGGACCTACGCCGTCACACCCAGCGCGGTCTCGATCTGCTCGCGCAGCGCGGGCTCCGGCAACGCCCCGACGATCTGCTGCACCTTCTCCCCGCCGCGGAAGATGACGAGGTTCGGAATGCCCTGCACGCCGAACTGCGCGGCATACTGCTGATTCTCGTCCACGTTGACCTTCACGAAACGGACCTTGCCGTCGAACTCGCCGGCCAGCTTCTCGAGCGTCGGTGCGATCATCCGGCACGGACCGCACCACGGCGCCCAGAAGTCGACGACGACGGGGAGCGTGGAGTCGAGGACCTCGGCCTGGAACTGGGCGTCGGTGATGTTGAGGATGTCGGACATGACCATCTCCTGGTCTCGTTCACACCGCTCGGGGAGCGATGGGAGTCGTCTGAGAGTGTGCCCGGCGGCGGCAGGCCGACGTGCGTGACCACACCTTCTCCGATGCACGAAGCGTGACAAAGGCGCACGTCCGGCGGCGGCCTACCTAACGCGCTGTCAGAAAATGAGATGTGGCGTCCGTCGAGGCGCCCGCCCACCGGCGCGCTCCCCTTGACGTGCATCATCGGAGAGACGTATTGTTGCGAGGCGGGCAACGCTGTGCAACATTCCGTGCATCATCCGGCCCTTCCCGCGACGAGCTCCTCGGCGTGCCGACCGAGCCGTCCGGACCGTGGCAGGCTGCGCGGGGTCGCTCATCCCCCCCCGGTGATGCCCAGCCGCCGCATCTTCCGCCACAGCGTCGTCCGGTTCATCCCCAGCCGCTCGGCGGCGGCCCCACGGTTCCATCCGGTCTCGTTGAGGATGGCGAGGATGCGACCTCGCTCCGCCTCGTCGTCGGGTCTGGCCACCTTCATGAACGCGTCGCGGTGCTGCGGGGTCGCCGTCGCCGACCACTGGGACACCATCGCCGGCGAGGGTCCGGCCACGATCTCGCGCGGGAGGTCCTCGGCCAGGATCTGATCGCCTCGCGCCTTCACGACCGCGTGCTCGATCGCGTTCCGGAGCTCCCGCACGTTGCCCGGCCAGCGATGATCCATGAGGACGCGCATCGCATCGGGCGAGATCTGCTCCATGCGCTTGCCGACGGCATCGACCATCTCCGTCAGGAACAGCCGTGCGAGCAGCGGCACGTCCTCCAGATGAGCCCGAAGCGGTGGCATCTCGATGGGGATCACGTTCAGGCGATAGAAGAGGTCCTCGCGGAACCGTCCCTCGGCCACGCGCTGGCGGAGCGGTTGGTGCGTCGCCGTGATCACGCGCACGTCGATCCGGCGCACACGCGTGTCACCGACCCGCTCGATCTCACGCTCCTGGAGCACGCGGAGCAGCTTCACCTGGATGGTCTCGGAGAGATCCCCGATCTCGTCGAGGAGGATCGTGCCGCCGTCGGCGAGCTCGAACCGTCCCGTGCGCTCGTTCAAGGCGCCCGTGAACGCACCCTTCACGTGGCCGAACAGCTCACTCTCCAGAAGCCCCTCCGAGAGCGCCGAGCAGTTGACCTTCACGAACGGACCTCTCGCGCGCCGGCTGCGCTGGTGAATCGCGTCGGCCACGAGCTCCTTGCCGGTTCCGCTCTCGCCCTGGACGAGCACCGTGGAGTCGGTCGGCGCCACCTGATCGATGAGCGCGTAGATCTCCTGCATGGCGTGACTCGATCCGACCAGGCGCTCGACGGACGTGCGTGCCTCGAGCCTCGACTCCAGCGCGCGCAGCGCGGTGATGTCGCGAAGGGTCAGCACGGCGCCGGCGGGCAGGCCCTCGGCGTCCAGCAGGCGACTGCACGTGATGACGACGCGGGCCTCGCGACCCTCGTTGACCGCGAGCACGTTCTCGCGCTCGCGGATCGTCTCGCCGCTGGCGAGGACCTCGCGAACCATCGGCTCCACCGACCACAGCGAGCCGCGCACGATCTCGTTCACGGGAGCACCCGCCGCCTCGTCCTCGGAGATGCCGACGAGCGCCTCGAACGCGCGGTTGAGGTTCAGGACACGCCCGTCGGCGTCCAGCGTGATCAGGCCGTCGGCGACCGAGTGGAAGATGGCCTGCATGTTGGCCCGCTGGGCCAGGCAGATCTCGAGCGTCTCACCACGTGTCACCAGCCGCTCCCCGTACGTGGCCCATGTTTCGCATGCATCAACGAATTGTTGCAGATGCATCAACTGCAGCGCAACACCGAGGCTCGGCCCGCGGAGCGTGAGAGACCGGGGTCGGCGGCTTCAATTCGTTGTCCGGCAATTCCTTGGCCCTGGAAACGACCGGGGTCGGATCCTCCCGCCTGGGGCTGGCACGACGATCGCAATGATGTGGCACCCGGTCAACCGACCCGGTTCGAGCATGGACTCAATCAAAGGAGAGACAGACATGGCACGGTCGGACGTCTTCCGCGTGATCGTCGGGCTGATGATTCTCGCGAGCGTCGCCCTGACGGTATTCGTGAGTCAGTGGTGGCTCCTGTTCACGACATTCATCGGCGCCAACCTGTTCCAGTCCGCCTTCACGCACTTCTGTCCGCTCGACAGCATTCTCGAGCGCACCGTTCACGAGCCGCTGACGAGGACCTGAGGGGGCGGCCCGGTCGTTCCGCGGACGGTGCGTATCAGCCGAAAGAGTGGCTTCGGCGCCCGTCCCATCATCGCGCGTGATGACCCCCGCGCGATGGCCGATAACCCCACCAAGAATGCCCGCTCCAACGGCATACCGGCCGGGCGGTCGGTTGTGGGAAGGGTGTGCGTCCGGCTCGACGGCCGGTGCACGATCGGAAGCGGACGATACGGAGGAATCCGCGTGAAGGATCCGTCTACTCCTGAGCTCTCGATTACGCAGACGGCCGACGCACCCAATGGTGACGAAGGTCGCCTGCGACGTCTGGCCGACAGCCGACGGGAGCCCGTGCGCTGGGACGGGTCGTTTCGCCCCGGAGACCTGATGTCGCGCCTCGCGCGCGAGCTGCGGACACCGCTCGCCGCGACGCGCGAGTGCATCGTGCTGGCCGGCGACTCCGGCGATCCATCGGCCGGTCAACGCCGCAACCAGTATCAGCGTCTCGCCATGGATCGACTGGACGAGATCACGAATATCATCGACGTGATGCACGACCTCGCGCTCGTGCAGGCCGGCAACGGGTTCCACCTCGAGTTCGAGCGCTCCGACGTGTACAGCATCGCCGTGGGCGCGTCGCGGGTACTGGAGAAGAAGGCCGAGGCCCGCGACATCACGATCCAGTGGGACATCCCGGTGGATCTGCCGGAAATCCTGGTCGAGCCGCGCGGCATTCGCCAGATCCTGATGTGTCTCGCCGACAACGCGGTGAAGTTCACCGAGCCCGGCGGTGTCGTGCGCATCGCGGCGGACTCGGTGTCCGACGACGAGATGGTGCGCGTCCAGGTGGAGGACTCCGGCCCGGGGGTGCATCCGGACGAGGTCGACTACATCTTCGGCCCGTTCACACAGGGCCGCGCCGGCCTCACGGCAAACCAGCGCGGCGTCGGTCTGGGCCTGACCATCTCGCGCGCGATCGCGCACCGCAACGGCGGCGACATCGGACTGTCCGAACGTCCCGACGGCGGCACGATCTTCTGGTTCACGGTTCCTCGCATGACGGTCGACGCGGTGCAGCGTCTCGTCATCGAGCCCGGCGCCGATCACTTCGCGAACGATCCCAACCAGGGGCTCAGCGTGGTCAGCGTGCAGCTTCGACCCGACGCGGCCACGACGCTCGGTCCCGGCTGGCCCCAGATCATCAAGGGGCAGCTGCGCCGCTCCGACCGCGTCCTGGCGCTCGACGATGACTTCGCCGTGGTCGCCGCGCCCGCGTGCTCGCGCTCGGCGCGCGCGGTCGTGCGTCGCATCGAGGAGACGCTCGGCGCGCGGATCCAGCCCGATCAGTTCTGGACCGAGATGATCACGTACCCGACGCCCGGCCTGTCGCGCGACGAGTTCATCGCGCGCGTCCGGCGATCGATGGAGCGCGGCTCGGCCGACGAGCTCGCGGCCTAGCCCGCTCGGGGTCCCCGCGGCCCCGCGTCGCTCTCCGCCCCCGTTCGAACCGCCCCTCGAGACGTCGCCACGTTCCCGGTCCATCGCTCGCGCCGGAATCCGCGCACACCGAAAAACCCCGTCCCGCTGTTCGAACAAGCAAATTGATGCGATCGCATCATTGCGGTCCCGGGGTGCGGCGGCCGATCCTCGGCCGTGCAAGAACCTCGCCCGCACGCGGACGCAACCGACATTGCTCACCGAACGGACGGCTCGCGTCCCGTCGAGCCGGTTGGGAGGCTCATGACGAGACGAAGCTGACGAGGAGCCCACCAGCGACAACGGAGCCCAAGAGACGGCAACCCCGTGCGGGGGAGGCGCGTGCCGGGTGACCGGGCGCACCATGCGATGCGCGAACGACGCGGCGCGGCCATCGGCCCGCACGACGCGAGGGACCTCATGACTACCACACCGCAACCGGTCACGGTCAGACTGGCCGCACTCTCCATCGGGTGCGCCGCGCTCGGGGCGCTGGCACTGACACCCGCTCCCGCGCTCGGACTCGATCACATCACGAACGGCGACTTCGAGAGCGGCTTCACGCCCGACGACGACGACATGATCCCGGTGGGATGGACGAAGCACGAGACGGCGCCCGAGGAGGGCTCCTTCATATCCCCCGATCCCGACAACGGCCCCTACGGGGCGGGCGTCACGTCGGTCGCGTGGACGCGCACGGCCGGAGGCGTCTCCGGTGACTGGACGGCGATCCGCCAGGACCTCGACGTCGACGTCGGGTGCTACGAGCAGCTCTGGCTCGAGCTCGACGTGAAGGCGATGTCGCACGATCTCGGCGGCAGCGGCTGGACCGAGGACGAGTGGGAGTTCCCCGTCTTCGTGAAGGTCTACTACCTCGACGACACCGGCTCCGCGTGCTTCTACATGTTCGGGTGGTACATCTGGATCGACGAGGCGACCGGCCCGCCCCCCGAGGGCGTGGTCGTGGCCGACGGCAGCGGGATCGTCTGGTGCGCCGAGATCCAGGCGGACACCTGGTATCAGCGCACGATCGACCTCGGACCCGCCCTGAGCACGCTCGCCCCGGCCCAGCGAATCACCGGCATCGAGCTGGGGGGCAGCGGCTGGAGCTTCGAGGGCAAGGCCGACAACGTGCGCATGTTCGGCGTCCTCAACACCGAGAACGGGCACTTCGAGGACGGGTTCTACGCCGACGCCGACGACATGATCCCGAACCGGTGGACCAAGCTGGAGACGAATCCGTCCGAGACCACGATCATCTACGAGGACCTCGACAACGGGCCCTCCTTCCCGGGCACGTCGTCGACCGCATGGGAGCGCCTCGACGGCGGCGTGTCGGGTGACTGGACCACGATCGAGCAGGACATGGATCTGGACGTCTCGGGACCCGCCGACGTCTCGCTCGAGCTCGACGTGAAGGCACTCCATCACAACCTCGGCGGCAGCGGCTGGACCGAGGACGAGTGGGAGTATCCCGTCACGCTCCGCATCAGCTACACCGACGTCGACGGATTCGCGAAGACGTGGGTCCACGGGTGGTACATCTGGATCGACGAGGAGACCGGCCCGCCACCGGACGGCGCGGTCGTGAACGACGGCAACACCATCGTCTACTCGAAGCAGATCGATGCGGACGTGTGGTATCCCGAGTCGTTCGATCTGATCGGCGAGCTCTCGACTCTCTCGCCACCCGCCACGATCGACAGGATCCGCCTCGGCGGTGCCGGCTGGGACTTCGGCGGGAAGGCCGACAACGTCTACATGTGCTTCCGCGCCGACCTCGTGGCGGTGGGGGATCCGATGCTCGACCTCACCGGGGCGCCGGCGATCCTGCTACCGGCTCGGCCGAACCCGTTCCAGGGCGCGACCACGCTCCGCTTCGCGCTCCGCGACGCGGGACCGGCCGACGTGAGCGTGTACGGCGTGGACGGTCGTCTCGTGGTGACGCTGTGGAGCGGCGTGCGCGAGGCGGGCATCGGTGCGATCGAGTGGGACGGCCGATCGGCGGCCGGCATGCCGGTCTCACCGGGTGTCTACTACGTGCGGCTGACCACACCGTCGCGTGTGGCCGCGCAGAAGCTCTGCTTGATGCGATGATCTCGAGGCGCGGTGATCCGCGGCCGCGGGCGGCGTCACGACCGATCGGGGGTCTCGGTCCGACCGGGCTCCCGTCCGGAGGGGACGTCGCCGGCGGCCACGCGCTCCACCGCGTGCTCGAGCAGCGCGAGCCGCTCGGCGAGGATCCGGTTCTGATCCGAGAGGCGTGAGATCACGGCGGTGACGTGGAGGCCGAGCGCCATCCCCAGGAGGCCGGCCACCAGGAACATGGCCGAGGGGGCGTAATAGATGCCCATCGCCGCGGCGACGTCCTCGAGGAACGATCGGAAGATCGACAGCGTCAGCACGACCACGCCGGCCAGGAGCCACAGTAGCGAGTACTCCTCCTTGATCCGCCGGCGCCGGATCAGCTCCAGCACCGACGCGATGAACACGATGGCCACGATGACCATGACGATCTGAATGCGTCCCCACATACATGGCCTCCGCCGTTGAGCGTCGGCCGGCGCGGCTTGCACCGGCGACACGCGACCGCCACTTCCCGTAGGATCCTCTTTCCCGGCGACGAGCCCGATCGCTCGTCGTCACCGAACCCGATCACGCATCATAGCAAGGACGATCGCCGATGCGCGGTCCACACGCGATCCTGTTCGACCTCGACATGACGCTCGTCGAGACGCGACTCGACATCGCCCGGTCGGCCAACGAGGTGCGCCGACAGCTGGGACTCCCGGTACTCGACGACGACGTCGTCGCCGGCTTCATCGGCCACGGGCTCGACGTGCTCCTCGAGCGCGCGCTCGGGCCGGCGTGGGTCGGTCGAGAGGCCGACGCGGTCGCCCGCTTTCGTGCCCACTATCGGGAGCACTGCCTGGACCACTCCACCGTCTACGACGGCGTGCGCCCGCTGATCGACGCGCTCGCCGGCCGGCGGCTCGGCGTCGTCTCGAACAAGCCGGAGCGCTTCTGCCGGCAGATCCTGTCGGCCTTCGATCTCGACGCGCCCTTCGAGGTGATCGTCGGGGGAGACACGACCCCCTACCTGAAGCCCGGCCCCGAGCCGGTGCTCGAAGCGTGTCGTCGCCTCGACACCCCGGCCGGGGATGCGGTCCTCGTGGGCGACGCGGTCACCGACGTCGCCAGCGCCCGCGCGGCCGGGTGCCGCTCGATCGCGGTCGCGAGTGGGCTCTCCACGCGGGCCGAGCTCGCCACGACCGGGCCGGATGCGATGGCCGACGACATGATCGGCGTGTGGCGGATCCTGGCCCGGTGGTGCGAGCTCGCCGGCCCAGAGCCCGACGGCTCCATCCAGCGGGGGCCGCGAATCTAGAACGGGCTGGGAAACGTGTAGCCGAGCGTCACGTCGACCGAGAACCAGTTGGGCGATTCGAACTCGAACCCCGGCTGCTGAAACGTCATGGCGAGCGCGAGCTCGGCGTCGCTCACGCGGATGCCGACGCCGGCGGTGGCGCCGGCGCCGGACACCTCCTCGAGCAGCGACTGGGTGCTGCCGTCGAGGAAGACGATGTCGTCGTCCTGTCGGAGGTACAGAAGCCCCATCGAGCCGTTCATGAAGACGGTGAACCCGTTCTCGGGAGGTGGGATGTACTCGAAGTAGATGCGAAGCCCGCCCATCGACGTCCGCCGCGTCCAGTCCAGCGACGTCAGCTCGCCGTCGGTGTCGAGAACCGCCAGCATGGGCTCGTGCCACTTGCCGAACCGGTGAAACGACAGCGACGGCCTGACGAAGAACGCCTCGGCCAGCGGAACGCGAACGCCCACCTCCGCGGTGTAGCCGGTGGACTGACCACCCAGGTACCGTCCCGGCTCCTCGTTGGCCAGATCCGATACCGGAAGCGAGGGGCCGACGGCCACCCGGATCCACCGCGTCGCGGCCTGCGTCGTCGCGGCGACCGCCGTCGCGACGAGAGCGGCGAGCGCACCGGCACACGCCGCCCGTCGTGCGCGGGACACGACCACGTGGGTCATTCGCCGGTGGAGCGGTATCGACTCTTGATGCGACCCCACGAGGACGCCTCGATCGGCACGAGACACTCGCCGCACATCGGAAGTCCGCCCACCGGACCGCAGAAGATCTCGCTCGCGATGGAGTCGGCGCAGATCGAGTCGTAGTTGTCGTCGCAGAACAGCGGAGACTCGATTCGCGCCGGGTCGATGATCGCGTTGTCACCGACGTCGGTGCCACAGAACTGATCGCTCGGCGAGTTCGAGAAGAACACCGAGCACGACGTCGAGGCCGTGGGGGCCCCGGGCGTACCCGGAATGCCGCAGGAGTAGATGTTGTAGACCGAGCCGCCGCTGAACGACTGGTTGTAGGCGAAGATGCAGCGCGCAAACCGCGGGAACTCCGTGCCCGACGCGAGCTTCTGGATCATGGCCACCGACCCGCGCGCGGCCACGTTCTCGACGAACGTGCAGTCCTGGACGTCGACTCCGTGTCCCGATGCGTTCTCGGCGAGCCAGAGTGCGCCGCCGCCGGCGTTGATGTCCTCGAGATCATCTGCGGAGTTGCCTCGGAAGTAGCAGTCGCGAACAGTCACGCCTTCGAGGACCTGGTAGATGAACGCTCCGCCGCCGCCCTGCTGCAGCGCGACGTTGTCCACGAACGTACAGTCCTCGATCGTCACGGCACCGTTCAACGAGATGGCGATCCCGCCGCCGACCTGACCGCCCTCGTTCTCGCGAAACTCGCACCCGCGAACCGTGCGCAGGCCCGACGAGTTGCTGGACAGCCCGCCCCCCGAACCGGCGTGATTCGCCTCGAAGTGACAGTCCTCGACGACGAGCATCTGTGTGCCAGTGCCGACGTGGAAGATTCCGCCCCCGCTGGAGTTCGACCACAGATCGGCGAAATCGCTCCGGACGGCGGTGAGCTCGGCGAACGCGAACACCCCGGAGCCGCGATACGCACGGCTGTTGATGAACCTGCAATCCTCGATCAGCGCGGTCGGCGCGCGCACGTGGACGCCGCCCCCCTCGAGGCCCGATCCGGGGAACTGATACCCCGAGCCGCAATCGTCGAAGGTGGTCCGGCGCACCGTGAGCGGGCCCTCGCTCCAGATGGCGCCGCCCTTGCCGGCGCGACAGCCGGTGAAGACGCAGTCCTCGACCACGATCGTCGCCGACGACCGGGCACGCAGCGCACCACCCGCGTAGGCGTAGCCGGAGAGTGCACCCTCGCCGGCGTTCTGGACCGTGAAGCCGACGAGCGTGAGGTCGGCGGTGACGTCGTCGAACACGCGGTGGGACAGCTGACCGTCGAGGATCGTGGTCCCGGCGCCGTTGACCGACGTGATCGTCAGCGGGATCGTGATCGTGACCTCCGGATAGTACGTCCCGTCGGCGACGCGAATGACGTCGCCCGCCGAGGCGCCGGCGACGGCCTCGTCGAGCGTGTCGAAGTCGCCGGGTACGTCGATCGTCTCCGACCATGCCGCGGTCGCGGTGACGAGCAACGCCGTCACGATCCCCGTGAGTGCCTGAAATCGTCCGGGGTAGCGGTGCATCTCTCGAAGCCTCCTTGCGGGTGGCTCCCCACCTTCCGGTCGCGGAGAGGGGGGCCGTCGGGCCAACGTGCACGAGCGACGAGGCGACAGGGTGCGCTAGAGGGAGATCTCGACCATATCACGGGCCTCGGCCGGCTGCCAACGCAGACGCGCGTATGTATACATGATCCCAGTCACTTGCGACCATGGCCGGCAGTGCCGGCCACGCGTCAACGAGGATCGCTGCCGCGGGCCGCCGACTTCAGGAGGGTCACGCGCCGGCGGATCCGGTCGGCCTCGGCAGAGTCGGGCGCGCTGCGCAGGTAGACCTCGTAGTCGGACAGCGCCGAGGAGACGTCGCCGATTCGATCGTACGAGTAGGCCCGCGCCTTGAACGCGTCGGGCGACTCGGGGTTCAGCACACACAGGAGACGCGCCGAGAGCAAGCTGCGGTCGTCGTGACGCGAGCGCCAGTACACCATCTGCAGGTTGTTGAGCATCCGGGTCAGGAACGTCCGCGGCGACGTGGGCTTGAGGAACCGGTCGGCGGTCAGCACCTCGCCACGCGTGACCTCGCGCACGATGCGGTCGCAGCCCTCCTTCGCGATGGGCTGGCCGCTCCGGAACGGATCCACGAACGTGGGAGGGGCGCTGTCGAGCTGGCCGACCACGAAGTGCCCGGGCAGCGAGATCCCGACGGCCGACACGTCCAGGCGGAGGGCGACCGACACGTACACCGCCGAGAGCGTGATCGGAAGGCCGCGCCGCGTCTCCAGGACGCGGTGGACGAAGGAGTTGTCCGCGTCCTCGTATCCGCGGCGCTCACCGCGGAAGCCGGCCTCTTGACCCAGGAACTCGCCCAGGCGTTCCAGACGCGTGGCCGCGTCGTACGCGTCCCGGATGCGCGGGGCGAGCTCGCCCGCCAGCGAGTCGACCTCGGCGCGCGTGTCGGAGCTGTCCAGATCCGGGTGGAACGCCTCGTCCAGCGCGATGGCGGCTTCCAGCGGATCGACACACCGATCGATTTGCCTCGCGAAGGACCGGAACCCCGCAGGGACCTTGGTCGAGAATGCCACGACGCCTCCAGGAAACGCGCCCGTCTCGACGGGCCCCGGCGCGAGCCCTCCTCGAGACGGTGTGATGTCGCAATGGTATCAGAGGCCCCCTGACCGCACCAGGAAGCCCCCGGACGGAGACTCCCGGGCCTCCGGACGAGCGCCAAAACCGCCCCCGGCCGTCCGTACACGGCCGCCGCTGCATACAATTCCCCGCCTCGGCGCTGCCATCACCCGAGGACGAATGAAGTATGTCATCATACCCGCATGTGACGATCTCGGGTCCCGGCGCCGGCCGGGGGGAGAGTGACCGGCGGGTCGAGATCGGGTCCAATGTGTTCGACACTCGTAACGGCGGTTCGCAATCCGGCGGACCGTGACCAAAGGATGGAAGATGATGTTGAACGTTCGCTCCGGCCGCGTGGTCGGAACGCTGGCGCTCGCGGTCGCGCTGGGCGCGAGCCCGGCCTTTGGCCTCGGAGCCACATCGCTCGAGGAAGCCAAGACGCTCTCCGCCGAGAATGAGAAGCCGATTCTGATCGAGCTCGGCACCGCGTGGTGAGGCTCCTGTAAGAGGTTCGCCCGTGCGGTGAACGAGGACGCCACCATGCAGTCGTACCTGACCGACAACGTCGTGTTGCTGAAGCTGGACGCCGAGGCCGACGAGCTCGGCCGCGAGATCGCGCGCGCCCGAAACGTCACCAGCTATCCGACGTTCATCCTGACCAACGGCGACGCCGAGACCATGGACCGCTGGCTCGGCTACGGCAACGTGGCCGAGTTCGTCGAGAGCACGAACGAGCGCCTCGCCGACGCGATGACGCTCCGCGCTCGCGAGCGGCGCTTCGGCAAGGAGCAGACCGAGGCCGACGCGCGCAAGATCGGTTCGATCCGCGAGGCCAGCGGCTATCCGGCCGAGGCCATCGCTTACTTCCGGCGCGCCGCCGAGCTCGCGACCACGACCGAGCACGACTACGATGCGATGATCTTCGAGTCGCTGTCCCGCGGCGCGTCGCGGGGGCTCTACACCGGCACCGCGCTGTTCGAGCAGGCCCAGGTGGTCATGGCCGCCGACCCCGATGCGCGAACGATCGCCAACGTCGTCATGACGATGGGGCGGATGGCCGAGGACACCGATACGCAGTACGTCCCGTTCATCACCCGGGCGCTCGAGGCCACCAGGGACGACGAGTCGCTGTCCCGCTACCACCAGCACTTCCAGGTCGAGCACGCGCTTCACGTGGAGAGGAACGGTGACAAGGCCTACGAGCTTCACGTGGCCACGATGCCCGAGGGCTGGGAGAACACCGGCAGCTCACTGAACTCGGTGGCCTGGTGGTGCTTCGAGAACGGTGTGAAGCTCGAGAAGGCGCAGGAGCTGGCCAAGCGCGGCGTGGAGCTGTCCCCGGCCGGCGCCGAGCGCGCGATGGTTCTCGACACGCTGGCCGAGCTCTGCAACGCGCTCGGCAACTGCGGCGAGGCGATCGAGTGGATCGAGAAGGCGATCGCCGACGATCCGGACAACGAGTACTACGCCGAGCAGCTGGAGCGCTTCCAGAAGATCCTGACCGACCAGGGCTGACACCCTCGTCGCGAACGTGTGATGCCCGGGGAGCCGGCGCCCATCGAGGGGCCGGCTCCCCGTGTCGTCATCGCGTTCCGGCAACCACTTCGAGCGCCTTCATGACCATCCGGACCCCACGAACCGTGGCGACGCTGGCCCTCACCCTGGCCGCCGGCGTGGGCTGCGAGGCCGAGCACGTGTCGGGCGGGTCCGGCGTCCCGCCCCTGACCGAGACCGATCTCCTGTTGCTCCCGGCCATCGCGCCCCTGGGCAGCACCGAGGAGGAGGTCGCGCGCGCGTTCGCGTCGCGTGGCTACGGCGGCGAGGGCTGGACGTTCGCGACGATTCTCCTCGGTGAGCGCGTCGAGGTGCGGCTCGACTTCCGGGGCGGCCTCCTCGCGATGATCGCGTACGACTCCACCCCGATCGGCCAGCGACCCGCGCACTACCTGCGCGGACTGGTCATCCGCTATCAGCAGATGATCGGAGCAGCCAGCGCGGGCACCGGGATCGAGGACGTGGACTGGTGGTGGTGCACCCCCGACTTCGGGCTGACCACGTACCTGGACGATGCCGGCGAGCACGCCGATCGGCCGCTCGTGGAGTGGCGCTTCGAGCACGAGTGCGCGACGGGCGCGGCCTCGCCGGATGCGGTACCGGCGTGCGCGTACACGACACGGACGGGTACTTCCCGGTGGCTCCCGGAGGACGTCGGCACACGATCGCGCGAGTGATATCATGGCGCCGCCGAGCGCCGCCACGATCGTCACGAGGAGCGCGATCGATGAAGACCGCCGCGCGCACGACGCCCGTGATCGCGCCCCCCATCGTCGAGTTCAAGCGGAGCATCGCGTCCGCGCTGGGCGGCCGGGATGACGTGATCGATCTCAGTCAGGCGCTGCCGTCATACGCACCTCCGCCGCCGGCGCGGGATGCGCTGCGCGCGGCGGCGGACGACCCCTCGGCGTCGCGCTACACGCCCGACCCCGGCCTCGACTCGCTTCGCGAGAGGGTGGCCGCCGATCTCGTCCGGCGCCACGACGCCTCGATCACAGCCGATCACGTGCTGATCACCCCCGGCGCCAACTCGGCATTTCATACGCTCGCGCACGCGGTCGTCGATCCGGGCGACACCGTGACGCTCATGACGCCGTACTACTTCAACCACGCGATGTCGGTCGAGCTTCTCGGCGGGCGCGTCGCCGAGTGGCGACCGGCGCCCGCCGGCCTCGACGGCGTTCTCGGGCCGGACACGCCGATGCCCGCGCCGCCGGGTGGCGTGCTGGTGGTGGTCAACCCGGGCAACCCGACCGGGCGCGCGCTCGCGCCGCGCGAGCTGTCCGTCCTGGACGAGCGGTGTCGCGCGGAGGACGTCCGGCTGGTCGTCGACGAGACGTATCTGGAGTTCCACCCGATCGGTCGACCGCCGATCACGCTGATGTCGCGCGACGGCTGGCCCGAGCACGCGGCCGTCGTCGGCACGTACTCCAAGTCCCTGGCCATGGCCGGCTACCGGGTCGGCTACATCGCCGCGCACCCCCACGTGATCGCCGCGTGTCTCAAGGTGCAGGACGCGCAGGTCGTGTGCGCACCCCGGGCCTCCCAGCTCGCCGTCGAGGCGGCGCTCGAGTGGCCCGACCTGGACGGCTGGCTCTCGGATCGCCGGCGGGAGATCGGACGTCGCGTGGAGGCGTTCGTGGATGCGCTCGCCGGGAGCGGCGCGCCCCTCCGGGTGGAGAGCGCCGGCGCGTTCTTCGCCTACGTCGTCGCCGGTGACCGTGCGCCGGATCTCGACGCCCCGACGTTCGCGCGGGAGCTGGCCACGTCGGCCGGCGTTCTCGTCCTGCCGGGGTCGCCCTTCGGTTCGCGCGAGGGACGGGCGCTCCGCGTCGCCGTCGGCAACGCGGACATCCCGGATCTGATCGCCGCCGCCGCGCGCCTCTCGGACCTCGCCACGCGGACGCTCGATCGGTGACCGAGGAGTCGCGTCGACTCAGTCGGGCGACGAAGCTCGGGTACGGCTCGGTGGAGCTCGGAATAGAGGCGATCGAGATCCTGCTCCAGGTCTACCTGCTCAAGTTCTACAACACGGTGGCCGGATTGCCGCCGTTCTACACGGGTCTGGCTCTGGCGATCGCCATCGTGTGGGACGCGATCTCCGATCCGATCATGGGCACCATCTCCGACCGGACCGAGACGCGGCACGGCCGTCGCCGGCCGTACTTCCTGCCCGGCGCGATCGCGCTGAGCCTGGCCTTCATCGCGATCTACAATCCGCCCGCCCTCACCGGGCGCTCGGCGCTGTTCTTCTACCTGCTCTCGTCCTATCTGATCCTGAACACCGCGACCACCGTGATCGGGGTGCCGCACGCATCGCTCGGCGCGGAGCTGTCGTTCGACCGGCACGAACGCACGTCGATCTACGCCTCCCGCCGGGTCTTTGGGGCGCTGGGGCTCGTGGTCGGCACCGTGCTTCCGGCCGTGATCCTGGGCACGCTGGGCGGCGAGTCCGAGCCCGGCGCCGTCGCGCGCTCGCGGAGCCTCGCCAGCGTCGTGATCGCGCCGGTCCTCATCGCCACCGCGGCGTGGTCGTTCCGGGCCACGCGGGGACGTGACGACGAGGCCGCCACGCACCCCGCGACCGGTCGCTCGGTGTGGCGACACCTCGTCGACACGTTCCGTCAGCAGCGCTCGGCGTTTCGAAACCCGGTGTTCCTGCCGCTGCTGGTCGCGTTCGTGATCGCCGGCGTCGGCCGCGCCGTCAACGCGTCGATCGCGCTCTACTACTACGACTACCGGCTCGGGCTCGGTGAGGAGCGCACCGTGTTCGCGGTGCTCCTCCCGTTCTTCGCGACGTTCCTCGTGTGCATCCCGTTCTGGGTCCGGGTCTCCCGCCGGAAGGGGAAGAAGACGCCGGCGATTCTCGGGGTCCTCGGGCTGGGCGCGATGACGACGATCCTCTACCCGGCGCTCCCGCCGGGGAGCGTGCTGGGGCCGATGATCACGGCCGTGCTCGGGGGGTTCTTCGGGTCGTCCATCGTGCTCCTGGACTCGCTGGTGGCCGACACGGTCGACTACGACAAGCTCCGGACCGGGCTCAACCGCGAGGGGCTCTACTTCGGCGTCTGGAAGATGTCGACGAAGCTGGCGCGGGCGCTCGGGCTCTTGATGTCCGGCTATCTCCTGAGCGGGATCGGGTTCGACCGGACCGCGATCACGCAGTCGCCCGAGGTGGCCTGGCGGCTCGCGCTGATCTTCGGTCCGGTCGTGGGGCTCACGTTCGTGGCCGGAGGGCTCGTCCTGTGGGCGATGCCGCTGACCGAGGAGCGACACCGGCGCATCCAGCGCCTTCTCCTGAGGCGTCGGTCCGGCTCGCGCGACGTGCGCTCGGGCGCGGCCGGGGCCTAGGCTCCCGCCCGCCGGGCGCCGTCGGGCTCGCCTGCGGGCGGCGCCCCGGACGCGTGGATCGCGTCGGTGATCGACCGGAGGAGCCGGTCCGCTTCGGATGGGCGCCCGCACCGCCACCACTCGGGACCGTCCGCCGATGCGGCACGCATCCGTGCGGCGTACGTCCGCCGCCGCCGCCGAAACGTCGTGAGCATCCACAGGATGATCGAGTGACGGCTCAGGAACGACTGGCGGAAGCTCTCGCGATTGCCGGAGAAGAGCGCGTCTCGCCGAACGATGCGCCCCACGGTCCGGCGCACCACGCGGGCGAACACGATCGGAAACGGATAGTCCAGCCACACGATCAGCGTGGCCCGCGGCCACACGATGTCCCGGAGGCTGTCGTAGTTCCCGTCCACGACCCACCGCGATCGCGACGTGACCGCGTCGATCGCCGCCCGAAGCTCCTCGCGCGGCGCGGGCGTCCACCCCGGGCGCCAGTGCAACGCGTCGATCTCGGTGTGTGGGGCGCCCGTTCGCGAGGCGATCGCGGCGGCCAGGGTCGTCTTGCCGGATCCACTGGTGCCGACGACGACGATCCGATCGAAGAGACCCATCAACCGTCCCCGAGCTCCAGGGTGGACCGCGGCGCGTGCGATCGCCCGAACGCGAGTGGAGGTCTCGCGTGGCACCGGCAAAGTATACCGCCGCGACGGACCGCGGTGGCTCCCCGGGCCCATCCTTGCGGAGCGGCCCCGGTCGCGGCATGATCGGCTCGATACACGTCCAACCCGTGCCCACCTGGAGGCTCCGATGATCCCCGCGCGCCCCGCGACCGCGTCGGCTCTCGTGATGATGCTCCTGGCCGTGGTGGCCGGCTGTGCCGTGAACCCGGTCACCGGCAAGCGAGAGCTCAGCCTGATGAGCGAAGCCCAGGAGGTCCAGCTGGGTGCGCGGAGCGATCAGGCGATCGTGGCCCAGTACGGCCTCGTCGACGATCCCGCGCTCGCGTCGTACGTCTCCGACCTCGGACAGCGGCTCGTCCGCGTCAGCCACCGCGCGGAGCTGGCGTTCACCATCCGGGTCCTGGACGATCCGGTGGTGAACGCGTTCGCGCTCCCCGGCGGCTTCGTGTACGTGACTCGCGGCATCCTGGCCTATCTCGACTCCGAAGCGGCGCTCGCCGGCGTGCTCGGCCACGAGGTCGGTCACGTGACCGCCAAGCACGGCGTTCAGCAGGCGACGCAGCAGACCCTCTTCGGCCTCGGACTGGGGCTCGGATCGGTGCTCAGCGAGACGTTCGCGAGCTACGCCGGGCTGGCGTCGCAGGCCTCGGGGCTGCTTCTCCTGAAGTTCGGCCGCGATGACGAGCGACAGTCCGACGCGCTGGGCGTCGAGTACGCGACCCGGATCGGCTACGACACGCGCGACATGGCCGAGTTCTTCAGGACGCTGGGCGCGCTCTCGGGCGGGGCGTCGCGCCTGCCGGAGTGGACGAGCACCCACCCCGACCCCGGGAGCCGGTACGAGAACGTGCTCCAGCTCACCGCCGAGTGGCAGCCGAAGGTGGGCAAGCCGTCCTACGAAACCGATCGCGATCGCTTCCTGCAGCGGATCGACGGCATCGTGTTCGGGCCAAACCCGCGCGAGGGCTTCGTGGACGGCGGCGAGTTCAAGCACCCCGACCTGGGCTTCCAGTTTCCGGTACCCGGCGGCTGGCAGCTCGCGAACGGGAAGTCGCAGGTGCAGATGGTCTCCGAGGACGGCAACGCCGCGATCCTGTTCACGCTCGCCTCCGAGTCCACGGCCGACGCGGCGGCGAGCGCGTTCGGCGCCACGTCCAACGTCACGGTCGAGTCTCGCCGGAGCGTGTCGATCGGTGGCTTCTCCGGCGTTCGGGTGGTCGCCTCGGTCGCACAGCAGAACGGGACGCTGAAGCTCCAGTCCACGTTCATCCAGAAGGGGCCGTCGGTGTTCGTGTTTCACGGCATGACGGCCGCCGCGTCGTTCTCGCGGCTCGAAGGCACGTTCTCGGCGGTGGCCGACGGCTTCCGCGAGCTCCGGGACCGGGATGCGATGAACGTGAAGCCGGTCCGGGTGAAGATCATCCAGGCCGACCGGGCGGCGAGCTTCCGCGAGCTGGTCGCGGCGTATCCCATCCCGGCGCTCGCGAAGGCCGACGTGGACCGCCTGGCACTGATGAACGGCGTCGGCGCGACCGATCGCATCGCCGCCGGCACGCGTCTGAAGGTCCTCGTCCAGGAGTAGACGATGCCGTACGCACAGGCGACCGCGCGGGTTCAGTCGTCGCTGGACGTCCTCTGGCGACTGCTCCTGGCCAAGATCGAGACCCCGGACGCGTCGGGGGTCCAGGCCTGCGAGGTGCTCGAGCGTGAGGACGGGCGCATCCTGCGGCGCGTGCGCACGAAGACGCTGGAGACGACCGAGCGCGTGGTCGTCGACGACCCGACGCACACGATCACGTACACGGTTCTCGACCACCCGCATTTGATCGGCTACGTGACGCACCGCGTGGCCGAGCCGGAGGATGCTCCGGGCTCGCTCGATCTGACGTTCACGATCGACATGACGCCCAAGGACCCCGACACGCCCGACGATCACGATCTCACCCCGGTCTTGGAGGCAGCGGTCCAGGAGATGAAGGCGCTGGCCGAGGATGCCGACCGCCGGCGGCGCCGCATGAACGGCGCGAGCGGCTGACACGTGGCGCGCGTCGCGGCCATTCGGTCCGGCACCGTGGTCTTCATCCGTCGACCGCGCGCGTCCGACACGGCGGCGTTCGTGGCGCTGGCGCGGGCCAGCCGCTCGCGGCTTCATCCGTTCGCGCATCCTCCCGACACGCCCGAGGCATTCCACCGGTACCTGGGAGGGCTCCGCTCGAGCCGTCGCCGGGGATACCTGGTGTGTCGTCGCGAGGACGCCGGCATCGTCGGCGTGGCCAATCTGAGCGAGATCGTCCGCGGCGGGTTTCAGAGCGCGTACCTCGGCTACTACGGACTCGGCGACACCGAGGGGCGCGGGTACATGACCGAGGGGCTCGCGCTGGTCGTGCTGCACGCGTTCTCGGCGTTGAAGCTGCACCGGGTGGAGGCCAACATCCAGCCGTCGAACACGCGGTCGATCCGGCTGGTGGAGCGCCTCGGATTCCGCCGAGAGGGCTTCTCGCCGGCGTACCTGAAGATCGCCGGCGAGTGGCGAGACCACGAGCGCTGGGCGATCCTGGCCGACGAGATCGGGCCCAGGGCGCCGGCGCGACCGGGGTGACGGGTCGTCTCACGCCGCGTCCGCAGGCGCGGCTGCTCGAGAGCTCGGGTCATTCCGGCGACGCGATTCCGGTATGATCTCCGGCTCCGATCCGCGCGCGTTCCATCCCCGCCGCTGCCGGCGGGACGAGCGGCCCCGGAAGGGTCGCGGGAGGTGCGACCATGTGTCGCTTCGTTCTCTATCTGGGCAATGAGCTGCTCGTCAGCAGTCTGATCACCGAGCCCACGAACTCGATCATCCGCCAGAGCTACGACAGCAAGGAGCGCGACGAGCCGCTGAACGGCGACGGCTTCGGCGTGGCCTGGTATGTGCCGGCGGTGGACCGGCATCCGGCCATCGTGCGCGAGGTGTCCCCCGCCTGGAGCAACCAGAACCTCTTCAACGTGGCCCGCGTGACCACGAGTCGCTGCATCCTCGGCCACGTGCGCGCCGCGACGCCGGGGCTTCCGGTCACGCTCCTGAACTGCCACCCGTTCGCGTGGCGACACTACGCGTTCATGCACAACGGCCACGTGGCCGGGTTTCGCGCGATTCGACGCGATCTCCTGCGGATGCTGTCGGACGAGGCCTTCGACGCCATCAACGGGAACACCGACTCCGAGGCGGTGTTCGGACGCTTCATCGACCGGCTGAACGCGGAAGACGACGCGCTACCCGCGCACGATCGCATGGCCAACGCTCTCGCCATGACGATCGGCGACGTCGTCGCGCTCGCCCACGCCGCCGGCTATCGCGAGCCGAGCTACCTGAACCTCGCGGTGACCGACGGCGAGTGCGCGGTCGCCAGCCGTTTCGTGTCGGACGTGGATCACACCGCCAACAGCTTGTACGTGCACACCGGGCGTCGCTACGTGTGCGAGGGCGGCGTGTGTCGCATGCTGGACGCCGAGGAGGCGCACGGCGCCACCATCATCGCGTCGGAGCGACTCAGCGACGACGAGGGCTGGTCCAAGGTGGCGCCCAGCTCGCTCGTCGTGGTGGCCGCGAACGGGGAGGTGTCGTTCCGGGAGGTCGAGATCTAGCCGCCTCGGCCGCGGAGTCCCGACCCGGCGCGGCCCGAGCGCCATCGACTCACCAGTCCCACTCGATTCCCGCGCGGTACGTGGCCACGCCGTCGGTGTCGAGCTCCAGCGACGCGTAGGGCGTCACGGCATCGCCGAGGGGAACGTCCATCTCGGCGCCCGCGAGGGCCGCGTCGGACCGGGACTCGTCACCGGCGGGGGCGCTCTGCCCGAACAGCTCGGCGTACACGGCCAGGTCCTCCATGAGACCGTACTCGACCGTGAACGTGTACAGGAGCTGATCGCGGCGGTCCTCGCCGTCGGGCGCGCCGAACGTGACGTACTCGGTCTCGAGATCGAGCTCGAGCTCATCGATCACCTTCGTGATGATCAGGAGCCCGGAGTAGTCGGGACGTCGGGTTCCGATCTCGGAATCGCGGGCCGTCGGCACCTTGATCCTCGCCGCCACGGCGAGCGACGCGAGGGCCTCCGCATCGCCGAACGCCGCCCACGACAGCGAGACGTCGGTGTCGCCGACCCCACTGGCGCCGTCGCCGTCGTCCGGGGACTCCGCCGTGAACGGCACGGCCTCGACGAGGAGCTGCCAGCGGTCACTGAGGCCGAGCTGGAGCGCCGCTTCGAACGACCAGACCTCACCCTCGTCGTCCGTCTCGAGCTCGGCGGCGGTGTCGACCGTGGCGCGGCCACCGTCCACGGCGTCCTTCAGGCGGACCGCGCTTCGGGCTCGGGCGGTGCTCCAGGGAGCCAGCGCGAGTGCGACGATCGACCACGAGACGAGGGCCGCGCGCGCGGATCTCGACCCGATCGCCAGCCACATGCGTGACGCCTCCCCCTGTCTCGGCTACCGGCGCCGCAACAGCTTTCCGACGCCGACACCGGATGCCGTGTGCACGCGATGGAAGTACGTGCCCGCCGCCAGCTCGACGCCGCGCTCGTCGTGGCCGTCCCAGGTGAAGCGAGCCTCGCCCGCGGTCACGACACGATCGGCGAGGCGTCGCACGAGGCGGCCTCGGGCGTCGAAGATCTCCACCACGACCGGACCCCCCGCATCGAGCGACACCGACAGCGTCGTGTGCGTGGCGAAGGGGTTCGGTGCCGCACGCACGGTGAGGGCCGGAACGCCCGGTGCGGTCGGCACGCCCACCACGATCTGATCGAGATCGAACGTCGACATCGAACGGCCGTGCGTGCCCGCGACGAGCGTGCGCGAGCCGTCGTCGAGATGGAGGTCGTACACCGGCACCGGGGGCAGGTTCGAACCCAGGGGGGCCCACGATGCTCCGGTGGTCGCCGACCAGTACACACCGCTGTCGCCGGCGAGATAGAGCCGAGTGGGGTCCTCCGGGTCCACGAGGATGTCGTTCATGGGCACCGGCGGCAGGTTGGACGTGATGTCGGTCCAGCTCAGCCCCCCGTTCCCGGTGCGAAAGACGTACGGTACGTACTCGTCGTTCTTGTAGCCCGACAGCGTGACGTAGGCGATCTGGTCGTTCGTGGGATCGATCGTCACGCGGGTGACCCATCGATCGGGGAGGGTATCGGAGACCCGGTTCCACGACGAGCCCCCGTCGAACGTGATCCACACGTTGCCGTCGTCGGTTCCGGCCATGATCGTCTGCGGGTCGGTGCGGGCGACGTCGATCGTGGTGATCGTGCCGAACACGAGGCTCCCCGGATCGTCGCCGTTGGTCAGGTCGCCCGAGATGGACGACCAGCTGCTCGCGCCGTTCGTGGTCCGGTATACGCGGTACGTCCCGTAGTAGAGCGTGTTGTGATCGTCGGGATCCATCACGACGGGCGTCGACCAGTTGCGCCGGTCGCTGCCGCTGATGCCGCCGGTCGCGTCGCTCCAGCTGCTCCCGAGGTTCGTCGACTTGCCGAGTCCCCCGTACTGGTACTCGGCGTAGATCGTGTTGGGGTCGGTCGGGTCGACGAGCGTGTAGAAGCCGTCTCCGTAGTAGATCACGTCCCAGCCGTCGGGTGCGCCGTCGAGCGTGCGGGGCGTGCTGTTGTCCTGCGTGCCGCCGTAGAGCCGCTCGGGATTCGTGGGATCCACGGTGATCGCATAGAACTGCGTGACCGGCAGATTGCCGGACTTGGTCCACGACAGGCCGCCGTTCGTGGTGCGATAGAAGCCCCCGTCGTTGCCGGAGTAGATCTGGTTCGGGTTGGTGGGGTTGATCCAGAGCGCGTGATGATCCACGTGGACGCCCGAATCGAGATCGTCCCACGATCCGCCGCCGTTGCTGGAGTGGTAGAGCGGAACGCCCAGCACCCAGACCCGATCGGCGTCGCTCGGCGCGACGCGGATCTGACCGAAGTACCAGCCGAAGGACGACGTCACGTCGTCGATCGCGCCGTCGTTCACGCGCGACCAGCTCGCGCCGCCGTTCGTCGTCTTGTAGACGCCGAGGAAGTACCCGGGGTGGTCGCAGTAGTACGCGTAGACCGTGCTCGGCGAGGACTCGGCGATCGCCAGACCGATCCGGCCGATCGTGCTGGATTGCGCGGGCAGGCCCTCGGCCGCGCCCAGGCGCGTCCACGTGTCGCCGCCGTCGGTCGACTTGTGGATGCCGCTGCCCAGTCCGCCCGACAGCCGGTACTGCGGCTTGCGGATGCGCGTCCACGAGGCGGCGTAGACGACGTCCGGGTCGGTGGGATGGATGGCGACGTCCACCACGCCGGTCGAGTCGTCGACGAAGAGAACGTTCGTCCACGAGGCGCCGCCGTCCTCGGAACGGTACAGCCCGCGCTCGACGTTCGTCGAGAAGAGCCGGCCCATCGCCGCCACGAAGACGCGCTGGGGGTCGGTGGGATCGATCTCGATGTCTGCGATCTTCGCCGTGGCCTCGAGGCCGATGTGCTGCCAGGAGGTGCCGGCGTCGGTGGACTTGTAGACGCCGTCCCCCGAGTACGTGTCGCCGGCCGCGTTGGCCTCGCCGGTGCCCACGTAGATCGTGCTCGCGTCGCTCGGATCGAGAGCGATGGCGCCGATCGCCCCGAAGGGCTGGTCGTCGAAGATCGCGGTCCAGTCCACCCCTCCGTCCGTGGACTTGAACACGCCGCCGGCCGCGCTTCCCGCGTAGATCGTGCTGGGGTCGGCAGGGTCGGCCTCGACGTCGGTGATCCGTCCGCCGACGTTGGTGGGCCCGGCCGGTGTCCACACGCCGGCTCCGCCGGCGCGGTGGAGCGCATCGAACGTGAGCGCGTCGCGCATTGCGGCACGAACCGTGGCCGCCGGCAGGTCGGTGGCGGGATAGGCGCGCTGCGCGGTGAACCAGTCGCCGGGGATCTTCCCGGCGGGCTCCCGGGAGAGACGCTCGCCGGGCCGCCAGGTGCGCCAGGTCTTCGCCTCGGCAAGGGTGCCCGCGGGCTCGCCGGTCGGGCCGAGGAGATCAGCACGGTGTCCGAGGGCCCAGAGGGCGGCCAGAACGACGATCAGGCCCAGGAACGAGCCGGCGAGGTGACGGAACATGGATTGCATTCCTTTGTCGTGATGCGGAATGGAGAGCGTTTCGACCCGACGTTCGCAAGGGTGAGTGTACGAGATGTCGTGACGGGGGAACAAAGGTCGCGCCGCGGACCTCGAGCGACCGGCGACCGCCCCGGTCGTTTGTCGCGCGCGGGGGCGCGTCGACCACGACCGCGACGCCACCCGGCGGGGTGTCAGCCTCGCCTGACACGATGCGGCGCGGGGCCTCCATCGATCTAACTTCATTTTCTGAAATGTGTTGCGGGCGGGCCTGTCCCGGCCGAAGTCCAGGGGAACGAGAACCATCGGGTGGAGCAGACACCACGCACCCGAGCCGACCGCCGGTCGGCGCCCACGGGTCCGCCGTCGTGCGTGACTCGGCGGCGCGGCTGCCGCTCTATGTAGTCTCCCTTGAATGACTTGACAGATTCCCCGTCCGATCCCGGCATCCCGGCGGCCGAGATGGAACGAAGCTTGCTGAAGAGAGATGGCTGAAACGAGAGACAGCTGATCACCAAAGAGGGTCGGCACGAAGACGACGCGCTGTGCCGGCATCTTGGTTCTGTGAAGGGAGACCCGACGTGACACGGATCAAGACAACGGTGGCTGCGTTGCTGGGAGCCGTCCTGCTGGCGGGCGTCAGTGGACCCGCATCGGCTCTCACGCTCGAGCTGGGACTGGGCAATACGTCGATAGCCGACAAGCCGGCGCCGTTCGGCAGCGTCGAGGTGACGTATCTGAGCCCGACGACGGCAACCATCCGATTCATCTCCAACCTGGGGCCGATCGGCGGCTTCCGGTACGGCTTCGGGGACGGCTCGATGGTCGCCTACAACCTCGCCGACGCGGGGAACGTGAGCTCGGCGCTGTCGACCGCCACGGCCGCCCCGTGGGCGTCCCTCGCAGCCGGCTATCCGGTGTCCGGTGGATCCGGGGTCGTCGACGGCTGGGGCACGTTCAACACGCGGTGGAACAACTTCGATGGCTTCTCGTACTGCGTCGCCGACATCACGTTCAACCTGACCCGGACCTCCGGCGCCTGGTCCTCGGACGCCGACATCCTGGCCCTGAACGATAAGGATCAGTACGTGGCGGCCCACATCTTCGTCGCGAACGAGGACGGCACGAACACCGGCGTGACCGGATACGCGACCGACGGCATGCGCGCGATCCCCGAGCCGGCCACGATGCTCGTGCTCGGCCTCTTCGGCATCGGCGCGGGCCTGGCGCGGTTCCGGAGGACGCCCATCGCGTAGCGATCGCCGCGGTAGCGTCTCGTTCGATCCGATGGCGGCCCCCTCATCCGGTGGGATGAGGGGGCTTCTTCATGCCCGCCGGTGACGGTCGGGTCAGCGTGCGACGCCGTCCCGGCCCGCCGAGAAGTCGGTGGAGTCGGGGGTCCGGGAATCGCCCGTGCCCTCCATGAGGCCCATGGCCTGGAGGACGTCCGCGACGGAGCGATAGGCCCCCAGCGCCAGCAGCGCAGAGAGCCTTCGCGCCGCATGGGCCTGTCCGTGGTAGTGCGTCACCCGGATACGACGCCCCACCGGGAGTCGTGGCTGCCCGGGATCGATCTCCCAGGGATGGATGTTCATCACGAACGGCCTCGCCCTCTTCACGGCATCGCGTACCCACCACTTCTGAAACGAGAACGGCAGGAGTCGGAGATATGCCCCTCCGGTCGTCGGCAGCCGGATCGGACCCACCCGCAGGGTGGGCATCGGGAACTCGGCGATGAACCGCCCGTCCGCCACCTGGATGCGGTGGGGGAGGCTCGGCGCGTCCGGCCAGCCGTAGCGCCGGCGTCGAATCGGGAAGATGCTGCTGTCGTACCGATAGCCTTCCTCGACGAGGATGGGCAGCGCCCACCGCGTGCGCTCGACGATCGTGTAGGACGGCGCGCGGTATCCGACGACCTCGCGGCCGGCGAGATCCTCCAGAAGCCGCTTCGCCCGCCGGACGTCCTCCCGGAACTCGTCCGGAGTCTGGTTGTAGATGAGCTCGTGATCGTAGCCGTGAGAGGCGATCTCGTGACCCTCGCTCGCGATCCGTCGCACGAGGTCGGGGTGTCGTTCCGCGCACCACCCGAGAACGAAGAACGTCGCCCGTGCGCCTCGCTCGGCGGCGATCCGAAGGAGACGTTCGGTGTTTGCGACCGTGCGGTCCTCGAACCGATCCCAGGCACTACGCGGACAGAGCTCGCGCATCACCTCGACCTGGAAGTAGTCCTCGACGTCGACCGAGAGCGCCGCGCGTGAAATCGCCTCCGGGGCCGTCACAGGCCCACCTCGGCCAGGATGCGATCGAGCGGCGGCTGGATCTCGGACATCAGCGCCAGGGCGGACTCGGGCCGGCTCGAGATGACCCGTACGAACAGCGCGTCCGTCGGCCGCCGGGCGATGGCGTTCATCATCAGATCCCACTTGAGCCGATACTCGCCGGCGATCCACCCCGATCTCGTGCGGAACCAGTAGAAGACGTCCTCGTGGTGCTCGTCGTTCGCGATGCGCATGCACGTGACCGGCGCCGTCACCGGACCCACGGCCACGTCGCGGGTGTCCACGAATTCCACCCGCCACCCGGCGCCCGGGAGGCAGTTCCGAGGCGAGTGAATCTGGGAGTTGACGGACTGCTCCTTGAAGTACGCCACGAACAGCCAGACCACGGTGCCGGCCGGATCGCGATAGCGACGGTTGATCAGCGTGTCGGCCGCAAGCACCCGGACCTCGACGTCGCTGATGGGGATGTCCTCACTCCACCACGATCCGAACTCGGCCGGGAGCTCTCCCAGCGCGGGCAGCTCACCGATGGGCGTCCGCGCGCCCCGCAGCTGATGGGCGTACATCCCGGAGCCGGCCAGAAGGACGATCGCGAGGATCAGCCGGATGACCATCGCTGCCTCAGCGCGAAGCGAACGAGAAAGAAGAAGCCCAGCCCCAGCACGATGGTGACGATGCCGAACACCTCGTGCACGGCGCCCTCGGCAACCCCCAGGCCGAACATGTGAACACCGATGCCCGTGCCCCACACGCGAATCGCGTTGCCGAGAATGCTGAGCGGGATCGCGAGCAGGAACAGTAGCACGCGCGTCCAGATCGGCGCGGGCGTGAAGCGCGCCGCCAGCGCGCCGATGGCCAGAAACGAGTACAGCGACCGGATGCCGGAGCACGCGTGCGCGACCTCGAGCGTGGCCTGGTTCAGGTAGATCACGTTGCCCTGGATCGCCGCCGGGATCCCCACGAGGTCGAGGCCCAGGAGGGCGCACCGAGCCGCGAAGGCCTGCATCGGTGCCGTCATGCCGTAGTACAGGACGTACGGCAACGGGATCGCGAGGACGAGGAGCGCGATCGGGAACGCCGTTGCCCGGAGGTGTCGCCAGCCGCCCAGCAGGAGCACCAGTGAGCCGAGAGCGCCGAGAAAGCTCATGCGCTGCGTGAAGACCTCGGCCCCGGCCGTTCCCAGGAGAAACAGGCCGCAGGACACGACCAGCGTGATCGCGCCAATCCAGGAAGGGCGCCGGGGCAACGTCCTCAGCCCGGCACGCTGACTCCAGACGAGGTAGCCGGAGATGAGCGCGATGAGGAACCCGTGGTTGTAGTTCTCGTCCCGGATCCAGTCACGGACCCACTCGGTGAGCGTGTGCAGGTACGTCGCGACGAGCACCGCCACGAGCGCCGTGACGGAGAGCAACGTCCTGGTGATCCCACGTGCCTGGTTCTCGGTGTCGAGCACGGACAGCACTCTCATGGTCGTTTCCCGCTGGATGGGAACGGGTGATCGGCGGCCGGAGTCCGCGACTATACCGCAGGGCCCTCGGATCGAGCTACGGAGGGGCACGTCCAGGTGGTGAGTCGACGCACTCCCGACGTGCTGGGTGTGACGATGAGCGACGGGCGCGGATGGGTGGTGACGAGCAAAGAGCGGAGCCGCTCGTGCGACCCCGCTCCGTGATGAGGAACGATCGTGACGCGCCGCCTATCCGGTCCGCCGCCGGCGGCGCAGCTGCGCGCCACAGAAGAGTGACGCGGTGGTTCCGAGGACCAGCAGAACCCCGGGCTCGGGTACCCGTGCGCGTCCCATCTGGCCCTGACCGGGCTGCCCGTCGTAGGGCTCGTAGTACACGACGGCCTGGCCCTGGTCGAAGGTCCCTCCGCCCTCGACGGCCGCGAGGTGTGCGCGGAGGTCCGCCAGGTAGTCGTTGGCCCTCGTCGCGATCGTGTCGAAGGTCGAGCCCGAACCCTTGAACGTGCCGGTGGTCCACGACGTGCCGGCGTCGAACTGAGCGATCCAGTCTGCGACGCCGCCGGTCTCGCCCTCGTGGGAGACCTCCCACATCGCGAGCTGAACGGCGCGGGCGTTCGCGTTCGTCCCGTAGTCGTAGCCGAATCTGTTGTAGATGTACGCCGCGTGCTCGACGTTGTACGGCGGCGCCGGCGGCGTGTCGGGTGGGATCGTGTAGCAGGTCACGTCCCAGGTCTGTCCCCAGCTGAAGGAGTGGTAGATGTCGAGGCAGTAGAGGGGGCCCTCGACGGTCTCCGCGACGCCGCCGGTCGGGGTGAACGTGGCGCGGAAGGGTCCCAGCAACACGTTGCTGTGGCTCGCGCCGTCGACGTCGAGCGAGACGGACACCGCGGAGTAGCCGTCGTACCAGCCTGGAATCGTCAGCGTGCCGCTTGCCAGCGCGGGTCCGTGAGTCACCACCAGCGCGATGGCCGCCGCCGGTAATGCAGCGGAAAAGTTCATCTATTCACCAATCTTTGCTACTTCGTGTCTCTATGGGTAGATTTACGAAAGAACCAGCCGAAGGCACCGTTCAGAGCAAACCCAGCGATTGGACACCATTCGCACGATTGATGCCACGACCCCGACGGCGACGTATTTTATTGCCAGATAACGAGATGCATTAGAACGATCGCTACACGGCCCGGGGCACGTGTGCCCAGGCGACCGGCCCGGTGTCAGGTCGGGCTTTCACCGGGACTCGCCACGGTGCGATTTGAGCCATAAGATCATATACATCAACAGGTTGTCTCTCCTTTCACATAATGTCGTGAAATGCCAACAGCTCGGTCGGGCCGTTCTCGACGCGCGCCGACCGACCGCGAGCGGTACCCGGCCGCGGAAGAGGTCCTGTTGTTCAATTGCCCCTATCTGACAACGGGTTGCCTCGCCGCTCCCCGGTGTCGCACCCCTCGCGGGCATGCATCGGCGCCCCAATCATGAGGTGTATCCTGGAAGACTGTCATTTTCCTTCCCCAAAGTGCCGCGTCAGCGGTACCATACACAGCCTGGACTCGGGCTTCATCACGACGGTTTGGGTCAGTGCCGGGCGCGCGCCGCGGAATCCTCGCAGCCCCGCAGAATCTGTCCGCCCACATGCGCATACCGACATCGATCGACGTGAACGTGAACGTGAACGTGTAACGCCAAACAGTTGCGTCGCCTCGGCGGTCGACGCGAGGGTGGACAGCTCAGATGGCAGGACTGGTCGCAGCGGTGTCGGTGTCGGGCCGCTCATACGCATCGGTGTTTCAGGTCTTCTTCCGGCCCCGGATCTGGGTGCCTTTCTTCGTGACGCTCCTCGTTCAGCTGGGGCTGCTCGCGCTGATCGTGTCGTTCCATCGACCGGCGGTCCTTCCAATCGCCGCACCGCTGGTGAAGGCCCTCGGCGGCGACCTCGCGACCCGATACCCCGCCTTTTACCTGGCACTGCCCACGATGATGGTGCGCGGCGGGCTCGTGATCACGGTGCTCGTCGAGTCGATCGCGATCGGTGCGGCAACGCTCTACTTCGCTCGCGTCTTCGGGCTGGTCAGCGGGGACGCGGCGCAGCCGTGGCGGCGAGCCGTGCGTCGGGCGCCCGGTCTGATTCTCGTGGCGGCGGTCTCCGCACTGGTCGTGCTTGCCCTCGATTGGCTCATCGGACGGTTCGCCCCGGATCCGATCGCCGCGAGCCGCGCAGCGCGCTGGGGCGTTCGAGGCGGTGGAGTGGTCCTGTTCCTCCTCGTGCAGTGCGCGTTTGCCTACGCCACTCCATGGATGCTGATCGCGGGCCATCGCGCGCTGCCCGCCGTGCGCGACTCCTTCCGGGTCGCGGCCCGGACGTTTCTTCCGACCATGCTGGTGCTGACGCTCGCGCTGATTCTCCTGTTGCCGTTCTGGTATGCGGGACTTCGCGTCGACTTCCTCGTCAGTCGGTTCCGTCCCGAGGTCGTCACTGGACTGCTCGTGGCCCAGTTCGTCACGCAGATGCTGGCCACGTTCCTCGCCGTCGGCGCCATCACGCGGCTGTTCATGTGGCGCATCGAGGTCGCGCGATGAGGGACTCCCGGTGGATCGCGCTCTTGGGGCTGCTCGTCGTCGGGTGCGTGGACCCGAGGATCGGGGATCGCTTTCGGGCGGACCGCGACGTGTGGCTGGCCGACTACGAGTACCGGAACCTGGCCGTTCGCCCCGATCTGGTCACGCGTGACCAGTGGCACGCACTGATCGACCTGTACGAGGCCATCCCGCCTCGATACGCACACGTCGAGGGTGACACGAGTCTCGTGGGCCGTCAGATCCGCCGGGCGACGGCCCAGGCAGCGTTCAGCGCGGTTCAGATCCAGAGTGCGCTGGGCGACACCGCCGCCGTCCTGGAGACGCTGGGAGCGATGCGCGAGCGCTACGCGGACATGGACGCGATCGTCGCCCAGGCCGCGCTGTCCCAGGGCGCGATCGCGGAGCGGCGAGGACGCGCGCTCCAGGCCGCGGAGTACTACTCCGAGGTCGTCTCCCGAGCCGACCTGACCACGCCCGCCGCGAACGAGGCCGGCATGGAGCTCGACCTGTATCTCCGGATCGCGCGGCTCCGGGCGGGTGAGGCGTCCGAGGCCGAACGCCCGTCACTCTACGCGGCCGCCAGGGCGTACTACGAGGCCATCGTCGAGACCGAGGACAGGACGGAGCTCGGGGCCTCGGCCCAGACTCTCCTGGCGGAGATCAGCGTGGATCTCCGCGAGTGGTCCTCGGCCGAGCGGCAGCTCGTGACGCTCGAGGAGTGGGCCCGCGATACCGGGTCCGAGAGGTTCCCGCCCGAGGGCTTCCGCCTTCGCCGGGCCGACCTTCACGCACGTTCGGGCGCCGATCAGCGAGACGTGCGGGCCCTGCTCCAGTCCATCATCGACGACTATCCCTCCTCGCCGTTCATCCCGCAGGTCTACGTGACGCTGGCCGGGAACGCGGCCACGCGCGGCGAGATCGAGGAAGCGATCGGCTACATCGACCGGCTTCGCGCGCTGGAGATCGGCTCCGACGACGTCGTATCCGGCGCAATGCTGACACGGGCCCGGCTCATGGCCTCCATCGACGGACGCTGGCCCGACGCCCTCGCCGCCTACCGCGAGCTGACGGTGGAGCACCCGATCAGCGAGGCCGCGCTGACGGCGCCGCTCGAGATCGCGCTCCGTTACCGCACCACCGGCGAGACCGATGCGATGAAGGAGGCCCTGACCCGAGCCGTACGCGAGTACCGCGACTTCATCGAGCGCTTCCCACCGAGCGACCGCACACTCCTGGCCCGCAGGAAGCTGGCCGAGTCGCTCATGCTGAACGAGGACTTCGCCGGCGCGGTCACGGAGATGGAGCGGCTGGGCGAGGTCGCCGGCAGCACCCGGACGGGCGCGCTGGTGCTCGTGGATGCCGCACGGCTGGCCATGTCCCAGCTCGCGGACACGGCCCGCACGGTGGACATCCTCGACCGGATCGCCGCGATGGAGCCCCGGTCCGACGTCGGTCTCTGGGCCAGCTCCGAGGCCGACCGCCTCCGGGGGGAGGCCATGCCGTGACGATCCAGCAGGCGCTTCTCATCACCAGCATGGTATCGACGGCGCTCCCCGTCGGTGCGGTGGTCATCCGCGGACGATCGCGGCCGCTTTTGTTGACGACGGCCCTTCTCTCCATCACGACCGCGGTTCTCCTGGGGCTCATTCTGTCACTGCTTCACGCGAGCGAACCGGACACCGTGGTGGCGAAGTGGATTCTGGCGATGGCCACGCCCGTCGTCCTGGCCGCGTACGCGTTCACGCTGGTGTTCGGCCGCGAGAACCCGGCGGACTCGCTCCACGCCTCGCGGCGGAACATCCTCCTGCTCGCGATCGTTGGCGTCGCGCTCCTCTGCGGTCTGTCGAGCCGTCGATTCGTATCGGGCGTCGCCGCCGACCAGCCGAGCGCGACCATCCTGCTCGGCTACATCGGGAAGGCGTATCTGACGTACATCATGTGCGGGCTCGTGTTCATCGGCTACAACCTCGAGAAGACGCTGCGGGTCGCGCCACCCGAGATGCGCACGCGGATGCATCTGCCGCTGCTCGGCATGTTCTTCACGACCGGCTACGCGGCGTTCGTCCTCGTGAGCGGCATGCTCTACTCGTCCCTCGGCCTGGGCAAGATGGTCGCGGCCGGCCTGCCGGTGAGCCTGACCTCGATCCTGGTCGGCTACGGATACATGAGGGGATCCCTCACGGACGTCGCGGCGCCGGTGTCGCGCAAGCTCGTGTACTCGTCGTTCACGGCCCTGGCGGCGGGGCTCTTCGTGATCGCGGCCGGCCTCGCCGCCCAGGTCGCAGTGTGGACGAACTCGTCACCCGATGAGGTCCTGATCATCTCGTCGGGAATCCTGATTCTCCTCGCGGGTACGCTCCTGATCTTCTCGCACCGGTTTCAACGACTGGTCCGCCGGTTCATCGACCGCAACTTCTACGTGAATCGTTACGACTACCGCAGCCAGTGGTCGTTCGTCACCGAGTCGTTCGCCTCGACGTCGGATCGACAGGAGGTGCTCGACCGGGCGGTCACGGTCCTGGAGAGCGTCTTCCTGGCCGACGTCGTCACGATCTCGCTCGTCGATCGCGGCGCCGGCGACGTTCGCCCCGTGACCGGCAAGGGCGTCGGACGGGGTCTCGCGCTCCGGCCCGACACGCCCCTGTTCGACCATCTGAGTGTCAACCGGAACGCGATCATCCTCGATCGAGCCGCGGACGACTTCGCCTACATTCCGATCTACGCCGAGCACGACGACTGGCTGGACGGTACCGCGAGCCAGGTCCTGGTGCCGCTCCTGGAGGGCGGACAGCTGCTCGGCGTGGTCGGCATCGCGCGGACCAGCTCGGACGATCCCTTCACCTACGAGGACGCGACCCTGCTCGAGAGCGTCGCCGCGCACATCGCGTCGACGCTTCGTGCATGCGATCTGGCTCGGGAGCTCGCGGAGACCCGCGAGATGGAGCTGATCTCGCAGTGGAGCAGCATGCTGCTTCACGACCTCAAGAACCACCTCGCGCCGCTCCGGATGGCGGTGCGGAACCTCCAGGAGCGGGGTGGCGATCCCGAGGTCAGCGCGGTGTGTGCCGAGGATCTCGACCGCGTCGCCGTGCGGATGCAGCGGTTCGTGAACAACCTCTCGGAGCTGCGCCAGTCGTCCGAACGCCGGGACTCCTTGCTCGACCCGAACGAGCTCGTGAAGACCGCCCTGGCAGAGACGGCGGCGGGCGCGAGCCCGGCGATCGAGGTGACCTGCCGGAGCAACGCCGCACACCACATCCGCGGCGACGAGACCATGCTGCTCCGCGTGGTCGTCAATCTCGTGACCAACGCCGTCGAGTCCATGCCCCACGGAGGGAGTCTGACGATCGAGACGGCCGAGGAGTCGCGCGCGAGCGGCGACGTCGTCGTGATCTCGGTCGAGGACTCCGGCGAGGGAATGACCGAGGAGTTCCTCCGCGATCGACTGTTTCGCCCCTTCTCGACGACCAAGCGCGGCGGCCTCGGACTCGGGGTCTACCAGAGCCGGCTGATCGTTCAGGCCCACCGCGGGGAGCTCGTCGCACGGAGCCATCTCGGGACGGGCACGCAGTTCAAGGTCGTTCTTCCCGCGGCGATCTCCGCGTCACGACCCGAGCGCAGCCAGGTACCAGAGAGCACCGGAGGGGAGGTCGCGGGTGTCCGTGTCATCCAAACCTAGCGAAACCGAGACCAAGCACGCCCGCCTCCTGGTGGTCGACGACGATCCCTCGTTCGTGAGCCAGCTGAGACTCGCCCTGGGAACCGAGTTCGAGGTACAGGCGGCCGGCGACGTCGAATCGGCCTGGCAGACGATCCAGGACTTTCGGCCGGAGCTGATCACGCTGGATCTCGCCCTCGACGGTAGCAACCCGGAGCTCGGGTTCGGACTCCTCCAGCGATGCACACAGATCGACCCGTACATGAAGATCCTCATGATCACCGGGAACGACACGGACGCGAACGCGCTGCGGGCCGTGGATCACGGTGCGGCGGACTTCCTGGGCAAGCCGGTCGACGTGGACGAGCTCCGCGTCATGCTGAGGCGGCTCCGGGTCATCGGTCGGCTCCAGCGGCAGAACGCCGAGGAGTGCCCGGCGGTCGACGGGAATGACCGTCTCGGCGCGATCATCGGAGCGAGTCCGCAGATGAGAGCCCTCTTCGAGAGCATCCGTCGGATCGCGACCGCAGACGTGAGCGGACTGGTTCTCGGCGAGAGCGGGACGGGCAAGGAGCTCGTCGTACGCGAGATCCGGCGACTCGGCCCGCGGTCGGACCGGCCCTTCGTCAGCATCAACTGCGGTGCGATTCCCGAGAACCTCCTGGAGAGCGAGCTGTTCGGGCACGAGAAGGGCGCCTTCACCGGGGCACACGCAACCCATCGCGGACTCCTCGAGCGAGCGGACGGCGGCATCGTGTTTCTCGACGAGGTCGCCGAGCTTCCGACGCTGCTACAGGTGAAGCTGCTCCGGTTTCTGCAGGATCACAAGATCACGCGACTGGGCGGCGGCGTCGAGATCCCGCTGGACGTCCGGGTCATCGCGGCCACGAATCGCGACCCGGAGAAGGAGGTCGAGAGTGGCCGCCTGCGCGCGGACCTGTACTACCGTCTCTCGGTCGTCACGCTCTGGCTGCCGCCACTTCGTGACCGCCAGAACGACATCCTGCTTCTCGCCCAGTACTTCCTGTCCCGATTCTGCGAGCAGCTGAAGCGCGGACGCCTCAGCTTCTCGGCGAGAGCACGCACCGCCATCCGTCAGTACGCATGGCCGGGTAACGTGCGCGAGCTCGAGCACGCCGTGCAGAAGGGCGTCGTCATGGCATCCGGAAGCAAGGTCGACGTCGCCGACCTGGGCCTGGACGAACTGGACACGGACCCCGTGCTGTCGCTTCGGGAAGCTCGTCGTCGACTGGACCGCGAGATGATCACGAAAGCGCTGCGACACACGGCGGGGAACGTATCCGAAGCGGCCAGGCTGCTGGACGTGGCGCGCCCGAGCCTGCACGAGATCATGCAGAAGCACGACATCAGCGCCGACGACTATCGCACCCGAGGGTAACCGTGGCGATTCGCTGCACCATCGCTCTGCTCCTGGTACTCGCGTTGCCGGCCTCCGGCTCCGGCGAGAGGCTCCTGGACACCTATCCGCCGCGCGCGTACGTGTCGATCGAGGGCCCCATCTCGGTGAGAGGTCGCGCGCCCCTTTCGATCACGAATCTTCCGGCGGGCGAGTACACCGTGGTCGCCGGCGGCGATGGTCTGGCGCAAGGACGTTCGCGCCTTCTCCTGTCCGACCAGGGCGTGAGCGCGGACGGCGGTGCCGGGGTCACGTCCCTGCTTTATCCCCCCGGGTGGCGCCAGCTGAGAGATGAGCGCTGGCGAGGGCTGACGTTCCTCGGCGCCAGCGTCGTGTCGGGCGTTCGCGGTGCGCAGGCGCACGCCGACGTCCGGGACGCCGATGACGACCTCGACCGCGCGATGCGCGCGTACCGTCGGGCCGCCACGGAGTCGGCGATCCTCGACGCACGCGAGGCCGTGACCGAGGCCGCCAGCTCGAAGGAAGATCACGAGGAGGTCCGGCGGCTGTGGGGAATCTACCTCGGCGCCACGTGGGCGGCGGCGGCCCTGGAGGGCGGGGTGTTCTCTCCTCGCGCGAGGCTGATTTCCCGGGACGGCGGCGAGTACCAGCTCGCGATCCCGAGGGCCGACCGCACGCGGCTCGTGAGCATGAGCCTTCTCGTGCCCGGATCCGGTCAGCGGTACGCGGGACGCTACGAGCGGGGTACGCTGTTCACGTTCGCGGTCGCGTTCCTCGCCGCCCAGGCCATCGAGTCGCATGACGACTTTCTGGCGGCGCGCCGCAGGCAGTCGGCCGCCCAGACCCGCTACGACCGCGCAGCGAGTCCACAGGAGGTGAGCACGGCACTGGCCGAGCTCGAGCGCACGGCGGACGACGTCGACGACGAGCAGCTGAAGCGCGGGGTGTTCGTGGGCGCCGCGATCGCCGTTCATGCGCTCAACGTGATCGATGCGTTCATCATCGGCGGGCGATCCGGGCGCGAGCGGGTGAGTGGCCCTGCCCTGTCGGTCGCGCCGGCCGGCGACGGCATCGGGGCACGCATCGATTGGAGCTTCCGATGATGAGGCGCCGCCTGACGCTCGCCGCGCTGGTCGGCGTCGCGTTCCTCGCCTGTACGGTGGATCGTGAGGATCCCGTCTTCGACAACCCGCTCGACCCCGGCGTCGGAGGCGGCCTCGACGCGCCCGACTCCGTCGTCGTCGAGGTCGGCGACAACGTGGTCCGGCTCTCCTGGCGCGCTCCCTCGGCCGACGTCGGCGCGTACTCCGTCCTCCGGGAGACCCTCGTCGGAGGGGACGAGGAGGACGAGCGTCAGATCGCGACCGTGTCCGCGACGGCCTTCACCGATCGGGGCGTGCTGAACGGTCGCGTCTACGCCTATCGGGTGGCGGCCATGATCGACGGCCGCCCAGGGGCTCGCAGCGATCGCATTCAGGCGGTGCCCGGGCTCTTCACCATCATCATCGACGACGATGCTCCGGCCACGCGCAACCGTTCCGTGTCCGTCCTCGTCGACGCCGCGGGTGCCGAGGCCGTGCAGCTCAGCGAGGACGTGGACGACTTCTCCGGCGCGTGGCGTCCGAGCACCGGCACCGTCGCGTGGACGCTCAGCGCCGGCGACGGCATGAAGGCGGTCCACGCGCGATTCCGTTTCCCCGATGGCGTGGTGAGCCTGCCCATCTCGGACCAGATCCGGCTGGACACACGCGCCGTCATCGCAACGGTCAGCTTCGATGGCGCCGACGTCCGGCAGCCGGGTGAGCGTGTTCACGTCCGCGTCGACGCCGGCGAGCCCTCCGGGGCGGCGTCGATCACGGTCGACGGGGTGTTTGACGCCGTGCCGCTGTTCGATGACGGGACCGAGGGCGACACGGTGGCGAACGACGGGATCTACGAGCGCACGCTGACCCTGCCCGCCGGCACGTTCTCGTCCGAGGCCGCCGTCACGGCCAGCTTCGTCGACGAGGTCGGGAACGCGGCCTCTCCAGTCGCCGCGGACCGGCTCCTCACGGTTCAAGCTCCCCCGGATGCAGTCCTCATCCTCGAGGCACGCTCCGCGTCGCCCCCCGACGCTCCGAGCGTCACGCTGCGATGGGAACGCTCGCGCGAGGAGCGGTTCGCGGCCCTTCACGTTCACCGTTCCGAGAGCGCGACCGTGGACTCGACGGACGAGCGCGTCGGCACGGTGACCGACATCGCCACGGAGTCGTTCAGCGATCCCGACGTCGTGGAGGGTCATACCTACCGGTACCGGGCCTACGTGTTGAACGGCGCCGGTCTCTCGACGGGCTCCAATACCATCTCGGCGACCGTGCCGAACGAGCGACCGCCCGATGCCCCGACGCTCGCGACGAGCGCGGAGGTGAGTACGAGCCGGATCAGTCTCTCGTGGAGCCGGGTCGAGGCCACAGACTTCGCCGCCTACCGGCTCTACCGGAACGAGATCGGCGCCGTGAGCGACGGCGACGTGCTCGTGGCCACCATCACCGACGTGAACGTGACCTACTGGGACGATGGGGGGCTCCGGGAGAACACGGACTACTTCTACCGGATCTATACCGATGACGAGGGCGGTCTCGTCGGTCGCAGCGCGGAGGTGATGCTCACGACCGCCAACGAGTCTCCGCCGGCGGTGGTCTTGAACGAGGCGACCGACGTCGACTCCACGGCGGCCACGATCAGCTGGAGCGTCAGTGACGCGCACGACTTTGCGTTCTACCGACTCCGTCGCGACGTGATCCCCACGGTGTCGAGCAGCTCGGACCTGGTGGTCGAGCTGGACGACCCGACGAGCATCGCGTTTCGGGACGAGGAGCTCGAGCCGGTGACGCGCTACTACTACCGGGTGTTCGTCGTGGACGACGCGGAGGACGAGGCGTCGACAGGGAGCAACACCATCAGCATCACGACCACAACTCGCCGGGAATCGTCATGAGCAACACGAAGCTGCACGATGAAGGAAGGCAAGTCCGGATCGACGGGTTCGACTTCTCGAACTGGAGTCACCTGCCCCCGCTCGGGAGCGGTGCGCCCCAGCCGGCGGCGGTGCCGCGGCAGGATCGCCACATGTGTGTCGGGTTTCTCGAGCGCGTCGCCGCCGCCGTGCTCCTGGCGATCCTCGCTCCCCTGATGAGTGTGGTGGCGTTGGCGCTCAAGGTCTCGGCGCCGCGGGCTCCCGTGCTCTATCGACAGACACGCGTCGGATGCGAACGCCGGCGGCGCGAGCCGGACGGCCTGCCGCCCGGTGGCGTGGAGCGCCGATCGCATGACGCCGCCGGTCAGCTGTTCGAGATCTGCAAGTTCCGCACGATGGTCCCCGACGCCGAGAAGCTGTCGGGTCCGGTGTGGGCCGTCGATGGGGATCCGCGAATCACGACCCTGGGGCGGTTCATGCGCTACACGCGGCTGGACGAGCTTCCACAGCTGTTCAACGTGGTCGCCGGAGAAATGCGCCTGGTGGGTCCGCGTCCGGAGCGACCCCACTTCGTGACCGAGTTGACGGGAAGCGTGCCGGACTACCTCCGGCGCCTCCGGGCCTATCCCGGCATCACGGGCCTCGCCCAGGTGGAGCGTCACTACG